>NZ_LR134313.1:0-1284694 GCF_900636765.1 Neisseria canis
ATGTTGAAAAAGCAGTTTGCCCAATCTATTGAAACCGCCCGTGCTGAAATTGCACCGGATGCCCCGGCTTTGGTGTTTAAAGCAGGAAAAGGCCAAAGTTTTACACGAAGCCAAACCGCTAATCCCGACACCCAACCACGCCTGTCTGAAAAAGCAGAAAGCTCCCCGGAACCGTCCACCCTATCTCAAACAGCCGCCAAAAGCGCAGTAAAAACCAGCGCTGCCGACATTTTGGCCGAGCGCATCAAAAACCTGCCCGCCACAAAAAAAGAAAAAAAAGCAAAAACAGAAGAACCTAAAAAAGCAAAAGTCAAAACCGAAGCCGAAAAAGAGAAAGCCGAGCAGTTTTACGCCCAAACCAATTTATCGCATGATTACACTTTCGATACTTTGGTTGAAGGCAAAGGCAACAGAATCGCCGCTGCCGCAGCGCAATCCATCGTAGAAAACCCCGGCCAAGGCTATAACCCTTTTTTCCTCTACGGCAGCACAGGTTTGGGCAAAACCCATCTGGTTCAGGCCATCGGCAACGAATTGCTGAAAAACAAACCGAATGCCAAAGTGCGCTACATGCATTCGGACGACTACATCCGAAGCTTTATGAATGCCGTGCGCAGCAACAGCTATGAAACTTTCAAGCAGCAATACAAACAATACGACCTCTTGATTATTGACGACATCCAGTTCATCAAAGGCAAAGAGCGTACGATGGAAGAATTCTTTTACCTTTACAACCACTTCCATAATGAAAAAAAACAGCTTATCCTCACCTGCGATGTGCTGCCCACCAAAATCGAGGATATGGACGACCGTTTAAAATCCCGCTTCTCATGGGGATTAACTTTGGAGCTTGAACCGCCCGAGTTGGAAATGCGCGTGGCCATTTTGCAGAAGAAGGCAGAAACAGCCGGCGCGGAGCTTGATGAACAAGCCGCTTTTTTTATTGCCAAACATATCCGATCCAACGTGCGCGAACTGGAGGGCGCTTTCAAGCGTGTCGAAGCCCGCAGCCGCTTTTTAAAGAAAAAAATCGACATTGATTTGGCTGCGGAAGCCCTGCAGGACATCGTTGCCAGCGCCTACAAAATCATTACGGCCGATCTGATTATGGATACCGTAGCCAAGCATTACCGCATCAAAATCAGCGACCTGCTCGGCGCCAAGCGCACGCGTAACATCGCCCGCCCGCGCCAAGTAGCCATGAGCCTGACCAAAGAATTAACCAACCTCAGCCTGCCCGCCATCGGCGACGCATTCGGCGGCCGCGACCACACCACAGTGATGCATGCAGTCAAAACCATCGCCAAATTGCGCAACGAAGACCCCGAATTGGCGCAAGATTATGAAAAACTATTGATTTTAATCCAAAATTGATTATTCAAAAGGTATAAAACCATGTTGATTTTACAAGCCGAACGCGACGCTCTGCTCAAACCGCTCCAAGCCGTAACCGGTATCGTCGAGCGCCGCCATACCCTGCCTATTTTGTCGAACGTGCTGTTAGAAAACGTACACGGGCAAACCAATATTCTGGCAACCGACTTAGAAATCCAAATCAACACCACCGGCCCGCAAAGCGACGCCGGTGAATTCCGCATCACCACCAACGCAAAAAAACTGCAAGACATTCTGCGCGCCTTGCCCGAAGGCTCATTGGTCGCGCTCGATTGGGCGCAAAACCGCCTCACCCTAAAAGCAGGCAAATCGCGCTTCAACCTGCAAACCCTGCCGGCCGAAGATTTTCCGCTGATGAGTGTGGGCGAAGATGTCAACACCGCATTCAGCCTGCCGCAGGAAGCCTTGAAAAACATGCTCTCCCAAGTGCAATACAGCATGGCCGTGCAAGACATCCGCTATTACCTTAATGGCCTGCTGATGCAAACCGAAGGCGACCAACTGCGCCTGGTTGCAACCGACGGCCACCGTTTGGCCTATTCCAGCACCACCATTGATGCCGACTTGCCGGGCGCCGAAGTAATTCTGCCGCGCAAAACCGTGCTTGAGCTATTCAAACTGCTCAACAACCCGAGCGAACCCGTGAGCATTGAATTGCTTAACAACCAAGTGCGCTTCCGCTGCAACGACACCGTAATCGTCAGCAAAGTGGTGGATGGCAAATTCCCCGACTTCAACCGCGTTATACCGTTGGATAACGACAAAATCTTCCTCGTAGGCCGTACCCAGCTTTTAGGCGCACTGGAGCGCGCCTCAATTCTGGCAAACGAAAAATTCCGCGGTGCGCGGCTGCATCTGAAGCCCGGTTTGTTAAGCGTAGTGTGCAGCAACAATGAGCAGGAAGAAGCACGCGAAGAGCTGGAAATCGCCTATCAAGGCGGAGAATTGGAAGTCGGCTTCAACATCGGCTACCTGATGGACGTGTTGCGCAATGTGCATGCCGAAGATATGCAATTGGCCTTCGGCGACGCCAACCGTTCTACCCTCTTTACCATTCCCAACAATCCGAATTTCAAATACATCGTAATGCCGATGCGGATTTAATCAAACACACAAATGCCTGTCTGAAAACTTTTTCAGACAGGCATTTTCACAAGCGAAACCAAGATAGTTTGGCTTCCTTTTCAAAATACAGTCCACAACTTAACTTTTACTATAGTTAATCAACACATTTTTAATACAAGGCAGCAAGCCGCAGACAGTACAGATAGTACGGGACTGATTTTGTTGCTGCCTCAGCAGCTTACAAAATCGTTCTCTTTGAGCTAAGGCGCAGCAACGCCGTAGTAAAAGTTAAGTTGATTAACTATACCGCGTTGCCGCCTTATATCAAAAATGTGCAACTGACCATAATTAATCCACTTACATAATAACGATACCGTCATACTCGGGCTTAACCCGAGTACCTTCTTAAGCTACCGGAACTCAAGATACTCGGGTCGAACCCGAGTATAACGAGCGTACTATTTTTTAGGTTATTACGATAACCCAGCCTACCTGTTCAGCAGACCACACACCCAACCCGCACAATACCTGTCTGAAACCTTTCAGACAGGCATCTGCATTTCAAGCCCAGCAACGCTCCTGTGAAATATGCTACAATCGCGCGTTAACTTCTACGCGATTTTCAGGAACAAACATGAGCTTAAAATGCGGCATCGTCGGCCTGCCCAACGTCGGCAAATCCACCTTGTTCAACGCCTTAACCCAATCCGGTATCGAAGCGGCCAACTACCCTTTCTGTACGATTGAACCCAACGTCGGCATTGTCGAAGTCCCCGATCCGCGCATGGCCGAGCTGGCTAAAATCGTTAACCCGCAAAAAATGCAACCCGCCATTGTCGAATTTGTCGACATCGCAGGCTTGGTAGCAGGCGCGAGCAAAGGTGAAGGCTTGGGCAACCAGTTTCTCGCCAACATCCGCGAAACCGATGCCATTGTAAACGTCGTGCGCTGCTTCGACGACGACAATATCGTGCACGTTTCCGGCAAAGTCGATCCGATTGCCGACATCGAAACCATCGGCACCGAGCTGGCATTGGCCGACCTTGCCAGCGTAGAAAAAGCCATTACCCGCGAAGGCAAACGCGCCAAATCAGGCGATAAAGACGCGCAAAAACTCGTTGCCCTGTGCGAAAAACTGCTGCCCCATCTCAACGAAGGCAAACCCGTGCGCTCATTCGGCCTAGATGCCAAAGAACTCGCCATGCTGCGCCCCTTGTTTCTGCTCACAGCCAAACCCGCCATGTATGTGGGCAACGTCGCAGAAGACGGTTTTGAAAACAACCCGCACTTAGACCGCCTGAAAGAATTGGCCGCCAAAGAAAACGCCCCAGTGGTCGCCGTGTGCGCCGCATTGGAAAGCGAAATCGCCGAACTCGAAGACGAAGAAAAAGCCGAATTCCTCGCCGAAATGGGCTTGGAAGAACCCGGCCTCAACCGCCTAATTCGCGCCGGCTACGACCTGCTCGGCCTGCAAACCTACTTCACCGCCGGCGTAAAAGAAGTCCGCGCTTGGACCATCCGCAAAGGAGACACCGCCCCGCAAGCTGCCGGCGTGATTCACACCGATTTCGAACGCGGCTTCATCCGCGCCCAAGTGATTGCTTACGACGATTTCGTTACCTTAGGCGGCGAAGCCAAAGCCAAAGAAGCCGGCAAAATGCGTGCGGAAGGCAAGGAATATGTGGTGCAGGATGGCGATGTGATTCATTTCTTGTTTAATGTGTAAGCAAGGCCGTCTGAAATATCCATTCAGCCGGTCTATGCGGTAACCGGCTGAATGAGAAAAAAAGAATCTGATAAGCAATCATTTGCCGCAAAGAAAAAGCATAAGGGCAATAATGGCAGGCACACCGACTGTTTTATTTTTAGAAAGTTCGAAAAACATGGGGGGGCAGGAATGGCAGCTGCTCCAGCAGATGCAGGCATTGCAAGCACAAGGCTACCGATGCCTCCTTTTGTGCCGCCCCAATTCCCGTATTATAGAGGAAGCATCATCCCGAAACCTGCGAACGGTTGCTTTACCTTTTAGAAACAGCGCCCACCTGCCTACTATCTCGGGTATACGGCGTATTATCCGCCAATACGGCCCAGCAGCTTGCATTTGCCACAGCGGGCACGACAGCAATAATTTAAGCTTGGCTGTTTGGTTCATGCGCCGACGCCCTAAAATTATCCGCTCACGCACTTATTACACCCATTCGAAAAAGAAAACCCTGCAATCCCTTCTGCCCATGGATATCGTTATGGTACCCAGTAGATTTATGCAGAAACATATACAAGCACAATACCCGAGCAAACCGGTAGAAACCGTCTATCCCGGTATTGATTTCAACCGCTTGGATCAACAAAAAAACGATGCCCTGCCCGAATCTCTGCAAAACTGGCTCGCACAACGCACCAATCATCATGTATTAATCCAAATCGGTATGCTTCGCGCCGAAAAAGGCCATACAATAACACTACGTGTTATTGCCGCCCTCCTGAAAGAACGGGAAAACATTTCTTACATTATTGCAGGTAAAGGGGAAATGCAGGCGCAAATTGAACAGAAAATCATCGAGTTAGGCTTACAAGATCATGTTTGGATGGGTGAACTGAAGTCGGTTGCACCTGCTCTGTGCCGCTCCGAGCTGCTGTTAATGCCTTCGCTCAAAGAGCCTTTAGGAATGGCACAAATCGAAGCCTTGGGCTTAGGTGTGCCGGTTATCGTCAGCAATGCAGACGGTATTCCTGAGACTGTTCAGCATCATAAAACAGGGCTGATTGTAGACAAGCCCGATCCTCAGGCCTGGTACGAAAGTATCCGCTATGCCCTGGATCATTACCCATTAATGCACGAATATGCAGCAGAGGGGCAAAAAACTGTGCGTGAAATGTTCAGCATAGAAGCAAACACAAAGCAGCTTATCCAGCTGATTAGCACTTAAACACAAACGCATCAATATCAACACATCCGAATTATTGGCCGACGGTATCCCCACAACGTAATCGATTGAAGAAACCGCCCCGACCATCATTCAAAATATGGAAATACCTTACATGACCTCAGTTATCCAAGACCTCCAATCACGCGGTTTAATCGCGCAAACCACCGATGCCGAAGCCTTAGACGCTTTATTAAACGAACAAAAAATCGCTTTATATTGCGGTTTCGACCCCACCGCCGACAGCCTGCATATCGGCCATTTGCTGCCCGTGCTGGCTTTGCGCCGTTTCCAACAGGCCGGGCATACGCCGGTGGCTTTGGTGGGCGGTGCGACGGGCATGATCGGCGATCCGAGCTTTAAGGCGGTCGAGCGCAGTTTGAATACGGCGGAAACCGTGGCGGGCTGGGTGGAGAAAATCCGTAACCAGCTCAAGCCTTTTTTGAGTTTTGAGGGCGAAAATGCCGCGATTATGGCGAACAACCACGATTGGTTCGGCGGCATGAACTGCTTGGATTTTCTGCGCGACATCGGCAAGCATTTCTCTGTGAATGCGATGTTGAACAAAGAATCCGTAAAGCAGCGCATCGAGCGCGACGATGTGGGCATTTCGTTTACCGAATTTGCTTACGCGCTGCTGCAAGGCTATGACTTTGCCGAGTTGAACAAACGCCACGGAACCGTGCTTCAAATCGGCGGTTCCGACCAATGGGGCAACATCACCGGCGGTATCGACTTGTGCCGCCGCTTAAACAAAGCCACCGTTTACGGCCTGACTTTGCCGCTGGTAACGAAATCGGACGGCACGAAATTCGGTAAAACCGAAGGCGGTGCGGTGTGGTTGGATGCGCAAAAAACTTCGCCCTACCAGTTTTACCAATTCTGGCTGAAAGTAGCCGATGCCGATGTGTATAAATTCTTGAAATACTTCACGTTCTTATCGGTTGAAGAAATTGATGCCATCGAAGCGAAAGACAAAACCAGCGGCGTGAAGCCGGAGGCGCAGCGTATTCTGGCGGAAGAAATGACCCGCCTGATTCACGGCGAAGAGGCTTTGGAAGCGGCGCAACGCATTTCCGCCAGTCTGTTTTCCGGAGACGAAAGCAGCCTGACCGAAAGCGACTACGCACAGCTTGCTTTGGACGGCTTGCCCGCGTTTGAAGTATCAGGCCGTCTGAACGTGGTGGAAGCCTTGATTACTGCAGGTTTGGCTAAGTCAAACAAAGAAGCGCGCGAGTTTGTGAAGAACAAAGCGGTTTTGCTCAACGGTGAAACAGCCGTGTTCAACAACCCCGAACACGCCGCCGAAAAACCCGATGATGCTTACCTGATTACCGACGAACACAAACGCTTCGGCAAATACACGATTATCCGCCGCGGCAAGCGCAATCATGCGTTGCTGGTGTGGCAATAGATTAGGGATTTAGGAAGAAAAATTACCAAATATAGTGATAAACTTCTGAAATGAAATTAAAAACAAGTAGCAAAAGTTTAGTAAAATTACCGAGCCCAAATTCCACCAAATCCTGCGGCCTTTCGCCTTAGATCTGACCGCTGCCGATACTGGTAAACTGATCAGTTCAATAGGAGAACTATCAATAAGTTATACTTGGAATTGGACTGACTATCGGCTAAAAAATGTGGATGGCAGTCACCTTTCTGCATTATCGTAGAAAATTAGACGAGTCTCAATTCAGCGTGAAGCATACCCGAGGCAAATGCGAATGCGGTGCAGGTGGTGAAATAATTATTTTCGATATTCTCAAATACGGCGATAAGTTTATAATAAAATCGTTTACGATGTTTCCCAAGCAACCCTGAAATAAAGTGCTTTTGAAAATATTGCAGAATGTCCCTTTAAAATGAATTTTGCTTTCTAAGCCCCTAGATTAATATGATTATAAAACTTGGTTTAATCTAACTGAAGCCGTCTAAAATATTTTTTCAGACGACTCCACTTCATTATGGATTCACAATTACAGCTCAATAAAATCAAAAACATGGGAAACGCTTGGTTGCAATATTTTTAATTTCGTTACCATTTAATTCATATGTAAATTATACCACTTAAAAACAAATTCTTAATTTTTTTAAATTTTCTTTAAACTTTTTTTAAACCATTGTTTAATATATTAATTTATATTTTGCACATACAGATATATATTATATACTTAAATTATGTTTTGTCCCGTTTAAATAATCCATGTGATTTTTTAACACCGATAACTTTAGTCAGGAGCTTTTATGATAAATAAAACCACGTTGAAAACTATTTCTCTTGTTTGTGCCTCTCTATTTATCGCCGCTTGCAGCAGCAATGGCGACATTGGTCCGGTAACCGACTCAACTAATTATAAATAATCATACCAACAATGGTACTGATAACAACAGCGGCGCTAACAGCAGCAACAGCGGCGCCAACAGCAGCAACAGCGGCGCTAACAGCAGCAACAGCGGCGCTAACAGCAGCAACAGCGGCGCTAACAGCAGCAACAGCGGCGCTAACAGCAGCAACAGCGGCGCTAACAGCAGCAACAGCGGCGCTAACAGCAGCAACAGCGGCGCTAACAGCAGCAACAGCGGCGCTAACAGCAGCAACAGCGGCGCTAACAGCAGCAACAGCGGCGCTAACAACAGCAACAACGATAGTCAACAAAACAATAACCCAACTGTTTCAGGCAATAAATCTGGTACTGCATTGATTGGACAGACACAAAATGCTCATAATTCACAATTTTCTTCCATAAATAGTGGTTCTTTGGAAAGCATCAGTATTGACGGTAAAACGATTCCACTTACTAATTCGGGCAATGTCGGTGCACTATTTACTAAAATTCAAACTACTGACAACACAACAGGACAAATTACCCAAACGACTGCTAGCGGATCACAATTCAGCTACATACGTTTTGGTAGTACATTATTTGTAAACGGCATGACTGGCGAACAGAAGTCTTACGATTTTGTTTTGGGTGACATTACCCCGACCAGCGGTAGCCATGCCGTACCTACCAGTGGTACTGCTACATATTCAGGCCTTTCTTTAATAAGCAATATCGGTGGCGGCGCATGGAGTCAAGGTACTTCTAGATTCGATGTGGACTTCGGTCGAAAAACCATCAACGGTATCGTATCTACAAGTCCTTATACGCTTAATCTATCTGGCAACATTGATGGAGCATCGTTTAATGGCGACAAAGACGGTATTTCTATGAAAGGTAATTTCTATGGTCCTAATGCAGCCGAATTAGGTGGAGTATTTAAAGGTTCGGCTATTGAAGGCGATATTACCAACTTTACTGGTTCATTTGGTGCAAAAAAACAATAAGACATATCCGCAATCCGTCCGGCAGCATAGTCGGGCGGTTTTTGTTTGTTTTGAACGGGTTGATTTATCCGTTAATGCTGGCTGAAGTGATAAAACCTATGTAATCAACTCGCTTACATAATACCTATACCGTCATACTCGGTTTTGACCTGAGGATGACGAGCGTACTATTTTCAAGTTGATTAACTATAATAATAAGTAGCTTAGGAGGCAAAATTCATTTTAAAGGGGCATTCTGCAATATTTTCACAAGCACTTTATTTCAGGGTTGCTTGGGAAACATCGTAAACGATTTTATTATAAACTTATCGCCGTATTTGAGAATATCGAAAATAATTATTTCACCACCTGCACCGCATTCGCATTTGCCTCGTCGGGTATGCTTTACGCTGAAGTGAAATTCGTCTAATTCTCCACGATAATGCAGAAAGGTGACTGCCACCCACATTCTTTAGCTGATAGTCAGTCCAATTCCAAGTGTAACTTATTATTGATAGTTCTCCTACTGAACTTATTAGTTTACCAGTATCGGCAGCGGTCAGATCTAAGGTGAAAGGCCGCAAGATTTGGCGGAATTTAGACTCGGTAATTTTGCTGAACTTTTGCTACTTGCTTTTAATTCTATTTCAGAAGCTTATCACTATCTTTTTAATGGTTTTGCTTCTTAAGCCCTAACCTATTTTTCAGACAGGCTTATTTTTCTATGATAATTATGCGACATTTGATTTTCCTTTTGGGCTTGTACGGCACTGTTTCACAAGCTGCGCCTATTGCCACTCCTAGCGAGTATCAAACCGATTTAACACAAGACCAGCTCAAACAGGCAGAACGTAAAGATGCTGTTTCAGCATCGTCGAACAAACCTTCGGTTTCTTTTTCTTCACAAGAATTTCTCAATCATCCCGAACTGCTGCAAAATGCTTTGGATACGGCAATTAGTCAACAGAATACAGGTAACATCCGCTTCCTGCTACCTCTCTACCGCCAATTACCTGCAGAACAACAAGACAAGGTGTTGGGAGATTATGCCGAAACCTTTATCCTGCGTGAAGATGGCCGATACACCGAAGCAGAAAAACGCTTGCGGGCAATTTTAGCCGAGCATTCCGATTTTGCTCCCGTCCGCTTACAATTGGCACACACGCTTTCACAAAACGGCCAACAGCGTGAAGCTGCCAAAGAAGTTACCCGTCTGCGTCAAACATCTGATTTACCAACACAAGTAAAGACTCATCTCGATCAATTTGACCGCCATTTGAAAGCAGAGCAAGATTGGAAATTTGATGCAAATGCCTCGTATATTCGAGACAACAATGTGGGGCGAGTTCCCGAGCAGCGGACTTACGGCAACTGGCAGTTTTCCGAGCCGAAATCAGCACACGGTATTGCTTATGATGTATCGGCACAGAAAACAGTACCGCTGAACAACCACTGGGCGGCGCGTTTACAGGCTTCTTCGTGGGGCAAGTTTTATTGGGATGCGCATGATTATGATGATTTAATCATACGCTCTGAAATCGGAGGTGTGTGGCGCAATGCGAAGCAAGAAGCATCCTTGGCACCGTTTTTTGAAAAACGCTGGTATGGCACCGAACCTTATTCCCATCACAGTGGCGCAATACTGCGCTACTCGCGTTTATTTTCACCAACATTCCAGCTATACACCGCATGGCAATCAGGCTATAAAAAACATCAAGAACGTACCTATCTCGATGGTGCGGGACACTCACTTTCAGTCACATTGGTTAAACACACTTCTCCACGCCAATCACTGTTTTACGGTATCGACGGTGGTCTTGAAAATGCGCGTGATTTGTCGGAAGCCTACCGCCGTTACGGCGTACGGGCGGGCCGGCATCAAACATGGGGAAAATCGCAAAATATCAATACTGCTGTGCAGCTTGCTACCCAACGCCGCCATTACCGTGCACCGGACTTTTTCAATATCCAAAGGAGTGACACAGAATATACGGCACGCGCGTGGATATCAAATCAAAATCTATCATGGCTTGGATTTACCCCGCGTCTGAATTGGTCGTGGTCACATACAAAGAGCAACCATTTTTACTACCGCCACAACAGACACCAAGTGTTTATTGATGTTTCCAAAAAATTTTGAGTCAGATCCTGCCATGCTTAAATTATGACAAAAACGCCATCTGAAAATTTTCAGGCGGTGTTTTACCTTAATCATCAAAACATAAAAATCATATTTTTGATACACACCATCTGACCCATTGTGCCAACGACTGATTGAAACGCCCAAATCAAGTCAAACGACAAGCATGTATCCATAACGATTCTGCTGAATCGGGCCTAAAGTCAGATTAGATATACAGTATTCGAGTCAGCGAAGTATGATTGTTCCAAAATAAGGCAAGAAATTAATCTGGTTGTCGCCTGCCATTTTCAGACAGGTATAAAAAAGCAAAACGGCTACAGCCGATAAACTGGTTTGTTATTTTATCGGCTTGAACCATTAGAGTTGTATCCTTCTAAATAATCAGGTTAATGCGCGGTTCGTGCACTTTGGTGCTTTTCATCAAAGCGTGCAGCCAATGGTTTTGTGTTGCTCCGTGCATCACAATAAGCTGGCCGTGGTGCAGCATAATGTCGCGCTTTTCCCGCGTTTACTTGTGTTTGAACGAAAACTTGCGCGTTGCACCGAAGCTTACAGATGCGATAATCGGATTGCTGCCTAAGTCGGCCTCATCATCACTATGCCACGCCATACCTTCGTTGCCGTTGGCGTACAGGTTCAACAAACAAGAATTAAAGCAAACGGGGCTGATAGCGGCAATCTGCTGCTCCACCGATTTTTTGATGGCCAGCAAAGTTGGATTCCAAGGCAAAGCTGTGCGGGTGATGCCGGAATAAGTGTATCGAACCGAATCCCCGCCATACCATGCCGTTTGGCGGTTCGTTGCAATGCGTTTGCCATAAATTATCACTTCGTCATGCTGCCAAGTGATGGTGTTTTTCAGACAGGCATAGTATGCATCCGCTTCCTCTTCGGAAAATACGATGCCGTAATCATTCACAACACCGTCATAAGGCAGCAGGTTGTATTGCGGCGTGACAGGTGTGGTAAAAAACTCCGGGTTGTGGTTCATTATGTGGCAATCTTAATATAAGGGGCTGTACTAGATAAGCCCTAAACATCACACCATTTTCGCAGCATTTTAAGCTGCTCAGACAGTGTGCCAAAATTAAAACGAAATTCGCATTCTTTCAAGAACAGCGGGAAAGATTTGCGGTCGATACCGTTGTATTTACGAAGTCCCCGTTTTGCCTGATTCCAAAAATTTTCGATGCCGTTAATGTGGTTCTGACGATCAACAAATAATTTGCTGCGGTTGATACGATGATGGGTAAAACCACTCACATCCAGCACATCATAACTGCTCAGACCGTCTGTATAGACAATGCTATCCGACATGATTTTCTTTGTAATAGCAGGCAACAAGCCTTCCCGTTTGGCGTTTTCCACCACCACGGTATAAACCTTCCCGCCGCGTTTGAGGATGCCAAAAACCGCCACTTTCCCTGCGGCGCCGCGACAGCGTTTGCCTTTACGGTATCCGCCAAAATAACTTTCATCCAATTCGACAGCACCATCAAAAACCGCATCGGCCTCCAAAGCAAGATGATGGCTGATGACT
The DNA here is from genome assembly GCF_900636765.1 of Neisseria canis. Lineage (NCBI taxonomy): Bacteria > Pseudomonadati > Pseudomonadota > Betaproteobacteria > Neisseriales > Neisseriaceae > Neisseria > Neisseria canis. The sequence goes on from NZ_LR134313.1 coordinate 12,375, forward strand.
TCGCGGATTTTGCGGTAGAACAGAGCCGCTGAATTGGAATGGATGCCTAACAAATCGGCAGCAGAACGGGCGGTTACTTCAAGTACAAAAATTGAAGCAACTTCTTTTGAATACTCTTTTTTAATTTACAACGAGTTATCTTCATTTTTGCAGTCTCGCATGACTGCTTATCTAGTACAGCCCCTAAACTTAAGCTTGCAGCGCATGTTTGGGGTTCAACGGAATTAGGTAGACAAAAGTTGACGCTGCATCAAAAGCACGGTATATTTAGCAGATTACACGCGCCCATCGTCTAGAGGCCTAGGACACTGCCCTTTCACGGCGGCAACCGGGGTTCGAATCCCCGTGGGCGTGCCAGTTTTTCAAAGGCTCTTGCTGAATTAGAAGCAAGGGTCTTTGTTTTGTATGAAAATTAACCATAAAATTGGGGCTGTACTAGATAAGCAGTCATGCGAGACTGCAAAAATGAAGATAACTCGTTGTAAATTAAAAAAGAGTATTCAAAAGAAGTTGCTTCAATTTTTGTACTTGAAGTAACCGCCCGTTCTGCTGCCGATTTGTTAGGCATCCATTCCAATTCAGCGGCTCTGTTCTACCGCAAAATCCGCGAAGTCATCAGCCATCATCTTGCTTTGGAGGCCGATGCGGTTTTTGATGGTGCTGTCGAATTGGATGAAAGTTATTTTGGCGGATACCGTAAAGGCAAACGCTGTCGCGGCGCCGCAGGGAAAGTGGCGGTTTTTGGCATCCTCAAACGCGGCGGGAAGGTTTATACCGTGGTGGTGGAAAACGCCAAACGGGAAGGCTTGTTGCCTGCTATTACAAAGAAAATCATGTCGGATAGCATTGTCTATACAGACGGTCTGAGCAGTTATGATGTGCTGGATGTGAGTGGTTTTACCCATCATCGTATCAACCGCAGCAAATTATTTGTTGATCGTCAGAACCACATTAACGGCATCGAAAATTTTTGGAATCAGGCAAAACGGGGACTTCGTAAATACAACGGTATCGACCGCAAATCTTTCCCGCTGTTCTTGAAAGAATGCGAATTTCGTTTTAATTTTGGCACACTGTCTGAGCAGCTTAAAATGCTGCGAAAATGGTGTGATGTTTAGGGCTTATCTAGTACAGCCCCAAAAGCAATGCCTGTCTGAATCTTTCAGACAGGCATATGCAGGAAGGTCATTCAAGTCGGCAGGTTTAGCGGATTTTAATCACTTCCGCACCGGTTGGCCTGCCCAGAATCAGAATGTCGGCGGCATTGCGGGCAAAGATGCCGTTTTCCACCACTCCCGGAATATTGTTGATGGTTTCTTCCATCGTCAGCGGTTTGGACAAATCCAAGCCGTGCACGTCTACAATCAGATTACCATGCTCGGTTTGGCAGCCCAAACGCAGCTCCGGTTCTCCACCCAAAGCCACCAGCTGGCGTGAAACCAAAGAACGCGCCATCGGCACCACTTCCACCGGCAGCGGAAACTTGCCCAAACGTGTTACATATTTGCTTTCGTCGGCGATACAGATAAACAGATCCGATGCACTGGCCACGATTTTTTCCGGCAAATGGGCGGCACCGCCGCCTTTGATCATCTGCAAAGTGTGGTTGATTTCGTCGGCGCCGTCCACATAAACCGCCAAACGCGACACATCACCGAGCTCTACTTCAGGAATGCCGTATTCGGCCATCAGCGCGCGTGTTTTTGCAGAAGTGCTGACCGCACCTTTGATTTTTTTGCCGCTTACCGCCAGCGCTTTAATAAAGTAATTTACGGTCGAACCGGTTCCGATGCCGATATATTCGCCCTCCGGCACGAAATCCACTGCTTTTTCCGCCGCCATGCGCTTCAAATCATCTTGTGTAGCCATCAATATTTCTCCTAAAACTGACAATCAAACGTTTAAACAGCCATCAATAAAACAACCGCCTGCGCTTCAATACCTTCCATTCTGCCCAGGTAGCCTAATTTTTCGTTGGTTTTACCTTTAATGTTAACGCAATCTTGCGCAATCCCCAAATCTGCCGCCAAGTTGGCGCGCATAGCGGCAATATGCGGCGCAAGTTTCGGCTTTTGCGCAATGATGGTGGAATCCATATTCACTACGCGCCAGCCTTTTGCCTGCACAGCCTCGTATGCCTTGCGCAACAACACACGGCTGTCGGCATCTTTAAATTCGGCAGCCGTATCAGGGAAATGGCTGCCGATGTCACCCAAACCAGCCGCGCCGAGAAGCGCATCGGTTACGGCGTGCAATAAAGCATCGGCATCCGAATGCCCGAGCAGCCCTTTTTCAAACGGAATGGTTACGCCGCCCAATATCAACGGCCGCCCTTCCACCAACTGATGCACATCATAGCCCTGCCCAATGCGGATATTCATAAACTTCCTTTAAATCTGAATGAATTCTGTTCGGATGTTTTCAGACAGGCATGGTATTGGCAATGCCTGTCTGAAAACTCAATCTGCCTGCTGCAATAAAAGGCGCACGATATATTCGTCTTGCGGCAGCGTAAGCTTGAGGTTCCGCGTGTCGCCCAACACCAGCAGCGGATGCACGCCCAGCATTTCCACGGCGGAAGCCTCATCGGTAACCGCACCCAAATCCGGCACGGCAAGCGCCTTGTACAGCAAACCGGCGCGGAAAAGCTGCGGCGTTTGCGCCTGCCACAAACCGCTGCGCGGCACAGTTGCACCAATCGCCTTGCCTTCCGCCCGTTTCAAAGTATCGGCCACAGGCACCGCCAAAATGCCGCCTGCTTCACAGCCGCCGGCCGTTTCAATCAAACGCATTAAAGCTTCCTGCGGCAGGCAGCAGCGTGCGGCATCGTGCACCAAAATATTATCCGTTTCCGCGGCCAAACCCGCTTGCAGCAAAGCCGCCAAACCATTGCGCACACTCTCTGCCCGTGTTTGCCCGCCCACTTTCAGCACATGCAGCTTGTCATGCATGCCTGTCTGAAAAACAGCGTCATCAGGCGACAACACCACGGCTACTTTATCGATAACGGCGCAATTTAAAAATATAGCCAAAGTATGCTGCAACACCGTTTTGCCGGCAATTTCCACATACTGTTTCGGCTTGCCGGCGCCGAAGCGCTCGCCCACACCGGCTGCCGGAATCAAAGCGATATTGCGCCTCATGCCGCACCTTCTGCTTCTTTTTCCCCGCGCCACCGGCAAGTGCCGCCGACTGCTTTGTCCAAGCCGTCAAGATAAGCTTCGTGCTCGGCCAATTCCTCTGCCGAAGCATGCAGCACTTTCAAGCTGGCGGGGCGGGCGGCTCTGCGCGCGGCGGAAATTTCTTCGGTTTCCTCAGCCATATCGTCAACCAGGCTGAATTGGCCGCGCGTCATGGAAAGATAAACTTCCGCCAGCAGCTCGCAGTCGATTAACGCGCCGTGAAACACGCGCTTGCTGCGGTCAACCTCAAAGCGGTTGCACAAAGCATCCAAACTGTTTTTCTGCCCGGGAAACATTTCCCGCGCCATTGCCAGCGTGTCCGTAACCGTGCAGCCCAGCCCGCTGATGGTCGGCAGACCCATGCGCTGGAATTCCATATCCAAAAAGCCCACGTCAAACGGTGCGTTGTGGATAATCAATTCCGCACCGCGCAAATAATCGGCAATCTGCTGCCCTACTTCCTCAAATTTCGGCTCGCCCTCCAACTTCTCCAGCGTAATACCGTGCACATTAATCGAATCTTCGGGAATATCGCGGTCGGGATGGATATAAAGGTGCAGATGGCTGCCGGTAAGCTGGCGAGATTTCATTTCGATGCCGGCAAATTCCAATATGCGGTCGCCCATATTGGGCTTGAAACCCGTGGTTTCTGTATCCAGGATAATCTGGCGGGTGTGGCTCATAATCGGTCTGCTTTTCTGAAAACAGGCGTATTTTAGCTGAAATTCCCGATTTTGTTGCAAAAGCCGGCAATACCTTGTTTTGTTTGTTTTCCGAGTGAATCACTCAACTTAAGGTTGATTAAACCTTATTTTATTTTCATAAAAATCATTAACTTATTTAAACAGCCAAAAATAATAACAATTATCATTTGCAAAATATAAATTATTGATTTATTATCACCCCACATCAACAAGCAATACCGATTAACCGGCTTGAGATTTAGGAGGGCAAAATGTCTGAAACCCTGTTTTGGTCTTTAGCTCCTGATATTTTGAGGCTGCACCGGCAAAGCAGTTACGCCTTGTTGGCAACCGGCTCTCAAATTCACGATGCAACATTGGTTAATTTGGACGGCTTGTATTATATGTGGCTGGAACATGCAGACGATACACTCAACCAACCGCAACCCGGCATTCTATTGATTGAAGATCAAGAAGAGCGCGCCCGGATCAGTTGGATTGCAACCGCCCGCACAGTACACAGAAAAGATTCGGTTTACCGCCGCGCTGCAAATGCTTTGCGCCGCCGCCTGAAGCACAATATGGAAAACGGGCAGGCTTATTTGGTGGAGCTTTCTCCCCAACAAGGCAGGTTAACCATCGACAATACGCAAGATTTTACGATATCGCCGCATGATTTGATGCGCGCGCTGTATCCGGCAAACGAAAGAATGAAAAGTTTTGCCTTATAAAGTTTTTTGGTAGTGGTTTGTGTTCCTTTTGCGCCCCCGATTTTTCTGGGGCGATTTTTTTTTGCTTAATGATTTTGTTTTATAAAGCACAAACAAATGCCTGTCTGAAAACCGGGCTATTCGTTTTCAGACAGGCATTGCCGAACGGAAGCCTATTCTTGTTCTTCTTGCTGGCTGCGGATAATCAGCAACGGCAGATGGCTTTGGCGCATCACGGTTTCGGCAAAGCTGCCCATCAGCAGATGCATCAGGCCGCTGCGGCCGTGCGTGCCCAACACCAAAAGGTCGGCGCCGTTGTTATCTGCATAATCAACCAGCTCCTGCGCCATTTCCCGCGCACCTTTCAAAGCGACCAGCAAATATGTGTGGATGTCGGTTACGCCGGTATCGCGGGCTGTTTTTTCTGCAAACTCCAACACTTCATTGCCTTGAGCCACCGCGGCCGCTTCATAGCTTTCGTGTTGCAGGAATTCGGGAGCCAAAGCCATATATTCAGCCGGATTGGCAACATGCACCAAAGTGAGTTTGGATTTGCCGGTTACGGCCAGCTCGCAAGCATGTTGCAATGCGTTTAAAGAAGTTGCGCTGCCGTCTACTGCCACAACCAAATGTTTGTACATAGCTCTCTCCTTGTCATTATGGGTTAAAGCTGGGGCACGCCCCAATGAAATTCATTCTTGTCTGATTGAAGTATAATAGAGCTTCCCGTTTTTGTCGGTATTTTTTTTACTATTTTGACTTAAAGCAATATCACGCTTGATTATGATTGACCAATCTTCGTTATTTTCCCGCCGCTTCGGCGGCATCGCGCGGCTTTACGGCCAAACCGCATTGCAACGCTTCGCCAGTGCCCATGTGTGTGTGGTCGGCGTAGGCGGTGTCGGCTCTTGGGCGGTGGAAGCCTTGGCCCGCAGCGGCATAGGCCGCCTTACCCTGATTGATTTGGACAATGTGGCGGAATCCAATGTCAACCGCCAGCTCCCCGCGCTCACTTCCGAATTCGGCAAAGCCAAAGTCAGCTCGCTGCACGAGCGCATCTTACAAATCAATCCGGCCTGCCAAGTGGCCGAAATCGAAGATTTCGTTACCGAAAACAATCTGGAAGAGCTGTTTGGAAACGGCTTTGATTTTGTGATTGACGCCATCGACCAAATCCGCGTGAAAGCGGCAATGGCCGATTATTTTGTCAAACACAAGCAGCCGTTTATCCTCAGCGGCGGCGCGGGCGGGCAAAAAAATCCGTCACTCATCCAAACCGCCGATTTAAGCCGAGTAACCCACGACCCGCTTTTAGCCAATCTGCGCTACACGCTGCGCAAACGCTACGGCTTTACCCGCGATACAAAAAAAACAATGCGCGTGCCGTGCGTGTTTTCTACCGAAAACATCACACCGCCGCAAACAGGCGAAGCATGTGAAACCGGCAACGCGCCGCAAGGTTTGTCGTGTGCGGGCTATGGCGCAAGCATGCTGGTAACCGCATCGTTCGGCCTGTATTGCGCGCAGGCTGCAATCGATTACTTGACCAAACAATGCCTGTCTGAAAACTGACTTTCCCAAGCCACAAACATGAAAACCACTGCCTTACTCTTATTTTTATCATTAAGCCTGCCGGCCTATGCCGATTTCGCCCAAGTAATAGATTCCGACGGCTACGCCAACATCCGCAGTCAACCTTCTCCCAACGCCAAGATTGTTGGCAAAGTACCCGACGGCGCCATTGTCGCCCTGAGCTATGACGAAGAAGACGACGGCTGGCGCCTTATCAACTACCCAACCCCGCAAGGCCGCACGATTAGCGGCGTCATACATTACTCCCGCCTGAAACCCATACACACCTATCCCGAGCTGCCTTCCGCATCCTCGGGCAACCAGTTCGGTTGCAGCGCGGGGCCGTATCGTTTGACCGTCAATACGGGCGCTTTCGATTTCCCCCGACACCGGCGTAATTTCACCGCAATTTACAATAAAGAATACGATTCCTACACATTCACACATTACAAAGGCAAACCCGCCATCGGCACCGACGGAAGACAACCCGACTCCGCCTACCGCAGCATTGTATTAAGCGGCAAACAAGGCCGCTCGGCCGTGCCTGAAACCGATTTCGACAATTTATCCAGCCCAATGCGCAATACCACAGCTGCTTCTATAACAGGAAAACAGATACAATCTACTTGTTTGCCCGCAACAGCGACGGCGCAGGCTCTTACAATGCTTTGTTTATATTCACCAAAGGCCGCTACATCAAGCGCCTGATTGACGACGGTCAAAGTTGATTCACATGATACAGCCCTCCCTACCCGTATTTCACAACGAACACGCCGTTGCCTGGATTTTCGGGCAGCCCGTTACCGATGTGCCGCAGGATTTATTTATCCCGCCGGATGCGCTCAAAGTTGTACTGCACAGCTTCCAAGGGCCGCTGGATTTGCTGCTTTACTTAATCCGCAAGCAGAATATCGACGTGTTGGATATTCCGATGACCAAGATCACGGAGCAATATCTCCACTACATCGCCCAAATGGAAGCCCACCAGTTTGATTTGGCGGCGGAATATCTGTTGATGGCAGCCGTGTTGATTGAAATTAAATCACGCCTGCTGCTGCCCCAGCCCGCGCCGTTGGAAGACGAAGAAGCCGCCGACCCCCGCGCCGAGCTGGTGCGCCGCCTGCTGGCTTACGAGCAAATGAAGCTCGCAGCAGCCGGGCTTGATGCCTTACCCCGCGCCGGCCGCGATTTCGCATGGGCTTACCTGCCGCTGGAAATTGCAGTGGAAGCCAAGCTGCCTGAAATCCAAACAGCCGACCTCACTCAAGCATGGCTCGGCATTTTATCGCGCGCCAAACACACCCGTTCACACGAAGTGGTGAAAGAAGCCATTTCCGTACGTGCACAGATGAGCAGCATTCTGCGCCGTCTGCAAAACGGTTTTTGCCGGTTTTCCGAATTATTCCGACCGGAACAGGGGCGCGCTTATGTGGTGGTGAACTTTATCGCACTGCTCGAACTGGCCAAAGAAGGATTGGTGAGGATCGTGCAGCCGGAAAGTTTTGCCGAAATCGAAATTCACGCGCAAAGCGGCGCACCGGAAGAGACTCCGCAAAACGGTTCAAGCCCGGAAGAGATATAAACACAATGCCTGTCTGAAAAGTTTCAGACAGGCATTGCTCATAATAAATCACACAAATGCAAACAAACATGTTTTAATTAAACACATTCTTCTCATACGGGAACAAAAATATGTCGAATAACACCCCCATCATCCGCTCCCTGCTCGACACCGATTTATACAAATTCACCATGCTTCAGGTGATTCTGCACCAATTCCCGCAAGCCCACGGCGTGTATGAATTCCGCTGCCGCAATAACGACCAAACCGTTTACCCGCTGGCTGACATCAAAGCCGATTTGGAACGCGAGCTGGACTGCCTGTGCGAACTGAAGTTCACGCAAGACGAGCTTGATTATCTGCGCGCCATGCGTTTTATCAAAAGCGACTTTGTCGACTACATGGAGCTTTTCCAGCTCAAACGCCGCTTCGTCAGCGTAACCACCGACGACTCCGGCCGCCTGCACATCAAAGTGGAAGGCCCCATGATACAGGCGATGTTTTTCGAAATTTACATTCTCGCCATTGTCAACGAACTCTATTTCCGCCGCCTCGAAACGCCCGAAGTGCTGGCCGAAGGCGAACGCCGCCTGCAAGCCAAAGCCGAGCGCCTGAAAGAGCTGGCCGCCATCCAAAACCCCAACGACCCGCCTTTTTTGATTTCCGACTTCGGCACCCGCCGCCGCTATAATTTGGCTTGGCAAGAGCATGTAATCAGAACCTTATATGCAGCCGCCCCCGATATCCTGCGCGGCACCAGCAACGTATTTTTAGCCAAAAAGCTCGGCATCACACCCATCGGCACCATGGCACACGAATTCCTGCAAGCGTTCCAAGCGCTCGACGTGCGCCTGCGCGACTTCCAAAAAGCCGCCCTTGAAAGCTGGGTGCGCGAATACCGGGGCGATTTAGGTATCGCGCTCACAGACGTCGTGGGCATGGATGCCTTCCTGCGCGATTTCGACCTTTATTTCGCCAAACTGTTCGACGGCTTGCGTCACGACAGCGGCGACCCTTATGTTTGGGGCGACAAAGCCTACGCCCACTACAAAAAGCTCAAAATCGACAGCCGCACCAAAATGCTCACGTTCTCCGACGGCCTCGATATCGACAAATCATGGGCGCTGCACCAATACTTCAAAGACCGCTTCAAAACCAGCTTCGGCATCGGCACCAATTTTACCAACGATTTAGGCCACACCACGCTGAACATCGTTTTGAAACTGGTGGAGTGTAACGGCCAATCCGTTGCCAAACTTTCCGACAGCCCCGGCAAAACCATGACCGACAACAACACTTTCCTGGCCTATCTGCGGCAAGTGTTTCAGATTCCCGAGCCGTAAGAATCAAAATAAACAGGGTTCCCATCAAAAATTGCCTGTCTGAAAATTTCAGACAGGCAATTTTAGTTTGCTTCCTAAGCCCCTTATTTTTAGTTTATTTGAGACAAGGGCGGTTGAGTCGGATAGAAACCGTTCAGATTCAAACCCGCGATAATTCATGCACTTTATTCACCAGCACCTTCACATGCTCCGGATTGGTAAACTGGTTGATACCGTGTCCTAAATTAAACACATGCCCGCTGCCGCTGCCGTAGCCTTTCAGAATACGGCTCACTTCAGCCTCAATGCTCTGCGGTGTGCCGAATAGGGCAAACGGGTCGAAATTACCTTGCAACGCCACTTTATCGCCCACACGGCGGCGCGCGTCGGCAATGTCGCAGGTCCAGTCCAAGCCCAGCGCGTCTGCACCCGCTTCGGCCATTGCTTCCAGCCACAAACCGCCGCCTTTGGTAAACAGAATCACCGGTACGCGGCGGCCTTCGTTTTCACGCAACAAGCCCGCCACAATCTGCTTCATATAGCATAGGCTGAACTCTTCAAACGCAGGCGGTGTGAGCACGCCGCCCCAAGTATCGAAAATCTGAACCGCTTGCGTTCCCGCTTTAATTTGTTCGTTCAGATAAGCCGTAACCGCCTCGGCATTAACCTGCAAAATATGATGCAGCAAATCCGGCCGTGCATACATCATGGATTTAATCTTGCGGAATTCTTTGCTGCCGCCGCCTTCCACCATATAACACGCCAGCGTGAACGGGCTGCCGGAAAAACCGATCAGCGGCACACGGCCATCCAAAGCCTTGCGTATGGAAGACACAGCATCAAAAACATAAGCCAACTTAGCCATATCAGGCACGCAAAGCGCCCGCACATCTTGCTCTTTCTGCAAAGGGCGTTCGAATTTCGGCCCTTCACCCTCGGCAAAATACAGCCCCAAGCCCATAGCATCCGGCACGGTCAAAATATCGGAAAACAAAATCGCGGCATCTAAATCAAAGCGATCCAGTGGCTGAATGGTAACTTCGGTTGCCAATTCCGTGTTTTTGCACAAATCCAAAAAGCTGCCCGCGCGTGCGCGCGTTTCCTTATATTCACTCAGATAACGCCCCGCCTGCCGCATCAGCCAAACCGGCGTGTAATCCACCGGTTCTTTCAATAAAGCACGCAGAAAAGTATCGTTTTTAAGCTGGCTCATCCTGATTTTCCCAACAAGGTTAACAACAAAGTTAAACAGGCTGCATCATAACATATGCCTGTCTGAAATGGTTAAGCTTAGGGCTGTACTAGATAAGCCCTAAACATCACACCATTTTCGCAGCATTTTAAGCTGCTCAGACAGTGTGCCAAAATTAAAACGAAATTCGCATTCTTTCAAGAACAGCGGGAAAGATTTGCGGTCGATACCGTTGTATTTACGAAGTCCCCGTTTTGCCTGATTCCAAAAATTTTCGATGCCGTTAATGTGGTTCTGACGATCAACAAATAATTTGCTGCGGTTGATACGATGATGGGTAAAACCACTCACATCCAGCACATCATAACTGCTCAGACCGTCTGTATAGACAATGCTATCCGACATGATTTTCTTTGTAATAGCAGGCAACAAGCCTTCCCGTTTGGCGTTTTCCACCACCACGGTATAAACCTTCCCGCCGCGTTTGAGGATGCCAAAAACCGCCACTTTCCCTGCGGCGCCGCGACAGCGTTTGCCTTTACGGTATCCGCCAAAATAACTTTCATCCAATTCGACAGCACCATCAAAAACCGCATCGGCCTCCAAAGCAAGATGATGGCTGATGACTTCGCGGATTTTGCGGTAGAACAGAGCCGCTGAATTGGAATGGATGCCTAACAAATCGGCAGCAGAACGGGCGGTTACTTCAAGTACAAAAATTGAAGCAACTTCTTTTGAATACTCTTTTTTAATTTACAACGAGTTATCTTCATTTTTGCAGTCTCGCATGACTGCTTATCTAGTACAGCCCCTTATTTTTTCGATTGTAAAGATTTATTTATTTTGCTGTTTATATGTTAACCTCGCAAGCGTAAAAGAAGAATGATGTAACACAGATCGGTAAACGGCTGTCTGTCGGTGTTGCTGCTTGGAAGGATACCCAACAGCATGGCCGGTAATTTGATAAAAAGCAGTTCAAGGAGATGAATTATGAAGCAGCTCAAATCATTTGTGATTTGGGGACTGGTGGTCTTGGTCGGCCTTGCCTCGTTTACCACATTGGCAATGAGCCGGGGCGAGCAGATAAGCGCGATTTGGATGGTTTCGGCTGCCGTTTCGGTGTATTGCATTGCCTACCGTTATTACAGCCTTTATATCGCCAATAAAGTGATGCAGCTCGACCCGAACCGCCTCACCCCTGCCGAACGGCACAACGACGGTTTGGACTATGTGCCGACGCACAGAGGCGTGCTGTTCGGCCACCATTTTGCGGCGATTGCTGGGGCAGGGCCGCTGGTAGGACCGGTATTGGCCGCGCAGATGGGTTATCTGCCGGGTACGCTTTGGATTATTTTCGGTGTGGTGTTTGCCGGTGCCGTGCAGGACATGATGGTGTTGTTTGTTTCCATGCGCCGCGACGGTAAATCGCTGGGCGATATTGTGAAGCAGGAGCTGGGCACCATCCCGGGTGTGATTGCCTCCATCGGCATTCTGATGATTATGGTCATCATTATGGCCGTGCTGGCGCTGATTGTGGTGAAAGCTCTGGTACACAGCCCGTGGGGCACGTTCACCATTGCAGCCACCATTCCGATTGCCTTGTTTATGGGCATTTACACGCGCTATATCCGCCCGGGTAAAATCGGCGAGATTTCCGTTGTCGGCTTTATTTTGCTGATGCTGGCGATTGTGTACGGTGAAAACGTGGCGCAAAGCTCGTTCGGCCAATGGTTTGACCTGGACGGCGTAGGGCTGACTTGGGCGATTATGATTTACGGCTTTATTGCGGCCGTATTGCCCGTTTGGCTGCTGCTCACGCCGCGGGATTATCTTTCCACTTTCCTGAAAATCGGCACCATCATTGCATTGGCTATCGGCATTGTGATTGTGAACCCGCCGCTCTTGATGGATCCGGTAACCAAGTTTATCGACGGCACAGGCCCTGTGTTTTCAGGCAGCCTTTTCCCGTTCCTGTTCATCACGATTGCCTGCGGTGCCGTTTCCGGCTTCCATGCGCTGATTTCTTCAGGCACCACGCCGAAAATGGTGGAAAACGAAACCCATGTGCGCATGATCGGTTACGGCGGCATGTTGATGGAAAGCTTTGTGGCGATTATGGCTTTGGCCGCCGCCGCTTCGCTTGACCCGGGCGTGTATTTCGCTATGAACAGCCCTGCCGCGCTGATTGGTACGGATGCCACCAACGCAGCTTCTGTGATTACCAATAAGCTGGGTTATCCGGTTACTGAAACCGCTTTGCTGCAAATGGCGAAAGATGTGGGCGAAAACACCATTCTCTCGCGTGCCGGCGGTGCGCCGACTTTGGCAGTAGGTATGGCCAACATTATGAGCCAGCTGATTTCCGGCCCGGGCATGATGGCTTTCTGGTATCACTTTGCATTGCTGTTTGAAGCCTTGTTTATCCTTACCGCGGTAGATGCCGGCACACGCGTGGCACGCTTTATGATTCAGGATTTGGGCGGTGTGTTTTACAAACCGTTCTCCAATACCGACAGCCTGCCTGCCAACCTGATAGCCACTTTTATGGCTGTTGCTCTGTGGGGCTATTTCCTCTACACCGGCGTAACCGACCCGCTGGGCGGCATCAACTCGTTGTGGCCGCTTTTCGGCATTGCCAACCAAATGTTGGCAGGCGTGGCGCTGATTATGTGTACCGTTGTATTGGTCAAAATGAAGCGCGAGCGCTATATGTGGGTAACTTTGGTGCCTGCCTGCGGCGTATTGTTTGTAACGTGTTATGCCGGTTTGCAAAAGCTGTTCCACAGCGACCCGCGCATCAGCTTTTTATCGCATGCCGCCAAATATCAAGCTGCTTTGGACAAAGGCGAAGTATTGGCACCGGCAAAAGATGCCGCGCAAATGTCGCGCATTATTTTGAACGACTATGTCAATTCCGGCCTTACCGTATTATTCTTGTCGGTAGTGGTTGTGGTGGCCTTTTACGGCGTGCGCGTTGCGCTGAAAGCCAGCAAAATCGCATGGCCGACCGCCAAAGAAGTGCCTGCCGTTATGCGCAATGAAGTAACGAAAACAGAGGCTTGATATGTCTTGGACGCAACGCATCCGAAAACTATGGAAAAGCGCGCGTGTGGCCGCGAATCTGATGGCCGGCGTGCCGGATTATGAAAATTACGTTGCCCGCCAGCGTAAACACAATCCCAATGCACCCGTGATGACTGAATTGCAGTTTCAAGATTATTGCAGCAAGCGCCGCTGCGGCAGCAACGGTGGTAAATGCTGCTGAGATAAACCTGTGTTGAATCAAGAAAGCCACCCGAAATATTCGGGTGGCTTTTGGTTTTTCAGACAGGCATATTAGTAAATATAATTAATCAACTTAATTTAAATTACAATCTGTTCATGACCTATTCAACAGACTTCCGAAAGCTTGCCTTAGCAAAACCCGCACAAGGCATCTCTATCCGCAAAGTAGCCCGGGAACCCGGTATCAGCCCCGATACAGTATACAAATGGAAAAAGAACCCCGTCCCCAAAGGTTACCCCAAAGATAGAAAACCCCGCAAAATCAGCAGGCAGGCACTTCTTCAGGATGTTGCCCAATACCCCGATGCGTATTGTGCCGAACGGGCGCAACGTTTCCGCTGCTCAACCAATGCCGTCCACAAGGCATTGAAAAGATACGGAATCAGACGAAAAAAAGACCCATAAACATCCCAAAGCCGATACCCGGCTCAGGAAACGTTTTCACAAACTCAAACACCGTCTTCATCTGAAAGGACGCCCGATCGTCTGTTTGTATGAAAGTGGGTTCAGAGCCTCCGCCTACCGTCCTTACGGCTATGCCGCCAAAGGCAGCGGCGAGCCTTATCTTTGGGGCGACAAAGCCTACGCCCACTACAAAAAGCTCAAAATCGACAGCCGCACCAAAATGCTCACGTTCTCCGACGGCCTCAATATCGACAAATCATGGGCGCTGCACCAATATTTCAAAGACCGCTTCAAAACCAGCTTCGGCATCGGCACCAATCTTACCAACGATTTAGGCCACACCACGCTGAACATCGTTTTGAAGCTGGTAGAATGCAACGGCCAATCCGTTGCCAAACTTTCCGACAGTCCCGGCAAAACCATGACCGACAACGACACTTTCCTGGCCTATCTGCGGCAAGTGTTTCAGATTCCCGAGCCGGAAGAATCAAAATAAACAGAGTTCCCATCAAAAATTGCCTGTCTGAAAATTTCAGACAGGCAATTTTCGTTTTCTTCTTATATAGTAAATCAACTTAAAAAATAGTACGCCCGTCATACTCGGGCTTGGTCCGAGTATGACGGTATCGTTATTAAACTTAAGTAAATTGACTATAGTTAGTTTTTACAGTTAGTTTTTCATGCCGATATTCTTTAAATTTCAATACCCAAATCATAAATATTTCATAAACCAAATCAGGTGATAAAACAGGCAAACAAACCTTTACTTACAATAAAAATCATAGAAACATCAAGCCACCCTAATGCATTTAGGATTCATTCCGGGAACTGAAGGAAATTAATGTCAACTAAAATCAATATTTAATTAATATGGCGCTAACCCAATGAAAGAAATAGTTAAAAAAACAACAAGTGTAAAATTTCTTATTATCACAGATACCATCATATTCATATGTTTCTTTATTATTTTCCGATATTACAATCACGCTTCAATAAGCAAAGCTTTTCTAATGAGCTCAAGTATTACATTACTCAGCTTTATCGGAGCCATTTTAGTAAACAAATTCCCTAAATCACGCTAAATTCATGAGCCGTATTCATACTTGTTGTCTCATTCATAGACTAACAAGCGCATAGTAAGAAATATTCCGAAATCCTAAAACGGTAAACCGAAACCGTACGGATATTTTTTCAGACAGGCATAACTTGTTATAATGCCTGTCTGAAAAAATCTGCCGAACACATCCCTCTCCATGAAATCCGCCAAACGCTACCCTTTCCTAAAGCTGCAACAAAAGCGCTTCAGCCTCTATTTTGAAAACCGCACAAACCTCCCCCAAATCCCCACCGAGCAACAGTTCCGCCTTTGGATATGGCATGCCCTCAAAAACGAATACCGCCGTGCCGACATCAGCCTGATTCTGCTCGATGAAGAAGACGCACGCGCCTACAACCGCGACTACCGGGGCAAAGATTACGCCACCAACGTATTGAGTTTTGCGCTTGACGAAGGCGAAACCGTGCTCGCGCAAAACCCCGACACCCTCAGCGGCGATCTGATTATCTGCCCGCAAGTCGTTGCCGGAGAAGCCGCCGAACAAGGAAAAACACTCGAAGCGCATTTTGCCCATCTTACCCTGCACGGCACATTGCATTTAATGGGCTATGACCATATTTCCGAGGAACAAGCCGAAATCATGGAATCACTTGAAATCAAGCTGTTAAATCAGTTAGCATACCCAAACCCTTACCAACAGGACGAAATCTGATATGGAAGACCCGTCGAAGCCCAATTTTTTTGAACGTCTTATCAGCCGCATCACCAACGATGCACCCGAATCCGCCGAAGAAGTAGTCGACATCCTGCGTCAGGCGCACGACCGTAAAGTTTACGATGCCGAAACCTTGCAGCGGCTGGAAAAAATATTGGATTTCAATGAACTGGAAGTGCGCGACGCCATGATTACGCGCGCCCAGATGAACGTCATCAAATCGGGCGACAGCTTGGAGCGGATTGTTGCCTACATCATCGAAACCGCCCATTCGCGCTTTCCCGTTATCAGTGAAGACAAAGACAATGTTCTGGGCATTCTGCATGCCAAAGACCTATTGAAATATGCGTTTGGCCACGAGCATTTCCATTTGGAAGGCATTCTTCGACCGGCCGTTTTCGTGCCCGAAGGCATGCCGCTGAACATGCTGCTTAAAGCCTTCCGCGAGCAGCGCAACCACATGGCCGTGGTTATCGACGAATACGGCGGCGTATCGGGGCTGGTTACATTTGAAGACCTGATTGAAGAAATCCTCGGCGATATCGAAGACGAATTCGATGAAGACGACAGCGCCGACAACATTTTCGCCGTGTCTGAAGGCCGCTGGCGCATCAACGCCTTTACCGAAGTGGAAGACATCAACGACTATTTCGGCACCGACTATGACGACGAAGAAGCCGACACCATCGGCGGCTTGGTTATCCAAGAATTGGGGCGCTTGCCCGTGCGCGGCGAAAAAGTCACGCTGGGCCAGCTGCAATTTACCGTAGCCCGTGCCGACAACCGCAGGCTGCACACCTTAATGGCAACTAAAATTAGAGAAGAATAAGTCTTCACAATCTACCTAAATTTACCGGAGGAATGATATATGGGTGAAAAAATTCGTGGAAAGTTAAAATCCATTTACGGCGGGAGGGCGGCAGCAGGACGAGACAGGCTTCCCTTATCAGTGTTGAAAGGCATGACTCCCGAACAACATTGTCAACAAGAAATTAAAAAATCATCCGGGAAAGGCTATTTCAAAAAACAATCACCCGGTGAGGACGTATGCATGCTACCCGGAGGTTATTTTTCAGGGGGAAACTTAGAAGGCGTTTTCAGCTATTACTATGATACTTATGAAAAAATTGAATTAAGCTCAGAAACCACGGCGACTCTGCCTAAAAATCGGACGCGCACTACAATTGGCGTAGGCGAAGAAGTAACAATCTATTCTAACACTCCTGTAAAATGGCAGGTCAATACAAGCTTAATCAACTCGTCTGTTCCACAGGGACTATCCAACCGGTTCACTTTTACGGCACTTGATAAAGCTGGTTCGGTAACCATCACTGCGAAACATGATTATGATGAAGAAAGCATTACATTTTCAATTATAGAACCTAAAGAAGTAAAATTTAAATTAGCCAAAAAAGTACATATTAAAGATGTGATGGGCACCGGCTTTACAGCCGATATGTTTATATTACCCAATACCGTAAATTTCAGCGCCATCCAATTCCGTGAATTAGAAAGCTACGCTCGGGGCAGCGGCATACTTTCCGATGCAACCGGCCAGCCTCACGGCGACTATAAAGATGGCGGGAGCAAATGGCTGGAATGTTTTTACAGCAACGGCAAGCCAAACTACCTAAACGGAACAGATTTAGCCTATGGCGGAAGAAACGATTACCCTGTTCCTTTACCGTTGCCGGAAAGTGGAAATGTTACTTTTTTTATTTACTATGAATGGAAATTAGGCAAACACGGTCGCCCAAAAAAAAATAAATTCCGCCGTTATTCAAACCACCCGCATTCAAACGAACGGCTATATTACAACAAGAAAAAATGATCAGTATATAACTTCCTATTATAAAGATCCCACTATAAACCCGCCAGATCGAATCCCTAACCCTAAACCCATTCCGAAGAATCAATGGAACAAGCCCAAACAGAAATAATGGAATGAAAATAAACGGTATACCTATGTAAAAGTAGGTATACCGTTTATTTTCATTTATATTAATTATTCATTTTAAATGATTCATATAATCCCAGCTCATGAAAGAAAGCATCTCTTACCTCAGGCCACTGGGATAAATCATGCTTCACATTCCATATGATTTTCTCTCTGTCTTCAGCTTTATTCAGATCATAAAACTGCCCGATATATTGTGTATAGTCGGCAACAGAAGCATTAAACTTATCAATCTCCCTCAACTCGTTTTGTATCTCGCAGCTTTGGCCGGCAGCAAAACGGGCGACCGAGCTGATCACATCTTTCATTGCCACACTATATATCATGCACCCTATGCGGTTTTCTTGAGGAAAATATTTGGGATTCTTTAAATCAAAAGCAACATGGTTTGCCAATCTATAAGCTCTGGTGACCAACTTTAGCCATTCATCCCGGTTATCTTGATTAATATGTCCTTCCCTGGCAAGCAGGCGTAGTTGATCGGTTGCCAATGAAAGCGACGCTCTTTTGTCACCTTCTGGAAAGCCCCTGTTGAAATAACCATCCAGCTGCACAGAGATTTCTTTCAGTGATGCCACATCTTGGGAAGACGGCCGCGGTTGCGGTGAATACGATTGCAATCCAGTGCAACCCGATAACATCAATAAAGCAGAAGTCAGTAAGATATTCCATTTCATTTTTATACTCCCTTAATTTTTTATACTTTTGAATCAATAAACAGTCAATCTTTACCTAATACCAAACCTGTCTGAAAATATACCACAACTGTATTAATATACGCATGCTTTATCCGTTATAATATTCCCAAAAAACGAACCATCCAAGAACTAAGGACTACTTCACACATGGCTTTTTCCACCCTCTTTACCCTGCTCGACGACATCGCCTCCATCCTTGATGACGTTTCCCTGATGACTAAAATGGCAGCCAAAAAAACCGCCGGCGTGGTCGGCGACGATTTGGCCCTCAATGCCAACCAAGTGACCGGCGTACAGGCCGACCGCGAATTGCCGATTGTATGGGCAGTCGCAAAAGGCTCGTTGATTAATAAGGTGATTCTGATTCCGGTTGCTCTGCTGCTTTCGGTATTCGCGCCGTCGCTGATTGTGCCGCTGCTGATGATAGGCGGCGCTTATCTGTGTTTTGAAGGTGTGGAAAAGCTGCTGCACAAATTTTTGCACAAAGATGATGAAAGCCATGCCGGCGGTACCGTCAAACCCGATGAAGTGATTAGTGAAAAAGACAAAATCCGCGGCGCTATCCGCACCGATTTCATTCTTTCTGCCGAAATCATCATCATCGCTTTGGGCGTGATGGCACAATCGCCGCTCAGCGTGAAAATCATTTCCCTTTCCGCAATCGGCATCGGCATCACCATCGCTGTTTACGGCTTGGTGGCCGCGATTGTGAAAGCCGATGATTTGGGTTTGAAAATGATGCAGCAAGGCGGCGCTTCGGCCACCGTCGGCAAGGGCATTATCAGCTTTATGCCTTGGTTTATGCGCTTTTTGAGCGTGGCCGGTACCATTGCCATGTTTTTGGTCGGCGGCGGCATTTTTGTACACTATGTCGACAGCCTGCACCATTTCCTCGAAGCGCGCGGCTGGGCCGACGGACTGATGGGCAACCTCGCCAGCTTGGTGGTGGGTGTGGTTATCGGCGCCATCGTATGCGCCGTGGTGCTGCCGCTGATGAAAGCTTTCGGCAAGAAAGAAGCCCACTAACCCGTCCGGCAAACACCGGATGGCCAGGCTGTAGTGAACCACTATAATATAATGCCTGTCTGAAAACTTTTTCAGACAGGCATTACTCACACACTATCTATATATTATGGCATTTTCTCGTTTCGACACCTTGTGGCAAAAACCCGCCGTTTACTGGCCGCTGCTGGTTATTCTGGCTGCCGCCACACCTTTCACATTCGCACCGTATTACCATTTCTGGTTGATGCCGCTCATCTTCGGCGCCCTGATCCGCCTGCTTGAATTGCGGCCTAGGTGCCAAATCCGCAGCGCCTATCTGTTCGGGCTGATTGCCTATGTCTGCCAGTTTTACTGGATACACACCGCCCTGCACGATATTTCCGGTCTGCCCAATATTTATGCCATACCGCTAACCTTCCTTCTACCCGCTTATTTGGCCCTGTTTCCCATGCTGGCCGTGTGGCTGTGGCAGAAAACCCGCCTCAGCCGCCCGCTGAAAACCGGCATCGCCCTACCCGTTTACTGGACGCTTGCCGAATTCGCCCGAGAGCGCCTGCTCACAGGCTTCGGCTGGGGCGCTTTAGGCTATTCTCAAATTGCCGACTTCAGCCCGTTGGCCGGGTTCGCTCCCGTTGGCGGCATTCATTTGGTTACACTCGCCACCGCTTTTGCCGGCGCTTGGCTTGTGCTGGTTATCGACAACCCCGGGCAAACCAAACAACGCATCGTCAGCGCCGCCGCACTCGCCACCCTGCTGCTTACCGGCGGTTTGTTGCACCAAGTAGAATTCACCCGGCCGGACGGCAGCAAAGCCACTGTTGCCCTGCCGCAAGGCAATATCCCGCAAACCCTGAAATGGGACGAAGCCCAAGTTCTGCCGACCATACAGCGGTATCTCAACATGGTTTCCGCCACCCGCGCCGATATTGTTATCCTGCCTGAAACCGCGCTTACCGTGATGCGGCAGCAGCTGCCTCCCGAAATACTCGGCTATTTTTCCGAACAAGCCAAAACCAACGGCAGCGCCCTGGCCATCGGCATCGCCCAATTCACCGATAACGGCACCAATTACGAAAACGCCGTCATCAATATGTCGGCCTACAATCCTGCCCAACCCGACGATCTACCCTATTATGCCAAAAACCACCTCGTCCCTTTCGGCGAATACAAGCCTCTGCCCGCCATTATCGAGCCGCTCTACCAAATGATGAACATGCCGCTGGCCGACTTCAAACGTGGCGGCAGCAACCAACAGCCCTTGATTATGGGCAACCAGAAAGTCGCTTTCAATATCTGCTATGAAGACGGTTTCGGCGACGAACTCATCGCGCCCGCCAAACAAGCCAGCCTGCTCGCCAACGCCAGCAACCTCGCCTGGTACGGCAAATCCAATGCCATGTACCAACACCTCCAACAATCCCAAGCCCGCTCGCTGGAGCTCGGCCGCTACATGGTACGCGCCACCAACACCGGCGCCACCGCCATTGTCGATCCCAAAGGCCGCATCACACTGTCCGCCCCGGCCGACACCGTTACCACATTGGAAGGCGAAATCCGGGGCTACACCGGAGAAACCCCCTATATGAAGCTCGGCGGTTCGTGGCCGCTGATCAGCCTGCTCGGTTTGGCTGCCGCTGCCTTGTTCGGCTTCAGCCGAAAACGCAAGTTTTAAGCCCCAATGCCTGTCTGAAACACATTCAGACAAGCATTGCCACAATCCCGACAAACTCACTCAAATATTCAAAAACAATCAAATTTTAAAAAATACAAAATTTTACCTATTAAGTGTAGAACCAAACACAAAACTTCTGTCTAATAAGCATACACAAGTGTCGGGGCAGAACTGACAGAGAAAATTAACAATGTTACAATGCCCCACCTCCGCCAAACGATAAAAACAACGAAAGAAAAAGGAAACGACATACAATGACGATGAATCACGCTTTTGCATTACCCGTACCGAGTGGTCACGGCAGTTTGGAGCAGTACATTCATACCGTTAACAATATTCCCATGCTTTCCGCCGAAGAAGAAACCCATTTAGCGGAACGCCAAATTGCAGGCGACTTGGAAGCCGCCAAAAAACTCATTCTTTCCCACCTGCGCGTGGTTGTATCGATTGCGCGCGGTTACGACGGCTACGGCCTCAACCAAGCCGACTTGATTCAGGAAGGCAATATCGGCCTGATGAAAGCGGTAAAACGCTACGAACCTTCGCGCGGTGCCCGTCTGTTTTCATTTGCCGTACACTGGATTAAAGCAGAAATCCACGAATTTATTCTGCGCAACTGGCGTTTGGTTCGCGTAGCTACCACCAAACCTCAGCGCAAACTGTTTTTCAATCTGCGCAGCATGCGTAAAAGCCTGAATGCACTTTCGCCCAAAGAAGCCCAGGATATCGCAGACGATTTGGGCGTAAAGCTTTCCGAAGTTATGGAAATGGAACAGCGCATGACCGGACGCGACATCGGCATTTTGGCCGACAACAGCGACGATGAAGACAGCTACGCCCCCATCGACTGGCTTGCCGACAACGACAGCGAACCGACCCGCCAAATCGAATTGAAAGCCAACGAATCGCTGCAAACCGAAGGCTTGCAAAACGCATTGGCCAAACTCGACGACCGCAGCCGCCGTATCGTAGAAACCCGCTGGCTGCAAGACGACGGCGGGCTGACGCTGCACGAATTGGCCGCAGAATACGGCGTTTCAGCCGAGCGTATCCGCCAAATCGAAGCCAAAGCCATGCAGAAACTGCGCGGTTTCTTGGCAGAGGAAGCCGAAGCGGTTTAAGCACATAATCAAAAAATGCCTGTCTGAAAATTTTCAGACAGGCATTTTTATATAACGAACCAACTTAAAAATAGCATACTCATCATACTCGGGCTTAACCCGAGCATGACAGCGTTATTATGCAAGTTGATTGACTATAGCAAATCGGCTTTATTTAGAAGCTGCTGATGCGGTAACGGTTGAAGCCGCTTCGGCTTTCGCGCCTTGTGCTGCATTCAGGCCCCATGATTCGGGGTATTTGTAACCGGCAAAGCGGGTTTGCGCATATTTCTTAAACTCTTCAGAGTTATAAGCGGCTTCCACATCTTTCAACCACTTGCTGTCTTTATCGGCGGTTTTCACCGCAGACCAGTTCACATAAGCGTAGCTCGGCTCTTGGAACAGGGCTTCGGTCAGTTTGATGCCCGAGCTGGTTGCGTAGTTACCATTAATCACAGCAAAATCAACATCTTGACGGCTACGCGGCAGCTGTGCAGCTTCCAATTCTACGATTTGCAGATTTTTCGGATTGGCGGCAATGTCTTTTTTAGATGCTGTCAGCGGATCGACATTGTCTTTCAGCTTGATCCAGCCCAATTCGTCAAGCATAACCAGAACGCGTGCGAAGTTTGAAGGATCGTTCGGCGCCGAAACGCTGCTACCCTCTTTCACGTCGTTCAACGATTTCAGTTTGCCGGGGTATAAACCCAAAGGTGCGGTCGGCACTTGGAAAATTTCTACCAAATCCAATTTGTGTTCTTTTTTGAAATCGTCAAGATAAGGCTTGTGCTGGAATACGTTGATATCCAGCTCGCCTTGCGCCAATGCCTGATTGGGGCGTACATAATCGGTAAACTCAACCAATTCAACTTGATAGCCTTGTTTTTCCAAAGCAGGCTTCACTTGCTCGCGCACCATATCGCCGAAATCACCGGCGGTTGTGCCGAATACGATTTTGCTTTTTTCAGCGCCTGCCTGCGCAGCAGAAGCACCTGAGGCGGCAGGAGCGGCGTTATCTTTTTGTCCGCCGCAAGCCGACAGCGCAATGGCAATAACACCGGCTGACAGGGTTTTGAACAACAATGTGTTAGGTTGCATATCAAGCTCCTTAAAATGTAAGTGTGTTAAATAGGGGGTGTTTCATATCAGTATCGACAGCCGGGCCACGGCTTATCAATATTTTCTAGAATGCCTGTCTGAAAGTTTTCAGACAGGCATTCTGCTTCTCAGCGCTTATCCAATTTACGGGCAATCAAATTGCCCAAGCTTTGTATCACAATCACAGCCAATACCAACACGGCTACGATAAACACCATCATATCGGTTTGGAAACGGTGGTAGCCGTAGCGCACCGCCAAATCGCCCAAACCGCCGCCGCCGATCATGCCCGCTGCCGCGCTATACGACAAAATGCCGATGCTCAATACTGTAATGCTCAACACCATGCCCGAACGCGCTTCGGAAAGCAGCACTTTGAAAATGATAGCGGTCGGTGATGCGCCCATACTGGTCGCCGCTTCTATAATGCCGCGCGGCACTTCGCGCAGGTTTTGCTCCACCAAGCGGGCGAAATAAAACATACCGGACACGGATAAAATCAAAGAAGCCGCATACGGGCCTATGCTTTTACCGATCAACAATAAGGTCAGCGGCCCCATCGCCACCATCAAAATCACAAAAGGAAATGCACGGATCAGGTTGATCACATTATCCAAAACTTTATTGGCCGTGCGGTTATAAAAAAGCATGTGGTTTCCGGTGGCAAACATCCCGATGCCGAGCAAAGTGCCGAACAACACGGAAACCGGAACGGAAATGCCCATCATGATGCAGGTTTCCCAAGCAGCTTTCAATATTTCGGATTTCATGCCCCACAAATTATCCACCGCTTGGGCAAAACTTAAATCAGCCATTATCAATCCTCCCGAATCAGTTCGCGGCCGATTTCTGATCGGGCGTGGATTTGGTTATTGTTCACATCCACCACTTCCAGCAGCTTACCGTGATGCAAGAGTGCGGTACGGTCGCACAGGCGGCGGATAACGCTCATCTCATGAGTAACAATCACAATTGTAACATTAAATTTTTTATTAATCTCTTCCAAACACGCCAACACATTCCGCGTAGTGAAAGGATCCAATGCAGAAGTGGGTTCGTCGGCCAAAATCACTTTCGGGCTCGGCGCCAGCGCGCGTGCGATGCCGACACGCTGCTTTTGCCCGCCCGACAACTGCGCGGGATAGTGTTGCGCCCTATCGCTCAAATGCACGATTTCCAGACACTCGTCCACTCTGGCTTGGATTTTGGCTTTATCCCAACCGGCGATTTCCAGCGGAAACGCCACATTTTCGGCAACGGTTCGGTTACTCAGCAAATTAAACTGCTGAAAGACCATACCGATGTTTTGGCGCGCTTTTCGCAAAGCGGCAGGTGAGAGCTCGGTTAAATCCTGCCCTTCTACAACCACGCGGCCTTCATCAGGCCGCTCCAAAAGGTTGATAAGGCGCAGCAGTGTGGATTTTCCTGCCCCTGAATAGCCCATCAGGCCGAAAATTTCCCCCTGCTTGATTTCCAGGCTGGTCGGTTCAACCGCGGTAAACCAGCCTCCGGTATCGCTGCTTCGGTAGCGCTTACTTACTTTATCTAAAACAATCATAAATGTGTGTATTCCTACTTTTGATTCTTTATTGGTTTCCCGTTTTCCGAAACAGAATAAAGCCCGATTGTGCTGAACACAAACGGGCCAAAATATAACAGCTTAAATGAAAAACTCTGTACGCTTTAGCTGTTTTAAACGCCCGCAAGCTGTGTCAAATCGGCGTGAAAATTCAATAGCGCTATTAAACGCTTTTTTTTGCTTAAAGTCAAGAAATAAAAACATTATTTTCATCGTTATAATATGCCTTGAAGCCAATGCCTGTCTGAATTTCAGACAGGCATTGCCGATATGACCCGATATAAGCCATATTATGCCCCAGAAACTTATTTCATTGCACCGCTCAACGTATCCACATTGTGGCGGTACATATTGATGTAAGTATTGGCAGGTGCGCCGCTGCTTAATGCGTCTGAATAAAGCTTGCCGCCCAGCTTCACACCGGTTTCTTTGGAAATGCGGTCTACCATGCGGGTATCTTTGATGTTTTCCGTAAATACCGCTTTGATGCCCTCACGTTTCACTTGGCGGATAATCGCCGCCACCTGTTTGGCTGAGGGTTGCGCTTCGCTGCTCACACCTTGCGGCGCGATAAATACGATGTCGTAACGCTTGCCCATATAGGCAAATGCATCATGACCGGTCAACACTTTGCGTTGGGCTTTGGGAACGGCATTGAATTTGCCCGATGCATAAGTATCCAGCTTTTTCAATTCGCCCTGATAGGCATTAAGGCGCTGCTGGTAATAAGCTTTGCCGGCCGGGTCGGCTTTAATCAAGGCATCCGCTACATTGGCAGCGTATTTTTGCATCAATACCGGATCGGTCCATACATGTGGATCATATTCACCATGATCATGGTCATGATGATGGTGGCCGCCTTCTTCCCCGTGATGATGATGGTGGCCGCCCTCCGGCATTTTTAAAGCGTTAATACCGGCAGCCGCTTCCGCATAGGCTACTTTGCTTTGTTTCACAGCGCGGGTAAGTTCGGCTTTTTCCAGCCCCAAACCATTCACCAACACCAACTTCGCACCGCTGATTTTTTTGATGTCTGCACTTGTCAGGTGATACGCGTGCGCGTCTTGATCCGCGCCGACCAAATTCTGAACGGCCACGCGTTCACCGCCGATTTGCTTGGTTACATCGCCCAGAATGCTGAAACTCGATACCACAGGCATCGGTGCGGCATGTAATGCGCCGGATACACAAAGTGCCAAAAGGCCGATTTTCCAATGTATCATTCTTCCACTCCTTTAATAAGCATGATGTTTCCGGCGGCGCAGCCATTTGGAAACCAAGCCGCTTTCCCAGCCGAAAACGATAGAAATCAAGTAAAACGCACCACACCATAAAATAATCGCTGGCCCTGAAGGTATTTCCACATAATATGAAAACAGCAAGCCGCCGATACCGCAAAGCAAAGCGAACACGCATGCCAAAAACAGCAGCATTCCCATATTGCGCGCCCATAAGCGGGCGGTAATTGCCGGCAGCATCATTAAGCCTACCGACATCAACGTGCCTAAAGCCTGAAATCCGGCTACCAGATTCATCACCACCAGCACGAGAAAAATCAAATGCCACAAACCGCCTTTGCCGTTTACCGCCCTCAAAAACAGCGGATCTATACTTTCCAGCAACATAGGGCGGTAAATCACGGCCAAAGTGATGATGGTTACGCTGGCGCTTACCGCTACCAACTGCAAAGCCGGTAAATCCACTGCCAGAATTGAGCCGAACAAAAGATGCAGCAAATCAATATTGCTGCCGCTTTGGCTTACCAATACAACCCCGATGGCCAGGCTGCTCAAATAAAATGCGGCAAAGTTTGCATCTTCTTTCAAATTGGTAAACCGGCTGACCAAGCCGGCCAGCAGCGCCATCAGCAAACCGGCGGCAAAGCCGCCCAAGCTCATGGCCGGCATGCTCAAACCGCCCAGCATGTAGCCGACGGCCGCACCGGGAAGCACGGCATGGCCGAGCGCGTCGCCTACCAAACTCATCCGGCGCATTACCAAAAACACGCCGACCGGCGCGCCCGACAAGGCGAGGAACACAACCGAAGCCAGCGCATAACGCATAAAGCCGAACTCGGCAAAAGGGGAAATCAGTAATTCGTATAAATTCATGTTTCAGCAGGTTTTCAGACAGGCATCATAAGCATGCCTGTCTGAAAACCGTTTTACCTCAAGCAACGCACCATTCTGCGCTTTCTGTTTTCTGCATCAATGCGGCCGCTTTCTGCAAATAAGCATCGGTCAGCACTTCTTCTGTTTTGCCTGCCGCCACTTTTTCCCGCGCCACTAAAAGCGTGTTCGGGAAATAGGCGTGCACTTGTTCATAATCGTGCAACACGGCGATAACCGCCTGGCCTTCCCTGCTGCATTGCTGCAAAACATCCAGCAGCGCGTAAGTAGTGCGGGCATCCACGGCATTAAAAGGCTCGTCCAACAGTAAAAACTTGGCCTCCTGCACCAGCATGCGGGCAAACAGGACACGCTGGAATTGGCCGTTGGACAAATGGGCAATCTGCCGTTGGGCAAACTCTTCCATACCCACCCGCTTGAGCGCCTGCATAACGCGCTTTTTTTGGTCGGCATTCATCCGGCCGAAAAAACCGATTTCATACCATAATCCCAAAGCTGCCAGTTCCAGCACCGTCATCGGCTGGTTACGGTCGATATCCGACTGCTGCGGCAGATAAGCAATATCTTTGCGCTCCATACCCTGCCACTTGATGCTTCCCGTTTCGGCTTTGAGCAAACCCATAACGGCTTTCAACAAAGTAGACTTACCTGCGCCATTGGGCCCGAAAATGACCCACATCGAGCCGTCTTCAAATTCCATATCGATATGGTGCACGGCAGGCTTGCGTTGATAGCTCACGGTAAGGTTATTAATGTGGATACTCATTCGGCAATCGCCCAAAAATATACGCCCCATAACACTGTCAGGGCCAAAGCCGCCAGCAATAGGCGTTGGACTAAGCCGGTTAATAAAAGATTCATTGTCTGTATCAGCGTGTTTGATAACAAATGCCTGTCTGAAACAGGCTTTTTGTTGTTTTAAAGAAATCGCATGCCACAAAGTTATGCATAAAGCATGCAATTATTTATCGGCAGAAAAACTTAATAAAGCAGAAATTTGGCATTCTGCTTCACAAGCGGAATGAATTTTATTTTTCTGCCCGTTTTTTAGGCAACGGATAAACTTGCTGCCATCATGGTTTCGCCATATTCAAGCTTAGCCCGAATACCTTGTTCATTGGCCTTCATCAAAAATGTCCGGCTCAAACCCGAGCATAATTGTTTCAGTTTATTTGCCCCAGCCAAGAAGCAACAGAACCAAAATGATACTGTATAACATTTCCCTTGTAAATTCACCACCCGACAATAATGCCCGGCGGATTCGGATTTGAAGTGCAACTTTCCATAACAGAAAAAGGCCGGTATGCGGTAGCATACGGCCTTTCCTGCAAGAAAGATTGCCATGAGCTACACACAACTGACCCAAGACGAACGATACCACATCCAATACCTATCCCGCCACCACACCGTCACCGAAATCGCCAAACAGCTTAACCGCCACAAAAGCACCATCAGCCGCGAAATCAGACGGCACAGTACACAGGAAAAGCCATACAACGCCGAAAAAGCCCAACAGCAAAGCCGGCTTACCAAACAGCGTAAGCGAAAACCCTATAAGCTCCATTCCCGGCTGATTCAACACATCGATACCCTCATCCGACTCAAACTCAGTCCCGAACAAGTGTGCGCCTATCTGTACAAGCACCACCAAATCACTCCACCACAGCACCGTCTATAACTACCTGCGCGACGACAAAAGCAACGGCGGCACTTGGTGGCAGCATCTCAGAATAGCCGGCAAATCCTACCGTAAACGCTACGGCAGTACATAGAGCAGAGGCAAAGTACCCGACCGCATCGGCATTGAAAACCGACCCGCCATCGTCGACCAAAAATCCCGCATCGGCGATTGGGAAGCCGACACCGTCGTCGGCAAAGATCAGAAAAGCGCATTACTGACCTTGGTCGAGCGGGTTACCCGCTACACCATCATCGCCAAAGACACCGCCAACGCCGTCATCAGGGTATTGAAGGCGCATAAAAACAGGGTACACACCCTGACCATGGATAACGGCAAAGAATTCTACCGACACATCCGAATAGCCCAAGCATTGGAGGCGGAAACCTATTTTTGCCGCCCCTACCATTCTTGGGAAAAAGGGCTGAATGAAAATACCAACGGACTCATCCGCCAATATTTCCCCAAACAAACCGATTTCCGCAACATTAGTGAGCGGGAAATACGCAGGGTTCAGGATGAACTGAACCATAGGCCAAGAAAAACACTTGGCTATGAAACGCCAAGTGTTTTATTCTTGAATCTGTTCCAACCTCTACTGCCTGAGTGTTGCACTTGAAATTCGAATCTAAGTTGGTTACTTTGGTTACTCGATATATATCTTATTGTTTTATATAGTTAATCAGTCATTTTTAACTTGGTTACTCGTTGGTTACCATTGGTTACTTTCAGACAGCCTAACCCTACCTGATAGCAGTTTTATTTTATTTAACAACATCTTAATGCAGTAACCAAGATTTTATATATTAAAATCATATAGTTACAAAAAGGTAACCAAGCAGTAACCAGCAAGTAACCAAAAATTTTATCACTTTTTTCTTTAAAATCAACGGAATAACCAAAGTAACCAAGTTTTTGAGGGTGTGTTATATATTTTTTTGCGGAAATGGTGTTTTAAATGATAGACGGTATCATTAGCGGCAAGCTGACAAGGCCGCCCAAAAAGCTGTTTACAGTACGCGGCAGCGTCTATGTGATAGCGAAAATGAATGTGCATACATACAGGGAAAACAGCCCGCCGATATACGCTAATATAATTGCGTTTGACAGCCGCGTATGAGCCTATCTACTGAAAAGAAAGCAAGGGGAAACCCTATCATTGGGCGGCATCATTACGCCTAAACTGACAGCGGAATACGGGTAAACGGAAATAGAGCTAGATTT
The DNA here is from genome assembly GCF_900636765.1 of Neisseria canis. NCBI lineage: Bacteria > Pseudomonadati > Pseudomonadota > Betaproteobacteria > Neisseriales > Neisseriaceae > Neisseria > Neisseria canis. The sequence continues at coordinate 42,199 of NZ_LR134313.1, forward strand.
AACCGTGAAAACCATCATGACAGGTTATCATATCGGGCAGGCAATAGGCAAAGGCCGTTTGTTTGATAAATGCCTGGCGTGAAAGTGTTAAGGTACTTTCCGGTATTTGATTCATGCGGGTAATTCGCACCGCGTTTTTTGTGAAGTGTAGCGGGTGTATAGCTTCCTTACTGGCTTTTGCTGAATGGGTAGGGGGTGTTAAAAGTTCGGGCGGCTTATATTCCTAGACCGCCCGCCCTCCCATTCACAGAATTTTTTTCCATGGAGAGTTGTTAAAGGTATTATTTAACAGTCTGATTAACATTAACTTTTTGATATTTTGTTGCGTGGTTTCGAGCGGTTTCAGACAACCTAAAAATGCGGCGGTTGCTTACCCCGTGATAGCGGTTAAGGTTGTCATGCCGCAATGAATGGGTAAACCGTGCAATCAGCCAATCCGCACATGCCTGAAAAATGATTTTCTACCCGCTTGCCACCCCCAGCCAAAAAGGTAAAAAATACCCTAAAACCGCTTTGACTTTTGTAAAAATACGGTACTTTTTACGGTATTTTTGTATTTTATATTTTTAAATATTAAAAATATCATATGTAAGAAATCCTCGCGTTGTTTACACAACAGATTGAGAAAAATAAGCCTGTAAAACCTCAAAAGGCGTATCGCCCTTCAAGCCCTTATGCGGCTTAACCGTATTATAAAAATTCACAAAACGGCACAATTCCTTCTGCCTGTGTTCCGAATCCATAAACGGAACTTTGTCATGCCACATTTCCATCAGGGTGCGGATTACCCGTTCTGCCTTACCGTTGGTCTGCGGTCGGGCAATACGGGTAAACTTCTGGTTGATGTTGTTCTGCACACAGGCAACCGCAAACGGATGCGACGCATTGCCACGGTATTCCATGCCGTTATCCGAATAGGCACATTCGATGGTATAAGGACAACAGTCAATCACATCACGCAAAAGGAACTTGGCCGCACTAGCCGCTGTACGGTCGGGCAAAATGGCCGCATACAGTTCGCGGGAATAGTCGTCAATGGCGACAAACAGGTAATCTCTCGAGGCGGTTGCTTTTTGGTTTTGCAACAAAGGCAGTCGTTTGGTGTCGAAATGCACCATTTCGCCGGGATAGGATTTGTTGTAGCGTTTGGCCTGTTTCTTGAGCTTTTCTTCGATGTTTTTTCCACTTTTGCCAAACGCTTCATTCCGTATTTGGCCTGTTTGAAACGGTTGTTGGTGCTGTTTTGTGGTGCGAGCAGCTGCAGCCGTGCCGCCTTTAGGATGCGGTAAATGGTAACCCTGCTGACTTGGTATTGCCGGGCCAGTGAGGTAACGGTGATTTTATCCTGCGTATAGGCGCGCCAAACGGCTTGGCGTTGGTGCGGGGTAAGGCGGGTGTTTTTATGGATGTTCATGGCAGTATTGTCTTTCAAATACTGTAAACAACGCTAGAGTTTCTTACATAATCATAATGTTATTATAAAAATTTGCGTCTCTCCGGCAAAACTTAAAAAATAAGGGGCTTAGGAAGCAAAATCACCAAATATAGTGACAAGCTTCCTAAGTCCCATTATTAATTAAATCAGAAATTTATATAAAAAATTAGTGTCTCTCCGTTTAAATACCACGCCAAAGTTGCAAGGTTTTTAGCTGCAGCTTTGGCGTGGTATTTAGGGCTAATCTACTTCAGCCACAAATTTTTGCTCGGTTTGTAATTTTTTAAAGAATATCAGCAATATGTTTTGCTGCTCTCTTCGCATCCAGCAAAATCAAACCTAGCTTACCACTTTCCTTCGCCATTAAAGTTAAAACAGCGTCAGAACCAGCTTGGTTCAAAAGAATGTAGCCTGTTTTACCCTTCACCATCACCTGATCCAGTTCACCACAAGCCAATTCGCCTGCAGCATGACTACCCAAAGCCAGCAACGTTGCCGACATAGCTCCCACTCTGTCTTGATCCAATGTTTTAGGCATCAATGTTGCTATCGGCAGACCATCAGTCGAAATAACGGCGGAGGCAATAATATCCACAGAAGTAGCGTTCAAATCGCTTAATACTGACATTAAAAGTTGTTCACGCATAGTTTTTCCAATTTATTAAAAATAAGCAGCTTGCTTGTTCAGTTTTCCCACAGTATCAAATTAAATTATTTCATTCATAAAAAAATTAATGGCTGCTTTTCAAATAGTTTAACGGTTGCTCAATGCTTTGATTAAAGAAACAAAAGCCTCTTGATTCAAATCAGGAACACCTCCAATTACTAATATCAACTTGCTTTGACCAATATATAAAGGAAAGAAAGTTAACTCCGTTTGCCCTGAAGGATCACAAATACCCCAAGCAGTATGATGGATATTTAAGTTATTCTTCAACAATAACTGATGGCGCTCACCAACAGCAACCACTTCACTGGCCAAAATACCTACTTCTTCTGCTGTTTCATGATGAAAGCCTGCGTTAGCAAAATATAATCCGTTTTGATCAGCCAATAAAGCTCGGCCAATATTTGATAATTTTCCTAATAACTCAGGCAGTTGTTCATCTGATAAGTGAACATTATTTACTGAAGGAGATTCATCTCCATACAAGAATTCCAGACGCTGTAAACGATACAACAAGCTAAGTGCTATATTGATATCACTTGTATCAGACCATGCTAAAAGCTTCTCTGTGCTGATTAACTCATCAGAATCAGCTTTTAACAAACCGTGCAATAAAGTTCGGCTGGCACTAGTTGTGTTATTAGAAACAGCATAATAAGCGCCTGCCGGAGTAATTCGCGGATACAAATTTGCTTGCAAAGAAAGTGTTGTGTCCATTCTTATACCTCTAAGCCCGGGTCAATAGAAAACAACATAGCACTAACCAGTTGTTTCACATCATCTTCCTGGCGGGCATCAATTTCAAAAACAGGAACATTAAAATTATTCTGAGCCAGATATTTTTGATAAACCTCAATACTCGGCAAAGAGCGGATATCCATTTTTGTTACACCAACTACCAAAGGTGCTGTCTTAAGCAAATCTTTAAACGCTTCCAAAAAGAAATTTAAATCCTTCAGCGGATTGGTTCGGGTATTGTCCAACAATAGAACCAATCCCATGCTTCCTTTACTTAAAATAGTCCACATAAAGTTAAAGCGCTCTTGCCCTGGGGTACCATAGAGATGGACTTTTGTTTCCTCATCCAAACGAATGACACCGTAATCCATTGCCACTGTTGTATAACCCTTACGCACCAATGTCATATCAGAAGCTCGGGCATCAGTTTGAACAGGGGGATCATCCGATAACGCACTGATTGCAGTGGTTTTACCCACACCGACAGGACCGGTAAATATAATCTTATTTTCAATCATTTATACACTCCTTATTTACCAATCAGCTTGCGCATTAATCTATTCAACAAGCCTCTAGGCTGTTCTTTTGAACCACTTGCAGCCCGCTCAGCATCACTAGACATTTTCTTATCAGTAACTTCGCCACTATTCACATTCATGCTAGCAGACACATCTGCGGCAGAAGTAGTCGGCGTGGCATGCTTCTCAGTAGCAAATTCATTATCTGTTGCCAAGAACCCTGTAACATAAGTCGCCGCCATATAATTAAGAATATCAGCCATATCTAAAGGCATAACTTTATACAGCACATTTAGATTTACCGATGTTTTAGTTAAAAATGCAGACAATCTCATCGATTCTGGCACAGGCGCTAAACGAGTGAGGTTAGGCCATCGTTTGAGGGTAAAAACCGTTTGCGGTGTTAAAGGATAAACTAGACGACCTTGTGCTGTCCAAATCGCCATTTGCCACATACATGACATAATTGTGACTTTTGCTTTATCTTTCCATTGCGGATTATCTGGAACTGCTTTACATACAACTTCAAGATTATCATTTTTACACATCCGTTCCAACTCATCTGCACTAACGGTTAACAAAACACGCTGAATGCTCGGAAATACGATTAAAACCGGTTTTCCATTATTTAAAACGGCAGTATCCTGCTGGCGAGCACTTGCCATTTTCAGTGCGCCTAAAAGCCCGCTCTGAGGGTTAAATCGTTTAATGGTTGCTTTTCTATGTTCGTTTTTCGCAGCCGGCTCGATAGACTTCGCAGCTTGATCATCCGGTTTGACTTCGTAAACATTCCCCCCTTGAGCCAAACTCCGTAAAGTTGGGAATAATGTGTCAAACTTAACCGGCTTGGCAAGATAAGGAGCTGTAAGCATAGGTTTTTCAGATGAAAAAATTACCACCGGAATATCACTATGCTGTTGGCGTGCCTCATGCCACGGCAACATACCGCGCTGGGTATCAACATCTACCAAAACCATATCTGGTTTATGTTCCGCACCATCTTCTACGATTTCATAATTAGTCGTATTGTGCATTTTAAATGCCATGCGGAATATAGCTTCCTGTTGTTCGCTAAAATCCTTTAGCATCACCCGTACTGTTTTAACTTTCGGTAACAGACTATCCATTCTTGGTACTCTTATAGTTATTTAGAAATTTCATTAACACGCTGCAATAAGCGGCTCATTGCCAATACTGCTTCTTCTGGCAGAGTTGATGCGCGATCTCTCAGCAGTTTGACAAACTGCTCCAAACGATCCCAGCCTTCTGAACGCTCATATAGATCAAAGAGCGTAATGTAAAGCTGAGATTCTTCCGGATACTGTAAAACCGACTGTTCTAAAGTATCAATGGCTTGATCCAACTGACCATACATTAATAAAGATTCAACTTCTTTAATAACCATATCAGTAGGCGAATTGCTGGTATTGGTTACCGAATCATTCTCCAATACCAAATCACGATAATGCGCTTTCAGCTGCCGTTTAGAAGGTTGCAAATAACCTTTGGCCAAACCAATTTCTCTAATTTGCTGCTCATTGGGGCCTTTTTCTAAATCATCAAACAATTCATGCTGACCCAAACTATAACCCCAACCCAGCATGCGCTCTTTCACTTGCCGCCCATAAGAGCCTAATGAATAATAAAGTTTCCACAAGTGACCGGCAAATTGTTCCACTTCATTGTGTTGGTAATCAAGCTTCAGGGCATCAATAATGAGTGCCGCAGGTTTTTCCGACTTCTGAATTGCACGATTGTACTGTTGAAGCGCTGTTTCATAACCAACTTGATTTCTAAGAATTTTAGTACTGCGTTCCGGCTTCACAAAACCCATAACCGCATTCATTTCTTCGTTCGACAAATCACGAAGTTCCTGAGTGCCTTTAGCTACGACAATTGCACTACGTTTGGAAACACGTTTTTCAGTAGAAACAGAGCCGGATGAGGAAGATTGATGCGCTGTCTGCGCACTTACTGCTTCCTCTACGCCCAATCCTGTCTGCTCGCCAATCTGGCGGGCTACTTCCTGCATACTCCATCCCAACCTAGCCTCTGCAACCACACGTAAGGGTAAGTTGTTCGAGTCTTGCATCAAACCTTCGCGAACATAATCAGACAGGCTATCGCTCGACAAAATATCAGCATGTTTGTCGAGTGTTGTGGCCAACAGGTCTATATTTCCTGTACTCAGACTTAAACTGGCCAGCTCATGAACCAATTTTTCAGGAGCATTACCTTCCATTTTGTTAAGGTAACCCGCCAGCGATGCGGCTGCTTTATCCTCATACCCAAATTGTTTATAAACCTGATATTCAGTCAGTGGATCCACTTCTTTGGCAGAAACAGAAGTAGCACCAGGATCTATTCCCCCGGTGTCCCACTCCCAATCTTGGTCGTCTGTTTCTTCTACCGTTTGGTTGACCATATCCAACCATTCGCCAGAAGATTGCCCTGTTTCATTATTCTCGGCGCGCTTCAATGCCGGCTTAGTTGTCTTTTTATTTCCCGTTTTGTTTTGCTTTAAGCGCACAAAAAGGGCGACAACAACCAGCGCACCCAATAATCCTATTAACAGCGAGTAATTCAAGAAACTCTCCCGATATATACAGTAAGCCTATAAACACTTAATTTATCAAAACAAATGAACAAAAATTGTATCAATAGGCTGTTGATTCCTTAGATGTGGATGATAGCATGACTTGCTTACATCAGTCATTTTGCAAATATTTCTTTACGCCAAAAAATACCGATTATCTGTAAAAAAGACCGATAGACTCAATATGTGCAGTTTGGGGGAACATATTCATAACCCCTACTTCTTTGAATTTATAGCCTTTTTCTACTATCACATTGGCATCCCTAGCGAATGTTGCAGGATTGCAGGAAACATACACTATCCGCTTTGGCATACAGGCAGTTCCCAATGCTTTAACAATTTCATACGCGCCGCTCCGGGGAGGATCAAGCAAAATTTTATCCGGTTTTCCCCATTTTTTTATATCCGCTTGCGTAACAGCAAACAAATCTGCCGTTTCAAAATGTGTATTATCGGCACAGCCATTTATTTTAGCATTCATTTTGGCCCGCTGAACCAACCGGCTCTCGCCCTCTATACCCAAAACATGAGCACCGCTTTTCGCTATCGGCAAGGTAAAGTTACCTAATCCACAAAATAAATCGACAATTTTCTCTCCCTTTTTCGGTTCGAGCATTCTGACGGCGCGTGCAACCATCAACGTATTCAACTCCTGATTGATCTGTGTAAAATCGCCGGGCTGAAACGGCATTTTCACATTGAATTCCGGCATTTCATAAAATAGCTCTGGCATATTCTGCGGGTAAAAAGGTTGGGTCTGATTTGGTTTGGTTTGAAGCCAGATTTGCCAAGCATATTGCTTATTCTTCAAATGCCTGTCTGAAAACATTTTGAGTTTGTCTAAATCTTTTTCAGACAGGCATGAGCGGGTGCAGATATTCAAAGCAGTCAGCAGTTGGCCGACAGAAAATTCAATGTATTCCACCACTGCTTTATCCGACAAACTGTCTAGCAACAAGCGCAAATAAGGCAACACTTCTACTATCTCTTGCGGCAAAACAGCACACTCCTCCAAGTCCACTACTTCATTGCTGCGCCGCGAACGGAAACCAAGTTTCGTTCTGCCTTGCTTGTTTTTGGTAACGCTCAGACGCGCACGATGGCGGTAAGTCCACGGATTACCATAAATAGGTGGCAAAATTTTTTCCGGCTGCACTTTACCGATACGCAGCAATTGCTCTTCCATCACACGTTGTTTGTATGCAACTTGCGCTTTAGCCGAGGCATGCTGCAATACACAGCCGCCACACACACCAAAATGCCGACATATAGGCTCCACCCTATCAGGTGAAGCTTGATAAATATCGACCACTTCCGCCTCATCAAAGCTTTTTTTACTTTGCGTCACACGGAAGCGCACTTCTTCGCCGGGCAGGGCGCCTCGGATAAAAACGGCTTTTCCGCCCACACGCGCAACACCCCGCCCTTCATAATCTACTGCAAAAACTTTCGCCTTATCCTGCATACCGCTCTGCATTTTTACAACCTTAATAGCCGACATTCCGACCCTTACCTAACAAATTCCGATATTTTCTCACAAATTTACCGAAAATACGGTATGATTTCCTTTTTGTTTTTACAACCACAACATATACTTAATAAAGATAATTCACAATGAATAAAACTGGATTAGGCCTGTTTGCCGCCACATTCAGCGGCATCGCGGCAGCCAACACACCCCTACCGGACGTCCAACCTTACTCAGAAGGCCAACACGTTTTTATCAATATTCCCCAACAACGGTTGTTTTTATACACCGACGGCAAGCTGACCAAAGCGTACCCTGTTGCAGTAGGCAAAGCGGCCACCCAAACCAATCTGGGCCGCCACCTTATCGGTGCCAAAGCTTACAATCCTACTTGGCATATTCCGAAATCGATTCAAAAAGAACTGAAAAACGGCAAAACTACCGTACCTCCGGGACCCGACAATCCATTAGGGCCGGTCTTTGTCCGCATGGGCGATCCTAAACTCGGCTTGGGCATCCATGGCACAAATGCCCCGACCAGCGTTCCCGGCGTGCGCAGCCACGGTTGTGTGCGGATGAAATCACCCGATGCGCTCGAATTTGCCAAAGCCATCAACACAGGGGCGCCCGTTGATGTAATTTATCAAATGGCTTCTCTAAACACCGATGCCAACAACAATCTGTGGCTCGCCGCTTTCCGTGATCCTTACCGTCAAAACAATTTGGATGCCAAAGCTTTGCAGGCCAGTATCAGCGCTTGGGCAAAAGCACACGGTAAAACGGTACACACCAAGCGATTGGCCCTTGTATTAAAAAATAAAACCGGTTCTTTGAACTGCATCACCTGCGGCTCGAAAAACGGAAAACCACAAGGCGCCTTAAAATCATTGGCTTGGACCAGCGGCGATGGCGAATTGAGCAAAGCCGTAGCGCCGCCGCCCAAACCTGTGCCGCAGCAAGACGAAATTCTGCCAGAAGGCAGCGAGATCGAAATCGATGCGGGTACGGATACCTTACCGCAATCCGAACGTGCGCCCCAACCTGCCCAAACAGAACAGGAACAACCAACATACTTCAACGCTATTCCGCCTGCCTCTGACGATTATCAGCCGGATAGCGGCACTTCAAACCTGTTTTAAAGACGGTTCGGTTCTTTAAAATCAACAATGCCTGTCTGAAAACATTTTCAGACAGGCATTGTTTTTACTGCCGTAAAACGGGTGATTATCCTTTGAACTCTTCCACTTTGCAGACGAAGTGATGGCCGGTGATGTCAAACCCGTGCCTGAAATATAGGCGGCGTGCCTCCATGCGGTCGTGGCCGACGGTTGAATTAATCTGTATTTGGGTAATTCCTTCTTCACGGGCGATTTTAGCCACTTCGGCCAACAAGCGCGCCGCATAGCCCCTACCCCGGCTGTTGGGAATGGTTACCACATCGTCAATATGGATATAGGTGCCACTGAATAAGTTAACGGAAACCCGGAAACCGCACACTGCTACCGCACTGCTTTTTCCTTCTTCAAAAATGCCCAATAAGCGGTAGCCTTGGGGGCGCTGCAAAGTATTGACCTGTTCGACAAAGCGGTTCACATCCGTCAGCATCGGACGCAAAATGCTTAGTGCGGCAAATGCCGTGGCTGTTTCCGCCGCTTCGATTTCACGCAGCCCTTCAATTACTTGCGAACCGGAAGCAGATGCAGCGGCGGCATTTACCGTTTCTGCCGCTTTCGCTGCCGACGCAGCGTCTTTCTGGCCTTCTTTCTCATCTATTAAAGCATTGCAGTTCATCACCCGCAAATCATTATCGGCCGCAAAATCCATCAAAAAACGGAACATGGCCGGGTTGATTTCTTCCAGGTTTTTATGTACGGCAACGCAGCGCACATTATCCACCAACAAAGGGCGCACCCACTGGTGATAAGAAAGTCGGTTACCTTTATCGAAAGAAGACAAAATGCCGCACAGCCGCTCCGACCAGTCGCTCGGACGGAAAGTTTTTCCTTTACTGGTTGTACCGTGAATAATTATTTCATCAATATTACAAACTAACATAATGCCCTCTTTAAATGTGGTGTGTTCAGGTTCGGCAACATGTGCAAACCGCATTAATAGTGCAGATTATACATAGGTTTGGGCAGTTTATACATTACCGCTTTTTATCCCGTAGTTTTATTTCACGGCATTTTAGATTCAAATCTATCATCCTTACGGTTTTATTAAACCGAGACAGGCTTGTTTCCAAAAACCGAATAAAATAACTATTTTTATTTATTCCGATTAATTTAGAAGAAACTTTATTTCTCTGTTTGTGCAACACTTTGATCAATCCAACCTTTCCTACTTTGAGAACAAAACAATAATGCCTGTCTGAAAATATTCAGACAGGCATCGGCTAACCGCTCAATATAAGTGTTTATGCAGAAGCTTCTTTGACCGCACGGAATGCCTCGTCAACGGCATTCTGCAAATACGGCATCCATGCCACATCGCAACCTGCCATAAAGATATTGCCCACGGGCTTGCGCATCGCGCGGGTAGTGCGCTCCATAGACTGCTCCGTGTCGGCAAGTTCGGCTTGTTCGTAGCTGTAACCGTGCGCCCAGCGGTTTAGGGTAACGTCAACCAACATATCGTCGAAGTTTTCACCTGCCAAGGCATAAAGATGGCGCAGCTGCCCGAACAACTCTGTTTTCAGTGCATCATAACTTTGCCCGAACAATTTTCTGCGGCCATTACGGTATTGCTCACGGACATTCTCGCCTACGAAATCGGTGGCAATGCGGACAGCATGTACAATCATCGGTTCGTCAGGGCTTTGTTGAGCCTGATAACCGCCAATATTTACAGGGTCTTCCAGCTGGATCAAGCAATAAGGCGCGCCAGGGGCATAAAGCGAATAAACGCCGAGCTTTTTAAAAGCCTGTGCATTTTTTACCAAAACTTTGGCATAAACCATCGGCACTTTCACACAGCTCAATTCAGCCTTTTTCTGCGCTTCCTGCATTTGGGGGATAATGCGTGCGGCCAAAGCGCTATGGCCGGCAAAAATACATTTTTTCGCCTGCACTTGCACAAGCTGCTCATCACCGTGTTTCAGATAGGCCACGGCCACGCCTTCGGCATTGTTTTCCGCCAGCAAAGCGGTGCTGTTCAGGCGGATGCGTGTGGTGTTTTCCGGAAGATCAAGCTTGCTGTAATCAAATTTAGCCAGCACGATATCTTCCATCGTATTGCCCTCGGCCACGGTAGGAATCAGTTTGCGCACCAGTAAGCGGGCAATAGAGGCGTTTCCGTCGGGGAAGTGATAAATATAAGGTTCTTTTTCTTCTTCGCCGCCTTCCTCGGGCAGCCCCAAGTTTTGTACGCCCGGATAATTTTCTTCCAAGGCTTCAACTACTGAAATCGCGCTGATGGGGTGCCCCCAGTATTCCGAGCTGATGTCTTTCAGATAATTCAGCGCGCCCTCCGGCAGCTTTACGGTGTCTTTCAGAAAATCATAATAGCTGGTTTCTTCGGCAAATTCGGTGCGCTGACGCTTTTTCTTGCCTTTGAGATAATTGGTTTTCCCTGTGTAAAGCTCAATCAAAGCCTGCTTGGCATCTTCGGCTAAGGGAAATTGCCGGATCACTTCTGCCGCACTTGCTTTACCTGTTTCAGGCAGGCCTGCAACCACGGCAGCTTTGCCGAACACTTCGGGGCTGAAGAAAGCGCCTTGTTTGAGCTGCCATTTTTTCTCGTACAAGTCACGGTTGAAATATTGCTCGAACTTTTTATAGTCGACGCCCAAACTTTCCAACAACGAATGCGCCTGTTTGGAAAACGTGGTTTTAGGCGAATCCAGTGATTCGCTGCCTCCGTAAGTGATGAATGTGCGGTTTTGATAAGTAAATTCGTTGCGCTTGGCATGGCCGCCGAAATCGTCATGGTTATCCAACACCAGCACTTTGGCCTCGGGATGCTTCTGACGGTAAAGATAAGCCGAAGTCAGGCCGCTGATACCGCCGCCGATAACCACCAAGTCATAATGCTCGGCCGCCTGGCCGGGCAGCGTGTATTGCTTGCCCTGCATGGCCATGCTGTGTGCAGCAACTTCACTGCCTTCATGATCACCTCGCAAGCCGTTGAGTGCCGGCGGGTAATAAATTTTAACGGTTTCTTCAGGCTGTGCCGTGCTGTTTTCTTTTAAGCAGCCGCCAAGCATCAGGCTGCCGGTTAAAGCGGCCGAACCTTGGAGAAAGTATCGGCGTGTGATTTTATACTTCATCGTTAATCTCTGTTGTGGATTTTATTAGCACGGCATTATAAAACCTTATACCAATTTAAACAATCTTTACAATTGTAAAAATTATGCCTGTCTGAAATCTTCAGACAGGCATTTTCAGTTTTACAACCTTACCTCTATCCCCGCGGCCTTCATCGCCAATTTGGCTTCGTGGATACTGACCTCGCCAAAATGAAAGATACTGGCGGCCAACACTGCATCGGCTTTGCCTTCTTTCACGCCTTCTATCAGATGCTGCACATTGCCTACGCCACCCGATGCGATCACAGGAATATCCACCGCTTCACTGATTGCCCGTGTGAGCGACAGATTAAAACCGATTTTGGTGCCGTCCCTGTCCATACTGGTTAAAAGAATCTCGCCGGCTCCCCGTGCCTGCATATTTTTTGCCCACTCTACGGCATCAATACCCGTAGCTTTGCGCCCGCCGTGGGTAAAGACTTCCCAGCGCGTATTTTCAGGGTTTACGGCTTTGGCATCAATCGCCACAACAATCGCTTGCGAACCGAAAAAAGCGCTGGCTTCGTTAACCAGATCAGGATTGGTTACGGCAGCAGTATTGATGCTGGCTTTATCAGCTCCGGCATTCAACAGTCTCCGCACATCCGCCACCGAGCGCACGCCGCCACCCACGGTAAGCGGGATGAACACTTGCGATGCCACTTCTTCGATCACATGCAAAATGGTGTCCCGATTGTCGGAAGAAGCGGTAATATCCAAAAAAGTAAGTTCGTCTGCTCCTTCATCGTTGTAGCGCTTAGCCACATCGACAGGGTTTCCCGCATCACGCAGGCCGACAAAATTGACACCTTTCACAACACGGCCGTTTTCAACATCCAAACACGGAATAATGCGTTTTGCCAATGCCATAACAATTCCTTCAATACTCTCAAATAAATACAGGCTGCTCGATTAACCAGCAGCCTGTTTGATTATGCAATAATTTTTTCGGCAAATTCGAGCGAATGCTGCGTCAGCCAATAATAAGATGCCGAGCCGATAAGCGCAAACAACAGCGTGGAAATAAAAGTGGTGGAATATCGGTTTACCGCCCACATCAGCAACGACACAAATGCCCACTCGATAGCCATTGTCATAAAAAACAATTGGTTGATTTCAGGAGGGGAAAAAACCATGATGCTGCGGATCAAAACGGCAAGCCCGGTAAATGCCAAACCTTCCATCACAGCCGAAATGTCGCGCTCAGACGACCATATCAGCCAAAAACCTAAAACAAACACTTCCAACATTTTTTCATTCCCTGCAAATATGCACGCAATCTTGTTTGATATATTTAATTTCAACCCGTCTTCAGGCCGCAAGATTGCCAGTAAATCAAATTAATTTTTCCAGACCAATCCACGCTATATTTTCAGATGCCTAATTTGACAGACTGTCTGCCAGTTTTTGGGCTTCGGCAAAGTCAATGCTGCCTTCATAAATCGCCCTGCCGGTAATCGCGCCTGCGACACCGCTCTCCTGTACTGCACACAATGCTTTGATGTCTTCCAAATCCGTCAGTCCGCCTGAAGCGATGATCGGAATATCAACGGCTTCGGCAAGCTTCACGGTTGCTTCGATGTTAACCCCGCTCATCATGCCGTCGCGGCCTATATCGGTGTAGATGATGCTGTTTACACCGTCATCTTCAAATTGTTTGCTCAAATCAATCACATGGTGCTGTGTTACCGTGGCCCAGCCATCTATGGCAACCATACCGTCTTTCGCATCCAAACCGACGATAATGTGCCCGGCAAACTCTTTACACGCCTCACGCACGAAAGCAGGATTTTTTACTGCTGCCGTACCGATGATGACGTAGCTCAAACCCAAACCGAGGTATTTTTCGATGGTGTTCAAATCCCGGATACCGCCGCCCAGCTGAACCGGCACATCTTTCGAGCTTACTGCCAAAATTTCCTTAATGGCCTCAAAGTTTTTCGGTTCGCCGGCAAATGCGCCGTCCAAATCCACCAGATGCAAACGGCGCGCGCCCTGCTCCACCCAATGCCGCCCCATCTCTACAGGCCTGTCTGAAAATACGGTTGCTTCATCCATCAAGCCCTGCTTAAGGCGCACACACTGGCCGTTTTTCAAATCAATGGCTGGAATCAGTAACATGGCAATATCCGTTATCTTGGGTTATGGAAAAAGCAATAATGCGGATGGTGTAAAGCGTGGTGAAGATCATTTTTCAGACAGGCATCGGCTGTCTTGTTAATGCCTGTCTGAAAATCAGTATAATATTTTAACACAAATTATCCGTTCCAGTGTAAAAAATTACGCAAGAGCAGCAAACCGGCATCATGGCTCTTTTCTGTATGGAACTGGGTGGCAAACACATTATCCCGCCCCACGATACATGCAAATGTTTCAGGATATTCGCTGGTACCCAATACAATGCTTTGGTCTTGCGGCGCAAAGTAATAGCTGTGAACGAAGTAAAAACGGGTTTCGTCGGGAATGTCTTTAAACAGAGAGTGGGATAAAACCTGACGCACGCTGTTCCACCCCATGTGCGGCACTTTCAACTTATTGCCTTCCGCATCCGTATTGCCGGCGGGAAAACGCTTGACTTCTCCTTTGAACCAGCCCAAACCGGGGGTCTGCCCTTCTTCGCTGTAATCAAACAAAAGTTGCGCACCTACGCAAATGCCGAAAAAAGGTTTGTTTTTCAATCCGTCCGCCACGGCTTCGCCCAAACCGCTTCTCTGCAAAGCAGCCATGCAATCGGGCATTGCGCCTTGCCCTGGGAAAATCACTTTGTCGGCAGCAAACACTTCTTCAGGTTTATCGGTCAGCACAATTTCCGCGCCGGTGCCCGCCAACCTGTCTGCCGCCTGAACGGATTTTAAAACCGAATGCAGGTTTCCCATGCCGTAATCAACTATGGCTATTTTCATTGCGATTAACCTTTAAGTTATATTGTTTTGACATACATAACGACTTTCAGACAGGCATATGCCTGTCTGAAAAACCGATACGGGCAGGCTTGGCAGCCTGCTGAAAAAGATTAAATATTATGCGGTCAAAGTGCCTTTGGTTGACGGCATCTGCCCCGCCATTCTCGGATCGTATTCCACTGCCATACGCAATGCGCGGCCAAAAGCTTTAAATACTGTTTCTGCCTGATGATGGGCGTTTATTCCGCTCAAATTATCAATATGCAGCGTCATCATGCTGTGGTTTACCAAGCCGTGGAAAAATTCGCTGAATAAGTCGACATCAAATTTTCCAATCCATGCGCGGGTAAAGTCAAGGTTATATACCAAACCCGGGCGGCCGGAAAGGTCGATTACCACACGGCTCAAAGCCTCATCCAACGGCACATAGGCATGACCGTAGCGGCGGATGCCCGATTTGTCGCCCAAAGCCTGCTTCAGCGCCTGGCCGAGCGTGATGCCGATGTCTTCAACGGTATGATGGTCATCAATGTGCAAATCACCTTTGCAGGTAATATCCAAATCAATCAAGCTGTGACGGGCGATTTGGTCAAGCATATGCTCCAAAAACGGCACGCCGGTATCAAAACGGCTTCGGCCCGTACCGTCCAAATTAAGCGAAATGGTAATTTGTGTTTCGCTGGTATTGCGGGTTACGGTAACGACACGGCCGGACGCATTGCCCATATTAAGCTCAGGAACCGTATCGTCTGACACCTCAACTGCGGCGGTATCGCTTTGCTGCTGAATATCCATCCAACCGCGCGGCTTTCCCATACCGTTTTCCAGCTTGGCGGATAGTGTATTGGTGATACCGCGGCTACCTTCTTCCTGTTTGTTCAGGCGCACTCTGAGCTGATACAGTGAAGCCGGATTATCATAACCGCAACGCCGCGCCAATTCGGAAATGGAACCCGCTTCCTCAATCAGGCGGTTGAAATTTTCATTACGGATTTCTTTTTTTGTTTTCATAAAGTCCACTTACTTTAGTTAATTGGGTTTTAAGATTGAAGTTGTAATATTTTTCAAAACATTTAAAACAGCATCATTCTGTTCAGGGGTGCCTACAGTAATGCGCAGACATTGCTCTAAAAGAGGATGCGTTCCATGTAGTTTTTTAATAAGAATGTTATTCTGCCGTAAAGTTTCAAATACTTTTACAGCATCATTCACTTTTACCGTAATAAAATTGGCTTCACTGGAAAAAACTTTCATTCCCAAATCTGAAAACGCTTCGCTCAAACGGCTGCGTTCCTGTTTCAAAATATCAATGTGCCGGTCAATCCAAGCTCGATTCTGCAAGGCAAATTTTGCAGCGGCAAGGCTCAATTGGTTCATATTATAAGGCGGCACAATCTTGGCCAGCTCCCTCATCACTAAAGAATGGCCGGCCGCATAACCTATTCTCAAGCCTGCAAAACCGATTTTGCTTAATGTGCGCATCACCACCAAATGGCTGCGACTGCCCGCCTGCGGTAAGAAGCTGTCGCCGCTGAACGCTCCATAAGCCTCATCCACCACGATGATTCCCGGAGCGGCATCAACAAGCGCCTGCACTTCTTCCCGCTTAAAACATACACCCGTGGGGTTATTGGGATAAGCTACGAAAACCAAAGCCGGCTGATGTGTTTCAATTGCAGACAACACAGCCGGCAGATTCATGGTGAAATCTTCGTTCAGCGGCACGCCGATATATTCCAAGCCAAACAGCTTTGCATTGTGCCGATACATCACAAAGCTCGGCTCCAAAGCCAAAACTTTTGCTCCGGGCTTGGCCACCAGCAGAGTCAATAGCTGGATGAGTTCGTCGGAACCATTGCCGAGAGCAATATCCGCCTTATCGGATATGCCGAAAGCTTGGCGTAATGCTTCTTGAAGCCCGCTAGCTGCAGGATTCGGATAAAGATTTTCCGGAGCTTCGGCCAACAAACGCCCCAACCGGGCTTTGAGCTCCTCCGGATAGCGGTAAGGCATTTCCATGGCATCCAACTTGATGCAGGAGGAAGGCGCATCTGCCACGGAATAGGCAGTCATTTCTTGAATATCGGAACGTATGATTTGGTGCAACATAGTTTGTGTATCCATCAACCGTATTAATTATTTGCTATCGGCTTACTGTAATATTACGTTCTAAAACCCATAACATATTAAATAAATATATTAAATATTAAGCCAAGTATAAACTATAACATAAATTATCAAACTTCGTTTACATGTTTGCTGCAAACAGTATCAGTATCGTAAAACCATTCAACAGATAATGCCTGTCTGAACACGCTAACATACTTTCAGACAGGCATTATATTCAGTAGCTAAATGTTTGGCACCATTTACCCGGCGGCAAGTACCTAATTATTCCAAATCCCCTTTTTCTTCTATGATCTGGTTGTAACCGCTCAAGGGATCTTCAAACGATACCGGCGGCGGTAACAAAGTATCCAGTGCCAGCGTATTCTTATCCAAAACCGGGTAGCCGCTGAACGTAACGGAATAGCCGCCATCCGAACTTGGTTTCACTTTGGCATGTCCGCCCAACGGGAAAGTGGATTTGTTGGTAATATGGCCGAACGGAAAACCTGTTAGCACCGGCACTTTGGCCACTCTGCTTATCGTGTTGACCACATGGGTAAAATCATAACTGCTGTCATAAATATCACGGATGGTTCCCATGCGGAAATCACCCAAAATAATGGCTTGCTGCTTTTGCAATACTCCGGCCAAAAGCAGAGTTTGCAGCATACGCTCGATTCGGTAAGGCTGCTCGCCCACATCTTCTAAAAACAAAATGCCGCCTTGGATATCCGGCATATAAGGCGAACCCACCAAAGATGCCAACACGCTTAAATTCCCGCCCCAAAGCGTACCTTCCGCGCTCACGCCTTTGCGCTGGATAGACGATACGGCGATGGTGTTTTGCGTATTGGTGGTACCGCTGATAAACGAATCCATTGTATAAGGACTGGGCATGGTTTTACCGAATTCACTATACACCATCGGCCCTGCAAAACTCATCATATTGCCCTTGGCCAAAAGCGCAAGTTGAATGGCGCACACATCGCTAAAGCCCAAAAACAGAGTTTGCCGCTCGCGCATTCTGGCGCCAAGCGAAGCAAAATCAATGTGCGGCAGCAAACGTGCCGCACCATAACCGCCACGCAGCCCCATCAGCACTTTCGGTGTTGCCACCCGCCCTGCCGCCACATCTTGAAAATCGGCAATCCTTTGCGCATCCGCACCGGCAAAGCGCTGGTAACGGCGGTAAGCCGCTTCTTGGTTGGTTACGGTAAATCCTGCATTATAAAGACGGGTTAATCCGATTTCGATGCGGCTTCGGTCTTCCGCAAAGCCTGAAGGTGCAACAACTCTTAACACATTGTTCCCCGATCGTTTAATGGTCGGCTTCGGCTGAACAGGCACGGCTTTTCCGGCGGATTTCACGGCCGGCTTTTTTTGCGCCCCGCCCGTACAAGCCTGCAACACACCGGCGCCGGCCACCGCCGCTCCTGCGCGCAGCAAATTACGGCGTGAGGTTTGCCAATCCATATCGTTTCCTTTTCATTCAGTTTAATTGATTAATGCTTTGATTTGCTGCGGCCAATCATGCGGCAGCGTAACAGTAGGCGTGCGCTTGGGAGCCGCCCAAATGGGCGCGGGGAAATGTGCGTCTTCGCTGAAACGCGCAATCACATGCCAATGCAAGTGCGGAACCACATTGCCCAAACTGGCCAAGTTGATTTTGGCAGGCCGGAACACTTGGCGCATTGCGCTTTCCACGCGGTACACCATATCCATTAATTCATTGCGTTCCGTAGCCGAAAGGTCGGTCATCTCCGCAACATGCCGCTGCCAAATCACGCGGCAGAAAGCCGGTGCATCGGCTTCGTCGTGCACGGCAATCACCCGTAAATTGTCGGTTTGCAGCAAAATGTCTTCGTTTTGCGCATTACATATCGGACACGCCACGGCAGCCTCCTCAAACAAAATGGTGTTTATTTTAAAGGATAAGCGTGTTTGTCGAAAGCCTGCAATGATAACAATGCCTGTCTGAATTTGGCTTTTCAGACAGGCATTGGTGCTCAATCAAGCTTATTGGCGCTGCGCATCCACAGCGGTTAATGCAATCATGTTCACAATCCGGCGTACGGTGGAAATAGGCGTAACGATATGCACGGGTTTATTCATGCCCATCAAAATCGGACCCACCGTGATGCCGTTGGTTGCATTCACACGCAACAAGTTATAGCTGATGTTAGCGGCTTCAACATTGGGCATAACCAGTAGATTGGCGGAACCGGTTAGCGTGGTTTCCGGATAAATGGATTTGCGCATATCTTCATCCATCGCCACGTCTGCCTGCATCTCACCGTCGATTTCCAATTCGGGATCCAGCTCCCGTATTATTTCGAGCGCACCCTGCATTTTCACGGCATCTTTATCTTGGCGCGAACCGTAGTTCGAGTTCGACACCAACGCCACCTTCGGCTTGATGCCGAACCGCTTCATTTCTTTGGCGCACATCAGGGTACCTTTAGCCAATTGCTCGGCATCCGGGTCTTCGTTGATATAAGTATCTGCAATAAAGAAATTGCCTTTATTGGAAATCAGCGCATTCATGGCAAATGCGTGTTTTTCAAGGTTGTTATAACCGATTACTTCTTCAAAAATGCCGAAGTGGTCGTAAAAGCGCCCCATTGTGCCGCACAACATGCCGTCGGCATGACCCAAACGCACCATCAACGCACCAATCAAAGTGCTGTTGGCGCGTACGCGGCGGCGTGCCATTTCTTCGGTAACGCCTTTACGCTGACGCAAGCGGTAATATTCTTTCCAACTTTCTTCAAAGTGCGGGTTATCGTCAATATCGATCAGCTCAAAATCGCGCCCCGGCTGAATAGTCAGGCCTTGCGACTGCAAACGCTCTTCGATCACTTTGCGCTGCCCCACCAAAATCGGGAAAGCCAGTTTTTGCGAAACCACTTGCTGCGCAGCGTGCAAAATACGCTCGTCTTCTCCCTCGGTCAGCACAATGCGTTTAATCTGTTTGCGCGCTTGATTAAATATCGGACGCATAAACAGGCTGGTTTTGTAAACGAACTGGTGCAGCTTCTCAACATAGGCATCCATGTCGGTAATCGGACGGGTTGCCACGCCGGAATCCATTGCCGCCTGCGCCACAGCCGGCGCGATTTTCGCAATCAGACGCGGGTCGAACGGTTTCGGAATCAGATACTCCGGGCCGAAAGTCAGATCGGCATCCTCATATGCACCCGCCACTTCCGCACTTGACTCAGCCATCGCCAAATCGGCAATCGCGCGCACACATGCCAACTTCATTTCTTCGTTGATGGTGGTTGCTCCCACATCCAGCGCGCCACGGAAAATGAACGGGAAACACAATACATTGTTCACTTGGTTGGGGAAATCCGAACGGCCCGTACCGATTACTACATCGGGGCGCGCAGCTTTGGCTTCAGGCGGCCAAATTTCAGGCTGCGGGTTCGCCAAAGCCAGTACGATAGGCTTGTCGTTCATGGTTTTGAGCATATCCACGCTCAAAAGATTCGGGCCGGAAAGGCCTAAGAAAATGTCTTTACCCACCACGGCATCGGCCAACACACGTTGCCCGTTATCTGCAATGGCATAGCGGATTTTAGATTCGTCCATGCGTTCGCGGTCTTCGCGAGTTTGGTAAATCACACCTTTTGAATCGCAAACCGTGATGTTTTCGGTTTTCATACCCAGCGCAACCAACAAATCCAAGCAGGCAATTGCGGCCGCACCGGCACCGGAACACACCAAACTCACATCGGCAATATTTTTGCCTACCACACGCAAGCCGTTGATTACCGCTGCTGCGGTGATGATCGCCGTACCGTGCTGGTCATCGTGGAATACGGGGATATTACAGCGTTCGCGCAGCTTTTTCTCGATATAGAAACATTCGGGCGCTTTAATGTCTTCCAAATTGATACCGCCGAATGTCGGCTCCAAAGAAGCAATGATTTCCACCAATTTATCGGGGTCTGTTTCGTTTACTTCGATATCGAAAACATCAATACCGGCAAACTTTTTAAACAAAACGCCTTTACCTTCCATCACGGGTTTACCGGCCAGCGCGCCGATATTGCCCAATCCCAACACAGCCGTACCGTTCGAAATCACCGCAACCAAATTGCCCCGTGCAGTATATTTGTAAGAGGCAAGCGGATCATTATAAATTTCCATACAAGGCGCCGCTACGCCGGGCGAGTACGCCAACGAAAGGTCATACTGGGTGGCCAAAGGCTTGGTTGGTGCCACTTGAATCTTGCCCGGAAACGGGTATTCATGGAAATGAAGTGCTGCTTCTTTGATTAAATCGTCCATTTTGTTTTCAATCCTAAATATCTGTATTTTTTGTGGGGTGTAATTTGGTGTAACCGTAATGTTAACACGGGAGGCGGTTATAAGGTAAGGCTTTTGCTGCGCGCGCCTGCTGGTTTTAACGGTTTCCTATGATGGTTAAACCAACTTGTTCGGCAATACCTGCCGCCAAGCATTATTGAAAAACAGATACCCCAAGCAAGCTTAAGCATAACTTATCATCAATCAAGCAAAATGCCTGTCTGAAAGTTTTCAGACAGGCATTTGGTATCATGGTCTCATATGAAACCAGAAAGAAACCGGTGTTTCGTTTGCCGAAATCTCAGCTGCCGGCCTCCGGCAGTTTTTCCATGGGAGACAGCGTTAAAGCGTTGCCTTTGTTTACCAGCCATTTATCTTCCACTCGCCATTTGCCGTCAGCATCCTCCACTCGCACATACCAATGCTTGGCAGGCGGAAGCGGTTTGAACACGGCGTGATATTCATATTTATCGCCGGATAAGCCTCCCGAACCCGCTTGCAGCGTTACGGTTTGATCATCTGCCTGACGTGCAGGATGCATAAACAGAATATTAATCTTTTCTTTAGGATTGAAATCGCCGCTGATAAATACTTTGGCCGCATCATTCGAAGGGCTGATCAACACTTGCGCCTGAATATTGCGCTTCTGTGCTTCCTGATCCCGCTCGATTTGCAGGTTGATGTATTTACCGTCTTTATAATAGTCATCAATTACCAAGTCCGAATTATTGGTTTTGGCAATGAAGAAAGTGGCTGTCGCGGCCACCACCACAATGGCAGGGCCAGCCATAAGAATCCAAGGCCAGGGCTCTTTATACCAAACCTTGGATTTTTTCGGTTCGCTCACGTTTTATTCTCCAACAAATGAGGATTTTTCTACCAGCTCCTCGGCATTTTCGGATGCTTCGGCCGCTTTTCTGTATTTGAATTTAAATTCAATCGGATGCGTGCCTTTATCGGCATATTCGGGATAAGTGGCAACCTGCACCGGCACGGTCAGCGTTTCACTTGGCGGCACGCGCAAACCTCCTTCAGGCAGCCCTGTCAGGACGATATCTTCAAAGCCGCTTACCGTTGCCGTAACGATTTGCTCTTCCTCGCTGTAGTTAACAACCCTCAGGTTATACGCATTTTCCAAACGGCCTTGTTTATTCTCGCGCACCATCACGCCACGGTCTTTAATGATGTCGACTTTCAAACTGTCGCGCGTAGAAAGGCCGAACAGTAATGCGGATACCGCGGCCAACAAAAACAAACCGTATCCAATCACTCTAGGTCTGAGCAGGCGCTTTTTGATTTGCTCTTCGGGATATTGATGTTTGAGCGCCGCTTCGGTGGTGTATCGGATCAGGCCGCGCGGATAATTCATCTTATCCATAATCTCGTCGCACGCATCGATACACGCGGCACAACCGATACACTCATATTGTAAACCGTCGCGGATGTCGATGCCGACAGGGCAAACTTGCACACACATGGTGCAGTTGATACAGTCCCCCAGCCCGCTTTCCTCTTTGCTCATATTTTTCTTACGCGCCCCGCGAGGCTCGCCGCGCTCTTCATCGTAAGAAATAATCAGGGTATCCGGGTCAAACATGGCGCTTTGGAAACGCGCATACGGGCACATGTATTTACACACTTGTTCACGCATCATATGCGCCATCAGCCAAGTCATAAAGCCGTAAAACGCAGCAGCAATCATGGGGGCGGTGTTGGCCGTGCCGTTGAAAATATTCGGCACAAATTCGCGTATCGGCGTAAACCAACCCGCAAATGAAATACCCGTCCATGCACATACGGCAAAAATCAACAGGTATTTAGTGGCTTTAATACGGATTTTGGTGAAATTCCAAGGCGATTTTTCCAGCTTCAAACGCTTGTTCCGATCGCCCTCAACCAAATGGTCGATCCACAGCATTACTTCGGTATAAACCGTTTGCGGGCATGCATAGCCACACCACAAACGTCCGGCAATGGTTGTCCACCAAAACAGGCCGAAAGCCGACACAATCAAAAGGCCGGAAAGATAAATCAAATCACCCGTGCCTAACGACAAGCCGAAGATATAAAAATGCCTGTCGGGAATATCGAACAACACCGCCTGCCTGCCGTTAACATTGAGCCAGGGCAACACATAAAACACAAACTGCGTTGCAAAAATGGCCACCACGCGCCAATTGGCAAAACGCCCTTTTGCCAGCTTGGGATGGATCCGCTTGCTGCCTTGATAAAGATTGATTACCTGCTCTTTAGGCTGGTTTCCAGCCTGTTTGGATGAGTTTGGTTTATGTTTGTCCGGCTGTGGGTTGGTTTGCTCAGACATATCACGTTCCTTAAAATATTAACTTATCTTGGTAATGAATATAATCTTATGTTTATTATTTGTTTTTTTATAAAAACAAATCAGAAAGAGGAAATTTTATTAACAGCTTCCATATTTCCGACTTCTGATATGACTATTATAAAACTATATGTGTAACGAAGAAAGCTGGCAGCCGTTTTTTTCAGAAACATCATCATAATAGAAATGCCTGTCTGAACCGTTTACATCCGTTCAGACAGGCATATTCAAAAACTGCAATCAAATTCTGGCAAATTTTAAGGCGTGGTTGATTTTAACAAATTGTTCTGATCTAGAATTTTCAGGCATCAATTTGCAAACCAATTCCATAGAATTGGTAATCGTGCGCACACCCACACGACGCATTTCAGTAATGGCGCACAATGTATCTTCCGCATCAAACCCGCGGCAGGCAGCCAAATTTAAAACGATATCCCAGTTGCCGAAAAAGCGTAACTGTTTAACCGTATCCTTTAAGCTGCGGTCTATTGCCGTGCCGCCTATAATCAAGGTAGATGCTTCCTGCTCCAGCAGCCATTCGATAAGCCCGGTACTCTTCAATTCTTCTTTATCGTGAAAACACAGGCTTTGATGCGCATCATTGGCGCAATTAACAGAAAAAATCTTGTGGTAACGGGACTCCGAAGGCATCCCTTGCAGCAGCTCGCTCCCCTCCATCGCATTAATCACATCAACAAAACCGGAACTCTTAAAAGGGGATTTACACGGCTGATCAAAAGCGTTCAATAAAGTATCAGGCTGGCTTCTGACCAAGATGCGTTGTTGGGCGAACAATGCGTTCTTGTTTAACTCTGCAACCATTTCCCCCATATAGGCTGCCGCAACCCTTCTCGATTGCCCGAGAAAGCTGCGTTGCGGTTGAAAGTCGATAGAAATGGTTTTCATGGTTGGGGGATGCCTGAAAATGATTATTTAGGGTGTCATATAACCTTCTTAAAGATAAGTGGCATTCTAAACAGACAATCGGTATTTTCCAATATTTTTTTTCATATTTTTATTGCACCAAATCAAACAACTTTCTTGATTATAAACTTAAGAAACCATATCGCCATGATTTATAACCAATTTATTTGTTTAACATATAAATAAACGTTTATCTCAAATAAAAACCGATTATTCCGATTTTTTCAACTTTTACACAACAATTATGATTATACGT
Organism: Neisseria canis; assembly: GCF_900636765.1. Taxonomy (NCBI): domain Bacteria; kingdom Pseudomonadati; phylum Pseudomonadota; class Betaproteobacteria; order Neisseriales; family Neisseriaceae; genus Neisseria; species Neisseria canis. The sequence goes on from NZ_LR134313.1 coordinate 66,753, forward strand.
CCCTTATAGCTTGACAAATACTTTTCACAACCGGTATTAACCCAAAGGTTCAAATAACAGAAGGCCAAAATACGGCAGATAAAACACAATGCCTGTCTGAAAACCGTTTCAGACAGGCATTGTGTTTTACATACAGCTTATTTACTCATTCAAATTTACCGCATGCTCGCGGGTTTCATGAAACACGATATCCGGCCAGCGCTCCTGCGTCAAATTCAGGTTCACACGGTTGGGCGCCAAGTAAGCCAAATTACCGCCTGCATCAATCGACAAATTAACGGCATTCGCTTTTTCAAACTCCGCCAGCTTTTTCTTGTCTTCGCAAGACACCCAGCGCGCCGACCAAATGCCGACATTATCAAACACCGCTTCCACGCCGTATTCGGCAGCCAAACGCGATGTAACCACTTCAAACTGCAACACACCCACCGCGCCCAAAATCAAATCGCCGCCTGAATGCGGTTTAAACACCTGCACCGCACCTTCTTCGCCAAGCTGTTGCAAACCTTTTTGCAGCTGTTTGATTTTCAGAGGGTTTTTAATCCGAACGCTACGAAACAGCTCCGGCGCAAAAAACGGAATACCGGTAAATGCCAACTGTTCACCCTCGGAAAAGCTGTCGCCGATTTGAATATTGCCGTGGTTGGGAATGCCGATGATGTCGCCGGCGTAAGCTTCTTCCACCAGCTCTCGGTCGTGCGACATAAACGTAACCACGCTGGAAGCGGCAATATCTCGGTTGATACGCAGATGTTTCATTTTCATGCCGCGCTCGAATTTGCCGGAGCACACGCGTAAAAAGGCAATACGGTCGCGGTGTTTCGGATCCATATTGGCTTGGATTTTAAACACGAAACCGGAAAACTTTTCTTCAGACGGCTCAACCACGCGCACAGTAGCATCCCTGCCTTTCGGTGCAGGAGCCCAATCGATCAGCGAGTTAAGAATTTCCTGAATGCCGAAATTATTGATGGCCGAGCCGAAAAACACGGGGGTCAACTCGCCGGCCAAAAATTCTTCAAGGTTAAATTCGTTTGATGCGGCCTGAACCAATTCGATCTCGGCACGCAGGTTTTCCATTTCCAGCGGAAACAGCTCATCCAAGCGCGGATTATCAATGCCTTCGATAATCTCGAATTCATGCGGCAGCTTTTCCCCGCCCGCATCAAACAAATATACTTCGTCATTCAGAATGTGGTACACACCCTTGAAGTTTTTACCCATGCCTATCGGCCAGGTTACCGGCGCGCAGCAGATTTTCAGGATGCTCTCAACTTCATCCAAAAGCTCAAGCGAATCGCGCACTTCTCGGTCGTATTTGTTCATGAAAGTAACAATCGGCGTATTGCGCAGGCGGCAGACGTTCAAAAGCTTGATGGTTTGCGCTTCTACACCTTTGGCCGCATCAATCACCATCAACGCGCTGTCGACGGCGGTGAGCACGCGGTAAGTGTCTTCCGAGAAATCTTGGTGGCCGGGGGTGTCGAGCAGGTTGACGGTGTGGCCTTTATACTCGAACTGCATCACCGAAGAAGCAACGGAAATGCCGCGCTGCTTCTCGATTTCCATCCAGTCGGAAGTGGCGAATTTGCCGGTTTTCTTGCCTTTCACCGTGCCGGCGCTTTGAATGGCACCTGAAAACAGCAGCAGCTTTTCGGTCAAGGTGGTTTTACCCGCATCCGGGTGGGAAATAATGGCAAACGTGCGGCGGCGGCGCACTTCTGAAGGAATATTCGACATTTTTTATTCTCAAAACAGCGTCTAGCGAAAAAACCTAATCACGGCACGAGCACAAGGCCGGAATATTCGGCAAGGCTGTCGAATGATTAGGTTTCACAGTTTAATCAGGCAGCGGATTCACCGCACCTGCATCACATTAAAGATGCGCGATTGTACTAAAAAACACGTTTTCATTCAATGCAGAACCCAAACCAATGCCTGTCTGAAAATTTTCAGACAGGCATGTTCCAAGCCACAATACAGCAATAGCAAATAAAGCTTACCGGCTATCCGCTGCGGCGAAAAACCGCACACTTTGTCTACAATTCGTGCAAACCGCCGGCTTTCGGATAAAATCCGTCTATAACATTTATACCCATAATATTTATATCCACAGTCAGCCAAACTGCAACAACACCGCAGTAAAAGTTAAATTGGTTGACTGTATTTCCACATCATGAAACGAATCCGCATACTCATTACCCTTATTTCCCTTATTGCCGGCATTTTCTATCTGCTGCCCGCCTGTCTCAAACACCGCGAGATCCGAGCCGCACAAGCCGATCTGCAACTTCTGGCTTCGGAAAACACGGAACCATCCAAGCATCCGAATAACGGCTACGCCGCATTATGACTCTTGCCCTACCAAACCGGCTCTGCAGCCGAACGCACCGGCTTAATGAAAAAATACCAAGAAGCCCTGCACAATACCGACGCTGAAATACCGCAAGAATTACAGGCATTGGCACTGCCTCTGCCTCAAAATGAAGAAATGCGCTGCGCTCCTAACGCATCCGAATGCCTGTCTGAAATCAAAGCCAAGCTTCCCGAATACAAGCAAGCTCTTTATCGATACCGCGACCTCATCCGCAATATCGACGCGCTTGCAGATTATGAAAATCTGTATCTCGACCATCCGCCCGGCGATGGTTTGCCCCCGTTCAAACAGCGCCTGCCCCAACTCAACCTACTTTCCTACGGGCGCGCCGCTGCTGCCGTAGAATGGGCAGACAACCAACCCAAACAGGCCCTGCAACGCGCCTGCCGCCAAATCAAATTAGGCAAAACCCTGATCCAGAAGCAACAAGAACTCGTCTACGCCATGATGGGCGATGTTTTAGTTTCCGGTAACACCCGTTTGGTTGCGCACATGCTTTCGGAAAAGCCCGAATGGGCAACGCACCTGCCCGAAACATGCACTCAAGCGCTCATGCCGTTCACACAAAACGAACACAACATTTGCGGTTCAATAAAAAAAGAATTCCGTTCGATCCGCAACCTGAATCGACAAATGGGAGCAAATTCCTCTTTCAACATCCGCCTTGAGCTTCTTACCAAACCGGAAAACTCATGGTTTCTGCTGCTTGACGATAACGAACCCTTTTGGCCGTTGGCTCTCCAAGCCATGACGCTGCCGGTGTGCGATACGGAACACAATGAAGCCATCCTTGCCGCATCCTACGCACCTTTCTGCCGCTCATCTGCTTTGCAGGCCTCGAAACAAGATACCGGCCCTGTCTCAATGCCAGAAGCAATCAGCTATCACAGCTGGTCATGCAAAAGCAATGTACTCGGCTGCCGGTTCTTCGGCTCAACCCTTGTTGATTTCTCCGACTATCAAAACCGCCTGCAAGACACCCAAATGCTATTGCGTGCCATCCAAGCTGGCTTGGATTTGTACCGGTTACCGACACAGCAAAGACAAGTTGCATTAAATTCCATTTTAGACCGCCATAGCAGCCCGTCCCGACAGCTACGGTGGGATACGGAAACACACCACATCACCTTCCCTCTCTATTTATTACACCCGCCATCAAGCACCCATGAGCATACCGGTTGCATTATCCAGCCCATAAACCAAATGCCTGTCTGAAACATTTCAGACAGGCATTTGTTATCGTGAAACAACGCTGCTCAAAGCATTTTATGCGACAAGGCCGGCAGCCTTGCGCGGACGCTTTTCAACCGCCCCACGTCCAACTCCGCCGTTACGATGCCCTCCCCTTCGCCCAAAACATTCAGTACCTCGCCCCACGGATCAACAATCATCGTATGCCCAAACGTTTTACGGCCGCTCTCATGCAAGCCGCCTTGTGCAGCCGCCACAACATAGCACTGGTTTTCCACCGCACGCGCGCGAAGCAACAGTTCCCAATGCGCCAAACCGGTCGTATAAGTAAACGCAGCCGGCAGCATCAACACATCAAAAGGCAATTGCGCTCGAAAAAACTCAGGAAAGCGGACATCATAGCATACGCCCTGTGCCACGCCCCAACCATCAACCCGCAAGCTGGGCACCGACTGACCTGCCAAAATCGTATCGGCTTCGGCATAACGTTCGCCCAAACCCGAATAACCGAACAAATGCATTTTGTCATAGCAGCTCAAGCGCTCGCCATCCGCATCAAACACCAGCATGGTATTTAAAACCTTATCCAGCTCTCTGCTTTTCAAAGGCACCGTTCCACCGAACAAAACCACACCGCATTCATGCGCCAGCTCACTCAAAGCCTGCTGAAACGGCCCGCAGCCCAAAGGCTCCGCCACAGCCAGCTTATCCGAATCCTGTTTGCCCATGAGCGGCCAATACTCCGGCAACAACACCCAATCCGCTTGCAATTTGGCAGCGCTCCGCACCAAATTTTTCATAGTTTCAAGGTTTTCATCCGGATGTGTAGAAGAAACCATTTGAATGGCCGCCACTTTAATATTATTCATACTTATTCCTTATTCGATACCGAAGTAACTTGATAATAACTGAAGCCACTAGATATCAGCAATGTTTTATCATCGAGTAACCGACACAGCCATATCAAATAAGTTTAAAAATCAGCATACCTTCCACATTCGGGCTTGACCAGAGTATCTTGAGTTTTGTTAACTTTTGGAGATGCTCGGGTCAAGCCCGAGTATGACGAAACACAAAAATACAGTTTATTCACAATATAACAAAGCCTGTCTGAAAAACAGTTTACAAACACTTTTCAGACAGGCATATATCTAATCCCAAGTAATAAAGCCCAAATAAAAACTTCTCAAGCTCCGGCCATAAATCCGTTTAGCTTGAGAAGTTTTATCTTTGAAACTGAAAATATATTCGGTATTAGCCTTTACGCGCAGGCAATTTTTCTTTAATACGGGCAGCTTTACCAGTCAAGCCACGCAGATAGTAAAGTTTGGCACGGCGCACATCACCACGGCGTTTCACTTCGATTTTCTCAAGACGCGGAGAATACAATGGGAAAGTACGCTCAACACCTTCACCGCTGGAAATTTTACGCACGATAAAGTTGCTGTTTAAGCCACGGTTGCGGCGTGAAATCACCACACCTTCATAAGCTTGCAAACGGGTACGGTTACCCTCTACCACGCGCGCCCATACCACAACGGTGTCACCCGGAGCAAATTCAGGGATATCTTTGTTTAAACGAGCAATTTCTTCTTGCTCTAATTGTTCAATCAGGTTCATTTCATTTCCTTAATTATGATTGGATTTTCCGTTGCTCTTCTTCAATTTCCTGTAAGAGTCGGATTTCCTCTGGGATTAAATTGCGCTTTTCCAGCAAATCCGGTCGGCGCAGTAAAGTGCGTTGCAGCGATTGTTTTAACCGCCACTTCGCTATCAAACCATGGTTTCCCGAACGCAGCACATCCGGAATATCCATACCTCGAAACTCTAAAGGGCGTGTGTAGTGCGGGCAATCCAACAGACCGTCGGCAAAAGAATCCTGCTCTGCCGACTGACTGTCGCCCAACACGCCGGGAATCAGGCGCAGCACCGCGTCCATCAGCATCATGGCCGGCAACTCGCCGCCTGACACTACAAAATCACCTATACTGATTTCTTGATCAACGCTTGTCGATAATATGCGTTCATCTACACCTTCATAGCGCCCACAAAGCAAAATCAAATCGCTCATCTGAGCGAATTCTGCCACTTTTTGATGTGTCAGCGGCATACCTTGCGGGCTTAAATAAATCACAACAGGCTGATTACCGGAAAGATTTTCCTTTGCCGCATCAATAGCTGCCTGCAATGGCGGCGCCATCATAATCATTCCGGGTCCGCCGCCAAAAGGGCGGTCATCGATATAACCCAGTTTGTTATCGGCAAACCGGCGCGGGTTAATGCTATCGAACTGCCACAATCCTTGCTTAAGGGCGCGGGAAGTTACGCCGTATTGCGTGATGCTCTCAAACATCTCGGGAAACAGGGTAATGGCTTGGATTTTCATCAATAATCCAAGCCCCAATCTACCGTAATGGATTGTGTTTCGGAATCAACGCGGTCGATATAGTGCGACACAAACGGTATCAGCTTCTTTCCGTAACTGCCGTTAACCATCAAAACATCATGCGCACCTGTTTCCATCAGGTTTTCGACTTTGCCTAACGAAACGCCGTCACGGTTGAATACTTCCATACCTACCAAATCGGCCCAGTAGTATTCATCTTCTTCAACCGGAGCAAATTCTTCGCGGGGAATTTCAATCGTATAGCCGCGCAGAGCATGTGCGATGTCGCGGTCGTCAACTCCTTCAAATTTCACTTGAAGCTCGCCGCCGACCAGCTTTCCGCTTTCTACGGCAACATTATTGATTTGACCGTCTTTAACCAAGCGCCACTCGGCATAATCCAAAAGGCTATCAGGATATTCGGTATTTGCAGCCACTTTAACCCAGCCTTTAATACCGAACGCACCTTTAATGTAGCCCATAGCTATCCATTGCCGAGAGTCGTTCATGGTGTATTTGCTTTATTGGAACTTAAGCGGCAGCTTTTTGTTCTTTAACCAGTTTGGCTACTGCTTCGCTCACTTGCGCGCCTTGGCTTACCCAGTGGTTCAAACGCTCAGCATTCAAACGAACACGCTCTTGTTTTTCATTGGCAACAGGATTGTAGAAACCAACGCGCTCAATGAAACGGCCGTCGCGACGGCTGCGGCTGTCTGCTACGATAATGCTGTAAAAAGGGCGTTTTTTAGAGCCGCCACGGGCTAAACGGATAACTACCATGTTTAAAAATTCCTTGGAGAAAAATAGAATATATGGGAAACCGCTAATTTTAGGATAGTTTGGCGTTTTAATGCAAGTGTTTGTTGTATCAGTTTCATTTTTCCCGCTTGCCAAAATGTGTAAGTGTCGGATTTACACAGATTTCAAGCAGCATCAACCGCCCAGCACACGGCGCAAGATTTCCATATCGTTGATCGGAGTAATACAGGCCTCGCCCAATCGGTTCAAACTGACAAAACGCATGGTTCCGCCGCTGACTTTTTTATCGTGCTGCATATGCTCGATCCAACGCTCGAAACCAAATTCCGGCGCCTCGGTGGGCAGCCCGGTCTTTGCAAGCAAACGGATAACACGCTGAGTGTCGGCTCCGCTCAATTTGCCCAATTCCTGCGACAAACGGCATGCCAGCACAGTACCCGCGGCAACAGCCTCTCCGTGCAGCCATACTCCATACCCCATTTCCGCTTCAATGGCGTGGCCGAATGTGTGGCCGAGATTAAGCCATGCGCGTATACCTTGCTCTTTTTCGTCAGCCGCCACGATTTGGGCTTTCATCTTGCAGCAATGGTAAACGGCATAACTTAATGCCTCTTCTTTTTGCTCCATCAAATCGTGGATATTGTTTTCCAGCCAAACAAGAAAATCGGCATCTCCCAGCAAAGCATACTTAATCACTTCGGCCATGCCCGCAGAAAATTCGCGCGGCGGTAACGTAGCCAAAGTAGATAAATCGGCCAATACGGCTTGCGGCTGGTAAAATGCGCCGATCATATTTTTGCCCAACGGGTGATTAACCGCCGTTTTTCCACCTACTGAAGAATCCACCTGGCTCAGCAAAGTGGTGGGCACTTGGATAAAAGGTGCGCCACGTTGGTACACCGCAGCGGCAAAACCGACCATATCGCCGATTACTCCTCCGCCCAATGCGATTAACGTGGTTTGCCGCTCTGCCCTGTTTTGGAGCAAACCATCGAAAATCAGGTTGAGCGTCTGCCAGTTTTTATGTTCTTCACCGTCCGGCAGGATGATGGGAAAGTGATCCACACCCAAACTATCCAAACCTTTTTGCATGACTTCCAAATAAAGCGGCGCAATGGTTTCATTGGTAACAACCGCGGCTTTTTGCTTGATATAAGGGCGCAATATTTCTATCTGGCTTTGGCTTAACAGATCTTTGCCTATAAAGATGGGATAACTGTGCGACGGGGTGTTGACTGTGAGTGTTTGCATTTAGGGTTACTCTTGAATCAGGTTCAATATGGTTTCAATGGTTTTGCGGCAACTTCCTTCGCCGGCCTCCACCACAGCCGCTGCGGCTTCGCGGTAAACGGGATCACGGGCTTCGTAAAGCTCCTGCAGCTTTTCCAGGGGATTGTCCACTTGCAGCAGCGGGCGGTTTTTATCGCAACGGGTGCGCTTGAGCAAAACTTCCGGGCTGGCATGCAGATAAACAACCAATCCGCGCTCTTGCAGGCAGCGGCGGTTTTCCTCACGCAGCACCGCGCCGCCGCCGGTAGCCAGAATAATACCTTTTTTGCCGGTTAATTCGTTAATGACACAAGCTTCTCTTGTGCGGAACCCTTCTTCTCCTTCCAACTCGAAAATAGTGGGAATCGACACACCGGTTTTTTCACAGATAACATGGTCGCTATCGTAAAAAGGCTGCCCTAATTCTTGGGATAGCCGCCTGCCTATTGTGGTTTTGCCCGCACCCATCAGGCCGATCAGAAATAGATTTTTTTTTGATGTGTTCATGGGCTTGATTGTAACTGAAAATCCGCCTGAAGCGGCGATGGAAATGCCTGTCTGAAGCCGGCTTTCCTAATTCTACCAAGCCCCGGGCTTACGACAAATACAAATCTGCTACAATCCCTGATTTTTGCGTATTCTTTGCCATGCTCTGTAAAACAGATATCGCCCGCCGCTTTACCCGCGCGCTGCCCTCTTACGCGCAAAACGCACCGGCACAAACCCAAATCGCCGGGAAGCTGCTTGCTCTGCTGAAGCAGCAGTTCTCCGGCGAAGCGGCGTGCGCGCTGGAAATCGGTTGCGGTTCGGGTATTTATTCCCGCTTGCTGCAAAGCAGCCTGCCCGTGCGAGAATGGCATGTCAACGATCTATCTACGGCGTGCGAAGCGTGGGTAAGCGCCCACCGTTTTTTAGGCGGCGATATCGAAACGCTGGCTTTAAACACGCAATATGATTTAATTACCTCTTCTTCCACTTTCCAATGGCTTGCCGATCCCGCTGCTTTGGTGCGCAAACTCAATGCCTGTCTGAACACCGGCGGCATACTCGCCTTCAGTACGTTCACACCCGAAAACCTTTTTCAAATCAAATCTCTGACCGGAGCGGGTTTGGATTACCCAACCGAACAGGAATGGCGCCAGCTGCTGCTGGACTGCGGTTTTCACGTTTGCCATACCGAATCCGAAAGCCTTACTTTATACTTCGACAGCCCTCTGGCCGTGTTGCAGCATTTGAAAAACACCGGCGTAACCGCGACGCAAAAACAAATGTGGACAAAATCCCGCATGCAACATTTTGCCGAACTATACCGCAACCGCTACGCAACCGACGGCCGCTACCCGCTCACCTACACGCCGCTTTACATTATGGCGCAAAAACCGCTTAACACACCATGACCCAACGCATTTTCCTTATCAGCGGCATCGATACCGACATCGGAAAAACCGTTGCCACCGCCCGCTACGCCCAAGAGCTTGCCGCACAAGGCCTTTCCGTAATCACGCAAAAAATGGTTCAGACAGGCAATACCGGCATCGCCCAAGACATTCTTACCCACCGGAAATTGCAGGGCGTGCCTCTGACCGAACACGATTTAAACGGCACCACCGCGCCCTATGTGTTCCCCTACCCATGCTCGCCGCATATGGCTGCCGAACGGGAAAACACGGTGATAGACCCCGACCGCATCCTGCAAGCCACCGCCACCTTGTTGCAGCACTATGACACCGTATTACTGGAAGGCGCTGGCGGCCTGATGGTGCCGCTTACCCGCGATGCCACCATCCTCGACTACGCCGCCCAACACCGCTACCCCATCATTCTGGTTACATCGGGCAAGCTGGGCAGCATCAACCACACCCTGCTCAGCATACACGCCGTCGCCCAACGCAACCTGCCCCTGCATCGGATAATCTATAACCGCTACCCCGAATACGACCCGGCCATCAACGCCGAAACCGAGCGCTTTTTACAAAACTATATCCGCACGCATTTTCCGCAAACCGAATGGCAGGTGCTTGAAAAGCTGACAATGCCTGTCTGAAACAGTTTTCAGACAGGCATCCGGCTTTTCAAGCATGAAGGGATTCACGCCCCCGCCACCGTCATTTCCGAAACCAACAGCGAGCCGACTTTATGGTTGGAGCGGCGCAGTGCGTCATCCGCCACGCCGGCGATGTTCATAAACATATCCTGCAAGCGCGAGGCGATGGTGATTTCTTCCACGGGATAAACAATCACGCCGTTTTCCACCCAAAAGCCTGCCGCACCGCGCGAATAATCGCCGGTCAGCATATTCACGCCCTGCCCCATCAACTCGGTAACCAGCAGCCCCGTGCCCATTTCTTTCAACAGCGCCGCCTGTCCGGCATGGGTAGGCGCAAGAATCAGATTGTGCGCGCCGCCGGCATTGCCCGTGGTTTGCATGCCCAACTTGCGCGCGCTGTAACTGTTGAGAAAATAGCCCTGCACCACACCTTGCTCAACCACGAAACGCGGCCGGGTCGCCACGCCGTCTGCATCGAAATAAGTGCTGCTCCACGCCTGCGGAATGTGCGGCTCTTCGCGCAGATTGATGAAGTCGGAAAAAATCCGCTTGCCTAAGCTGTCGGTCAAAAAGCTGCTTTGGCGGTAAAGTGCACCGCCGCTCAAACCGCCTACCAAATGCCCGATTAGGCCGGCGGCAACGGTTGTATCAAACAGCACGGGATAGTTGCCGGTAGGTACACTTCTCGCCCCCAAGCGGCGCACCGCGCGTTCCGCGGCGGTTTTGCCGATGGCTTCGGCACTTTCCAAGCCCGAAGCCGCTCGCGCCATATCATACCAATAATCGCGCTGCATACCGGACTCATCCTCCGCCACCACGCTGCACGAAATGCTGTGCCTCGTGCCCCGCTGGTGCTGCAAAAAGCCATGTGTGTTGCCGTAAACAAACTGATAATGATAAGTCTGAACCGAAGCGCCTTCCGAATTCTGAATGCGCCCGTCGGCATCCAGAGCCGCTTCCTCGCAACGCAAAGCCAGCGCCGCTGCGTCTGCGCTGCTCAAGTCCCACTCATGATATTTGTCGAGATCGCCGAACTGCGTAGCCATCAGCTCCGCATCGGCCAAGCCCGCGCAATCGTCTTCTGCCGTGTATTTAGCAATATCAACGGCAGACTGCACGGTTTCTTCCAAAGCCGCCCGCGAAAAATCGGCGGTGCTGGCGCGGCCCTTGCGCTGCCCCACATACACCGTGAGATCAAGCGATTTATCTTGTTGGTATTCAATCTGCTCGGTTTGGCGCAAACGCACCTGCACACTCTGCCCCTGCGATTCGCTCAAATCCGCCTCGGCAGCCGTAGCCCCTTTTTGTTTGCCCAAATCCAACACCTGTGCGCACAGGTTGCCCAAATCCTCTGAAGTGTGGTGAAACATATTTTTTCCTGTTTGAAAACTAAAGGTATTTTAACCTTTTTCGGTAGCAGCCGTTGAAGAAATCGGCTATGGCTATGTTAGAATGCGGAAATCCTTAAATCGAGTATGAAACATGAGTGAGCAGCAAGAAGAGCGCATCAGCAAAACGCAAATGAAAAAGCGCATGGACGAATTGCAGGATTTGGGCATGGAATTAACCCGCCTTTCCGCCGAAACCCTGAAAAAAATCGACCTGCCCGAAGATTTGTATGAAGCGGTGCGCGAATACAAAAAAATCACTTCCAACGGCGCGCTCAAACGCCAAACCCAATACATCGGCCGCCTGATGCGCGAAACCGATCCCGCTCCGATACGCGAATTTCTCGCCAAGCTCAAAGGCGAAAACACCGCACACAATGCCTTTTTGCAGCGCATCGAGCAAATGCGCGCGCGGCTTTTGGCGAATGACGACGCGCTTACCGCATTTGTAGCCGACTACCCGCATGCCGATACCGGCGCCTTGCGCACCTTAATCCGCAACACACGCAAAGAACAAGAGCTGGGCAAGCCGCCGAAAAATTTCCGCGCCCTGTATCAGGAAATCAAAGCCGTGATGTCGGATGGCAGCAGCGCAGACGGTTCAGCCGACAAAGCCGAAGAATAAAGGTTCCGCTATGTACACCGCATTTGAAGATTCCGAATACCAGCGTTTTATCGACACTTTGCTCGACACCCAAACCGTTTACACGCTTGCCGACGAAAACGGCGTGGCCGAATGCCCTTCCACAGAATACAACGGTGCCGACGGCGAACCGGTAGCCGTTTTATGCTATTGGTCCTCAGCCGAAGCGGCGCGCGCCTGCCAAAGCGAAGAATGGAGCATTTATCAGATTGAAGCCGTGTCTCTGGCCGAATTCATGAGCACTTGGCTGATTAATATGGATGAAGACCAATGCTTGGCCGGCATAGAATTCGACGCCGGTTTGTACGGATTGGAAATCGAGCCCATCGAGCTTCTCGGCGATTTGATGGACAACGCCCAAAAACGCGGCATCACGCTGGACATCCCCGACTATGAAGAGCTGGTCGCCTACCGCCTCGAATGGGAACGCATGGCCGCCGGGCAAACTTTATTAAACTGACCGCCGCCATAATGCCGGATAAGCCTGTCTGAAAACCATCCGTATGTTTCAGACAGGCATTTAATTCAATATAGCCAACCTACTTACATAACAACACCGTCATACTCGGGCTTACCCGTGTATCTCCTAAAGTTACTGAAGCTCAAGATACTATAGTTAATCAAATTAATTTTTAATACAAGGCAGCAAGCCGAAGACAGTACAGATAGTACGGCAAGGCGCAGCAACGCCGTAGTAAAAGTTAAGTTGATTAACTATAGAGGCAAGCTGAGAATGACGGGTGTACTATGGTTAAGCCGATTCACTATATCATGCCGGCCGGCGCAGCCCTCCTTCAACCTGCTTTCAGACAGGCATCATCCCAAACACACACCACCTTTTCCATGAACCTAAAAAAACTGATCCCGCCACCCGGCCTTTTACTGATGCTGTTCCTCGGCATCCTCATTCCCCTGCTGATTATCGGGGAAATCGCCGAACACCTGTTGGTACACGAACGCTTCGCCTTTGAGCAGCCTTTGATGCTGGCCGTCCGCCAGCATACCCAAAACTGCCCGATCACTTATCTTGCCCTCATCCTGCACTGGATAGGCAAATGGCCCGCCGCCACATCAATCGCCGCCCTGATTGCCTGGTACGAACTGCGCAACCTCCGCCCCAACCGGGCCGTGTTCGTGATTCTCAGCACCGCCCTGCCCACCGCCGTTATGAGTGCTGCCAAAGCCTTCTTCAGCCGCACCCGCCCCGAATTCTGGCCGCGCATCGTTGAAGAACAAAGCGCCTCATTCCCCAGCGGCCACAGCACTTTTGCCGCCGCACTAGCCACCACCGTCGTGATTTTGTGTTGGCAAAGCCCCCACCGCGCCTGGATTATCCTCGGTGCCCTCAGTTTTACCCTGCTGGCAGGCTTCTCCCGCATCGTCTTAGGCGTTCACTACCCCACCGACGTACTCGTCGGCTGGCTTACCGGCATGAGCACCGTAATCGGCATCTATCAACTGATGCGCAATAAAATCAAACAATCGCGCTGAACACACAATATGCCTGTCTGAAAAGAGGTTCTGCAAAAAGAAACCCGCTTTTCAGACAGGCATTTTCTTATATAAGATAGCCAACCCACACCCTAACAACACCGTCATACCCAGGCCTGATCCAAGTATCTTGAGTCCCAGTAAGGTCGGGAGATACTCGGAGCCAGCCCGAGTATGACGAGCGTACTATTTCTAAGTTGATTAACTATATAACCCAAGCATCCGATAGACCTTGCCAAGCTTTTGCATTAACATACGGCCCAATCCGCACCAATCCCAAACGGTTGATTATCTATGGCGCGGATACACGTTTCCCTATTCACGCCTGTCTGAAAACAGCGGCAACAGCGCTTTTCAGACAGGCATATCCAAACGGCCGCATACCATGAACGACATCCTGCAAAAAATCCTCGCCACTAAAGCCGAAGAAGTTGCCGCCGCCAAAGCCGCAGTTTCTCCTGAAGCCATCCGCCACCAAGCCGAACATGCTGGGCCTGTGCGCAACTTCACCGAAGCCATCCGCGCCAAACATGCGCAAGGCCTGCCCGCCATCATTGCGGAAATCAAAAAAGCCAGCCCGTCCAAAGGCTTGATCCGCCCTGATTTCAACCCGGCCGCCCATGCGCAGGATTACGAACGCGCCGGCGCCGCCTGCCTTTCCGTGCTGACCGACGAGCAATATTTCCAAGGCTCGCCCGAATACATGAAGCAGGCACGCGCCGCCGTTAGACTGCCCGTGTTGCGCAAAGATTTTATCGTTGACGAATACCAAATCTACCAAGCGCGCGCATGGGGCGCCGATGCCATTTTGCTGATTGCCGCCACACTCGGCGCCGAAGAACTGGAGCGTTTCGAGCAAACCGCCCATGCGCTGGGGATGTCGGTATTGCTGGAGCTGCACGACCCTGCCGAGCTGGAGAAATGCCGCCGCCTCACTACACCTTTGCGCGGTGTAAACAACCGCAATTTACGCACGTTCGAAGTGAACATGCAGCAAACCCTCGTTCTGCTGCCACAGCTCGAAGGCCATATCGTGATCGCCGAAAGCGGCATCCGAGGCAAAGAAGATGTGGATTTCATGCGCAGCCACGGCGTGCATACTTTCTTAATCGGCGAAACCTTCATGCGTGCCGACGATATTGAAGCCGAAGTGAAAAAGCTGTTTTGATTTACCGCTGCGAGCAGAGGTTTAAACCATATTGCAAATCAACTGTATCTTTACCATATAATTAATCAACTTAAATTTTAGGGCTAATCTACTTCAGCCTCTAACTTTTACTACGGTGTTGCTGCGCCTTGCCGTACTATCTGTACTGTCTTCGGCTTGCTGCCTATTAAAAATGTGTTGATTAACTATAAGTGAGCCTGTCTGAAAGATTTTTTGACAGCGGGTAGATTGATTTAGGCCGTAGGCCGTAGGCCGTAACCCAACACCCAATCTAAATACTGACAATGCGAATGTTCGGTTTTCGCTGTGCTGCAACCCAACATACCCAACTGCGTTGCAACATTGTTTGCCATACAAAATGCCTGTCTGAAACTTTCAGACAGGCATTTGCCGTTTGCACAACTTTATTTGATTGACGTGCCGATGCGGCTGCGGTCGCTAAAGTTCAACCAAATGAAAAACGCTTTACCCACCAGCAACTTGTCGTCTACAAAGCCCCAATAACGCGAATCTTCGCTGGCATCCCGGTTATCGCCGAGCACGAAGTAATTGCCTTCGGGCACTTTGCAGCGGAACCATGAACCGTCGCGCGAATAATCGCAGTTTTCACGGTATGCGAAGTTGGCACGTACATGGCTGGGCGAGAATGCCGGGTTGCCGTTGATGCGCAAAGTTTGATACTCGCGCCCGTTCAAACGCTCCTCATATTGATCGGCCTGCACTTCCTGCAAACCGAAAGGGGTGTTTTCCTGATAGTGGTACAGCCCTTCCGATTTCGCTTCCACTTCCTCTCCGTTAACAAACAGGGTTTTGTTGCGGTATTCCACCACATCGCCCGGCACGCCGATAGCGCGTTTAATATAATTGATGCTGTTGTCTTCAGGGTAATTAAACACCACCACATCGCCGCGCTCCACCTGCCCGGTAGGAATCAAAACCGTATTCAAAATCGGCACGCGGATGCCGTAAGACGATTTTTTCACCAAGATAAAGTCGCCCACCACCAAACCCGGGCGCATCGAGCTTGAAGGAATCTGAAACGGCTCGGCGATAAACGTGCGCAACACAAATACCAGCAGGATAATCGGGAAAAAGCCGCTCATATAATCGCGGAAATGGTTATCGTCGCTAATCCTTTCCGACACTTCCGGCGCCCATTTCGACGTGAGCTTATGCCAAACCCATATCACACCGGTAAACAGAACAAAAATAAGCAACACAGCAGTAAAGCTCATCATGGCGGCGAGCAAACCGAACACCCCCACCATCATTAAAAGGTAGCCCCATTGCAGGCCGTTGCTCCATTCGCCCTTGATATTGCGCTCTTTATCGCTGGCCGCATACAAAACTCCGCCGACAACCAGCGCCAGCGCCGCCATTACAACCCATTGGTTAACCATGCTTTATTTATCTCCCACTTGTAAAATCGCCAAAAACGCGCTTTGCGGAATTTCCACATTGCCCACCTGCTTCATGCGGCGTTTACCTGCTTTTTGCTTTTCCAACAATTTCTTCTTACGCGTAATATCGCCGCCGTAACACTTGGCCAATACGTTTTTACGCAATGCCTTCACGTTTTCGCGCGCGATAATCTGGCTGCCGATGGCTGCCTGAACGGCAATATCAAACATCTGGCGCGGAATCAGTTCGCGCATTTTGGCGGCCAGCTCACGCCCACGGTGAACGGCGCTCTGGCGGTGCACAATCAGGCTCAAGGCATCCACTTTTTCACTGTTTACCATAATATCGAGCTTAATCAAATCGGAAGGCTGGAATTCTTTGAATTCGTAATCCAAAGAAGCATAACCGCGCGAAGTGGATTTAAGCTTGTCGAAGAAATCCATCACCACTTCGTTCATCGGCAAATCGTAAGTGAGCATTACCTGGCGGCCCATGTATTGCATATTGACCTGCACACCGCGCTTTTGGTTGCACAAAGTCATTACGTTGCCCACATATTCCTGCGGCACCAAAATAGTAGCCGTAATAATCGGTTCCAAAATCGTTTCGATGCTGCCGATATCGGGCAGCTTAGAGGGGTTTTCCACCTCGATTTTTTCACCGTTTTTCATGATTACTTCATACACCACCGTCGGCGCGGTGGTAA
Source organism: Neisseria canis (assembly GCF_900636765.1). NCBI lineage: Bacteria > Pseudomonadati > Pseudomonadota > Betaproteobacteria > Neisseriales > Neisseriaceae > Neisseria > Neisseria canis. The sequence continues at coordinate 83,579 of NZ_LR134313.1, forward strand.
TCAAGTCCATATCGAACTCGCGTTCCAAACGCTCCTGCACGATTTCCAAATGCAGAAGGCCGAGGAAACCGCAACGGAAACCGAATCCCAAAGCCTGCGATACTTCCGGCTCGAATTTCAGCGAGGCATCGTTCAATTGCAGCTTTTCCAGCGCTTCGCGCAAAGCTTCGTAATCGTGGCTTTCAACGGGATACAAGCCGGCAAACACCTGCGATTGCACCTCTTGAAAGCCCGGCAGCGGTTCGACGGCGGGATTGGACACCAGCGTTACCGTGTCGCCCACTTTAGCCTGCCCCAGCTCTTTCACGCCGGTAATCAGAAAGCCCACTTCTCCCGCGCCCAGCTGCTGCTTGGCAACGGATTTCGGTGTGAACACGCCCAGCTGCTCTACCAGCGTTTCCGCTTTGGTCGACATAAAACGGACTTTGTCTTTAAGCTTCAAAGTGCCGTTTTTCACGCGGATCAGCATCACCACGCCCACATAATTGTCAAACCATGAGTCGATAATCATGGCTTGCAGAGGCGCTTCGGGGTCGCCGGTCGGAGCGGGGATTTTTGCCACGATTTCTTCCAGCACATCTTCCACACCCAAGCCGCTTTTGGCCGAACAGGTTACCGCACCCACTGCGTCGATGCCGATAATGTCTTCAATCTCCTGAGCCACACGGTCGGGGTCGGCAGCGGGCAGGTCGATTTTGTTCAATACCGGCACCACTTCCACACCCAAATCAATCGCGGTGTAACAGTTGGCAACGGTTTGCGCTTCCACGCCCTGAGAAGCGTCCACCACCAGCAGCGCCCCTTCGCAGGCAGACAGTGAACGCGATACTTCATATGAAAAATCGACGTGTCCGGGCGTGTCGATCAGGTTGAGCTGGTAAACCTGCCCGTCGCGCGCTTTGTAGTTTAACGCTGCGGTTTGCGCCTTAATGGTAATGCCGCGCTCTTTTTCAATGTCCATAGAATCAAGCACTTGAGTGCTCATTTCGCGCATTTCCAAGCCACCGCAATATTGGATGAAGCGGTCGGCCAGCGTGGATTTGCCGTGGTCGATATGGGCGATGATAGAGAAATTTCGGATATTGTTCATAGTGTTCATGATGATGCAGTATTTTGAAATGCCTGTCTGAACGCTTTCAGACAGGCATTCGGTATCAGGCCAAATAGCAGAATATTTTAACCTAAAAAACCGCCAAACGCCGCAAAACTTTATCGGCAGGCAACACAAATGCCTGTCTGAAAGCGTTCAGACAGGCATTTCGAAATACCGCGCCGATATAAATCGAATCGGCTAAAAACAGCACACGGTCATACTCTCTTTAATTAAGTTTGTTTGCGATAAAAAGCGCTTCAAGGCGGCTCACTCCGCCCGATGCCTGTCTGAAAACAGCATTTCACTATATAATCTTTCTCTCCCAACCAGCGGTAAAACCATGAAAAACTCCTCCTCCAAACGCAAAATCAGCGGCGTATTGCTGCTCGACAAACCCGCCGGACTTTCCAGCAATACCGCGCTGCAAAAAGCCCGCCGTTTGTTTAATGCAGAAAAAGCAGGCCACACCGGCGTGCTCGACCCGCTGGCTACCGGGCTTTTGCCCGTATGTTTCGGCGAAGCCGCCAAGTTCGCCCAATATCTTTTGGATGCCGACAAAGCCTACACCGCCACGCTCAAGCTCGGCGAAGCCACCACCACTGGTGATGCCGAAGGCGAAATCATTGCCACCGCGCCCATACCCGGCCGCAAAGCCGACTTCCAATCCGCCTGTGCCGCCCTCACCGGTGCCATACGCCAAGTGCCGCCCATGTTTTCCGCGCTCAAACATGAAGGCCGCCCGCTTTACGAATACGCGCGCAAAGGTATCGTGATTGAGCGCAAACCGCGCGACATTATCATCTACTCTATTGATATTGCAGAATTTTCACCACCTAAAGCCGTGATTAACGTGCGTTGCAGCAAAGGCACCTATATCCGTACCCTCAGCGAAGATATTGCCAAACAAATGGGCACTTTCGCCCACCTTACCGCTCTGCGCCGCACCGAAACCGCGGGTTTCACCATCAGCCAAACTCATACCCTCGAAGCGTTGGAGGCACTTAGCGAAACCGAGCGCGACGCCCTGCTGCTGCCTTGCGACGCTTTGGTACAGCATCTCCTAGCCATCCGGCTGACTGACGCCGACATCAAAATGCTGCGTTTCGGCCGGCAACCGGCTTTCAACACACCGAATACACCGGCAGAAACACCACTGCGTGCATACAGCACAGAAAACGAGTTTGTCGGCCTGGTTGAATATCTGCCCCGCAATGCCTGTCTGAAAAGCATGAGGCTGATGAATACAGGCAGCTAAAATAAGCCTTCTACATTCGACCGACGGAATGCGCCAACTTCACAATCAATCATGCCAATGTCTATTCCAAAGCCAAATACCGCAGAATGCCTGCCTGAAAACGGATTTCAGACAGGCATTCTTTAAAAAGCCCTTTGCGCTCTGTCTCGACAGCTACGCAAACGCCTTTAAAAATAAAGGTTTGCCAAACACCTGTGCATTATACCCCTCGAAAACACATGGAACACGGCATCAAACACACATCAGAAATGTTACAATACGCCATTCTTTCCACCACCGAACCCTCTAAAAATGACCCAAATCACTCTATCCCATATCCAAGCCGCCGCTTTCGATTTAGACGGCACACTTTGTGATTCCATCCCCGATTTGGCCGCCGCCGCCAACGCCACCCGCCGGCATATGGGGCTGCCCGCCTTACCTGATAAAGTGGTCGAAAGCCATGTGGGTGACGGGATTGCGAAACTGGTTCACCGCGTGCTTACCGATACCCGCGAAGAGGAAGCGCCGCAAGCACAATGGGAAGAAGCATTTTCCTTTTTTGTGAAATACTACCGCGAACATTTATCCGACTTTACCCGCTCTTATCCCGAAACGGAAACAGGTTTGGGCTTACTCAAATCGCTCGGCATCCCGCTCGCCGTGGTTACTAACAAAAACGAACTGCTGGCCGTTGAGCTGCTCAAACAACTCAACCTTGCCGACTACTTCAGCCTGATTCTCGGCGGCGACAGCCTGTCTGAAAAGAAGCCCAGCCCTCTTCCACTGCAACATACGGCGCAAGTGTTGGGTGTGGATGTCAAAAATATGATTATGGTAGGCGATTCGCACAATGATATTCTGGCGGCAAAAGCAGCAGGCTGCATAAGCGTAGGCGTGTCTTTCGGCTACGGAAATATGATGGAACTTTCAAAAAACAGTGCGACCAAACCCGACTGGGTTATCAACTCACTGCCTGAAATCTACGAAAACCTGCGGCCGCAAAAAGAGCAAGGATAGCGAATAAAATATTTATGCCTGTCTGAAAACGATTCAGACAGGCATAAGTGCTTCTATGCTAGTTCAGCTTAACTACATCTGTTGCTGCGCCGTAACTCAAAGAAAATAATTGTACAAAATATCGAAAGCAACAACACAATCAGTTTCTTACCATTATTCTGCTTCTGAATTTCCACACAGCTCAAATACTTATCCTAATTAAAACGATTAAAACAACATGCCTCCGAAATCCCTACGCGCCCGCGCCCTTGATATCCTTTCACGCAGAGAAATCAGCCGTGCAGAGCTCAAGCGCAAACTTGCTCCGTATGCAGAAAGTGAAGCAGAAGTGGAAAAAGTGCTGAATGAGTTTGCCGAACGCAATTGGCAATCAGACCAGCGCTTTACTGAAGCATTTGTTCACTGCAAAAGCCGCAAATATGGCTCACGCAAACTGAAGCAGGCGCTGTTAGACAAAGGTATCGATGCAGACACTGCCCAAACTTTTATGCCGAGTGAAACAGAAGAATTAGAAGCCGCTCAAAATGTGCTGCTCAAAAAATTCAAGCATCCTCCTACGGATTTAGCAGAAAAACATAAATATATGCGTTTTCTCGCTTACCGCGGCTTTGATATGGATACCATTAACCGTGCTATTAAATCAGCTTGGAATAACGAATACAAATAAAATAAAACGGCACCATCAATAGGTGCCGTTTATTCGTTTCATTATCAATAACGCAAATTGCTGCCTTGATAATCGATGATGCGCGGAGTGATAAAAATCAACAGCTCGCTGCGCTCTTCGCTACGAGTACGCGATTTGAACAGATTACCAACCACCGGAATATCACCCAACAAAGGTACTTTTCTTATACCATTGGAATTCACTTCCTCATAAATGCCGCCGAGAACCAAAGTTCCGCCGTCTTCAACCATGGCGCGTGTTTCCAAGTTATTGGTATCAATACAAGGCTCACCGTTGCTACCACCGCAGCTCTGGTTTACAGAATCTTTATTGATTTTCACATCCATAATGATTTGACCGTCAGGCGTAATATGCGGCGTTACACGCAAGCCCAATACAGCTTTTTTAAACTCTACATCAGTCGCGCCGCTGGATGTTTCAGAAGTATAAGGAATCTCAGTACCCGATTCAATTACCGCTTCTTTTCTGTCTTGAGTTAAAACTCGCGGATTCGAAATGGTTTTAGCCTTATTCTGAGCTTGCTGGGCTTGCAATTCCAAACTCAATGCGCCAGATGCCATTTTATGGATTAATGCAACACTAGAAGTAGCTGCAGCAATAGGTAAGTTAACATTAGGATCCCATGAATAAGGCGTAAGTGCAGGAGCTTGGTCACTATTACGTGCATTATATCTTGCTCGTGCATTCTCAACATAAGCATTGTTGTTGTTAATGGCATTGTTAAGATTATTTCCCCAGCTGTTGGTTCCATTTGAACCGGCATAACCAAACTTCACACCAATATCGCGCGAGAATCCATCGGAGGCACGCACAATACGAGCCTCAACCATTACTTGGCGGGTAGGAACATCCAACTCTTCTATAAGCTTTTGGAATTTCCGGATAACCGTATTGTTATCAGTAATAATCAGCGTGTTGGTGCCTGGATCAATTAAAGCGCTACCGCGTTTACTTAAAATGCTGTTTGCAGTATTGTTGCTGCCGCCTTCTTCAAGTCTCAAAACTTTACGGAACTCTTCTACGTTTTTGTACTTGAGTTGGAATGTTTGGGAATATAAAGGCCCTAAATCGTTAATTTCATTTTGAGCCTGCAAAGTGGCTTTATCTTTGGCTAATAATTCATCTCTCGGAGCAACATTGATAATGTTACCTTGACGGCGCATATCCAAGTTACGCGCTTCTAACACTAAATCTAGTGCCTGATCCCACGGTACATCTTTTAAGCTAAGCGTCATTTTGCCGTTTACGCTATCGCTGGCAACGATATTCATGCCCGACTCTTTAGCCAAAATCTGCAAGATGGTACGTACTTCTACGTCTTGGAAATCAAAAGATACTCTACGGCCAGTAAAGTTTTTATTTCTTTTATTATTCTGCAATCCCGAATCTGCAACATTTGCTTTGGGGAAAACTTCAAAAGACATGTGTCCGCCTGAAACTTTCTCACGAACATCCCAGCCGCCTTTGTTCCTGATAACGATTTCAGTATCATTACCGATTCGCTTCAATACTATACCACGCACAGGAGTATTGAAATCAGAAACATCCAAACTACGCTGTGCTTGTGCGGGCAATGGATGATTTTTCAATGTAATCACAACGCGGTCATTCTGGCGCTTAATAGTCGGATTGCCACTAAACGAAGGTGCACTAACATCGACAATACCTGTATTACCGCTTCCTTTACGGAAATCAACTGATGCAGAACTTACTGCTTGCTCCTGTTTTTTAACAATCACACGCTCGTTCGTAACAGTTTGAGCAGATGCGGTAGAACCTTCCGGCGCTTCATTCACATAAATCCATACTTCGTTTCCTTTGATTTCAGAAGTATATCGTCCTGCTTTGTTCAAACTTAACACAACCCGAGCCTGACTGCCGTTTTTAGCAGCACTAATTTGATTCAACAAAGGATCAGCATATTCCAGCACAGGCTGCTGCAAATTAAGACCTGTGGTAGGAAAATCCAGTGCAATTCTAGCCGGAGAGTTAGTTACAAATCCACTGGGAGACACTACATCACGGTCGAATTTAATTTTGATAATTTTTTGGTTGCTCGGCAAAGTTGATACATTAATATCTGTAATATTGCCTGCAAAAGCTGAAGCCTGCATAGCCAAGCCTAAGCTGATAGCTGAAATGGTTTTCATACTGATAGGTTTCATTAAAAGTTACCCCTTAAATATTAATTGTCTGTTTTAATGCTCTGATTGTCTTTACTATTATCCAACAGTAGCTCGGCATTACGGAAAGTCCAATTACCATCGGAATTCTCAATAACCTCGGTAATGACCAACTTATCCGGCATAATCGAAGTAATCCTACCAAAATTTTGGCCTATATAATTACCCGTTTTTACTGTATAAACATGACCATCTATTTCGATATAACCTGTTTTTTGCTTACCTGAAATAAATGATCCTACATACTTCATATTTTCCAAGCTAAATGCTTCCAACACTTCCTTAGGTCGATTGGTATTCGGCGCATTATTGCCGGAAAGCCCCTCGTTCAACCGTTTTGCATTAAAAGCATTCAAACCTAATGTTTTGGGTGGGATGTAAGTAACAGAAGGGTTAACAGTCGGTTGCTCAAATGGTTGTATATGTTTCTGGGCATCTTTTTGTGTTTGTTCCATCCATTCTCTTAAATCTTCATGCGCAGGGGAACATGCTGTAACCATTAACACCATTAAGCCTGGGAGTAAGATTTTATGATTCATTGTTTTATTCCTCTCGTAATGTTACTGCTGATTTTGCTCGTCAGTATTGCCTGCTTGAGAAGCAGCTTTTTGTTCCGCAGCAACTTCCTCCGCCGGTCTCGCTTTATAGGTATTAGCAGTAGCAGTTAAGGTTAGCTTATCTCCTTTTTCTTCATTACTTAGGTTAATAGATTCCAAAGTAATGATTCGGGAAAGAGAACCCACATCTCTCGCAAACTGGCTAATTTGATCATATTTACCGGCAATTGAAATGGCATAAGGCAAAATCTGAATAGGGCCGTCATTTTGCGTAGGCTGTGGCGTCACACTATTCATGCTCATTCCGTTAGTTGCCCCTGCTTGATGCAGCTCCTGAATCAGATTAGGAATTTCGGCATCTGTCGGTAACTGCTTCAATAAAACGTCAAATGATGAGCGAATCGCAACTAATTCGGCTTTAAGATTGTCCAAGCTGGCCGCTTGAATGGTTTTTTCGGCATAACTTACTTTTAACTCTTCTTCTTTTTGCTTACTGGCTGCCAATTCTTCTAACTGTGTCCGGAAGACTGCAAAATAACCTGCACCCAATACAGCCACAACAACCAAAGCAGCTATTGCCAATTTAGCCGGTTTATTAAGCAAATGAAGCGTTTGTAAATCAACGTCTTTTAGTTTCTTATTGTTGGCCATTGTTTTCATCCCCTGTATTTTCCAACTTAGCCTCATTAGTATTACCGTTTTTTTGTACAGGTGCACTATATTGATTCAACAATACCTTTAGTGAAAATTCCTGTACTTTATCAACCTGCTTGATACTTAAAAGCTCAGGTTGCATAAACAAACCCGTACTGGGTATTGATCGCATAAATATTGCAATCTTATTGTCACTTGTTGCTTTCCCATTGATAAGATATGTATTTGGATTGTCACCCACTTTAATCGAAGTAAGCTGAGTTCCTTCTGGAATTAATACATTTAAAGTATCAACAATGTAGGCTGCTTGAAACCTCTTATGTTGAAGTTCTTCAATTTTTTGCTTTCTATCCAAAAAGTTGCGCTTCTCTTGACTAAGCTTTTTGATTTCAATCAGTTTTTTGTCTTCTTTTTCGATTTCTTGAGTTAAAAAAGAATTTCTTTCCTCTTGTTTACTGATGGCTGCCCCAATTCCCATATAGGCTACTGCTGACAAACCAATACCGGTTGCAAATGCCAAAAGCATTAAAGTTTTAAAGCGCTGCTTTTGACGCTGCTCAATCTGCTCCCGATAAGGTAGAAGATTAATTCGCATTAATTCAATCATTTTATAAACCCCTTAGTGCTAAGCCGAAAGCTGTTGTCAACAATGCGGCATCTTGCTGTAATTGTGATAAATCAATTTTTTTACTGTGTGTAGCATAAATAATCGGGCTAACACACTGAGTTGCCGTATTGGTTTGTGAAAATACGGTTTCAGGCAAGCCCTCTTGAAGTGAAGCAGATCCGGTAAGAAAAATGTGTTTTACACTTGAAAACTGATCACTTGCTTGTGTCGTATAATAAAATTGGAGAACACGCTGTATTTCTTGAGCAACTTGGATATTGAAGCGATCTGCTATTTGTGATTGATAATCAAGCGGCCTACTTTCCATTGAAGTTTTCATGTTCTCAGCTTCGTCTTCTGTAACTTGGTAGGTACGTTGAATCAACTGAATCAACTGCTCGCCACTAACAGTTGTTTCTTGCTTGTAAAGAATCTGGCCTTTTTGCAACACCATCGCCTGCATTTGGTTATCACCAACATCAATAACTGCAATTTTTTCGTCGGTAAGCTCGGGAGCATGTTGGTTAATCCAAAAAGAAAACGCATTACTTTGCGCAAACAAATCGACATCCATATAAGCTGGATTCAGATTGGCACTTTCCAATGCCTCAATTCGCGGCTCAATGTCTTCCTTGCGTGCAGCAACCAATAAAACTTGTTTGCCCAACGGCATGATTGAGTTACCCATCACTTGGTAATCGTAATTCATCTCTTCAATTGCACCAAATTGAGAGATCTCATTTTCCACAAATGCCTCTAAACTCATCTCACTTTCACGAGGATGTATGGCGGTTTCAACAGTAGCCATTCCTTGTGGCATTGCTGCTACAATATTTTTACTGGTGGTATTCAGCTGATTGTAAGCATGTTGCAAATAAGATACTAATTGATCGTAATCTTGAATTTGATTACCGCGAATGATATTTTTTGGTAGCTTTGTAATAACGTACTTTTCCAACTGAATTTGGTTTAAACTACGCCCCGTCAGCTGAACCATTTTAATGGCTTTCTGACTAATATCCACACCTACCGATCCGCGTGAAGTAAGACCTGCCGAAGCTTTGTTCGTTGTATTATTTTGGTTTTTCAATAAACGCATAATGTAAGTTTCCTGCCAAGTAGAGTAAGCAACAGTGTTGGCTTCCGTAAGTTGTTTAAGTATATTTTATGGATTAAATTCAAGTATTCCACGAAATATTTGTATCATTTTACTTTATTTACTGCCACCAATGGCAAAATTTATTATCCAATTATGATTAAAAAAATTATTACCGTACTCTTAGGACTTTTTTTAGGATTAACACTGTTTGCGATCGGCTTGCTTGCCATTGCAATATTGGTTACCTATCCTAAGCTTCCGTCATTAGATACAGTTCAACACTATCAACCTAGAATGCCCCTCACTATTTATTCCTCTGATGGAAAACTGATTGGCTTATATGGTGAAGAAAGACGTGCTTTTACCAAGATAGAGGATTTCCCAAAAGTTTTAAAAGATGCTGTATTGGCAGCGGAAGACAAACGTTTTTATAACCACTGGGGTGTTGATGTTATCGGGGTTGGTCGTGCCATCATCAGCAATATGACCGGTGGTGTGCGTTCCGGCGCCAGCACAATCACACAACAGGTTGCAAGAAACTTCTTTTTAACAAACGAGCGAACGTTTACCCGTAAATTCAATGAAGCCTTGTTGGCATACAAAATTGAGCAGTCTTTAACCAAAGACCAAATTTTGGAACTGTATTTCAACCAAATCTACTTAGGCCAACGCGCATACGGTTTTGCGGCAGCCTCTCAAATTTATTTCAACAAGCCCGTACAGAAACTCACCTTGGCAGAAGCAACGATTTTGGCCGGTCTGCCCAAAGCTCCGTCAACATTCAACCCCATTGTTAACCCCGAGCGCGCCAAACTCCGCCAAGAGTATATTTTGAACAACATGGTTCAAGAAAAAATGATTACTCCGGATGAGCGCGCCCAAGCCTTGAACGAAAAGCTGCATTACGAGCGCTATGTGCAGCAAATCGATCAAAGTGCTCTGTATGTGGCAGAAATGGTTCGACAAGAGCTTTATGAAAAATACGGCGAATCGGCTTATACCCAAGGCTTTAAAGTCTATACAACTGTCAGCACAGAAAACCAAAAAGTAGCAACGGAAGCTTTGCGCCGGACATTACGCGGCTTTGACCGTGGCAGCAGCTATCGCGGAGCCGAACATTACATTGATTTAGAGAAAAGTGAAAACGAAGAAGAAGAAATCGGCGATTATCTGTCTAAATTATATGACGTAGACGGTATGGTGCCTGCCGTGGTTACTTCTGCCGGAAAAAAAGGCGTGCAAGTCCAACTGCCTAACGGTAAAAGAACCAACGTTAACCTCGGTTTCGCAGCCCGTGCCTTAAACAATTCAAAAATGGGTGATGCGCAGATCCGACGCGGTGCCGTTATCCGTTTGAGCAAGCTGAAAGGTGGCGGCTGGACTGTTGTACAAGAGCCGCTCCTACAAGGCGCCCTAGTATCTCTCGAAGCAAAAACAGGAGCGATCAGAGCATTAGTAGGCGGCTATGATTTCCACAGCAAAAGCTTCAACCGCGCCACCCAGGCGCAACGCCAACCCGGCTCGACCTTTAAACCTTTTATTTATTCGGCTGCCTTGGCCAAAGGCATGACTGCCGCCACTGTAATAAACGATGCGCCTTTATCGCTTCCCGGACACGGTGCCGGCGGAAAACCCTGGCAGCCTAAAAATGCAGATGGAACATATTCGGGTTTTATCACATTGCGTCAGGCTCTTACTAAATCTAAAAACATGGTATCCATCAGGATTTTGATGTCTATCGGCATCCCTTACGCCCAACAATATATTCAGCGCTTTGGATTTAACCCCGCAGACCATCCTGCAGGCCTGTCTATGTCTCTCGGTACGGGTTTGGCAACGCCTTTACAAGTTGCTGAAGGTTATGCCGTGTTTGCCAACGGCGGTTATAAAGTGTCGTCTTTTGTGATCGATAAAATTTATGACAGCAACAATAATCTGCGCGCGCAAATGAAACCTTTGGTAGCAGGAGAAACCGCACCTCAAGTAATTGACCCGCGCAACGCCTACATTATGTACAAAATGATGCAGGATGTCATACGCCGGGGCACAGCTACCCGTGCCAACGCATTAGGCCGTTCGGATATTGCCGGCAAAACGGGTACGACCAATGACAACAAAGACGCATGGTTTGTCGGCTTCAACCCCGAAGTTGTTACGGCCGTTTATATCGGCTTTGACAAACCGACCAGCATGGGGCGTGCAGGCTACGGCGGCACCATCGCCCTGCCTGTTTGGGTAAGCTATATGCGTTTTGCCCTCAAAGGCACGCCGAGTAAAGGTATGGCGGTTCCTTCCGGGTTGGTTAACCGTGGTGGTGAGTATTTCTTGAAAGAACAACAATCTACCAACCCCAAACTGGCTCTTGATAACCGTGCCAGCGGACCGATTACCGCTCAAAGACGCCCGAATACCAACGCTTCCAAACCGCGTTCTTCAGGCAATACTTCTAACTCAAATCAAGAGACCGTTGTAGAGCCTATTAACAAGCCCACGCCTGAAAATTCAGGAAGAAGAAGCAACAACAATCTGGATGCTTTATTCTAAAAGAACCAATACCTAGATAAAGAAAGCCGGCTGTACACAAACAGTCGGCTTTATTATTGGTTACGGCAATTAAAAAAGCTTTCCACCTGCCGCCATAATACCTGTCTGAAAACTGTTTTTCAGACAGGCATTATGCACCTTCGTATCATTACGGCCACTCAAAATACTCAAATCAAATCCAAGTATGACAAATATGCGATTTCAAGCTATTCATCATAGCTAAGCTGGCTATAGTCAATCAACACATTTTTAATACAAGGCAGCAAGCCGAAGACAGTACTGATAGTACGGGACTGATTTTGTTGCTGCTTCAGCAGCTTACAAAATCGTTCTCTTTGAGCTAAGACGCAGTAACGCCGTATTAAAAATGTGTTGATTAACTATATACCATCCTCCCTCCTTCATATCAAACATATCAAAACAAAATGCCTGTCTGAAAACTTTCAGGCAGGCATTCCAAAATAAACCAAAGGGTTTCAGACAGGCATTACATCATGCCGCCCATACCACCCATACCGCCCATGCCACCCATATCCGGCATAGCAGGTTTATCTTCCGGGATTTCAGCAATCATACAGTCGGTAGTCAGCATCAAACCGGCAACTGAAGCCGCATGCTGCAGCGCTGAACGGGTTACTTTGGCGGGATCCAACACACCCATTTCCAACATGTCGCCATAAGTATCGCTACCGGCGTTGTAACCGTAATTACCTTTGCCTTCCAGCACTTTATTCACGACCACGCTGGGCTCGCCGCCTGCATTTTTCACAATTTGACGCAGCGGAGATTCAACGGCACGCAACACGATTTGCACGCCTGCATCCTGATCAGCATTACCGGTATGCAGATTTTCCAAAGCAGCGCGGGCGCGCAGCAAAGCCACACCACCGCCTGCGACAATACCTTCTTCAACCGCAGCGCGGGTTGCATGCAAAGCATCGTCCACACGGTCTTTCTTCTCTTTCATTTCCACTTCGGTTGCAGCACCGACTTTAATCACGGCAACACCGCCGGCCAATTTGGCCACACGTTCTTGCAGTTTTTCTTTATCGTAATCGCTGGTCGCCGTTTCGATTTGCTGGCGGATTTCTGCAACACGCGCCTCAATCAAACCCGCATCACCGAATCCGTCAATGATTGTGGTGTTTTCTTTACCTACTTCAATGCGTTTTGCCTGACCTAAATCTTCCAAAGTAGCTTTCTCCAAAGACAAGCCTACCTCTTCGGCAATCACGGTACCGCCGGTCAAAATCGCAATATCCTGCAACATGGCTTTACGGCGGTCGCCGAAGCCAGGGGCTTTCACAGCAACGGTTTTCAAAATACCGCGCAAGTTATTTACCACCAAAGTAGCCAGAGCTTCACCCTCAACGTCTTCGGCAATAATCAAAAGCGGACGGCTGGTTTTGGCCACTTGCTCCAACACCGGCAGCAAATCGCGGATATTGCTGATTTTTTTGTCGAACAGCAACACAAAAGGGTTATCCAAAGCAGCAATTTGTTTTTCGGGATCGTTGATGAAGTAAGGAGAAAGATAGCCGCGGTCAAATTGCATACCTTCCACAACATCCAACTCGTTTTCCAAAGATTTGCCGTCTTCAACGGTAATCACACCTTCTTTGCCCACTTTTTCCATCGCTTCGGCAATGATGGCACCGACTTGCTCGTCGGAGTTGGCAGAAATGGCGCCGACTTGTGCAATCTCTTTGGAGGTATCGCAAGGTTTGGAAATATTTTTCAGCTCCTCAACCAAAGCAGCAACTGCTTTATCGATACCGCGTTTCAAATCGGTTGGATTCATACCGGCAGTAACGTATTTCATACCCTCTGCTACGATGGCTTGCGCCAATACAGTGGCGGTAGTGGTGCCGTCGCCGGCGATGTCGTTGGTTTTGGACGCTACTTCTTTCACCATTTGTGCGCCCATGTTTTCGAATTTGTCCTTCAATTCGATTTCTTTGGCTACGGTTACGCCGTCTTTAGTAATGTGCGGACCGCCGAAAGCGCGGTCAAGCACCACATTTCGGCCTTTCGGGCCTAAGGTTACCTTAACGGCATCGGCCAACACATTCACACCTTTAACCATTTTTTGGCGTACGTCGTTACCAAACTGTACATCTTTAGCAGCCATGTTGATTACTCCTAAAATATTGAATATATAAAATTAAATTATCGGATTTTCCTATATTGCCCGGCAAGCGAGCCGCCGCCGGAGCAAAAATAATGAAGTGTGGTTTTATTTTTCGAGCGGATATCCAGCTTATTTTTTCCGAATATCAAATAGAAGCGCCCGGCTTCCGAATCTGCCGACAAAGTATGTTTATCTGCAGGCTTGGCGATGAACGAACCGGAACAGGTCGGCTTTTTAATATCGTTGCGTGATTTCACCACTACGCGGTAGTACCGGTTTTTCAAAGGTTCAACGTGTACACCCACCCAATCATGGCCCTGTTTACGCTTGACATAACCATCATCGGCATAAAAACCGGCAAACGGATTTTTCGACGGAGGTGCTGCATGGCAAACTGCGCCAAATAGCAGAATAAACAGCGGAAAACCAATTTTCTTCATTAACGTTACAGCAAAGCTTATTCAACGATACCGAAGATATCTTCTTCGCGCATCACCAACAGCTCTTCTCCGTCGGCCTTAACGGTTTGACCGCTGTATTTGCCGAAAATCACTTTATCGCCCACTTTCACATCCAGCTGACGGCGTTGGCCGTCTTTACCGATTTTGCCTTCGCCCACAGCAATCACTTCGCCCATATCGGGCTTTTCAGCGGCCGCGCCCGGCAACACAATACCGGATGCGGTTTTCTCTTCAGCTTCCAAACGTTTTACAACTACACGGTCGTGTAAAGGACGGATACGCATAAAATAGCTCCTAAAATAACTCAACTCATAACCGTTTGTTTTACAGAAATAAAACAAACTTACCTTATTAACGGAAAGCTAGATAAGGTTTTTAGCCGGAAATTCAAGAGACCTGCGCCAAATTTTTTCAGACAGGCATTCCTTGCCAACCCCTCTTCCACATCATACCTATGCCAATCCCTACTCCTTAATCAAGTATAAATTCTAAGTTTTTATATCCAGCACACATCAAAATTGAGGATAAACCCTATGCACTCCTCCCCCTTATTTAAAATGTGAAGAACCTGCGGGCGACGGCAACTCTACGAACCAAGTGGAAACCATCGGTGCCAACTTAAACCTCGGCAGCCGCCTGTTTGACCGCCTTACTTTGAAATACGGCCTCAACTGGCGCCGGTAAGAATCCACACTGGGCAGCCGTATCTACAGACCGCGCGGTGGCCGCGGTCAGTCTAA
Organism: Neisseria canis; assembly: GCF_900636765.1. Taxonomy (NCBI): domain Bacteria; kingdom Pseudomonadati; phylum Pseudomonadota; class Betaproteobacteria; order Neisseriales; family Neisseriaceae; genus Neisseria; species Neisseria canis. The sequence continues at coordinate 98,590 of NZ_LR134313.1, forward strand.
GCTGCTGAATACGGTTAACGAGAAAAAACCGACGTAGGCGCCTATGTTGAAGGCATTTGGGATTTGCACCCGGTAACGTTCACCACCGGCCTGCGTCACGACTATTACAAAATGCGCACATCCCGCGGCAAAGAAGTGTCCGGCAGCAACCTCAACCCCAGTATCGGCGTGATTTACGATGTAACCGATAATTTGTCGCTCAACACCAGCCTTGCCTACGCCACCCACAGCCCACACATGTATGAAGCCACTTTGGCAGGCGGGCGCAATATTTCCTATGAAGGCGATCTGAAGGCCGAACGTTCGCGCAATCTCGAACTCGGCATCAAATACAATTGGAATTCCGCACTGTCGCTGACCGGCAGCGTGTTCCACCAATCCATCAAAGACGTTCAAGCCTACACCAGTGATGCCGAAAACATCACTTGGTATAACGGCGGTAAGCTGAAAAACAAAGGTTACGAGCTGGGTGCGGCCTACAAATGGGGCGGCTTAACCGCCCGTGCCGGCGTGGCATACAGTAAACCGAAGCCGGACAGCCAAACTGCCGACACCATCACCACAGCCATCCCGATGGGCCGCACTTGGACAACCAGGCTGGCTTACCAATTTGACAATCCAAATCTAGAAATCGGCTGGCGCGGCCGTTATATGCAAAATGCCGGCAACACCCAAAGCTCCCGCGGCTCTAACGGTTCGGTTTCATCTTCTCCGGTGCGGCGCTCCGGCTACGGCGTGAACGATATTTATGCCAACTGGAAACCGACCGGCAAAGACGATCTGAACGTCAACTTCTCCATCAACAACGTGCTGGATAAAAACTATAAAAACCACAGCCAGCGTGCAGGCACCAACAGCCTGACCGAGCCCGGTCGGGATTTCCACCTGAACGTAAATTACCGCTTCTAATCGGTGCGGCAACGGCAGCTATTTTTCAGACAGGCATGCCTGTCTGAATCACTGAACGCACGCATCAAGGAGTGAACCTGATTATGAACCGCCGTTTAACCACTTTATTGGCACTGGCAGCACTTGCCGCCTGCTCCTCTCAAGAGGAAAAACCGGCAGGCCATGCATCCGCCCCCACCTCACATACCGCGCCCGCGGCTGCTAAAATCACCGGCGAGGCCGTAACCATAGAAACCGCCCGCGGCTCGGCGCAAGTGCCGAAAAATCCTAAAAACATCGCCGTGTATGACTGGGGCATGATGGATACCCTCAATGCGTTGGGCGTTGCGGTTGGCGCCGGCACCGATGACATCAGTCTTGAAAATATTGAAGCGGCCAACCAAAACCGCGTAAAAGTCGGCACCCTGTTCGAGCCGAACTACGAAGCGCTGAACGCATTCAAACCCGATTTAATCATAACCGGTTCCCATACAGCCAAAGCATTTGACCGGCTCAATGCCATCGCGCCGACCATCGAAATGACAGCCGATACCCACAACATGCGCATCAACGTAGAAGATCGCATCGATGCGTTTGCCAAAATCTTCAGTAAAGAGCAGGAAGCCGAAGCGCTTAAAGCCAAAATCAATACTGCATTCGACGAAGCCAGAGCGGCAGCCGCAGGCAAAGGCAAGGGCTTGATTGTTTTAACAAACGACGGAAAAATTGCCGCATTCGGCCAAAACTCCCGCTTCGGCTGGATTCATAAAGACGTAGGCGTGCCGTTAGCCGATGCCCTCATCAAAGAAAACGGCCAACCCGCTTCATTTGAATACATCAAACAAATCAATCCCGACTGGCTGTTCGTCATGGACCGCAGCGCCGCCATCGGCAAAGGTACGCCCGACAACGCCGCCGCTAAAGTGCTGGACAATCCGCTGGTCAATGAAACCAACGCTTGGAAAAAAGGCCAAGTGGTTTACCTGCTTTCATCCAATTATTTGGCCGCAGGCGGCGCACAACAATTAATCGACGCCACAGCACAAGTGCGTAATGCGTTCAAAGCAACAAAATAAGCCGGTTAATATCCGTTCATACATAACCAATAAACTTATTTTTCATGATTTCGCCATACCGGATGAATCCGGGTATGGCGGAGAAATTATTTTTCAACTTATTTGTGCAGGCATACCAAGCTGCCGAACGTTTTCAGACAGGCATTGATCTGTTTTCCTCCGCCCCTCGCCCCATGTTGCAAAAATCTTTTTTCTTAAACCTATTCAGCTTGCTGTTTTTCATGGGCCTGTCGGCTGGCCTGGCCGATTTATGCGGTGCAACCCGTTTGCCCGGTCGCACACGATGTGCAGCTGCTGATGACCAACCGGCTGTCGCGCCCTTTTGCCATTGTGTTAACCGGCGCGTTACCGATGGGAGGCGACATAATTATGCAACCCCTGATTCGTAACTTATTTAATATATCAATGAAAAATGCCTGTCTGAAAATTTTCAGACAGGCTTCTAACTGTATGATTTAAGAATCTTAGTTCATCAAGCCGATTTAAAACGGCAAAGTTTTCGAGAAATCATTTTGCATAAAAAATAAATTTAAATTATAATATCTATGTGGAATATTTTTTATTTCACTATATTACTTTCAAATTATAAGGAGATAGATATGCAAACATTAAATACACATGAATTAGAACAAGTAAGCGGCGGATTTACTTGGACGCCTTCTTGTAGTTTTATCTCTACGCTTGCTAATTTCCTCAAAACTATAGATCCTGAAATTAGTTTATTGCCAACAAGAATTGCCATTGAAATGGCAAGTGATGTTTGTGCCCCACATTTTTAATTGATATTAAAACAATGCCTGTCTGAAGTCTTTCAGACAGGCATTGTTTATTGATGACACACAATGTCATAAATATTCAGGAACAACTATAGTTAATCAAATTAATTTTCAATACAAGGCAGCAAAGCCACAGAGAGTACGGGTAGCACAGCAAGGCGCAGCAACACCGTAGTAATAAAAGTTAAGTTGATTGACTATATTCATCTTAATTATTGAAGCTCATAAGTTTTTAGTAACAAAAACGAAAGCACAGCTAAAAAATAATTCAATAAACAGAATTATCTCTAAGCTGTGCCCATTTAAAACTGGAAATTAAAAATTTTTATTATTCTTAATCGTCACAGTCATAATAACCGTAGCCCCAACCATAGGAAGGAACAGGTACGGGAACAACAGGAACAACCGGTACTACCGGCACTGCTACTGCAGCAACATGCCAAGTAGGACCATAACCACAACAATATCCGTAACCGCCGGACACTTGTTCTACTTCTTTTATATTAAGAATTTCCATGATTATTAAGCTCCATATTTGTTTAAAGTGTTTGAGGTTATGTAACCCCATAAGCATAATATCATTTTATCATAAATAATTCTATTAAATTTATTAATCTTGCATACAAAATAATATGTTTTTCTCAATAAAAAGCCAATAGAAAATATATTTTTTTACAATATTACTATTAATATTATTAATAAAATTAAAATTTCAACAAAAATATAAATTAATAATTATAATACCTCAATATACTAAATAGTGCTTATTCAGAATCCTTTTTCAAAATCCAAAACCCTATCTGCAGCATCTATAGTTTCTTTCCTATGAGCCACTACGATTTTAGTCACATTCAGGCTTTTGAGGTTTTCATTAATCGCTCTTTCGTTTTCCACATCTAAGTTACTTGTTGCTTCATCTAAAAATAAAATTTTGGGTTCTTTGTATAAAGCCCGCGCCAAAATGATCCGTTGTTTTTGCCCTCCCGACAAAGCGCTTCCCATATCACCTATCAGAGTTTCATAAGTCATCGGCATTCTCATAATATCTTCATGTATCCTTGCAATAGCGGCGCATTGTACAATTTTTTGCTGATCGGGAGATTCATCAAAAAAGCAGATGTTTTCACTTATAGAGCCTGCAAATAACACATCATCTTGCGTTACCGTACCAATCAGCCCCCTGATAAAGCGAGGAGAAGTTTTATGGATATCATGACCGTTAACCATTACCGTACCTGTTTCCGGTTTTAAATTACCGATCAGAATATTCATTAAAGTCGACTTACCACAACCTGAACTACCGACAAATGCTACTGACTCACCTTGTTTAATATTTAGATTGATATTCTGCAGAATATACGGTTCATTATCAGAATATCGGAAAGAAACATTATTTACCTCAATATTGAGGTCGCCTTCTATTTCAGGAACAAACATTTCCTCTACTTTTTCAGTTTCCGTTTCCGTCAGCACAATATCAGCCAGCCTTTCTGCATGAAGACTGAGCATTTTGATTTTGATAAACTGATCAATCAATTCCCCTATCCGGGTTTCAAACTGGTTTTTATATGCCCAAAATGCTGTGAGTGCACCTACCGAAAAAACACCGTCTAAAATATCATTGGCACCAAGATAAATAATCACGATACCTTCGATACCAAATAATAATTTATTTGCGAAATCAAAAACATTGGTTAATTTTTGAGTAGTCAGATTGGTATTAACAGTATCTACAAACAAAGTCATCCACGAGCTATGCCTCTGCTCGTTTTTTTCAAACAGTTTTACAGTATGAATACCTCGAACCGTTTCCATAAAATAAGTGTTTTGCTTTGCTTCATGTACGATGTTCTCTTCTGTCGCATTCCGCAACGGATAATAAGCCACGATTCTGATTATGATGTATAAAACCAGAGCCACAAGCACAACTACCGACAAAAGCCAGCTGTATAAAAACATCAACACAAGCGTAAATATCGCCATAATACCGCTTAAAACTGCTTTAAATGCGGTCGAAGTTAATGTTTCTTGGATTGAATCAATTGACCCGAATCGTGAAATCACATCACCCAAGTGCCGTTTGGAAAAATAATCGGCCGGTAATTCCAAAAGCCGTTTGAACATATTGGCTTTCCACTGAACATTCAAAGTGGTAGCCAAATGCATATTTACCCACGCTTGTAACAGACCAGTAAGTTGTTCCAGTATTTTTAACAAACCGAAGGCCAGCACCAAAGTAATCAATAAGTTCTTATCGGCCGATAAAACCACATGGTCGATTACCCATTGCATCAAAAAAGGGCTGACCAAAGTAAAGATTTCCAATACCACGGCCAGTATCAACACTTGTGCCAAAGAGCGTTTAATACCTGTAACGCCTTTGAGCAAGGTAAGGATTCTAACTTTCTGTTTTTCCTCTTTTTCTTCAAAGTGCGTATTAGGCCAAAGTTCGAGCGCGATACCTGTGAATTTTTGGGAAACTTCCTCAAGTTTGATTTTGCGCATACCCATTGCAGGGTCCATGATGACAATACCGTCTTTAACCACCGATTTTAAAACAACAAAATGGTTTAAATCCCAATGTAAAATACATGGTACACGCAGGTTTTCCAAATCACCCAAATCCAATCGCAATGCGCGCGAAGTCAGATTCAGATCATTGGCAAAACGCACAATATCGGCAAGCGTTGATCCCTTTTGTGATAAAGAATATTTGTGGCGCATCGTACGTAAATCAGTATGATAGCCATGATAACCCGCAATTGCTGTTAAGCAGGCCAAGCCGCATTCCGCAATTTCCGTTTGAAGTACGACAGGAAGTTTTTTTCCAAATCCAAAAGATAGGCGTTCTAAATATTTCATCAGTTAAACTTCCCTGTGATGCTGTAAAGCGGGTCAAGCACCCATTCATAAAGTTTCTTACGCTCATGCAAAATATCTGCTTCGGCTACCATCCCGATTTGTAGAGGCCTCTCTTCACCATAAACTTTTATCGTTTGCTTCTCCAATTTAACTTTGACCAAATAAACAGGTTCATTACTCCTAGCCTGTGTTTGGTCGGAAAAAATGCTGCCTAAACTTGCCAGCTCCTGTTTACCCAAAGCAGTTTTCGCCACAGAAATAATTTTGCCCTTCGCATGGCCGAATTTTTCGTAAGGATAAGCTTGATAACGCAACACCACTTCATCGTTAGACTTAATAAAACCTATTGCGCTGCTGGGCACATAAAGATTAGCAATCAACTCGGTATTACCCGGAACAATACTTAATAAAAGCGTAGACGGTTCGACTTGCTGCCCAACCTCCACATTCGAAGTACTTACATAGCCCGACCTGCTGGCACGAATCGTTTGCTCTTGCTGTAAATCCAGATTTAACTCTTCCTGTGTTACTTCCGATACCGTACGATTGAGTTGGCTTAATTCCGATTTCTGCTTTTCGGGCAAATCAGCCAAACTCTGCTGCTGGCTGTTTAATTCTCTCAAAATACTGGCTTCTTCGCGTTTTAAAGCATTCAATTGTGAAACCTGATCCAAATAATCGTTTTCATAACCTATCATTTGTTGTTCGGAAATAAAGCCTTGTTTCATCAAAGGGCGGTATTTGTCTATAATCTGTTTTGCCAAAGCAACCCTTTTCTTCTGGCCGCTTTGCTGGCTTTTCACGTCAGACAATTGGGTTTGAAGCTTATGGATACTGTCTTTTAATGTTTTTGCTTCGCCTTTTTGTAGATTTTTTTTCTGTTCGATTTCTTGCAACAACATTTTCTTCTTGGTTTCGGCCTCCCTCACTAATTCGGCACGAATATCTCCCTGCCCGTTATAACGGGGCATTGATAAGGTCAGGAGCTCATCGCCTTCTCTTACCAAATCTCCATCAGAAACTTTCTTATCAGTAATAAAACCCGTATCCGGCGCATAAACCCGCGCCAAACCGGATACAGGAAGCAACTGACCTTCCACCGTAGTTTTTCGGGTGTAACTACCCCAGAATGCAAAAATAACAATCACCGCAGCAACTGCTACCGCACACCATGTTAAGAACACAAAAGAAAATGGCCGGGTCATAACCACATGACCAGTCCATTTATTTTTCTTTGCTTCAAAAACTTCGGGACGGAAAAAATTGTCTGAACTCATAAAATTGCCAAAATAGCTTTCTTAATGGAAATCTAAAGTATCACAAGACCTGAGTAAATTTCAGTTCATTTTTGAGATAGTAATTTTACAAAATAGTTCAACTTAAATTGCAATATAACTAGGGGTTCAACTTAGGCTATTAAGCGAACCCCCTGTTTTAAAAATAACCAATAGATAACTTAATGATTCAAACTTAGCACTGCCAAGTTAATAAGGCATCAAGCGAACAATATCGACAATAGTAGTATAGATATTAAAAGGTGAATCGCGTGGCTCAGTACTAGGTATACTAGGAAAAATAATGTTTAAATCATCATCCATAATAATCATCACACCACCCACTGCATTTCTTAACTCTCCGGCCGTCAAAGTTTTCATCAAACTATCTCCTTGGTTAAATAAATTTGAATAGCTCGGAAATTCTAGAACCATCCCACCAAACACCATCTTTATCAAAAAATGGAGGCGGGTCAATAAATCTGCGGCCACCCGATACAATCTCAAATTCTTGTAATTCTAAAACGCTCATTTCTCACAGCTCCATAAAAAATGAACAGAATCAGTAAGGATTCGGACAAACTACATCGGGGCACTTATCTCCTGGAGGACAAGGATAACAAGGCACCCAAGGATCAATCGGGCGGGGTATCGGTATAGGCTTCCATCTATCAAACCAATCATCCCAAAAACCACCTCCGGCTACATTTTTTAGCTCATTACTGGTCAAAGCTTTCATTACATTATCTCCTTATGATTAAATTTATTAATTAAATTTCTTAATCTTTCAGAATTTCTCGAATTTCGCGCCAATCATCACGAATTTCGCGCCAGTCATCACGGATATTTTTACCTGCTTCCGAAAAAGCATCACCCAAAGTATTAAAACTTTCTTTAATCAGATCGCGAAATACCTTCCAGTTAGCGCCACCAGAAACTTGTTGCAATTGGTTTTTATCAAGCTCTTTCATAAAAGTTCACTCCTTATAAAATTTAGGAATATCGAAAAATAATAAGTTAACCAGGCATTAAACCCTCTTACATACTATCGCCACTTAAAAAATAATTCAATTGTCATTTTTTTATTTTCGGAAATTTTACGTTTACATTTACAATACAAAAATTTATTAACAAGCCAACAAAAAGTTCTAACAGAAACAATACAAAATGTATATTTATTCTTGCTTTTTTATAGTTTTAACACTAGAAGGATAGTTGGCTCAAACACAAAATATGAAAGCAAGGATGATCAATGATTATAGAAATGCCTGTCTGAGAGAGTTTTCAGACAGGCATTATTTATACTACCAAAAATCCTGCAGCTTTAAGTGTAGCATTAGAGCTAAATTTACTCGAATTTCTTACCATATATAACGGTTTGTTGAGATACAGACGAACCCAACAACTACATTTAGTTGCTCTTTCCTATACAATTACTAACCCCAATGAGCCACATCACTACTTATCTGAATTGTCTGAGCCACTGCGCCCATTGCCAAGCAAGAAGCTTAGCGCGAAGGGCAGGACTCGGTGGAGGGGGAACCGGAAACCGGAATCCACCACTAACATTTTCTAATTCATGCAACTTTAATTCAACCATGTTATTCATAATAAATATCCTTAAGTTAATAAATCTTGAAATTATTTAAGGCTACTTAATCCCAGAACAATACCAGCTAAAAAACCCAACAGCTTTGTTTATACAGATTGTTACAAAAGTTATGATGTATTGATATCAGCGAATTCAATCATTTTTGCATCAATTACAGTACACATTTTGATCAACAGCAAAACCGCATGATATTGAGAACTTTTGGAATCAGGCAAAACGGTCATTATGCGTAAGTTCAATGACATTCCTAAAGCCCATTTTGAGCTATACTCGAAAGGATATGAACTGCGTTTTAATCACAGTAAAATAAAGTTTCAATTATCCGTTTTGAAACAATTAGTAAGCGACAATTTAGCCTAGTTATCTAATAAGACAACACTCAATTATATTAATTTTCAAGGATTTGATTTTTCTAAATTTTTAATTTTTATTAATGATCATTGACTTAGTAAATTCTTGAATAAAATTTACTTAAGACTATTCAAACCAACAAAAACTCCACTCAAAAATCCTACGGATCCTAAAATTGCTAAAGCAAATATAATTAGATTCATTTTTACTCTTTCCATTTGTCAATAAACCTTATTTTAATTTGAGAATTTTAAGTTGTGGCAGTTAGGCTTGCATAACACTGAACGCGTGCAAGCCTAATCTAATAAAGTTAGTGTTTTTGACCAAAATACCTTGCAAACTTATATCCACCATAAGCTGTACCAGCGGTTATAGCAGCGCCTCCGACAACACCTGCAACAATTTTCAATCCTTTAATCACGGCAGGAGCCACCAAAAAAGCAGGCAGCGCACCACCATTAACATATTCCAACTCATGCGATTTTAATTCAACCATATTACTCACAAACAAACTCCTATTACAATAAACAAATTTATTAACTAAAATTTAATAAAGTAAAAACTAGTGTTTTTGACCGAAATATCTTGCAAACTTATATCCACCATAAGCTGCAACACCAGTTACAACAACACCCCCTACAATCCTAAGACCCCAAACAACCAAAGCAGGCAGCGCACCACCATTAACATATTCCAACTCATGCGATTTTAATTCAACCATATTATTCATAAATAAAATCCTAATTACAATAAACAAATTTATTAACTAAAAAATATATAACTAAAGTTCTGCAATATTTATTCTGCGCATTAATCTTTTAAAGAAGCAAGACCTACTGTGATCCCCGAACCAAAGCCAGTAGCTGCAAGTGCTGCATACGCACCGATCAATGCTGGAATTACACCACCTGCTACATTTTCCAATTCATATTGATTCAATTCTTTCATTACTTAATACTCCATAGGTTAAAATTCAATGTAAATAAATATCAAGATCTTAAATTTAAGACCTTGTCATAATCAGAGCCCGCTGCCTCAATTTTGTTTCATTAAGTTTTGCATTTTTATGTAAATTTATTTGTTTGTCATAAAATGCTGTTTAGAAAAAATAGCCAACACTAGTGAAACTCTATAATTCCGAATAACCACAATCATAAAAAGCAAACACGAGTCATACCGCAACTGGAATTTATCCATTTTCTGAATAATATAAAGAACATTTAAAATAAAACGGTCATTTATCTATCTTCTTCCTAACCACAAACCATTACTGAAACAACACCTTAAATTATGGAACTATTAAAAAAAATACCATTCAAACTCTTTTTAATACCAATAATCCTCTAAAGAATCATGTCTCGACTCAAATTCTTAGCAGCTGTATTTCCCATTATTTTCTTCTCATCATCAAACAGTTATGCTTTCTCTCTTGCAGAAGCATGGAAAGCAGCAGTTGACTATTCGGCGGATTATTCAGCTTCAAAACATGAACGCGATGCTGAAGCAGAACAAAAACGGATAGCCCGATCGGCCTTACTGCCCAAAATTACAGCAAACGCTTCTTATCAAAGGCATCCTTCATCCAGTTCTTCAGAAACCCGCTCTCAAGGCTGGAATATTCAAGCCAGCCAAGTTTTGTTTGATAAAAGCCGCTATGCTCAATATAAGCAGGGGAAACTTGCAGAAGAATCGGCCAATGCCAAATTAGACAGTAAAGAAGGAGAGCTGCTGCTTAATGTTTCAAAAGCATATTTCGATGTTTTACTTCAAAAAGACAAGCTTTCTGCCATACGCAAAGAAAAATCTGCGTATGAGCAGCAAATGAAACAAGCAAAAGAAATGTTCAAGCAAGGTGCTGCCACGATTATTGATACCCACGAAGCTAAATCCGGTTATGATGCGGCATTGTCAAAAGAAATTGAAACACTTACACAATTGGAAATTGCTGAAAATACTCTGGCCGATATGACCGGTTTAAATCCCAAACTCATTAGAACCATTAAAATTTCTCCCAATAACACAAATTTGCTCGGCTATACCAAAGAACAAGACTGGCAGTCGCTGGCAGAGAGTCATAACCCTGAATGGCTTCAACAAAAATTAGCCTTGGCAAGTTCCAAAGAAGGGCTTAAAGCAGCCAAAGGAAAACATTGGCCTACGGTCACGCTCAACGGAGGCTACCAAAACAATATGAATACGGTAGAAAACGAAGCTTACGGCGGTGAATATAAGTATCGCAGCAAAGGCGGCACCATCTCGGTTGATGTCAACATGCCCCTCTACACCGGAGGAGAAACCTCCAGCCTAATCCGGCAGGCTGCGGCGCAAGAAATGCAGAATCAGGATCTATTAACCGCAACAGAGCGTAAAATCAAACTGGCAATAAAACAAGCTTACCGATCCACCAGCAGCAATAAAATTTTGATGATGGCTCAAGAGCGGCTGCTGGTAACCAACCAAGCTAAACTGGATTCGACCAAATTAGGCCGCCAAGTCGGCGTACGAAACAACTTAGAAGAAATACAGGCCCAACAAAACAAGGCAGAAGCCGAACAAAAACTCGCAGAAGCAAAATACGCTTATGTACAGTCTTATTTACAGCTGCTACAAAGTGCCGGCGTACTTACCGAACCCGAACGCCAAATCCAGATCCATCAAACACTCTATTAAAGTAAATCCCGTTTATTGGGCTTCTCCCTAAATGCCTGTCTGAAAACCTTTTCAGACAGGCATTCTTCACACTTCATTTGACTACATCCCGCTACATTGCTAACAATACTTCCCTATTCCCTTTTTCAGACAGGCATACCGCCTGCCTTCAAGCTTCACATCATTAATAAGGCAAAAGACACATCATGCAATTTCATCAAATCAACAACCCGAAAGACGCCCCGCTGGCCGAAGACGCCGCATTTTTAGGCCAAGCCCTTATCCGCATGCTGGAAAACGAAACCAGCGAAGCCGTAATTTCCGTGGTCAAACAGCTTGCCGAAAGCCAAGACAGCACCCGCATCATCGCCGCCGCGCTGCCCAATCTCAACGCCAAGCAAACCCAAAACCTGATTATCGCGTGCAGCCTGTTTTCCCAAATGCTCAATATCGCCGAAGACGTGCACCACCAGCGCCGCCGCCGCGCCCACGAACAAGGCAGCAACCGGCATGCCGAAGGCAGCGTATCCGGGTTGATCGAAAAGCTCAAAAATGCCGGCATTGATTCGGCAACCCTGCAAAACCAACTTGAACAAACCACCGTAGCCGCCGTGTTAACCGCCCACCCGACGGAAGTGCAGCGGCAGGCCACCTTGAATTTCCACCGCCGCATACGCGCACTCTTACCCTTGCGCGAACAATGTATCGGCCAAGACGAATTAAACAGCCTCCAGCGCGAAATCGAAACCGTGTTGTTGGCTTTGTGGCAAACCAGCGAAACCCGCCATTACAAAATCACCGTAGAAAACGAAATCAATAACGGCGTATCCATTTTCCCGCTCAGCTTCTTTCAGGCCGTGCCGCAGCTCTACCGCAGCATGCAGCAAACTTTTCAGACAGGCTTTCCCGAAATCAAGCTGCCCGATTTACTGCACATCGGCGGCTGGATAGGCGGCGACCGCGACGGCAACCCGTTTGTTTCCGCCAAAACCCTGCGCCACGCCTTCAAGCAGCACGCCGACGCCGTGTTCCACTACTACCGCAAACAGCTTGGCGAACTCTTCGCCGACCTGCCTTTATCCACCCGCCGCGTGCAGGTCAGCAACGCCGTGTTGTCGCTCTCCGAACAATCGCCCGACAACGAAATCGCCCATTTTGAAGAGCCTTACCGCCGCGCCATTGCGCTGATTTCCTCGCGCATCGTCGCCACCGGCCATGCTCTCGGCCTCACGCTCGGCTGCCGCTGGGGCTTGGGCGAACCTTATCCTGACGCAGAAGCATTTATCAGCGATTTGCGCACTTTGCAGCAATCCCTGTTCGACAACGGCAGCCGCCTGCTGGCTGAAGCACGTATTGCCGATTTGATACGCGCCGCTTCCGTGTTCCGCTTCCATTTAATGCCGCTCGATTTGCGCCAACATGCCGCCAAACACGGCGAAGTAGTGGCCGAACTGTTCCGCCACGCCGGTTTGGAAGCCTACCAATCGCTGGGCGAAGCCGAAAAACAAACCGTTTTGCTGCGCGAGCTGCACACCCAGCGCCCGCTTTACAACCCCTATGTTACTTACAGCGAACACACGCAGCACGAGTTGGATATTTTCCACGAAGCCCGCCGCGTGAAAAACGAATTCGGCGAGCAGGCCATCTGCCAAAGCATCATTTCCAACTGCGGGCAGCCCAGCGACCTGCTCGCTCTCGCCCTGATTCTGAAAGAAAGCGGCCTACTCTCCATCAAAGAAGGCCTGCCTGAAAGCCGCATCAACATCGTGCCGCTGTTTGAAACCATCGAAGCCCTGCAAAACGCCACCCGCGTGATGGACACCCTGTTTTCCCTGCCGTGGTACCAAGCCCTGCTCAAAAGCCGCGGCCATATCCAAGAAATCATGCTCGGCTATTCCGACAGCAATAAAGACGGCGGCTATGTCACCAGCTCATGGTGCCTCTATCAGGCCGAGCAGGAATTGGTCGAACTCTTCCGCCGCCGCAACGTGCGCTTACGCCTGTTCCACGGGCGCGGCGGCAGCGTCGGGCGCGGCGGCGGCCCCTCTTACCAAGCCATTCTCGCCCAACCTGCCGGCAGCGTGGCCGGCCGCATCCGCATCACCGAGCAAGGCGAAGTCATCACCGCCAAATACGCCGACCCGGCCAACGCCTGCCGCAACCTCGAAACCCTGGTCAGCGCCACGCTGGAAGCCAGCCTGCTGCCCTATGCAGGCGGAGAACCCGACCCGCAACTGATGCAGGCACTTTCAGAACACGCGTTCAACCACTACCGCGCCCTCATCACCCACCCCGATTTTATCGACTATTTCCTGCAAACCAGCCCGATTCAGGAAATCGCCACCCTGAATCTCGGCAGCCGCCCCGCCAGCCGCAAAACACTGGCGCGCATTCAAGATTTGCGCGCCATTCCCTGGGTATTCTCCTGGACGCAAAACCGCCTGATGCTCCCCGCCTGGTACGGTTTCGGCACCGCCGTCGCCACACTTTGCCGAGAAGCCGGCAAGCTCGAGGCCTTGCAGGAACACGCCCGCAACAACGCCTTTTTCCGCGCCATGCTTTCCAACATGGAGCAAGTGATGGCCAAAACCGACCTGACCATCGCAGAAAACTACACCACCTTGAGCAACCGCCCCGAAGCCACCCGCGCCTTATTCGACATGATCAAACAAGAATACCAAGCCAGCCGCGAAGCCCTGCTCAAGATCCTGCAAACCGACGGGCTGCTCAGCGAAAACCGCAGCCTCGCCCGCTCCCTCGCCTTGCGCATTCCTTACCTAAACGCACTCAACAGCCTGCAAGTGCTGCTGCTAAAAGAACTGCGCCGCTCGCCGGAAAATCAGGAAATCCTCAAACTCGTCCACCTTACCATCAACGGTGTGGCACAAGGATTACGCAACACAGGTTAAGCCCCCGATTGCTTTGCCAACCAAAATGCCTGTCTGAAAACTTTTTCAGACAGGCATTGTTTGGTTGGAACTCCCTGGCGGATTCGGATTTGAAGTGCAACTTTCCATAACAGAAAAAGGCCGGTATGCGGTAGCATACGGCCTTTCCTGCAAGAAAGATTGCCATGAGCTACACACAACTGACCCAAGACGAACGATACCGCATCCAATACCTGTCCCGCCACCACACCGTTACCGAAATCGCCAAACTGCTTAACCGCCACAAAAGCACCATCAGCCGCGAAATCAGACGGCACAGTACACAGAAAAAGCCATACAACGCCGAAAAAGCCCAACAGCAAAGCCGGCTTACCAAACAGCGTAAGCGAAAACCCTATAAGCTCCATTCCCGGCTGATTCAACACATCGACACCCTCATCCGACTCAAACTCAGTCCCGAACAAGTGTGCGCCTATCTGTACAAGCACCACCAAATCACACTCCACCACAGCACCGTTTACCGCTATCTGCGTCAAGACAAAAGCAACGGCGGCACTTTGCGGCAGCATCTCAGAATAGCCGGCAAATCCTACCGTAAACGCTACGGCAGTACATGGAGCAGAGGCAAAGTACCCGACCGCATCGGCATAGAAAACCGACCCGCCATCGTCGACCAAAAATCCCGCATCGGCGATTGGGAAGCCGATACCATCGTCGGCAAAGATCAGAAAAGCGCATTACTGACCTTGGTCGAGCGGGTTACCCGCTACACCATCATCTGCAAGTTGAAGAACTTCAAAGCCAAAGACACCGCCCGCGCAGTCATCAGGGTATTGAAGGCGCATAAAAACAGGGTACACACCATCACCATGGATAACGGCAAAGAATTCTACCGACACATCCGAATAGCCCGGGCATTGGAGGCAGAAACCTATTTTTGCCGCCCCTACCATTCTTGGGAGAAAGGGCTGAATGAAAATACCAACGGACTCATCCGCCAATATTTCCCCAAACAAACCGATTTCCGCAACATCAGCCATCGGGAGATACGCAGGGTTCAAGATGAACTGAACCATAGGCCAAGAAAAACACTTGGCTATGAAACGCCAAGTGTTTTATTCTTGAATCTGTTCCAACCTCTACTGCCTGAGTGTTGCACTTGAAATTCGAATCTAAGGAGCCATATAGTACGGAACTGATTTTGTTGCTGCTTCGGCAGCTTACAAAACCGTTCTCTTTGAACTAAGGCGCAGCAATGCCGTGACAGAAATATAGTCAATCCACTTAACTTTTACTACGGCGTTGCTGCGCCTTGCCGTACTACCTGTACTGTCTGCGGCTTGCTGCCTTGTATTAAAAATTAAGTGGATTGACTATAAAGTTTATTTGCTATATAAATCCTGCACAATGGATGCCTGTCTGAAACCCTCTGTTCCGCCAAGCCCAACCGTCAAAAGTTCAAGAATCTAAACCAATTTTACCTGCCGCAAAATTTATTGACTCTGCATAGCCACTCAATCTGCCTGAAACGCCCGCTATTTAAGGAATGCACGGCCATCCGCCTGCAATCGGCCGTATTTGTTGAAAATTACCCAAAAATGTTCAAATTATCCCGCTTTTAACGCCTGTTTACGCCAAAGCCGCTAGCATGGGAACCGCTGCAACCCGCAGCTTATATCTATATATTTTTAAAAACAGAGAGAGATCGAATATGAAAAAATTAGTTGTATTGGCATCGTCATTATTGGTTTCAGGCAGCCTGCTGGCTGCGCCGGACACTCCCAATCTGCCGACACCTGACCAACCGACTTCCCTGCCGTCAACGCCGGTAGCCGCCCCTGTTAACCAAACCGCACCTGTTCCGCCTGCTCCGCCTGCCGATGCGGAAACCAGCGCCGCGGTTGACAAGGAAGTGAAAAAAGAGAAAAAGGCCAAATCTGCCAAGGCCAAAAAGAAAAACGCCAAAAAGCAGAAAGCTAAAAAATCATTGAACAACCAGACCGAAGCGCCGAAACAGGAAGCTGATCCTGCCTTACAGGGTCAGCCTTAATCCGGCCGGCCAAGACTAAAATGCCTGTCTGAAAACTTTCAGCTTCGCAGAAACCCGCGCCGCTTGTTTTCAGACAGGCATTCTTTATGGTTTGAACCGGCTAAGCGGTTACCGCGTTATTACACAATCCCGGCGTTCGCCACCAATTCTTCCAGCTCCAAATCAGCCGAAGCGTTTTGAACGGTAATGCTGTTTTGATAGGTGTGGCCGTCTTTCACGCCGGTAAAGCTCAATACACCGGTAGAAGCGTTCCAGTTCAGTTTGGAAGCGTCGTTCAAATCGGTAAACACGATTTTGTCGTAGCCGCGGGTGAAATCGGTAATCACATCTTTGCCGCTGTTGCTGTTGGCCGAGAACACAAACACGTCTTTACCTGCGTTGCCGGTAAGCGTGTCGTTGCCCGCTCCGCCGATTAAGATGTCGTTGTTGTGGCTGCCCACCAGTTTGTCGTCTCCGCCCTGCGGGTTGGTATCGACCAAATCTTTGTAGTTTTCGCGCACAAAGCGGATCACTTCCTCATCGCTGCTGGAAATGCCGTTGGCTTTCAGATAATCGCGGATACCGGCCACGGCGTTGTCGTAGCTGCTGCCTTTTACGGTGGTGCCGTCAGACTGCCAGCTCAGATGGTCGATATTCAAACGGTCGCCGACCAAAATGTCTGATGAGCTTGATGAGGCGCGCGTGCCGGCAATGATGGTGTCGTTGCCTGCCGCACCGTTAAACGCATCGCCCAGCAGCAGATCGGAATCATCTATACCGCCGACCAGTTTGGCCGAGCCGCTCACACGGTTGTCTCCCGCCAAAATTTTGCCCTTGTCTTCTACAAAAATACCGAAATCGCCCTCGAAATGACCCCAGTCATAACTCACCCTCAAGGTGGATTTGTCGGTTTGCTGGCCGTTACTTACGGTGTAGGTAACTTCCGGCGTTTCGTAAACGGTGTATGCACCGTTGGAAACAAATTCGTAATCGCCGTTGGCTTTCAGCTGCAAAGTGCCGCCGTCAAACTGGATTTTGTCGCCCGGCTTGTGACCCATACCGCTTTCTTTGAAGCTGGTTACACCCAAGCTTCCGAAAGGCTTGCCGCCCAGCGTGCTGCTGGCGTTGTCCAGCACATTACCGCGGATATCCGCATAAAGCTCATCTTTGTCGATTAAGATGCTTTCTTTGTCGGATGGCTCGCGCAATACTAAGTTGGAAGAAGAAGCAGCATAACCGTTGCTCACGGTAAACGCGATTACCGGTATTTTGGCGCCTTCTTTCAAATCGTCGGCTTTGATGGTGTAGGAGCCGTCGCGGTTAACCGTCACTTCGCCGAAGTTGTCCACTTCCACGGTCTGCCCGCTGGCATAATAGGCGTTGCCCACACGGAAGCCTGCGATATAAGGCTTGTCGGAACCTTCGTAATTATGCAGCACATTGCCGCTGGATTCTCCGTCGTTCAATACGCCTGTGGTGTTCAAATCCACCGACACATTGGCTTTCACATTGGCCTCGGGATAAACCTCGGCTTTTACCTGTTTGTCCAGCGTAATGGTTAATTCGGACTGGTCGGTTTGACCGCCGCTTTTCACGGTGTAACGCACCACGGGCATTTTTACCGCATCAACGCGCTGGCCTTCCACCGAGAAATCATACATACCGTTTGCATTCAGCTTGAACGTACCGATGCCGAAAATCGCGGCAGTCTCTCCCGCTTTGTAGGTCATCCCGTTAATGGAATAGCTTTCTACCTTAGCCGGCTCGTCCGCATTACCCGTATTGCCCAACACATAACCCACAAGCTTGTTGCTGGTTGCTTGAACGGCTTCGTCTCCATCGGTAAACCGGCTTACCGCAGCATTGGCCGCTTGGTTGCCCGCGGCCAAAATAGTTTGATTTTCTCTCATATTACATTTTCTCTTATATGTTATTACCTTAAACAGACTGCTCATCAATCATCATTTTTTGCAGTCATATTAAAGACGCTTTTCATGCCTCATTAGTTCATTACAAATTGAAGGGCAATATACTTATCGAACCTAATTATTTTCAAGATATGGCTTTATTCTATTTTCATTAAATATACATGTTCACCATAATTAGACAAACGGCAGCTATCAGGGTCAAACGCTTAAAGATTGCCGCCCGTAAAACCGGGTTTGGCAACACCCCGGTTTCAGACAGGCATCGGCATTTCCACCACACCAAATCCACATGCCTGATGGGCGCATCCGCCGTTTTCCATTACAATCCGTTTTCCATTTCATGAATCCACATTATGCAGAGCCTCTTATTTTTCCTGTTCCGCTGTTTGGCCGCCTTACCGCTTTCCTGGCTGCACCGCTTGGGCGCGCTATTGGGCAATCTGGCATTTTATTTCGACTCATCCGACAAACAGCGCATTAAGGCCAACCTGCAAGCCGCCGGCCTGAATGCGGACAATGCAACGGTAAAAGCCGTGTTTCAGGAAACCGCCAAAGGCGGCTTGGAGCTGCCCGTAGCCTTTTTCAGGCCGCCGGAACGCATTGAAACTTTGTTTAAAGCGGTACACGGCTGGGAACACGTTGAATCCGCATTAAACGCAGGCGAAGGGCTGCTGTTTATCACTCCGCATATCGGCAGCTACGATTTGGCCGGCCGCTACATCAGCCAGCAGCTGCCTTTTCCACTAACCGCCATGTACAAACCGCCGAAAATCAAAGCATTCGATGCCGTGATGCAGGCAGGCCGCGTGCGCGGCAAAGGCAAAACCGCGCCTACCAATATGCAAGGCGTCAAGCAAATCATCAAAGCCCTGCGCGCAGGCGAAGCAACCATCGTTTTGCCCGACCATGTACCCGCACCCGAAGAAGGCGACGGCGTATGGGCCAAGTTTTTCGGGCGCGACGCCTACACCATGACGCTGGCCGGCAAACTCGCCCAAGTAAAAGGCGTAAAAACCCTGTTTTTCTGCGGCGAAAGGCTGCCGGACGGTCAAGGCTTCGTGCTGCACATCGAGCCGTTGCAAGGCGGACTCAACGGCGACAAAGCCCACGACGCCCAAATCATCAATAACAACGTCGAATACTGGGTGCGCCGCTTCCCCACCCAATACCTGTTTGCCTACAACCGCTACAAACATCCCGCAGGCGCCCCGCAAGCGCCAAACCAATAAATATGCCTGTCTGAAAACACTTTTCAGACAGGCATATTTTCAGTTTACCCAAAATTAATACCAAGCTCAGTAATCAAGCGGCACGAAACAATCCGGTTTAACGCGCAAATTGTTTGTTTTGCCGCCGGATAAAAGCGCCTTTCCGCCCCGTTCTCTGCTATAATTTGCGCCGTTTGGTTTCTATCGGCAAACGGAAAATCTGTTTGCCCTTTTGCAGAAAGAATTTCCCAATGAGCGAATATCTATTCACTTCCGAATCCGTTTCCGAAGGCCATCCCGACAAAGTTGCCGACCAAATTTCCGATGCCATTCTCGATGCCATTCTGGCGCAAGACCCTACCGCCCGCGTGGCAGCGGAAACCCTTGTCAACACAGGCTTATGCGTGTTGGCAGGCGAAGTTACCACCACCGCGCAGGTTGACTACATCAAAGTTGCCCGCGAAACCATCCGGCGCATCGGCTACAACTCTTCCGAGCTGGGCTTCGACGCCAACGGCTGCGCCGTAATGATGTGTTACGACCAGCAATCGCCCGACATCGCACAAGGCGTGAACGAAGGCGAAGGTTTGGATTTGGAACAAGGTGCCGGCGACCAGGGTTTGATGTTCGGCTACGCCTGCGACGAAACCCCGACCCTGATGCCTTTTGCCATTTATTACAGCCACCGCCTGATGCAGCGCCAAAGCGAAGTACGCCGCGACGGCCGCCTGCCGTGGCTGCGCCCCGATGCAAAAGCCCAAATCACCTGCGTTTACGATGCCGAAACCGGCAAGGTGAAACGCATCGACACCGTGGTGCTTTCCACACAACACGAGCCGGAAATCGGGCATGACGCCTTATGCGAAGCCGTAATGGAACACATCATCAAACCCGTATTGCCCGCAGAAATGCTCACGCCCGAAACCAAATACCTGATCAACCCGACCGGCCGCTTCGTAATCGGCGGCCCGCAAGGCGATTGCGGCTTGACCGGCCGTAAAATCATTGTCGACAGCTACGGCGGCGCAGCACCGCACGGCGGCGGCGCTTTTTCAGGCAAAGACCCGACCAAAGTCGACCGCTCCGCTGCCTATGCCTGCCGCTATGTCGCAAAAAACATCGTTGCCGCAGGTTTGGCAACCCAATGCCAGATCCAAGTTTCCTACGCCATCGGCATTGCCGAACCCACTTCGATTTCCATCGACACGTTCGGCACAGGCAAATTAGACGAAGAAGCCCTTATCACTTTGGTACGCAAACATTTTGATTTGCGCCCCAAAGGCATCGTGCAGATGCTCGACCTGTTGCGCCCGATTTACAGCAAAACCGCCGCCTACGGCCACTTCGGCCGCGAAGAACCGGAATTCACTTGGGAGCGCACCGACAAAGCAGCCGCTTTGAAAGCCGAGGCGGGCTTGTAAGCCTTCCGAATCCTTAGCAGCACACCAAATAAAATTAAAATGCCTGTCTGAAACCTTTTCAGACAGGCATTTGTATTAAGCCACCGATAACGGCTTATTTCACAATCTCAACCGGGCCGTGGTCATCGCAATGATCGCCGTGTTGATGGTGCAGGCGGCCGTTTACGATATAGTCGATATGATCGCCGTGCGGCACCGCTTCGTGGCCGCAACCTTCGCCGTGAACATGGCCTGCGCAATCGTGCACCGGTCGGCAACCGTCGGGATTGGTTTCGTTCACTTCTAAAACATGCTCGTCATAATGGCCGTTGTGCTCGTGATGCAGGTGGCCGTCGTGCAGATAATCAACATGATCGCCATGTTTGATGGCGGTGTGTCTGCAATCTTTTCCGTGCACATGATCATGGCTTTGATGGATTTTACAGTCGCTCATGGCAAACTCCTTTTCTGATTGAGGTGGAAGTATTAACCATCATACACGACCTGTTTTTATCTGTAAACCATTGTTATTACATAACATTACATCAAAACAAGCTGTTTTTTCCGCACTCAATCCGCCGCTGCCAGCCACAAACAGGCCACCCACACCAGCACCGAAATGCTCCACTTCGGCAAAAGCCTGTCCAAAGCCTTAATGCCTGTCTGAAACACTTGATAAAGATGAATGCCCGAAAGCAGCGCAAGCATGATATTCAGACAGGCATAGGCCGTACCGTCGAACACATGCGCCAACCACACCAGCCACAAAACAAAAGCGGTGCCGCACATCACAGCATGGTAACGCTTGGCACCCGCCGGCCCCAAACGCGCAGCAACCGTCATTTTTCCCGCAGCCAAATCATCATCCATATCGCGCATATTGTTCAGATTCAGCACCATGCTGCACCATAAGCCCAATGCCGTTGCCGGCAGTAAGGACCAGCCTTGCAGCGCGCCTGTTTGCAGATATTCGCTACCGAGCACGCCCAGCCAGCCGAAAAACACCAGCACCGCCAAATCGCCCCACCCTGCATAACCGTAAGGCTTACTGCCCGCGGTGTAACCGAATGCCGCGGCAACTGCCGCAGCGCCCAAGCCCAGCCACAGCAGCCACATGCCAAAGCCATGCCGCCCAATCGCAGGCAGCGCCTGCGCCAGCAGCGCCATGCCGCTGACGCAACACATCCCGGCCGCAAACAGCAATGCTCGACGCATCGCCTGTTGGGTAATCCGCCCCGAAGCCACCATCCGCGGCGGCTGTTTATCCGCCTTATCCACACCGTGGCAGGCGTCGCCATAATCGTTGGCCAGATTACTGAACGCCTGCAAAGCAACCGCAGTCAGGCAACACAGCAATGTAACCGAACCATCATGCCGTTGATCCAATTTCGCCAGCAAAGCGCCGCATAAAACAGAGGCTGCCGCCAAAGGCAAAGTTCGGATGCGTAAAGCAGCCAGCCAATCACATAGGGAAGCAGTATTTTTCATATCAAACAAATGCCTGTCTGAAAAATTTCAGACAGGCATTCCATATCGAACCGCGGTTATGACGAAGTGGTTTCCACTTGCTGTAAAGGTTCGCCGGCTTCCGAATCCTGCGCGGCAGGGCGCGGAACATCGGAGCGGCGGCGGCCTTTCGGCAGCTCGGGCTGTTCGGCTTGCGCAGCGGCGGCCAGAGCAGAATTATCGGTTTGCACCAACACCAAACCGCCTAAGTCCAATTCGGGCTTTTTGCTCTTCGGTGCAGCCGCTTTCCGCTTCGGTTTCGCAGGCGTATCCTGCTTGGGTTCGGGTTGTTCAGCTTGCGGTGCGGTTTCTCCCGCCGCCACTTCCACCTCTCCCAGAATCAGGCGCACGGCTTCTTTCACTTTTGCACTGCTTTGAGCAATGATAGCAGCATCTTCGTCCTCTTCAAGCGCAAACAAAACAGACACGGAAGCAGGCACATCTACCACAGGTTCGGGAATCGTAATAACCAGCGGGGCATTGGAAACCTCTTCCTCAAAACCCGTTACCGAAACCACCACCGGCGCCGCTTTGTTTTCACCAAACACATGGGCCACGGCATCGCGCACCCGGTCGCCGACAGCCGCAATCATCAGATTGCGCTCGATTTTCTCGGCTGAAGGAATGTTGCGTTTTTTCTCACCGCGTCCGCCTCGGCGGTCATTCGAGCGGTTGCGTTCGTTACGCTCGCGGTTATTGCGGCGCTGTTTGTCGGCATTTTCGGCCTTGGCTGTTTGCTCCGCCTTGTTGCCTTTGCCTGCTTTGGCGGTTTTTTCTGCCGCAACGTTCCCAACCGCTGCATCATCCGCCATAGCAGCCTTCTTAACTGCATCAACCGCTTCGGTTTGCGCCGGCACCTGTACCGCCGGAACCGCATCCTCATGATTGCGCCCTTTGCGGTTATTGCGGCGGCGGTTGTCTTGCTGTTCGTTCTGAACGGCTTTCACAGTTTCGTCCGTTACCGAATCACGCGGTTCGTTGCGCTCTTTACGGTTGTCGCGGCGCTCCTGATTACGCTCTTCCTTGCGGTTGCTTTGACGGCGGTTTTGCGGCTGCTTCGCTTGCTCTTGCGCGCTTGTTTCCTCACGGTTTTTATCGCCGCTCTCGGCATCTGCATCGGCATGACGGGCGGCATTACGGCGGTTGCCGCCGCGGCGCCCGCTATGCCGGCTGTTTTTCATATTGCGGCGGCTGTTGCCTTTACGCTGCGGCTCGGGCTTGGCTTCTTCTTTCTTGCCGCCGCCGAACAGGCCTTTAAACCAAGATTTAAAGTTATCCCACCAGGAATCTTTTTTCTCTTCAACCACCGGCGCAGGCTGATCGTGGCGCACGCCTTTTACCGCAGGTTCCGGGCGCGCGGCTTTGGTTGCTTTATTGGCCGCAAAGGGCACGGTGTCTTCTTTTTCCGGCTCTGCCACGCGTTTATAGCTCGGCGCCGCATCTTCGTCCACATCGTCAACCCGCACACGGGTTACTTCATAATGCGGATTCTCCAAATGAATATTGGGTATCAGCACCACCGAAACATCCAAACGCTCTTCCATGCCAAACAATTCGGCACGCTTCTCATTCAGTAGGAAGGTTGCCACATCCACCGGAACTTGTGCATGCACTTCGCCGGTGTTGTCTTTCATCGCCTCTTCCTGAATGATGCGCAACACATGCAGCGCAGTCGATTCGATGCCGCGGATAACGCCCGTACCCGCGCAGCGCGGGCAGGCAATATGACTGCTTTCGCCCAAAGCGGGTTTCAAGCGCTGGCGGGAAAGCTCCAGCAGGCCGAAACGGGAAAGTTTGCCCATCTGAACACGGGCGCGGTCTTTCTTCAAAGCATCGCGCAACACGTTTTCCACATCGCGTTGGTGCTTGGGGTTTTCCATATCGATAAAATCGATTACCACCAAGCCGCCCAAATCGCGCAAACGCATCTGGCGCGCCACTTCTTCGGCCGCTTCCATATTGGTTTTGAAAGCCGTGTCTTCAATATCGGCGCCGCGTGTAGCGCGGGCGGAGTTCACATCAATCGAAACCAGTGCTTCGGTGTGGTCGATAACAATCGCGCCGCCGCCGGGCAGGCTCACGCTGCGTGAAAACGCGCTTTCAATCTGATGCTCGATTTGGAAACGGGAAAACAGGGGCGTGTGGTCTTGGTAAAGCTTCAACCGCCCGACATTGCTCGGCATCACATAGCTCATGAATTCCGAAACCTGATCATGCACTTCCTGATTATCCACCAGAATTTCGCCGATGTCGGGTCGGAAATAGTCGCGGATGGCGCGTATCAGCAGCGAGCTTTCCATAAACAAAAGATACGGCTCTTGATGCGCTTTGCCCGCTTCTTCAATCGCCTGCCACAATTGCAGCAAATAATTGAAATCCCATTGCAATTCTTCAACGCTTCTGCCGATACCTGCCGTGCGGGCGATCAGGCTCATGCCGCGCGGCACGTCCAATTCCGCCATTGCCGCTTTCAACTCTTGGCGCTCGTCGCCTTCGATGCGGCGCGACACGCCGCCGCCGCGCGGATTGTTCGGCATCAAAACCAGATAGCGTCCGGCCAGGCTGATGAAAGTGGTTAAGGCCGCGCCTTTATTGCCGCGCTCGTCTTTTTCCACCTGCACGATAACCTGCATGCCTTCTTTGAGCACATCCTGAATGCGCGCACGACCGCCTTCGTAGTCTTGAAAATAGGAACGGGAAACTTCTTTGAACGGGAGAAAGCCGTGGCGGTCGGTGCCGTAGTCAACGAAACATGCCTCCAACGACGGTTCGATGCGGGTAATCACACCCTTATAGATATTGCCTTTACGCTGCTCTTTACCCAGCGTTTCGATGTCCAAATCCAGCAGGGTTTGGCCATCCACAATCGCCACGCGCAGCTCTTCGGCTTGCGTGGCATTGAACAACATGCGTTTCATTTTATTATAACCTCTTGGTTTTAAATATTTTTTAAAACCCAATAAGGCACTATTACGAAGCGCGTAACCAGTATTTGGACTTTGCTTCCGCAAGTGTTCATGCCTGTCTGAAAAATATGAAGGCCGGTGGTTTGTATGGTTTGTTCAAACGGCGGCGGCATGTGCGGATGTTAATTAAAGAAGGAAAATAAAGAACGATAGGCTGCGTGTGAGCCTGCCGGGCGGAACCCGGTATGTTTACGGTGCCGTTGCGGGATAAATCCAGCCGCCAACGACACTCCGAATAGAGCCATCAACTTCTTAAATTATTATTTGAGCGGTCTTCCGCCCGAAGCGGCGTTGTGTTTAACGTCTTACGGCTGTAGCGGCTGCCATGCTCAAATTTTAAGTCAAACTTAATTACTGTGTCCGGCTGTCGGGCTTGGCGGCAAGCCGGAAGAAATGCTTTGTAGAGTGCGTTTTTAATATAAAATAGCCTACCAAACCCTGAATCAAACTGGATTTTTATCATTCGGCGCGCTTGTGCTCTGATTACTCCCGAGGCTTTCGGCTTGGCCGTTGCAGTAGCGGATACAGGTTTGGTATCAATCAATTAACCTGCCTGTTTTAAAAGCAGGCTTGCGGATTATATTAGAAAATGCCTGTAATTAGCAAAGACTTAGTCAACCATTTGAATATTTCTGAAAATGATGCGGGGCAACGCCTTGATAACTTTCTGTTTAAAGTTTTGAAAGGCGTGCCCAAGAGCCATGTTTTGCGCATTATCCGCGCCGGCGAAGTACGTTTGAACAAGAAGCGCTGCAAGCCTTCCGACCGTATCGAAACAGGCGATATTCTGCGCATTCCCCCGGTGCGCACGGCTGAAAAGCAGGCCCGGCCTGCGCAAACCGTGCCGGCGCGCGAGTTTGACATTGTTTATGAAGACGATGCCATGCTGGTGGTGAACAAGCCTTGCGGCGTGGCGGTTCACGGCGGCAGCGGGGTGAGCTTCGGCGTAATCGAACAAATCCGTCGCGCCCGCCCCGAAGCCAAATATCTGGAACTGGTGCACCGCCTCGACAAAGACACCAGCGGCTTGCTGATGATTGCCAAAAAGCGCAGCGCGCTGGTCAGGCTGCACGAAGCCATCCGCAACGACCATCCGAAAAAAGTTTATCTCGCGCTGGGTGTAGGCAGGCTGCCGAACAATAAATGCCATGTCAAGCTACCGCTGTTCAAATATACCGGCGCGCAGGGCGAAAAGATGGTGCGCGTGAGCGAAGACGGCCAATCCGCCCACACCATCTTGCGCGTGCTCAACCATTTTTCAGGCGCAACGCTGCACCGGATAGGCCTGTCTGAACTGACTTTGGCGGAAGCCACTTTAAAAACCGGCCGCACCCATCAAATCCGTGTGCATATGCAGTCGCAACACTGCCCCATCGCCGGAGACGAGCGCTACGGCGACTATCAGGCCAACAAACGCCTGCAGAAGCTGGGCTTGAAAAGAATGTTTCTGCACGCCGCGGAGCTGCACCTCAACCACCCGCTGAGCGGAGAGAAACTGCTGCTTAAGGCGGAATTGCCGAAGGAGCTTCAGCAATTCCTGATGCTGCTGAGCAAGGCTGAAACTGAGGGTTGTTAAACCGCTCCCTATAAAACAATGCCTGTCTGAAAAACTTTTCAGACAGGCATTTTTAGGAATCCAAACCACGGCCGACGGGCTTTATCGCCAGACCAAATACAACAACCTAGCCAAAAACGCCGCTACCAACAAAGCCAATACCGCATATTCCATCCAGCGCATAAACCGCCCAACCAAGCGGTAACACCTGCGCGGCAAATAGCAAACCGCCACCTCGAGCAGCAATCTGAATCCGAAACACAATATCGCCGCAAACAAAATCTGCTCGGCCAAACCGGCAAACCGCACAACGCCGCCGAATTTACCGGGCACCCAAATCCCTTTTCCGGCATACCCCCGATAAGCATAAAGCATCGCCGCAGCAGCGACCGCAACATAAATCAATCTGCGCCTTAAAGACAAACGGTTTTCGGTATAGGTTGCATCCGCCGCCTGAACGCTCCTGTCCCATTTTGTCAACACAACCGTTCCCAGCACAATCAACAGCGGCATACTGATCAACATGGCCAACACCAGCAACAACATTCCCATCTTCCCTTTAAATATCAGAACCATTTGCCTGCTTAAAATTATAGGCAACACCAATGCCTGTCTGAAACCTTTCAGACAGGCATTTCCATCCGCCGCCCAACCGGTTGAAAACAAAAAGTATATAATACCGCCGAAAAACCATCTGACATCCCCCCGCAGGCACAGCGCAGCCAATCCGCCGCCCCTGCCCGTTCCCTACCACAACCTTACAACCGCCATGCCTCCAAAACTGATTATTTTCGACTGGGACGGCACCCTCGCCGACACCACCTTCCCCATCATCCTAACCATGC
Source organism: Neisseria canis (assembly GCF_900636765.1). Lineage (NCBI taxonomy): Bacteria > Pseudomonadati > Pseudomonadota > Betaproteobacteria > Neisseriales > Neisseriaceae > Neisseria > Neisseria canis. The sequence continues at coordinate 126,403 of NZ_LR134313.1, forward strand.
AGCACGCCTTTGCCGAATGCGGTCTCGACATACCGGCGGAAGCAGCCGTCCGCCCGCTGATCGGCAAAAGCCTTGCCGGCATCATCCACACGCTGGCGCCCGACCTGCCTGCAGAGCGGATCGAACACATCGCCTATGTTTACACCCGCAGCTACCTCAATCCCAACAATCAAAACATGAAGCTCTTCAGCGATGCCGTTGCCTGTCTGAACACATTGAAAACACAAGGCTACTGGCTGGCCGTGGCCACAGGCAAGGGCCGCACCGGCCTCAATCAGGCAATCGCCCAAACCGGCACCGCCGGTTACTGGCTGGCCACCCGCTGCGCCAGCGAATGCCCGCCCAAACCTGCGCCCGACATGGTTTGGGAAATCTGCGACGAATTAGGCCTCACGCCCGCAGAAGCCTTGGTAGTGGGCGACACCGTTTACGATTTGGACATGGCTGCCAACGCCAAAGCCCGCGCCGTCGGCGTGGCCACCGGTGCCCACACGATTGACCAGCTTCAAAGCGCACCCCATCTAGCCATACTGAAATGCCTGTCTGAATTACCCGGCTTTCTCGACACCCTGAAATAAGGCGGCCAAACCGTAAAAGTTGCAGCGAAACTTTTCAGACAGGCATAAAGTCCCTACAATAACACCACTCAACTTATTGGATAATCAGTATTTATGTCATACAAAATCAGCCGAGACAACGACCAAACCCCGCCGATTGGCGACAATCCGCAAGAAAACTGGGAGCGCAACACCCTGCGCGCCGTATTGCTTGAAGCCTATAAAGAACAACGCAGCGCCCGCAATTGGCGCAACTTTTGGCGTTGCGTATGGGCTTTGCTCCTTGTATCTTTTATTGCCGCCATCATGAGTTCGTGCAATCCGAAAAGCGAACACAAAAGCAGTATGCGCAGCGAACACACCGCCGTGATCAACCTCGAAGGCATCATCGGCGGCCCTTACAGCGACCAAGTGGCCATGCTGCGCGACGGCATGGAAGCCGCTTATGCCAATCCGAAGGTAAAAGGCATCATCATCCGCGCCAACAGCCCCGGCGGATCGCCTGTGGTTTCCAATTCGGCGTTTAACGAAATCCGCCGCCTTAAAGCCGAACACAAAAACATTCCGGTTTACGTTGTAGCCGAAGATGTGTGCGCGTCCGGCTGCTACTACATCGCCGCCGCAGCCGACAAAATTTATGCCGACCCGGCCAGCATAGTGGGCAGCATAGGCGTGATCAGCGGCAGCTTCGACTTTACCGGCCTGATGGACAAACTGGGCATCAAGCGCCGCCTCTACACAGCCGGCAGCAACAAAGGCTTCGGCGACCCGTTCTCACCGGAAACGCCCGAACAAAAAGCCATTTTGGAAAAAATGCTGCAGGAAATCCACAAGCAGTTTATTTCAGCCGTGAAGTCCGGCAGAGGTTCACGTTTGAAAGAAAAAGATTTTTCTGAAATTTTCAGCGCACGCGTCTATACCGGCGCCGAAGCGAAAACCGTTGGCTTGATTGACGATTTCGGCAGCGTGTACAGCGTATCCCGCGATGTGATCAAAGCGCCCGAGCTGGTGGACTACACGCCTGATGAAGATTTCAACCTGCTGCTCAGCCGCCATTTAGGTTCGGAAATCGCCGGCAAAATCGAGCAGGTTTTTGACCGTGTATGGTAAGCAACGATTCGGCTAGCCGATAAAAAATGCCTGTCTGAAAAAATTTTTCAGACAGGCATTTAAGTCTTCATAGCCAACCTACTTACATAAAACAATATCATTCAAACAGCTTCCCCTGCGCCAACAAAGCTTTAACCGGCGCAAAGCCGCTACGGTGCTCCGGCAACGCCCCGTATTGACGCAAAGCAGCCAAATGCTCGGCCGTGCCGTAGCCTTTGTGGCGCTCAAACCCATATTGCGGATAGCGTTCCGCCAGAGCATACATCTCCGCATCGCGCGCCGTTTTGGCAAGTACCGAGGCTGCCGAAATCTGCATGATTTTGCTGTCGCCCTTCACCACCGCCTCCGCCTCAAAACCCAAATCCTGCGGAATCCGGTTGCCGTCAATCAACACATAATCCGGCGGCACATCCAAACCCTGCACCGCACGTTTCATCGCCAGCATAGTGGCATGAAGAATATTCAGACAGGCAATTTCCTGCACACCCGCCGAAGCCACACACCAAGCCACCGCCTGCGCCTTAATCAGCAAAGCCAGCTCATCACGCTTTTTTTCAGTCAGTTTTTTCGAGTCGGTCAAGCCCGCCAAGCGGCAATCCTCAGGCAATATTACCGCCGCCGCAAAAACGCTGCCGACCAAAGGCCCCCTGCCCGCTTCGTCCACGCCGGCCACCAGCTTTTGCATCATCATTATCCTGTATCCTGTTTATCGTTTATTAAAACCGCCTATTGTAAACCCCTCGCGCGCCGCCGCAAAATCAAGCCCGGCAAAAAGGAAAACAACAAGCAAAAATCCTGCGCCAAACCACCAAAAAAACGCAGCCTTTACGGCTCGAAAAGCGTATAATATCGCCGTTTGAATTCCAAAAGCATAAGAGAGTACCCCCATGACCCAAGCAACCAAATACAAACGCGTACTGCTGAAACTTTCCGGCGAGGCCCTGATGGGCAACGACCCCTTCGGCATCAACCGCGACACCATCATGCAAATCGTCAGCCAAATCAAAGAAATCACCGACATGGGCGTGCAAGTCGGTGTGGTTGTCGGCGGCGGCAATATTTTCCGCGGCGTATCCGCCCAAGCAGGCAGCATGGATCGTGCCACAGCAGACTACATGGGCATGATGGCAACCGTGATGAACGCTTTGGCATTGAAAGACGCTTTCGAATCACTAGGCGTAAAAGCCCGCGTACAATCCGCACTCTCCATGCAGCAAATCACCGAAACCTACGCCCGCCCGAAAGCCATCCAATATTTGGAAGAAGGTAAAGTGGTTATTTTCGCCGCAGGTACCGGCAACCCGTTCTTCACCACCGACACGGCGGCTGCCCTGCGCGGCGCGGAAATGAACTGCGATATCATGATGAAAGCCACCAACGTCGACGGCGTTTACAATGCTGACCCGAAAAAAGACCCTTCCGCCGTACGCTACCAAACCCTTACATTTGACGAAGCACTGATTAAAAACCTGAAAGTAATGGATGCCACCGCATTCGCCCTGTGCCGCGAACGCAAACTGAACATCGTGGTATTCGGTATCAGCAAAGAAGGCGCCCTCAAACGCGTTATCCTCGGCGAAGACGAAGGCACCTTGGTTCATAATTAACTGCCGGCCGGTTACACAACGGTGGGATTTCATACCGAACTGCAATTTATAAGGCAGCAGATGAAATTTCACACCGGCAAACCGTAAAGAGCGTGTCGTCAGATACATACGGCACGCTCTAAACTTACACAGCAACACCTTGATTCATTTAAATTAAAATAAACGATATCCGCCATACGGCTGCGCCCAACAGATATTTACAAACAGGAAATACCATGAGGATACGCCTGCTACTTGCCGCATCACTAATGACACCGCTTATTGGGCAGGCCAACGACAGCTCCAGCTTTATCGGCACAGGCGGCATTGAATATCTGAAAAACCCGCACATCAGTATGCTGAGCGAAGATTTATATATCAGCAAACAACAAATCCGCGTGGCTTACCAGCTCAAAAATCAAAGCAAACAGGATATCCACGAAACCATACTGTTTCCCCTACCGATATTGGAGCGCTTTTACGATAGTGATTTTGCCGATACGGCCGCACTTGTTAAAAGCTTTAAAGTTCAAGTTAACGGCCAAAATTTACAGCCCGACATCCATGTGCGCGCCTTCATGCATCCGCATACCCCTCAAGGCGCCAAAACCGGCAAGCCGGTTGATGTAACCGAATCACTGAAAAAATGCGGCTTCAGCGATACGGAATTGATGGCTCCCTGGACTGAACACCCCCCCAACCTGCAACTATATGAAAAACTAAGCCGGTGCGATAATCCGAAAATACGCAAATTAACAGCTGCCCGCAATCCGCAAGAAGACACCTCCGAGATTTCCCCATGGGCCTCGCAAATCATTTACAGCTGGCGGCAAACTTTTAAAGCAGGCTCAATAACCGAGGTTAAGCACCAATACACCCCGCTGGTAGGCAGCAGCGTTCACTTCGATGCACGAAAAAATAAAGAAAACGCCTTTTATACCTCCTACTGTATTGATGACAATTTCCGCCGTAAAATGAAAGCCGGTGGAAAAAATTATCCGGCCCACCGCGCATTAAGCTATATACTGACAACCGGTGCCAACTGGGCGGGGCCCATCGGTAGATTCACGCTCACCATCGAGCGCGATCCCAACGAATTGGTATCGCTATGCTGGGATAAATCACTGAAAAAAGTCGGTGCAAACCACTTCCGTGCCGTTAAACACCATTTCACACCCACACGGGATTTAGACATTATATTTGCCGAAGGCATCTAACCGCGGCTAGAATAAGCCGATTAACACAAACAGCCGGATATACCGACGCAGCCGAACCTGCATCCTATCCGTCCCTTCCATTCCCTCCCGGCCTTACGGTTGGGCAAATTTAAGCATTTTTTAAAGAGAACCCGATATGATTAATGACATTCAAAAAAGCGCCGAAAGCAAAATGCAGAAATCTTTGGAAGTATTGAAAGACAACCTGGCCAAAGTACGCACCGGCCGCGCCCATACCGGCCTGCTCGACCAAGTGGACGTTGAATATTACGGCAGCCCCGTACCTGTAAGCCAAGTAGCCAATGTTACCCTGCTCGACGCGCGCACCATCGGCGTGAAAGTGTATGAAAGCAATATGGCCGCCGCAGTAGAAAAAGCCATCCGCGATTCCAACCTCGGCCTGAACCCTGCCGCCATGGGCGATGTCATCCGCGTACCCATGCCCATGCTCACGGAAGAGCGCCGCAAAGATTTGATTAAAGTGGTGCGCGGCGAAGTGGAAGAAGGCCGTGTCGCCATCCGCAATGTGCGCCGCGATGCCAACACCGAAATCAAAAACTTGCTGAAAGACAAAGAAATCTCGGAAGATGAAGCGCGCCGCGCCGAAGAAGCCATTCAAAAGCTGACCGACAAATATATCGCCGAAACCGATAAAACGCTCGCAGCCAAAGAAGAAGACCTGATGGCTGTTTAAGCCGCTTATTCCAATCCCTTTTCAGACAGGCCTGCCTGAAGGAGCGCCACCGTGAAGAGCAGCACCCAAACCATTCTGGAATATACTCAGATTCCCCGCCACATCGCCATCATTATGGATGGTAACGGCCGCTGGGCAAAAAAGCGTCTGCTGCCCCGGGTAATGGGGCACCAGCGGGGGCTTAAGGCCTTAGAAAACCTATGTAAAGAATGCGCCCGGCTGGGTGTTCAATATCTGACCGTTTTCGCGTTTTCCACCGAAAATTGGCGCAGGCCTGAAGAAGAAGTGTCTTTCTTGATGGGTTTGTTTTTGCAGGCATTGAAGAAAAAAGTGCAAAAAATGCACAAACACGGCTTGCGTCTGAAAGTGATTGGGGAGCGCAGCCACTTCAATGCCGAAATCCGTCAAGGCATTGAAGAAGCGGAAGCGCTTACCTCAGGCAACACCGGCCTCACACTGGTTGTAGCCGCCGATTACGGCGGCCGCTGGGATATTCTTCAGGCAGCCAACAAAGCCTTAAAAGCAGGCAAAACCGAGCTGACCGAAGCCGACCTGGCCGAGCATCTGATGCTGGCGGAAGCTCCCGAACCGGATTTATTCATCCGAACCGGCGGCGAAACCCGAATCAGCAACTTCCTGCTTTGGCAAATGGCCTATGCCGAATTTTATTTCACCGAAACATTGTGGCCGGATTTTGATTCCGACGCATTCAACGCAGCCATTGCCTCATTTCAAAAGCGCGAGCGTCGGTTCGGCCGAACGTCAGAGCAATTACCGGCAGACCAGCAACGGAATTAAACCATGTTACAACGCATTATTACCGCGCTCGTCCTGCTGCCCTTAATGATGGGCATGCTGTTTTACGCACCGAATAGCCTGTGGGCTTTTTTCTGCGGGTTAATCTCCATAATCGCCCTGTGGGAATACAGCCGTTTGTGTAAAATGCCGTTCAACCAAAAAATGCCCTATCTGGCCGGAACCGCTTTATTCATGCTGTTCGCCCATTTAGGCGGCTGGCAGCTCCCTAATCTCGCATGGTGGATGGTGTTGGCTTTCTGGTTAGTGGTGATGCCTTTATGGCTCAACAACAAATGGGCACTGCCTAATGATTGGAAAGGCTTGGCTGTCGGCTGGATGCTGATGCTGCCTTTTTGGTTTGCCCTCGTTGGCTTGCGCCCCGAGCCGGAAGCCGCCTTGCCCCTTTTGGCCGTAATGGGTTTGGTATGGGTTGCTGACTCGTTTGCCTATTTTATAGGCAGGGCATACGGCAAACGCAAAATCGCGCCTGCAATCAGCCCGGGCAAAAGCTGGGAAGGCGCCGCCGGCGGCATAATATGTGCCATAATTTATATGCTCCTGGTTCGCAACGCCGGCTGGCTTGGGTTTGAAACCACATGGCTGGGAGCCGCCGCTATTGCCGCGATTTTAACCATTGTCAGCATTTGCGGCGATTTACTGGAAAGCTGGCTCAAACGCACCTCAGGCGTGAAAGACAGCAGCAATCTGCTCCCCGGCCACGGCGGCGTGTTTGACCGGACGGATTCGCTGCTTGCCGTATTAAGCGTTTATGCCGCCATCAATTTTCTGTTTGCCTGACTTTCAGACAGGCATAGCGTCAAGCTCTGCAATGCCTGTCTGAAAACATAACAACAAAACCATTCGGACACAGCAAGCGACATGCCTGTCTGAAAACGAACCAACATCATGAAACAAACTCTAACCATACTTGGTGCAACCGGCAGCATCGGCGTCAATACGCTCGACGTGATTGCCCGCCACCCTGAAAAATTCGAAGTTTTCGCACTGGCAGGCCATCGCCAAGTGAGCAAACTGGCTGAACAATGCCGCACTTTCCGCCCCAAATTTGCCGTTGTCGCGGATGAAGCCTGCGCCAAAGAGCTGGATGCCTGTCTGAAAGCAAGCCGCACAGCCACTGAAGTCTTGTTCGGCGGGCAAGCATTGATTGATGTTGCCGCCGCTCCTGAAGTAACCGGCGTTATGGCCGCCATTGTAGGTGCTGCCGGATTGCCTGCCACATTGGCTGCCGCAGAAAAAGGCAAAACCGTTTATCTGGCGAATAAAGAAACTTTGGTTGTTTCCGGCTCACTCTTCATGGAAACCGCCGAAAAATCGGGTGCAAAAATACTGCCCATTGATAGCGAACATAATGCTATTTACCAAGTTTTGCCCGAACATTACACAGATAATCCGCACAAGCACGGAATTCAGTCTATCATTCTGACCGCCTCAGGCGGCCCTTTCTTGGAGGCTGATTTAAATACGTTTGATAACATCACCCCTGCCCAAGCGGTAAAACACCCCAACTGGAGCATGGGCAAAAAAATCTCGGTTGATTCGGCCACGATGATGAACAAAGGGTTGGAGCTGATTGAAGCACATTGGCTGTTCCAATGCCCGCCTGAAAAGCTGGAAGTGGTTATCCACCCGCAAAGCGTAATCCACAGCATGGTGCGCTATCTTGACGGTTCGGTATTGGCACAAATGGGCAATCCGGATATGCGTACACCCATTGCATATTGCCTAGGCTTGCCGGAGCGCATAGAGGCAGGTGTAAAGCCTTTAGATTTCAGCAGCTTGAGCAACCTGACATTTAAAACACCGGATTTCAGCCGCTTCCCCTGCCTCAAACTGGCTTACCAAGCCATGCAGACAGGCGGCAGCGCACCCTGCGTTCTAAACGCAGCCAATGAAATCGCCGTCGATGCTTTTTTGGCAGAAAAAATCCGTTTCACCGATATCGCCCGCGTGGTAGCACATTGTTTGTCACAAAACTCTTCCAGCGATAGCAGCAGCATTGAAAGCCTGCTGGCACAAGACAAGCAAACCCGCGCCGAGGCAACACAGTTTATTGCGGCAATGCGCCGCTAGGAGTTTGATTTGCTGACCATTATTGCCTTTTTAGCGGCAATCCTGCTATTAGTAAGCCTGCACGAATTCGGCCATTATTTTGTTGCGCGCCGATGCGGCGTCAAAGTATTGCGCTTCAGCGTAGGCTTCGGCAAACCTTTCTATACCAAAAAAATCGGCGACACCGAATGGTGCCTCGCACCAATTCCGTTGGGCGGCTATGTTAAAATGGTCGACTCCCGCGAGGGTCATGTTGCCGAAAAAGATCTGCCCTATGCATTCGACCAACAACACCCCGCCAAGCGCATCGCCATCGTTGCAGCCGGCCCTATTACCAATTTGCTATTGGCCGTTTTATTGTTCGGATTGAGTTTTTCGTTTGGCGTTACCGAAATCAAACCTTTTATAGGCACGGTAGAAAAACACAGCATTGCCGACAAAGCCGGTTTTCGTGAAGGTGATTTGATTTTAAGCGTTAACGGAGAAACCGTTAAAGACTGGGCGGACGCCCGAACAAAAATCACATTAAATTTAGACGCCGGAAAAGTTGACATCCAGGTCGTCGACAACCAAAATCAGCCTGCCCTGCGCCAGATTGATATTGCCGGTACCCCGGAAGCATCACTGGTTGCCAAACGCAACGGCTATATCGGCTTAGATGCTGCAAAGCGTTCAAACCTGATTGGCAAAATCAAAGAAAACAGCCCTGCCGATAAGGCAGGATTGAAAAAAGGCGACCTTATTGTTTCCGTTGACGGTAAAATGACGCCTTCATGGCAAGATTGGAGCGCAATAGTACAAAACAGTCCCGGTCAGAAACTGATGTTGGGCGTTGTGCGTAACGGTCAAAACCTGCAAATTGCCATCCGCCCCGACTCTCAAGAAACACGTAACCGCAACCGCTTGGTAGGCTTTATTGGCGTTTCTTCCGACATCGACAAAGCTTGGGAAGAAAAAATCAGCCGCAAATACACCCCTTCGGTAAGCCAAGCTTTCAAAATGGGTTGGGACAAAACCGTAGAATTTTCAACGTTAACAGCAAAATTTTTCGGCAAGCTGCTGACAGGCCAAGCTTCTATTAACCATATATCCGGCCCTTTAACAATTGCTGACGTAGCCGGTAAAACAGCCGCTATCAGTATGCAGGCTTATTTAGAATTTTTAGCCTTGGTGAGTGTCAGCTTAGGCGTTTTGAATTTCATGCCTGTTCCCGTGCTTGACGGCGGTCATTTAGTGTTTTATACCCTAGAGTGGCTGCGCGGCAAACCTTTGAGCGAACGAGTGCAGATGATGGGCATACGTATCGGTATTACCGCTATGTTGATGCTGATGCTGCTGGCCTTCTTTAACGATATTACCCGTCTGTTTGGATAGAGTTTATGAAACTGAAAAAGATTACCGCTGCTTTAGTATTAATGGGGATTGCTCCGCTGGCCCTAGCCGATTTCACCATTAGAGACATCCGCATCGAGGGCTTGCAAAGTACCGAGCCGGTAACAGTGTTCTCTTATCTGCCTGTAAAAGTGGGCGATACATTTACCGATGCTCGCGGAGAAGAAATTGTCAAAGAGCTTTATGCTACCGGTTTCTTTGACGACGTTCGCGTAGAAACCATGGGCGATCAGGTTCTGCTGACTGTAATTGAGCGTCCCACCATCAGTGAGCTGACCATTACCGGCGCAAAATCGCTGCCGGCTGACGCCATCAAGAAAAATTTAGCTTCCTTCGGTTTGGGCCAGTCCCAACCTTTCAGTCAGGCCAAACTCAATCAGGCAGTAAGCGGCTTGAAAGAGGAATATGTTAACCGCGGCAAACAAATGGTCAATATTACGCCAACCGTTAACAAACTGGCTCGTAATCGTGTATCAATCGACCTCAAAATCGAAGAAGGCAAAACCACTAAAATTGCAGATATCCGTTTTGAAGGCAATGAGAAATATTCAGACCGCCGCTTGCTCAGACAAATGTCGCTCAGCGAAGGCAGCATGTGGAGCTGGTTGACCAAAAGCAATCAATTTAACCAAGAAAAATTCAACCAAGACATGGAGCGCCTGAGCGATTTCTACCAAAACAACGGTTATTTTGACTTCCGCATTTTAGATGCAGATGTACAAACCGCTGAAGAAGATAAGGCCAAGCAAACCATTACAGTCAAACTGCATGAAGGCGAACGCTATCGTTGGGGCAATGTAACCATCGAAGGCGATACGAATGAAGTGCCTAAAGAAGACTTATACAAATTGCTGAAAATGAAAGAAGGCAAATGGTATGAGCGCGAACTGATGGTGCAAAGCCTTCAAGACATTCAAAATGCCATGGGTAGCGCCGGTTATGCATACAGCGAAGTAAACGTACAGCCGCGCCCAAATCCGGAAACAGGCAAAGTTGACTTTGTTTTGCTCGTTGATCCGGGCCGCAAAGTTTATGTAAATGAAATCAACATTACCGGCAACAACAAAACGCGAGACGAAGTCATCCGCCGCGAACTGCGCCAATTGGAATCCGCGCCTTATGATTCTTCCAAGCTGCAACGCTCAAAAGAGCGCGTGGAGCTGCTGGGTTATTTTGACAATGTGAAGTTTGATGCGAAACCGGTAGAAGGAACGCCCGACCAAGTCGATATAGATATGAGCGTTGAAGAACGCTCAACCGGCTCGTTGGATTTAAGCGCAGGCTGGGTACAGGACACCGGCTTGGTCGTGTCTTTCGGTGTGGCACAAGATAATCTGTTTGGTACAGGCAAATCTCTTTCCGCCCGCTTATCCCGCAGCAAAACCACTAAAAATGCTTCTTTGTCATTTACCGATCCTTATTTCACGCCCGACGGCATCAGCTTAGGCTATGATTTATACGGTAAAATCTATGACCCGAGAAAATCCGACACCACAACCCGCCAGCAATACAAAACCACTACATTCGGTGCAGGTGTCCGCACAGGCATTCCGGTTACCGAGTACGATCGAATCAACTTAGGCTTGGCGCCGGAGCATTTTAAAGTAAACACCTATGAAAATGCACCGAAGCGCTATCGTGATTTTGTAAAAGAATATGGCAAACTTAATAATGAAAGCACCGGCGAAGGTTCATTCAGCGGCTGGACTTTGAAAGGCACTCTGGGCTGGGGTCGCAATAAAACCGATAATGCATTATGGCCGACCCGCGGTTACTTGACGGATGTGAATCTTGAAGCCGGTTTGCCGGGCGGTGATTTGCAATACTACAGCCTAACCCATAATCAAAAATGGTTTTTCCCTTTAAATAAAAACCTTACCTTGATGTTGGGAGGCAATATCGGCTATGCCGACGGTTACAGCAAAACTAAAGAGTTGCCTTTCTTTGAAAATTTCTATGGCGGCGGTTTAGGTTCTGTGCGCGGTTATGAGAGCGGCACGCTAGGCCCGAAAGTTTATGACCGTGAAGGTGACAAAGTAAGCTATGGCGGTAACAAAATGGTGGCAGGCACGGCTGAACTCCTCTTCCCATTCCCCGGCGTAAAAGACAGCCGTACTGTGCGTTTAAGCTTATTCGCTGATGCAGGCAGTGTGTGGGATGGTAAAACCTACAACGATGACAGCAGCGATAGGCGCCATACCGACAACACGCCGCAAAACGTTTATGGTTTGGGCAACACCCATAAGTCGACATTCAAGGAAGAGCTCCGTTATTCCGCAGGCGCGGCTGTCACTTGGATTTCACCATTAGGCCCGATGAAATTCAGCTATGCCTACCCGATTAAGAAAAAACCGACTGATGAAATCCAGCGTTTCCAATTTCAGTTGGGTACCACATTTTAGAAATAACATAAAACCAAATTTAAGATATAAAGGTTGATTAATGAGTAGAATCCATTCCGTTTCCCGCATTACGGCAGCTTTGGTGTTAAGCTGCTGTATGGCAGGCGGTGCTTTGGCCGAGGGCGTTCAAAAACTTGGATTTATTGATACTGAACGAGTATATCGCGAATCCAAACAAGCCCAACGTATTCAAACTTCCCTGGAAAGCGAGTTTGCCTCGCGCCAAAACAAATTGCAGAAAATGCAGCAAGAAGGCGAAGCATTGGAAAAACGCTTGGCTTCCGGTCAAATACCCGAAACAGAACGGGAAGCTGCGGTAAAAAAACTGACAGACATGATTCAGGAATTCCGCTTGGAGCAAGCGAAACTTACTGAAGATTACAATCTGAGCCGCAACGAAAAATTTGCAGCATTACAGCAAAATGCCAACCGCGTCATCATTGACCTGGCGAAAAAAGAAGGATACGACCTGATTATCCAAGATGCCGTTTATGTAACCGGGAAGTTCGACATTACCGACCAGGTTATCAAGCTGCTGAACAAATAGTTTTCAGACAGGCATTCTTTAAAACTAAGGCTTTTCATTGAGTCTATGGCAAGGCTCAATGAAAAGCTGATTTCGGTTAATCGGCTTTATTATTTTAGGTTAGACATGGCATCTTACACATTATCCCAAATTGTTGCGGAGCTTGGCGGAGAATGGCGCGGCGAAGATATCGCTGTGTCAGGCGTACGCCCGCTTGATAGCGCGGAAGCTAACCATATCGGTTTTTTGGCAAACCCGAAATACAAGGCAACCGTGGCTGAAAGTTCGGCCGGTGCCGTTATTGTCAGCCCTAAAGTGGCTGATGAATTCAATAACCGCAATCTTATCATCGCTGCCGACCCTTACTTATACTTCGCCAAAACTGCCAGATTGTTCTCCCCTATTGTCAAAGCCAATAGCGGCATACACCCTACCGCCGTTATCGAACCTTCGGCCACCGTGCCTGCCGGCTGTGAAATCGGCGCGCACGCCTATATCGGTGCGAATACTGTTTTAGGAGAAGGCTGCCGGATTTTGGCCGGCGCGGTTGTCGAACATGACTGCACACTCGGAAACGAAGTGGTAATCCACCCCAATGCGGTCATTTACCACGGCTGCACTTTAGGCAACCGTGTCGAAATACATGGCGGAAGCGTGATTGGTGCCGACGGCTTCGGTTTGGCTTTTGCCGGCGACTCTTGGTTTAAAATACCGCAAACCGGCGGTGTAACGCTGCACGATGATGTCGAAATCGGTGCCAACAGCATGATAGACAGAGGCGCCATGACCGACACAGTAGTAGGCCGCGGTACAAAAATCGACAATCAGGTACAAATCGGCCACAATTGCCAAATCGGCGAGCATACGGTTATTGCAGCCTGTGCTGGCATTTCAGGCAGCACAAAAATCGGTTCCTACTGCATTATCGGCGGGGCAGCCATGTTTGTCGGCCATATTGAAATTGCCGACAAAACCACTATCGGCGGCGGCACGGCCGTTACCCACTCGATTAAAGAACCGGGTCATTATGCCACCTGTTATCCAATGCAAACCCACAAAGAATGGGCGCGCAACGCAGTACATATACGGCATTTGAGCGAAATGTCGAAAAAAATCAAGCAACTTGAGCAAGACATCGCTGCTATGCAGCACTCAAACAAAGCATAAAACCGGCCGCTTTCCAACAAGCTGCCCATACTTTAGGACAATAAAACAATGGAAATCAAATTACCGATTGAAGTTCGTGAAATTCAAAACTTATTGCCTCACCGCTTTCCTTTTTTGCTATTGGATCGCATAGTTGCCGCTGAACCCGGCAAATCGCTTACCGCCATTAAAAACGTTTCCTTCAACGAATCGTTTTTTCAAGGCCACTTTCCCGAATCACCGGTGATGCCCGGCGTATTGATTATCGAAGCGATGGCGCAAGCCTGCGGCGTGCTGGCCGTGCTTTCACAGGGCAGTACGCAGCGCCGAGAAGGAGAAATCACACTCTTCGCAGGCTTGGATAATGTGCGCTTCAAGCGCCAAGTTATCCCCGGAGACCAGCTGGTTTTCGAAGTCGAGCTTTTAGCGCACAAACGCGGTATCGGCAAATTCAACGCCGTTGCCAAAGTAGACGGCCAGCTGGCCGTAGAAGCACAAATCATGTGTGCCCAACGTATTGTTGAATAGCCCGTAAACCATGCCTGTCTGAATTTTCAGACAGGCATTTCCTCCAATAAAGAAAGCAGCCATGAGTTTGATTCACCCTACTGCCATTATCGATCCCAAAGCGGAACTGGACAGCAGCGTCAAAGTCGGCGCCTATACCGTTATCGGCTCTAATGTGCAAATCGGCGCCGGCACCGAAATCGGCCCGCATACGGTTATCGAAGGTCATACCACCATCGGCGAAAACAACCGGATTTTCCAATTCGCTTCACTCGGCGCACAACCTCAAGATAAAAAATACCGCGACGAGCCTACGCGATTGATTATCGGCAACGGCAATACCATCCGCGAATTCACAACATTCAACACCGGCACCGTTACCGGCATAGGCGAAACCCGCATAGGTGATGACAACTGGCTGATGGCTTATGTGCACATTGCACACGATTGCGTGATCGGCAACCACACTATTTTTGCCAACAACGCCTCGCTCGCAGGCCACGTTACCATTGGCGACTGGGTAATTCTCGGAGGTTACACGCTCGTTTTCCAGTTTTGCATCATCGGCGACCATGCCATGACGGCATTCGCAGCAGGCGTACACAAAGACGTTCCGCCTTACGTTATGGCGGCAGGCTACCGCGCAGAACCTTCGGGCCTCAACACCGAAGGTATGCGCAGGCGCGGCTTTACCCCCGAACAAATTGCCAACGTGAAAAATATTTATAAACTGATTTACCGCCAAGGCCTGAGTTTGGAAGAAGCCAAGCAACAAGTTTTGGCACTGAGCGAAAGCGCCCCGGAATTGCATGCCTTCAAACCGTTTTTTGAAGCTTCCACCCGCGGAATTGTGCGTTAATCCAAGCATACGCCTGTCTGAAAACAGCATATCATTCAGACAGGCATAAACTAAATCACACATAATTTTTCTAAAAGAAATAAACTATCGAATCGGAAAAATGTCTTTAAAATAAGAATGATAATGCAATGGCTATGAGTTGATCATAAACAGCATAAACAAGCTAAAACTTTAATCAAACTATCCACTAGCTGTCTAATCACCGGATAATTCGTCGGAAGCTTGCTTATCCGCTATACCGTTTAATAACATATCAACAACAACCATTCCTGCTCAAAACCAATAACGACAACTTTAAGGATTGTGCCCATGACGGATATTTCAGCTTCCTCCTCCAAAAAACTGGTTATTCTCGGTGCCGGCGGACATGCCAAAGTAGTATTGGATACCGCCCTACTCATGAGAAAATGGTCGGAAATAGTATTTGTGGACGACTTCCACAACAGTGAAAACCATTTCATGGGCATTCCGTTATTGGGCGACAGCAGCCTGCTTGGAAAAAGCATCTGCCCAGACCAATACGACGCCGTTGTTGCCGTTGGCGATAATGTGGTACGCGGCAGAATGCTCAATCTTGCAAAAGAGCTGGGCTTTACGCTGCCCTGCCTGTATCACCCCAGCGCCATCATCAGCCAATTCGCCACAATCGGGGAAGGCAGCGTGTTATTCGCCCAAACAGTCGTTAATGCCGATGCCAAAATCGGCAGAGGTGCCATTATCAATACCGCGTCATCTGTAGACCACGATAGCGTTTTAGGCGATTTCGTCCACATCAGCCCCGGAGCACGCCTGGCCGGAAACACCCATGTAGGCGATTTCAGTTGGGTGGGAATCGGCAGCTGCACCCGGGAAGGCAGCACAATCGGCAGTCATTGCATCGTTGGCGCCGGCGCCGTGGTGCTTGGTGATTTGCCTGATAACACTACGGCAGTAGGTGTCCCCGCAAAGGCACTCAAGTAACTCCTTAAAAAACCACCCGTTACCAACCCATTCCAAGTGCCTACATTCTGAAATACAGCCTAATCACATGACATCCCCCAAGCCTCTGACTATTGCCATGTGCGCAGGAGAAGCCTCCGGCGATCTGCTTGGCGCACATTTGATCAAAGCCATCCAAAAACACCGCCCCGACGCCCGATTCATCGGTATCGGCGGCCCCCAAATGCTGGCTCTTGGTTTTGAAAGCCTTTACGAGCAAGAAAAATTGGCCGTCCGCGGGTTTGCCGAAGTCATCAAACGCCTGCCTGAAATTTTAAAAATACGGAAAGGCCTGACAAAACAAATGTTGTCATTAAAGCCTGATATTTTCGTGGGAATCGACGCTCCGGACTTTAATCTCGGCGTAGAAGCCAAGCTCAAACAAGCCGGCATACCCACCATTCATTATGTAAGCCCTTCAGTTTGGGCGTGGCGGCGCGAGCGGGTCAACAAAATTGTTACCCAAACCAACAAAGTGCTCTGCCTATTCCCAATGGAACCCCAGCTTTACACGGAAGCAGGTGGGAAAGCCGAGTTTATCGGCCATCCGTTAGCCGAAACCATGCCTATGGATACGGACAAAAATGCCGCCCGTGACACATTGGGCATCCCGAGGGAAATTCCCGTCTTCGCGCTGCTACCGGGCAGCCGTGTCAGCGAAATCGATTACATGGCGCCAGTTTTTCTGGAAGCCGCCTGCCTTCTGCAACAACGCTACCCCTTGGCCCGTTTCGTTTTACCCGCCGCCACGGAGGCCACACGCCGCCGCCTGCGGCTTTTGCTGGCCAAACCCAGCTTCAGCCAACTGGATGTTCTGATGACCGAAGGCAACGCCACGCTTGCGGCCACCGCAGCGGATGTGGTTATCGTAACCAGCGGCACCGCTACTTTGGAAGTTGCCTTATGCAAACGGCCGATGGTGATCAGCTACAAAATCTCCCCGCTTACCTATGCTTATGTTCGCCCCAAAATTAAAGTACCCCATGTAGGCTTGCCCAATATCCTGCTCGACAAAGAGGCCGTACCCGAACTTATGCAAGATATGGCAAAACCCGAATTTATCGCTTTGGCGGCCGCCAAATGGTATGAATCCCCCGAGCGGATTGCCTCCCTTAAAGCAGACTTTTACCATCTGCACGAACTGCTGAAAAAAGACACCGCCAACCTTGCCGCCGAAGCTGTATTGCAAGAAGCTAAAATATAAAGACCTCAAACCGGATAAATTTCAAATCCTTATCACACTCATCCTCCTTTTCAAACCTTATATAGATTTTCAAAACCACCGGCTATATAATTCCCATTTAAACATGATAAAAACCAGCTCCGGGCCATCCATATAAAATCCATATAAAAATCACGCTCTCGGTGACAAATACACATTTCACCGCGATATATGCCTGTCTGAAACACAACAAGGAATACACAATATGATCGGTGTTATCATCCTCACCCATCAATCACTTGATGAGGCATTTCGTACATTAACGCAACATTTTTTCCCCGACATACCCGACAACATCCGCCTGCTCGGTGTTAAAAACAGCGAAGACCATGATGATGTGATCCGGCAAATCAACCAATTAATGGAAGAAATCAACGCCGATCAGGGCGTGCTCGTACTCACCGATATATTCGGCGCCACACCCTGCAATGCCGCCCGAAAACTGGTGATTCCCAACAAAACCGCCATGCTTACCGGTTTAAATGTGCCAATGATGATTAAAGCCATCCAACACTCCGGCAGCAGCATCGATTTAGCCGAATTTACCGCCAAAGTCAAACAAGCCGCCATAAACGGCATTATCGATATTACTTCACCAAACGGAGGGGTCTGCTCATCATGATTAAACAATCCGTCGAAATCATCAACAAGCTCGGCCTTCATGCACGGGCTTCCAGCAAATTCACCCAAACCGCATCAGGCTTTCAAAGCGAAGTGTGGGTCAGCCGCAACGGCCACCGCGTTAACGGCAAAAGCATTATGGGGCTGATGATGCTGGCTGCCGCAAAAGGCACGGTTATCGAACTTGAAACCGACGGTGCCGACGAACAAGCCGCCATGCAGGCATTGGTCGGCCTGATTGACGATTATTTCGGCGAAGGAGAATAAAATGAGCATCGTCCTACATGGTGTAGCCGCCGGCAAAGGCATCGCCATAGGCCGTGCTCACCTCCTTTCCCGCGGCATGAGCGAAGTGCCGCAGCAAAACCTCGAACCGGATGACATCCCCGCAGAAACCGCCCGTTACGAATCCGCCATTAAAGCCACCCGCCGGCAAATGGAGCAACTGCGCAGCAACATTCCCGAAAACGCCCCCACCGAGCTGGGTGCGTTCATCTCGCTGCACTTGATGCTGCTGACCGATGTAACCCTGTCGCGCGAACCGGTCGACATCATTGAAGAAGAATATATCAATGCCGAATGGGCGCTCAAAATCCAAACCGACCGCCTAAGCCGCCAGTTTGACGCCATCGAAGACGAATACCTGCGCGGCCGCAAGCAAGACATGCTGCAAGTGGTGGAACGCATCCACAACAACCTTATCGGCCAAAGCAACGAACTGAACCTCAGCCCGGATTTGCTGGACGACACGATTCTGATCGCCCAAGACATCTCGCCCGCCGACACCGTTCATTTCAAAGAACAGCGCGTTGCCGCTTTCGTAACCGATGCCGGCGGCCCTACCAGCCATACCGCCATTTTGGGGCGCAGCTTGGAAATTCCTTCCGTTATCGGCCTGCGCAACGCCCGCAACCTGATTAGTGAAGACGAATGGGTTATCGTAGACGGCATCAACGGCATTCTGATTATCGCGCCGGACGACCTCGTGATTGCCGAATACCGGCGCAAATTGCGCGAGTACCGCAGCCGCCAACGCCAGCTCAGCAAGCTGAAAGACACCGCGGCTACCACCGAAGACGGCGTCGATATCGAACTGCTCGCCAACATCGAATCGGCCGACGACATCAAAGCCCTGCATAAATACGGAGCCGACGGCGTAGGTCTGTTCCGCAGCGAATTTCTCTTTCTCAACCGCGACACCCTGCCCGATGAAAACGAGCAATACGAGGTTTACAGCGACATCATCAAAAAGCTCAAAGGCAAACAGCTCACCATCCGAACCGTTGACTTGGGCGTAGACAAAAACCCGCGCTGGTTCGGCCAGCACGGCACACCCAACGGCAACCCCAACCCCGCCCTCGGCCTAACCGGTATCCGCCTGTGCTTGGCCGAGCCCGTGATGTTCCGCACCCAGATGCGTGCCATCCTGCGTGCCGCCGTGCACGGCCCGGTAAAAATCATGTGGCCGATGATTGCCTCGGTTTCCGAACTGAAACAATGCCTTATCCATTTGGAAACAGCACAAAAACAGCTGACCGAGCGGGGTGAAGCATGGCAAGAAGTGGAAGTGGGCTGCATGATTGAAATCCCCGCCGCCGCGCTGACTACCGCCACACTGCTCCGATATGTCGATTTCATTTCCATCGGCACCAACGACCTCATCCAATACACCCTTTCGGTGGATCGCGGCGACGACAGCGTCAGCTACCTTTACCAGCCCGCCCATCCGGCCGTATTGCGCCTGTTGGCCCACATCATCCGCACTGCCAACCGTATCGGCAAATCGGTGTCGGTATGCGGCGAAATGGCCGGCGACACCGACTTTACCCGCCTGCTTCTCGGCCTCGGCCTGCGCCGCTTCTCTATGAACACTACCAACCTGCTGGCCGTTAAAGATGTGGTGCTACACAGCAATATCGACGAATTGGAAACGGAAATCGGTAAAGTGATGCGTAACGATGACCCCGACAAATCGGAAAAACTTTTGAAAAAACTGAATGAAACAGAAGAAATCTCCGTATAAAAACCTTCATTAAACACAATGCCTGTCTGAAAGCACCGAAAGCTTTCAGACAGGCATTGTGTCGGATTCAATATTTTTCAGACAGGCATTTGCCGCTCCACCGCTTCCCATACGGCATCCACCGGAATATTGTCCAAATAACGCTCGCTGGTGTTCACATCAATACTATCGGGGTGAGGCAGCTCTCCGAAATCTCCCGCCCACACCACTTCCGCACGATCCGAATAAGGCCGCCAACGGCTGACCCAGCTCGGGCCGAACAAAGCAACTTGAGGCTTGTCCAACGCAGCCGCGATATGCATGGGCACGGAATCGACACCGATAAACAGTTTGGCGCGGTCAATCCCGGCAGCCAGTTCGCGCAAAGTCAACACACCGTCAAGCACCCACAATTTTTGCGGTAAAGCGATATGAATCTGAGATTGCAAATATTCCAACATCGCATGTTCGCGCGCATCGGGCGCGGCCGTGAGCACCACATTACGCCCGGAATCGAGCAGCCTTTTCAAAAGCTCGACCATTTTATCGTCTTCCCAGCACTTGAAAAACCAACGCGACCCGGGATGCACCAATACATAATCTTCACCCCGCCAGCCCC
This sequence comes from Neisseria canis, assembly GCF_900636765.1. Classification (NCBI taxonomy): domain Bacteria; kingdom Pseudomonadati; phylum Pseudomonadota; class Betaproteobacteria; order Neisseriales; family Neisseriaceae; genus Neisseria; species Neisseria canis. The sequence continues at coordinate 146,709 of NZ_LR134313.1, forward strand.
TGTCTTTCAATTTCTGGTCAAAGTGCCGGCGTGTTTCCTCAGAAATACCCACGCGCACTTTAGGCTTGTAATGTTTTAAATCAAGCTTTAAAGGAGCGAGCATGCTCAAATTATTATCGACAGTATGCACATCCACACCGTTGGGTTCTACCAAGCCCGTATGCAGGTTACGCCATAAAGCATTTTGCCGGTTATGCCAATTGAAAGCCAAACCGCATGGAGCTTTACTGAGTTTGGTTACCAAACCGGCACGCCAGCGGTTGGAAAAATTCAACACAAAATCATAACCTTGCACTTCTATCCATCGGATCAACGCAATTTCCTGCTGAATATGAAACAACCGCCCCTGTTTTTTCCAAGCGCGATCCACTGTATGTATTTGGGAAATCAAAGGATTGTCGATTAAAATATCTTCCATTCCCTTATACACCAGCATATCTACATGACAATCAGGAACAGCCGCTTTCAACGCATCGGCCACAGCCGTGGTAAGCAGCACATCTCCGTGGTGCATCATCTGTATCAATAAAAATCGTTGTTTTTGATTCATCACTTTGCAATCTGATTATCTGCCCGCAGGCAATTTTTATTATCGGCATCCATTATAAAACCAAAGTGGTTTTTCAGACAGGCATTTGATACTATATTTGCCGATGCCTGTCTGAAAACCGATAAACCGCCATGTCTACCATCGAAACCGCCCGCCGCTATTCACAATACCTTTCCCGCCATCTCGACAACGGCAACCTCAAGCCCGAGGTTCTGAACCCGCTGCTGCAACGCCCGCTTGAAACCGCCGACTTTGAAGCGTTTACCGATTGGAAAAAACTGCAACAAGATGAACATGAAGCAGAATTGGCGCGCCAACTCCGAATACTACGCCGCTATGTGATGGCGCACATCCTCATCCGCGACCTCAGCCGCCAGAGCAATTTAGCGGAAGTAACCGGCACCATTACCCGCTTTGCCGAATTTGCCGTCAACGCAGCCTTAAACTACGCCTACGCCTATTATCAAGACATGTACGGCACGCCGATCGGCCGATACAGCGGCACACCGCAACACTTGAGCGTAGTCGCCATGGGCAAAGCCGGCGGCTATGAATTGAACGTGTCCTCCGACATCGACCTGATATTCATCTACCCCGAAAACGGCGACACCGACGGCAAACGCGAACGCACCAATCAGGAATTCTTCACCAAAGTCGGCCAAAAATTAATCACCCTGTTAAACGACATCACCGCCGACGGCCAAGTGTTCCGCGTAGACATGCGCCTGCGGCCCGACGGCGACAGCGGCCCGCTCGTACTCAGCGAAACCGCATTGGAACAATACCTCATCACACAAGGCCGCGAATGGGAGCGCTACGCCTGGTGCAAAGGCCGCATCATCACACCGTATGCCAACGATATTTCCTCACTCGTGCGCCCCTTTGTGTTCCGCAAATATCTGGATTTCAACGCCTACGAAGCCATGCGCGGGCTGCACCGGCAAATCCGCCGCGAAGTGCAGAAAAAAGATATGGCCGACAACATCAAACTCGGCGCCGGCGGCATACGCGAAATCGAATTCATCGCCCAAATTTTCCAAATGATACGCGGCGGCCAAATCCGCGCCCTGCAACTGAAAGGCACGCAGGAAACCCTGAAAAAGCTGGAAGAATTAAGCATTCTCAGCAGCGAAACCGTTGCCCGCCTGCTGGAAGCCTACCATTTCCTACGCGACATCGAACACCGCCTGCAATACTGGGACGACCAGCAAACGCAAACCCTGCCGCAGCAGCCTGAACAGCAGCAACTGCTGGCCGAAAGCATGGGCTTTGACAACTACGAAGCGTTTTCAGACAGGCTTCGGAAACACCGCCGCTTCGTCAACCAAACCTTCGAGCAAGTGCTTGCCGAGCCTGAAGAGCAACAAGACGAAGAGGCTCAAGAATTTGCCGCACTCTGGCACGAAGGCGGCGACGATGCCGAAAAGCATAAGCAGCTCGCCTCACTCGGCTTTGATGCCGACAGCGTTGCCGCACGGCTCGCACAACTAAAAAAAGGCAGCAAATACCGCCACCTGTCCGCCCGCGCACTGCACCGCTTCGATGCCGTGGTGCCGCAAATCATCGCCGCCGCCCAACCATGCAGCAACCCCACCCAAACCCTGTTCCGACTGCTCGATTTTCTCGAAACCGTCAGCACCCGTTCCTCATATCTTGCCTTTCTGCATGAATATCCCAAACAATTGCAGCAACTTGCCGAAATCATGAGCCAAAGCTCATGGGTGGCCGATTATCTGCAACGCCATCCCGTTTTGCTTGACGGCCTGCTTTCATCGCAATTAATGGTGCAGACACAAGATTGGCACAAAATTAGTGCGGAGCTCACCCAAACCCTCGAAGCCTGCGACGACACGGAAAATAAAATGGACACACTGCGCCATTTCCAACACGCGCAAACTTTCCGCTTAGCCGTGCAGGATTTGGCAGGCTTATGGAAAGTGGAAGCCCTCAGCGACGAGCTTTCCCTGATTGCCGACATCATCCTCGCCCAAACCCTAATTCACGCATGGCGCGACATGCCGAAAACCCACACCGACACCCCATGCTTCGCCATCATCGGCTACGGCAAACTCGGCGGCAAAGAGCTGGGCTACACCTCTGACCTCGATCTGGTTTTTCTATACGACGACCCGCATCCCGACGCTTCCGACACCTACACCCGCCTCGCCCGCAGGCTGACCACCTGGCTCTCCGGCAGCACCGGTGCCGGCACGCTCTATGATGTTGACCTGCGCCTGCGCCCCAACGGCGACAGCGGCTTTCTCGCCCATACCGTGGCCGCTTTTGAAAAATACCAACACGAAAACGCTTGGACATGGGAGCACCAAGCCCTCACCCGCGCCCGCTATATCGCCGGTTCGCCTGAAATCGGCAACGCTTTCGAACGCATCCGCCGCGAAATCCTTACCCGCGAACGCGACGCCGGCACACTGCGCAGCGAAATCATAGACATGCGGGAAAAAATGTTCCCTACCCACCCGCCTGTCGAGAACGATGTAAAATATGCGCGCGGCGGCATAGTTGATGTAGAATTCATTGTGCAATACCTGATTCTCGCCCAATCACGCCATTGCCCCGCCTTGCTGGAAAACTACGGCAACATCGCCCTTTTGCGCATTGCCGCCGAACACGGCCTGATTGATCAAGAATCCGCACGTCTCTGCCGCCGCGCCTACCGCTTTTTCCGCAAACTGCAACACAATAAAAAACTGCGTGATGCAGACAAAGTTGAAGCCGACGAAGAATTATCCGCGCATTATCAGGCGGTAAAAAAACTGTGGCAGGAAGTATTCGGAGAAGCCCCGAAAACAGCTTAAAGCAGCAATGCCTGTCTGAAAATTCAGACAGGCATTTTGAAAACACAACCTATTGTAAATAACCACCCTCAAACCAAACACATCGAATACACATGAATACAATCGACATCACTCTAGCCGCCTTATTGGTTATCTGGTTTCTCGCCAGCATCGTGTGGGGCAGCATCTGGCTCAATCTGGTTACCTCCAGCCAAGAAGACAAAGAAGAGTTCCTCAACGAAAGCATCCGCTCCCCTTCCGACCGCCTCGGCGTGAGCATGCTGCGCTTTCCCGTGCTGCACCTCATCATTTGGCTGCTGAATGTGGTCGGCTTGTGCTGGGTGGCGACCGGCTGGTGGCAAAACCTATAAAATCTTGTCCGAAATCAACCGATGCCTGTCTGAATATATGTTCAGACAGGCATCTTTGCGCTTAAAACCGTCTGCAAGAGCCGGGAGCATGGTTTCCTAAAAAAGCCCCGTTTCCATCAAAGCCCCAACATCCGCCAAAACACAAATTTTAAATTAAAAACATACACTTAAAATCATTTTCTTGGTTTTTTGCTGCAAAAATATTATACTGCTTCATATTTTCTTTCCTAACACATCCCTCAAAAATATTCAGGAGCATCCCCAAGATGATGATTCTTTATTCAGGTATTACCTGCCCGTTCAGCCACCGTTGCCGCTTTGTGCTTTTCGAAAAAGGTATGGATTTTGAAATCAAAGATGTAGACGTGTTCAACAAGCCGGAAGACTTGGCCATTATGAACCCGTATAACCAAGTGCCGGTTTTGGTGGAACGCGACCTGATTTTGCACGAATCCAATATCATCAACGAATACATCGACGAACGCTTTCCCCACCCGCAACTGATGCCGGGTGATCCGGTGATGCGTGGCCGCGGCCGATTGGTGCTGTTCCGTCTGGAAAAAGAGCTGTTCAGCCATGTACACGTTTTGGAAGATCCCGAAGCCACGCCGAAAGAGCAGGCCAAAGCGCGCGAGGCAATCACCAGCGGCCTTACCGTGCTTGCGCCCGCATTCAATAAAAACAAATACATTTTGGGCGACGATTTCTCCATGATCGATGTTGCACTTGCCCCGCTGTTGTGGCGCCTGAATCATTATGAAATCAAGTTGGGCAAATCGGCTGCCCCGCTGTTAAAATATGCTGAAAGAATTTTCCAACGCGAAGCCTTTATCGAAGCGCTTACCCCAGCCGAAAAAGCCATGCGCCGTTAATCAAATGCAAGGGAAAGCCGGGCTTTCCCTTTCTGCTATGGTGGATGTATATGACAACCAGTACCAAACCCTATTTACTCCGCGCACTGTATGAATGGTGCATCGACAACAACCAAACGCCGCATATCGTTGCCTGGGTCAACGAGCACACGCGCGTGCCGATGCAATATGTGCGCGACAATGAAATCGTGTTAAACATCGGCCCCTCCGCCAGCCCAAACGTGAGCATCGACAATGAATGGGTTCACTTCTCTGCCCGCTTCGGCGGCGTGGCACACGAAATCTGGATTCCCGTAGGCCACATCGTGAGCGTCTTCGCCCGCGAAAGCGGAGAAGGCATGGGCTTTGAAGTTGAGCCTTGGCAACCTGCAAACGCCTCTGCCGAAAAAACAGACGACACCCCGCCGGATGGCAATACGCCGAAGAAAAAAGGGCTGAAGTTGGTGAAATAAACGGTTCAAACCAAATATGCCTGTCTGAAAAATATCTTCAGACAGGCATATTTATTGAAACTAGGCGGGTTAAACCGATATAGATATTCAGTCGGCTAAAACATAACGCTTCAACAACTTAGCAAACTCCCCACCCGTTTCAGGGTGCTTCAAACCATAAGCTATCGTCGCTTCCAAATAACCGAGCTTACTGCCGCAATCATAGCGCGTTCCCTCAAAAGCATGTGCCAAAACGGTTTCTTCCTGCAGAAGCTTGGCAATGGCGTCCGTCAGCTGGATTTCATTGCCTGCGCCGCGCGGCAGATTGACCAACAAATCGAAAATACGCGGAGTCAGGATATAGCGGCCGACCACGGCCAAATTTGAAGGTGCATCTTCCGGCTTGGGTTTTTCCACAATGCTTTTCACCCGCTGCGTATGCCGGAACGCTTCGGTTTCCACAATGCCGTAAGACCCGGTTTGCGAAGGATCCACGGTTTCCACGCCGAGCACGCTGCTGCCGGTTTCGCTATACAGATCAACCATCTGCTTTAATGCTCCTTGCGGCGCATCAATCAAATCATCCGCCAGCAACACCGCAAAAGGCTCCTGCTCGACTGCCGGGCGCGCGCACAAAACCGCATGCCCCAAACCGAGCGCTTCGGGCTGGCGGGTGTAGAGAAAGCTCACGTCTTTCGGCACGATGTCTTTCAAATGCGCCAGCAATTTTTCTTTATTACGCAAAGCCAGCTCCGATTCCAATTCATACGCTTTGTCGAAATGGTCTTCAATGCTGCGCTTGTTGCGGCCGGTTACAAAAATAATCTCGGTGCAGCCTGCTTCCACAGCCTCTTCAACCGCATATTGAATCAAAGGCTTGTCAACAATCGGCAGCATTTCTTTGGGGCTGGCCTTGGTGGCGGGCAGAAAACGCGTGCCCATGCCGGCCACGGGGAAAACGGCTTTTCTTAAAGGTTTAATAGTGTTCATGAATTCATATAAAATCAAATTATTAATTTGGTCATTATAACATAAACTCAATAATTAAAACTTCAACCTAACAGGCGACTTCTGCTAGCTCCAAAGTTATTCACTTTTATTCAAGATTTCAATCAATGCGGTTTCGTCCAACACCGCCACGCCCAAAGCATTGGCTTTCTCCAGCTTGCTGCCTGCCGCCTCGCCAGCCACCACATAATCGGTTTTCTTCGACACGCTGCCCGATACCTTGCCGCCTGCCGCTTCAATCAAAGCTTGTGCTTCATCACGCTTTAAGGTCGGCAGCGTTCCGGTTAACACAAAGGTTTTGCCTGCTGCGGCATGATGCCTGTCTGAAACCTCAACAGGCTGATCGTCAGACAGGTTTTCCGCCAGAAAGTGCTGAACCGCCTGCAACAATCTGCGGTTTTCATCTGCTGCGCGCCATGCCTGCCACTCGGCCGGCAAAGCTTTATCGTTCAGCAACGCATCTATATCCTGCCCCGCCAAATCCCACAGAGCCTGCGCCTTGTTTTCGGTAAGCCGGATGCCTGGCAGGCGGGCCAGCCATTTCTGCGGTTGTGCATATTGAGCTAAAGGCAGGCTGACCGGCTGAGTTTTCGGCATCACACCGGCCGCCAACAGCTCATCTATCATCGCCTGTTGCTCACTTTGTGCGAAAAAATGAGCGATTGAACAGGCCACCACGGCGCCGATGTCGGGCAAACAGGCCAACAGCGGCTCCGGCGCCCGCCGCACGTTTTCAAGCGTACCGAACGCCTGCGCCAGCACTTTGGCCGTGCGTTCGCCCACATGCCGGATGCCGAGCGCAAACAGAAAACGCGACAATTCCGGCTGCCGGCTGGCGGCAATGCCGTCAAGAATATTCTGCGCCCATTTGGTGGGCGACTGTTTTTTATTTTTGCCCTCGTCCGCCACATCTTCGGCGGCATTTTCTTTCATACGCTGCAAAGCGGCAATATCCAAATGATATAAATCGGCAAAATGGCGTACCAAATCCTGCTCCACCAAAGCCTCAATCTGCCTCTGCCCCAGACCCTCGATATCCATCGCTTTACGCGAAGCAAAATGAATCAAACCCTGAGCGCGCTGGGCTTGGCAAAGCATTCCGCCGCTGCAGCGTGCCACCGCTTCCCCCGCCTCACGCTCGATGTCGCTGCCGCAAATCGGACAATGCACGGGCAAACGGTAAGGCAGGTAAACCGGTTCTGCGCCTCCGCTTTCCACGGCGGGCACAAACAAATCGCTCTGCACGGTTTCTTGCAGATGCCTGTCTGAAACATTTGCAGCGCGCATCGGCCGCCTATCTGCCACAACCCTTACCACTTCGGGAATCACATCGCCGGCACGTCGCACCACCACGGTATCGCCCACACGCACATCTTTGCGGCTCACTTCGTCCTGATTGTGCAAAGTGGCGTTGGTTACGGTTACACCGCCCACAAATACCGGCTGCAAACGGGCAACCGGCGTTACCGCGCCCGTGCGGCCTATCTGCACGTCAATCGCCTCCACCACTGTTAACGCCTCCTCGGCAGGAAACTTGTGGGCAACCGCCCAGCGCGGCGCGCGGGAAATAAAACCCAGCTCGCGCTGCTGCGCCAAGCTGTTCACCTTCACCACCATGCCGTCGATTTCATATGGCAACTCGGGGCGTTTTTGGCGCATATCTTCATAAAAACGCAACACTTCCGCGATATTGCGGAAGCAGCCGAAATGCCCGTGCGGGAGGCTGAATCCGAGTTCGCTTAAATAAGCCAGCTCCTGAATATGCGCTTCGAGCACTTTACCGCCCTGCTGGCGAGCAATGCCGTAAGCAAAAAAATGCAGCTTGCGTTGCGCCGTGATGCGCGAATCCAATTGGCGCAGGCTGCCGGCTGCGGCATTGCGCGGATTGGCAAAGGTTTTCTGCCCCGCCTCGGCCTGCCGACGGTTTAATGCTTCAAAATCGGCCTTCAGCATCAGCACTTCGCCGCGCACTTCAATCAACTCGGGTGCATCGCTGCCATACAGGCGCAACGGCACGTTGCCGATGGTTTTTACGTTTTGCGTGATGTCTTCGCCTGTTTCGCCGTCGCCCCGGGTTGCACCGCGCACCAACACACCGTTGCGATACAGCAAGCTCACGGCCAAGCCGTCGAACTTCGGTTCAATCACATACTCGGGCTTGCCGCCTCCCAAACTGCTGCGCACCCGCTCGTCGAACGCCAGCATTTCGGCATGGTCGAACACGCCGTTGTCATCCTGCGGCGAAAAAGCATTGGAAAGCGACAACATGGGCACTTCGTGCCGCACGCTCTCGAAGCCCGCCAACAAGCCGCCGCCCACCCGCTGCGTCGGGCTTTCAGGCAGGCGTAGTTCGGGATGCGCCGCTTCCAGCGCTTCCAGTTCGCGGAACAGTCGGTCGTATTCCGCATCCGGCACGGTAGGCGCGTCGAGCGTGTAATATTCGTGGGCATAGCGGTTGAGTTGGTCGGTAAGCGTTCGGATGCGGTGTGATAAGTCGTTCATAATGATATGTGAATGAATGCAGGCAAAGAGAGAAATGCCTGTCTGAAAAAAAGCGGGCACTGAATCAAGTGCCCGCCCATTATAACGCATATAGTGATTTGGCTATAGCTTAAGAGAAGAGGCGTGCGGCGAGATCGCCACCCGGCTCGATGCCCACTTTCTTCATCTCTTCTTGGCGCGCCAATACGAAACTGCGCACGTTTTTCAACCACTCCGGAGAAAGCTGGTTCATATTATCGTCAACCAAATCCAAGCCGAGGCTGCCGGAGAAGTTTACGGCGATGTCCATAAAGCGGTTGAAATATTTCTCGCCGGCCGGTACGCGGGTAATGTCAAACAGCATGCTGAAACCGCGGTAAGCCTGGCTGGAAAGCAGGCTGGCGGTAAACGGGCTGCCGTCCACCGTAACAATGCTGAACAGCGGCTCGCCGTTGCCGTCAGGCAGGTGAAACGCGCCGTCGTGACCCAAGCGGAAACCTGAGTTTTCCAAGACGCTGCGCAACTCCATGCCGCTGATGCTGCCGCGCGACACCAAATGGATAGCAATGGTTTGGTCGACACGCTCGCACAGCTCGTCCAGCGGGCGGGCGGTATTGAGGAAGCTGGGCACATCCATCAGCAGCAATCCGGCGTCAAGCTGCTCGGCAAAGTGGTTTACCTGCTCGCCGAAACGCTCCAATTCCTGGGTTGTGGCCAAACCGTTGCGGCTGATGGCCTGCAAGCCCACTACAAAGCCCTGGTAATAAACGCTGGGAATCGGCTCGGCAATCTGCCAGCGGTCGTCCATAGTGCAGCCGGCAATCTGAAAACGGCGGCCTGCAAAACGCGGCAGAGCGTGCAGTTCTTGCGGCTCGCGCAGGGAAATGTAGGCCATGTAATCGAAATTGTGGTTAAACCACGGCAATTGCTGCTGCACCATATCATCCAAATCAAGCAACAGCTCTTTTTTGTTTTTCACTTTGGTTTGCGAAGGCACGGGCACTTCTACTTTCTTAAACTTAAAGCCCCTGCCCTGCTTTGCTTCTTTCTCCAATTGGGCATCCAAATCGAGCGAAAACGCCGTACCGAAATTGTCTTCTTCCATCTCGATTTCGACATTGCGGTGGTCGCCGGAAGCTTTGCGCGCACGCTGCTTCTGCGCTTTTTGCTCGGCTTTTGCGGCAGCGGCGGCCATTTGGTCGAACATATCTTCGGTGGGCAGCTCGGAAATGTCTTTTTCCCTTAATTTCTTAACGGGTTCGCTTTTGGGCTGGTGGCCCGGCAAACGGCCGTCGCGCACGGAACGGGTTTGCTTTTCCAGCAGCGCGTCTTTGTCGGAATGGCCGAACTGGGCGCGCACCTGCTGGCGGTATTTGTTTTCCTGATACATATTGTAGGCAATCACGCCGAGAATCACGACGGCGCCTAAAACTAAAAAAATCAGCATGGCATCACTCATTGTTAGAAATAGCTGTTTGGTATGATTTTAAGATTTAATTTTGAACGGTAGAAACTGGCCGTGATTATACCCAAAATTAACGGCTTAGGCATCCATGCCTGTCTGAAAAACGCTCAGCGCACCACGGGAAAACCCGCCTGCCGCACACGCGCCCAATCGAAAAAATGGCCGGGGTCGGATTTGCGGCCGGGCGCGATGTCTTGGTGGCCGGTAACGGCTTCAATCGGATAGGCCTGCCGCAAAGCGTGCAGGAGCATACTCAAACTTTCATACTGCGCCTCGGCAAACGGCTCGAAATCGCAGCCTTCCAGCTCGATGCCTATCGAAAACGCATTGCATTTTTCGCGCCCGCGAAACGAAGACACGCCTGCGTGGTAAGCCATATCGTCGCACGATACAAACTGAACCACTTCGCCGCTTCGGGCAATCAGAAAATGGCTGGACACGCGCAATTCGGTCAGAATGCTGAAAAAAGGGTGCTCCGCCGGATTGATGCGGTTGGTAAACAGTTTTTCCACCGCTCCGTTGCCGTATTCAAACGGCGGCAGCGAAATATTGTGCAACACCACCAAATTCACGCGCTCACCTGTCTCACGCGCGCAGAAATTGGGCGAATCCACCCGCCTCGCCCGATTGAACCAGCCGTTTTGCCAATTGTTCTCCACTGTTTGCCTCACTATGTTTTCAGACAGGCATGGTTTCATGCTTTTGAAACGCCTGCAGCGCCGCCCACACCATATCGGGCTGCTCTTTGATGACTTCGTGCGCCGCAAAGGGTATGTTCATCAGATGCGCATCGGGCAATTCGCTTTTCAGCGCCGCCCAGTCCACCAGCGAATAAAGAAAATCCGCCTCGCCGCGGATAGCCAGCACTTGCGCTTTGATGCGGCTGACGGTTTGGTTGGGATAGCCGGTATCGCTTTCGTCCAACCACATCGCCCTCAGGCCGGCAGCCCATTTTTCCACATCCGCCTCAGGATTCTCCGCCTCATAAGCGGCCAGTTGCCCCGGCATATGCTCGCGCACGAATTCGGCATCAACTGCTTCAAACATCGGGCGCGTTGCGCTTAAGTGGTCTTTATGCCAATCTGAACCTATGGTGATGATGCGCTGTACATGTTCATCTTCCGCGCCCAAGCGGTAAGCAATGATGCCGCCGTCGCTGAAGCCGAACACGCTGTATTGCCGGATATCCAAATGCTGCAAAATCCGGCGCACATCTTCGGCGGCTTGCGCATAAGTCAATGCGGCATGGCCGAAAGTGCTGCGGCCGTGCCCCCTCGTATCAATGGCGAGCACGCGGAAGTGCTGCTGCAAACGCGGCAGCAAAGCGGCGAAATCTTCAATCGAGCCGAACCCGCCATGCAGCAGCACCATCACCGGTGCGTCTGCCTGCCCGCCGAGCCGGAAATGCAAATCCGCGCCTTTGTGGGTTAGAAAATGAGAATGCATCATTCACTTTCTCCTTACCATAGTTAATCAACGCATTTTTGATACGGGGCAGCAATCAGAAAGCTGTGCGGATACACAAAACTGATTTTTCTCGGTTTAAGCAACCTACAAAACCGTTCCCTTTTAGCGCTAAAGCGGCAGCAACATATCAGAATATGCAAACGTTTTTTCAGACAGGCATGATAACAGCGGGATGTGTCAGCTTCTGTCAGAAGCATTTTCGGTGCAATGCCTGTCTGAAACCGGATGCACGCCCGCACCCGAAAAAACACCGCCCGCATTGTAACACGCCCCACGCGGCATATCCTGTTATACTTACGCCCGATTTCATCCATAATACATCAATAATTCATGGTAAAACAAAAGACTAAAAAGCATTCCGGCAAGCCCGTTCTGGTTGGCGCACTCATATTTCTGGCCGCAGCCACAGCCGGCGGCGCTTTCGGCTACCTGCTCTTTGCCGAAAAAGACAACGGCCAAACCTACCGCATGCGTGTCGCCAAAGGCCAGGGCATTTCCGGCGTAAGTCGCAAGCTGGCTGAAGACGATGTGATCTACAACCGCACCGTCATGATGGCCGGCGCTTATGTTTTAGGCGTACAAAACAAGCTGCACACCGGCAACTACAAGCTGCCGCAAAAAGTATCCGCCTGGCAGATTCTCAAACGCCTCAAAGAAGGCCGCCCCGACACCGTTACCATCCGCATCATCGAAGGCATGAAATTCAGCCAGATGCGCAGCGTCATCAACCAGTCGCCCGATTTGGCGCACGACACCAAAAACCTGAGCGATACCGAGCTTCTGCAAAAAATCGACCCCGCGGCACCGAGCAGCCATCCCGAAGGCCTGTTTGCGCCCGACAGCTATGAAGTCGATGCCGAAAGCAGCGATTTGGCGCTCTACAAACTGGCCTACAAAACCCAACAAAAAAACCTGCAAGCAGCTTGGGAGGAACGACAAAGCGGCCTGCCCTACAAAAACCCTTACGAGCTCTTGACCATGGCCAGCATTGTGGAAAAAGAAACCGGCCATAAAGACGACCGCCGCCACGTTGCCGCCGTGTTTGTCAACCGCCTCAACATCGGCATGCGCCTACAAACCGACCCCAGCGTTATCTACGGCATGGGCGATGCTTATAAAGGCAACATCCGTAAGTCCGACCTCCAGCGCGACACACCTTATAATACCTACACCCGCGCAGGCCTCACCCCCACGCCCATCTCCCTGCCCGGCAAAGCTTCGCTGGAAGCCGCCGCGCATCCGAGCAATGCCAACTATCTTTACTTCGTTTCCAAAATGGACGGCACGGGCAAAAGCAAATTCAGCCACTCGCTGAGCGAACACAACGATGCCGTGCGCCAATATATTTTGAAAAAATAGGCACCTGCCGCGCAGATAACTCAATGCCTGTCTGAAAAGGTTTTCAGACAGGCATTTTTATCAGCATTACGATCCAAGTAAAGCAAGTAAAAGGCGCAATACTTGGGCTCTGCAGGCGCCGCTTTCAGTTGCTTGACCGCGCCACCGCCCCGCCGGCCAATGCCTCTTCCAAAAACCGCAACACACAAGCCAGCTCTTCCGCGGTTTCTTCCTGCGTTCCGTTGCCGGTATGGCCGCCGCCCGAGGGCGCATACAGCCAGCTCGGTTGGGAAAGATGGCGCAGCTTGGCATAAAACTTCAAAGCGTGCGCCGGATGAACGCGGTCATCGCTCATGCTGGTGGTAATCAAAGCAGGCGGATACGCGCTTTGCCCGTTTAGATTGTGATAAGGCGAAAACGCTTGCAGAAACGCGCGGTCAAGCTCGTTGTCAGGGTCGCCGTATTCCTCAATCCAGCTGGCACCGGCCGACCATTTCGTGTAGCCCAACATATCGGTCAGCGGCACTTCGCACACCAACGCACCGATACTCTGCGGCGCCCGTACAAAAGCAGACGCCACAACCAAGCCGCCGTTGCTGCCGCCCTGCAAAGCAATCCGCTTAGCAGACGACAAACCGCGCGCGCATATATCCTGCACCACTGCCAGCAAATCATCCACGCTGCGGTGTTTGTGTTTACCTTGCGCCGCCGCATGCCAATGCTTGAATTCGCCGCCGCCGCGCACATTCGCCACCACAAACGAGCGCCCCGCTTCCAGCCAATGCCGCCCCATAGTACCCAAATAATGCGGCAATTCCGGCATTCCGAACCCGCCGTAAACATAAATCAGCGTAGGCGTATCGGGCGAAGCGGCCTTACCCACATGGTAATAAGGAATCTCGGTTCCGTCGGCCGATTGTGCCCAAAACTGATTAATTTCAATGCCCGCCGCATCAAACTGCTTGGGCTGGCGGCGCAGCACCGTCAGCTCCATCACATTCAAATCCAATGAAAACAAAGTGAGCGGGGTTGTGAAATGGCTGGCCGCAAAATACACCACATCGCCGCCCCAAGGCTGGTCGGTCATTTCCACCGCGCCGCCGGGCAGTTCCGGCAATGTCTGCTCCTGCCATGTGCCGCCGGCATAGCGCCATGCTTTCAGACAGGCATTGACCTTGTCCAAATAATTCACCACCACAAAGCGCTTGGTCGTTTCCACGCTTTCAACCGCCTGATTTTCATCCGGCGCAAACAGCAGCTGCGCCGCACCCAATTCGCCCTTGTTCAATTTTACCGCCAGCAAAGCGCCCGAAGGATAAGACCGGTTCGCCCGTTTCCATTCCGCGCGCAACTGCACCATCAGCTGGCCGGCCAAATAGCCGACAATTTCACAATCTTTCGGCAGCGCCAGCAATTGCACTTCGCCTGCGGCATCCACCTGAAAATAATCTTTGGTAAAAAAACCCGTACCCGCTTCGATTAAATCGACCGGCACACCTTGTCCGTCCAAATAGCGCCACGCATGCACCATCACACCTTGTTCATCCATTTGGTAAACCGGCAACGCCTCTTCAAAACTCTGGCCGCGCTCCATCAGCCAAACCTGCCGCGGATAACCCGAAACCGTAAGCTGTCGCTCATCCCAAGCCGGACACACCCAAACGCTGTTTTCATCCCGCCATGCAATATGGCTTTTACCTGCCGGAAAATGAAAGCCGCCCTCCACCAGCGAGCGCGCCGCCAAATCAAATTCCAAAGTGTAGGCCGCATCGGCGCCGGCCACACTCAAGTTCAGCAAAACCCGCTGTGGGTTTTCTACATAATGCGACACACCGTCCAAATACACGTCATCGCCCAAAACGGCGTCGAAATCAGCCACATCAAACAAAATCTCCCAATCCGGCATGCCCGCGCGGTAAGAAGCAGCCGAACACACGCGGTACACGCCCTTCGGATGCCGGGCATTTTGATGGAAGTGGTACATTCTCGCCCGATGCTCCTGACAAAACGGAATCTGCCGCTCATCCTGCAACTGCGCCGTAATATCGGCTTTCAAACGCTCAAATTCCGGCGTCTGCATAAAGCGCGCAAGCGTTTCCCCGTGCGCCCGTTTCACAAAATCCAAGGTTTCCGGCGCATCCAAATCTTCCAAAGAAGCAAATTTATCCTGCATGACAAAATATCGCGTGAAAAAATAAAACGCGATTATAATATGCTTTTCAATCGAATTAAGCGCAACCCAAAACAATGGATATCGAAACCAAACGCCTCCAAACCCAATCCCTGCTCGACAACGCCGATTTATTGTTCGACGAGGCTGCATGCCGCAGCGCACTGCACAAAATCGCCGCAGACATTACCCGCGACCTGAGCGACAAATACCCGCTGATTCTGCCCGTAATGGGCGGCGCCGTCGTGTTCAGCGGCCAGCTGCTGCCGCTGCTGCATTTTCCGCTGGATTTCGATTATGTCCACGTTTCCCGCTACGGCGACAAACTGCAAGGCGGCAATTTCAACTGGAAGCGTATGCCCGAAGCCGAAACCATTGCCGGCCGGCATATTGTGGTGCTCGACGACATTCTCGACGAAGGCCACACCATGGCCGCCATCAAAACCAAGTTGCTCGAAATGGGTGCCGCCAGCTGCCGCACCGCCGTATTTGCCAACAAACTCATCAGCAAAGAAAAACCCGTCAGCGCCGATTACGTCGGCCTCGACGTACCCGACCGATATGTGTTCGGCTACGGCATGGACGCCGCAGGCGCATGGCGGAACATCGGCAAAATTTATGCGTTAAAGCAAAATTAAAATACACAAAATAAATGCCTGTCTGAAAGAATTTTTCAGGCAGGCATTTATTTTGCAAATAGTTTTATCAAAAATAAACTTATATCAAACAATAAATCGGTGACAGCTCTTTCCCAAATCAAAAACGTTCATATAAATATAAACAAGTCAAACATAACCACGGTTATATTTGTCGACTCATTCAACACTTAAGCAAATGGAATATGCATAACTTATAAATTCAGTTTAATCAAAATGCATAAATAAAATTCCAAAAACTAATATTTTCTGATTTGTTGCATAAAAGTCATGATTAAAAAAATATCAATATACCGTTTATTTCATTAATACACCACATTTCTCAAAAATCATTTATTTTTTCCAGCTTAGCTAATATAGATATACCCTTTACACACGATTTCCTAACGATTCGTATCGTTAGTTTTTTTAAGGCATTTTTAAAATATTAATTTCGGAGGTTATGACAATGTCAGCATTTGGTTTTAAAGCTTCTTATGCTTACTACTGTGCCCCTACCGGCGGCAAACAATGGGACTTCGGCAAAAGCTGGGGATATGGCAAAGGTTCTTTCAACAAAAGTTGGGGATATGGCAAAGATTTTTGTTATGACAAAAACTGGGGCAAAGATTTCGGCAAAGGCTGGGGCTACAGCAAAGATGCCTACCTGAAAGGTTGGGGTTACGGCTATGGAAAAGGCTGGGATTACGGTTATGGAAAACAGCCGAAAGGTTCTTGGTGCTGGGACAGCAAAAAAGGCTGGTATTTCGAATCTTACAGCAAAGTACCTTCAGACAAAAACGACCTTGTTTACGGCACAGATAAAGATGACGACATTTCCACCGGCAAAGGCAACGACATCATCATCGCCAAAGACGGCAATGACGTTCTAGACGGCGAATCCGGTCGCGATATCATGGTTGGCGGCAACGGTAACGACACTTATTATGTAGATAACAAATGCGATGTTGTTGTCGAAAAAGCCGATCAAGGCGACGACACCATTCTGAGCAGCGTAAATATTGCAGCGCCTGCCAATGTTGAAAACATCAGCCTGCTGACCGATAACAACCTGACTGCCATCGGCAACAAACTGAACAATGTGCTGCACGGTAACGACGGACACAATTTCCTGAAATCATTGGAAGGTAACGATAACCTCTACGGCCATGCCGGTAACGATATCTTGGTTGGCGGCAACGGCAACGACTTCCTGAACGGCGGAGCGGGCTGCGACGTTCTCAATGGCGGCGCCGGTTGCGACACTTATGTGTTCGGCCGCGGCTTTGACAACGATGTGATCTACGATTGCGATACCAATCCTGAACACAACGACATTCTTCAGTTCAACGGTGATATTACTGCTTCCGACCTGTGCTTCGAGCGTGTAGGCAACGATTTGCTGATTAATATTGCCAGCCAAGCGGAAGACGGCGGCAAGACCTCTGAAGACAGCATTACCATCAACAACTGGTTTAAAGGCAGCCAATACCAAATCGAAGAATTTGTGTTTACCGACAGCAACGTAACTTGGGATGCCAAACAAATCGCTGATGCAGTTAACTGCTACTCTTGTGCAGATACCGGCTTGTCAAGCTCTGTTCAAGATCAAATCCAAGCGCAAACCCAAATCTGCTGCTAAGCTGCTCTAGTTGAAAACAACAAACAACACATAAGCAAATGCCTGTCTGAAAACTTTCAGACAGGCATTTTTTCCATCCCATTTAAATAACTTATTTATATAGAATAAGCCTCTTTATTGCTATGCTTTCACCATACTCATGCTTTCGACCCGAATATTTCCTAATATCTCAAGAAACCGGCCAAAATATAATTCAAAGCAATCAAGATAACGGATATGCCTGTCTGAAAGTTTTCAGACAGGCATAACATAATACCGAGCTTCAAAAACTCCATATTTATGAAGCAACCTAAAATCAGCCATGCGTCTCGTCTATTCTGTAATTGGTTTGACCATACACGCCGGCAAAACATCAAACATCAGTACGATCCACCAAACCGGCTTCTGTTTTTTCAGGCCTAAAGCGCAATGATTGAGGATAAGGATAAAAATCGTCCAATTCTCCTTTCATCAAGCGCTCTTTCTTACCCTGCCAAAATTCAGGGGTCAGCAGATCTTTATGGTGCTGTAAAAAGACTTGCCGCACATCCGGCTCTCCCAACAGAAAAGGCCCGAATTCCTCGGGGAACACGTCCCCTTTATTTACCGGATACCATACTTCTCCCGACATTTCGTATTCAGGATTCGGCGCCGGAGGAATTTTGCGGAAATTACAGTCGGTCATATATTCGATTTCATCATAATCATAGAAAATGACACGGCCGAAACGGGTCATCCCGAAATTTTTGTAAAGCATATCGCCCGGAAAAATATTGGCGCTCGCCAACTCTTTCAAAGCAAAACCATAATCGATAACAGCAGCCGCTTTCTCTTCAGGTGATGCTTTTTGCATAAACAGATTGAGCGGTTTCAACCGGTATTCGATATAAACATGCTTGATTACCACCAAATCATCGGTTTCTTCGATTTGGCTGGGCGCAAGTGTGCGCATTTCCGCCAAAAATGCTTCATCACAACGGTCTTTAGGCAGCGCCACATCGGAAAACTCCAAGGTATCCGCCATTCGCCCTACCCTGTCATGTTTTTTTACCAACAGATATTTCTGGCGCACATACTCCCTATCGAAATCCTTATTCGGCCCGAAAGTATCCTTAATCACTTTGAACACATAAGGAAACGAAGGCAGGGTGAACACACTCATCACCAAACCTTTAATGCCAGGAGCCAAAATAAACTTATCTTGCGAATTACTCAAATGACGCGTGAACTCGCGCCAAAAAATATTTTTGCCTTGCTTGTGCAAGCCAATCAAAGTATAGAAGTCGCCATCCGAACGCATCGGCAGCATTTCACGCAAAAACCGAACATAGCCGCTGGGAACCGGCATATCCACTAAAAAGTAGGCTCGGGCAAATGAGAACAACACCGAAATCTGCCGGGGATCAAACAAAGCGGCATCAATCTGAAGCTTCCTTTCCCCGTTGTGTACCACAGCCAAAGCAAATGGATGCTTGCTGCTGCCATTAATCATCATGCCGAAAATATAAGCAGACTTATTCCGATAAAAAGCGGCGTTCAATACCTGGATATGGAGGTTTAATTCTTTCGGCGGCCATTCTTCTTTTAAATAATTTTTAGCTGCATGTAAGATGCCGCTAATATCTTCCCTCATATTCGCAAACGGCACATTCCAGTCAAAATGGCTCAAAATTTTGCGCAAACAGCCACGTAAACCTTGCTTGTCGGGATAAAAAGATTGGAAAATCCGCTCGTCAGAATCAATAAACTCGGTGCTGGTTGCGGGTTTCACGAAAATGAACTGATTGTTAAAATATTCTTTTGCCAAAAGCTTGGTAGACACAGAATTGAAAAACGTTTCCGCCAACTCGGGCTGCTTATGATTAATCAGTAATGCGATATATTCTTTTTTTGCGGCCGCCCAAACTTCATCAGGCAAATTGCCCGCATTGTATTGCACCCGCAGCTTCTCCACAGCTTCAGCAACCCGGTTGTCATACATTTGGATACGCAAAGCAACCAATTCCTGAATGCCTTTCCAATCGGCAGCTTCAAATAAACCTTTAGCCCGTGCAGACGCTTCACGATAAAGAGTGTAGTGGCGGTTAAAGCCGGCCAACATCGTTTCGGCCACCGAGCGGGCAGTTTCTCGTTTACTCATCATCTTTCCTTTATATTATTGTTACTTTTTTCTTCTCTAAGCTTTACGGTATGATAGTCAATTAATATATTTTTGAACAAAGCAGTAAGCCGAAGACAATACAAGAATTTTTTACTGTTTCAGCATTTTACAAAATCGCTCTCTTTGAATTAAGGCATAGCAACGCGGTAACATAAAGCCAAGTTGGTTAACTATAGTCAATTCACTTAAGTTTAAGAACGATACCGTTATACTCGGGCTTGCCCCGAGTATCTTGAGCTCCAGTAACTTTAAAGAGATACTCGGGTCGAACCTGAGTATGACAAGCGTACTATTTTTTAAGTTGATTTACTATAGTTCAGATATGAATGTTTAAGTTTCACGACCATACATAACCTTATGACTTTTTCTAATCCGATGCAATAACCTCTTACTATATGCCTGTCTGAAAAAAACCGCCGACCATAATCAGTCGGCGGTTTTTTTAACTAAGCGAGAAGCGATCAGAATTATTCCGGCAGCTCTTCACCCGCTTGTTCCACTTCATTGGCTTCAGCCCATTCATTACGGCGGGTACGGTGATAAGTCAAACCTGTGCCCGCAGGAATCAACCGGCCGACAATCACGTTCTCTTTCAGGCCACGCAATTCATCATGTTTACCCATAATGGCAGCCTCGGTTAACACGCGTGTGGTTTCTTGGAACGACGCCGCAGAAATGAAGCTGTCGGTCGACAACGATGCTTTGGTAATACCCAACAGAATGTTATCGAAACGGGCCGGCTCTTTACCTTCGGCAATGGCTTTTTCATTCGCCTGCATCACATCGGCGCGCTCTACCTGTTCACCAGGAATGAATCCGGTTTCGCCTGCATCGGCAATGTTCACCCGACGTAACATCTGACGGATAATCACTTCGATATGCTTGTCTGAAATCTTCACACCTTGCAAACGGTACACTTCCTGCACCTCTTGCACAATGTAACGCGCCAAAGCTTCAACACCTTGCAAACGCAGAATATCATGCGGATCAACGGCGCCATCCACAATGGTTTCACCACGGTTCACCACTTGGCCATCGTGCACCAGAATCTGTTTCTCTTTAGAAATCAGAGTTTCATACGCCACACCGTCCAAATCGGTAATGATCAAACGCTGCTTGCCTTTGGTTTCCTTACCGAAAGAAACGGTACCGGTAACTTCAGCCAACATGCCGGCATCTTTCGGCACGCGTGCTTCAAACAGCTCGGCAACCCGCGGCAGACCACCGGTAATATCGCGGGTTTTCGAAGAAGCTTGCGGAATACGGGCCAATACATCACCTTTCCCAACTTCCTGATCTTCGCGTACCGTAATAATGGCACCAACTGGGAATGCCATAGATACGGATGTTTCCGTACCCGGAATTTTTACTTCCTCACCATTTTCGTCCAACAGTTTTACTGTCGGGCGCAACAATTTGGAAGCGCTTGATGCACGGCGCTTGCCGTCAATTACCACCAAGGTCGACAAACCGGTAATTTCATCGGTTTGCTTGGTAACGGTTACACCTTCTTCGATATTTTCAAACTTCACACGACCGGCGTGTTCGGTAATCATTGGGCGTGTATGCGGATCCCAAGTGGCCAAAGTTTGGCCGGCTTTCACGCCTGAGCCGTCATTTACCAATAAAGTGGCACCGTAAGGTACTTTATGGCGCTCACGTTCGCGGCCGATTTCATCGTGAATCACCACCTCGGAAGAGCGGCCAATCACAATCAACTCACCTTTGTTATTCATCACATAACGCATTTGGCTGTTGAAGCGTGCCGTACCGTTGGATTTAGCTTCAACTTGGCTGGCCGCTGCGGCTCGGGATGCCGCACCACCAATGTGGAAAGTACGCATTGTCAACTGAGTACCCGGTTCACCGATTGATTGTGCGGCGATTACGCCAACAGCTTCACCGGCATTAACCAGTTTACCGCGCGCCAAGTCCCGGCCATAACATTTGGCACACAAACCATAACGGGTTTTACAGGTAATCGGCGTGCGTACTTTAACTTCATCCACACCCGAGTTATCAATCAAGTCAACCAATTGCTCGCTCAGCAGCGTGCCGGCTTCAACCAGAGTCTCACCACTGGAAGGATCAACCACATCGGCAGCTGTTACACGACCCAAAATACGGTCACGCAACGGCTCGATAACATCACCGCCTTGCACCACAGCTTTCATAATAAAACCGTCGGAGGTGCCGCAATCGTCTTCAATAACCACCAAATCTTGGGTTACGTCTACCAAGCGGCGGGTCAAATAACCTGAGTTTGCGGTTTTCAATGCGGTATCCGCCAAACCTTTACGCGCACCGTGTGTGGAAATAAAGTATTGCAATACTGTCAGACCCTCGCGGAAGTTTGCGGTAATCGGAGTTTCGATAATCGAACCGTCCGGTTTAGCCATCAAACCACGCATACCGGAAAGCTGCTTGATCTGCGCCGCAGAACCACGGGCACCCGAGTCGGCCATCATATAGATGGAGTTAAACGACTCTTGATCTACTTCCTTACCTTCTCGGTCAGTTACTTTCTGCGTAGAAAGATTATCCATCATCGCTTTAGCGATTCTATCGCCTGTACGACCCCAAATATCCACTACTTTGTTGTAACGCTCACCGTTGGTTACCAAGCCCTGACGGTATTGGTTTTCAATTTCTTTAACTTCACTTTGTGCCTCAGCCAACAACGCAGCTTTCTGCTCAGGCACTTCCATATCGTCCACGCAAATCGAAATGCCGCCCTTAGCTGCCAATGCAAAACCCATATACATCAAGTGGTCGGCAAAAATCACCGTATCACGCAAACCGCATAAACGGAATGAAGCATTAATCAATTTGGAAATTTCTTTTTTCTTCAATGCCTTATTAATATATTCAAACGGCAGGCCTTTAGGCAGAATTTCGCTTAACAATGCGCGGCCTACGGTAGTTTCGTAACGGTTAACTACCGGCTCAAACTCTCCCTCGTCATTCTTTACCCACTCGCGTACACGTACGGTAATTTTCGTACCAAGTTCTACCTGTTTGGTGTGGTAAGCACGGTGTACTTCTTTCACATCGGCAAACAAGCTGCCTTCACCTTTACCGTTGATTTTGTCTCGGGTCATATAGTACAAGCCCAATACAATATCTTGCGAAGGCACGATAATCGGCTCACCATTGGCTGGAGACAATACGTTGTTGGAGGCCAGCATCAAAGTACGCGCTTCCATTTGTGCTTCCAAGCTCAACGGAACGTGAACAGCCATTTGGTCACCGTCGAAGTCTGCGTTAAACGCCGCACACACAAGCGGATGCAGCTGAATGGCTTTACCTTCAATCAGAATCGGCTCAAAAGCTTGGATACCCAAACGGTGCAAAGTCGGGGCACGGTTAAGCATAATCGGATGTTCACGGATTACCTCTTCCAAGATATCCCACACTTCCGGCACTTCCTGCTCTACCAGCTTTTTCGCAGCTTTTACGGTTGAAGCCAAACCTTGCAATTCCAATTTATGGAAGATGAAAGGCTTAAACAACTCCAAGGCCATTTTTTTCGGTAAACCGCATTGATGCAGACGCAGGTATGGGCCTACGGTAATTACGGAACGGCCGGAATAGTCAACGCGCTTACCCAACAGGTTTTGACGGAAACGGCCGCCTTTACCTTTAATCATATCAGCCAAAGACTTCAACGGACGCTTATTTGCACCGGTCATTGCTTTACCGCGACGACCGTTATCCAGCAATGAATCGACAGCTTCTTGCAACATGCGTTTTTCATTACGCACGATAATGTCTGGGGCATGCAACTCCAACAGACGCTTCAAACGGTTATTACGGTTAATAACCCGACGATACAAATCATTCAAATCAGAAGTAGCAAAACGACCACCGTCCAAAGGAACCAACGGACGCAAATCCGGTGGCAACACTGGCAGCACATCCATAATCATCCATTCAAGCTTCATGCCCGAACGTTGGAAAGCTTCCAATACTTTCAAACGTTTAGCAATTTTCTTGATTTTGGTATCTGAACCGGTGGATTCCAATTCTTGACGCAATAATTCGATTTCGGCAGCAATATCCAAATTACGCAGTAAATCACGGATACCTTCCGCACCCATTTTGGCGTCAAAATCATCACCATACTCTTCCAACTTGCTGTAATAATCTTCTTCAGTCAGCAATTGGCGGCGTTGCAGCGGAGTCATGCCTGGGTCGGTAACGACAAAAGCTTCAAAATACAATACGCGTTCAATATCGCGTAAAGTCATATCTAATACCATACCCAAGCGGGAAGGTAATGATTTCAAAAACCAAATATGTGCAATTGGCGCAGCCAATTCAATGTGGCCCATGCGCTCACGGCGTACTTTAGACAAAGTTACTTCCACACCACATTTTTCGCAGGTTACACCTTTAAATTTCAAGCGTTTGTATTTACCGCACAAACATTCATAATCCTTAACAGGGCCGAAGATTTTGGCGCAGAATAGGCCGTCACGCTCAGGTTTAAAAGTGCGGTAGTTGATGGTTTCCGGCTTTTTAACTTCACCGTACGACCATGAGCGAATGGTTTCCGGGGAAGCAATGCCAATTTTAATCGCATCAAATTCTTCTTCCATGCCTGCTGATTGCAGGGGGTTAAACAGGTCTAACAAAGCTTTCATTTTTGCTCCTTGGGGTACAAGCTGACCCTCTTTGGCGTTTTAAATGGTATTCGGACAGAAAATTCAGTTTGATTTGATACAAGATAATTTGTCGGATTCATTTCCTGTGACATAAGCTGTCATCTGTTTATCTTTAATTTGCTCAACTTGCAGATAACTTTTTTCAGATTTCCTGCGCTGAACATCACCTTGTAACTCAGAGAACATCCACTCGTCCGTTTGTTTAGCTAATTCCGATTTCAATTCCGTATGTATGCGATCTACTTGATTGAATCGCGCATCCAAAAAAACTTGCTGGCCTTTAAGCAACCAAGTTCCTTTCATCCCGATGCGATACAAAAGAAAACTGCCGTCATCATTTGGTATCTTAAGATTCACAGATGATTCAAGTCCCTTATCATTAGCAAACGAAAAAGTCATCTCTGTTTCATCAGAACTTTTACATTGCCAATTTCCAATGAGTTGCTCAGGGGTTATTGCCCATACAGTAGAAACACTTAATGCCATCAATAAAGATATCGAAATCTTCTTCATGCCAAACTTCCTAACTTCGATTTAACATATTCAGCAGCGAGATTTTCAGACAGGCATACAAACTTTCCATGCCTGTCTGAAAACCGTTGTCAATACCGCTCTAAATCGATATCCAAGCCCAGCGAACGGATTTCTTTTACCAAAACATTGAAAGATTCAGGCATACCCGCATCGATTTTGTGTTCACCTTTAACAATGTTTTCATACATCTTCGTACGGCCGGTAACGTCATCGGATTTAACGGTAAGCATTTCTTGCAAGGTGTAGGCTGCGCCGTAAGCTTCAAGCGCCCAAACCTCCATCTCACCGAAGCGCTGGCCACCGAATTGTGCTTTACCGCCAAGAGGCTGCTGGGTAACGAGTGAATACGGGCCGGTTGAACGGGCATGCATCTTCTCATCCACTAAGTGGTGTAGTTTTAGATAATGCATCACGCCTACCGTTACTTTGCGGTCAAACGGCTCACCGGAACGGCCATCATACAAAGTGATTTGCGTTTTGCTATCGTTAAAACCCAATTTTTGAACTTCCGGATCATCACTCGGGTAAGCCAAATCAAGCATTTCGTAGATTTCGGCCTCTTTGGCACCATCGAATACCGGGGAAGCAAAGGTTGCACCTTCTTTCAGATTTTCAGCAAGAGCCAGAATTTCTTCGTCGCTCAACTCATCCAAATTTTCCTGTTTACCGCTGCCGTTGTACAAACGGTTGAGGAATTCACGGATTTCACTTGCTTTACGCTGTTCGGCCAACATACGGTCGATGCGTTCACCGATACCTTTTGCAGCCCAGCCCAAATGCACTTCCAAAATCTGACCGATATTCATACGAGAAGGTACGCCCAACGGATTCAATACGATATCCACAGGGCGGCCGTCTGCCATATAGGGCATATCTTCTACCGGAAGGATACGGGATACCACACCCTTATTACCGTGTCGACCAGCCATTTTGTCACCTGCTTGCAGGCGGCGTTTAATAGCGATAAACACTTTCACCATTTTTTGTACGCCGGGTTGCAGTTCGTCGCCTTGAGTCATTTTTTTCTTTTTAATTTCATAAAGAATTTCAGACTCTTCTCGTTTTTGC
This sequence comes from Neisseria canis, assembly GCF_900636765.1. Classification (NCBI taxonomy): domain Bacteria; kingdom Pseudomonadati; phylum Pseudomonadota; class Betaproteobacteria; order Neisseriales; family Neisseriaceae; genus Neisseria; species Neisseria canis. Next base: position 172,343 of record NZ_LR134313.1, read on the forward strand.
TGCAGACTGAGCTTAATGAGCTCGAGCTGTTTCGCTAAATCTTCACTAACTGGGCGGATATCAAACCAATCGTGCTTACTGGGCAGGCTTGCTAAATATTCGGAAGTAATCTCACTGCCTTTAGTCAGCTTCATAGGGCCGCCATTGGCTTTTTGCCCAACCAGCATACGTTCGATACGGTCGAATGCATCATTATCGAAAATACGCAATTGGTCGCCCAAATCTTGACGATAGCGTTTCAATTCGGCATCAATAATAGATTGCGCACGTTTATCACGCGGAATACCTTCACGGGTGAAAACTTGAACGTCAATCACTGTACCGCTCATACCGGTAGGCATACGCAATGAGGTATCCTTCACGTCACTGGCTTTTTCACCGAAAATGGCGCGTAGCAATTTTTCTTCCGGGGTCAATTGGGTTTCACCTTTAGGCGTTACCTTGCCCACCAATACGTCTCCCGCTTCTACTTCTGCACCGATATAAACAATACCGCTCTCATCCAAACGGTTTTGCATACGCTCTGAAAGGTTCGGAATATCACGGGTAATTTCTTCCGCGCCCAATTTGGTATCGCGGGCAACTACGTTTAATTCTTCGATATGAATAGAGGTATAGCGGTCATCTGCTGCCACCTTTTCCGAAATCAAAATTGAATCTTCGTAGTTATAACCATTCCACGGCATAAACGCGATGGTCATATTCTGGCCCAATGCTAACTCACCCAAATCAGTAGAGGCACCGTCGGCAACTACATCACCGCGTTGTAACACGTCACCCGCTTTAACCACAGGGCGTTGGTTGATATTAGTAGATTGGTTAGAACGTGTGAATTTCACTAAATTATAAATATCCACACCTACTTCACCGGCAGTGGCTTCTTCGTCATGCACACGCACTACGATACGGTTGGCATCCACATACTCCACCACGCCGCCACGGCGCGCAACAATAGCAGTTGCCGAATCAACAGCAACGGAACGCTCAATGCCTGTACCTACCATTGGCTTTTCAGGACGCAAACAAGGAACGGCCTGACGCTGCATGTTCGCACCCATCAATGCACGGTTCGCATCATCGTGCTCAAGGAAGGGAATAAGCGAAGCCGCCACAGAAACCACCTGTCCGGTTGCAACGTCCATATATTGGACGCGGTCCGCGGTAGCCATAATGGTTTCGCCCTTTTCACGGCAAGTGATTAAATCACCTGTTAAATTGCCTGCTTCATCTAACTCTGCGTTGGCCTGTGCAATTACATACCTGCCTTCCTCAATAGCAGACAAATAATCAATTTCATTGGTTACTTTGCCATCAATAACACGGCGGTAAGGAGTTTCTAAAAAGCCGTATTCATTTGTTCGCGCATATACAGATAATGAGTTAATCAATCCGATATTTGGACCTTCAGGCGTCTCAATCGGACATACGCGACCGTAATGGGTTGGATGCACGTCCCGCACTTCGAAACCTGCTCGTTCACGGGTCAAACCACCTGGACCTAAAGCCGATACACGGCGTTTATGGGTAATTTCAGACAGGGGGTTGGTCTGATCCATGAACTGACTCAACTGGCTGGAACCGAAAAACTCTTTAATGGCCGCAGAAACCGGTTTAGCGTTGATTAAATCGGTAGGCATTAAGTTTTCTGACTCTGCTTGATTCAAGCGTTCTTTTACTGCACGTTCGACACGTGACAAACCACTTCTGAACTGATTTTCCGTAAGCTCTCCGACAGAACGGACACGGCGGTTACCCAAATGGTCAATATCATCTACCTCTCCATGACCATTGCGCAGCTCAACCAAAGTTGCAATCGAAACGACAATATCCTCTACACTTAATACATAGCCACCTTTCTCAGCAGCACCTGCAAAGGTTTCATTAATTAGACGACCATACCAAGATGCTTTTTGAGCATCAGTCAATTTTTGTTCATATGTCCGTGTATTAAATTTCATACGGCCAACACGCGACAAATCGTAGCTATCTTCATTGAAGAATAAGCGGTTAAACAACAACTCAACCGCCTCCTCTGTAGGAGGTTCACCAGGACGCATCATGCGGTAAATCGCTACCCTTGCGGCTTGTTGATCAACTGTCTCATCTGTACTTAATGTTGCAGAAATATAACCACCTTGATCCAACTCATTAATATACAGGGTTTCCAAATTGGTAACGCCTTGGATATCCAGCTGAGCCAACAATTCTTCTGTAATCTCATCATTAGCAACAGCTAATACTTCACCTGTATCAGGCACAACAACATCTTTGGCTAAAATTTTTCCAATCAAAGTATCTGGTTCTATCGCTAAACGCTTCAAGCCTGATTTTTCAATATCACGGATATTTTTAGCAGTAATACGCTTACCGGCACTTACCAAAACATTGCCATCTTTATCTGCGATATCCAACTTAGCTGTTTCACCTTTCAAACGAGCAGGCACCAAGTCTGTTTCAATACCATTTTTAGATAAATAGAATGTTTCTTTATCATAAAAAGTATCTAAAATCTGCTCATTGCTGTAACCCAAAGCTTTTAAAAGAATAGTTACAGGCATTTTCCGACGACGGTCAATACGGAAATATAATAAATCTTTTGGATCAAACTCAAAATCTAACCATGAACCACGATAGGGAATAACTCTTGCGGAAAACAATAACTTACCAGAAGAATGCGTTTTACCACGGTCATGTTCAAAAAACACACCGGGGGAACGATGCAGCTGAGATACAATAACCCGCTCGGTTCCATTGATTACAAAAGAGCCGCTTGGGGTCATCAAAGGAATTTCACCCATGTAAACTTCATTTTCGCGCACCTCTTTTACTGTAGGCTTAGAGGATTCTTTATCTAAAATCACCAACCTGATACGAGCACGCAAAGGAGCAGCATAAGTGATGCCGCGTAATTGACATTCAGCGATGTCAAACAGAGGCTCCCCTAAAATATAATGCACAAATTCAAGACGTGCGTAACCATTATGACTAACTATCGGGAAAATAGAATTGAATGCAGCTTGCAAACCATCATCACTACGTTTATCAAAAGGTTTTTCTTGCTGCAAAAATTTAGAATAAGAGTCTAATTGTGTTGCCAACAAAAATGGCACATCCAAAACATTTGCACGCTTTGCAAAACTCTTACGAATGCGCTTCTTTTCTGTAAAAGAATAACTCATGTAAAACACTCCCAAAAACGGAAAGATGGTTAAAGAGAAACTATTGAATCTTACTTATTAACAAGTCCATATTCACAAATTTAAATAAATTTACTGTGTAACAACCAAAAAATAGAAAATTTATGTAAACTTATGAGTTATATTTTTCTAAAAGCGAAATAAGGCTGGCAGTAAACTGCCAGCCCAATCTGCAGAAAAAGCTTATTTGATTTCGACTTTAGCGCCAGCTTCTTCCAATTGTTTCTTAATATCATCAGCTTCTGCTTGAGAAACACCTTCTTTAAGCGTTTTCGGAGCACCATCGACCATATCTTTAGCTTCTTTCAAGCCTAAACCAGTAATGGCGCGAACAACTTTAATAACACCTACTTTTTGGTCACCGGCAGAAGCTAAAATAACATCAAATTCAGTTTTAGCTTCAGCGGCAGCAGCACCAGCAGCAGGACCAGCAGCAACAGCAACAGCAGCAGCTGATACACCAAATTTTTCTTCAAACGCCTTAACTAAGTCGTTCAACTCCATTACAGTTAAATTACCAACTGCTTCTAAAATGTCTTCTTTAGTAATAGCCATGCTATCAAACTCCTAATTTTTAATTCAAAATATTTGATTATTTAGTTAATAAAGCTGTTATTTTCAAGCAGCTTCGCCTTCCTTCTTCTCTGCCAAAGCAGCCAATCCTCGAGCAAGACTTGAAACAGGCGCTTGCATAACAAATAACAATTTAGACAACAATTCTTCACGGCTTGGAATAGATGCTAACTCACTAACCTGACTTGCATCCATAACTTCACCATTATAAGAACCTGCCTTAATAATGATTTTGTCATCTTTTTTCGAGAATTGATGTAACACTTTTGCAGCAGCAACAGCATCTTCTGATGCAGCATAAACTAAAGGGCCTACCATTTGCTCAGCTAAAGCAGCAAATGAAGTACCTTCAACTGCGCGACGAGCCAATGTATTCTTAAGAACGCGTAAATACACACCTTCTTTTCGTGCATTGGAACGCAACTCTGTCATGCTAGCAACACTGATACCGCGATATTCGGCGATAACCATAGTTTGAGCATTAGCAATACTTGTACTAATTTCTTCTACGGCTGCTTTCTTGGTTTCAATATTGAGACTCAAGGTCTACCTCCCACTGTTTACAATCAAAATATCTAAAAGCAAAAATAGATATTTCACCAGCGCGGCAACCTGAAAAGACATTCACAAGCAATTTTGCTTTAACACTTCAGGACTACCGTCTGCGTAGGGTTAAATTATTAAATCTTTCGATCCCTACGGTCTTGGACATCTACTTAAATAATTAAGTAGCCCATAGTATATGGTGACTTTTGGCAACCCAAAAGTCACCTATAAAATCTTACTGCTTAGTTGTTCACACTCGTTGTGTCGACCCGAACACCTAAACCCATCGTGCTACTTACAGCCACTTTCTTTAAATATTGGCCTTTAGCAGCAGCAGGCTTTGCTTTAACCAAAGCATCTAACAATGCGTAAAAATTCTCTTTTAAATCAGTTTCAGAGAAAGAAGCCCGACCAATTGTTGCATGTACAATACCAGCCTTGTCTGTCCTATATTGAATTTGGCCTGCTTTTGCATTTTTAACAGCTTCTGCAACATTGGGGGTTACTGTTCCTACTTTAGGGTTCGGCATTAAGCCACGAGGCCCCAAAATAGTTCCTAACTGTCCAACGATGCGCATAGCATCAGGAGAAGCAATCACCACATCAAAATCTAAATTACCTTTTTTGACTTCTTCGGCTAAATCCTCAAAACCTACAACATCTGCACCAGCTTCTTTTGCCGCCTCTGCATTAGCACCTTGGGTAAACACAGCTACTCGAGTAACTTTACCCGTACCTTTAGGTAACACAACAGAACCACGAATCACTTGATCAGACTTGCGAGGATCAACACCCAAATTAAATGAAGCATCAATTGACTCGTCAAATTTTGCTGTCGCAGCTTTCTTCACTAAAGAAATAGCCTCATCAATTGAATATAATTTATTGGCCTCAACTGACTGCCTCAGAGTTTTTAAACGCTTGGACACCTTAGCCATTACACACCCTCCACATCGAGACCCATAGAACGAGCAGAACCAGCAATAGTACGAACAGCCGCATCTAAATCAGCAGCAGTTAAGTCTGGCTCTTTAGTTTTAGCAATCTCTTCCAGTTGCGCACGTGTTATTTTACCTACCTTGCTAGTTAACGGATTTGAACTACCTTTTTGCAAACCAGCCGCCTTCTTCAACAAGATTGAAGCAGGGGGCGTCTTCATCACAAAAGTAAATGATTTATCAGCAAAAGCTGTAATCACCACAGGAATTGGAAGACCAGGCTCCATCCCTTGAGTTGCCGCATTAAACGCTTTACAAAATTCCATAATATTCAAACCACGTTGGCCTAATGCTGGACCAACCGGCGGTGAAGGGTTCGCTTTCCCTGCAGGAATTTGCAGTTTAATATAACCAATAATTTTTTTTGCCACAATTAAGCTCCTAATAACGGGTATAACGTGGAAACTTCCACTCCCCAAAAAATCAAGTCTTAAATTATAAAATGCTTTTTATTTAATTGCAACTGATTAAATAATCCCATATTTATGAATAAACCGTATTATTCATAAATATCTAAAATGATAAAGCCACTTTATGCTTAAAATTAAGTGACTTTGTATTTCAATATTTTCGAAAAATTAATTCAAAGTTAAATTTTTTCAACTTGGCTAAATTCAAGCTCAACAGGTGTTTCTCTGCCAAAAATCTGAACTAAAACCCTTAGCTTGTTACGCTCATAATCAACATCTTCTACTACGCCATTAAAATCAGCAAATGGACCATCATTTACTCTCACTTGCTGACCAATATCAAACTCAACTTTAGGCTTAGGTTTACGATCAGTATCACCCTTGCCCACTTGATTCATCAACGACTCAACTTCTTTCTGAGAAATAGGAATAGGCCGATTCGCAGTACCACCAATAAAGCCATTCACCCTAGGCGTACTTTTTACCAAATGCCATGACTCATCCGTCATTTCCATTTCCACAAGAACATAACCCGGAAAAAACTTTCGTTCACTAACAGTACGTCGCCCATTCTTGATATCCACCACTTCTTCAACTGGCACAAGAATCTCACCAAAATAGCCCTCCATATTTTCACGAGCAACTCGTTCTTTCAAGGTTTTTTGGACATTTTTTTCAAAGCCAGAATAAGCTTGAACAACATACCAGCATTTAGCCATTTTTCTTAACCTCTCAACAATACTGCATTAAATACTATAGTAATCAGGCTATCTACAGTATAAATAAAGGCTGATAATATTAGTGCAAAAATGATTACTCTAATTGTAATTTTAGTAGACTCGGCTCTAGTCGGCCAAACAACTTTCTTAAATTCAACATACGAATCTTTAATATAAGAAAGAAAGCCTCTGCCATATTGACACCAAGACAAAATCATTACCACTGCAACCAAACCACTCAAAACTAAGAGCGCATATCTTAAATACAGGGAAATATTCAAGACATTAAAATAGTACACCCACAACCCTAAACCAAATATAGAAAATGCGATAACTGACTTCATGTAATCAGCAACGCTTATTCTTTTCTTAACTTGGTTGCTTTTTTTATCCCACTGAGCAATACCCGTATTAGGTGAGTGTGATTCAGAAGGTGTTTTCTCTGTCATTTTAAACCCAAACAAATTAATAAAAACTAACCGACTCATAAGGCCGGTTAGTTTTCTGATTTGGCAGGCCAGGAGGGTCTCGAACCCCCAACCCTCGGTTTTGGAGACCGATACTCTACCAATTGAGCTACTGGCCTCTAAACTTTAAGCAATAATAGAAGAAACCACACCTGCACCTACAGTCCGGCCACCTTCACGAATCGCAAAACGCAAACCTTCTTCCATAGCAATCGGTGCAATCAATTCTACTGTGATGGCTACATTCTCGCCAGGCATAACCATTTCAACACCTTCTTCCAAAGTCACAGCACCTGTCACATCTGTTGTACGGAAGTAGAACTGAGGACGGTAGTTTGCAAAGAATGGAGTATGACGACCACCTTCTTCTTTGCTCAAAACATACACTTCAGCTTTAAATTTGGTGTGAGGTGTAATTGTACCCGGTTTGGCCAATACTTGACCGCGCTCCACTTCTTCACGCTTAGTACCGCGCAACAAAACACCAACGTTATCACCAGCTTGCCCCTGATCCAACAGCTTACGGAACATCTCAACACCGGTACAAGTGGTTTTTTGGGTTTCTTTCAAACCTACGATTTCAATTTCATCGCCTACGTTGATAATACCACGCTCAACACGACCGGTTACTACGGTACCGCGGCCAGAAATAGAAAATACGTCTTCAATCGGTAACAGGAACGGTTTGTCGACAGCGCGCTCAGGCGTAGGAATATAGCTATCCAATGCTGCAGCCAGTTCATAGATTTTTTCTTTGTATGCTGCGTCACCTTCCAAAGCTTTCAATGCAGAACCTTGGACGATCGGGCAGTCATCACCCGGGAAATCGTAACTAGACAACAGGTCACGGATTTCCATCTCAACCAATTCCAACAACTCTGCATCGTCAACCATATCGCATTTATTCATAAATACGATAATGTAAGGCACACCCACCTGACGAGCCAACAGAATATGTTCGCGAGTTTGCGGCATAGGACCGTCGGCTGCAGAACATACCAAAATCGCACCATCCATTTGGGCTGCACCGGTAATCATGTTTTTAACGTAGTCTGCGTGACCCGGGCAATCTACGTGTGCATAGTGGCGGGTTTCAGTTTCATACTCTACATGTGAAGTGTTAATGGTAATGCCGCGGGCTTTTTCTTCCGGAGCATTGTCGATTTGGTCGTAGCCTTTAGCCTGACCACCAAATTTCTCAGCCAAAATTGTGGTTAGTGCTGCTGTCAATGTGGTTTTACCATGGTCAACGTGACCGATGGTGCCAACGTTTACGTGCGGTTTGCTACGTTCAAATTTTTCCTTAGCCATGGCAATTTCCTATATTTAATAAAAGTTTTGTTTAAAGTTACGGATTTCAAGAATTTGGTGCCCATGGGCAGATTTGAACTGCCGACCTCTCCCTTACCAAGGGAGTGCTCTACCCCTGAGCTACATGGGCCAATATGAATTGGAGCGGGTGAAGGGAATCGAACCCTCACCGTAAGCTTGGAAGGCTTCTGCTCTACCATTGAGCTACACCCGCATACTTACTATTCTTTTGCCCCATAAACTTGGATGTTTGGTGGTGGGAGAAGGATTCGAACCTTCGAAGCTCTCGCAACAGATTTACAGTCTGCCCCCTTTGACCGCTCGGGAATCCCACCTCAAGAGAAAACGAATAATACAAACTAGCTTAAAAGCCGTCAAGTATTATTCGTTATATTTTTCCAATTATCTCTTAAAATTTTAATTTATAAACGAATTATTTCAGACTATTTTGCCGCAACAATGCGTTCATATTTAGCCTGCAACTCTTCTTGGCTTTCCGGATGCTCTTCATCTATTAAGATACAGTCTACCGGACATACCTGCTGGCATTGAGGTTCATCATAATGGCCAACACATTGTGTGCATAAGCTCGGATTGATTTCATAGATTTCCTCGCCCTGATAAATTGCATCATTAGGGCATTCCGGTTCACATACGTCGCAATTGATGCACTCATCCGTAATAAAGAGTGACATTTCAAAATCCTTTTATATTTTCAAATTTAAACTTAATTAGTTAACTGAGGATTATAGCACAAACTGTTTTTTTCGCTGGCTGTTTAAGCTATTTTTCAATTTGAGAATAATTATTAAAATCAAAGAAGTATAAACCAATTCAGTGTGATATAGATGCTGACATCATGAGGCCTTTTATTGCTTATTTTTCACTTAGGGTTGATATATTCTTACTTCAAATAGGCTTTTTCCTGATTTGCCTTTACGATGCAGATACAGCCATTGGGGGATTGGAGGCATATTTGCTGCTTCTATATACACCATTGCTTTTTCAGACAGGCATTTTTCCAACACTTCGAATAATATTTCCCAATCCTCCCATATATATGGTGGATCAAGAAACACTACATCAAACTTTTCGCCTGATGATTTTAAATAATTAAGCGCATCCTGAGATGCTACGGTTATCTTATCTTGAAGCTCCAGTTCAACTGCATTTTGCTGCAATAGGCGGCTGCTATCTTTGTATTTTTCCACCATTACAACATGTCTGGCATTACGAGACGCCGCCTCTAACCCCAAAACACCACTGCCTGCAAATAAATCCAGCACTTTCAGACCGGTCAAATCTTGACCGAGCCAATTAAATAGCCGCTCTCTAACCATATCTGCGGTAGGACGCAAACCGTCGGCTGATAAGAATCGGATTTTCCGCCCTCTGCAGCTACCGCCGATAATTCTTACTTGATTAGCGTGCTTTGAATGTTTTGACACCTTAACCTCCTTTTTCAGACAGGCCTTGATTGTTGTTTCAAATTGATTTTTTAACTGTACTATGTGCAGCCTATGAATGCCTGTCTGAACAATTTCCGGGATGTAACACCGCCGACAAGCAGTATTTCACGAAACAAAACCTAGTTAGTTCTGTAACTTGTAAACTACTCAGCCTAAACAGATAAAGAAAAGCGGATATTAATATCCGCTTTACAGCTTTTATTCCTTAGGTGCAGGTGGTTCAATTTGTTCGCCCCAGCCGCACTCTTTTTGCGGGCAAACTTTTTCAGTGCCTCTTCGCTTGGTCGTTTTAATCGTTAAAACAGGCCATTGGCAATTGGGGCAGGTTTCTGCAATAGGCGGATTCCATACTGCATAATCGCAATCCGGATAAGTGTTGCAACTGTAAAAAAGTTTACCATATCGTGATTTTCGCTCGATTAGCTGGCCTTTACCGCATTTCGGACATGCCACACCGGTTTCTTTCGGTTTTTCCAACGGCTCGATATGTTTGCATTTCGGGTAATTGGCGCAGCCGATAAACTTACCATAACGGCCTTTTTTATAAACCAACTGCCCACCGCATTTCGGACAATCCCGCCCTTCGACTACTGTTGGCTCTTCCAACTCTTTTGCCGCGTCTTCTGCGGTTTCATTCACATTTCGCGTATAGTCACAGTCAGGATAGCCAGAGCAGGCAATAAAACGGCCGCGTCTGCCGAATTTAATTTGTAATTTATGATTGCCGCATTTCGGGCAAATTTCTTCTAATTCTTCAGTAGTGATTTTAGCCCGCTCAATTCCTTCCTTTTCAACCACCTGCTTGTGGAATCCCTTCCAGAATTTATCCATAACAGGAATCCATTGGCGCTTACCGCTGGCGATTTCATCCAAACTATCTTCCAGCTTGGCCGTAAAATCATAATCTACATATTGCTCAAAATGCTCTGTTAAGAATTTATTCACAATATCGCCGGTATCAGTAGGCATAAAGCGGCGCTGATCCACGGTAACATATTCTCGGTCTTTGAGTGTTTTAATAATGCTTGCGTAGGTTGAGGGGCGGCCGATACCGAAATCTTCCAGCGCCTTTACCAATGTGGCCTCATTAAATCTCGGAGGCGGTTGGGTAAAATGCTGCTCACCATAAAGCTTGTCGACGGGCAGTTCATCCCCCAGCTTCAAATCAGGCAGTTTTTTATTGTTTTCGTCTTCATCGTCTTCGTCTTGGCCTTCCTGATAAACATTCAAGAAGCCGGCAAACGCAAGCACCTGGCCTGTAACTCTGAACACGCCTTGACCAACATGGATATCAACCGTAGTTGCATCAAACTTGGCATCCACCATCTGACAAGCAACCGTTCTCTGCCAAATCATTTGGTAAAGCTTAAATTGATCGGTACTTAAAAACGGCTTCACACTTTCCGGCGTACGGTAAACCGACGTTGGCCGTATCGCTTCGTGTGCTTCTTGGGCATTTTTCGATTTGGTTTTATAAGCTCTCGCTTCTTTGGGCAGAAAATCCGCGCCGATTTTATTTTCAATATAATGCCGCAACTCAACAACCGCATCGGCAGACAGGCTCACGCTATCGGTACGCATATAAGTAATCAAACCAACTGCGCCCTGCCCTACATCGATACCTTCGAAAAGCTGCTGGGCCGTACGCATGGTGCGGTCGGTAGTCATACCGAGTTTGCGCACTGCGTCCTGCTGCATGGTAGAAGTAGTGTAAGGAGCAACCGGCTTTCTGGTCGCTTTCTTTTTCACCACATCAGTAACAACAGCCTTCTCGCCTTCCAAACCTTTCAACACTTCAGCCTGCGAAGCTTCGTCCGGCAAAGAAAACTGCTCCATCTTATTGCCTTGCCAGTGCGTCAACTTGGCGCTGAATTTCTGGCGGCCTTTATGGCTGTCCATATGGACAGACCAATATTCCCGGCTTTCAAAAGCACGGATTTCGTTTTCCCGCTCACAGATCAACCGCAGCGCGGGGCTTTGTACACGGCCCGCACTCAATCCCCGACGAATCTTTTTCCAAAGCAGAGGAGATAAGTTAAAACCCACCAAATAATCTAAGGCACGGCGCGCTTGTTGTGCATCCACCAAATTAAAGTCCAATTCACGCGGATTTTGAATCGCCTCTTGAACGGCTTTTTTGGTCACTTCATGAAACACAATGCGCTGCGGATGAATATTTTTCAAACCGCGCTTGCTTTTCAAGATTTCCCACAAATGCCATGAAATGGCCTCGCCTTCCCTATCCGGGTCGGTGGCCAGATAAATATTGTCTGCCTCTTTTGCGGCTGCCACAATGGCATCCACATGTTTGCCGTTTTTGGCGACAATTTGATATTTCATGGCAAAGTCATGCTCGGGATCAACCGCCCCATTTTTAGGAATCAAATCGCGCACATGCCCGTAAGATGCCAGCACCTGAAAATCAGAGCCTAAATATTTCTGCATGGACTTAGCTTTGGTAACTGATTCGACAATCAATAAATTTTTGGTCATCTACGCCGCTCTCTATAATTTTTAAATTTATTATGTTTTCAGACAGGCATTCAGGTTAAAGAATGCCTGTCTGAAAAGAAAAACAGATACTGTACCGACTTAATGCATCGTTGCCGCACCATGCAATGCAACCATCAAGTCATCACCAATCAAAACAGGCAACTCGGACTGGTGGGCCCACAACACCAACAAAGCCAGAATTTTCGCCATATTAACCGTTACTTCTTCCTGCGGCATAAACAATAAGGCATTAATCACAAACTCTCGTTGCGCTGCATCAATTGCTTTCTCTTGCTCTAAATAATGCAGCAAACCCAACACTTCCTGAGGCAGAACTTCCAACTCTTCCCGGCAATAAACCCGTACAACCTTACCGGCATTTTCCGGTAGATTCATTTTGGGCTGGCTCTCCAAAGCTTCCAACAACATCAGTAAATTACCGATTTCCACATCGCCAAAGCCGGCTTCTTCCAGCAACACCCCCAAATCATTGGAAGGCGGGCATGCATCAAAATTTCCAAAATGTTCGATTAAAAAAGCAATTACATCTGCCATGTCGTTCCTTAACTTCCTAATTTTATTTTGCAATCCGCTGGTAACGCCCTCCAGGCATTGCAGCAACGATGCCATCAAGCTCCATTTCCAACAATAATGCGTATACATCCGCCGTTGCCATAAGCAGTTGTTCAGCCAAGCTATCGGGATGAACCGGAGCATATCCCATTCTTTCCAACAGGCTCTCGGCTTCTTTTTTGTTATGTTTTTCAGACAGGCATTTAGAAATAAAGTTGTCTTCTTTCTGCTCCGCGGACGAATCCTGACTCTGACGGGATTCAGACTGCCTATATATAGAATATGATGATACTTGTGGTTTTTGCAACAACCGCGGACATTCTTGTAAAATATCTTCCAAGCTTTCTACCAGTTTCGCACCTTCTTTAATTAGTTTATGGCATCCCTTGCTGTGCGGATTGTCTATGGAACCGGGCACCGCCATGACCTCTCGCCCCATATCAGCCGCCAACTTCGCCGTAATCAGCGAACCGGATTCCAATGCAGCTTCCACTACCAGCGAAGCCTGCCCCAGCGCAGCAATCAAACGGTTTCGCCGCGGAAAGTTCCCGGCCAAAGGTCTGGTACCCAAAGGAAACTCCGACACAATCAAGCCTTTTTCAGCGATTTGATAAGCCAATTTTTGATTGGATTGAGGATAAATTCTGTCAATTCCGGTTCCCCACACCGCTACCGTTCCCCCATCTCCGGCCAAAGCGCCTTGATGTGCCGCAGTATCGATGCCGGATGCCATACCCGAAACCACTCCTATACCCTGCTGCGACAAGGTTTGGGCAAAATCATGAGCAATACGCATCGCTTGAGGTGTTGCATGACGGCTGCCGACAATCGATACCGAAGGGCGGCACAACAACTCCGGATTGCCTCTCAAAAAAAGCAAGGGAGGCGGAGTAAGCCCTTCCGTCAGCATTAAAGGAAAATCTTCGTCGCCCAATAACATCAAACGGCAACGTTCGCCTTCCGACCACTTTAACGCCGCATCAGCCGAAGCTTTTGCAAGCTCACGTCCGGTATCCCACTCTTTTGCCGCCTGTTTATGGTGCACCAAGTGCGCAATTTGTTCTGCCGACGCGGCTAAAGCTTGTTTAGCAGAGCCGAAAAAACGGATAAGGTTTAAAAAACTTTCGGCACCGATGTAAGGCGTGAGTGCCAATTGCACCCAAGCATAGTATTCATAATGATTCATTATTCCGCCTTGTAATGTGTTTCAGACAGGCATTATTACCGGATTAAAATTATTTTCTTAATTACAGTTTCACATGTAGCTCATATACTGTAAAGAACAATTTACAGCAAATACCCATATCCCCGCCCTCAATAGAAATAATAAAGCACACAAATTTTGTGTGCTTTATTTCAGACAGGCATTAATTCTTAACCACCAGAATTAATAGGGATTAATGTTGCTTCTGTAATTATATTCGTTGTGTTCGGTATCATGAGGATCCTGCGGAACATTTCTCACATGAACCTTATCGCTCTTCATATTATCCAAATCCTGCCCCGATTCCGAAGCCACATCACCGATATTGATATTGGTTAGGCTCTCCAGAATAATAGCCGAAGATAAATTTTGGCTGGTTTTATACACCATTGCCAGGCCGACTTCCTCAGCAGGAATAGACACATATTTCATCATGCTGCGTCGGCCTTTTTTACCTTCGTCAAAATCCATTTTAACCTGTTGGCTCTTTTTATATAAGCTCACTACACTGCCCACATCCAAACCGCCCGCCTCACCTTTATTCAGAGTAATGGTTTGAAACTGGCCTGCTTCGCCTACGCCGTCGAAAATCGATACCACACGCGCATCAATATGTTGACTGGGCGCATGGGGCTGAATATTGCGATTGAGTGTTTGCAGGTTTTCATCCAACTTCAGCAGATAATCGCCTTTTTTGATTTCCGAAATCGCTTCTTCCACTACCATAGGTTGTGCGGTTTTGGTAGGCACTTTAGCCAGCGGATGTAAGCGGGTGTAATATTCGCCGTCCTGCAAATATTGGGCATCTTTTTCGCTGCGCGCGTCTAAAGCGCTGTTGGTGTAAGGCAAAGTGCTGATAATGCCGCTGAATACCACTTCCTGACCTAAAAACTTATTGGTTTCCGGATCGAGAACATCTTTACGCGCACGGTATACCAAATAGCGACCCGGCTCATTGATACCGTAAGCATAAACGCGGTCACCTTTACTATACATTACCCGATTGTCCGGGCCTTTAATCAAGCGTGGTGCATTTTGAGTTTCCTTTTGCGGAATCACTTGCGGATGCCGCATAAACATACGGAAAAAATCCACGTTCACGGCTTGGATACCGTAGCCGGAAGACACTTCGCGCACGCGGGGCGCCAGCTTAACGGTAGGAATGTGTTCACTTTGATTGTAAGTACGGCTGATTTTTGCTTTGGATGTTTTTTTGGCTTTTACCTTCGATTTAGCCATAGCCGGCGCAGAAATAGCCACGCCAAGCGCACAAAGCAAGGTTATAATATGTTTTTGCATGACGAACTCCCCTTGAAATACTTCAATACAGTCATCTATTCGTTTAATTAATTAAAACAAACGAGCCAATTAACTTAACCCGCCCCTAAATACTTAATGCGGTATTTTAACACCGTTTTCAGTTAATATCCTAGCGTTGAAAGAAAACTGACATTATTGTTATCGAGAGAATTATGGCTTTATTAAATATCTTAAAATATCCCGATGAACGGCTGCATATTGTTGCCAAACCGGTTGCGGAAATTGACGGGCGCATTAAAACTTTGGTTGCCGACATGTTTGAAACCATGTACGAAGCCCGCGGCATCGGTTTGGCGGCAACCCAAGTAGATGTGCATGAACGTGTGGTTGTGATGGATTTAAGCGAAGAGCGCAACGAGCCGCGCGTATTCATCAACCCGCAAATTACCCATAAAGACGGTGAAACCACTTACGAAGAAGGCTGTCTTTCCGTTCCCGGCATTTACGATAATGTAACGCGCGCCGAAAGGGTAACCGTTGAAGCGCTTGATGAAAACGGCGAGAAATTTACCTTGGAAGCCGACGGCTTACTTGCCATCTGCATACAGCACGAGTTGGATCATTTGATGGGCAAAGTGTTTGTCGAACATCTTTCCCAACTGAAACAAAACCGCATCAAAACCAAGCTGAAAAAACGCGCAAAACACGACTTATAAACTTTTCAGACAGGCATACCCCTTATGAACGTTATCTTTGCCGGCACACCCGACTTTGCCGCCACCGCGCTTAAAGCCATTGCAGATGCCGGTTTCCACATCCCTTTGGTATTGACCCAACCCGACCGCCCGAAAGGCCGCGGTATGCAGCTGCAAGCCAGCCCGGTAAAGCAAGCGGCACAAACGCTCGGTTTAAACATTGCCCAACCGCAAACCTTGCGCAGTGAAGAAACCCAAGCCTTACTGCGCGAACAAAATGCCGATGTAATGGTGGTTGCCGCTTACGGGTTGATTCTGCCTGAAGCTGTTTTAAGCATCCCCAAACACGGCTGTCTGAATATTCATGCCTCACTCCTCCCGCGCTGGCGCGGAGCCGCCCCTATACAGCGCGCCATCGAAGCCGGCGATACCGAAACCGGTATATGCATCATGAAAATGGACGCAGGCTTGGATACGGGCGACATTATCAGCGAACACAAATACACCATCCAACCCACCGACACAGCCAATGAAGTACACGATGCCCTAGCTGAAATCGGCGCTCAAGCAATCGTGGCAGATTTGCAACAACTCGCTCAATCCGGCCGCTTAACTGCCACTAAGCAAAGCGAAAACGGCATCACTTACGCTCAAAAATTAAACAAAGAAGAAGCCAAGATCGATTGGCATCAACCGGCTGCTGCAATCGAACGAAAAATCAGGGCGTTCAACCCCGTACCGGCGGCATGGACAGTATGGCAGGATGCTCCGTTGAAAATCTGGCAGGCCGAGATCATCAACGAAACAGGCGCACCGGGTGAAGTGCTGCGCTGTGATTCCGAGGGCTTGGTAGTGGCGTGTGAAGAACAGGCTTTACGCATCACCTCGCTGCAACCCGCCGGCAGCAAACGTATGGATATTGCCGCTTTTGCAGCAGGCAGACACATTGATCAAGGCACCGTATTATGAGCTTGGCACGCATTCAAACCTTAGCAGCACAAAGCGTCGCAGAAGTTGCACAAGGCAGAAACCTGCAAGATGTACTTGCCGATATCCGCTCGGCCAACCCAGACTTAGGCCTGTCTGAAAAAGGTGCTTTGCAGGATATTGCTTACGGCTGCCAGCGTTACGCGGGCAGCTTGCGTTTTATGCTTGCCCGAATGCTGAAAAAGCCGATTACCCATCCGCAATTGGAAAGCCTGCTGCTGGTTGCACTCTACCAGCTCAACCATACGCGAAACGCACCGCACGCAGTTGTCAATGAAGCAGTAGAAGCAATCGCCCGCATCGGCAAAGGCCAATACCGTTCGTTTGCCAACGCCATTTTGCGCCGCTTTCTGCGTGAAAAAGACAAGCTCAACACACAATGCAAAACTAATATAGTTGCCAAATATAACCATCCCGAATGGTGGGTTAAATATCTGCAAAACCACTATCCGAAATATTGGAACAACATCATCACTGCATCACAAAGCCATCCGCCGCTAACACTACGCATCAACTGCCGCCACACAAATGCCGAACGCTACATAGATGAATTACAAGAAGCAGGCATTGAAGCCAAACAATTGGGCACCCATGCAGTAAAACTGAAAGAAGCCCTGCCCGTTAGCCAAATTCCCGGATTCAGCGAAGGCAGGGTATCCGTGCAGGATTATGGTGCGCAACAAGCCGCATTGATCTTAAAACCGCAAAACGGCGAGCGCATTTTAGATGCCTGTGCCGCGCCCGGAGGAAAAACCGGCCACATACTGGAATTGGCAGACTGCCACCTCACAGCACTAGACATCGATGAAGCCCGTTTGGCGCGCGTACGCAACAATTTAGACCGTTTAGGCTTTCAGACAGGCATTGTTATCCGCTGCGCCGACGCACAAGACACGGCATCGTGGTATGATGGGCAAATATTTGATGCCATACTTGCCGACGTACCCTGCACCGCCTCCGGCGTAGTAAAGCGCAATCCCGACATCAAATGGCTACGCCGCCCCACGGATGCATTCAAAACAGCACGCCAGCAAGAAACATTACTCGATACCCTTTGGGAGCTTCTCAAACCGGGCGGCCGTATGCTTTTAGCAACTTGCTCCATATTTGAAGAAGAAAACAGCAGCCAATTACAAAAATTCCTAAACCGGCATGCTGATGCCCAATGCGACGAAACACATGTTTTACTCCCAAATAACAACCAAGATGGCTTTTATTACGCGCTTATTCAAAAGCGGTAGTGCCTTTCTACTGCTTTTTATAGCCCTTACTGCATTCTTCCCCATTTCCTCCCGGGCAGAAGGCATCAGTGCACTCCGCAGCCAAGCTTACCTAACCGAAAATGGTCAGCTGGCCATCAGCAGCCGTTTCAAAAACGAATTGCCCGATCAACTCAAGCAGGCCCTAAGGCAAGGCGTTCCGCTGCATTTCACACTGCAATATCAATTATCCGCACCCACCTGGGCAGCTTACAAATTCAAATTCAACCAAATCGTAGGCAGCGACAGCCAAGTTTCCTACAAGCTCTCATATCACCCACTCACCAACCGTTACCGAATAAGTGTCGGAACGTTCTCCACAGAATACAATAATTTAGAAACCGCTCTTCGCGGGGTCGGCGCCATTTCCGATTGGCGCGTATTGCCATCAGGCGCTTTATCGGGCGAAACCGCGGAAAGTGTCCGAGCAGAAATCAGATTGGCGCTCAGCACCTCCAAGCTTCCCAAACCTTTCCAGATTAACGCCATCAATTCGAAAAGCTGGCAACTTGATTCAGGCTGGAAATCACTGAACATCAGCACGGAATAACGCCATGATCCAGCGCCTGCTTCCACTGATTATTATCACGTCTATCGCATTGCTTTACCTGCTGACCTTGTCAACCAGAAGCAACAGCGACCTAGCCGATTATTTCTGGTGGTTTATCGTAGCCGCTTCCGTGCTGATTGCCATATTGTTCGTTGCCGTTATCCGCTACATTTGGTTTTTGACCCAGGCGCACCGAAAAAAAGTATTAGGCTCGCAAATCGCACGCCGCTTGGCTATCATGTTTACCGTAGTAACCGTTTTACCCGGTTTGTTTGTATTCGGCGTATCCGCCCAATTTATTTCCAACAGCATCAATTCTTGGTTTGGCGACGAAACCGACCAAGCTTTGGAACATAGTTTGAGCCTGAGCAAATCGGCCCTCAACTTGGCAGTAGACAACTCGTTCGGCCGTGCCGTTAATATGCAAGTGGATTTATTCCGCTCCGTTTCACGCGGCCGAAGCCTGATGAGTTCATTGGAAAACGCACCTTTAGCCAACCAATTTGAACAATTAGCTCTTTATAATTTGAGCACCAATCAAACCAGCACCGAACGCAATCCCAGAAAATTACCGGCCGCCTCCCCTTCTTCGGAAATATTAGACGAGCTTGCCAATGACGGCTCTTCCCGCTCAATAGAAAGCATCAACGGTACGTTATATGCACAAGGCTGGCTGGTGCTACCCGAATATAACCAGCAGCAATACGCTTTATTTTTCCGCCAGCCCATTCCAAACAAAGTAGCACAAGATGCAACCCTAATCGAAAGCGCTCGGGCTAAATATGCCGAGCTCAGTTACGCAAAAAAAGGATTACGTAACTTTTTCCTGATTACCCTTCTGGTTGCCACACTCATTGCCATTATGCTGGCACTGAGCATGGCTCTGTTTTTCTCTTACCGCTTTATCGAACCCATCCTCTCTTTGGCCGAAGGCGCACGCGCTATCGCCCAGGGCGATTTTTCACAAAAACGTCCCGTATTCCGCAACGACGAATTAGGCAGGCTCACCCATTTGTTCAACCATATGACCGAGCAACTCAGCCTTGCCCAAGAATCGGCAGAGCGCAACCGTTTGCAAACAGAAGCCGCCAGAGATTATTTGGAAACCGTATTAGAGAGCCTGACCGCAGGTGTGGTTACCCTTGATCATTCAGGCATTCTGAAAACTTTTAACCAAAGTGCAGAAAAAATCCTCGGTATTCCGTTGGATGATATGCTGGGCAGCAATTGGCGCGAATGGAGCCGGCAATCACCTCAGCAAGCCATGCTGGCAGAAGTTTTAGAAACCATTTTAGGCACATTGGAAACCGACAAGCCCATACAGATACCTTACACGGCGCCTGACGAAGCAAGAATTCTACTGGGCAAGGCTACACCTTTGCAGGAAGACGGCTTAGTTATCGTATTCGACGACGTTACAGCCTTAGTCCGCGCCCAAAAAGAAGCGGCATGGGGAGAAGTGGCCAAACGGCTGGCACATGAAATCCGTAATCCGCTCACACCCATCCAGCTTTCTGCCGAGCGCATGGCATGGAAGCTGCAAGACAAATTGGATGAGAAAGATGCCCAAATTCTCAACCGCTCGACCAATACCATCATCAAGCAAGTAGAAGCTTTAAAAGAAATGGTAGAAGCATTCCGCAATTATGCCCGATCCCCCTCGCTGAAATTCGAAACCATTGATTTAAACGAAATCTGCGAAGAAGTGCTTTTATTATATGAAGGCAGCCCGTGTACATTTACATCCAATTTGAGTAATATACCCGTTTATATCCAAGCTGATCATGGCGCAATGCGTCAGGTTCTGCACAATATTTTGAAAAATGCAGCAGAAGCCGCCTCAGAAAGCGACTCCCCCAAAGTTGATTTAAGCATTGGCCGTGATGAACAATATGCCATATTAACCGTATGCAATAACGGCAAAAGCTTCAGCAACGAAATGCTCCACAACGCTTTCGAGCCTTATATTACCGATAAACCAACCGGCACAGGTTTAGGCTTGCCGGTAGTTAAGAAAATCATTGAAGAGCATGGCGGACGCATCAGCATAAACAATCAAACAACAGGCGGGGCGTGTGTTAAGATCTCCCTGCCGGAATTGGTGGAAAATAAAGAATGAGAAGTAGCGACATCTTAATCGTAGATGACGAAATCGGCATCCGCGACTTACTATCAGACATTTTGCAAGACGAAGGGCACACAGTTGCTTTGGCTGAAAACGCCGAAGAAGCCCGTCGTTTGCGCAATCAAATCCGCCCGGCGATGGTACTGCTGGATATATGGATGCCGGATTGTGACGGGATTACCTTATTAAAAGAATGGTCGAAAAACGGCCAGCTCAATATGCCGGTTGTCATGATGAGCGGCCATGCCAGCATTGACACCGCCGTTGAGGCAACCAAAATCGGCGCACTGGATTTTTTAGAAAAGCCTATTGCATTAAAGCGGCTCTTAGCCACCGTTGAACGCGCTCTAAAATACAGCGAAATGCAGGCTGCATCCGGCTTATCGTTCGACAAACTCGGCAACAGCCCCGCTATTCAAGAACTCAACCAAACCCTGGAAACAGCGGCCAAACAAAATGTGCCCGTATTGTTAAACGGCGAATCAGGTTCCCCATTCGAGCTGGTAGCGCGCTATTTTCAAAAAAACAAAACGCCTTGGGTCGAACCGAACAAAACAGAACATATCGTCGACACACCGATGGAGTTACTGCAAAAAGCCGCCAACGGCATTTTATATTTAGGCGACATTTCCCAATACAGCCGCAATATCCAACAGGGCATTGCATTCTTAATCAGCAAAACCGACCGCTACAATGCGCGTATCGTCTGCTCTTGCAGCGTCCCGTTTGAAAACCTGCAGGAAAACAATCCCGACTGCAAACTGGTTTCGGCGCTGGAAAAACACATTATCCATATTCCGCCTTTACGGGAACAAGCCGACGATATCGCATTTTTGATTGATACCATCATCACAGAGTTAGCGGAAACCCAAAAAATTCCTCCGGTAAAATTCAGCCCTGCCGCGATAAGCGCCCTGCGCCAATATGAATGGCCGGGCAATTACGACCAGCTGTGCAACATCGTTAAAAATCTCGCGTTGACCGCCGAGCAAAATGAAGTGGACGAATCTGCCGTTATGGAGATTTTAGGCCAGTTCTCAACCAACCAATCGCCGGAAATCATCGGCGGCTTCAACTTCAACCTGCCTTTGCGAGAATTGCGTGAAGAAGTGGAGCGGCGCTATTTTGAATACCATATTGCCCAAGAAGGCCAAAATATGAGCCGCGTTGCACAAAAAGTCGGCTTGGAGCGCACTCACCTTTACCGCAAACTGAAGCAGCTGAAAATCAACTTCTCCCGCCGCCAAAACTCCGGCAAATCCGATGAGATAGGCGAAAACGGCGAAGAGTAACCCTCAAATACGACAATGCCTGTCTGAAAACTTTCAGACAGGCTTAGATTCGAATTTCAAGTGCAACACTCAGGCAGTAGAGGTTGGAACAGATTCAAGAATAAAACACTTGGCGTTTCATAGCCAAGTGTTTTTCTTGGCCTACGGTTCAGTTCATCTTGAACCCTGCGTATCTCCCGATGGCTGATGTTGCGGAAATCGGTTTGTTTGGGGAAATATTGGCGGATGAGTCCGTTGGTATTTTCATTCAGTCCTTTTTCCCAAGAACGGTAGGGGCGGCAAAAATAGGTTTCCGCCTCCAATGCTTGGGCTATTCGGATGTGTCGGTAGAATTCTTTGCCGTTATCCATGGTAATGGTATGTACCCTGTTTTTATGCGCCTTCAATACCTTGATGACGGCGTTGGCAGTGTCTTTGGCTTTGAAGTTCTTTAACTTGCAGATGATGGTGTAGCGGGTAACCCGCTCGACCAAGGTCAGTAATGCGCTTTTCTGATCTTTGCCGACGACGGTGTCGGCTTCCCAATCGCCGATGCGGGATTTTTGGTCGACGATGGCGGGTCGGTTTTCAATGCCGACGCGGTCGGGTACTTTGCCTCTGCTCCATGTACTGCCGTAGCGTTTACGGTAGGATTTGCCGGCTATTCTGAGATGCTGCCGCAAAGTGCCGCCGTTGCTTTTGTCTTGACGCAGATAGCGGTAAATGGTGCTGTGGTGGAGTGTGATTTGGTGGTGTTTGTGCAAATAGGCGCACACTTGTTCGGGACTGAGTTTGAGTCGGATGAGGGTGTCGATGTGTTGAATCAGCCGGGAATGGAGCTTATAGGGTTTTCGCTTACGCTGTTTGGTAAGCCGGCTTTGCTGTTGGGCTTTTTCGGCACTGTATTGCTGCCCTTGTGGGCAGTGCCGTTTGATTTCGCGGCTGATGGTGCTTTTGTGGCGGTTAAGCAGTTTGGCGATTTCGCTGATGCTGTGGTGGCGGGACAGGTATTGGATGTGGTATCGTTCGTCTTGGGTCAGTTGTGTGTAGCTCATGGCAATCTTTCTTGCAGGAAAGGCCGTATGCTACCGCATACCGGCCTTTTTCTGTTATGGAAAGTTGCACTTCAAATCCGAATCCGCCAGGCATTTTTTATAAACCAACTAATCGGCAACTCCGTCATACAGCACAAGCGTCTTCTTTCTTTGGCTTGAATACTCCGCAACAGGATCGGGATAACCGTTGGTATTGATACTGGCTTTCCCGAGCCACGGGGTATGAATAACATCTTTCGGCACATGGGCGAGCTCAGGAACATACCGGCGGATAGTTTGTCCGACAGGATCAAGCTTTTGCGCCGCGAACACAGGATGCATCATACTCAGCGGCTTTTGTGCACATGCACCCACACCCACAGCATCCTGCCAGCAGCCATTGTTTACGGCCAAATCAAAATCCAACAATTGTCCGGCAAAGTAAGCTTCCCCCAAACGCCAGTCACACAATAAAACCTGTGACAAAAAAGCCGCAGCATAACTGCGTAAATTGTCCGGCAAATAGCCTGTTTGATTCAGACACCGCATCGCAGCATCGAGCAAAGGATAACCCGTCCGCCCCTCCTGCCACGCAACAAGATATTGAGGATTGTTTTCCCAAGCTATATTCCGATATTTCGGATTAAAACCCTGCAGTAACACGTTTGGATAGCGATAAACCAGTCGGTGATAAAATTCGCGCCGCATCAAAGCATTTAGCAAAACCTCTTCATCCTCGCCCCCCATTCTCTTGATCAAACCAATCAAATAGCGAACAGAAATCACACCAAAACGCAAATAAGGCGAAAGCCTGAAGTTATCACTCTGCGCAGACAAACCGCGCCCAAGGTGATAGTCCCCCATGCGGCGCATCAATCCAGCCAGCAGCTTATCCGCCGCCCGCTCACCGCCTTCAAAGACTGAAGCCCCATCCTCCACACCCAATTGCTTTAAAGACGGCAACTCCGGCGCAAAACGTAAATGTTCAGACAGGCCTGTCTGAAGCCCTGTCAAAGCCGCCCAGTCGTCAGAAGGCTGCCAAACCATTCCGTCCGACGCCGCAAGCCAAGCTTTTCTATAAGCATCGAAATCCGTATAAAGTTTGCCTTCGGAATCGGCCGAGACAAATTTTGATAACACTGCATCATCATTCACCACCTTAAATTGCCGCCCATCCCCAACCAAGTGCGCCGCAACCACGTTTTCCTGATGCACAGAGTCCGGCTCTCCCGCTCCCGCACACACCACATAAGCAGCATCCACATCATTTGCAAAAGCAGGCACCTCCCGCTCCGCCGAGCCGATTGCCACAAACAGCGGCACACCTTTTTCAGCCAACCTGCTTTGAAGTTCAGACAGGCATTGATGCACAAACACCCGCCTCCGCCGACGCCCTTCTGAAACCGGCGCCTCTTCCGGTTCAAACACATACATACCCACCACAGGCAAACCGAGCCTAACAGCCTCCTGCAAAGCAGTGTGGTCAAACGCCCGCAAATCATAACGGAACCAAACAAGAGTGGTCTGAAACATAACGCAAACGGCTTCCGTAAATATTTTCGCAACGAATATTCTACCCGATTGCCCCCGCAACTCATTAAAAACTTCACCAATCACAACACATCAGTAACTTTTATCCCATATAAAATAATTATTTGTAAAAAAAGCACAACACAGATATTGAACAAATGCAGCAGGTATGGTTTAATACGCCTTCTTCACACAGCGGCCAGATAGCTCAGTTGGTAGAGCAACGGACTGAAAATCCGTGTGTCGGCGGTTCGATCCCGCCTCTGGCCACCAAAAAAACCGCTTATGCGGTTATTTTTTATCCTCATCACTCTTTTTCATTCATCTTCCAAATTCTTCAACCTATTCCACTATTGAACCCCCGCCCTATAAAGAGTATATTTATCCGATTTTCGGAAATATTAACATCTGCATATTCTTGAGGAGCACATAAATGAAAGTAGGTTTTATCGGCTGGCGCGGCATGGTCGGTTCTGTTTTGATGCAGCGCATGCAGGAAGAAAACGATTTTGCCGATATCAAAGAAGCCTTTTTCTTCACCACTTCCAACGTAGGCGGCGCCGCACCTGATTTCGGCCAAGCAGTCAAAACGCTGTTGGATGCCAACAATATCGAAGAGCTGGCGCGCATGGATATTATCGTTACCTGCCAAGGTGGCGATTACACCAAATCCGTGTATCAGCCCCTGCGCGAAAGCGGCTGGAACGGTTATTGGATTGATGCCGCTTCTGCGCTCCGCATGAATGACGATGCCATCATCGTGCTCGACCCTGTAAACCGCAACGTGATTGATGCCGGCCTCAAAAACGGCGTGAAAAACTACATCGGCGGCAACTGCACCGTATCGCTCATGTTGATGGCACTGGGCGGCCTGTTCCAAAACAATTTGGTTGAATGGGCTACCAGCATGACTTATCAGGCGGCTTCGGGTGCGGGTGCGAAAAACATGCGCGAGCTTATCAGCGGCATGGGAGCCATCCACAACCAAGTGGCTGACGAATTGGCAGACCCCGCCAGCGCGATTTTGGATATCGACCGCAAAGTTTCCGATTTCCTGCGCAGCGAAGCCTACCCTAAAGCCAATTTCGGTGTGCCGCTGGCCGGCAGCCTGATTCCGTGGATTGATGCCGATTTGGGTAACGGCCAGTCCAAAGAGGAATGGAAAGGCGACGTGGAAACAAACAAGATTTTGGGTAACACCGGCAATCCCACCATTATCGACGGCTTGTGTGTACGCGTCGGCGCGATGCGCTGCCACAGCCAGGCGATTACGTTGAAATTGAAAAAAGATTTGTCCGTAGCCGAAATCGAACAGCTCCTGGCCGGTGCAAACGACTGGGTAAAAGTGGTGCCGAATGAGAAAGAAGCTTCCGTTAAGGAGCTGACGCCCGCCTCCGTTACCGGCACTTTAACCGTACCGGTAGGCCGCATCCGCAAGCTGGCCATGGGCGGCGAATACATCAGCGCCTTTACCGTGGGCGACCAGTTGTTGTGGGGTGCCGCTGAGCCTATCCGCCGCATTTTGAATATTGTGTTGGGCAAACCGCTCTAAACGATTTTTGCCAATAAAAATGCCTGTCTGAAACATTTAAATGTTTTTCAGACAGGCATTTTGATTAGGTGTTTTACACATCAGCTCTGTTTATCAAGCCAATCATCCCGTGTTGCCTTAGCCTCTTCAAAATAGCGATACAGGCTCTCAGAATCGCCCGTTTCCAATAAACGTTGAACCGTATCCAACTGGGCGCGCTGCCCCGCAATCAAGTCAAGCAAACCCTGTCGGTTAGCCAGGCAGATATCCGTCCAGATAGCAGGATGGCTGGATGCGATGCGGGTAAAATCGCGAAAGCCCGATGCGGCAAAATCCAAGTAAAGCTGCCCGTCGGCATGGTCTTTGATTTGGTGCACATACGAAAAAGCCAATACATGAGGCATATGCGAAACTGCTGCGAAAATAGCATCATGCTCTTCTGCCGGCATGATAAAAGTGTGTGCACCCACTGCCTGCCATAAACTTTGCATCAAATCTAATGCAACAGGATTTTGTTGCTCGTGCGGGCACAGAATCAGCTTTTTACCTTCATACAAGCCAAACTTGGCCGCCAAGGCACCATGCCTGTCTGAACCGGCAATCGGATGCGCGGCCACACAATTGGGCAGATGCGCCGGCAAATAGCGGGCGAACGCCTGAATCGCCGACTGCTTGGTGCTACCTACATCGCTGACTATGGTTTGTGCGCTTAACAAAGGTGCCAGCTCGGTGCAAATTGCAGGCAAAGTTGCCACCGGCGTTGCAATCAACACCAAATCCGAGGCGGCTATGCTTTGCGGCTGAATACCTTGAGCCGTTTCATCAATCACTTTGCGTTCAAGCGCGCGCTCAAGGTTTTGCCTGTTCACGTCCACACCCACCACATGGCGCACCAAACCTTTGCGCTTGAGATCCAGCGCAAATGAGCCGCCGATCAGGCCGACGCCGATCAGAGTGATTTGGTTCAACGGGGTGGTAGACATAACAATCGGATTTTATTTTGAAAGAATAAAAAACGGCAAACCGGTTCAGACAGGCATATTTCACCGCCATGCGGCCAAAAACTCGTGCCAATGTGCTGCATCTTCCTGTGTTTTCAGATAATTGCGCAGAATACGGATTTCCTGCTCATATTCGTCGCCGTCCAGCGCGCCGCTCATTAAGCGGAAACGCAGATACATTAAATAAGTGTTGGCCGCATCGGTTTCGCAATAATCGCGGATGGCCTTGAGCATGCCTGTCTGAAAAGCTTCCCAAACCTTGCTGCCGTCCATGCCTAACTTACCCGGGAAGCCGCAAAGTTTGGCCATATCGTCTAGCGGCACATTGGCGCGCGGCTGATAAAGCGCCAGCAAGTCCATCAAATCGCAATGGCGGTTATGGTAGCGGCTGATGTAGTTGTTCCACTTAAAATCACGGCTGTCGCCGAAATCGCCCTCTCCCGTATCCCAATAGCGCGCTGCGGTAATGCCGTGAATCAAGGCGCGGTAATGCAGCACCGGCAAATCGAAGCCGCCGCCGTTCCAGCTTACCAATTGCGGCGTATGCGTTTCAATCAGGTCGAAAAATTTGGCAATCACGGTTTCTTCGCTGTCGTGCTCGTCGCCTATCGTGCCGATATGGATTTTTTCCGCTCCCCAGCGCATGCAGCAGGAAACCGCCACCACTTGATGCAGATGGTGCTGCATAAAATCATTACCGGTTTGGGCGCGCCGTTTCTGTTGCGCAAAAGCCACCACGTCGTTATCAGGAATGTCTTCAGGCAAACCGTAAAGCAACCTTATGCCGTGCACATCGGGAATCGTTTCAATATCAAAGGCAAGAATCGGGGTCATAATGGCGGTTCCATAGTCAACAACGGCATTGTGCATGAAGTTTCAGCCTTTGACAAACCTGCTTGTCCACCGGCACAGGTGTGCTAAATTACATAAATTTTCTTGGTGTATCACAATGGTTTAGGCATAATATCGCACGTTTGAAATTAGATAAGACTGAAAGTTTTAAGCCAATGAATTTATCGAAAACCCTTCTCTCAATCGCCTTTCTGCCGTTGATCGCTTGCAGCCAGCCTACAGCCAGCAATCCAAACAAAGCCGCCGGCAGCCCTCAAAAGAGCGCATCCAAACCGGCAATCAAAAGCGATGTTCCCGAAGCCACGGCAAAAACCATCAGCAGCAAGCTGGAGCAGGCATACGGCCAGCAAAAATTGAAAGTGCAAAGTATCCAGGCCTCGCCGGTAGCAGGCTTGTTTGAAGTGGTGGTTTCCGGCAATCAGATTGTTTATACCGATGCCGATGCTGATTATATGTTTGTTGGCGATTTAATCGATATTAAAAGCCGCAAGAGCCTCACGGAAGAGCGCTCTGCCGATATCAGCCGCGTAGATTTCGCCAGCCTGCCTTTGGAAATGGCCATTAAAGAGGTGCGTGGCAACGGTAAGTTGAAAGTAGCCGTGTTCTCCGACCCCGACTGCCCGTTCTGCAAACGCTTGGAAAAAGAATTCGGCCAAATGAACGACATCACCATCTACAACTTTATGATGCCTATTGCCAGCCTGCACCCGCAAGCGCACCAAAAATCGGTTCAAATCTGGTGCCAAAAAGACCGCACTGCCGCTTGGGCCAACTGGATGCGCAAAGGTGAGATGCCGCCCGCGGTTGCAGAATGCGACAATCCGGTAGAGGAAACCACTTCTCTTGGAGAACAACTCGGATTCACCGGCACGCCTGCGGTGATTTTCCCCAACGGCAAAGTACAGGCCGGTTATTCGCCTAAAGCCCAATTGGAACAGGCAATCAGAAGCAATCAGAAATAACGGTTTGCCCAAACAAATGCCTGTCTGAAAGGTTTTCAGACAGGCATGTTGTTACACGGCTACAAACCCGCTTTCAATTCTTTTGCCCGCTTAGGCAACACAAAACGAATCCGCAAGCCGTTGGGGCTGATGTTGTTGGCCATAATTTTGCCGCAATGCTGCTCGACAATATGCTTGGTAAGCGCAAGACCCAATCCTGTGCCTTGCTTGTTGGCGCTGCTGTCCGCACGGTAAAACGCGGTGAAAATATGCGGCAGCTGGTTTTCCGACACTCCCGGGCCGTTATCCGTGATGTCCACCATCCAATTTTTTGAATCCTGATAAATTTTCACCTTAATCGTGCTGCCTTCCGGGCTGTAATTCATGGCGTTTCGGATAACGTTATCGAATGCGCGGTAAAGGTAACTTTCATTGGCCAAAAGTTTGGCATCTTCCGGCACTTTTTCCACCACCAATTCCACGGTTTGATGATTCTTCTCCGCCACAGCTTGGCTGTCTTCCACCAAATGACGCAGAAACGGCACCAGCGCCAGATTTTCTTTTTCCATGGGGATATTGTCGGTTTCCAAGCGCGAAAGCGTCAGCAACTCACCCACCAGCGCATCCATGCGCACCAGCTCGCTTTCCAGGCGCTGCAAATATTCGTCCTGCTTTTTCGGCTGAGTCTGAATCAGGCCGACAATAGCCTGCATACGCGCAAGCGGCGAACGCATTTCGTGCGACACATGATGCAAAAGGTGCCGCTCTTTTTCCACCAGTTTTTGTAACTGTTGCGCCATTTTGTCAAACTGATCGGCCAATTGCGACAATTCGTCATCGCGGTCTGTCATCTGTTGCGAAATGCGTGTTTCCAAATCGCCTGCTGCCAGCCTGTTCATACCCCGGCCTAAAATACGGATAGGCTTGGTAATATTGTTGGCCAGAATATATGCCAATAGCAAACCCACCACAAAAATAAAGCTCAAGATAATGATTTCGTGCCACACCGGCTCAAGCGGCAGCCCGGGAATAAACAATGGGCTGATCGGGCGCTGAAGCTGGCGGTTTTTCCAATCACGCACGAAAAACAGATATTCCTCACCCCATCTGTCATACTCAATACGGGCATTTTCCAAATCAACCTGCTTTACCGCCGCATTGCGCATCGACTCGACCACTTTGGGATCTATCGGCCTGCCCAGCACATCTTTCCGGTTATCGCCGGTAATCATATACACATTTTTAGAAATAGGATGCTCGCTCCATTCCTGCAATGTGTCTTTCGCACCTTGCGCACCGCGTGCACGGAAGGCCGAAATCATGCTATTAAGCAGCGTGGTTTCCAATACACGCTGCTGCTTGAAATGGTTTTCCGCAATGGTGTTCTGCACCACCCAGAAAGAAAAACTCGCCACGAATATGGCGCAGATAATCACGGCGCAAAACGTGGCGAATATACGTTGAAACAGTTTCATGAACAGTCTGTTTGCTATTAGTTTTTAACAAATAAATAACCCAAACCGCGTACGGTTTGAATCAGAGAAGCATCACCCAATTTATGGCGGATGCTGGAAATATGTACATCAATACTGCGGTCAAATTTGGCCAGCTTGCGGTCGAGCGCCTCGATAGACAAGGTTTCTTTACTTACCACCTGACCCGCATGACGCATCAGCACTTCCAACAGATTGAATTCCGTACTGGTCAATTCCAAAGGCTCTTCACCGATGGTTGCCTGACGCTTGGCCGGATACAGAGTAACATTGCTTACTGAAATGCTGTTAGGCGCTGTGCTTTGTTCGGAAGCACTTTGGGCGCGGCGCAAAATGGCGTTGATACGAGCCAAAAGCTCACGCGGCGTACACGGCTTGGGCACATAATCATCCGCCCCCATTTCCAAGCCGATGATGCGGTCGATATCGTCACCTTTGGCAGTAAGCATAATCACAGGAATCGTGCTTTGCGCACGCACGGTTTTCAACACCTCCAAACCGTTCATTTTCGGCATCATAGAATCCAATACAACCACGTCGTAATTGCCGGACAAAATTTCTTGCACACCTGCTTCACCATCCGGCACGCTATTTACCGACAAACCTTCGGCTGTGAGATATTCGGTCAGAAGCTCGGTTAATAAAGCGTCGTCATCTACCAATAACACATGGCTCATTGCATATTTCCTTATCTGGTTGTCTTTAAAATTTTAAGGATGCCTTCCGTTATGAAGGGGCAAAGCTATCTTAACATGCAAGCCTGTATTTTTGGTAGCATGTCTGCTCGCCCCTTTGCTCTTTTTTGCACGGAATGTCAAGGGCTTTACATAGCAATACTGTGTCAGCCGCCCCTGCCCGCGCCTTTTCAGACAGGCATGTTTCTATTGCTTGCAAGGCTTGGCATTCGGATTGATTTTGGCATATTCCGCGCAAGCCTGCTCCCACTCCGGCCGCAAACCGGAAAGATGCGAAGATTTGTCTATCAGGGAACCGTAATACGGCATCTGCATCGGGTAATACTCATACATCATGCGCATCCACCGGCGCCCTGCCGCCTGATGGCCTGTCCGGTAAAGATACATACCCACCACATGCGCATTGGCATAAGGGCGGAAGACCATCGCCTCCAACGCAGCACCAACCGCCCACGGCTGAAGCTCGGCATCAGCAGGCGAAACCCGGCGCATCAAAGAAAGCTGCGCATAATAACGTAACATGGGTTCGGTTCTGGCAATTTTCAACATACCGTTGATTTTTTCCTGCTTTTGTTCAGCGGTTTCCGTTTTCTCGGTGGTGTTGAACTTGACCAATTCGTGATACACCAAACCCAAGCGCACAATGCCCACGATGATAAACACCGACGCAACCGCCACGCCCCAATTCAGCCATTTAATCTGATGCCTGTCTGAATCGGCTGTCGGTTCAACATCCTGCATACCCAGCATCAGCCCGACCGGCACCAAAAAGTATATATACCACAAAGGATATTCCAGCAAAGAGTGACAGAAAGAAATGGAGAGCAAAGCCAAAGGTAAAAAATTTTCATTGCTTACCGGCTTTTTAAAATAAGGCCACACCACCCAAAGCAAGCCGCCGAATACCAACAACGCACCCACCAAGCCCATGTCCGCCAAAATCTGCAAAACAATATTATGCGTATGCGTATAAAGCACGCTGGTTTCATCATTACGCCAGCCGGTAGGAAACACATTGGTTAAAAAACTTTGCAGTGAATACGATTCCCAGCCGTGTCCCCATATCGGAGCCGTCAAAAAGACATGCCACGCGCGTACCCACTCCACTTCGCGCGGGGAAGCAGCAAAATCCTTGCTGCCCATCCGGTCGAGTGCGCTGAAATAATCAATGCCAATCAGTGCCATCAGCTTATCAAACGAAAGCTGCACCACCACCACCATAAGCAAAGCAAACAAAAACACCTTAACCGCATGATTGCCTTCACTGCCTCTGCGCCAGCGCCAAAATACCGCCAACAAAGCCACCGCTGCCACATAGGCAAACAGGCTGCGGGAATTCACCATGCCCATGATTAGCGCCAAATACACGATCATAAAGCAGCCGAACCAATTCGACACCCGCCGCTGCGACCACAGAAAAGCGGCGGCCACCACGCCCCACATCAAGTAATGCCCCAAATGGTTACGTTGCGCCAGCTGACCCATAATATTATTAATATCGCTATACAGCACATAGCCCTTCAAATGCGAAGCCCAGCCGGTAAACTGAATAATGCAAACCAGCGACTGCAGCAGCGCACCCGTGACCAGCACCGAAGCAAACACCGTAACCACCCGCTCCTGCCCGACTTCCCGAATCCAGCCCCTGCATGCCCAAAGCATCAGCCCAATCACCACAAACGACCAGGCCGCCATATCGCTCATACCCGGATAAGGCAGCTCCATAACCCTTGCCTGCACGGCCCAATAAGCAGCCAAAGCAAAAAAATACACGCTGCCCCGCGGTATCCGCGCACCCAACATTCCCGAAAGCGCACTGCCCAACACAAAAAACAGCGCGAGCAGCAATGAAGCACTTTCCAGATAAAGGCTCGACAACGGCCCCGTCCGCCAAATGGACATAAACGGCACGATACAGACAAACGCCAACCCGCACACCAATAAAGTGGTATCGGTTTTACGGCTTTCCACATAATCCAAAATCACACAGCGGCCTTTCTTTTATTTTTCACAAAAGCCAAACAAGCAATAAAAAACACCACGCTCAACACCAACATCAATGCGGCACACACCCTGCTCAGCGGCTGCACATCAAACAGGCGCATTACCGCTTCGGCAAAATAAATCAAAATCATCATACAAGACCATTGAAAAGTATAGACCTTTCCTTTCAACACTCCGGCCAGCGGCAAGCACAAAGGCAAAGCTTTCAAAGCCATCCAAGAGCCGCCCGCGCGCAAAGGCGCCAACCACAGCTCCCAAGCAACACTCAGGATAATCATGCCGATCAGGCTGATTGCGGCAGCCGCTTGCGGCCATTGTTTTTCATAATGATTCATTTTGAAATATTAAATAAAGTTATCAAATGCATTATAAACAAAAGTTCGCCTGAAACCCCTTCCGACTTCAGACGATTCTTTTTCAATTTAATTCCGTGGTTTGAATGCCTGTCTGAAAACAAGTCCACCGCTCCAAACACACCATACCGACCAGCCTAATCTTCAAATTCCTCGGCCGCACGCTCTATCGGCTTAACCATCCGTGCCAGCACCAAACCCAGCTCGTAAAGCACAATCAACGGCACTGCCAGCATAAATTGCGAAATCACATCCGGCGGTGTAATCACAGCCGCCACCACAAACGCGCCCACAATCACATAAGGTCTTGCCGCTATCATTTTTTCCATCGAAACCACACCCATTCGGTGCAGCAGAACCACCACTACCGGCGTTTCAAAAGTCGCACCGAATGCCACAAACATGCCCAATACAAACGACAGATATTTATCAATATCCGTCGCCATATTCACGCCCTCCGGCGTTACACCGGCCAGAAACTTGAAGATCACCGGAAAAACCAAAAAATAGGCAAACGCCATACCGCAGGCAAACAAAATCAAACTGGAAAGCACCAGCGGGAAAATCAGTTTTTTTTCATGCTTATAAAGCGCCGGCGCCACAAACGCCCACACTTGGTAGAGCGTGTGCGGCAGAGTCGCCAAAAAAGCCGCCATCAGTGCCACTTTAACCGGCACAAAAAAAGGCGCAATCACTTCCGTAGCAATCATGCTCGTGCCTTTCGGCAGATTCGCCATCAAAGGTTGTGCCACAAATGTGTAGAGCTGCTGCGCAAAAGGCATGGCTGTAAAAAATGCCGCCAACATCACCACAACAATCCACACCAAACGGCGGCGCAGCTCAATAAGATGTTCGACCAGAGTCTGAGTTTGCTCAGTCACTTTTTATCCATATAATTTAACAGCCGGATTTCACCGCTGCTACTGCTTTTATAAACCGAATGACGCGTTAGAAAGTTTTCATTAAGCTATGCCTGTCTGAAACGCCAATACAAAGCAAGACAAACTTACCGCCCTTGGCCTTTTCTCACACTCAAACGCGGGCGCGTCCGGTATTTCGGGCGCATATCACGCCGCTGCATCATGGCGCGCCGCTTGAGCGACACGGGCGGCGGCGCATGGCGCAGGCCATAATCGGAACCGTAATCGTCTGCATCAAAGTCATGCAGATCCACCAACGGCTTGCCCGCTTCGTCCAAACCGAAATCGGCGGGCGTGCGCTGCTGCGGCAAACGCTCCCAGGCGGGGCGCAAATCCAGCCCGTCGCGTATGGCTTGCGAGCTTTCTTTTACCGAATCGCCTACACTTTGAAAGCTTTCTTTAAAATCCTTTGCTGCGTCTTCCACATCTTTTTTGACGCTACTCAATTCAGAAGCATCAATCTGGCGCCCCAGCTCGGATTTGACATTGTTCACAAAATACTGGATTCTGCCGGCCCACTGCCCCGCAGCGCGCGCCACTTTGGGCAGGCGCTCCGGCCCCAGTACAATCAGAGCCACCACACCGATCAGCAATAATTCGCTGAAACCGAAATCAAACATAATCAGGCTTGTTTGTCTGGATTGCTCTCATCGGCTTTGTGTTCGATCACATCGTCTTTTTTCGCCTCTTCCGAGCCTTCATTCAAACCTTTTTTAAAATCGTGCACCGCACCACCCAAATCTTTACCGACATTGCGCAGTTTTTTCGTGCCGAACACCAGCACCACAATCACCAATACAATGATCCAGTGCCAAATTGAAAAGCTGCCCATAAGAATTCCTTTTTAATTTAAAGCGTAAATAATCACAATCATGAAATGCGCCAAGCATTTTCAGACAGGCATCAAACAGGCCGCCCCATAATATGGATATGCAGGTGAAACACTTCCTGCCCGCCGCCCTTACCTGTGTTGATTTGGGTTTTGAAACCGTTGGCCAAGCCGTTAGCCTCTGCAATTTGCGGCACTTTCATCATCATTCTGCCCAACAGCGCCTCATGTTCGGGCTTGGCATGCGCCAGCGAATCGAAATGCTCTTTGGGAATCAGCAGCAAATGCACCGGCGCGGCAGGGTTGATGTCTTTAAAACACAGCATCTCATCGTCTTCATACACCACGCCCGCAGGGATTTGCTTATCCACAATTTTGCAGAAAATACAGTCAGTCATCAAAAATACTCCGAAACCGTAGGCCGATTGCGCTATTGTATCAGCACACAGCGCCTGCCCATTGAATAAATACAGATTTTAATACAAATTCAGCTTTCCTGCCGCGCCGCTTTTTCCGCCAGCCCCGACAAACCCTGCCTGCGCGCCAACTCATTTAACACATCTTCAACGCGCAAGCCGTGATGCGCCAGCAATACCTGCGTGTGAAACCACAAATCCGCCACTTCGTAAATCAGATGTTCTCCGCCGCCGTCTTTTGAAGCCATCAGCACTTCTCCCGCTTCTTCAATCACTTTTTTCAGGATTTTGTCTTCGCCTTTGTGCAGAAGCTGGGCCACATAAGACGTTTCCGGATCTTGGCCTTTGCGGGAATCGATAACGTTTTGGATTTGGGTTAAAACTTGGTCGGTCATAGTTAGTATTCTCTTGATTTAATTGAACCGCATGGCGGCATACTGATTTCAGACAGGCATCAACCGTGCGTATGCCCGTAAATCTCTTTTTCGTCTTTCAATACCGCATCTACAATGTGCCATTTGCCATCGCGCCACACGCGGTAAAAACAGCTTTCACGCCCCGTATGGCAGGCAATACCGCTGGCTTGGTCTATCAGCATAATCACCGCATCGCCGTCGCAATCCAAACGCAGCTCGTGCACTTTTTGCGTATGCCCCGACTCTTCGCCTTTCATCCATTGCTTTTGGCGCGAACGGCTGTAATAGTGGGCATAACCCGTTTCGGCGGTTTTTTGCAGCGCTTCGTCGTTCATCCAAGCCACCATCAGCACGCGCAGGGTTTTCGCGTCTTGTGCGATGGCGCAAACTAAGCCTTTTTCATCGAATTTAACGGCATCCAGCAGTGGGTTCGGCATGTTTGTTACTCCTTTTTCAGACGGCCTTGTTGTTACAGGCTTTCTTATACGACATTTTTAAGGTTGGTAATTTTGTCTTATATGGACGGCTGTTTATCCGCCCACGGTTGAATCTGCTCTAATTGCGCCGCCAAGCGCAGCAGTAAATCTTCCCGCCCGTGTGCTGCGGCAAACTGTGTACCTATCGGCAGCCCGTTGTGCCAAAACAGCGGCACACTCATGGCAGGATTGCCGCTCATATTAAATGGTGCGGTGTAGCCGATGTATTGCAACGTGCACTCGGCTTCTTTCTCAATCAAGGGGTTTTGTTTCATCAGCCAGCCTAATTTCAACGTGCCGAACAGCAAACGGATGATCTTTTGCTCGGTTTCAGACGGCATGAGTTCGCCGATTTTCGGTGTGCTACGCGGGCAAATCGGTGTCATTAAGACATCGTAGCGTGTAAAAAACGCTTCGGCGGCGCGCCCCTGTGTCAGCATCACATCACGCGCCCACGCCATTTCGCCTGCACTGATTTGCTGTCCTTGTGAAATCAACGCCCAAGTTGTCGGTTCCAACTGGCTGTGATGCAGTTTTTGCCCCGTTGCCTGTTGATGAAGATAAAGCAGTTTTGCTGTTTCACCCATCACCAAGACCCTTGCTGCACGGTTGAGTATTTTAGGCGGGGAAAAATCGGGAGAGGCTTCTTCCAAATGATGCCCTGCATCTGACAACAATTTCAGGCTGTGGGCAAATGCCGCTTGCGTGTCTGCATCATTTTCTCCGCCAAACCACGGCTTCTGCCAAAAAGCGATTTTCAGACAGCCTGTGTCGTGTTTGAGGCCGTCTGAAAACGATTCGGCAGGTCGGGGGCAGGCATACAGGGCGTGTGTTTGGGTTTGAGCTGCAATATCGAGAAACAGGGCGCTGTCGCGCACGCTGCGGGTCAGCACATGTTCGTTGACCAAGCCTTGCCATGCTTCGCTTTGTAACGGTTCAAAGCTGCTGCGGCCACGGCTCGGTTTCAAGCCGAAGATGCCGCAATTATGGGCGGGCACACGTATCGAACCGCCGCCGTCGCCGCCATGCGCTGCCGGCACAACACCTGCGGCAACGGCTGCCGCCGAACCGCCGCTGCTGCCGCCCGGTGTATAGCTTAAGTTCCACGGATTACGGGTAATGCCATAGATTTCTGTTTCCGTTACAGGATACGCGCCCCATTCCGGCGTGGTGGTTTTACCGAAAATGCGCAACCCCGCATTTAGATAAGCCTGAGTTAAAGCGCTGTTTTGTTTGGCTACATAATTTTTCATCATGCGCGAACCAGACCATGTGGGCGTGCCTTCCCAATCGGCGATTAAGTCTTTCAATAGAAACGGCACGCCAACCAAAGGCGCATGGGGATTTTCAGACGGCCTCTGCCATGAAAAAGCCCGTTCGCGCAAATCATGGGCCAATAAATTCAGCTTGGGATTTACCGCGTCTAAACGGTTTAAGGCCGTCTGAAGTACTTCATCGGCAGATACTTCGCCTTTGCGGATCAACTCTGCCAAGCCGACGGCATCATATTTTCTGTATTCCTCAAACTGCATGATTTCTCCTCGTTGTACAGCAGAGCAGGCCATCGGAAGAATGCCTGTCTGAAAACCATTCACTGCCCGGGCACAAAACTGCCGGTTTTCGCCAAACCGCAGATTTTCCCTTTGCTGTCGGGATAGGCTTTGCCGTCGTTGCCGCGCATTTGCAGGCCTTTTTCGTGAGCGAAAAACACCATATTGTCGCCCGTTGCATCCAATTGCAGCAGGCCGTCGTCGCGCCAAAGGAAGATGCCGCGTTTTTCAGACGGCAATACGCCGGCCACTCTGCCGACGTGTCGGGTAGTTAAGCTGTAATGCAGGTTGTCGCGCAAAACGATGGTGGCTTCGATGTAATCGCAGTCGGCGCAAGGCAGTTCGCCGCGATAGATGCCGACCCAAGAAGCCGAATCTTTGGCGGCAACCGGTGATAAAACTTCGCGTTCGGCTTGGAGTTCGCTGCTGCGTTCGGGCGTGCAGGCCGTCTGAAATACGGTTAGGGCAAGCAGAATAAAGCGGTAGGATTTTGTGTTCATGTTCATTAATTTATCTTTTGAAATCTGTATTTTCAGACGGCCTCATTTACTTCAAAAACGCCGCGGCCACGGCCACAACCGTCATCACAAACAAAATCGTGCGTAAGGTGTTGGGCGAGAGTTTTAAGGCAATTTTCACGCCGATCATCGAACCGATGGCATTGCCTGCTGCCAGCACAAGGCCGACATCCCACCAAATCTGCCCCTGTACGATAAACACGGCCAAAGCCACGACGGTAAACGCCAGCGTGCACACCAGTTTTAAGGCGTTGGCGCGCAGCAGGTTGTAGTGCAGCACGCCCGCCAGCACGGGCAGCAGAATAAACGCGGTGCTGGCCTGCACAAAACCGCCGTAAATACCGACGGCAAACAGCAAAACCGCCGCCCCGCGCGTGTCGGACACTTTGCGTTCCTGCACGTTTTGCGGCGGCAATAAAAGCTGCGGTTTGAGAAAAGTGAGCGTGGCCACGCCGAGAATACAGACGAGCAATGCGGGTTTCAGAATCTGATTAGGCAGAACCGAAGCCAACACGGAGCCGACCAAACCGCCGAATATCATCGGCAGCAAAATGCCGCGCAAATCGTGCGTAGGCAACGCGCCGGCGTTTCTAAACCCGCGGATACCGGTGAGCGACTGGAAAAAAATGCCGACGCGGTTGCTGGCGTTGGCAATGTCGGGCGGCACGCCGAAGGCCATCAACAGCGGCAGAATCAGGTTGGAACCGCCGCCCGCCAAAATATTGATGATGCTGGCAAAAATGCCCAGCACGGCAATCGCCGCATAATGCCAAAGGGTTAAATCCATGCTGCTCCGATCTTTTTCAGACAGGCATCAGCGCTGTGCTGCCGCAGTAACGATGCACGAGCCGTGAATCTGCTGGTTGGGCTGCACACTCACTTTGGCAGCATCCAGCGGCGCGCCGGTATAGCAGGAAAAAGCGTCCATCGAATTTTTCGGCGAACCTTGAATCACTTTATCGCTGTACACCATGTATGAAAACACTTTGCGCGCGGGGTCGTAATAGCGCATCACTTGCAGGGTTTTGAAAATAAAGCTGGAGCCTTTTTTGAAAATTTTCTGCGGCTTGGCGATTTCGGCTTCGTTGAAAGTGATTTGCGGTGCGGTCTGAACGCAGGATACGGAAGCGT
Organism: Neisseria canis; assembly: GCF_900636765.1. NCBI lineage: Bacteria > Pseudomonadati > Pseudomonadota > Betaproteobacteria > Neisseriales > Neisseriaceae > Neisseria > Neisseria canis. Next base: position 212,140 of record NZ_LR134313.1, read on the forward strand.
CGGAAGCATCTTCTTCCAAGTTCACCGTTTCTTTCAGGCCGCCTTTTTTGGCGTAGGAAATATAGCAGGTAACGCCTTTGATTTGCGGGTCGTCGAACGCATGGATTTCAATACGGTCGTTTTTGCCGAGCATGTTGAACACGGTGCTGGCCTCGCCGATTTTATCGGTACCGTCTCCGCCGCCGCACGCGCCCAATAATGAAGACAACGCCAATATCCCAATCGTTTTTTTCATTTTTATATCCATTTCGTTATTCAATCGTTTTCAGACAGGCATTCAAGCTAAAACGCTTTCAATTATACAGAGTTCGCAGACAAGTATATCAATAAACATTTGCCGCCCCCTCAACCCGCCTGCGTCAACAGCCACACCTTCACTTGCTGAACCACCGATGTATCCGCATGCCGCTGCGGCTCGCACAACCAGTAAAATTTATCATGCAAACAAGGTTCTGCCGCCACGCTTAAAAGCCGCAAATCCAATTCCTCCCGCACCAGCTTCACACTCAGTAAAGCCACGCCCTGCCCCGCAACGGCTGCCTGTATGGCATGGCTGCCGTCTGAATAACGGATGCCGCTTTGCACATCCGCATGCGGCACTCCCGCTGCATCCGCCCACTTGTTCCAGTCCGCCGCATCATGTGTATCACGGTGCCAATCAAGATGAATCAGCGGCCAATCCCGCACATTTTTCGATAATTTTGCCAATAAGGCCGGGCTGGCCACGGGCGCAAAACATTCTTGGAACAAAGGCGTTGATTGCACCTCGGGATAGTGCCCGTTACCGTAGCGCACCGCCAAATCGGCTGCGCCCGATTTTAAATCGGCAGGTTCGTAAGATGCATGGATATGGAGGTCGATATTCGGGAAGGCGGTCTGAAAAGCGGCCAACTTAGGTACCAGCCATTTCCCTGCAAATTCGGGCGTTACCGAAATACTGACCACTTGGCGCACCGGTTCGCAAATGCGTTCCAACGCGGTCGTGATGACGGCAAAGCCTTGCGCAGCCGCATCAAACAGGATGCGGCCTTCGGCGGTGAGCGACACAGCACGCACTTTTCTGACAAACAAAGGTTTGCCCAGCTGCATTTCCAGTAAGCGGATACGGTGGCTGATAGCAGTGGCGGTTACATTCAGTTCAGCCGCCGCCGATTTAAAACTGCCGGTACGCGCCGCCGCTTCAAACGCATAAAGCGCATCAAGGGAACAATTCGGCTTTCGCATGATATAGATGAATTAAATTGACTTATAAATTGAGAATATATCGTTTGTAGCAAGAGCAAACAAGCAAGACAATCAATATACATTGATTTTGTTCATCTGAAAGGAAGCTGATAATGACTACCCTACTCCACATAGACGCCAGCGCCCGCAGCGGCTTATCCGGCCGCGATCCGCATGGTTCTCACACCCGCCGTTTGAGCGCGCGCTTTGTCGAACAATGGCGCCAACACCTACCGAACACCGAAATAATCTACCGCGATGTCGGGCAGCATCCGCCCGCACCGGTAAGCGGCGCATGGATTCATGCCGCTTTCACGCCCGATCAGCAACGCGAACCGTGGATGCACGATGTTTTGCGCCAAAGCGACGAATTGGTTGACGAGCTGATTCGTGCAGACATCATTGTAGCCGGAGTGCCGATGTATAACTTCGGCCCCCCCGCCCAGTTCAAAGCCTATATCGACAATATCGTGCGCGTGGGTCGCACATTCGGTTTCGACCGCAGCCACGCAGGCGAGCCTTATTGGCCGCTATTGGCCGATATGGGCAAGCGCCTGATTATCCTTTCTTCACGCGGCGATTACGGTTACGACAAAGGCGGCAGAATCAGCGCACGCAACCATGTCGAGCCGGCCGTTCAAACCGCTTTCGGATACATCGGTATCACAAAGAGCCACTGTATCGCGGTGGAGTACGATGAATTTGCCGATGAGCGTTTGGCCGCGTCTATCCGGCAAGCAGAAAACGAAGTGGATGATTTGGTGAATCGGCTGACAAAAAATTCAGCGCGTTGAATTCACACACAAACATGCCTGTCTGAAAGCAATATTCTCACTCTTTTCAGACAGGCATTGATATAATAAGGCTATTTAAATAAAAAACTTGCCGCAGCGCAATGCCGAAAAAACCGCATACCCACTACGACAACCTCAAAGTTCCCCGCGATGCCGATTTAAAAACCATACGCGCGGCCTATCGTGCGCTCTGCAAGCAATACCATCCCGACCGCTGCCCCGACAATCCCGATGCACACCGCGTGATGAGCATCATCAACCGCTCTTATAAAGTGCTGACCACGCCGGAAAAGCGGCGCAGGCATGATGAATGGATTGCCCGCCAGTCTGCCTCCGGCACTCAGGAGCCTGCTTCCCAACGCATTTCCAGCCCGATGCCCAAAGGCTTCCGCCAACCCGAGCAACAGGTTCCCCGTGCGAAATATCTGCTGTGGCTGCTCAGCGTTGCCCTGCTGATTGCCGCACTCTTTTTCTACACCCAGCACCAACGCTCCGCCGCCGCCAACGACGGGCGCGATTTGCCGGTTAAAACACAGCCGAAAACTGCGGGCGAATGACGCACCGCCAATCAGGAACGGTTTCAACAGCTTCAAACGGTAATGCCTGTCTGAAAAAAGTTTCAGACAGGCATTACCGTTATTACATTTACCGTTATGGCAATACTGTTCTTTTAAATTTATTTGCCATATTCAGGCATTTCCTAATGCCTGTCTGAAACCGATTTCTCCGCCTGCTTCTGATAAGCAGCCGCCATTTTTCTTACCTGTTTCAACCAAGCATGTTGCTGCGCTTGCGTGGGCGGGCGGTCTGCCGTATATTGCCAATTCTCATACTGCTCCAACACGCGCTCCAACTGCGCATCCTGCAAACCGTTTTCCCGCATCAGGGTGCGCAATTCGGATGCGGTTACGCCGTAACGCGTTTCGTCTTCCACGCCCAATAGTGCGTTTTTCAGCAATACAAAACCTTCTTCAAGCGGGTTTTGATCATTTCTGCGGCCTTTTCGCCACCAGAAAAACACGGGAATCAGCGCAAGCGCGCCGCCAACGCCCAGCACCAGCGCAAAAGCGGCAAAGCCGAATCCGCCCAAGCCGAGTTTGGCAAACAGATTGTTTTGGCGGCTTTGGTCGTAGTTCACCACCCATTGCTGCCAGTAATACTGGCCGGTTTCACGCCATTTGGCAAACGCGCCGCCGCCGTTTTGCACCAAACCCTGCTCGTTTTGCGGCAAAGACTGCTGCAAGCCGCCCGCCGCACGGTTTGACGATACCGCCGCAGTCGGATCCACCCGCAGCCACACCTTTTCTTCCGGCAGCCACACTTCCGCCCAAGCATGCGCGTCTTTGGAACGAATCTGCCAAAAATCACCTTCGGCAATGTAGTCCGCGCCCAAATAACCGGTTACCACCCGCGCAGGCAAACCGGCGGCACGCATCATCACCACAAAACTTTGCGCATAATGCTCGCAAAACCCTTGTTTGGTCTGAAACATAAACGCATCCACGCCGTTCGCACCCTCCGTGAGCGGTGGCTGCAAAGTGTAGCTGAACGCATTTTTGCGGTAATAAGCCAATACCTTTTGAATAAACGCCTGCGAATCGGCCGATTGCTGCGCCAAGCTTTGCGCCAGCACACGCGAACGCGTGTTGCCCGGTGGCAGGTAGAGATAATGCTGCAAAACAGCCGGATTGGGCTGATCGGGCAGCCTGCCGCCCAACCGGGCTTGCAGATCAAGGCGGCGCAAACTTTCGTAGCTGCGCTGCGCCCGCAGCACATTGCCCAAACGGCGCGCAATGCTTTTCGGAAAACTGCCGACCGACTGGTCAAGCGCGGGAATCACGCCGTTTTGGTCGCGCAAAATGATTTGGTAGGAAACAGTCTCTCCCGGCATATCGTCTGCACGCGCTTCGTCAATCGTGTTATCGGGCTGAGCCTGCCAGCTCGTGCCGTTGAAATCGGTCATGATAATCGCGCGCCAATACAGCTCTTCGGGCGCAGGTGCATTTCCTTTGAATGTTATATTGGCAACCCATTCGTTGCTCTGCACCAGATTGCTGATGCTGCCCGGCTGCATGGTGTTGGAAAGCCCGGTTTTGGCCTGATTGCTTTTTTGCGGAATGCCCCACAAAGGCTCGCTTTTACGCGGCACCGCCACAAACAGCACCACCATCAGCGGCAGCGTCAACACCAAAGCCAGCGCACCTGTTTTGGCCGCATCTTTCAAATACAAACCGCCCAACATACCGAAACACACGCTGGCGGCAAACAGACACAGCACGGCCCATACGCCGGTGAGCGGGCTTTGGTCGAACAGCACCCCGCCGCCCATCAGAAACAGCATGGCCAGCAGCAACACCTGCCAGTCGCGCCGTGTGCTGCTTTCAAAGGCTTTGAGTGCCACCATCAAAAGCAACAGCGAAATGCCGCCTTCCCTACCGATAACCGAACCCACCTGCAACCACACCAGCAAGCCCGCACCTACGGCAAGCAGCAACAAAACCAAAGGCGGCGTTTTGTGCCAACCGGCCTGCATCTGCACAAACCGCGCCAACAACAATGCGGCAAAAGTAAGCATCACGCCGCCCGGCAGGTTTGCCATCAAAGGCAAAGCCGACATCAGCAGCACGCACAAAATCGCAGCCTGCACAGCAGGACGCGGCTGCCCGGATAGGAAAGGAGGGTTTTGGATAAACATAATGAATCAAGTCGCAATGTGTGGCGCCGTGTTTTCAGACAGGCATAGGGTATAAAGAATGCCTGTCTGAAAACCTGATTGAGAGCAGCCCAATTAAATTATTGTGTAAAGGTATGGCGCAACCGCCTGCATCGTAGCAGTACCGTCATATCCGAGCTTGCCGCGTGCATCTCGGAAAGCTGCCGGATTTAACAATACTCGGCCCAAGCCAGAATATTGGTGTGTATGGCCATTGTTTGGCTTAACCCGCTACAACAAAGCCAACGCTGCCAACGCCATTTCCCGCTGGCCTTTCTGCGGCGGAATCGTACGCTGCGGCAACTCAAGAATATAAGGCAGCTTGGTTTTTTCCGCTTCCAGCACGCGGTAGCACAGCATGCCCGCCAGCCGGTCTTTATCGGCCTGAGCCGGATAATCCCGATAGGAAATCACCATATTGCGAACAGCCGCCTGCGGCTCCTCGAAACGCTTGTCCAACATTTCGCCGGTTTTGGCATAAGTTTTCCAAGCTACATGCTGCAACGACATTCCAGGCCGGTGCTCCTGCAAATAAGCCAATTCGTCACCACCCTGAACGCGCGGGCGTGCGGGGTCTTCTTCTCCGTCCGGCAAAGCCGCGTGCAGCACTTGGTGCTCAATAGGCGCGGGATAAACCAACGATTCGGTCTGCCAATGCCACGCCGTTTGCAACATGCTCAACCCGAAAGGCGCGATACTCGCCACTTGCAACTCCGGCACATGTAAATAACCGCGCCGCCGCATCACCACCTGCCAAACAAACGGTTCGGGACGCTTCGCATCAATCCGCCAATCAAGCCAGCGCGGCAATGTATTTTCGACAGTCGGGTTATCCACCCGCAGCCACAACCAACGGCTGCGTCCGCGATGCTCTACAACGTCAAGCGCCAGTTGCGCCTCCGTACCGGCAAACACTTCCTGCGGTACCCTCAACCCCACCTTCAAAGCCGAAAACTGGCGCATGTTGAGCAACACTGCCACACACACAAAACCCAGCAGCCAAAATGATATGGCATAAGCCAAATTCACTTGATACTGCAAGCCCACCAGCCAAAGCAGTACCACCGCCGCCAACATCCCGGCACCAAAGCGCGTAGGCCGCAAGCGGAAACGCCCCACAGCCACCGGTTCCGGCTGCTTTTCAGGCTGAATAGGTTTACGAAACAGCAACATGATTAAGCAAACCTTCCAAAATCTGACGGCTGCTGTGTTGCTGCTGCACAGATTGCAAACGGTGCGCCGCCACAGGCACCCAAACCGCTTTCACATCGTCCGGTAAAATATGCGCCCTACCCTGCATAAATGCCCAGGCCTTAGCCGCAGCAATTACCGCCAAGCCCGCCCGCGGGCTCAATCCGGTTACAAAACGTCCCGGCTGGCGGGTAGCCTGCACCAACCTGAACACATATTCTGCCACCGCAGGCGAACATTTCACTTCAACCGCCTGCTGCTGCCACTGCACCAAAGTTTCCGCATTACACACCGCTTTGACAGCCGACAAGGTTTGCCGTTTATCCCCCTCCAGATACAGCCTTTTTTCAGCTTCTTCAGAAGGATAACCCATGCTCAGGCGCATCATAAAACGGTCGAGCTGGGATTCCGGCAAAGGAAACGTACCGAGCTGCTCAACCGGATTTTGCGTGGCCACCACCAAAAACGGGCGCGGCAAACGGTAAGTTTTACCGTCCACCGACACCTGTTTTTCTTCCATCGCTTCCAGCAAGGCCGACTGCAGCTTGGGCGAAGCGCGGTTTATTTCATCCGCCAGTAAAAACGAATGAAACACCGGCCCGGGATGAAACTCAAACTTACCCTCATCAGGCCGGTAAATATTGATACCGAGCAAATCCGAAGGCAGCATATCATTGGTAAATTGCACACGCCGGTAGTTCAAACCCAACACCGCCGCCACGCCATGCGCCAAAGTGGTTTTCCCCACGCCGGGTACATCTTCCAATAGCACATGCCCGCCCGCCAACACACAGGCCAGCAGCTGCTGCATCACCGTTTCTTTCCCCAAAATCAGCGTATTGAGCTGTTCTAATGCATTTTGTATCGAAGGATTCATGATTTTCCTTTTTTTCTTTATGAAGTTGTTGATGATACGAAATGCCTGTCTGAAAACTTTCAGACAGGCATTGTTTTTAAAGATGCTTAAGTCAGTTCACGCCAACTGATGCGGCGGACAAACTGATCGCACAAAGGACCGTCAACTTGCAAACTATACAACTCACCTTCAGTCGATTGGAGAACGATACTTTGGTTTTCTTTAGACTTAAAGCAAGTATTAGGCTGCCGTTTGATTGACTCCCCCGGCCCTTTAATAGGCTTTTCTTCACCGCTTCCTGCATTTTGTCCATCAACAGTCAAGGTATCACCTTTCAACGCAGCAGCCACAGAACCGTTACTTACCAACCCGTTGAATAATTTTCCGTTGGCAAAATAATTTCCGTCCTCGCCGCCGTCTTTATAAACGACCCGCGCATCTCTTTTGGTTAAAGCACCTCCGTTTGTGCTGTTAATTTGAAGCAAACGGCTTTTGGCTTCAATAGTATCTTCTGTTTTCTGCACGGCACAGATATCGCCCGAAATCTCATCTTTATTTGAAACGGTGTTTTTCACATAAGCACGGGTTTCTATAAGAGCCGTACGCAGCAACATCTTGCCTTGGGTAACCACACGCTCCCCGTTCAAATCGCTCAAATCAATTTTCCAACCTTTATGCTGCGGTTGAATCTGATTATTGCTCAAATAATAAAACCCCCGTCTCTGTGTAAATTGCTGAGACAACAAATCTGTTTCTTGAGCCGGTAACGAGGGTGTGGTGTTTACATCGTCAAAAATACCGTAAACAGATTGGGTTTCCGTGCTGTTGAAATCTTCATCGTATACCTCACTACCCGTACCCACGATAACGATATATTTACCGTTCGGCCGATAAGAAATGGTAGGCGCAGCTACAATGGGCTTGTTACCGTTACCGGTAAAAATACGTGTTACTTTCCATTCGTTTATCCCGCCGCGCAAATCGAAACGGTAAAGATTGCCGCCATAATCACCCGCATAAGCCAAGTCATAGATACCGTCAGACTCTATATCCAACAACACCGGCGTTGAAAGGCCGCCCACTCCGTCTGCCACAACTATTTTTTTCAACAATTGACCCGGTTTACTGCCTGAAACAGGCTGAGCGGTAACCGCATCATGTCCCAGCATATCATACAGGTACAAAGCTGTTTCGTTCACATTCTCGGAAGAGCCGTTTTTTGCGGGCTTGTTTTTGTAACCGCTGGCCAAAATACCTGCATAGCGTATATCACGGCTGCTGGCATCCACCAAAACACGCCCGATACGAGGCGTACCGATGGTAAAGCCCAAATTATTTCCCTCTCCTTTTTCTGTTTCAAATAAAGGAACTTGGCTTTCCCAGCTTGAAGCTTCTGCATGAATACCGACGGGTCTTCCGGTATGAATATGTTTGCCGCCTACGTTCAAAGCATAAGCCCCCCTGCCGCCCTGCCCCATCGCACCAAACATAAAGTAATGTCTGTCACCGTTTTCTTTTTTAGGCGTACCCAAAACAGTAAACCCGCCGTTGATCAAATACCGGTGTGGGTTGGCATCGGTTTTACCATACTCTTCGTGAGCTACTTGCTTCAATATTGAAGCAAGATTTTCATTGCTGCGCTCCATTGTTGCAGGAATATAACTTGCCTTCAAATCATAAGGATGGTCGCCTTCGGATTTTTGGAAAATATGCACCATGCCGTCGTTAGCCGAAGTAATCAAAAATTCCTGTCTCCCTGTTTCGTTGCTTCCGATGGCTGTAACAGGGCTGTCAATAATATCGCCCAAATTGCGCGCTTTACCTTCACGAATACGGTAAGGTTGTGAGTATTTCCGTTGTTCGGCCATGTTTTTAATTGAGTTGTCATCAGCGGAACGTGCGGTCCACTTCAACAGTGCATCCCGCCATTCATTGGCATCCTGGCCGGTCTGGGTAATGCCAAAAAACTCATTACCCGGTGGAGACGCATTCAACTTCTCAACAAAATGCGTTCCGTTTCCTACATTAATCAATGTTTTTCGATTTGTATAAGAAGGCTCTTTATAATCTTCACTAAACTCAAGATTTTTTTTGTCGTTTTTATTGGCTTCATAAAAACGGATTTGGCTGCTCCATGAACCGCTGTCGATAAGCACCGAAATAGCGCCTTCGGCACCGGATCTATTGGCCACGATAGCCGGCGCCACCGTTCCGCTGGTTGCGGTAGCCACAACACCGCCCGACTCATTTGCGGATTCGGCTGCCTGCTTAAAAGCGTTTAGCAATTCTTGCCGGTCGTTGGCGATAAAAAAGTTCTTCTTTCCCCGATATGAGCTGGCACCATTTCTCAAATAGTCCTCACCTCTTCTCGTAATACCGCTTAAACCGATGGTAAACGTATTAATCGTTTGCTTTTCATATTTACTTTTTGGCTGTTTCGTTTGACGATCTTCCTCAGTAGGATCGACACGGACATCCCCGTTCCAACTTCTTCCGGTTCTATCGATTCCTTCGGTTTTAAAATCCTTTGTGGCCAATGTGTGGCTGAAAAATTGTAAACCGTTATCAACATCCCAATGTGAATCAACTGGGCCGTCATCTTTATTTTCGCACCTACCGGGCTCCCCGGGGCCGAAATAGGGATCGTAAAAATACTTATCCCAACTAATCCAACTCGAACCCACATATTGACCATTTTTTTTATAACTGTAGTTAAAAGTTTTGTTACGCCATCTCCCTGTAGTACAACTACTGTTCGCATCACCATCGGTCATTACAACAATGAAGTTTTTTTCGCAACGGTATTTAGTCTTATCCCTCATGATATTGGTTACTTCGTAATAACGGCGTGTGGTGGGCGTACCGTCATTCGGTCTGATTCGACCCACCCTTTGTTTAACATCCCGCCAATCCGAAGTATAGTCATTCAAATCAGATCTGCCGTTGTTGTGATAAGTTTGCAAACCCCAGTTGAAATTATCTTGGTATTGATCCAATACTGCATAAAGGGCATCTTGAGTAGCCTTCAATCTGGTTGTGGAATCTCTTCTGTTCACCGGCTCATTCATACTGCCCGAATCGTCAATAAGCAGCATAAAATTAGGCTTCACCTTGCTTTGTGCTGTGGTTACCTTATTTTGCAGCCTGAAAGGCGTTTCCGAAATAGTGGCTGCAGAAGCAGAATGATATGCGGCCATCAAGGTTAGTGCTCCCAATACACTTTGGCAGATGGGCTTCATGTTTTTTTGTTGAGACATTTTTATATTCCCCTAGAGTTTAGTCGGTATATGCTCTTGGTTTAGGTAATTGAAACAACCCGCCCGTCATAACGAACGGATATAAATACATTTTTTAAATTTTATCATACAGGTTGCGGCAAGCTGCAAATAAATATGGCCTTTACTCTTTCCAAACACATTCATGCTGCAATATCTCCACATTTGCTTCAGCCTGATGACATAAAGAGTAAACAGAATGGAACACTTGTTTAATTCATCATTACTTAAGATACGCGGATAAAGAACATAACCAGCGGGTAATATCAATGCCTGTCTGAACAATATTGTCCAGACAGGCATTGATTAAGCTGAAGTCTGGAACCGAAACAGATTGTTCGATTATCGGGATACATCAAACTTGATGGAAAAACATATTTCCAGCCATTGATACCGCTTATGTTGTACTTTTATTGATTTAATATACAATTTGGCATTTTATTCCCTGCCTGCGCTGCAATTCTGTGCTAACGCTTTCAGACAGGCATTTAGGATGGTTACATGTCATCACATCAAAACAGCTGGGGCAAAGCTTTTGCCAGCTATCTGGACGGCCGCTCGATTACTTTGTTTTTTCTCGGTTTTTCTGCGGGCATTCCCATTTTGCTTATTTTTTCGAGCCTCTCTTTGTGGCTGCGCGAAGCGGGGGTAGACAGAAGCACGGTTACGATGTTCAGCTGGGCGGCTTTGGCTTACTCGTTTAAATTTGTTTGGGCGCCTTTGATCGATTCGCTTCAGCTTCCATTATTGGGCAGATTGTTTGGCAAGCGGCGTTCTTGGCTGCTGCTGGCGCAGGTACTTATTGTGGCGGCAATCTGCTTGATGGCGCTGATCAATCCTGTAGACAAACATGCGCTCACAGTGATGGCCGCCGCCGCCGTGTTGTTGGGTTTTTCTTCGGCAACACAAGATGTGGTGATTGACGCTTACCGTATTGAAGTGGCTAAAGGGGATGATGCGATGCAGTCTGTAACCGCCGCCACTTATAATGCCGGCTACCGGATCGGCATGATTGTGGCCGGGGCGGGCGCTTTGTTTTTGGCTTCGTGGCTGGGTTCTAAAGAAGGTGCTTATCTGTATGAGGCTTGGCGCCACACTTATCTGATTATGGCGCTGACTATGGGCGCGGGCATTGTAACGACTTTGCTCTGCCGCGAGCCGGATGTTTCAGACAGGCATTCGGAAGCGCCGCTACGCTCGGGCGATAATTTCCGCTTGTTGCTTTTGTTTGTGTTTATGGCTGCGGCATTTGTGGCTGCGTTTGCTTTTTCGGGAACATTCCTGCCGGCCACAGAAAGCGTGCTGGGCACATTTTTAATCGAGGCCGTGCGCCTGCTTATCGGCGCCTGCGCGGCGGCGGCGGCTTGTGTGCTGACGGTTAAAAGCGGCCTGGTGCCTGCCGGTTTGGCCAAAACGACCTGGCTGGATCCTGTGATGGATTTTTTCCACCGCTACGGCAAATCCGCCCTGCTGCTGCTTGCTTTAATCGGCGTATACCGCATTTCGGATATTGTGGCCGGCGTGATTTCCAATGTGTTTTATCAGGATTTGGGATTTTCAAAAGAAGACATTGCGGCTGCTGTGAAAACTTTCGGTTTGATTATGACGATTGCCGGCGGCTTTTTAGGTGGCCTGTTGGCGCAACGTTTCTCTTTGATGAAAATGATGATGTTGGGCGGTGTTTTGGCATCTGCGACGAACTTGATGTTTGTTGTTTTGGCCAACCGCGGGCAGGATATGGCTTTGATGTACACGGCCGTGGCGTTTGACAATCTTGCCGCCGGCTTGGCGGGTGCAGTGTTTATTGCGTTTCTTTCCGCTTTGACCAACATCCGCTTTACTGCCGTGCAATATGCGATATTCAGCTCTTTGATGACTTTATTGCCGAAAGTTTTAGGCGGCTATTCCGGCACGATTGTGGACAAGGTCGGCTATCAGAATTTCTTCCTGTTTACCGCCATACTGGGTTTGCCCGTTTTGGTTTTGGTTTATTTGGTCGACAAAAAAATCTTCCAAAAGCAGATTCGGGATTGATATTCGGCAACTGGAATATAGCTAAGGTAACAGTAATGCCTGTCTGAAAGAATTCAGACAGGCATTGTGTTTTGGGAAGCCGGTAAAGTTATGGCAAAGCAACTTATTTTTATCTGAGTTTGTTTGTCATAAATATAGCCAATCGAGTTACATAATAACGATACACCGCCATTCTCGGGCACACTATTCTTGAGTGATTAACTATATTTCTGTGTAAACGGTTAGCAATGCCTGTCTGAAACCTATTTCGAATACTTTTCAAACACTTGCTCAATAAGCGTTTCCACCGGTGTCCAATCCACCGTATTCCCCTCCGACGCTTCCGTTTTTCTGCGTGCCGCCGATGCTATTACCGGCCCGCTGCTGTCTATGGTGCTCACTCGAACCGTCATCGACAAGCCAACCCTAAGCGGATTTTCGGCAAGCTCTTTCGGATCCAAGCTGATGCGCACCGGAACTTGGGTAACCTTGGTTTGATTTTCAGGATGCTGCTCTTCAATGTCGCGCTGGTTTCTCGTGCCGACTGAAAGCCCGAGCACCTTGCCGTTATACACGACTTTTTTACCGTACATTTCCGAGGTCATCGTTACAGGCTGACCGATACGCATTTTCCGCAACTGGGATTCCTTAAAATTGGCGTCAACCCATAAATCGTTAAGCGGCACCACCGACATCAAAGGCACTCCAACCGCAACCTGTTGCCCGACCTGAACATGACGCTCAGCCACCTGTCCGTCAACCGGGGCGCGTATTTGTGTGCGCTGAAGATTCAACCAAGCGTCTTTGATATGGCTCACCGCATTTTGCACGGCCGGCTGCTTACGCAGAGGAATATTTTTGCCCAAAGATGCCAACACTGCTTCTTGTTCCGCTTCCACCGCACGCAAAGCTGCTTGCGCCTGCACAACTGCCGCACGCGCATGGCTTAATTCTTCCCCTGAAATGGCATCGCTGCCGGCCAAAGATTCCCGGCGGCGCAAATCGACTTGAGCTTTCGCCAAATCGGCTTTGCGGGCTAAAACTGCAGCCTTGCTTTGCGCGCCGGCCGCTATCTGCTGCTTGTTTTGCCGGATGGCCTGTATCAACTCGTTTTGCGCGCGTTCGTAAGCGAGCTGGTAATCGCTGTCATCCAAAGTAACCAGCACGAAGCCTTTATTCACAATTTCCGTATCTTCCGCCGAAACTTGGCGCACCGTTCCGGCAATTTGCGGCGCAATCTGCACGGAGTGTCCTGCCACGCGGGCGTTATTGGTCGTTTGCTCGTGTTGCCAGATTAAAAAATACATCATGGCAAAGCCCAAGCCCACCACAATCAGCAGCAAAACCACTAAGGTGATGTTGCGCTTTTTATGGCGGCTGGTTGATGGAACTGTTTCGTTTTCCGCCGGTAAAGCTTGGTCTTTCGTATTATTCATTGTTTATCTACCCGTTATTTCACTCATATTTTCAGACAGGCATTTGAATAACTATGCCTGTCTGAAAAGACATTTATCCCAAATTGTCATTAAAAACAGCCGCTGGCTGTTCAAACACAAGTTTTTTCAACCACAGCTTCCATAACTGCAGTGTTTTTAATATTCCATTATTATATTTTATCTGCTTATAAAAATGCAGAATGAAACTGCCAGTTCTCACAAATGCTGTTCTTGCTTAAATCCGCCTCCCAGTTGAACATTCAGATTACTCCACGCCGCAAGTGCAGCCGAATGTTTCATCAGGACTACCGCCTGCTGCTGCAACACATCATCTTGCTTGCGGTAATATTCCGCTTTATTTGCCAAGCCCGCATTGACGCGCCTTAGTATACTTGCAGAAATTTTACGGGCAGTTGCCGCTGCCTGCTCTGCCTGCGCATGTTGCGCTTTATGATTTTGATAGTCTGTTATGGCATCTGCCGCCAGCCGCATCGCATCCAAAACCGTTTGATCGTATACCGCTACCTGTTCATCATATTCCGCATTGCGTTTTGCCAGTTTCGAGCGCAAAGCACCGGACGTAAAAATCGGCAGATGAACCGCCGGCACCACCCCAAGCATACCCGAATTGCCGCGCACCAAATCAAATGCATCAATATGCGATAAACCTGTCAGCAATTTCAGCTCTATATTCGGATAAAAATCCGCTTTAGCTTCCCGAATATTTTGGCTTCGCACATCCAACAATTCACGCTGCACCGAGATGTCAGGACGACGGCCTAATATATCGGCTTTCAAACCGCCTACTTTCACATCCGGCACGCCGGACATCGCCGCCGGCTGTTGCTTGTCCAAGCTATCCGGTTTACTTCCGGTCAACACAGCCAAAGCATGGCGGGCATGGGCGATTTCTTTATCTAATTGTAATTTTTGCAGCGCCAATTGCTGCTGCATCTGTTGCTGCTCATAAACAGCAGACGGCGCGGCAAGTTGCGCTTTTACCCGCTCCTGCATCAGCTTTTCGATTTGTTTTGAGTTTTCAATGCGTTGATTCAGAATATCCTGTTGGGCAAGCAGACCCTGCCAGGTAAAATACTGCTCGGCCACCGCATGTGTCAGCAAAATTTCCGCTTGCCTGATTTCATAATAAGCGGCGTTCCGACGCCCCAGTACAGACGCAATACGCGCTTTATTCTTTCCCCAAAAATCAAACGACCATTTGGCTTGCGCTGAGATGTGCGCAAGCCTGAAATTGCGGTCAGGCTCAGCAAATGAAGCCGACGGCCTCTTTCCGAGCAAAGCCCCCTTGCCTTCGGCCACAAGGCCTGTCTGAACTTTACTTTCTTCACCCAAAATACCAAGCTCGGCTTGAAGCTGTTCAAAACGGGCTTGCGCGCTTTTCAGCGAAGGTGCATTTTTTAAAGCTGCGTTAATATAGCGGTTCAACTGCGGGTCTTTCAAAACCAGCCACCATTGCTCTTGCACTGCAAAAGTTTGTCCGGAGGAAAGTGCATGCTCAGCAGGTGTGTTCACCTTCCCTTCCTTAGGAAACTGCGCACAAGCACCGGCCAAACATAAAGCCGCAATTACCACACTATGCCTAATATATTGCATACCCATCTCAAACCTATTAATTAAGGGCTGTTGCTACGATACTATCATAACAACAGCCCATCCAAAACACCTCAGAATCGACGCAATCAAGCCCCCAAACTGGTTAACACTTTACCCAGCAATGCCTGCAACTGGTCAAATTCTTCTTTGCTGAAATCTTTCCACAATGGCGCATAGCCTTTGCTCATGTGCGGCTGTACTTCTTTGATAAAATCTTCACCGGTTTTGGTTAGTTTCAACACGATTTGGCGGCGGTCTTTTTCATTCATGCTGCGCTCAATCCAACCGCGGCCAACCATTTCATCGGAAAGCCTTGTTGCACTGGTACGCGTTAAATCCATCAAATCGCTCAAACGCGAAGGCAGGATTTCATGGTTGGGACTGATGTAAACAGACAGAATGGCAAACCACAGATTTTCATTAATGCCGTATTCTTTCAAAAGTTCGTTTTGGCGGCTGCTCAAACGATCCGAAGTAATACGGAGCAAACGCATCGTATGCGCTTCACGCTCTGAAAAATCGGGCAGTTGCTCGGATAATTGTTTCAGGGCGTGTTCCAGCCCGGCTTGTGTAAAACTCATGATGATGTTCTCGTCTTGTATCGGTATTTGGCGGTGCCTTTAAGCGCTTTACAAACTTCACGCTCGGCGTTATTGATGTAGCGATACTAACTACTGTATATTATTTTTACCAATAATCACGACATACGGTTTTAGTTTTCTTATAAACGGTTTTATCTTTTTTTAACAAAACCATTAATCTTTTTTATATATCCGTTTATCTAAAAACTTATATATAAATCATCATCTAATAAATTTTTTCAAACAAGTAATTCCAATATCATAATAAAAATAATTTTTTGCAAAATCCAATATTTAATCTAAAATACC
Organism: Neisseria canis; assembly: GCF_900636765.1. Taxonomy (NCBI): domain Bacteria; kingdom Pseudomonadati; phylum Pseudomonadota; class Betaproteobacteria; order Neisseriales; family Neisseriaceae; genus Neisseria; species Neisseria canis. The sequence continues at coordinate 228,146 of NZ_LR134313.1, forward strand.
GCCCTTCCCTGTGGTTCGCAAACTCCCACATTAAAAAAACTAAGGAATCAAAAATGACCCGAGAAATCGAAGAATTGGGCGGCATTACCCTTTTGGGCAGCCGGAAAACCCAATATCCCGCCACTTATACGCCTTCCATTCTGGAAGCGTTCGACAACAAACATCAGGGCAATGATTATTTTGTTAAATTCATCTGCCCCGAATTTACCAGCCTCTGCCCGATGACCGGCCAGCCCGATTTTGCCACCATCCACATCCGTTATATCCCCGATGTCAAAATGGTGGAAAGCAAATCACTGAAACTCTACTTATTCAGCTTCCGCAACCACGGCGACTTTCATGAAGATTGCGTCAACATCATTATGAAAGACCTGATTGCGCTCATGCAGCCGAAATACATCGAAGTATTCGGCGAATTCACTCCGCGCGGCGGCATTGCCATCCATCCTTTTGCCAATTACGGCCGCTCAGGTACACCGTTTGAAAAACTGGCGCAAGAGCGTTTATTCAAACACGATATGCAATAAGGAAACACTTCATGTATGAATTTTCTCCTGCGCAACAGCGCAAAGCCTTACTGCGCCTTTCGCTCCTGCATATCGCTATCATTGCCGTCAGCAATTATCTGGTTCAGTTTCCTTTTACCGTAACGCTGCCTACCGGTTATGAAGTCCATTCAACCTGGGGAGCGCTTACTTTCCCGTTTATCTTCCTTACCACAGATTTAACCGTACGCATTTTCGGCCAACGCTTGGCCCGGCGGATTATTTTTTGGGTGATGCTGCCTGCTTTATTGCTCTCTTATATCTTATCGGTCGTGTTTCAAGACGGCGGCTGGACAGGCTCGGCCTCATTGGCCGTATTCAATTTATTTGTATTCCGAATTGCATTGGCCAGCTTCTCTGCTTACGCAGCCGGCCAGATTTTAGATATTTTCGTGTTCAACAAATTGCGCCGCTTGAAATCATGGTGGATTGCCCCCACCGCTTCGACTTTTGTCGGCAATGCCGTTGATACCCTGTTGTTTTTTGCCATCGCTTTTTACGCCAGCAGCGACGAATTTATGGCTGCAAACTGGCCGCACATCGCATTTGTCGATTACTTGTTCAAGCTGGTTATCTGCATGCTGTTTTTCCTGCCGGCCTACGGCTTTATCCTAAACACTTTAACTAAGAAGCTGACCGAGCTGCATTTTAACGAACAGCCTGTTGCCATACAGCCCAAATAAAGCAATGCCTGTCTGAAAACTGTGTTTCAGACAGGCATTGCTAATATTGCAGCCGTAAAATTCAGAAGCGGCATTCACACTAACACAAAAAACCCTGCTTAAATAAGCAGGGTTTGTTTCAGAAATATTCCGAATTACTCATCTACGCCGGGGTAAGGGCGAACGCTTACAGTTTTGCGGTTCAAGCGGCCTTTCACGGCGAATTCCACATAACCGTCTACTTTTGCAAACAGAGTGTGGTCTTTGCCCATGCCTACATTTTCGCCGGCATGAAATTTGGTGCCGCGTTGGCGAACAATGATAGAGCCTGCAGGAATCAGTTCGTTACCGAAAGCTTTCACGCCCAAGCGTTTGGCTTCTGAATCGCGACCGTTTTTAGAGCTACCGCCAGCTTTTTTAGTTGCCATTTGTGTTTACTCCTAAAATGTTAAAAAATTAAGCGATTGCCACGATTTCGATTTGGGTGAAATTTTGGCGGTGGCCTTGTCGTTTTTGGTAGTGTTTGCGGCGGCGCATTTTGAAAATGCGGACTTTCTCGCCACGACCGTGGGCTACCACTTTAGCCGTTACTTTTGCACCTTCGATAAAAGGCGCACCTACTTTTACAGACTCACCGTCAGCAATCATCAAAACTTCAGTCAGTTCGATTTGGCTGTCGAGTTCGGCAGGTATCTGTTCTACTTTCAATTTTTCGCCAACGGCAACTTTATATTGCTTGCCGCCGGTTTTTACGACCGCGTACATACTCAACTCCATGAGAATTTGGTTAACAAATGCTGCGCTCACACGCAGAATCGGTAATTCTATTATCTTTATCGGTTTTTGTCAAAGACTTATCTAAAAACAATCCACCCTTTTCGATTGCTGCATTTCAAGATAGTTACTGATATAATTGCGCGCTGTATTTTTTATCGGCGAACCGCCCTGCAAGGGCAAACTGCCTGAACAGAAAGTTCATCATGCTCAAAAACCTGCCTTATTTTCAAAAAAACCTCGAAAGCGATTTAGGCCGCGTCAATGTTGTGATAAACCGCGCCGTGCAATCGGAAGTGGCGCTGATTTCACAAATCGGCACCTATATCATCAGCGCCGGCGGCAAACGCCTGCGTCCGATCATCACCATTCTGGCAGGAAAATCTTTAGGTTATGACAACGACAAGCTCTATTCTTTAGCCGCAATGGTGGAATTTATCCACACTTCGACGCTGCTGCATGATGATGTGGTAGATGAAAGCGAACTGCGCCGCGGCCGCAAAACGGCCAACAACATGTTTGGCAATGCGGCTGCCGTATTGGTGGGAGACTTTCTCTACACGCGTGCATTCCAGCTGATGGTCGGTTCGGGCAGCATGAAAATTCTGGAAGTGATGGCGGATGCCACCAATATTATTGCCGAAGGCGAGGTGATGCAGCTGATGAACATCGGCAACACCGACATTACCGAAGCGGAATATGTTCAGGTTATCCAATATAAAACCGCCAAACTCTTTGAGGCCGCCGCGCAAGTGGGTGCTATTTTGGCAGGCGCCTCAGCCGAACAGGAGCAAGCGCTGAAAGACTACGGCATGTATGTGGGCACGGCATTTCAGATAATCGACGATATTCTTGATTATTCGGGCGACACGGCGGAAATCGGTAAAAATGTGGGTGATGATTTGGCTGAAGGCAAGCCGACTTTACCTTTGATTTACCTGATGCGCCAGGGTAGCGCCGAGGCGGCGGAAGACGTGCGCACAGCCTTGCATAATGCCGACCGCAGTTACTTTGAAAAAATCCACCATCACGTTACCAACTCGGACGCGTTGGCTTATTCCACCGAACAGGCGCGGATTGCAGTGCAACATGCGCTGGCTTCTTTGGATAAATTGCCCGATAATGAAGTTACCCTGGCCATGCGCTCTTTAGCCGAGCAATCATTGGCCCGCATCTCTTAAAGTTTAAAAGTTTGCATAACCTCGCCGTAGTTCAACGGATAGAACGTATGCCTCCTAAGCGTAAAATACAGGTTCGATTCCTGTCGGCGAGGCCACTGAATTTTTCAGTTGAAAGGCTGTCTGAATGATTTTCAGACAGCCTTTAAAACTTATCCAAGGATGATACTTTGCAAGATTTATTAGCCCATCTTACCGCTTTGGAATCCGAACTTCACCACAAAGGCATTTTATGTGCCGCTGAGCGCCTGCAGACATTACTGCATCCGCAGTTTCACGAAGTCGGCCGCTCAGGCATGCCCTACACGAGAGACACGGTTATCCGTTATTTGACAAATTGTACCGAAGCGCCCCAAACTCGTTCGTTTCACCACCGCCTACAAAGCCTCGGCCCGCAGCAGGCGCTGCTTACTTATCTTTCCGTTTCCACCGATTCCCACACACCCCTCTACACTTGGCGCTCATCCGTGTGGATACTCGAAGGCGGGCAATGGCAGCTGCTTTACCATCAAGGCACGCCTGCCTCATCCGAATCCATACACGCACTCTCGTAAACCAAACCTTATAATGCCTGTCTGAAAGCCATTGGCTGCTTTTCAGACAGGCATTCCTTCAGGCCTACTGAAAACAATCTACCGACAAAGGCTTACGCCCCAACAATGCTTCAAATCCGGTTGATTCCGCCACAGAACCTACACGCAAAAGCTTCATGCTGTCTGAGCTTACCATGCCGTTACTGAAGCGCTTGGCAGCATAGGCGGCCAAATCAGCCACCCAAGCCGGTATGGGAATGATTTTCCGCGTATCTTTGCCATGAATATTCCGGCGCATCACAGCCAGATATTCGGCCAAACTGCATTCGCGCCCGCCCGCCATATCCACCACATCAGAAACAACCCGCTTTTCTTCCACCAACCTGCACAAACCTTCCGCCACATCGTCCACATGCACCGGCTGCAAACGGTACGCTCCTCCCTCCGGCAACGGCAGCAGCGGCAACTTAGCCAACTTGATAAACAACTCACAGCTTGCCCCGCCGCGCCCGAACACCACAGAAGGCCGCGCAATCCGCACGTCCAAGCCGCTTTGCAACAACGCCGCGTCACCACGGCCTTTGCTGCCTAAAAAAGCCGTTTCATGATCCTTATGCGCCCCCAAAGCGGAAAGTTGAACAAACCGCCCCACTCCCGCTTCACACGCGGAACGCGCAATCTCAAGCGGCGCAATATGATGCACGGTTTCCAACACATCCGCCCGATACGACATCACACCAACGGCGTTAACCACACAATCCGCCCCTTGCAGCAAAGGCATGAGCCGATCCTTCTGCGGTCGCAGATAATCAAAATCCACCCGCTGAACGGCCTTTACCCGATGCCCGCGCTCACTCAGCATCTGCTCCACGCGTTTACCGATAAACCCGCTCCCGCCAAACAACACGATGTTCATCATCAATCCTTTCAGACAGGCATCGCAATAATCAATAAGGCTTCAAAACCATCAAGAAATACACCACCAGCATCGCTGCAAACGCAGGATAACCCAGCAGCTCCCAATACCTTGCCGCCCGCCAATATTCCGGAGGCATGTCGTCTTTATTTTCCGCCGCAGCCTGCGCCGCCATTTTCGCCATGCGGATTTGCAACACCACCACCGGCAACCAGCAAATTCCGGCCAGCGCATACAGCGCCAACGCGCCCCAAATCCAAGTAACACTCCACGGCACACCCAGCTCGCGCATCATCCACAAACCCGACAAAGGCTGAAAAATCACCGCCGGCGTAGTAAACCACCAATCGGCCCGACACACCCATTTAGCCACCACCGCCTGCGCCGGAACACAGCCGCTGCGGTTGGCAAAAAACAGATAAAACGCCGTACCGAAACCTGTACCCACCATCAACGTGGCCGACAAAATATGCAAAGTCTTCACGATCAAATAAGTGTTCATTTCCCACTCCTTTTCATCAAATAAAACATCAACGCCGCAATCGGCAGGTTTTTCAATAAAGGTGCAAACGGATGCAGCCAATGTTCAGGCAGGCACAGCCCCACAATCAGGCTGTACACAACCACCACAACCAGCTGCACCGCCCAAAGCACCGCCCTCCTGCGCAACGGGCTGAAACATGCCAAGCCCAACACAACATCCAGCGCCGAAGCCGTCCGCAACACCGGCATCTGCCAAACCTGCCCGACACCCACCTGCCCCAACAAATCCAACGACACTTCCTGCGCAGTCAGCAGCGGCTGCACACCGCTCCAAATCCATAAAATTCCGACGGATGCCGCAAGATAGGCCGGCGTATCATTCAAGTATTTTTGATTGCCCATAACCGTTCCAAAATTTCCTTAATTTCTGTCTATGCAGAAATATTGAATTAAAAAATAGAGAATACATCTAAACCATGTCGAACCAGCATGTTTCCACATGAAATGTATGGAAGCATTAATACGATTTTCTTAACTGAAAAAGCGCTGTCTTAGCCCGGTTTTATTTAAATGCCTGTCTGAACCATACGCCACGCAACAGACTTCATTTCCATGAAAGCTATTTTATACTTTTATTTATTTCTGTCAATACAGAAATAAATAAATTTAGTTATTCAAAAAACGGCCTTCACAAAGGTTCATCAATCCAACTAAGAATGTCTAAGTCATACACTCAACCAAACTTGTATAGTAAATCAACTTAAGAATAGTACGTTCGTCATGCTCGGGCTTGACCCGAGTATCTCCTAAAGTTAGCGGAACTCAAGATATTCGGGTCAAGCCCGAGTATGACGGAAATGCTACTAAAATTAAGTGTTTTAACTATATATACATGACAAAAGGAATCTTTTAAGTTGGTTGACTCTATAAAAGCCTCTTCAAAAGCAAATGCCTGTCTGAAAAATCTTTCAGACAGGCATTTTGAAACACCACGCATCCTACTTACCGAAATAAGTCATCAACTCTTCCGGCGAAAACACATAATCTCCGTTTTCCGTAATCAGCACCGGCACGCCGACCGACAATGTACCCCGGCATGACGCATAGGCATCCGCCGTATCCCTAAGCTGCAAAAAACGTTTCAGATTGGCCATACTTTCGGTAATGTTGACTGCCTCACAATCAACACCCAACTCTTGCAAAGCCGCATCAAACGGCGGCGTATCCGGACATAAGCTGCTGTAAAAATAGAGATTCGGCATAGTTACTCCTGCTGATTAACGGGTTGAAACGGCAAATATACATCAAACCGCGTGCTCTTTCCCGAATATTGGTAGGCGGGCCTCTCATGATTCAAAAAGCCGCCCAAACGCGGACGTTTGACCACCACCCGTTTTTTGGCTACTTCGCGCGCCATGTGAAGCAAAGCCGCTTCATCATCGGCCATGCCGACCAAATCATGAAAATAAGCCATTTCTTTTTTCACCGCAGCCGATTTCTGCCGCTCCGGATACATCGGATCCAAATACACCACATCCGGCCTACCCTGCTCTTTGGCCAACTCAGGCATCAAGGCAACGGCATTGCCGGAATACAAACGAATCCGCCCGGCAACTTCAGAAGTTTCCGCCGACCCGGCAGCCCTTGCCAAGCCATCGGCCAGCAAGCAGGAAACCACAGGGTTTTGTTCAAACACACAAACCTGCAAACCCAAACCGGCCAACACGAATGCATCACGCCCCAACCCGCCCGTTCCGTCCCATACCACGGGATGGGCGCTGTGGTTTACGGCTTTGCCGATCAACTCGCCGCCACCTTTGGTGCGCCGGTATTGTGCCGCACCTCCTGTAAAATCTACTTTTACCCGTCCTTTTTCACCAACTTTGCATAAAGCGATACCTTCCGAATCCGCCCGCAAATACAGCCCTGCCTGCGGAGGCTCGGTACAGCCTTGCAAACCGAAATCAGCAACACGCTGCTTCAGCAATTCATCGGTATCGTCTCCAAACACCACAGGAATCATAAACGTATTCTTTCTTGATTTTTCAGACAGGCATTTGATGATGCCTGTCTGGAAACATGTATATCGCCAATCAACCGCATCATATAAAAGTAACAAACCGAAGGCAGTGCAGGCAATATTGAACTGATTTTGTTGCTGCTCGAGAATTTACAAAATCATTCTTTTTGGGCTAGATGCAGCAACGTTGCCGCAAAAGTAAGTTGGGATTATCTATTCGCACATAAACCAAACGGCCATGCCTGATAGCATGGCCGCGCCCATGTCATGTATATTTACTCAATCGCCAAGCGTTCCATACGGTAGCGCATCGAGCGGAAACTGATGCCCAGCAGCTTGGCCGCCTGTGTCCGGTTGAAACGTGTTTCTTGCAAAGCCTGCAAAATAATGCTGCGCTCCACCTCATCCAGATAATCCTGAATCTGCGTTTGCCCTGTTACAAAGAGCGGAACTTCCGGCCGGATTTCATGTGCAGAAGCAGCAACCATATTCATGGTCGGCAGATTTGAGGCACCAGATAAACCATCGCCACCGGAAAATGATTTGAAAATAGCCGCTTCTTCGCTATTGTCTTCAGGCAGAGGCGCTTCTTGGCACACACCGACCGCATGAATCTGCAAATCATCCACCTGAATGATGTTGCCCACGGTCAACGCAACCGCTCTTTCCAAAATATTTTCCAATTCACGGAAATTACCCGGATAGCTGTATGAAAGCAAAGCATCCTGCGCTTTGGGGCTGAGTTTGTAAGCCATCTCCCCTACACGGTATTTATTCAGCAAACGGAAAATCAGCGGACCCAAATCCTCGCGCATTTCACGCAAAGGCGGCATATGTAAAGTAACCACATTCAAACGGTAGTATAAGTCCTGTCTGAAAGAACCGGCTTCCACCAAAGCTTCCAAGTTCTTATGCGTGGCACATACAATGCGTACATCCACTTGGGTTTCCTGCGCATCACCAATCCGGCGGACGGCTTTTTCCTGAATCGCGCGCAACAGTTTCACTTGCATGCCGAGCGGCAAATCCGCCACCTCATCCAAGAAAAGCGTACCGCCGTTGGCATGTTGGAAAAAACCCATACGGTCGGAATCGGCACCGGTAAAGCTGCCTTTTTTATAACCGAAGAATTCGCTTTCCATTAAATTTTCAGGAATTGCGCCGCAGTTCACCGCGATAAACGGCTGCTCCCTACGCGCAGACAATTCATGAATGCTGCGGGCTGCCTGCTCTTTACCGCTACCCGACTCACCGGCAATATAAACCGGTACAACACTGCCGGCCAATCTGCGGATCAAATGGCGCACTTCCACCATTTGCGGAGAATTGCCCAGCAGGCGCGGCATATCGGGATCACTGCCCAGCTCCTGCACCTGCTGCATTTCCCGTTCGCGCTGAACAGCCCGGGTTTCCGTGGTGCTGAACAAACGTTGGCGCAAAGATTTCATGCCTTGAGTCACTTCCGAAGGCTTGTCTATCCCGCCCGAAACACCTTTACGGCCCGCCGAAGCAGGCATAGGCGCGCGTGGCATATTACCCGGCAAATCCGGCGCTCGTGCAAATTGCCGGGGAGCGGCTGCAGCCGGTTTGGCAGAAGAAGAAAGGGAAGATTTCGATACGGGCTGTTCCGGGACTGGAGCCGGCGCTGCAACTGCGGCAACCGGCTCATTTACCTTTACCGCCGATTTCACCAATGAGCGCAGCTGCGATAATGTAATCGGTTTTTGCAGGTAATCAAACGCACCGGCTTTCAAAGCTTCTACCGCCTGATCGGCATTGCCGAAAGCCGTAATCACCGCCACAGGCGTGTCCAGCATTAATTCGTTAATGTGTTGAACCACCTCCAAGCCCGAACCGTCCGGCATACGCATATCGGTCAGCACCAGCGAATAATCTTTGTCTTCCAGTTTCGCTTTGGCGTCAACCACACCTACTGCCGTATCGACGGACAGACCCATCTTCATCAGGGTCATTTCCATAAGGTCACGGATATCTGCTTCATCATCCACAACCAATACAGGTTGCTGCAAACTATGCTTCGTCATTGCTTTCGTCTCTCGGTAAAATCAGTTCGAAACCGTTCATTTCCGGATGGTAATGCAATTGCCCCAAATTGGCATGTGCCAGCTCCCTCGCCACATAAAGACCCAAGCCGGTACCTGTTTTTTCCGTGGTAAAGAAAGGTTCAAACAAACGGTTGCGCACTTCAGGCGATACACCCGAGCCGTTATCGGCTACCACAATGGAAATGTGCATTTTGCCGCTCGGGCGGATCAACACCTTAATCGCTTGCTCATCTTTTCTGCTGTGCCGCCAAGCGTTGTTACACAAATTCCACATAATCTGCTGAAGGTGCATGGAGTCTGCAACCACCGCTAAATTATTGCCATCCATAGTCATACGCACACAGCCGATTGCATCGGGATTATTCAGCGTGAATTCTTGTTTGAAGGCCAACCAGAATTTCATTAAATTAATATTTTCGCGGCTGATATTGTCTTTTTTATTCAGCGAGGTAACATCCTCAAGCATTTTATCGATGCGGCGAATATTGCTGTCTATAATATCATGCAATTTAGCATTGGTCGGGTCCTGCATACTTTCTTGCAATAAGTCATTGGCATGACGGATTGCCGACATCGGATTGCGGATTTCATGTGCCAGATTGGCAGTGAGCTGCCCCAAAGAAGCCAATTTGGTCGCCATCGCTTCCGCAGCCACTTCCCGTAACGAACGGATAAACAGCATTAATAATTCTGTTTTTTCATCACTCTGCACCAAAGGAACTGCGCGCACGCGCATTGAATGCTGATGAAGATGGATATCGGTTTCGAAGCTTTTTTCAGGAGAGTGTTGCCACTGGCGGATTAAATCACTAAAAATAGTTTCATGGTTATCAATCGCCAAGCTGGGAAAATAGGTTTTCGCCTGGGCATTAAACAGCCATATCCTTTGATCCATATCCAACACCACAACCGCTTCCTGCACTCTGTTCAACACCAGTTTGTTTAACCCGCTTACCCGGTTGAAAGCCTGTTTGTGTTTATCGGCAGAATCGGTTGCCGCCTTGAGCCGGTTCACAGAAAGCGCCGTGAGTCCTGCAACCAAATAACTTGCACCAATCAAAAACAAACCGATGATAAAGGGGCGGACATCCGAACCATTCCATTTTTTATCCAAAATATTGAAGATCAGCTGATCGCTCAAAAGCAGGCAGAAAATAATCAGCAATGTGGCATAGGAAGCGTAAAGCATCGGATAGCGGCCGTAACTGAGCAGGCAGGATGTGGCCACAAACGGCAACACCAAAGCACCGAAACCCATACCTATACCGCCGGTCATGTAAACCAACAGCATAATCATAGAAATATCGGCCACTGCCGCCGCGTTCGGCAGCGTCATATTTTGGCGCTGCCACTCAGGTTTGAATAAAGTGAGGATGACAATGCCGCCATAAACAGCCGCCCAAGTATAAAACTCAACCGGTTTAAACAGATTCCCCAGTTTGCCTGTATCCATATATAGGTAATCGGAACCTATCTGGAAAACCAGCAAAGAAATGATGATGGTTACCCTTGCCAGGTTAATCAACACCGGCAAACGCCCCATCTGTTGTTCCCAGTCTTTGCGGGAATATAGCTGCGCTTTTGCGTAACTCATATTGGATATTCTCTAATTATTCATAACAACGGTTGCCTGAACCGCTTTATTGCTTCATATTGATTACACTATTCCGTGATACCGGTTATGCGGCCGGACACATCTAAAATTTTACCTTTCCGCCCGCGCTTGTTTTGGATATCCACAATACGCAGCCGCTCGTTTTTTTCTCCGCCCCTTTTACCTTTAATCTGCACGGTAAATTCAGGCTGATTGACAACCGAAACCAAGCTTAGTTTCATGTTTTCAGACAGGCTTATCAGTTGCAGCCCCCTGCCTTTGGCCATAATCTTCAATTCGCCCAATTCAAACGCCAGCAAGCGGTTGTCTTCCGATACCAGCACCACTTTGCAATCCGGATTAATCAGCGATACTGCAAACACAGGCAGAGGCTGCAAAACGGTTTCTCCCGCTTCCAAACTCATAACCACTTTGCCTGCTTTAATCCTACTAACCATATCTGCCAGCTTGGTGATAAAGCCGTACCCGCCGCTGTTGCTCAATAAATAATGCTGTTCAGACAGGCCTGTGAGCATGGCCACCACTTTGGCGCCGTTTTGCAGCTCAATCAACGAGCTGACAGGAATACCGTCGCCGCGTCCACCTGGGATTTCGGCGGCATCCAAAGTATAAGAGCGCCCTTGCGAATCAAGCACCACCACCGGCCATACGGTTCTGCCTTCCAATACCTGCTTCAAACCGTCGCCTTCTTTGAACACGGTCTGGCTCAAATCGAGATTGTGGCCGGCGCGGCTTCTGATCCAACCTTTTTCCGACAAAATCAGCGTAATCGGCTCGTCAGCAGTAGTTTGCGTTGAAGATGCGCGCTCGGCTTCCTGTATCAGCGTTCTGCGCTCATCACCAAACTGCTTCATATCGGCACGCATTTCCTGAATGATCTGTTTGCGCTTGGCAGATTCATCGCCCAACAAATGATTCAGCTTGTCTTGCTCTTCTTTCAATTCGGCCAGCTCTTTTTCAAGCTTGAAGCCTTCCAGCCTGGCCAATTGGCGCAAGCGGATTTCCAAAATATCTTCCGCCTGAATTTCAGACAGGCCGAAAGCCGCCATCAAATCTGTTTTGGGTTCGTCCGATTCGCGGATAACGCGTATTACCTCGTCAATGTGCAGAAACGCAATCATGCGCCCTTCGAGGATATGGATGCGTTTTTCCACTTGCGCCAAACGGTGCTGCAAGCGGCGGGTAACCGTGTGCACACGGAAATCAAGCCATTCCTGAAGAATGGTTTTCAGGTTTTTCTGGGCCGGGCGGCTATCCATGCCCATCATCACCAAATTTATCGGCACATTGCCTTCAAGGCCGGTACGCGCCATCAGCGTGTTCATAAAGCTTTCAGGATCAATCCTGCCCGACTTCGGCTCGAACACCAGCCGAACGGGATGCTCGCCGTCGCTTTCGTCGCGCACTTTTTCCAGTAAATCCAGCATCAGCTTTTTCGTATTGAGCTGCTCCTGATTAAGCTGCTTTTTACCGGCTTTAGGCTTAGGATTGGTTTGCTCTTCGATTTCGGCCAGAATTTTTTGGGCGCTCGTACCCGGCGGCAGCTGGGTAACAATGGCGCGCCATTGTCCGCGCGCCAGCTTTTCGATTTCATAACGCGCCCGCACGCGCACGCTGCCTTTGCCGGTTTCATAAATCTGCAGCATATCGCTTTGCGGCGTAATAATCTGCCCGCCACCCGCAAAATCGGGGCCTTTGATATACGCGGTCAGCTCCGCCGTGCCCATGGCAGGCTTTTTCAAAAGCGCAATGGCCGCTTCGGTAACTTCGCATAAATTGTGCGGCGGTATTTCGGTTGCCATACCTACGGCAATACCGGAAGCACCGTTCAGCAGCACAAACGGCAGCCGCGAAGGCAAAATAACGGGCTCTTCAAAAGCGCCGTCATAATTGGGCACAAAATCAACCGTGCCCATATTGATTTCCGAAAGCAGCAATTCGGCTATCGGCATCAACCTTGCTTCCGTGTAGCGCATAGCCGCCGCGCCGTCTCCGTCGCGCGAACCGAAATTGCCTATGCCGTCTATCAGCGGGTAACGCAAAGTAAAGTCTTGCGCCATGCGTACCATTGCATCATAAGCGGAGCTGTCGCCGTGCGGGTGGTATTTACCGAGAATTTCCCCCACCACGCGGGCAGACTTAACAGGCTTGGCGCCATACACCAAACCCATATCTTTCATTGCATACAGAATGCGGCGCTGCACCGGCTTCTGCCCGTCGCCCACATCAGGCAGCGCCCTGCCTTTTACCACGCTCATTGCGTATTCGAGATACGCGCGTTCGGCATATTGGCCCAACAATAAAGAATCATCGTCGGCTGGGGCTGTGGCGTTTGGCAGGTCATTCATGTTTTAATTAAGTTCCGGCACGTTTTTAACAGGTAAAATTGCCCTCTATTGTAATGCAAATTGCCCTTCTTTGCCGAACTTAACAGCCCTAAGTTTATTTTTTCAAACCTTGCTTGTTGGTTCCGTGCATATTTTAAATTGTTACAATATCCTAACAAATGATTTAAGTTAAACAATATCACTTTACCTTTTTGAAAAATTGAAGAGCCTGCTATGTACCAACCCATTCAAACGCTGCCGCAAGGCCCTTTAGATATCATCGGCGATATTCACGGAGAATTTGATGCCTTGCAGAAATTGCTCGTCCGCTTGGGCTATGATGAACACGGCAATCATCCCCAACAGCGAAAGCTGGTGTTTGTGGGCGACTTATGCGACCGCGGCCCCGACAGCCCTGCCGTTTTATATTGGTTCAGGCAGGCATATGAAGCCGGCAACGCATTTATGGTGTTGGGCAATCATGAGTTGAACCTGTTGGTAGAAGACCCGAAAGACGGCTCCGGCTGGTATTTCCCCCAACGCGCCGCCAAAGAAAGCCATCTCTATGCGCCTTGGCAGACCATGCCGAACCACGAGAAACCGGCACTTATCAATTGGCTGGCAGATATGCCGCTGATTTTGCAACGCAGCGACATACGCATCATCCACGCCGCCTGGCTGCCCGAATCCATCCGCCAAATTCAGACAGGCATTGCCGGCAGAGGCTTAATCAGCGCCTACCGGCAATGGGATGCCGATTTAAAACAGTCTCTGCAAACAGCCGAATGGTATGCCGATTACGAGCACCAGCAAGCCGATTCCACCCTGCTTGACAACCCCGACCACATGCCGCCGATACAGCAGGCGCTGGCCGAATTCGAATACCGCCGCAGCCGCCTGCACCCCGTGCGCGCCCTGACCAGCGGCGTCGAAGTATTCGTAGACACCCCGTTTTACGCCGGCGCGCGCTGGCGTTTTACCACGCGCTTCGCCTGGTGGGACGAATATACCGACGACATTCCCGTGGTTATCGGGCACTACTGGCGCAGCTGGCAGCCGAAACATTCCGGCCTGCTGCCCGAGCCGCCCAATTCATGGTTCGGCGCCAAACGCAACGTATTCTGCATAGACTACTCGGTAGGCGCACGCTGGCGCGACCGTCGCGCCACACCGCCCGTTTCGCCCGAGCAATCCGGCTTCAGGCTTGCCGCCTTACGCTGGCCGGAAAATCTGCTGATGTTTGATAACGGGGAAACCGCCGCCACCGTTTCCACATAAAGCTAATCAAATTAACTTGATAACCACGGCTTGATCCGGGTATTTGAACACCATCAGCTAATCCACTTACACGATGACACTACAAACAAATGCCTGTCTGAAAACAATTTCAGACAGGCATTCCACTTCAAAAGCATCTAAGCGCTTATTTCGTCAACCGCGCATGCAGCTCCTGTACGCTGTACACGCCCATGGCGTTCAGGCTCTTCACGCCTTCGCTCATGGCTTCGCCGCCGGCGATGGTGGTGTATTGCGGCACGCGCTGGGTAAGCGCGCTGCGGCGGATGCTGTGGCTGTCGGCCACGGCTTGCGGGTCGCTGATGACGGTGTTGACCACCAGCGCGATTTCGCCGTTTTTAATCGCATCCACGATATGCGGGCGACCTTCCTGCACTTTGTTGACCACCTGCACGCCCACGCCGTACTCTTTCAGGTAGGCAGCGGTGCCGCGGGTGGCGCACACGCCGTAACCGAGCGATTGGAAGTTTTTCGCGGTTTGAACCACCAGCGGTTTGTCTTCGTCGCGCACGGCGATAAACACTTTGCCCACAGCCGGCATGCGTTCGCCCGCGCCGAGTTGGGCTTTCAGGTAGGCTTCGGAGAAGGTTTCGCCCACACCCATCACTTCGCCGGTGGAGCGCATTTCCGGGCCGAGAATGGTGTCTACGCCGGGGAATTTGATGAACGGGAACACGGCTTCTTTCACGGCGTAGAAATCCGGAATCACTTCTTTTTCAATGCCTTGCTCTTTCAAGCTGATGAGGGCCATGGCGCGTGCGCCCACTTTGGCCAGCGGCACGGAAGTGGCTTTGGAAACGAACGGCACGGTACGCGAAGCACGCGGGTTCACTTCCAGTACGAACACCACGCCGTCTTGCACGGCAAACTGTACGTTCATCAAGCCGACCACGTTCAGCGCATAAGCCATCGCTTTGGTTTGGCGGCGGATTTCGTCTTGAATCTCTTCGGAAAGCGAGTATGGCGGCAGCGAGCAGCCCGAATCGCCCGAGTGGATACCGGCCTGCTCAACGTGTTGCATGATGCCGCCGATCACCACATCTTTGCCGTCTGAAACGCAATCTACGTCTACTTCGATGGCGTTGTTTAAGAAGAAATCGAGCAGCACGGGGCTGTCTTCGGAAACCTGCACGGCTTCGCGCATGTATTTCTGCAACTGTTCGGCAGAATGCACCACCTGCATGGCGCGGCCGCCCAACACATAAGACGGGCGCACCACCAGCGGATAGCCGATTTCTTCGGCCAGCACCAACGCTTCTTCTTCGTTGCGCGCGGTGCGGTTGGGCGGCTGGCGCAGGCCGAGATCGTTGAGCACTTTTTGGAAGCGTTCGCGGTCTTCGGCGGCGTCAATCGAATCGGCAGACGTGCCGATGATGTTCACGCCGTTTTCCACCAAAGCGTTGGCCAGTTTCAGTGGCGTTTGGCCGCCGTAATGCACAATCACGCCCCACGGGTTTTCGGTGCGCACGATTTCCAGCACATCTTCCAGCGTGAGCGGCTCGAAGTAGAGGCGGTCGGAAGTGTCGAAGTCGGTGGAAACGGTTTCGGGGTTGCAGTTCACCATAATGGTTTCAAAACCCGATTCGCGCAGCGCCAGCGCAGCGTGTACGCAGCAATAGTCGAACTCGATACCTTGGCCGATGCGGTTGGGGCCGCCGCCGAGAATCATCACTTTGCGTTTTTCAGACGGCCTCGCTTCGCATTCTTCTTCGTAAGTGGAATAGAGATAAGCGGTGTCGGATTGGAACTCCGCCGCGCAAGTATCCACGCGCTTGTACACGGGGTGCAGCTTCAAGCCGTAGCGGTGTTCGCGCACTTCTTTTTCGCTTACGTTTAACAATTGTGCCAAACGTTTATCTGAAAAGCCTTTGCGTTTCAAACGGCGCAGAGTGGCGTAGTCCAAATCGCTGAGGCTACCTGAAGCCACGGCTGCCTCTTCTTGAACAATGTCTTCAATCTGCGCCAAGAACCACGGATCAATCGCGCAAATTTCGTGGATGTCTTCCTTGCTGAAACCGGCGCGAAAAGCATCGGCCACATACAGAATGCGCTCTGGGCCGGGGTTGGCCAGCTCGCGGCGGATTTCCGCCTTGTCGGTAGTTTTCGGGTTGAAGCCGCACAAACCGGTTTCCAAGCCGCGCAGGGCTTTCTGCATCGACTCCTGAATCGTGCGGCCCATCGCCATCACTTCGCCCACCGATTTCATTTGCGTGGTCAGGCGGTCGTCGGCAGCGGGGAATTTCTCAAACGCAAAACGCGGGATTTTCGTTACCACATAGTCAATCGAAGGCTCGAAAGACGCAGGCGTGCGGCCGCCGGTGATGTCGTTGCGCAATTCGTCCAACGTGAAGCCCACCGCCAGTTTTGCCGCCACTTTCGCAATCGGAAAGCCCGTGGCTTTGGAAGCCAGCGCCGAAGAACGGCTCACGCGCGGGTTCATCTCAATCACAATCATCTCGCCGTTTTCAGGGTTGATAGCAAACTGCACGTTCGAGCCGCCCGTATCCACGCCGATTTCGCGCAGCACCGCCAGCGAAGCATTGCGCATGATTTGGTATTCTTTGTCGGTAAGCGTTTGCGCGGGCGCAACCGTAATCGAGTCGCCGGTATGCACGCCCATCGGGTCGAAGTTTTCAATCGAACAGATGATGATGCAGTTGTCGTTTTTATCGCGCACCACTTCCATTTCGTACTCTTTCCAGCCGAGCACCGATTGCTCGATCAGCAACTCATGCGTGGGCGAGGCATCGAAACCGCGTTCGCAAATCGCCAAAAACTCGTCTTTATTGTAGGCAATGCCGCCGCCCGAACCGCCCATGGTAAACGACGGACGGATCAGCGTAGGAAAGCCTACCTGCTCTTGCGCCGCCAGCGCTTCGTTCATGGTGTGGCACACAAAAGATTTCGGGCAAGAGAGGCCGATTTTTTCCATCGCCTCTTTAAAGCGGCCGCGGTCTTCCGCTTTATCAATCGCATCTTCCGTTGCGCCGATTAACTCGACGTTATATTTCGCAAGCACACCGTTGCGCGCCAAATCCAGCGCACAGTTCAGCGCCGTTTGGCCGCCCATGGTCGGCAGCACCGCATCGGGGCGCTCTTTGGCGATAATCTTTTCCACCGTCTGCCACATAATCGGCTCGATATAGGTAACATCGGCCATTTCAGGGTCGGTCATAATCGTGGCGGGGTTGGAATTGACGAGAATGACTTTATAGCCTTCCTCGCGCAAAGCCTTACACGCTTGTGCGCCGGAATAGTCAAACTCGCAGGCTTGGCCGATTACGATGGGGCCGGCGCCGATGATGAGGATGGATTTTAGGTCGGTACGTTTGGGCATGGTGGGTCTTTCTTTTAAGATAATTTAAGATAAGAAAAATTATTTTTCAGAAATTATAATCTTCAAACTTGCGTTATGGGTTATTTTTCCTTTTAAAATAAGTGTCTTATTAATTTTTTCATCAATAAATTTGATAATATGATTTATAAATATAGAAGTGCCATTTGCACGCAGCAACATACCAAGTAAGACAAAATCTTTATTGTTGTCGATGACGAAAACTGGGGAACCACTAAAACCATTCAGCTCAGAATTTAAGTTTTCTTTGCCTATTTTTTTATCATTATTACTATATTTAATTTCAACCAGATTAAACAAATTTAAATTGTTATTCTCTCGATTTATTTTACCTTGTATTATTTCAAGTCCTAAGGTTTGTTCTACTTTTTGCTCATCATTACACAAATCATAGTCATAATCTGGGTGTTCTAGAGGGAAGCCAACACAATAATTTCCTAGATATTTAGATGAAATAATTTCAGTTATTATTTTTTCAAAATTAAATTCCAACTTAAATAAAGGTAGCTTAATTTTAATTTCATCAGGTAATTGATTATTCAATTTAATAATTACAAAATCATTTTCATCTATTGGTGCTCCTGTTTCTTCATGAGTTAGCTCTGAAAAAAAGATATGGTGGAAATGTCTAGGTTCTATTTCTAAATTAAGTATTGGATTGGAAATAAATAGATTTTTCTCATTACTAGATATTTTCTCCTTATTTATTCCCATATGCTGAAAATTATGCAGCGTTAAAATAAAATATATACATTCTCTATACAATACAAAAAAACCTGAACCAATAGGTCTGGGGGGCTCATTAACTGGATGTATTCTTAAAATAGAAACTAAACTATTAAAAAATTCTATGCTTGTGTTATCAAGATCTACTGTTTGAGTTTGTTTCATAATTTTTCAATAAAAAATGATAGCTGTAGGCCAGATACTCGTATCCGACAAACCATTTGAGACCGTCTGAACTATTTTCCTTACATCCCCATTCTGTCGGATTCAAGAATCCGACCTACATCTGAATAATTTAAAAAAACCAACCTTAAACATGGCCATATAGTGCCGGTAAAATATTTTACAGATTAACGCGGCAGCTTGAACACGCCGCGCCCGACTTCCACCACACGCCCGCCCACATAGATATTTTCGGCTTCGTCCACGCGCAAACTGAGGCGGTTGGGGCGGCCGGTTTGGTCGCCTTGCCGAACGCTGCGCCTAAGCGGAAAAGTGCCGCGCGAAAGGTAGTAGGCTCCGAGATTGGCACAAGCGGAGCCGGTGCCGCTGTCTTCTAAAATGGTACCGTTTTGTGCGTAAAACATCCGCGCCTGAACGGTGTCGCCTTGTTCGTGCCAAAGCAAGCGTAGGTCGGATACTTGTATCCGACAAAATCAATTTAAGGCTGCCTGAAACATTTTTTCTTGCCGTGCCTTTCCTATTTGTCGGATTCAAGAATCCGACCTACATCAGGGCAATCTTAAGTATGCGTTTTTTATTTGTGCCGCAAACCTCGACAACCACTTGCGTGCCGTTGGCACACACCCTACCTGTTCTCGTCAATGCCTGTCCGAAAACCCCATCAAGCTGCCCTTTCCCGTGCATATCGATATGCTGCGTTTATCTTGTAAAAAGGCTGTCTGAAATTCAGACAGCCTTATGTTATGCGCTTCTTTTTTCTGCCTGAGTGGTTTTTTATCCGGCCAGGCGGGATTATACGATATTTAACGGCGCTTGATTATGCTTGGCGCAAAAATGTTTTTAAACTCGGTTTACCACAAATGGCGCATGGCTTCGTGTTCTTGGCGGATGCGTATGGCGAGAATCACAAAGTAAGCGGGCAGGCCTACGGCCATGGTTGCCCAGGCGTGACAGAGCAGGCCGATGCCGATGAGTTCGGGAATGATGTTTAAAAAGTAGTTGGGGTGGCGCACATGGCGGAAGAGCCAGGAGCGGTTGAGGGTGTGCCGGGGGTGGATATAGATTTTCAGCGTCCAGATTTCGCCAAGCTCGCGGATCACGTAAAACAGCATCGCGAGGGCGAAGGCGGTAACGGCGGTGCCGGCGGTGGAAACGGCATCAAACTGTGCGCCGCGGATATGGGATTCGGCCAGGGCGGCGAAGTAATAGGCGATGTGAGCGGCGGCGAGCAGCTTGGAATTTTTTTCGCCGAACTGTTTGGCGCCTTCGGCAATCAGGCGCTTTTCGTTGCGGATGGAAATGGAAAGGGATACGAGGCGGATGGCGAAAAAGAGGATAAAAATCAGGGTAATCATTGAGGTGGTTTCCTTATGTTTGTGAAGTGTTTTGTTTTCAGACAGGCATTGTTAAGTCAATCGGATGCCATACTCGGGTTGGGCCCATGCTGCTAAAGCGGCAGCGTAAACACGCCGCGCCCGACTTCCACTACGCGCCCGCCCACATAGATATTTTCGGCTTCGTCTACGCGCAAACTGAGGCGGTTGGGGCGGCCGGTTTGGTCGCCTTGCCGAACGCTGCGCTTAAGCGGAAAGATGCCGCGCGAAAGGTAGTAGGCACCGAGATTGGCGCAGGCGGAGCCGGTGCCGCTGTCTTCCAAAATGGCGCCGTTTTGTGCGTAAAACATCCGCGCCTCTACGGTGTCGCCTTGTTCGTGCCACAGGTAAATCATGGTGCGCCCCGAATCTGCGCAGCAAACGGCATTGAGTTTGGCGTAGTCGATACGGGCGTTTTCCAGCGCGGCGGCGGTATAAACTTGCAGCAAAAGCTGCGGCGAACCGCTATCCAGCCAATAAGCGTGTTCGGCGATTTGCGCCTCGGGAATGCCTGCTGCTTCGGCCAATTCGACACGGGAAGCGCTTGAAGGGCGGCAGGTGTAGCCACTGATTTTCAGGGTCATCGTGTTGTTTGAGCCGCTCAGGCAAACGGGCTTGGCGCGTGTGTTGAGCACAAAGTTTTCAGACAGGCCTTGCCGTTGCTGCAACACGGATGCGCTGCCGAGGATGGGATGGCCGGCCAGCGGCAGCTCGTGTGCGGGCGTGAAAATCCGCAGGTCGGCGGCGGCGGATTCCGAGGGGAAGGCAAACGCGGTTTCACTTAAATTAAACTGGCGCGCAATCTGCTGCATGGCCTCGTCGTCCAGCCCTTCGGCTTGGGGGAACACGGCCAGCGGGTTGCCGCCGAAATGGGTTTCGGCAAACACGTTGACCAAAACAAATTCATATTCGCGCATGGTTTGCTCCTTAAATTTGAAGTGTTCAGGCAGGCATTCCGCGTGCCCGCTTTATATCGCGGCCATCCACATTCTCACGGCAAACGCGGCGAACATCAGCCCTACGGCGCCCATGGCGGCGGCGGATAGTTTATGGTGCCGCCGAAAGAGGCGCGTCATATTGTGTCCGGCGAACACCAGCATGTTGAGATAAATAAAACTGGTGGCCTGCAAAATCAGCGCCAACACGAGAAACGAAAGCGCGGGGTGCGGGTAAGCGGGGTCGACGAACTGCACGAAAAACGAGAGGAAAAACAATATGGCTTTCGGGTTGGTCAGGCTCAGCAGCAAGGCGCGTTTGAAAATGTGGGGCGCGGGTCCGGCGGCGGCTTCGGAGCCGGTTGGAAATTTAGACGGATCAAGCTGCCATTTTCTTACAGCGCCGCGCAGCAAGTTGAAGCCGATATAGGCCAGATACAGCCCGCCCACCAGCTTGAGGCCGTGAAACAGCGGCGGGTAGAGTTTTAATAATGTGCCCGCGCCCAAAACGGTGGCGAGTATCAGGAAGGAATCGCCCAGAATAATGCCTGCGATGGCGCGGTAAGCCGCTTTTACGCCGTGCTGCGCCGCCATGGAAAGGCAAAACATGGAATTGGGGCCGGGCAATAAAATCACGGCGACCGTGCCGATAATGTAGGTGGTGAGATTGATGGTGCCGAGCATGGTTTTCAGACAGGCATTGGGTTTGCGGATAAAGGGCTTGGCATTTTATAACGGATGGCCGGCCTTGCGGTAGGCGGAAATGTTGCTGGAAATTTATCGGATTCGAGAATGAGACGGACGCAGCAGATTTGTCGGATTCAAGAATCCTACCTACGGTGGCCAATATGCCTGTCTGAAAACATTCTTTCAGACAGGCATGTGTATCGCAACAATCCAACCCTAACGCGCCAATTTCAAAATCTTCCACGCGCCCGAGCCCACCAACACGAATACGATTGTGCCCACTATCAAATCAGGATATTTGGAATGCGTCCACAGCGTGAACGCGCCGGCGGCTATCACGCCCAAGTTCACGATAATGTCGTTCGACGTGAAAATCATGCTGGCCTGCATATGCGCTTCGCGGCTTTTGCTTTTTTGCAGCAGGTAAAGGCAGAAAGCATTACCCGCCAGCGCGAACAGGGAAACGGCAATCATGGTTTTGAAATCGGGCACGCGCTCCCAGCCGATAAAGCGTTTCACCACTTCGGCAAAGCCCCACAGCGCCAACACCAGCTGGAACACGCCGGCTGAAAATGCGGTTTTTTTCTTGCGCTGCACGGTGCCGCCCACGGCCAGCAGGGCGAGCGCATACACGGCGCTGTCGGCGAGCATGTCCAAGCTGTCGGCCAGCAAACCCATCGAACCGGCCAACACGCCGCTTACGGCTTCCAGAAAAAAGAAAAAGAGGTTAATCGCCAGCACTTGCCACAACAATGCGCGTTCCGCTTTGCCCTGCCCTTGCGCAGCGGCTCCCTGCTCTATTGTGTCTACGGCTTCGCTGCCGATCAGGGTGGTGTCGAACTTCAGGCTGTCGAGCTGTTTGAAAACGGCTTCATGGCCGCCTTCGTGATACACCGTGAGCCGCCGGCCGGGAATGTCGAAATCCAACGCATGTATGCTGCGGCACCCGGCTAATTTCATCCGGATCATCTGCTCTTCCGAGGGGCAGTCCATTTTGGCGATATTGAAAACGGTTTTTTGCATCATGCCGAATCCTGTCTTTGTGTGATAGTGAATCAACTTAAAAAATAGTACGTTCGTCATACTCGGGCTTGACCCGAGTATCTCTTAAAGTTACTGGAACTCAAGATACTCGGGTCAAGCCCGAGTATGACGGTATCGTTATTAAGCTTAAGTGAATTGATTATACTTTATTCAACAATGCCTGTCTGAAAACATTCTTTCAGACAGGCATTGCTCGGTGTGCTTATAAATGGCGCTCTAAAAAACCCAGCATATTGCGCCAGCTGGTTTCGGCGGCCTCGGCGTTGTAATCGAGAAAATCGACATGGTTTTTCTCGCCGTTTTCGGTGGCTTGCGGATTGGTGAAACCGTGTTTCACGCCGGGGAACACGTCGATATGGTAAACCACTTTGGCATCATCCATTTCTTTACGGAACGCGGCCACGTCGTCCATAGTGGTGAGCGTGTCGGCCTCGCCGTGCTGCACCAGGATTTCGCCCTTCACCATGCCTTCAAGCGCAGGCACGGCGGGCGTGAGGATGCCGTGGAAACTGGTTACGGCCTTGAGCGGCAGGCCGCGGCGCGCCATATCCAGCACCACTTTGCCGCCGAAGCAGAAGCCGACGGCGCCCACATTTATTTGCGCCACTTCGGGCAGGTTTTGCAGTTGGGTCAGCGCAAGGTCGGTGCGCTCGTTGAGGATTTCAGGGTGTTCAAGCAGGTAAGTCATGTTTTGGTTGGCTACGTCTGCTTTGTCGGTGAGCAGTGCATCGCCGTATAAATCGATCGCTAGCGCCGCGTAGCCGGCTTCGGCCAAACGCTCGGCGCTGCGTTTGACGTGTTCGCTCAAGCCCCACCATTCCGGCGCTACCAACACGCCGGAAAGGCCGTCTACAGCTTGCTTGGGCAGACAGAGATGGCTTTTGAGGGTGACGCCTTGCGAATCGGTGTAGCTTAGGGTACGGGTTTGAATTGTCATGCTTTTTCTCCTTTGTTAATTTTTTCAGACAGGGGTTTGAGGATAACTGAATTATTTTATTTGTGCCATATCATTTTTCCGGCAACAAAATAGCGTTAGAATCGTTTCTTATTTTTATACAATAATCATCAAGGAGTGTCCGATATGGATAAATTGGGTTTTAAGCCGATACCTGCTGCGGTTGCACTGGCAATCGCCCTGGTCATTTGGTTTCTGATTCCCGTACCCGCAGGGGTTGCGCCGCAAGCCTGGCATCTGCTGGCGATGTTTGTGGGCATCATCGCGGCAATTATCGGCAAAGCCATGCCCATCGGCGCGCTGGCCATTCTGGCGATTATGCTGGTGGCGGTAACCGGCGTTACCGCGGAAAAACCTGACAATGCCATGAAAGACGCGTTAAGCAGCTTTGCCAGCCCCCTGATTTGGCTGATCGGCGTGTCGATTATGATTTCCCGCGGCATCCTGAAAACCGGTTTGGGCGCGCGCATCGGCTATCTGTTTATTTCCGTGTTCGGTAAAAAAACGCTGGGTATCGGATACAGTTTGGCGCTTTCCGAGCTGCTGATCGCCCCGGTTACGCCGAGCAACACGGCGCGCGGCGGCGGCATCATCCACCCGATTATGAAGGCGATTGCCAGCAGCTACGACTCCGACCCGGAAAAAGGCACGCAAAGCCGCATGGGCAAATATTTGGCCTTAGTCAATTACCACAGCAATCCGATTACTTCGGCCATGTTCATCACCGCCACTGCGCCCAACCCGCTGGTTGTAAAATTGATATCCGAAGCCACCGGTGCGGAAATCAACCTCACTTGGAGCACTTGGGCGCTGGCCATGCTGCTGCCCGGTTTGGCTGCGATTGCGCTGATGCCGCTGGTGCTTTATTTCATCTTTCCGCCCGAAATCAAAAACACACCGAATGCGGCGCAGTTTGCCAAAGAAGAATTGGCCAAGCTCGGCCCGATGAGCGGTGCGGAAAAAATCATGCTGGGCGTGTTTGCCGTGTTGCTGCTGCTTTGGGCAGGCGTTCCCGCCATGATTTTCGGCAAAGCGTTTGCGGTAGATGCCACGGCCACGGCGTTTATCGGCTTGGTGTTGCTGCTGCTGACCGGCGTGCTCACTTGGGATGACGTGCTGAAAGAAAAAGGCGCGTGGGACACGGTAACTTGGTTTGCCGCTTTGTGATGATGGCCACTTTCCTCAATAAGCTCGGTTTAATCGCCTGGTTTTCCGGCACGCTGGAAGACGGCATTTCCCATTTGGGCATAGGCTGGGTGGGCGCTTCCGCCCTGCTGATGCTGGCTTATCTTTATGCGCATTATATGTTTGCCAGCACCACCGCCCACATCACCGCCATGTTCGGCGCGTTTTACGCGGCAGGCATCGCATTGGGCGCGCCGCCCATGCTGTTTGCACTCTTAATGGCGGCTGCCTCCAGCATCATGATGACCCTCACCCACTACGCCACCGGCACATCGCCTGTGATTTTCGGCTCCGGCTACACCACGCTGGGAGAGTGGTGGAAAGCGGGGTTCATTATGAGCGTGGTAAACATTATTGTGTTTGTATTAATCGGCGGCATGTGGTGGAAAATACTCGGCCACTGGTAATGCCCACCTGAAGAAACATGCCTATCTGAACCGCTTTCAGACAGGCATGTTTCTTATTGAACCGTATAATTGAAAAGTTTACTTACCGTTTTCGGCCGAAAATCAGCGACAACACGGCCAAAATCAAGAAGCCGATAAACAGGATTTTTGCGATTCCGGCTGCGCTGCCCGCAATGCCGCCAAAACCCAACACACCTGCAATAATCGCAATTACAAAAAATATAACAGAGTAGCGTAGCATATTCTTTCCTTTTTATTTATTTAATGAATTGTTATGTATTCCGCCAACATCTCAAACTTGAAACTTCCGTAAAAAGCAGCGGAACGCCGCTCACAGTAACATACTGTTTCCCCTACACCAATTACATAAAATGATAAAAACCAACATTGAAAACGGAGTTTGATAATTTAAATAAAAACTTGCAGTCCGTTATGTAAAAAAGGATTGAATACTGTTTGCCAAATTATTCAACATCAATCAAAAATCAAGATAAACCATTATTTTTAATGGAAAATATTAAGAATCAATCAATATCTATAATTAACCATTGCTCGTTTTCAGTAAAAAATATATTAAGGCGGCCATTTAAAAATTTGATTTTTGTCAAATTTCTATTTTACCTATGTTAAAAAACAAAGCCTTTCCTTGAAAACAAATTCTCCCGCCTCATCTGCTGGGTACGCACAACGCGTTATTTTTTATAATTAATTTTTAGATTAGAGAGGAATCCAAATGAACTGGGATCAAATCGAAGGTAAATGGGATCAATTTGTCGGTAAAGCAAAAGAAAAATGGGGCAAATTAACCGATGACGATTGGAAAGTAGCTGAAGGCAAACGCGACCAATTGGCCGGCAAAATCCAAGAGCGTTACGGCTACACTAAAGAGCAAGCCGAAAAAGAGTTGGACGATTGGATGAACAGCAACTAAGCGCTTGCACAAGTTAGCAAAGCAAACCCGCATCAAGCGGGTTTTTTCACATATGCCTGTCTGAAAACGAATAATGGGATTATCCGACCGCGTTTTCAGACAGGCGTACTATAGTTAATCAATACACTTTTAATACAAAGCAGCAAGCCGAAGACAATACAGGCAGCACGGGACTGATTTTGTGCTGCTTCAGCAGCTTACAAAATCGTTCTCTTTGAGCTAAGGCGCAGCAACGCCGTAGTAAAAGTTAAGTTGATTAACCATATTCAAAGCGGCCCCATATTAGCTACAAAGTTCCCTGCCCTATACCTTATAATTCCACCATCTATACTCTATTTTCAGACAGGCATCATCATGACCCAGCAAACCCTCCTCCTCGTCGACGGCTCTTCCTATCTCTACCGCGCGTTTCACGCCATGGCACCGCTTACCGCACCCGACGGCACGCCCACCGGCGCGTTGTACGGCGTACTCAACATGCTGCGCCGCCTGCGTGCCGATTATGTGCACGACTATTGCGCGGTGGTGTTTGATGCCAAGGGCGAAAACTTCCGCCACAAGATGTATCCCGACTACAAAGCCACGCGCCCGCCGATGCCCGACGAACTGCGCCCGCAAGCCGAAATGCTGCCTGAACTGGTGCGGCTGATGGGCTGGCCGGTGTTGATTGTGCCGGATGTGGAAGCCGACGACGTAATCGGCACGCTGGCCAAGCAAGGCGAGGAAGCGGGCTGGAACGTGGTGATTTCCACCGGTGATAAGGATATGGCGCAGCTGGTGTCCGAGCACGTTACCCTCGTCAACACCATGAGCAACGAAAAGCTCGACATCGAAGGCGTGAAAAACAAATTCGGCGTGCGCCCCGACCAAATCATTGATTATTTAACCTTAATCGGCGATAAAGTGGACAACGTGCCGGGCGTGGACAAATGCGGCCCCAAAACCGCCGTGAAATGGCTTGACCAATACGGCACGCTGCAAAACGTGATGAACCATGCGTCTGAAATCAAAGGCAAAGTCGGCGAAAACCTGCAAGCCGCGCTGCCGCAACTGCCCCTGTCTTACCAACTCGTTACCATCAAAACCGATGTGGACTTGCACGGCGATCTTTCAGACGGCCTCGAAAGCCTGCGCCGCACCACGCCGAAATGGTCGCAACTGGCGGTGGAGTTTAAACGCCTCAATTTCCGCACTTGGCTGAAAGAAGCCGAAGAGCGCATGCACGAAGGCAACGGCGATTTGTTCGGCGCGGCACATATCGGCGAACAGGCTGCGCTTGCTGCCGAGAGGCCGTCTGAAAAGGAAATCGGCATCGCCCAAGCCCCTGAAACGCTGGATTATCAAGCCGTTACCACCGAAAGCCAATTCGCCGCCCTGTTGAGCAAATTGTCGCAAGCCGACACCATCGGCATCGACACCGAAACTACCAGCCTCAACCCGATGGAAGCGCAACTCGTCGGCATCAGCATTGCTTTCAAAGCAGGCGAAGCCGTGTATATCCCGCTCGGCCACACACCCACCGCCGCGCCCGAACAGCTTGATTTGCAGGACGCATTAGGCCGCCTGAAACCCCATTTGGAGAATGCCTGTCTGAAAAAAATCGGCCAAAACCTCAAATACGACCAACACATTTTCACCAACTACGGCATTGCCCTGAACGGCATTGCCGGCGACGCCATGCTTGCGTCTTACATTATCGAAAGCCACTTGGGGCACGGCCTCGACGAACTTTCCCAACGCTGGCTCGGCCTGCCCACCATCACCTACGAATCCCTGTGCGGCAAAGGCGCCAAGCAGATTTCGTTTGCCGATGTCGGCCTCGAACAAGCCACCGAATACGCTGCCCAAGATGCCGATTTCGCCCTGCGTATCGAAGGCTGGCTGAAAGCACAAATGGACGAAAAACAGCTGGAAATGTATCAAAACATGGAGCTGCCCGTGGCCCAAGTGCTGTTTGACATGGAGCGCAACGGCGTACTTATCGACAAAAACGAACTCGCCCAACAAAGCCACGAACTCGGCACCCAACTGCTGGCGCTGGAGCAGCAGGCTTATGAAGCCACAGGCCAGCCCTTCAACCTCAACTCGCCCAAACAACTGCAAGAAATCCTGTTCGACAAAATGGGCATTCCCACCAAAGGGCTGAAAAAAACCGCGTCCGGTGGTATTTCCACCAACGAAGCCGTGCTCGAACAACTCGCGCCCGACTACCCGCTGCCCAAAATCATCTTACAAAACCGCGGTTTGGCCAAACTCAAGTCCACCTACACCGACAAACTGCCCGAAATGATCAACCCGCACACCGGCCGTGTGCACACCACTTACGCCCAAGCCGTCGCCATTACCGGGCGGCTGGCCAGCAACAACCCCAACCTGCAAAACATCCCCATCCGCACCGAAGAAGGCCGCCGCGTGCGCCGCGCCTTTACCGCCCCCGCAGGCAGCGTAATCGTGTCCGCCGACTATTCCCAAATCGAACTGCGCATCATGGCACATTTAAGCGGCGACAAAACCCTGATCGAAGCCTTTAAAAACGGCGAAGACATCCACCGCCGCACCGCCGCCGAAGTGTTCGGCGTCGCACAAGAGAGCGTGAGCAGCGAACAGCGCCGCTACGCCAAAACCATCAACTTCGGCCTCATCTACGGCATGGGCCAATACGGCCTTGCCAAATCACTGGGCATCGACAACCTTTCCGCCAAAAACTTCATCGACCGCTACTTCGCCCGCTACCCCGGCGTGGCCGACTACATGCAACGCACCAAAGAACAAGCCGCCGCCCAAGGCTACGTAGAAACCCTGTTCGGCCGCCGCCTCTACCTGCCCGACATCCACAACAAAAACGCCAACGCCCGCGCCGGAGCCGAACGCGCCGCCATCAACGCCCCCATGCAAGGCACCGCCTCCGACCTCATCAAACGCGCCATGATCGCCGTCCGCAACTGGCTCGTTTCAGACGGCCTCCAAAGCAAACTCATCATGCAGGT
Organism: Neisseria canis; assembly: GCF_900636765.1. Taxonomy (NCBI): domain Bacteria; kingdom Pseudomonadati; phylum Pseudomonadota; class Betaproteobacteria; order Neisseriales; family Neisseriaceae; genus Neisseria; species Neisseria canis. The sequence goes on from NZ_LR134313.1 coordinate 257,329, forward strand.
GCATGATGAATTGGTGCTGGAAGTGCCCGAATCGGAACTGGATTTAGTGAAAACCAAACTTCCCGAGATTATGGCCGGCATAGCCGACGGCATGCTGGGCGTGCCGTTGGTGGCGGAAGTGGGCGCGGGGGAGAATTGGGAAGAGGCGCATTAGAAGATAACTATGATATATAATTCTAAAATATATAATTATTTTTAATATTCTAAATGCCAAACCTTACTTTAAAGAATTGTATTATGACTAAAGATATTTTATCAGCATTGCAAGAATGTAACTTAAGCTCCAACTTTTGTATTAAGGAGGAAGATTTTCTTAAACCATCATATATTGTTACTGTAGCAGCCTATCTTAAACTGTAGCAGCCTATCTTAAAAAGAATCCTATTCCACCAAATTCCTTTCAGATTCAGTCAGAAAAGCATAACAGTTACTTAACCACGATTGGATTTAATGAGGCATTATGGGATATTCCTTGTACTAATCAGCGTCCTAATGTAGGTCATACTTATTCCGTCTTAACACTACTTGATAACGAGGAATCAACAGACACAGCTAATACACAAATTATCAGCTGTATTAACAAATTTACAGATCATTATCAAAGTGAAGGGTTGAATTCATTAAAAGAAGTAATTGGTGAAGTGCATGATAATGTTTGGTCTCATGGGAAATCTACTGGTTTTTCAATGATACAATGTTACAAAAATGGTATAATTGAATTTGCATTAGCAGATTTAGGAGGAGGTTTCTTAAAAGAACTGAACCGTGTTCAATTATTAATTTCAACACATGAAGAAGCCATTAAATGGTGCATTGAAAAAGGACACTCTTCTAAAAAAATTGAAGCAGAAAAACACGATGATTGGACACAACAATTACCTCCTGATGCAATTGGTAATCCAATGGGAAAATTGGCAAAATACAGGAAAAACAACAATCATGCAGGACTAGGACTTGCGAAACTTATTGAGTTAATTCAACAATATTGTGGCAAATTAAACATACTTTCTGGAAATTGCATGTTGTCAATTGACTCAAATTCACCTAATATGTCTTATATCCCTCTTAGTTATGAGTGGGATGGTGTTGTTATTAAATGTCAATTAAATGTAGCTAAACTAAAAGCTCAGACAGCATCAACTAATTCTGAACTTAGTGATATTTTAGCAGCATTAACCAGTTAAAATCAGGAGTTATCATCATGGAACAAACTATTCGCTTACCTAGCGGTAGCCTTGCTTCTCGTCGCTCCGCTATTCCTTTTCGAGATCAAATTATTAGTCTCATTGAAGACAAGAATTGTTCGAAAATTACCCTTGATCTCAGAAATACAGAAATCATTTCAGGCTCGTTTGCAGATGAATGTGTAGGTATTTTAGTCAAAATTTATGGCTGGGATACCGTTAAATCAAAAATACGTTTAATCAATGGTAATGGGCAAGCGGAAAAAAGTATTGCAAAGGCTATTTTGGATAGAAAAAATGAACTATCTAACACACATGAAATTTCTAATAAGAAAATAAAAACATTAGATTTTGTAATGGCTTAATTATATTTAAAAATAAAAAGGTCATCTGAAAATAGTCACCGTAGTCGGATACTCGTATCCGGCATTTGAGAGACCCTTTGTCGGATTCAAGAATCCGACCTACTACTGCTTACCTTATTGATGATACTAAAACCAAACCTACGCAAATGCCTGTCTGAAACCTTTTTCAGACAGGCATTTCGTATTCTGCCCCGTAAAACAAAACCGCATACGCTTAAGGGTTGAACAATGTTACAATACGCGGCTTTCATTTTTAAAACTTAAGGAAAATAATGCTTTACGCGATCATAGCGGTGATTATCGGTTTGGTGCTGCTGGTTTGGAGCGCAGACCGTTTTATTGACGGTTCGGCGGCCACGGCGCGTCATTTTGGGATGCCGCCTTTGTTAATCGGCATGGTGATTGTGGGCTTCGGCACGTCGGCGCCGGAAATTGTGGTGTCGGTGATGTCGGCGCTCGACGGCAGCCCGGGCATTGCGCTGGGCAATGCTTATGGCTCGAATATTGCGAATATTGCGCTGATTTTAGGGATTACGGCGCTGATCAGCCCGATTGTGGTGCAGCCGCAGATTGTAAAAAAAGAGATGCCGGTTTTGCTGGGCATTACGGCTTTGTCGGTGCTACTGCTGCTTGACGGTAGGCTGGCGGTGTGGGACGGCGCGGTTTTGCTGCTTGTGTTGGGCGCTTATATGGTGCGCACGGTTATGCAGAATCTGAAAGGTGCGGATAACTTGATTGAAGATATTTCGGCTGAATTGGAAAACACGCAAATGTCTTTAAGAAGGGGCTTGTTTTGGCTGGCTTTGGGCTTGCTGGTGTTGGTGTTGAGCTCGCGCCTGCTGGTGTGGGGCGCGGTTACGGTGGCGCAGAGCCTGGGGGTGAGTGATTTGGTTATCGGTTTAACGGTGGTGGCCATCGGCACTTCCCTGCCGGAGCTGGCTTCTTCTGTGGTGGCAGCGCGCAAGGGCGAGCATGATATTGCGCTGGGCAATGTGGTGGGGTCGAACTTGTTCAACACTTTGGCGGTGGTGGGTTTGGCGGCCGTGATTTCACCGATGGACGTGGCGCCGGAAATTCTGAATCGTGACGTGGTGGTGATGTCGGCATTAACTGTGTTGCTGTTTGTGTTTTGCTTGGGCAAGGGCGGCTTCGGCAAAGTCGGCCGCCTCAAAGGCTTGGTGCTGCTGGCGGCTTATACTGCTTATACGGTTTATTTGATTATGGGCAGCTTTCCTGCGGCATAATAATCATGCCTGTCTGAAAAATGTTTTCAGACAGGCTTAGATTCGAATTTCAAGTGCAACACTCAGGCAGTAGAGGTTGGAACAGATTCAAGAATAAAACACTTGGCGTTTCATAGCCAAGTGTTTTTCTTGGCCTATGGTTCAGTTCATCTTGAACCCTGCGTATCTCCCGATGGCTGATGTTGCGGAAATCGGTTTGTTTGGGGAAATATTGGCGGATGAGTCCGTTGGTATTTTCATTCAGCCCTTTCTCCCAAGAATGGTAGGGGCGGCAAAAATAGGTTTCTGCCTCCAATGCCCGGGCTATTCGGATGTGTCGGTAGAATTCTTTGCCGTTATCCATGGTGATGGTGTGTACCCTGTTTTTATGCGCCTTCAATACCCTGATGACTGCGCGGGCGGTGTCTTTGGCTTTGAAGTTCTTCAACTTGCAGATGATGGTGTAGCGGGTAACCCGCCCGACCAAGGTCGGTAATGCGCTTTTCTGATCTTTGCCGACGACGGTGTCGGCTTCCCAATCGCCGATGCGGGATTTTTGGTCGACGATGGCGGGTCGGTTTTCTATGCCGATGCGGTTGGGCACTTTTCCTCTAGTCCATGTGCTGCCGTAGCGTTTACGGTAGGGTTTGCGGGCTATTCTGAGATGTTGCCATAGTGTACCGCCGTTGCTTTTGTTTTGATGCAGATAGCGGTAAACGGTGCTGTGGTGGAGTGTGATTTGGTGGTGCTTGTACAGATAGGCGCACACTTGTTCGGGACTGAGTTTGAGTCGGATGAGGGTATCGATGTGTTGAATCAGCCGGGAATGGAGCTTATAGGGTTTTCGCTTACGCTGTTTGGTAAGCCGGCTTTGCTGTTGGGCTTTTTCGGCGTTGTATGGCTTTTTCTGTGTACTGTGCCGTCTGATTTCGCGGCTGATGGTGCTTTTGTGGCGGTTAAGCAGTTTGGCGATTTCGGTAACGGTGTGGTGGCGGGATAGGTATTGGATGTGGTATCGTTCGTCTTGGGTCAGTTGTGTGTAGCTCATGGCAATCTTTCTTGCAGGAAAGGCCGTATGCTACCGCATACCGGCCTTTTTCTGTTATGGAAAGTTGCACTTCAAATCCGAATCCGCTAGGTATTTAAAAGCCCTGTTAGAAACAGGGCTTTTATAAACACCATTACAATTAACGTTCGGTCAACGCTTGTTTCATACGGGTAATCGGCTTGATCAGGTATTGGAATACGGTTTTCTCGCCTGTTTTCACATCCACAGTTGCCACCATACCCGGAATAATCGGCATATCCTTACCGTTACGGTCTTTCAAGCTATTAGCATCTGTTTGTACCAAAATACGGTAATAAACTTGGTTTGGATCTAATTTCAATTCATCGGTACGAGCCTGATTACTGATGGTATCCGGGCTGATCAAGGTTACTTTGCCATCCAAGCCGCCATAAATCGCATAATCATACGCACTGATTTTAACCACTGCCGGCAGGCCCGGGCGCAAAAATGCAACGTCTTGCGGACGGATATAAGCTTCAACCAATAATTTCTCGTCTAGCGGCACAATATTCAAAATATCTTGCCCTGCATTTACCACACCGCCAACAGTATTGATTTTTACATCTTTCACAATACCGCGTAAAGGTGCTCGGATTAACGAACGTGAAACCGGGTCGGCACGCATAGCCATATTCTCTTTTGCTTGAGCCAGCTCAGACTCAGTCTGCACCAACTCGTTATTGGCATCAGCCATATAGCGGTTTTGACGCTCTGCGATTTGTGCGGCCAAATCACTTGATTCGCGCTGCATGCGTAATAGTTCCACTTCTGAAACCACACCTTGTTTTACCATCGGTGCAGTAATGGAAATTTCACGATCCAGAGCCGCTTTACTCATGCGTAAACCTTGAACGGCATCTACTACTGCACGGCGGCGTGCAACATAAGCAGCCTGCTCACGTTGCTTCAAAGCCGGGCTGATGCCGCTGGGGAAGTTTAGCGGACCGCCATAAGCTTCAGCTTTCAAGCGGGCTGCCATAGCTTCCAAGTTGGCAACTTTCGCTTCACTTTCACGCAATACGGCAGAGCTTCTGGTATCGTCGAGACGTAAGAGAATCTGACCTTTTTCAACAATGTCACCCTCTTTTACCTTCATTTCCGAAATGGTACCCGGATCCAAACTTTGAATCACTTGCTCACGGCTGCTCGGAATTACACTGCCATTACCCCGGGTCACTTCTTCCAACGGGCTGTTATACGCCCAAATCACGAAAACGACCAAAAATACAAAAAACAGGATAATGACCCAAAATTGACCGTGATGCTTCTCTTTTTGTAAAGCCGCATTTAGATCATTCACGAGCTTCAAATCACTGGATTTAACACTTTCCTGATTGTTTTGTTCACTCATAATGACAAAAACCTTATTACACTATTTTTCATGAAAAGGCTGCCCGGATGAAGCAGCCAGCTTTTCAAAACATACATTAACCGTTCGCTTGACGGATACCTTGTTTCGCTGATGCTGCCTGCTGATTAGATTGTTGCTCGTTCTGCATTAATTTTTGCAACACCAAATCACGCGGGCCGTCCATCACAACTTTTCCGTTATCCATCACAATAATGCGATTAACAATCTGCAATACTTGTGGGCGGTGAGTAACCACAACCATGGTTTTGTCTTTACACCACTGCCCTACCGCATTAAGCGCCATACGCTCGGTCGCTTGATCCAAACCTGTAGTGGGTTCATCCAACAACACGACTTTCGGATTACGCAAAGTCATTCTGGCAAGAGAAATAATCTGCTTTTGCCCGCCCGACAAGCCCAAACCATCTTCACCCAAAGGCATATCCAAGCCACGCGGATGGTTTCTGATAATCCGGTCAAGACCGAAACGTTTCAAAGCAACCAATAATTCTTGATCCGTTGAGAAACCGTCTGTCCGAGCCAAATCCATATTCTCACGCAACGTGCCTAAAAATAAACGTGGTGACTGGCTCAACAGCAAAACTTTATTGCGCAAAAAGTTCGGATCAATTTGGCGCATATCCACGCCATCTAAAGTAACATTGCCCGACGCACCATCATATAAACCACTGGCCAATTTAAGCATGGTGCTCTTACCGCTACCAATTCGACCCAATACGCCTACTTTCTCTCCGGAACGGATATTGATATTTAGGCCGGAAACTGCAACAGCTCCATCTTCGCCGTATTTGAACGAAACATTTTCAAAACCAATCGCACCTTGAACATTGTCCAAAGTAATGTATTTACGCTCGGGTTGGCGCTCAATGGGGCGCTGTACAATATTGTTCACACCGCTAAGGGCCAACTTCGCCTGCTGAAAACGGGTAGCCAGCCCGGCAATCTGAGCCAGCGGCGCCAATGCCCGACCAGATAAAATAACCGATGCAATCAAAGCACCCATTGTAATCCGGTCACTTGGGTTTTCAGCGTGAATAAGATAAGTGCCCAACAAAACAAGGAATACTGTATTCAGCTGCTGCATAGCAACAGCAAAGTTGATCATAAAGTTACTGGTATCTTTTACTTTTATAGAAGAAGCCGAAGTTTTGGCAGTATATTCGTCCCAACGCTGTTGCGCCCAAGTTGTCGCATTATTGGTTTTTAAGGTTTCGATGCCTTCCAATGCCTCTACCGCCAAACCTTGACGCTGAGACGACTCTTTCATTGATTCATTAATATAACGGGACAAAGGGCGTTGAACCAAGAAACCCACAATGATAACAATAGGAATAATAGTTAAGGGAACCAATGCCAATTTACCACCTACAATCCCAATTACGGAAACGAATAAAAGCAGGAACGGTAAATCAACTAAAGTTAATAAGCTGGCACTGGTCATAAACTCACGAACAGACTCAAACTCACGCAAGTTATTCGCATACGATCCGGCAGACGCAGGCCTGTCTGCCAAACGCAAAGCCATAACCCGGCGGAACAGCGCCGAACTGATGATTAAATCCGCTTTTTTACCAGCGATATCAGTTAAATGGCCGCGAATTAATTTAGCTATAAATTCAAAGGTAATAGCTAAAACCACACCGATACTCAACACCCAAAGTGTTTCATAAGCCTGATTCGGAATAACCCTGTCGTACACATTCATCACATACAAAGAGCTGACCAAGGCTAAAAAATTAATGATGAATGTTGCTAAAATTACTTGGTAATAATACCCTTTAAAACGCCAAATAACTTTCCAGAACCACGCTTTCGGCAAATCATATTCAGGGAGGTCTGAACGGGCATCCGATACCATTTTGGGTTTGATGAACCAACAGTAACCCAAATAAAGATCAGATAGCTGTTCGTGACTCAATTCTTGAGCCAATCCATCTGCCTGTCTGATATGGTAAGTTCTTGAACGACCTGCACCGTTTATCTTTGTAATCACAGCAGCTTCTTCATTATGAAGAATAACTACGACTGGTACTGCCAAAGACGGTATTTCATCTAAATTCCGCTTCGAAAGCGTATTTTCAAAGCCGTGGCTTCTCAAAACTTCTTTCAAAGAATGAAAATTAACATTGAGCTTTTTATCTCTAACTACCTCAGCAGATAACACCGCCTCAGATACAGGAGAACCCAATATCTGAGTTGCCAAAGCAATATGTTCGATAATTGATTTCATAGCTTTTATTCAATCGTAGATTCTAAAAAATATGTAAGTTTATTTATTTTTGGTTGCTTGATTCTTCAGTAGTAATCCCTGCCCAATTCGCAATTTGAGCCTGAGCAGTAAGATACTCTAACGCAGCATCACGAAAATCGTTTCTAGCTGTAATATTTTCCTGCTCAATGTTAGCAAGTTCGTTATAAGCACCTAAAACATCTGTCAAAGTACGGCGAGCAACCTTAAATTGCAACTCATACGCCTTTACTACTTCTTTCTGTGAAACGATATGTTGCGCTGTAATTCCGGAACGCAGTTCACTTTGAGCCATATCCATTTCAGCTGTTTTCGCACGTTCGGCAACTTCACGTAAAATCTGATCCAGTTTTGAATCTGCCGCTTCCACAGTATGGAGATTTTTATCTACCGTATGACGGGCTGCTTGGTCAAAAAAGTTCCATGACAAATTTAAGTAAACTTGCTTGGTCTCTTTGGTAGCAACACCCTCTAAATTAATTGCAGGCTTTCTAGCTGCTTTCGAAGCTTGCAATTCATAAAAAGTGCTCTCACGTTCTGCTTTTTGTGCTAAATAACTCGGATTCACTCCATTATCCATACCTTTATAACGGCTGATAAGCGTACGGGTTGTTTCGGTACGGAAAGGGTCTTTAAGATCCTGAGGACGAAGAGAGGTAACTGTATACTTGGATAACCTGCTCAATGCCAATTCCATGGTACGTGTGAGTTGCGCGATTGTTGTTTGCACTTGCAAACGTCTGGCCTCCGCTTCCACTAACTCAGAGCGCCGGCCTGTGTCATACTTTGCTACAACACTTAAATCTTTTAATAATTTATTATGCCGATTTAAGCTGTGTTGGTTAACTTCGATAGATTCTTTTGCCCTTAATGCAGTCAAATACAATTTACCGATCTCACCACCTAATTGTTCTTGAGTTTCATAATATTTATATTTGTAATAAATTTCTTTTTGCTTGTCCCGGTTTACTGAAGCAGTAATCCCCCCCCAAGAATACAGGTTCAACGTGCCTTTCAAGCCGATAGCATTTTTTAAATCATCATCTGCATCTCTGTTGTCTTGCATCAACACTTGCGTGCCAGTTAAACCAACAACTGGGTAATGAGCAGCTTTAGATGCTTTAGTAGCACTTTCAGCAGCAGCCAAATTTGCCCTAGCCTCCAACAAAGAGGGATCAGCCACTAAAGACTTTTGTAGAATTTCACGTAATTCTTTCGCGGCCACCGGTTGGCTTATGAAAACCGCAGCAACATAAAAAACGGAAGCGCGCTTCAAAAAACCAATTGTTTTATAGAGATGCTTTTGCATATTTTTAAACTTATTCGTAATTTACACTATTACCATATGAACCATCGGCATCAATATAGTTCACAAGCATATAGCTAATTCAAAACTATTGCAGAATAACACCATATTGCAATTTATTCACGCAATGAGTGATAAAAGGTTCCCTTATTTGTTAAAAGTGTAGCGTAATTATGTTTTAATTCTACGCCTTAGGTAAGGAAAAACAAAGCCCTTACTGTATCACAGCAGGGCTTGGCTCAAAATTAAATCTTAACGTTTTTTACCGGTAACTGTTGCCACCGCTAAATTAGCATCACGCTTCAATGCAACGCTGCTCACACCCTCAGGATACGCGATATCAGTCAGGTGCAAAATATCTCCAGCTACTACATTTTCACAGTTCAATTCCAAAAAAGCAGGAATATTTTTAGGATCAACAATACAGTCAACTGTAGTGCTCAACAAAGAAACACGTCCGCTTTGCAACTTCACAGCCTGAGATTTCTCAGCATTAACGATATGCACAGGCAAGCGCATACGCAAAGGTTTGTTGGAATCTACTACTTGAAAGTCAAGATGCTGCACTTCTTGACGAACCGGATGGATCTGAAAATCACGAACGATAACATCATGAACTTTGCCATCCAAAGACAATTTAATCAATGCAGTATGGAAAGACTCTTTTTCCAAAGCATAGAATACAGTTTTGTGATCAACTGCAATAGCAGTTGCTGCTTGATCTTCACCATATAAAACTGCCGGGGTTTTACCTTCGCGACGCAGGCGGCGGCTCGCACCAGTACCTTGAGCTTCACGAACAACGGCTTGAATTTCGTACGACATAGTATAAATACTCCAAAAAATTAAACAATACTGCCTGTAACCGCGACCAGTATCCAAGCAGCAAAATTATGGGAGGAAAATCGCTCCCGGTGCTACAAGTTCCTCATTAAACAGATAAGAAACGGATTCTTCGTTGCTGATCCGTCTTACAGTTTCCGCTAGTAAACCAGCAATAGTTACTTGGCGGATTTTAGAACATTTTTTTCCATCTTCAGACAAAGGAATAGTGTCTGTTACGACTACTTGGTCGATATCCGAAGAAGCGATACGGCTTATGGCTTCACCAGAGAAAACGGGATGTGTCGCATATGCCAACACCCTTTCCGCACCACGCTCTTTCAAAGCAGATGCAGCCTTACATAAAGTATTTGCAGTATCAATCATATCATCAATAATCAAGCACGTACGGCCTTGTATGTCACCGATAATATTCATTACTTCTGCTACGTTCGCTTTTGGTCGACGTTTGTCAATAATCGCCAAATCAACATTCAGCATTTTTGCAACTGCCCGTGCACGCACTACGCCTCCAATATCAGGGCTTACAACAGTTAGGTTTTCTATGCGCTGCTGCTGTATATCATTAATTAAAATAGGCGTAGCATAAATATTGTCTACTGGAATATCGAAAAAACCTTGTATTTGGTCTGCATGCAAATCTACCGTCAACACCCTGTCGATACCTGCAGAATACAGCATATTGGCAACCAGTTTAGCTGAAATAGGTACACGAACCGATCGGGGACGTCGGTCTTGGCGCGCATAGCCAAAATAAGGAATTGCTGCTGTAATACGTCCGGCAGAGGCTCTTTTCAAAGCATCCGCCATAGTCAATACTTCCATTAAATTATCGTTCGTAGGCGCACAAGTTGGCTGGACGATAAATACGTCACGGCCACGGACATTCTCCAACAGCTCAATGGCAACTTCACCATCTGAAAACCTGCCCACGGAAGCGTTACCCAAGGAAATACCTAAGTGTTTAACTACATTTTTTGCCAATTCGGGGTTAGCATTTCCGGTAAACACCATCAAGCTGTCGTATGCTGCCATTTCTTTATCATCCAAGATTGTTTTTTTGCACCCAGGAAACATCGCAAGCTTCCTTGTTTCTCAAAATAATGGAAACGTATTATACGCATCTACCGCATTTCCTCAAAGCACAAACGGCATTTTTTACGGTTGAACGTAATAAAAGCGTGCAAGCTAACTTACACGCTTTTGTTTGGCTGGGGATGTAGGATTCGAACCTACGAATGCCGGAATCAAAATCCGGTGCCTTAACCAACTTGGCGAATCCCCAATAACCTGGGTGGCTGGGGATGTAGGATTCGAACCTACGAATGCCGGAATCAAAATCCGGTGCCTTAACCAACTTGGCGAATCCCCAACGCTTCAAAACATTATATATCAAACAAAGGATGCTGGGTTAAACCTTCCACGCAAAATGCCTGATATTTTTTTGAAACCTCTTTGCAGATTATTTCAGCTTTTTCTTTAGTGCTTACAGCGATAAAAACACAGGCGCCTGAGCCTGTCATCAATGGATCGCTGCCATGTACTTTTAAATCTTCAAAAGCGGTAAAAACCTGCGGATACTCTTCAAACACTACTGACTGCATATCATTTCTAAAAGGCTGTAGTGCCTGAAAGCTGGCTATTATGCTTGGTTTTGAATCACGCGTCAAGTTTTTGTGCGAAAAAATCTTTTGGGTGCTGACATGCACATTCGGCCTGATTATCACATACCACTGTTTGGGTATATCGATTTCGGTTAATTTCTCTCCGATGCCCCGAGCAAATGCATTACGTCCGAATATAAAAAACGGCACATCCGCCCCCAACTGTACGCCCAAGTCCATAAGTTGTTGACGGTTTAAACCACATGTCCATAAACGGTTCAAAGCAAGCAGCATGGTTGCGGCATCTGAACTGCCTCCTCCTAAGCCGCCTCCCATCGGTATTTGCTTTTCCAGCCAGATATCCACACCGAACTTACTCTGTGTTGCCTTTTGCAATAATTTGGCAGCACGAACAGTCAAGTCATGCTCCGGTTCCACACTGAAAGTCGGTGTATGCAAAACAATTTCACTATCTTGACGCACGGCAAGATGCAGGGTGTCATATAGTGCAACCAAGCAAAAAATGCTTTCCAATTCATGATAACCATCACTTCGGCGGCCCGTAATTCTCAGATCCAGATTCAGTTTGGCCGGTGCGGGATAAGTTCGGGCGTTCGCAGGCAGATTCATTGCCGGCCCCTTGCGGCGCATTGTGCGGCGGCTTGGGTATCTTTTTCAAGCAACTGCATGTTATCAAACACCAGCCGCAGTATGAGTTTGCTGCTTTCCAGTAACAGGATACGCGGCGTGCCGTTTTCATTGACTTGCCTTGAAATGATCCAATTAAATTGTTGCAGGCGCCCGTCATGGGAAATCTGATAAGGCGCGCCTTTTACCCATTGTCCTGCTGCCCAGATATTCAAATATTGCACTGGCAGCTCATAGCCCAAAAGCTGCTCGCTTAATTCTTGAGGCGTTGCCGCACTGAAGACTTTTCCGTTGCCGTCTACCGCCAAAACACCTTCTGCATCCTGGCACAATTGCCCCATTGTGCTGCCCAACGGCGTGTTCACATCTATGGTTTGCACTCCGTTTTGATAGGTCCAATCAAAATTGGCATAAGAGCCTTTTTCGTTCACTTTTACAGCCAGCCGGCCGTCTGCATTAAAGTCGTTCAACTCTCCCTGCTCGCGCCAATCAGCCGGTTTTTGATAAGTCGAAGTACAGGCGCTCAATGCTGCACCCAGCAGCAACGCGCCCATAATTTGGGAAAACTTCATTATGTTTGTCCTTGTGTAAGTGATGCCTGTCTGAAAACAGTTTCAGACAGGCATTTAGCTCAATGGTTGAATGTAAACAGTTGTTTTTTTGCCTGATTGGGTACAGCAACACTATTCTGTTTTAGGCACGGCCAAACCCAACCGTTTCATGGTTTCCAGCAAAATAAAGCGTTTGCCTTCTTTTTCTTTCAGACCTTTTTTGAATACTTCTTTGGCTTTTTCCTGCTTGCCAAGTTTCCAATATGCCTCGCCCAAATGGGAAGCCACTTCCGGGTCGGGCTGCTGCTCGAAAGCGAATTCCAAATAAGGCAAAGCGGCTTTTGCATCGCCTTTTAAGAAATGTGCCCAGCCCAAACTGTCGTTGATTGCCGCTGATTCCGGCTCCAAACGGTAAGCCGCTTCAATCAATTTAAAAGCCTCTTCTATATTGCCGCCGGGCACGCTTAACATGGTGTAGCCCAAGGCGTTCATGCCTTCAACGCTGTCAGGGCGCAATTGGCGGTACCGCTTCAAATCGGCAATGGCTTTCTCAGGCTCGTTCAAATCATCAGCGTAGAGAATGGCGCGTTGGTACAAAACATCGGCCAGTTTCTCCTGATTATCCTTTTGCTTGCTGATTTTTTCATAAAGCTCATTGATTTCCCGAACAGCCTCTCTAGGTTTTTTATGTTTGCCCAAAGCAAACAGCTGCACCTTGAACAAATCTTCATCACTGAAAAAGCTGCCCTGCTGCTCAGGCAGGTTTTTGGCGGTTTTAATATGCTCCATCGCCTTCTGCCAATCGCCCGCCTCTGCTTCTATGGAAGCGGCCAGCACCACTTTGTCGAACACATAAATCGGCGCTTTGATTTTCTCCGCCCACTCACGCGCAGCTTGATAGTTTTTCATGTCGGCATAGCGCATGGCGGCAACCACTGCCGCCCGGCTTCTCTGCTCCTGCGTGCCGGTGTTATAAGCCTGCTCCAAATAAGACATTATCACCGGCAGCTCTGCTTTTTGGTTGATAGCTAACAATGCAGCCTGCATATAAAGGTCGGCATCCGGCTTTTCTTTCAAAAGATTTTGCAGCAGATTATAAGCTTCGGAATGTTTTCCGGAATGTATCAGGCCTTCCACCTGAAGCTCGCGCCATACGGGCGAAAGTTTATCCGTTTTCGCCTCTGAGAAAAATTTATTCAAAATTTCGGGATTTTGCTGACCGATGAGGCGCAAGGTAAACATGGTGGCGGGCACAATCTGAGTGTCCAACTCGGTTAAACGCTGCAAAGCCTGTATCGCGCCCCGTTCATCATTGGCCATCGAGCTGAAAATCGCTTGGGAAATGACGGCTTCCGGCATATCGGGATAAGGCTTGGTCTCGCGTTTGACTTTCCGGTCAAGACGTTTGGCCAGCTCGGGATGCTCTATTGCTGTTTGGGCCAACTGCAAAAATAATTTGCGCTTGCTCTCGCTATCCGCCTTTTGCATTACTTTGTCGAAGTTTTTCTCAACTTCATCAAACTCTTTTAAAGACAAGCTGCGTACCCAAGCCATACGTTGCTGCGCTGCACTTGGCTCGGGCTCGATGGCGCGCCAGCGCTGGTAAATGGCTTCAGCCTGCTCATAAGCATGCAGGCTGATTGCTATCTCCATCGCCCGCTCGCCCACTTCGGGATCTTTAGTTCGGTTAAACGCAACCATATAGCTTGCCAGCGCCGTAGCAACATCGCCTTTTTGCAAGGCAATTTCGCCGCCCAAAAGGGTAAACAGCTCGCTGGCATGCTTCACCAAACGCGAACGGCGTTCATATTCGCTGATTTGCGGCTTTTTCTCCGCTTTTTTTACAGCCGACCCGATACGCTGATAATCGGAAGCTTGCGGCGCTTCGTTAGACGCCGAAGCCGGCAAAGCTGCACTTAACAATAATGACAATACTAGCGGTTGAAAACGTTTTTGAAAAAAAGGCATAGCATTCCCTTTAGTGTGGTATATCTTCCGGCTGCCGTCTGCATTTTCCGGAATCATTGTGTGGGCGGCAGTATTGAGAAGTATTTAAAATAATACCGGCAGCGCTGCGCACTGCATCCCGCCCTTATTAAAACCCCACCACAAAACTTGATCTGTGAATATATCGAGTAAAAATAAACCGCTACTTTATCACAAGGCATAAGCCTGAGGCGATTTTTGCAACAATTAACGAGAGGTGCAAAAGCTTTTCAGACAGGCATATAATGGTTGCAATGCCTGTCTGAAAACCATAAAACAATGAATATTGAAACTTTACGCCGCCTCCTGAAAAGCCTTTCTGCCCAGCCGCATGGTTTATTAAACAAGCGGAACCGGCTTTTTATCAGGCAGCCTGCCGATTCCTTCCGCCCCGCCGCCGTTTTGCTCGCCGTGGTGCCGCATCAGGAGGAATGGAAGATATTGCTGACCAAACGTGCAGAAACCCTCAAGCACCATACGGGCCAAGTTGCTTTTCCCGGCGGCGGTTATGATCAGGAAGACGCTTCGCTCACCGTAACCGCCTTGCGTGAAGCGCATGAAGAAGTCGGTACGCCTTACCACACTTGGGAAACTTTCGACATTATCCCGCCCTGCTACACGCCCAGCGGCTATGCCGTTTATACCGTGCCTGCTTTATCCGAAACCGAACCCAAGCTCATTTTGAACCCCAGTGAAGTAGCCGAGGCTTTCTATGTGCCGTTGTCGTTCGTTCTGGATACGGCCAACTACCGGCAGCGCATATTCCAATATCAAAATCAAACAGCCCAAGCCCCTGCCCTGCCATATTTGCATTACGACATTTGGGGGCTGACCGCCAGCATTTTGTATTCGATGGCGGAGCATTTCAGGCATTACCGTTAACTTATACCGCTTGATACTCTTTACTTTAGATACGATAAATAATGCCTGTCTGAAAACTTTCAGGCTTCATTTGCGAAACCCTGTTTTCAGACAGGCATTGCCCTATCCTTAAGCTTTACCGCTTAACTTCTTCCAACCTACCGCCCAAGTTTTCCAACTCGGCCAAAACTTCCGGCCAAGCTACATCAAGCAGTTTGCAAGCCTCACCGGATGCTTTAATGCCAAACTCAATGTGCGCCTCTTGATGCTCGGTTTTCTCGGTTGGCAGACTGAACGTTTTCACTCCCGGATAATCCTGCTGAATCCGCTCCATCAAGCGGCCGATTCTGGATTCCGGCAGCTTAAACACCCATATGGAACGCGAAGCCTGCTCGGTTTGGTTAAACTTGTCTGCATAATAACGGTTCAGCACCCACTCCGCCATCGGCTCTACCATCACGGGAAAACCGGGCAAGAAATAATGCTCGCGGATGGAAAATCCCGCAATCGTGTTATACGCATTTTCCACCAAATCAGAGCCTTCGGGAAAATCCGCCATAGTAAGACGGCGCCGATGCTCTAACGAATCAAGCGTTTCGCCCCGGCTGAGCGTTACCTGCTCAATATAGCCCGCCGCAACAGGATGGTTTTCAATCGCCAAGCCCAGCGCCTCGGCAGCCGCCTGGCGGGTATGGTCGTCAGGCGTCGAACCTATACCTCCGGTAACAAACGTCGGCATAGCGTCATCAAAACTGCGCTTGAGCTGCCGCACCAAAATTTCCCGGTCATCCGGCAGATACTGCACCATGCCCAATTGAAAACCATGTTGTTCCAAAAGCGTTTTAAAAAACATAAAATGTTTGTCTTCACGGGAACCGTGCAATATCTCGTCGCCAATAATAATTAAATTGAATTGCATATCTCACACTGCCTTTCTCTCAATGCCTGTCTGAAAACTGAAAATAAGTAATTTTTCTTATTTGCCCGCGGCTAAGCCTAGACTAATCAAAGGATTCGTACAATAATAAGCCATTTTACATCTGCGAAAAATCAACACAGGAACAATCCGATAATGAGCAATAATCATACCATCTTGCAAAACCTGCCTGTCGGCCAAAAAGTCGGCATCGCATTCTCAGGCGGCTTAGATACCTCGGCCGCATTATTGTGGATGAAACTCAAAGGTGCCAAACCTTATGCCTACACCGCCAATCTCGGGCAGCCGGATGAAGACGATTATAACGCTATTCCCAAAAAAGCTTTGGAATACGGTGCAGAACAAGCCCGCTTGATTGATTGCCGCAGCCAGTTGGCACACGAAGGCATCGCCGCCATACAGTGCGGCGCTTTCCACGTCAGCACCGGCGGCATCGCCTATTTCAACACCACACCCCTCGGCCGTGCAGTAACCGGCACCATGCTGGTTTCCGCCATGAAGGAAGACGACGTTAACATCTGGGGAGACGGCTCCACCTACAAAGGCAACGATATAGAACGTTTCTACCGTTACGGACTGCTAACCAATCCGAATTTGCGCATTTACAAACCCTGGCTGGATCAAACATTTATCGACGAGCTGGGCGGCCGTCAAGAAATGAGCGAATTTCTGATTGCGAATGGCTTTGACTACAAAATGTCTGCCGAAAAAGCCTATTCCACCGATTCAAATATGCTCGGAGCCACGCACGAAGCCAAAGACCTTGAGTTCTTAAATACCGGCATTAAAATCGTAAAACCGATTATGGGCGTTGCATTTTGGGATGAAGGCGTAGCAATCAAACCCGAAGAAGTGACCGTACGCTTTGAAGAAGGCGTGCCTGTTACTTTGAACGGCAAAACCTTTGCCGATCCCGTTGAATTGTTCCTCGAAGCCAACCGTATCGGCGGCAGGCACGGCTTGGGCATGAGCGATCAAATAGAAAACCGAATTATCGAGGCCAAATCGCGCGGTATTTACGAAGCCCCCGGCATGGCTTTGCTGCATATTGCTTACGAGCGCTTGGTAACCGGCATTCACAACGAAGACACGATCGAACAATACCGCATCAACGGCTTGCGCTTAGGCCGCTTACTTTATCAAGGCCGCTGGTTCGACCCGCAAGCATTGATGCTGCGCGAAACAGCCCAACGCTGGGTTGCAAAAGCCATTACCGGCGAGGTTACGCTCGAATTACGCCGCGGTAACGATTATCTGATTTTAAATACGGAATCACCGAATCTGACTTACCAACCCGAACGCCTATCTATGGAAAAAGTGGAAAATGCCGCCTTTACTCCTGCCGACCGTATCGGCCAATTGACCATGCGTAATTTAGACATTACCGATACTCGCGGGAAACTCGGCGTGTACTCGCAAAGCGGTTTGTTGTCTTTGGGAGAAGGTTCCGTGTTACCACAATTAGGACACGATAAAAAATAAATGCCTGTCTGAAAAGCTGTAACGTAGCTTTATAGCGAAATATCCAAATCTGACACAATAAATGCCTGTCTGAAACCGCTTTTTCAGACAGGCATTTATTTATAGCAAATAAAAAGACCGACTAAGCTAGCCGGTCTTTAAATTATTGTAGGTGATGTTGTTAACCTTCAATTCTTACTTCGACTCTACGGCCTTCAACATCATTTCCTTGAGCACCTGTTGTATTCTCAGGCTTGCGTAACTCAATATTCTTCGCATCCACACCTTGAGCTTCCAAGAATGCTTTTACTGCTTGGGCACGTTTTTTAGAAAGCTCCTGATTAGCCTTAACATTGCCTGTGCTGTCGGTAAAGCCACTAATTACCAGTTTCTTACCGTCTTTACCCGCTTTGATTAAGTCTTGTACGATCAGGTTGGCATTATCTGCAATATCACTTTTACCGGTAGCGAAATAGAAAACGGCCAAACCGCTACCTGCCTGTGTATCAAAAGTTACCTCGGCTTTATCACTAGCTAGAGCAGCCGGCTTAGAAGCTGAAGCAGCAGATGCAGGTGCCGCTACTGGAGCAGGAGCCGAAGAAGCTTGAGGCTCGCTGGTTTTGGTTGCTCCGGCGGTTTTAGCGGCTTTATCACCCAAGGCATTCTGAGTATCGGTAGGCAGAACTTTTCCATCCTTGTGTGACAATCCCCATACATAGGCTGTCATGATGTGCATCTTATCATCATCCAGGAAATTGCCCCATGCCGGCATTTGGTTATGGCGGCCATTGGTAATGGTTTCCATAATGGCTTTTTGAGTACCGCCCCACAACCAAGTATCATCCGTTAAATTCGGACCAGTACCTTGAATACCCTGGCCTTTATCACCGTGACAGGTATAACAATTTGCAGGCGGGCCGTGGAAAATGGCATCTCCGCGGGCGGCACGCTCAGAATCGTAGCTGCCTTCGTCTTTAGAGAGGGACATCACATAGTTCGCAACGTCTTTTACCCGCTCCTCGCCCAAAACAGGACCCCATGCAGCCATAATACCGATACGGCCGTTTTTAATGGTTTCATGAATCTTCTCAGGAGTACCGCCCCATAACCAATCATTATCTGTCAAGTTGGGGAAACCGCGGGAACCTTTGGCATCCGAGCCGTGGCATTGAATACAATAGGTATCGAACAGATTTTTACCGATGCGTTGAGCCTGCGGATCTTTTGCTACTTCAGCGATGGGCATTTTGGCAAATTTGGCATAAATTTTGCCATACTCGGCATTTGCTTTTTTTACTTCTTCTTCGTATTGGCCTTTACTGCTCCAGCCTAAAAGACCTTTAAAGTCTCCCAAACCAGGATAAGCCAACAGATAGCCTACGCCAAAACATACTGTCAGAATATATAAGACAAACCACCAGCGCGGCAAAGGATTGTTATATTCTTCAATACCGTCCCATGAATGGCCCATGGTTTTAACATCTTCACCTTTTGGCGGTGCTTTTACTTTGTTCTGAGAAAATAAAAGCCATAACAGCCCAATTATACTCAGTACCACAATAGCAATGATGTAATAACTCCAAAAACTGCTGGTAAATTGTGAATTTGTGTTCATTTATTTAGCTCCGTTATCACGGGATTATGTATTGGGCAGGAATGATCAGTGAGGTGAATCATCATCTTGAATAATACTGTTACCTGCATCTTCATGTTTTTTTTTATTCCGCTTACTGAATACAACATACAGAACCAAAATAAAACTGATGAAAATCCAAACTGTAAACAAGCTCCGCGCCCAATTCACATCCATGACATTACCTTTTCTTCAGCGCCAAGCCCAAACCTTGCAGATAAGCAATTACTGCTTCCATTTCCGATTTGTCTTTCAACAATTCAGGTGCTTTGGCTATTTCTTCATCACTGTACGGAGTACCCACAGCCCGCAAAGCTTTCATTCGAGTAACTACAGATTCCGGATCTACTTTATTGCGTGCCAACCATGGGAAAGCAGGCATATTAGACTCAGGAACAACACTGCGCGGATCCAACAAATGCAAGCGGTGCCATTCGTCAGAGTAACGGCCGCCAACCCTTGCCAAATCAGGCCCTGTGCGTTTTGAACCCCATTGGAAAGGACGGTCATAAACAGACTCTCCTCCAACAGAGTAATGGCCATAGCGCTCGGTTTCAGCACGGAAAGGACGAATCATCTGGGAATGACAGTTATAACAGCCTTCTCGAACATAAACATCACGTCCTGCCACTTGAAGGGCATTATAAGGTTTCACCCCTTTAGTTGGTTCGGTAACGGCCTTCGTGAAAAACAAAGGTACAACTTCAACCAGCAGACCTACACTAATCACCAAAAAAGTGAACACAATCAAAAATCCAACTTTTTCTTCAACAAGTTGTTGTAATTTCATTTTGGTAGCCTATTCTCTTATTCTTTAGTGATGCTGTGATTGGGTTAGTGCAGGAATTTCAGCATCAACCGCTTTACCAACCGAAACAGTACGGAATACGTTATAAGCCATAATCAACATACCGCTCAAATACAACATGCCGCCAGCAAAACGTACCATATAGAAAGGCTTGCTGTCTTTAACAGATTCTACAAATGAATAAGTCAGTGTACCGTCGGCATTTAAAGCACCCCACATCAAGCCTTGCATCACACCCGAAATCCACATAGATGCGATATAAAGCACGACACCAACCGTAGCAATCCAGAAATGCAGCTCAATCAATTTAACACTGTGCATTTCTTTTCGGCCAAACAGACGGGGAACCAAATAGTAAATAGAACCAATGGTAATAAAGCCTACCCAGCCTAACGCTCCTGCGTGAACGTGACCTACCGTCCAGTCAGTATAATGGCTCAATGCATTAACTGTTTTGATAGACATCATCGGGCCTTCGAAAGTAGACATACCATAGAAAGAGAGGGATACCACCAAGAATTTCAGAATCGGGTCTGTGCGCAATTTATCCCACGCACCAGAAAGGGTCATGATACCGTTGATCATACCACCCCAAGAAGGCGCAAACAGAATTAAAGACAACACCATGCCCAATGATTGCGTCCAGTCGGGAAGAGCCGTGTAATGCAAGTGATGTGAGCCTGCCCACATATAGGTAAAAATCAAGGCCCAAAAGTGCACCACAGACAAGCGGTACGAATACACAGGACGACCCGCTTGTTTAGGCACAAAGTAATACATCATGCCCAAAAAGCCGGCTGTAAGGAAAAAACCTACCGCGTTATGGCCATACCACCATTGAACCATGGCATCAATTGCACCTGCGTACACAGGATATGATTTCATCATACCGGCAGGAATACTGATGTTATTTACAATATGCAATAAGGCTACTGCCAAAATGAATGCACCGTAAAACCAGTTTGCCACATAGATGTGTTTGATTTTACGTTTTGCCAATGTTCCAAAGAAAACAACCGCATAAGCCACCCACACTACTGCAATCAGGATATCAATCGGCCACTCTAATTCGGCATATTCTTTACTTTGGGTGTAACCCAACGGCAAGGTAATTGCAGCCAATACAATTACAAGCTGCCAGCCCCAGAATGTGAAGGCCGGCAAGAAGTTGCCGCCGAACAAGCGCGTGTTACAAGTGCGCTGAACAACGTAATAAGACGTGGCAAACAAACCGCACCCGCCGAAAGCAAAAATAACCGCATTGGTATGCAGCGGACGGATACGGCCGAAGTGAAACCACGGGCCGACATCAGAGAGGTTGAGCATGGGTGCAAATAATTGGGCGGCAGCAATCACACCGACCAACATACCCACAACACCCCAAACTACAGTCATGATGGCGAATTGACGCACCACCTTGTAGTTATAAGTTTGCGTTTCCATGAGGATCTCCATTAAACATGGCAATTTAAACATCTGGCAGGTTTGTAAACAAAAGCCGCCTGAAACAGCTTTAAATATAAACCACCTTATTTAACTTATCTTAATTTAACACCTTATCCCCAAACAAGCTTAAAAGGATATGGAAGTTTAACTTCCGTATTTTAAATCAAAATACCGCTTGAACCAAGTCATATCATCATAAAGCCTGCCGAGTCATGCAAATGAGTTGCCAAATATCGGATTTTGTAAGAGTATAAGCTTTATCACAAGCCTTATTTGACCGATATCAAACAGGTTGAAATCCGCAAACAAATCTTAACAAAAAATTTTATTTATGTTGTACTATTCCCTAAGCCCTACTCCAAAAAGCCACTTATGGCAAATTACATTGCGCTACACGCACAAAGCCCATACTTCTTTTGTGCTCCGTTTGCCCAATTGGGTTCCCGGCAGCTATATGATCAGGGATTTTTCACGGCATATTATTTCCATTGAGGCTGACTGTAACGGCCAACCCGCCCTGCTGACCCAAACCGCCAAAAACCTTTGGCAAACGGAAGCCAAAGCAGGAGATTGGCAGATTCATTATACGGTTTATGCCTTTGATCTTTCCGTGCGCGGCTCTTATTTGACTACCGAGCGCGGTTTTTTCGACGGCGCCTGCATGTTTCTCAGTATCGAAGGTCAGGAGCAGCAGCCGTGCTCCCTAACAATCGATCATTTGCCTCAAAATTGGCATACCGCATCTACCCTGCCATGCCTGTCTGAAAACCATTATCAGGCTGCAAACTATGCCGAGCTGATTGATCATCCGTTTGAATTCGGCACCATAGAAACCATCTGTTTCCAAGCTTGCGGCATTCCCCACAGAATCGCCCTCAGCGGCGATTATGCCGATTTCGACCGTGAACGGCTGAGCAGGGACATCCAGAAAATTTGCGAAGCCCAGTTGCAAATGTTTCCTCATCCTGCACCTTTTAAAGAATATTTGTTTATGCTGTATGTCGGCGACAATATCTACGGCGGTTTGGAACACATCAGCAGCACGGCCTTGCAAACCGATAGAAAGTGCCTGCCCCGCAAACACATGAAAGAAGCAGACGAAGACTACACTTTGCTGCTCGGGCTTTTTTCACACGAATACTTCCATGCCTGGAATGTAAAATCCATTAAGCCCGCTGCTTTTCTGCCCTATCGACTCGACAGTGAAAGCTACACAGAGCAGCTGTGGGCATTTGAAGGCATTACTTCCTATTATGATGATTTGTTCCTCGTGCGAAGCGGCGTTATCAGCCCCGAGGCCTATCTGAAACTGCAAGCAAAAAATCTGACCCGGGTGCAGCAAAGCAAAGGCCGCACCAAGCAAACCCTGGCACAATCGAGCTTTACCGCTTGGAATAAGTATTACAAACAAGATGAAAACAGCCCCAACGCAATTGTCAGCTACTATCAAAAAGGAGCGCTGGCTGCGATGTGTTTGGATCTCCTCATCCGTCAACGGAGCAACGGCCAAAAAAGCTTGGACAACATCATGTGCGCGCTATACCAAGCATGGCTCGACACCGGCAAAGGCCTGTCTGAAAACGAATGGCAGCAACAAGCCGAAGCAATCGTAGGATTGGATTTGCAGGATTTCTTTCAAACCGCCCTGTTCAGCACAAACGACCTGCCGCTGGAGGCCTGCCTGAAAAGCGCCGGCATAGCGTTAAAATGGCAAAGCGCCGAGCGCAGCCACGGCGGCGCCTTAGTTGAAAGCTTTGACGAATGCCGAACCGACACACCTGATTTCGGTGCCCGCTTCAAGCAAAACGCAGAAAGCATCACCCTAACCCATATTTTCAACAACGGCAGCGCCGAACATGCCGCATTGTGCGCACAAGACAAAGTCATCGCACTCAACGGTTTTTGCTGTTCGGATTTTGCCCGGCAATGGTCCCAACTTTCCGTGGGAGAAACCGCTACCTTGCACTACTTCCGCCAAGGCGTACTGAAAGAAACCGAAATCACAGTAAAAGCGGCCGAAGCAGATACCGCATTCTTGAAAATCGAAAACCGGCAGCTACTTGAAAAATGGTTGGGCTGTACCGAGCCGCAACCCGACCCAAATGCCTGTCTGAAACCCTAATACAAGAAAGGAAACACCATGAGCTTTTTCCGCCTTACCGATAAACTGTATATCTCTCCCCAACCCAACCGGAATGACGCGGCCGAAGCAGCCAAATTGGGCATCACCGGCGTAATCTGCAACCGCCCCGATCAAGAAGAACCCGATCAGCCGACCTTCACCGAAGTGTCCTCATGGTTTGCCGAATCAGGCATCCGCAACCTCACACACCAACCGGTAGTCGGCCCGCAAATTACCGAATCAGATGCTGAAGCATTTGCCCAAACCCTGGCCTCACACGACGGCCCCGTGCTGGCCTACTGTCGAACCGGCACACGCTGCTCATTATTATGGGCAATGCATCAAGCCGCCCAAGGGAAAGATGCGGCGGCACTGATTGCCGAAGTCAAAGAAAAAACCGGCTTGGATCTGGGCAACTTTGAAGCCAAACTGCAAGCGGCCAAAAACGCAGGCTGATCAATATTGCAAAAGCCGCACGGATACGTTGGCAGCATTTCCAAACGGTAACAACTTCGTCATGCTCAGGTTAAACCTGAGCATGACGATGCACTAAGTTCAAGTTTATTTACGATGCAACAATGCCTGTCTGAAACCTTTTTCAGACAGGCATTCCCATTTCAACAAGCAATAAAAAAGGGGGCAACTGAACAGTTACCCCGAATACCTCAAATCAGAGATTTACGCTTCACAAACATACAGGCTTTCGCCTGTACCTTTATCAGGCAGCTCAACTCTGCCCGATAAAGCCGGTCGTTTTCAGACAGGCATGCAATGCCTGTCTGAAAACATCATTCCCAATTAAGAGAATTGATTCATTGTGTTGTCTTTACCGCCTGCTTTCAACGCAGCTTCACCGGCAAAGTATTCTTTATGGTTGTCACCGATGTCTGAACCGGCCATATTTTGGTGTTTCACACAAGCCAAACCTTGGCGGATTTCCTCACGTTGAACATTCTTCACATAAGCCAGCATACCTTCATCTGCGAAGTAGCCTTTAGCCAAGTTGTCGGTAGACAATGCGGCAGTATGGTAAGTCGGTAGAGTGATGAGGTGATGGAAGATACCTGCTTCGCGGGACGCATCTCTTTGGAAAGTGCGGATTTTCTCGTCTGCTTCTTTAGCCAATTCTGTATCGTCATAATCAACGCTCATCAATTTAGCACGGTCGTATGCAGATACGTCTTTACCGGCTTCTTTCCAAGCATCGAATACTTGCTGGCGGAAGTTCAGCGTCCAGTTGAACGACGGGCTGTTGTTGTATACCAGCTTAGCGTTCGGGATAACGGCGCGGATTTTGTCCATCATCTCTTTGATTTGGCCGACGTGCGGTTTTTCGGTTTCGATCCACAGCAGATCGGCACCGTTTTGCAGAGAAGTAATACAATCCAACACTACGCGGTCGATACCGGTACCTTTGCGGAATTGGAACAGGTTGCTGGCCAAACGGGTCGGCTTGATGGTTTTGCCGTTGGTGTTCACAATTACGTCGCCGGGTTTAACTTGGCTCAGGTCGGTGATTTCTTCGCCGTCCAAGAAGCTGTTGTATTGGTCTGCCAAGTCGCCTTTCTCGGCAGAGAACGCGATTTGTTTGGTCAGGCCGGCACCCAAAGAGTCGGTACGGGCAACGATTACACCGTCATCAACGCCCAGCTCCAAGAATGCGTAGCGTACGGCATTGATTTTCGCCAAGAAATCAGAATGCGGCACGGTTACTTTACCGTCTTGGTGGCCGCATTGTTTCTCGTCTGATACTTGGTTTTCGATTTGGATACAGCAAGCGCCGGCTTCAATCAGTTTTTTCGCCAACAGGTAAGTGGCTTCGGCATTACCGAAACCGGCATCAATGTCGGCAATAATCGGCACAACGTGGGTTTGGAAATTGTCGATTTGTGATTGGATTTCTTGCTCTTTGGCTTTATCGCCTTCAGCGCGGGCGTTGTCCAAAGCAGTAAACAACAAATCCAACTCGCGGGCATCGGCTTGACGCAGGAAAGTGTAGATTTCTTCAATCAGTTCAGGCACGGAAGTTTTTTCGTGCATAGATTGGTCGGGCAGCGGACCGAATTTAGAACGCAAACCGGCAACCATCCAACCTGAAAGATACAAATAGCGTTTATCAGTGGTTTTTTGATGTTTTTTGATAGAAATCAGCTTTTGTTGCGCCACGAAACCATGCCAGCAGCCGAGAGATTGAGTGTATTTGGCATGGTCGGCATCGTAGTCGGCCATATCTTTACGCATGATAGCAGCAGTATATTTTGCAATGTCCAAACCGGTTTTGAAACGGTTTTGCAAACGCATACGGGCAACATATTCGGGGGTTACGTCATGCCAGCCCGCACCCATTTTTTGTTTCAAATCACCTGCTTGTTTGATTTCTTCCTGATAATTCGCCATGAAAATCTCCTTTGTTCTAGCTTGATTTTTGGATAAATATACTCACTACATTCAGCAACCACATATTTTCTTGTAGTTCCATGTAGTACCGATGGGCGAAATGTACGCTTATTTTTCCTGCTTGCCAAGCCCCCTTATGATAATTGTCAAACCGAGCCTTACTTTTCCTATTGTTTACAAATATCTATATTTCTGCATCTTTCAGCTTTAAATAGGTATTTTTCGATTGCTTTTTGCTTATTTTAGCAATCCGATTAGCATTTATTATTATATTTAAAATATCCAAATTGCCTTAAGGAAAAATATAATAAATATTAATTTATTGAATTTAATATATTTATTTTTTTGTTTGTTTAGGCATAGTTTTTAAAGTGGCTTTTTTCGTTATGTTGTAAATGTAACCTAATGTAGCAATGCCTGTCTGAAACTTTCAGACAGGCATTGCCAATATTCATCAACCTAACATTGTTCAAGATTTACGCAGAGCGGTAAAAATCCGCCTCGCCCTCCGGTCTGGTTTTAAAACGCTTATGCAGCCAATAATATTGCGACGGATGTTCGCGGATGCGGGCTTCTATAAAGTCGTTCATGCGTTGCGCATCCGCCTCGGGGCTGCCTTCGGGAAAGTTTTCCCAAGCGGGATAAAAACGCAGCACCACCGTACCGTCTTCCTGCCGGATGGGAATGGCAGGCACCACTTTTGCGCCCGTCATCGCAGCAATCCTGCCCAAACCGGCAATAGTGGCTGTTTTAATGCCGAAAAAATCAACAAAAACAGAATCTTTCCTGCCGAAATCCTGATCAGGCAAATAAAGAAACGGCGCATCGCTTTTGCGCAACTGCTTGATAATGGCGCGCAAACCTTCCGTTCTGCCGATTAAGAACACATTATCGTAACGGTGCCGCCCTTTGAGAATCTGCTCGTCCAGCGCTTTGTTTTTTTGATTGGAATACATGCTGATAAGCGGTACATCCTGATTAAGTGCGTACACCGCCAGCTCAAATGCGGTAAAGTGCGGATAAAGCAAAATCACTTTTTCACCTGCCGACAAAGCATCGTCAAGATGGTGTTTGTCTTGGTAGCGCACCAGCGCTTTCAATTTTGCCGCATCGCCATACCAATACAGGCCGTACTCCGCCAAGAGCTTACCCATATGTTCAAAATGCTGCTTCAACACAATGCGGCGCTGCTCTTGCGTCCACTCCGGAAAACATTTTTCCAAATTTACCATGCCAACTTTCCGGCGGGGCGGCACAGCGTAATAGCTTGCTTTGCCAATTAAAGAACCGATTTTTTGAATAATCGGGAAAGGCAGGCGGCTGATGAGTTTCAATAAAAAAAAGATAAATTTCATAGTTTGTTCAGGCAGGCATTGTACGGTTGGTACATTATAGTGGAATTCGCCGGCCAGATAACTTGATTCTGCAAGAGCGGCGCAAAAAAGCGAAATGCCTGTCTGAATATATTCAGACAGGCATATAACAGGCTTCAGGTTACGATGATTTACTCATTTTCCGGTGTAGGTGCAGGAGCGGAGCGCACATCGTTGCTCTTTTCTTTATGTTTCAATACGGCGCGGTCAAGTTTGTCCATCAGCACATCAATTGCCGCATAC
The DNA here is from genome assembly GCF_900636765.1 of Neisseria canis. Classification (NCBI taxonomy): domain Bacteria; kingdom Pseudomonadati; phylum Pseudomonadota; class Betaproteobacteria; order Neisseriales; family Neisseriaceae; genus Neisseria; species Neisseria canis. The sequence continues at coordinate 285,009 of NZ_LR134313.1, forward strand.
ATATCCGTGTTGTCAATCTGCTCTACATGCAAATCCTTACCTGCCAGATGCACATGGGCTTCGGCTTTGTTTTGCAGCTTTTCTACCGAAAGGGTGACGGTTACTTTAATCAGATTGTCGGCATGGCGGCTGATGCGCTCAAGTTTGCTTTCAACATGATTTCTAATTGCTTCAGTAATATCGAAATTTAAACCGTTGATTTTGAGATTCATAAGTTTTACTCCTTCGGTTGATAACGAGCAGCCCGACAGGGCAACTCTTTAAAATCTGTTTATTAGCATCTTGATTTTATGATTCTTTACGCTGGCTCGCCGGAGGGATACCCAACGCCTCTCTGTATTTCGCAACCGTCCGGCGGGCTATATCCACCCCCTGCTGTTTGAGCAGGCCGCTGATGGCTTCGTCTGAATACGGTTTTTTCTTATTCTCCCTGGCAATCAATTGCACCAGCATGGCTTTAACCGCACTCTGGCTGACCCCTTCTCCGCCCTCTTCTGCCGACACGGCTTGGGTGAAGAAATAGCGTAGCGCAAACAGCCCCCGCGGGCAAGACAAATATTTCTGATTAACCGCGCGCGATACCGTGCTCTCCGCCACATCCAATTTCTGCGCGGCATCTTTTAAAAGCATGGGGGTTAAGCCGATTTCGCCGAACACGAAAAAATCTTCCTGCTTCTCAACAATATATTCGGCCAAACGCAAAACCGTGCTTTTGCGCAACTCCAAGCTCTCAACCTTTTGGCGCGCTTCCTGGATTTTTTCACGCCACACGGAATCCATTCCGCCCTCTTCCTTCAGGGCATCGCTCAATTCGTGGTTAATCTGGATACGGGGCCATGCCGCTTCGTTGCTCTGAACCACCCATCTGCCCTCTTTATCTTCTTTAATGATGACATCAGGTTGGATATAAGAGGTCGGCTCAGCCGAAGCAAAACCGTAAGCAGGAAAAGGATTCAGCTGCGCCACCATTTCAAGTGCGGTTTGAATGACATTTACATCATAATTAGGAAAATGTTTTTTCAGTTTCGCTATGTTTTGCGACACGCTTTTGCTTAAATCATCCAAGTACATATGCACGATTTTGGCCGCGCATTGCCTGGCCGGAGAAGCCGGAAGACGCTGTAATTGCAGCAATAAAGATTCGGTTAGGCTTGCCGCGCCCACACCCGGCGGGTCGAAAGTTTGCAGATGATCCAGCGCCTCGCGCATTTCGTCTTCATCCAGCATCCATTCTAACGGGCAATGGTCGATTACCTCGGTGATGCTGTCTGTAAGGTAGCCTTGTTCATCCAGAAAATCTATCAGAATATGAACCCGCGCCGCTTCGAGCTGGCTTAAGGGATGTTCGCAAACCTGTTTGTGCAGATAATTGATGAAATCTTCTTCTTCGGCAATCGTCGCCCAGATGTCCTCTGCTTCGTCACCGCTGATTTTGTTGCGGCTGGCAATGGTTGCGGAAATCGTGCTCTGTTCCAGCGGCGCCTCCGGCACCTCGCCCCGCTCAAGCAGCGGATTGTCTTGCAGCCAATCTTCTACCTCCCGCTCCAGCTCAATACCGGACATTTGCAGTATGCGCAAAGATTGCTGCATGGTCTGGTTAAGCTGTTGCGTCTGTTTCAGTTTAAGATGGAAAGATTGGCCGCTCATAATGTGGTTTCCGTTGATTTTGGAACTATTTTTGTTGTGGTGTGGTGTATTTTATTGTTTTAAATCTCTTTCTTACCTAGAATCAATAATCGAAGTTTTCACCCAAGTAAACTTCTCTGACCTGTTCGTTATTTACCAGCTCTTCGGGCGTGCCGGTGGCCAACACTTTACCGTCGCTGATAATAAAGCCTCTGTCACAAATGCGTAGGGTTTCGCGTACATTATGGTCGGTAATCAACACCCCGATACCGCGGGTTTTCAAAAAGCTGATGATTTTTTGAATGTCGATAACCGCCAGCGGGTCAACGCCTGCAAACGGTTCATCCAAAAGAATGAAGCGCGGCTGCATCGCCAGCACGCGTGCAATTTCCACACGCCGCCGTTCGCCGCCCGATAAGGAGGGAGCAGGGTTTTCGCGCAGCCGTTCAATATTCAAGTCTGCCAAAATTTGGTTTAAACGGCGGTCGATTTCGGCTTTGTCTTTGGTGTTGATTTCCAAAATGGCGCGGATATTCTGCTCCACGGTCATTTTGCGGAAAATGGATGCTTCCTGCGGCAAATAGCCCAAGCCCAAACGGGCACGCTCATATATCGGCATATGGCGCAATTCTTTGCCGTCGAGCACGATACTGCCGGTATCGGCGGCGATAAGGCCGACTATCATGTAAAAGCTGGTGGTTTTGCCTGCGCCGTTGGGGCCGAGCAGGCCGACAACTTCGCCGCTGTTGATATCCAACGAAAAATCTTTGACAACTTGGCGCTTTTTAAATGTTTTTTGCAGGCTTTTCACCACCAGACTGCTGTGTGCTTGTTCCATAAAATCCCGTTAGGCTGTTGCGTTCCAATCATTGTTTTCAGACAGGCATATCCTGAATCAATGCCTGTCTGAAAAATATCCTGCGTGTTCTGTTCTATATATTCAGACAGGCATTCGTTTATTTTTTGGTGGGCTGTATCACAACGGTAACCCGTTTGCCCGATTTACCCGAAACGGCTTTGCTGCCGCTGACGGTATAAACCTCCGTCCGTGTGTTATACACAATGCTCTCTCCCTCGGCCTTATCTCCGCCCCGGGTTACTTTGGCATTGCCCACCAGCCTTACCACACCGGTATCCGACGCATATTCCACGTTATTCGCCTGCCCGTCGACTTTGCCGCCTTTTTCGAGCTGCTGGCCGAATTTTACCGGGCTGCCGCCCGCCTTCATAAATTGGTTGCCATTCGCATCTTTCGATACGGTAACGCTGCCTGCCCGTATGTACATTGTACCCTGTTTGATAACCACATTGCCGCTGAACGTGGTGGTCTGGTTTTTCTGGTCAAGCGTACCTTGGTCGGCTTCGATTTCAATCGGCTTGCTGCGGTCGCTTTCCAGCGCATAGGAAGGCGCGGCAGCCACAACGGCGGAAAGGGCGGCGGTTTTAAGGATTTTTCGGATCATAAATAATGGCTTTCACTCTTGAGGGCAAGTTCAATACGCCCTTTTCATTGTCGTAAGTCAGACCGTTTGCCGTGCCGTGCGATTGGCCGTAACGGTATTCCACCCGGGCATCGGTGTGGGCATTTTCAGTTTGTGTATCAATAGTGATGTGGCTGGTTTTCAGCATACCGGCAGGTTTATCGGCTTGTGCTGCCTTAGTGAACTCCACATCGTTTTCAAAGTAGATCTGCCGCTTTTCCGTATCATAACGCGCATCTTTACTGGTTACCCGGTAAATCTGCCGACCTTGGGCAAACATTTCCAAATCAGGGTCTGCAAACATTACCTCGTCTCTATTCGGCAACTGCCAGGCTTTTACCGCGCTGAGGTTTTCTTTGACAAAGCCTTGGCCGTCAAACCGTTTTCCGGCGATACCCTGCATTTCATATTTCGGCTCGTTGGGGTTTAACGCCGTTTCCTCCACCTGCACTTCGCTAATCCGGCCCAGCCATGCGCTCAAGCCGCCCAGCGCAACAGCCAACACCAAAGGAAACAGCCAACCCGAACGGAATTTCATGTTCATTTGATATATTCTTCCAATGCCGGCTGCAAACTGCCTTGCGCCTGCATAATCAGATCACACAATTCCCTTACCGCACCTTGGCCGGCGGAACGGCGGGTCACATAAGCAGCGTGCTGCAATACAAAATCATGCGCTTCGGGCACGGCTGCCGGCAAACCGCAACGCACCATCACCGGCAAATCCACCACATCATCACCGATAAACGCACACTCATGTTCTTCGACGCCTGCCGCAGAACGCAGTTCATTATAAGCTGCTTTTTTATCGTGTATACCTTTATAGTAATACCCGATACCGATTTGTTTGACGCGCACGCCCACAGACGGAGCATCTCGGCCGGTAATAATCGCCGTTTGCACACCGCTTTGCTGCAACATTTTCAGGCCGTGTCCGTCCAAAGTATGGAACGATTTGATTTCTTCGCCGTTGTCACGGATAAAAATACGGCCGTCGGTCAGTACACCGTCAACATCCATAATCAATAATTTAATCTTCGCAGCACGCGCTTGGATTTCAGGAGATAAAGTCATCATGACCACATTCTTTCTTTTCAGACAGGCATCGCCAAACCTGGTAAATCAACACTAAGCAATGCGCGCCAGCAATAAATCATGCATGGTTACCACACCTTCCAGCTTACCTGCCCCATCCGTTACCAAAAGGCTGCTGATTTTTAATTCCTGCATACTTTTAATCGCTTCCGTGGCCAACTTTTCCGGCGAAATCGTTTTCGGATTGGTGTGCATCACGCTGTCCAAAGTCAGGTTATTCACTTTTTCGTGCTTTTCAAACACACGCCGCAAATCGCCGTCGGTAAAAATACCCAATACCTTGCCTTCGTCATCCACAATGCAGATCATGCCCAAGCCTTTGGCGCTCATAATCAAAATACCCTCACGCAACAAGGTATCCGTTTTAGCAACCGGCAAACGCTCGCCGGTGCGCATGATGTCGGCCACCCGCAGCAGTAAACGTTTACCCAAGCTGCCCGCAGGATGGCTCAAAGCAAAATCGTCCGGCGTGAATGATCGGGCACGAAGCAGCGCCACTGCCAAAGCATCCCCCAAAGCCAAAGCCGCCGTGCTGCTGGAAGTTGGTGCCAACCCGAGCGGACAGGCTTCTTTCGACACCGCCGCCGTGATATGCACATCAGCATTCCTGCCTAAAGTCGATTTCGGGTTCGCGGTGATGCAGATCAAACCGATTTTTTTACGCTTTAACGCAGGCAGCAAAGTTACGATTTCGTCACTTTCGCCCGAATTCGACACCGCAATCACCACATCCCCGTCAACAATCATGCCCAAATCGCCATGCGCCGCTTCCGCAGGATGAACGAAAAAAGCGGGTGTGCCGGTAGAAGCCAAAGTAGCGGCAATTTTGCGGCAGATATGGCCCGATTTGCCCACGCCGCACACCACCACCCTGCCCGTGCAGTTCAAAACCGCGGTTACCGCCGCTGCAAAGTGTTCGTCTAACGAAGCAGCGATTTCAGTCAAACTTTCCGCCTCAATCCTCAGCACGCCGCGTGCCCATTCAATGTAATTTTCTTGATTGTTTTCCATAATGTCCACTAATCGCTTAGGGCTATCCAAAGCTGCTTTTTCGCGTTAGGATTCCAGAAGCTGTTTCGCATTACCGCACCAACCAATACAGATTGGCAATGCGAAATTTGAATTACCCAGCCTCTTATCAGATTTACTCTAAAACACAAAGGAGCCGTTTAAATGACCATTCTATCGGACGTTAAAGCATTAGGCCAACAAATTTGGCTCGACAACCTTTCCCGTTCGCTCATCCAAAGCGGAGAGTTGGCGCAAATGCTGCAACAAGGCGTATGCGGTGTAACCTCCAATCCCGCCATTTTCCAAAAAGCCTTTTCCGGCGACCCGCTTTATGCAGAAGACATTGAAAAATTAAAAGCACAAAACCTCAGCCCCAAAGCACGCTACGAAACGATGGCCATCGCAGACGTACAGGCTGCGTGTGACGTATGCCTGTCTGAACACCAATCCACAGGCGGCAAAACCGGATTTGTCAGTCTGGAAGTCGCACCGGATTTATCCCATGACGCAACAGGCACCGTTGCCGAAGCCAAACGTCTGCACGCAGCCATTGCCCGCGACAACGTTATGATTAAAGTTCCCGCGACCGATGCCGGTTTAGAAGCCTTAACCGAACTGGTCGCCGAAGGCATCAGCATCAACCTGACCTTGCTCTTTTCCCGTGCCCAAACATTAAAGGCCTACGCCGCCTACACCAAAGGCATCGAACAACGCCTAGCTTCAGGTCTGCCGGTTAACCGCATCCATGTGGTAGCCAGCTTTTTCATTTCCCGCATCGACAGCGCACTCGATCCCACCCTGCCCGAACATCTTCAAGGTAAAGTTGCAATCGCCTTAGCAAAAGCGGCCTACCAAGATTGGGAAAACTATTTCGGCAGCCCGGAATTCTCCCGGTTGCAACAAAAAGGCGCCAACCGTATAGCGCTGCTTTGGGCCTCCACCGGCGTCAAAAATCCGGCCTATCCCGACACTTTATATGTAGACAGCCTCATCGGCGCGCAAACTGTAAACACCGTTCCCGACGCCACACTTAAAGCCTTTATCGATCACGGCACAGCCGAAGCCACATTGACCGGCAACACCGAACAAGCCGAGCAAAAGCTGGAAGAAGTCGCACAACTGGGCATCAATCTCGAAGCGCTGGCAACCCGTTTGCAGGAAGACGGCTTAAAACAATTCGAAGAGGCTTTTGAAAAACTCCTCAAGCCATTGGCATAAGCAATCCACCAGTTATAAAATCAGGCAGTCTCTTTTAGATACATATTCACAAATTAACGTGCCCACAGCAAACACAACCATAAATGCCTGTCTGAAAACTTTCAGACAGGCATCTTTCAAATCATCACACCAACTCAGCGAAACCCTTTAAATTCCTTTAACACAGCAACAAAACCCACAAGCCTCAATGCAAAATTGTAAGGATTCAAAAATATCCTTGTCAGTCAAAATGACCCTATGCTAGTATGCCGCCTAACCCCATGAGGGCCAAATTACCCTGAATTCCGATAGAAAACCCCGGCCCGATTCGGTAAAATACAAGAATACCGGTTATAAGGTTTTCAAATTAACCCGCCACAAGGCAAATTAAGGATAAACAAACATGTCAAACATCGAACAACAAGTTAAAAAAATTGTTGCTGAACAACTGGGTGTAAGCGAAGACGAAGTGAAAAACGAATCTTCATTCCAAGACGATCTGGGCGCAGACTCTTTGGATACTGTAGAGCTGGTTATGGCTTTGGAAGAAGCTTTCGGCTGCGAAATTCCAGACGAAGAAGCAGAAAAAATCACTACCGTGCAACTGGCGATTGATTACATTAACGCCCACAACGGCTAATCGCGTAGTTGAAATATTCCGGATTTCCCCAAATCAGCATCCATATGCCTGAACCGGCGGATTTCCACAAAGCCCCTGTTGCGCGGCCAGTCTGCACAAAGGGGCTTTTAACCTTTCAAGACACCCATCCAAACACTCGGGACAACTAGAGAAACGGGAAGATTTATGAGCCAGAGACGAGTGGTCATCACAGGCCTAGGGCAAGTATCACCCATCGGTAACGATGTAGAAACAGCATGGAATAACCTTTTGGCCGGCCAAAGCGGCATTGATGTGATTACGCGCTTCGACGCATCAGAGCTAAGCAGCCAAATTGCCGGCGAAGTCAAAAACTTTGACATCAGCCAATACATCAGCGCCAAAGAAGCCCGCCGTATGGACGTGTTCATCCACTACGGCATAGCCGCCTCCTTACAAGCCATTGCAGATGCCGGCCTGAACGAAACACCCAATTTAAATAAAGACCGTGTAGGCGTGAATGTGGGGGCGGGTATCGGCGGCTTGCCCAGTATCGAAGCCACCAGCAAAATCGTCGCAGCCGACGGCCCGCGTAAAATCAACCCATTCTTCATCCCCGGCTCATTAATCAACATGATTGCCGGCCATGTTACCATCCTTACCGGCTACCACGGCCCGAGTTACGGCATGGTTTCCGCTTGTACCACCGGCGCACATTCCATTGGCGATTCCGCCCGCATTATTCAATACGGTGATGCCGATGTGATGATTGCCGGCGGTGCCGAAGGAGCAATCTGTATGCTCGGCATGGGCGGTTTTGCGGCAATGAAAGCTCTTTCCACCCGCAATGACGATCCTAAAACAGCATCACGCCCATGGGATAAAGGCCGCGACGGTTTCGTGATGGGCGAAGGTGCCGGCATATTGGTGCTGGAAGAATTGGAACATGCCAAAAAACGCGGCGCCAAAATCTATGCGGAATTGGTCGGCTTCGGCATGAGCTCCGATGCACACCACATTACCGCACCCAACGCCGAAGGCCCGGCACTTGCCGTAACCCGCGCCCTGGCCGATGCCGGTCTGAATCCTAGCGACATCGACTATGTTAACGCACACGGCACATCTACGCCGCTGGGTGACGCCAACGAAACCAACGCCTTGAAGCTGGCTTTCGGAGATCACGCCAAAAACTTAGTGGTTAACTCTACCAAATCCATGACCGGCCACTTACTCGGCGCGGCAGGCGGTGTAGAGGCAGTGTATAGCGTACTGGCGGTCAACAAGCAAATTTCACCGCCCACCATCAACCTCTTCGAACAAGACTTTGAATCAGGTTGCGATTTAGACTACTGCGCCAACCAAGCCCGAGAAATGCCGATTCGCGCAGCCATTTCCAATTCATTCGGATTCGGCGGCACCAACGGTACGCTCGTATTCAAAAAATTCGAGGGTTAACACCCGAAGCCACACAAAATGGCCGCACCTGCCTTGATAAGCAAATCCAGTGCGGCCTTTAAACTTTAATGCATGAACACAATGCCTGTCTGAAAATATCGACTGCTTAACTTTCCCGTATTTCCCTTGCAGCATCTTCAAGCATGTTTTAAAGTTAAAGCAATTTCTACCAAAAGAGAAAAACGATGAAAATTACTGTCATTGGTGCCGGCGCTTGGGGCACAGCACTAGCTATCCATTTCGCATTGCATAACAACCAAGTTGCCATGTGGTCGCGCAACAGCGCCCATCAAGAAGCAATGCAGCAAGATAGAGAAAACAAGCGCTACCTACCCGGCTTTACCCTTCCCGAAAGCCTTTCCGCGCACACAGACCTAAACGAGGCTCTACAAGACAGTGAGCTCGTCCTCATTACCACATCCGTTGCCGGCTTGCGTGACAGCGCAGAGCTTTTAAAGCAACACGGCGCAGGCCATCTCCCTATCATCACAGCCTGCAAAGGCTTTGAGCTGGACACCGGCCTGCTGACTTTCCAAGTCGTTCAACAAGTATTGCCCGACAATCGACATATCGGCGTTTTATCAGGCCCCAGCTTCGCACAAGAACTGGCCAAACAACTTCCCTGCGCAGTAGTTCTCGCCTCTCAAAACGAAGCATGGATCAACGATTTAGTTGCCAAACTCAACACCAACGTAATGCGTCTATACGCCAATACCGACGTTATCGGGGTGGCCGTTGGCGGTGCAGTAAAAAACGTCATGGCCATAGCCACAGGCCTGTCCGACGGCCTGCAATACGGCTTGAACGCCCGTGCCGCATTAGTAACCCGCGGCTTAGCAGAGATTACCCGTTTGGCGGTTGCCATGGGTGCACAACAAAAAACCATGATGGGCTTGGCCGGCATGGGTGATTTAATCCTAACTTGCACCGGCGCACTTTCACGCAACCGAAAAGTCGGTTTAGGCTTGGCCGAAGGTAAGGAATTACATGAAGTATTAACCGAAATCGGCCATGTGGCAGAAGGTGTACCCACCATCGACGAAGTATTCGATGCCGCCTGCAAATACCAAATCGATATGCCGATTACCCAAACGCTTTACCAACTGGTTCGTAAAGAGCTTCCGGTAAAAGAAGTAGCAGCGCGCCTCATGTTACGCGAAGCCAAACCAGAATAATGCTTTTATAAACCTCAAATTAAATGCCTGTCTGAAAATAAAACTTTCAGACAGGCATTATTGACACGCATAGCGCACCACACTATCCTTTCACAAAAATCAAACGGTATTTAAGCATCATGGAACAACCCTTAGATAAATTGGAAATCAGCGTTTACCAGCTGGCTCAAAAATTCGAAACACTCGTTGGCGAAAACAAGCGCCTTACAGATGAAGTCCAACTCTTAAAAGAAGAGAAAATAAAATCAGAGCAACAACACGAAGCTGCGATTGACGAACTAAGTGAAGCATTATTGGTACAGGTCAACAAACTGAAAGAAGATTTACAAAGCAAAATCGACAGCTTAATCTTTGAAAATCAGCAATATCGCGACCTATTAGTAAAGAATGCCGATCAAATCCGCGCCATATTAGCGCGCCTACCGGTAGAACCTTAAAAGAAAGTAGTACAAAAATGAGTGAAATTGTTCAAGTTGACGTTGACATCATGTCCCGCCAATTTAAAATCGGCGCACCGGCGGAAGAAAAAGAAACCCTACTACAAGCAATTGATTTACTAAACCAAAAAATCACAACCGTTAAAGAAAGCGGCAAAATTGTAGAAAGCGACAAAATCCTTATCATGGCCGCATTAAACGTTGTGCACGATTTGCTGAAAATGTCGATGCAGAATGGTTTGGCAATTGGCGAATTTGAGCGTAAAATAACTGACATGCTACAAGTTTCCGAGCGTGCATTGGCCAAACTGCCCAGTGCACAAGCATGAAACAGTAAACTTCTTCTTTCCCTGCGGTGTTCGCTAAGGCATACATTCCTTTGAACCAATAAGTTCGCTTAAGGTTTCCGGGAGTTTACAGTGGGCGCGAGCGTTCTCTTTTGAATGCACCCGAAGCTGTCCAAGGAGACCGCCTTGTCTGACAAGGTTCAAGCGGATTGAGCCTCAAACGGCACCAGCGGGGATCCCCCAAATATAAAACACCGCTGAAGCGGTGTTTTATTCTTTCCCAATCTAAGCGCACAACAATTTAAAAACCAAAACCTATCCCCTATCAAAAAGCTCTAGAGTACAAACACTCAGGCTGAGTTATTCCAAGGAACAAGCATCGCCAAAATATTCGGTTTTGCCCCATAAAAACAACAAGAATTTGCGTTTTCTCAAATGCTGCCCCAGCAGACAACATCAATAAAATTGACAAAAACCCGTTTTCTCCTTAAAATTAGTAGCTTTCTATATATTTATTTGGATTACTCCTCATGAAAACCTTTTCAGCTAAACCGCATGAGGTTAAGCGCGAGTGGTTCGTGATCGACGCAGAAGACAAAGTTCTGGGTCGCGTTGCAGCCGAAGTTGCTAGCCGTTTGCGTGGCAAACATAAGCCAGAATACACTCCCCACGTAGATACCGGCGATTACATTATCGTTATCAATGCAGACAAACTGCGCGTTACCGGTACCAAACACGAAGACAAAAAATACTATCGTCACTCAGGCTATCCGGGCGGCATCTACGAGCGCACTTTCCGCGAAATGCAAGAGCAATTTCCCGGCCGCGCTTTAGAAAAAGCCGTAAAAGGCATGCTGCCTAAAGGTCCTTTAGGCTATGCCATGATCAAAAAATTGAAAGTGTACGCAGGTTCTGAACATCAGCACGCTGCACAACAACCTAAAGTTTTGGAAATCTAAGGACGCGACATGAACGGTAAATATTACTACGGCACAGGCCGCCGCAAAAGTTCAGTGGCTCGTGTATTCCTGCAAAAAGGCAGCGGCCAGATCATTGTAAACGGCCGCCCTGTTGATGAATTCTTCGCTCGTGAAACCAGCCGCATGGTTGTTCGCCAGCCTTTGGTTCTGACTGAAAATGCCGAAGCATTCGACATCAAAGTTAATGTAACCGGCGGTGGTGAAACCGGCCAATCCGGTGCAATCCGTCACGGCATTACCCGTGCTCTGATCGATTATGATGCAGCATTAAAACCTGCTCTGTCTCAAGCCGGCTTCGTTACCCGTGACGCCCGTGAAGTTGAGCGTAAGAAACCCGGCCTGCGCAAAGCACGCCGTGCGAAACAATTCTCTAAACGTTAATCTGTTACCAGAATTAATTGTTTGGATTACAAAGCCCGTCGATATGTACGGGCTTTTTAGTTGGAGCTTAGTGAGCGCTAAAGTTAAATAGTATTCGCTAAAAATACAAATGGGGCTTAGGAAGCAAAATTCATTTTAAAGGATCTTTCCGCAACATTCCCAACAGCACTTTGTACAAATCATCATGCCTGTGATTGAAGCGGAACCCGGTTTCTTTTAAATGCAGGTAAAACGTATGTTTCGGCACCCCGTTAAACTGTACCAAGCGATGCTTCGCGTAGCTCCAAAAAGATTCGATACCGCTGATATGCTGGGTACCACGGGCAAATTCATTATCACCATGACGCACTCTGAAATGCTTCGCGAAGCCCATATCGACCAACCCCTGATAACCTTTTGTAACGTTGCTTTTGAAGCATCGGAAACGATTTCGGTATAAACCTTGTCACCTCGTTTAAGTATGCCGAAAACAATCGTTTTACCGCCCGCACCGCGCCCGCGTTTGCCTCGGATACGTTTTGCGTCGAAATAGGATTCGTCCAATTCCACTATGCCGCAGAAAGTGTCTGCCGCTCACATTCGTCAGCCAATCGTCGCCGTAGTTTCAGGTACAGGCTGTTGATGCTTCTGACGCTGATTCCTGTCAGTTTGGCGGTGTCGGAAGTGGTCAGATCCAAGGAAAAAAGCCGCAGGATTTGACGGAATTTGGACTCGGTAATTTTGCTGAACTTTTGGTAATTGTTTTTTAATTTCATTTCAGAAGCTTATCACTATATTTGGTGATTTTGCTTCCTAAGCCCCTACAAAATATTTCACCTCAACCCTTTAAGAATCCATCATTAACCCCATATAGGAAACTCATTCACATCAAATTAAGGAATTAAAATGCTTTCTACCATTATTATTGGCTTTATCATCGGTGTATTGGCTAAATTTCTACACCCGGGCCGTGATAATTTGGGCCTGATCATGACTACCCTATTGGGTATCGGCGGATCATTATTGGCAGGCTGGGTAGGTCAATCAGTTGGTATGTATCACATGGGCGAGCCGGCAGGTTGGCTTGCTTCTACCATAGCGGCAGTAGTTATTTTAATAATTTACACCCGTGTAATTAAAAAATAAATCATTTTTCAAGAGCAGGCGCTTAAGCCTGCTTTTCCGCGTTCAGACAGGCATTTATATTTATGCAACAGAAAAAATGGCTTTCTTGGTTAAAAGAAGGAAGCATCCTGCTGGTGCTTATTCTACTTATTTCCATTGCATTAGATTGGTGGCGTAAACCAAAAGAGCTGCCAAACTTTGCGCAACAACCCCTCCAAACTATTTCAGGACACAACACCACTTTCGCTCAATTCAGCCAAAATCGTGTGGCCGTTTTATATTTTTGGGGTTCTTGGTGTGGAATCTGCAAGCACACTTCTCCCACGGTGGACAAACTAAGAATAAATGACATACCAGTTTTAAGCGTGGCGCTGTCTTCCGGCAGTGACGAAGAAGTACGCCAGTATCTGAGTAAACACCATTTTCAATTCGATACAATCAACGACCCCGACAGTTCGCTTTCCAAGCAATGGCGTGTTGCCGTTACACCGACCATTGTTTTATTAAAAAACGGCAAAATACTGCATAGTACATCCGGCATCAGCAGCTATTGGGGATTGCGCATGCGAATCTGGCTTTCTGATTTATTTTACTGATAGCCCAGTCAAAAATATCGCAACACATGAATTGAGATGCCTGTCTGAAAAAGAAGACAGGCATTCCACACTCTAGCAGCTTTAGAAATTTTACCTTAGCTAAAATTTCCAATCACAGAACCTGTGGTTGCTCATTGCAAACCAATACTTTCGTCACTTTCGTACTTAAAACATCGAAATCTCATTGTCATTTTTCCTGTTACAACGATTACACAACCGTAAATCGAATCAAAATACTAGACAATTAATTGTTTTATAAAGATAATTAAAACTATCAAGTTAAATTTTTCGATTTACAATATAAATTTCAAATCGAATTCATAGTTTTAATAGCGAAAACAATCATGTATAGTGCGCTTCATTATCCTTGATAAAGGGCAATAAAAAGTTCTTCAAGTTTGTTATATTTACGCTCGCAAACACCAACGATTATCTCTTGCTAACAAAAGGAGCAAACCATGAGCAAATGTCCTGTAACCCACTTAACCATGAACAACGGCGCGCCCGTTGCCGATAACCAAAACAGCCTGTCTGCCGGTCCGCGCGGCCCGCTGTTGACTCAAGATATATGGCTTCATGAAAAACTGGCCAACTTCGTGCGCGAAGTGATTCCTGAGCGTCGTATGCACGCTAAAGGTTCCGGTGCTTTCGGTACATTTACCGTTACCCACGACATCACTCAATACACCAAAGCCAAAATTTTCAGTCAAGTAGGCAAAAAAACCGAAATGTTCGCCCGCTTTACCACCGTAGCCGGTGAGCGCGGTGCAGCCGATGCCGAGCGCGACATCCGCGGTTTCGCCCTAAAGTTCTACACTGAAGAAGGCAACTGGGATATGGTGGGTAACAACACGCCCGTATTCTTCATGCGTGACCCGCGTAAATTCCCCGATTTGAACAAAGCGGTAAAACGCGATCCGCGTACCAATATGCGTTCCGCCACCAACAACTGGGACTTCTGGACCCTTCTGCCCGAAGCCTTCCACCAAGTAACCGTTGTGATGAGCGACCGCGGTATTCCTGCTTCTTACCGTCACATGCACGGTTTCGGCAGCCATACTTACAGCTTCATTAATGCACAAAACGAGCGTTTCTGGGTGAAATTCCATTTCCGTACCCAACAAGGCATTAAAAACCTGACTAACGAAGAAGCTGCCGCAATCATTGCCGATGACCGCGAAAGCCATCAGCGCGACCTGTATGAGTCTATCGAGAAAGGCGATTTCCCGAAATGGACCATGTATATCCAAGTGATGCCTGAAGCAGATGCAGAAAAAGTGCCTTACCATCCGTTTGACTTGACCAAAGTATGGCCCAAAGGCGATTACCCGCTGATCGAAGTAGGTGAGTTCGAGCTGAACCGCAACCCTGAAAACTTCTTTGCCGATGTTGAGCAATCTGCCTTTGCACCGAGCAATCTGGTTCCCGGTATCAGCGTGTCTCCCGACCGCATGTTGCAAGCCCGCTTGTTTAACTATGCCGACGCACAACGTTACCGCTTGGGTGTGAACCACCATCAAATTCCGGTGAACGCACCGCGTTGCCCCGTACACAGCAATGCCCGCGACGGTCAAGGCCGTGTTGACGGCAACTACGGCAGCACCATCCATTACGAGCCGAACAGCTTCGGCCAATGGCAAGACCAAGCCCAATACGCCGAGCCGCCTTTGAAAATCAACGGTGATGCGGCACATTGGAACTACCGTGAAGACGACTCAGACTACTTCAGCCAACCGCGTGCCTTGTTCAACTTGATGAGTTGCGAACAAAAAGAAGCATTGTTCAAAAACACCGCTGCAGCCATGGGTGATGCGCCTGATTTCATCAAATACCGCCATATCCGCAACTGTAATGCCTGCGATCCTGCTTACGGTGAAGGCGTAGCCAAAGCTTTGGGCTTAAGCGTTGCTGATGCGATTGCCGCCCGCGAGAGCGACCCGGCTTTAGGCCAACCCGGACTTCTGTAATGTGGTTGGATATGAGTGAAACTTTGGCTGAAATCATCGACCGGGTTTCTAGAAAAAGCGGGCAAAAATAATCCTGCTGATGTATAAGCAGAATGCCTGTCTGAATACGTTCAGACAGGCATTTTTTATTATTGTGTATAGTTAAAACACTTAATTTTAGTAGCATTTCCGTCATACTTGGGCTTGGCCCGAGTATGACGAGCGTACTATTTTTTAATTTGATTAACTATAGTTGCTAGAAATGCCTGTCTGAAATGAAAGTTTTCAGACAGGCATTTCTATAACGACAAACTGTTTCTTAAGCGGCATGAACGGCCGGTTCTCGTCGCAGCAAGGTAATCAAATTGGTAATACGCTGCTTCATTTCCCTGCGGTCGACAATTTGATCGATCGCACCTTTTTCCAATAAGAATTCTGCACGCTGAAAGCCTTCGGGAAGGGTTTCGCGCACGGTTTGTTCAATTACACGCGGGCCTGCGAAACCGATCAGTGCACCCGGTTCGGCCAACACAACATCGCCCAAAAACGCGAAACTGGCAGACACGCCGCCCATGGTCGGGTCGGTGAGCACGGAAATAAAAGGCAAGCCTTTTTCCGTGAGCAGGTGCAAAGAAGCGCTGGTTTTGGTCATCTGCATCAACGAACTCAAACCTTCCTGCATACGCGCGCCGCCGCTGGCGGAAACACAGATAAAGCTGCAATGGTCGGCCACGGCGCGGCGCACACCTTCTACAAAACGCTCGCCCACCACGGAACCCATCGAGCCGCCGATAAAACGGAATTCAAACGCGGCAACCACAACGGGATGGCCGTTCATCGTCCCTTTCATTACCACCAGCGCGTCATCTTCGTTGGTCAGTTTTTTGGCGGCGGAAAGGCGGTCGGGATATTTTTTGCTGTCTTTGAATTTCAGAATATCGGTGGGTTTCACATTGGCGGCGATTTCTTCACGGCCTTCTGCATCCAGCAGCAAATCCAGCCGCTCGCGCGCGGTCATGGCATTGTGGTGATTGCATTTCGGGCACACGTTTTGGTTTTGCGCCAAATCGGTGGCATATAAGGTTGCGGAACAAGACGGGCATTTATGCCACAGGCCTTCGGGAATACCCGATTTGCCGTTTTCGTCTTTTTTAATTTTGGGCGGAAGAATTTTATCCAGCCAGCTCATGGTCGACTCCTTGAATGTGTTCAGACAGGCATTGGCCTATCCGCAATGTATTAGTAGTAATCCGTGATATGGGAATATTGCTGCAACACTTTGCTGATTCGGGCGTTGCCTTGATATTTACGGATAAGTTTCGGTATTGCTTACCGGCCGCGGCGCAGACTCTTTGTGCTGTATTTGCGATGCGGCGTTGCTCTTTTTGAGGTAAATCAGGATCAAATTCTCCGACGAAGTGTTCGCAATCTTCAGCATGTTTAATGAAAACAGCCACTTCACGCGGATAAGATATATGGGGTTCAGCCTTAGAAACAGGCAATATAGCCAGCAAAAGCAGGATTGGCAATTGTTTTTTCATAACTGCTCCGGCGTTACAGCGCCGCTTTGAGCTCTTTAACCAACGCGCCGACTGCTTCGGCCTCTTTACCCGGATGATGCTCGATTTCTTTCACAATCCTGCTGCCGACAATCACGGCATCGGCAATTTGGCTGATTTTTCGGGCGCTTTCGGTGTCGTTGATACCGAAACCCACGCCAATCGGAATGGAGATGTATTTACGCAATACGGCAATTTTTTCAGCCACAGCTTCCGTATCAAGCGCGGCGGAGCCGGTTACGCCTTTGAGCGACACATAATAAACGAAGCCGCCCGCATGTTCGGCAATGGCTTGGATACGCACTTCGCCGGTGGTTGGCGCAATCAGAAAAATGCAGTCTATGCCCTCGTCTTCCAACACATGCTGTAAGGGGGCAATGGTTTCAACCGGATCGTCTACGGTCAACACGCCGTCCACTCCGGCGGCTTTAGCTGCACGGGCAAATTCGGCATAGCCCATTCTGTGTATGGGGTTCAGATAGCCCATCAAAACCACGGGCGTGGTTTGGTTGGTTTGGCGGAACTCTGCCACGGCAGCCAATACGTCTTTCAACGAAACACCGTTGGCCAATGCTCGCTCTGCGGCACGTTGAATGGTAGGGCCGTCGGCCATCGGGTCGGAAAAAGGCACGCCCAGCTCGAGGATGTCTGCCCCGTTTGCCGCCATGCTGTGCATCATGCCGACGGTGGCGGCCAAGTCAGGATCACCGGCTGTGATGTAGGTAATCAGGGCTTTTTTGCCGTTTAAAGCGGAGAAAGTGGTTGAGATTCTGCTCATGTGGATTTCCGGATTTGATGTTTTCAGACAGGCATCAGCATGTCAAACTTTATTATATGCCTGTCTGAAAATTTCTACCAATAGGGTTTAGTTTTTCAACGATTGCACCGGCGCCGGAATCCGCCCGCCGCGGTTGACAAACACTTCGCAAGAGCCTGATTTCACCGGCATAATCGGCGCATAACCGAGCAGCCCGCCGAATTCCACGCTTTCGCCCACATCTTTGCCCGGCACGGGAATAATGCGTACGGCGGTGGTTTTGCTGTTGATCATACCGATGGCTGCTTCATCGGCGATGATGCCGGAAATGGTGGCCGCACTTGTATGGCCGGGCACGGCAATCATGTCCAAGCCCACCGAACATACCGCAGTCATCGCTTCAAGCTTATCCAGCGTGAGTACGCCGGACTCTGCGGCGGCAATCATGCCTTCGTCTTCCGACACGGGAATAAACGCGCCGCTCAAGCCGCCAACTGCGGAAGAAGCCATCATGCCGCCTTTTTTCACCGCATCGTTGAGCAGCGCCAGCGCAGCGGTGGTGCCGTGAGTGCCGCACACGCTCAAGCCCATGGCTTCGAGAATGCGCGCCACGGAATCGCCCACTGCCGGCGTGGGCGCGAGCGATAAATCGAGAATACCGAAAGGAATGCCCAAACGCCGTGCGGCTTCATGACCGATTAATTCGCCCACGCGGGTGATTTTAAACGCGGTTTTTTTCACGATTTCGGCGATTTCGGTTAAATCTTTGCCTTCACAATCGGCCAACGCAGCCTGCACCACACCGGGGCCGGACACACCCACGTTCAGCATGACATCGCCTTCACCTGCACCGTGAAATGCGCCTGCCATAAAGGGGTTGTCGTCCACAGCATTGCAAAACACCACGATTTTGGCGCAGCCGAAGCCTTCGGGCGTGATCTCGGCCGTGCGCTTGATGGTTTCACCCATCAGCTTCACGGCGTCCATATTGATGCCCGCACGGGTGCTGCCGATATTGACCGAACTGCACACAATATCCGTGGTTTTCATGGCTTCGGGAATCGAACGTATCAACACTTCGCCCGAAGGTGTCAGCCCTTTGGGCGCGAGCGTAGAAAAGCCGCCGATAAAAGATACGCCGATGGCCTTAGCGGCTTTATCCAGTGTTTGTGCCACACTTACATAAGAATCCGCTCCGGTAGCCGCGGCAATTTGGGCAATCGGGGTGACGGAAATGCGCTGGTTAACAATCGGCACGCCGTATTTGGCGGATAGGTATTGCGCGGTAGCAACCAAATCTTTGCCGACGCGGGTGATTTTATTGTAGATATTTTGATTGAGCGTATCGAGGTTGGGGCTGATACAGTCGTGCAGGTCTATGCCGATGGTTAAGGTGCGCACGTCGAAATTCTGGTCGGAAACCATGCGCACGGTTTCTAAAATCTCGCTGGATTGGATACTCATGATTCAGGCGGCCTTTCAGATGCGGTGCATGGCGTTGAACAAATCTTCGTTTTGCATGCGTATGTCAAGCGCGAGCTTTCGGCCTTCTTCGGCAAACAAATCCAGCATTTCCCGGCGTGATTTGGGGCATTGTTCGGTGTCGGCCAAAATAATCATGGTAAAAAAACCACCCATCAGCTGTTGGCTGATGTTAACGATATTAATCCGGTTTTCCGCCAACAATTTGGATACGTCGTACACGATGCCGATGCGGTCTTTGCCGATCACGGTGATTACTGAATGGC
Source organism: Neisseria canis (assembly GCF_900636765.1). Lineage (NCBI taxonomy): Bacteria > Pseudomonadati > Pseudomonadota > Betaproteobacteria > Neisseriales > Neisseriaceae > Neisseria > Neisseria canis. Next base: position 304,442 of record NZ_LR134313.1, read on the forward strand.
TCATAATGATATTCCTGATTAAAATGTTTTCAGACAGGCATCTGATGGTTGCAATGCCTGTCTGAAAACGCATGTGATTTTGGTCATTAGAAATGAATAAGGCAGATTATAACCGAATCGCGGGGCTTGATTGTTAAATTGTTGCACGCCCGAACGGATGTTGTGTGGCCGGTTATGTTATTCAATTAGGTTTACTTTCAGCAAAATATTGAAAACCTTTCGCACCCAGATACCCATCCTGCTATGCTTACAGCCGTTACAGCAAAAAAACTTAACTTTGGTGCCGCATCATTGCTGCGGTTTACCTGCATAAGCATCAAAAAACCGTTTAATTGCGATAAAACGTTTTAAAACAAAAAACCGGAGAGGATTGAATAATGAATAAACTGTTCACCGTGATGTTGGCTGCGCCTGTTATGGCAGCCGCTCCTTTTGTACACGCTGCGCCTGCCGAACATCCGGCGCAAACCCAGTTTAAACAAAATATGGACGCCGTGCTGCAAATCGCACGCGACAAAAGCTTGAACGAAAACCAGAAAATCCAGCGCATTACCGGCTATGCCGACCGCTATTTGGATTATCAGCGTATTTCCGCCCTAGCCGTTGGCATGCCGTGGCGCGAGTTCAGTACCAAGCAGCAAGGCGACTTTATCCAAGCGTTTAAAGATATGGTGGTTTCCATTTATTCGCGCTCTGCTTTAATGGGTGCCGCCGATGCGCAAGTAACCATGCTGCCCAAAATGACGGAAGAGAAAAACAAACGCGTAACCGTGTTCACCGAAATCAAAACCGGCAACGGCAAGAAATACGAAGTGGGCTACCGCCTCTACCCCGTTGGCTCTACCTACAAAATCTACGATATTCAGGTTGACGGCTCCAGCCTTGTAACCGTATACCGCAACCAGTTTAATGAGTTGGTCAAACAAAAAGGCATCGACGGCACCATCGAAACCGTGCGCCAAAAAGGCCTGAAAAAAGTCGAATAAGCCTGCTTCTTAAACGCAAAATCAACAATGCCTGTCTGAAACCGTTTTCAGACAGGCATTGTTTATCAGCCTTTATTTTTTATGTTCTTCCGATAGATGCTTCAGCCACTCTTCCATACTGTCGCTGATTTGCTGCATTTGCCGGCTGTATTTTCGGCAATGGGAGCAATAAGTAAGATGAAGACGCAGGGTAATTTGCTCCTGCACGCTCAGCGGCCTGTCCTGCTGCTCGGAAAGCAGCCGGCATGCCTCTTTGCATTTGATCAACACTATGGTTCTCCTTTGTCGGTTCCGTACCAGTTTTTCTGCAAGCATTGGCGCAGGCCGTTGCGTGCGCGGTGCAGGATGGCGTAACAGTTGTTGGATGTAATGCCGAAATCCCGGCAGATTTCCTCCACTTCCATTCCCATCACTTCCCTAAGGTAAAAAATACGCGCGGTATTTTCCGGCAGGTTGCCGAGACATTTCTCCAATGTTTTGAAAAATTCTTGTTGTTCCAAATGCGCTTCAGTCGGATTAGGCTGCCAGGCTTCGGGGCCTGATTCTTTCTGCCAATGTCCCCCTTCGTCGAAGCAGGCTTGATATTGTGCATCAATCCGCGCGGCTTGGTCGCTGTCATCCAGGCTGACCATTTCTTTTTTGCCGCGGTAGTAATCGATGATTTTATTTTTCAGTATACTCATCACCCAGGTGCCGAGTTCGGCACCCGCCCGGTATTGTTCTTGTTTGTTAATGGCGGCAGAAAGCGCGTCCTGCACCAAATCTTCAGACAGGCTTTCGTCCCGCAGCTGCATTCTGGCGAATTTAAGCATGGCGGGACGCATAGCGGCGATACGGTTACTGAAATCGGTAAATGTTGGCATGGTTATCCGTTTTGCACCCTAATCAAAACACCTTCTCCCTGCCAATGTTTCAGTCTTTCGAGCAATAAAGGCTCGGCATCGCTGTTGCCCGTCAATTCTCGGATACTCTCGGTAAGCGAAACAATGCTGTCGTTTTGCTGCTCGAAATGCTGCAATAAAAACACGTCAATATCATCAATGGCTTGATAACAGGTTTCGTCTTCCAAATTGCGCCAAGTGAGCACATAGGTTTCACCGTCTTCAAAATCCTGCAAACCTGTGCTGATAAAATCAACAGGATATTGCTTAAGGCGTACTCCCTCTGCCAAAGCCAGAATATCGCTGTTTGATTCCGCCTGTTTTCTCTGCCCGCACAATGCAGTTTCCGCATGCAGTAAATCTGTTTCAAACTCCATCATCGCCAATACGTTCTGCGGCAAAAGCCTGTCTGAAACCTGGTTACGGGCAAATGCTAAAAACTGGGCGGGAATATCCTTAAAATAAGGCGATTCCGGCTTACCTTCGCTTAAAAAGCGGTTCTGCAAGTCCTGCCACAGCTCCGCATCGGCAAATGTAATGCTGTCGCTGAAACAGCGTTCCAAAAACGAAGCGATATTGTTGTGTACCAAGCGGCGGTAAACCGCCAAACCGTTTGCATTGAAACCTTGCGGAATTTCCGCTTCGAGGTTACCTACCGCGGTAGCCAGTGTGGCTTGAAAGTCCCCGCCGCTACATTTGCTTACATCATTACGCTGCATCTGCTTGCTTTCCATATATTTTCTGAATGGCGGCAATCCTTGCTACTTCTGCTTCCAGCTCGGCAAAGGGCGGGAAATTGGTGTCGCGCTCAAGCAGACAGGGCGGCTGGTGGGCAAACTTGCTGCATGCGTAATCGAATAATGACCACACATCGCCGCAAATCGCTTCGCCGTGCGTATCGATTAAAATTTCTTCATCTGAATCATGCCCTGCCATATGCAGGTAAACCACTCTACCCAAATCTACCGTATCGATAAATGTTTTGCCGTCGGTTTGACCATGATTCATCGCATTTACATAAATATTGTTAATATCCAAATGGATATCGCAATCCGCTTCTTTTGCCACTGCGTTGAGAAACGCCACCTCGCTCATTTCGTTACCCGGAGCGAGCAAGTAGGAAGATGTGTTTTCAATGGCAATACGCATTTCCAATATATCTTGCGTTTGACGGATTCTTGCTGCGGTATGCCGCACAGTTTCATCATTGAACGTGAGCGGTAAAAGATCATAAAGGTGTCCGAAATGGCTGCAATAGCTCAGATGTTCGGAGAAAAAATCAATCTTGTATTGGCGCATAAAGGCTTTAACTTCCTGCAAAAAGCCTACCTGCAAAGGATCTCGCCCGCCCAGTGAAAGCGAAAGCCCGTGGCAGGCGATCGGGAAGCGTTCCGACAGCGCATCAAGCTGTTTGCGCGCCGCGCCGCCTGTCTTAATCCAGTTTTCCGGAGCCACTTCGATAAATTGAATCGGGCTGTCGGAGGTAGTATTCAGTAGGTCTTCCGCCAGATCGCGCTTAAAGCCCAAACCGGCACCTTGCAAAACCGTAGCCATATGCTTACCTGTTCAAATTAAATTTAAGTTTGGAAAAGAAAGCCGCTGCACGAGCACAGCTTTATGCAGCGGCCGGCAAACAGCTTATTTTTTGCTGCCGCATTTACCTTCGCCACATTTGCCTTCACCGGCTTTGCTGTGGGCTTTAGAAGCACCGCATTTACCTTCGCCACATTTACCTTCGCCGCATTTGCCTTCACCGGCTTTAGCTTTGCTGGTTTTGTGCGAAGCACCGCATTTACCTTGCCCGCAAGCACCTTCTTTAGCTTTTTGCGATTGTTGTTGAGCAGGTTGTACGGTAGTGGTTTTGCTGTCGGCACATGCAGCACCAGCCAAAGTCAATGCACCGGCCAAAGCGATCAAAGAGGTTTTTTTCATTATGTTTACTCCTAAAAAATTGATTTAATAAAGTTAACGAGAGGGTAATAACCGTTTTTACAACGGAAATTTAGAAAATTTTTTCTTCAGCAAGGCATCCAGAGACAATTTGCCTGAACCTTGCAATATAACAGGTAACAAAACTAAACAATAAATTAACGCCATTTTATACCCATTATCTACAACATTGTAACCATTTTCTGCGTGAACCGCATACCAAGCCACAGCGGTAAGCACAAATAATGCCGCAGCAGCATAACGGCCGAACAAACCTAACACGAGCAAAACGGGGGCTACCAGCTCCACGCCCATTGCGGTATACCAGTTGAGATCTGCCGGTAAAGCGCTGAATGGAAAAGGAAAGGCTGTTTGAATGTCTGCAAACCAGTTTTCGCCGTTCCATTTTTCCACACCCGCTTCCCAAAATTCATAAGCGGCAAACAAGCGCAGGGCAAGTAAAGAAATGTCTTTAGTCCAAGTAGAGGAAAAGCTGCTGTTGCAATTTTGATAAGCAGCGGATTGTGCTATCTCTGTCATTTTGGTGAACCTTTCACTGTGTATTTGCTGTACACACGTTTAGACGGCACTCAGTAGCAAATTCTTATATTTTTTTATAAAAATAATTATATCTTAATGATATTTAAAGAAAATTAATTCAAAAATCTTAATAAGGACAAAACTCCTGTCTGAATCGGGCAATCATTCGGCCGTTCCAATATGAAAAATTCATTTCTAAAGCTATGGTTCGGCACTATTGACACCGCCGCAAGCCGAAACATCACTAAAGTGGTACAAGGCTGATTTTGCCGCTTCAGCAGCTGACACAATCGTTCTCCGATGAAACTAAAGTACAATAATGCCGTAGCAAAAGTTAAGTTGATCCTCTACAACGCAGCCATCATCATGCTTTGCTTTATCTCTATGTTAAAATTCCGATTTTCCCAGCATACAAACCCACAATAATGTTCCCTCTTCCCATCCAGCTCACCGAACTCGTGCGCCTTTTGCAAGAGCGCGGTTATATTTTTGCAGCCGATCCGCAGCCGATCACCGAAGTATTGCGCCAAACAGAAGGCAGTGCAGAAGAAAAACTCGTCCGCCGCGCCGAAATGATTGATAGCGACCAAAAACTTCACGACACACTGCTTCGTGTGCGCAACACAGCAGGCTGGGCTTTAACCGCTGCCACCCTAATCTGGCTGCTTATCGGCTTTTCAGGCACTTTCGGGCTGATGCAGCAAAGCGGTTTGAACTTCTTTTTCGTATTGGCCGGCGTATTGGGGCTGCACACATTAATGCTTATTGTATGGCTGGTTTCCCTGTTTCTATTGCGCAAAAACACCGGTTTTTTCATCAACCCTGCTTTATGGATACGCGGCAAAGATCCGGTCAACCAAGCCGTTTTGCGCCTTTACACCGATGCGTTCAATCACCCATCCGCCCGCTGGCGCATCGGTGAAACCACCCACCGCCTGTGGCTGGCCACCTTATTCGGCATGCTTGCCGCCGTGGTGCTGCTCCTGATGGTGCGCCAATACACATTCAATTGGGAAAGCACGCTGTTAAGCGACACCACATCCATCAATCTCGTCAGCCTCTTGGCATGGCTGCCTGCCAAACTCGGTTTTCCCGTGCCCGACGCAGAAGCCGTACTCGGCAGCAGGCTCAACAGCAACACCGAAACCGCCCGCCAATGGGGCGGCCTCTTGATCGGCAGCATCTTATGCTACGGCGTCCTGCCACGTTTCGCCGCATGGCTCACCTGCAAAATCCTGTCGCGCAAACGCATCAACCGCCTGCCGCTCGACAAACCCTATTATCAAAACATCATCCAACAATGGCAAAAACGCGTGGTCGATGCAGACACCCAAAGCGAAACCGTTACCACCGTTGCACCCAAAATCAGCCTGAACGAAGCCCCGAAATGGGCCGTGATGCTGGAAACCGAATGGCCCGAAGCGCATTGGTTCAAACACGTTCTCGGTCAAGAGTGGCTGGACAAAGGTACCGCCGACAGCCGCGACGCCGTAGCCGCGCTGAAAAACGAATTGCAGCAACAGCCCGCCCAACTGCTAATCGGCGTGCGCGCCCACAACGTGCCCGACCGCGGCGTTTTGCGCCAAATCGTGGGCTTGGCCGAAGCAGCACAAGGCGGCGCCGTGATCCAACTGCTCGCCGCCTCTGATGTTTCAGACAGGCTTGATGATTATTTAAGCCAATGGCACAACGCGCTTAACGAACGCAATCTGCCGTGGTTGAATCCGCCGAGAGTCAGCCAGCAGAGCAGGCAAAAACCAATGCCTGTCTGAACATCATTTGAACTCGAATTTCAGTCTCAGCGAACCTCAACATAATAGTGAAAACCGATGATTCGATTTCAGACAGGCATTTAAACAAACACACGACACATCCGCCTTAACTTATATACAAATAATGTCATGATAAAAAACATCCCCCTATCCCTAGCCGTAGTCGGCCACACCAACACCGGAAAAACCTCCCTGCTGCGCACTCTGCTGCGCGACAGCCAGTTCGGCGAAGTCAAAAACGCGCCTGCCACCACGCGCCATGTGGAAGAGGCGGCGATTAACGACGGCAACCGCACGCTGGTTCACTTATATGACACGCCCGGTTTGGAAGATGCGGGCGGCGTGTTGGATTGGCTGGAAACCCACACCTCTTCGCGTGAAGACGGCATCGAGCGGCTGCACAAGTTTCTTGAAAGCCCCGAAGCGGCGGGCGATTTCAATCAGGAAGCCAAAGTGCTGCGCCAGCTCTTGCAGAGCGACATGGCCTTATATGTGGTGGATGCGCGCGAGCCGGTGTTGAACAAATATAAAGACGAGCTTACCGTTTTATCATGGTGCGCCAAGCCCGTGATGCCGGTGTTCAACTTTATCGAAGGGCAGGATTTAAGCGAATGGACCACCATGCTGGCGCGGCGCGGATTGCATGTTTACAGCGGGTTTGACACCGTGGCTTTTGATTTTGAGGGCGAAGTGCGGCTGTGGGACAACCTTGCCACCATGCTGCCCGAGCGCGGCATACTTGACCGCTTAATAGAAATGCGCAGGCGCGAATGGGCGCAGCTCAACATTGATTCCAAACGCGATATCGCCCACTTTCTACTTGATGTGGCGGCTTTCAAACAAGAAATCGACGAAAACGACCCGCCCGAGCCTACGCTGCACAAAATGCAGGCTTCGGTGCGCCAATTGGAGCGCGCGCTTCAGCAACAGCTTTTTCAAAACTACCGTTTCTACCACAATGAAATCGACACCGGAGAATGGGCTTTAAAAGAATTCAGACAAGACCCGTTCGATGCGGAGCAACTTAAAGCCTACGGCATCCGCACCGGCACGGGCGCCGCCACCGGTGCGCTAATCGGCTTGGGCGTGGATATGGTCACACTGGGCGGCTCGCTCGGCTTAGGCACGGCCATCGGCGGCATTTTGGGCGGCGTATTGCCGAATATGCAGGATATTTCCGATAAATTAAGCGGTAAACAAACCCTGTTTATCGACCCGGAAAGCATAACCCTGCTGGCAGCCCGTGCGCTGGATTTATTGGCTGCACTGCAAAAACGCGGCCATGCCGCACAGCACGATATTCAGATGATCAGCGGCAAAACGCCGTGGCAACCTTCCCGCTTGCCGAGCGAACTCTCGAAAGCCAGAAGCCATCCGAAATGGTCTTCGCTCAACACTGGCGAGCCGGAGAGCAGCCGCAGGGAAAGGCTGGAAGCCGTGCCTGCTTTAATCAGGCACTTGTAAGGCTAACGCCGTAATATCTGCTGCCGGGACAGAGAGCAAAATATTGCCATCCCGAACCCGGCAAACCGCAATCACTTTGGCAACAAACAATAAACAATGCCTGTCTGAAAACACATGTTGCAATAGAGAAACATAATCGGATTTATTGCTTATTTGAAACAAAACAACATTGACCAAACAACAACATTGGCGCAAAATAACACTCGTCAGGTTGCCCGATTCGGCAGCTTGGCAGTTTCTCCTCTATTTCTCCTTTGTAGACTTGGCGCACATCTTTTCAGATGTGTGCATTTTTTTATGCGGCGCTTATCCTGACAGTTTAAAATAAAATCGCTTGCCCAGTGATGCTTTTTTGCAAAAAAATTTAAAATCAACCGAAAATTTATCAGATTTTTATTGACGGGCTCAAGGCTCCCACCGCATAATGCAGCCCGTTAGGTGGTTGCAATGACTGCTTAATAGTTTCTCCTCTATTTCTCCTTTGTAGACTTGGCACACATTCTTAAGAATGTGTGCATTTTTTTATCCCGAATCGTGCCGATGAAACAGATGCCTGTCTGAAAGAAAGCTTCAGACAGGCATATTTTTTCAGCCTTTGATTCAGTCAACTTGTAACAAGGTATCTTCTTTCACCTCTTCCATTGCCATATAGCTGCGGCTTTCTCTCGCTGCTGGCAGCTGGAGCAGGATGTTGCCCAGCAAATCGCGATAGGCCGACATATCGGGCAGGCGCACTTTAAGCAGATAATCGTATTCGCCCGAAATCAGATGGCATTCCATAATTTGTGGGATTTTCAGCACTTCGCGGCGGAAGTCTTCAAAAATATTGCCCGACTTGGATTGCAGCTTCAATTCCACAAACACCAGCAGATTCTGCCCCAATGCCTGCGGATTCAGACGGGCATGGTAGCCTTCGATCACACCTTCACGCTCCAGCCGTCGGACGCGCTCGGTAACCGGCGTGGTGGACAGCCCTACTTTCTCCGCCAACTCGGTCATGGGGATGCGGGCGTTTGATTGCAGAATGCGCAGGATTTTGCGGTCGGTTTTGTCTAAATCTTTCATCTGCTTTTCTCTTTCAAAAGGCGGAAATTCTCGTAAAACAGCTTTTTAAAGCGCTTATTATAGTGAAAAAAACTATCGGTTTTTGCATACACTACAATCTTTCACTAAATAAACACATACCGGTGGCATCCTTTAACTAACCGAACAATCTACCGCAAAACAATGCGCAACCACAGGCCTCACAACAATAATAAACAGTTCCGCATCAACTTGTTTTGTACCGGTCGCTTAAGGGTTCCACTATTGTCAAACGAGGAGCAGGAATGAAAGTTATCGTGTTGGGCGCAGGCGTGGCCGGCGTGAGTACGGCTTGGTTTTTGTGTAAGGCGGGGCACGAAGTTACGGTTATCGACCGTGCGGAAGCGGCGGCGATGGAAACCAGTTTTGCCAATGCCGGCCAGCTTTCCTACGGCTACACCACGCCCTGGGCCGCACCCGGCATTCCCCAAAAAGCAGCCAAGTGGCTGATGAAACCCCATTCCCCTCTGATTTTCCGCCCCGACGGCAGCATGTTTCAGCTTAAGTGGTTGAAACAGATGCTGGAAAACTGCGACTCCGGGCATTATAAGTTGAATAAAGAACGTATGGTCCGCGTGTCGGAATACAGCCGAGAAATGTTTGCCCGCGTGATTGCGGAAACCGGTTTGGCTTTTGAAGGCAGAAACAAGGGCACGCTTCAGATATTCCGCCAAGATAAAGAAGTGAAAGCCGCCGAAAAAGACATGGTGGTGTTGGCTGAATACGGCGTGCCTTATAAGCAATTGAGCGCACTCGAATGTTTGGAATACGAGCCTGCATTGGCCGGAGCGGTGGGCAGGCTGGCAGGGGCGCTGCATCTGCCCAACGACAGCACCGGCGATTGCCATTTGTTTACCACGCGCCTGGCCGAATTGTGCCGCGAAAACGGCGTAACATTCCGTTTCAACCGCACGATTGAGCGTTTTGATTACAGCGGCAAGCAGATCCGGGCGGTTTATGCCGCCGGCGAGCGCTTCGGGGCCGATCATTTTGTGTGCGCACTCGGCAGCTTCAGCCGCCCTGCCCTGCTTCAGCTGGGCTTGGACTTGCCTGTTTATCCGGTAAAAGGTTATTCGCTCACCCTGCCGGTTATCAACCCGCAAGAAGCACCGGTTTCGACCGTGTTGGATGAAACGTATAAAGTGGCCATTACCCGCTTTGACGAGCGCATCCGCATCGGCGGCATGGCCGAATTGTCGGGCTATCAGATACGGCTTAGCGAGGCGCGGCGCAAAACTTTGGAAACTGTGGTTAACGACCTGTTCCCCCAAGGCGGCGACATAACGCGCGGCAGGTTTTGGAGCGGCCTGCGCCCGATGACGCCGGACAGCACGCCGATTATCGGCCGCAGCGGCTTCGACAATCTCACCTTAAACACCGGACACGGCACATTGGGCTGGACGATGTCGCTCGGTTCCGGCAAAGTTGCGGCGGATATCGCAAGCGGCGTAAAACCTGAAATCCGCACCGATGATTTGGGTTTGAACCGCTACGGCAAATATAGCCAATCAATTTAAGCAATAAGTACACACGTCATACTCGGGCCTGACCCAAGTATCTTGTGTTTCAGTAAGCCTAAGTATGACGGTGCTGTTATGATGTATGTAAGTAGATTGACTATAAAGCGGCAGCCTGTTTGACCCGCAGTTTGAAATGCCTGTCTGAAAAGTTGCTTGGAAAACTTTTCAGACAGGCATTTGACATTAAGCTAAAATAAGCCTACTTAATCTTTTGTTTTCAAGGATATTGCAAAAATGACCACTCCCCTGACCATTGCCTTTTCCGTAACCGGCCAGCACCCTCTCGACATCATCGGCAAAATGTCCAACCGCCACGGCTTGATTGCCGGCGCAACCGGCACGGGCAAAACCGTTACCTTGCGCAAAATGGCGGAAACCTTCAGCAATCAAGGCGTGCCGGTATTTTTGGCAGACGTGAAAGGCGATTTGTCGGGCTTGTGCCGCGCTGGCGACGGCAGCGGCAAAGTGGGCGAGCGCATGGCCGAATACGGTTTGGATTCATCTTATTTAAGCGCGTTTCCCGTACGTTTTTGGGACGTATACGGCGAAAGCGGCATTCCCGTCCGCGTAACCATCTCCCAAATGGGCCCCATGCTGCTCGCCCGTCTGATGAACCTGAACGACACACAAGAAGGCCTGCTCAATCTCGTGTTTAAAGTCGCCGACGACAACGGCTGGCATTTAATCGACTTAAAAGACTTACGCGGCATTCTGCAACACGTTTCAGACAACGCCAAAGAATACCGCACGCAATACGGCAATGTGTCGGCCGCCAGCGTAGGCGCCATCCAACGCCAACTGCTGGTGCTTGAAAACGAAGGCGCCGAACATTTTTTCGGCGAGCCGGAGCTGAACCTGCAAGACTGGATACAGACCGAGGGCGGCAAAGGCGTTATCAATATTCTCAATTCGGAAAAACTGATGCGCAGCCCGCGCATGTATAGCGCGTTTTTACTGTGGTTTCTGGCAGAATTGTTCCAAACGTTGCCCGAAGTGGGCGATTTGGACAAACCCAAATTTGTAATGTTTTTCGACGAAGCGCATCTGATGTTTGACAATGCCGCGCCTGCTTTGGTGGAGCAAGTCGAGCAAGTGGTGCGCCTGATCCGCTCCAAAGGCGTGGGCGTGTATTTCGTTACCCAAAACCCGCTCGACCTGCCCGACAGCATTCTCGGCCAGCTCGGCAACCGCGTGCAGCATGCTTTGCGCGCCTTTACCCCGCGCGACCAAAAAGCCGTGCGCGCCGCTGCCGACACATTCCGCAGCAACCCGAATTTAAAAGTGGCCGAAGTAATAACCGAATTGGGCGTGGGCGAAGCATTGGTGTCTTTTTTAGATGAGAAAGGCATGCCGAGCATTGTGGAACGTGCCAATGTGATGCCGCCGCAATCCCAGCTCAACCCGATCAGCGCAGACGAACGCAACAGAATGTATCAAACCGATACGCTTTATCCGGCCTATAAAGATGCCATCGACAATTATTCCGCCTATGAAGCATTGCAGGAACTGAACACGCAAAAAGCAGCTGAAGCGCAGGCTCAGGCAACCGCCAAAGAACAGGAAGCTGCTGCCAAAAACCAACCGGCGGAAAAAGACGGCGTAGTCGGCGGCTTCCTCGGCGGCCTCTTCGGCAGCCGCAAAAAAGCCAATCAAGGCATGGCTTACGATTTGGCCGATTCGGTGGGCGACCAGCTCAACAAACAAGTAACCCGCGCCATTTCCCGCAGCATCATGGGCGTGATCAAAAATATGATGAAATAAGCGCCTCTTAAACCCAATGCCTGTCTGAAAAAGTGTTCAGACAGGCATTCTTTTCACAGCCGAACCATAAAACCAATGCACCCGAAATCACATTCCGGCGCATTAAACATACCGCAAATCAACTTTTGCAGTTGACTTGATGCTATTTGGAGCGGAAGTCTTCCAAGAAAGCCGGAATACCGGGGAACATCCCCACAGCACCCATAGCCACACACAAAATCACAAAACCGGCCAGCGGCACCACCACCCTGCCGGAAAAGCCCAGTTCAGTGCTGCGCTCTTTACAGCCGATCAAGCCCAAATTATCCAGCAGCATCGTCAAAGACCAACCGAACACAGGGTTAACCAAAGCAGAAGCAAACACCACAACCGCAGCAGATTGCGTGGTTTTCCCTTTGCGGGTCATTTCCATGCCCGCTTCCAAGAGCGGCACATACACGCCCACCACCAAAGCCACGCTTAACACAGGCTGCCAAATCGCCAAGTCCATCGGATAGCCCCAAATGCCGGCAACGATACAAAACAAAGCAGTCAGCACGGCACCTGCGGGAATCGGGCGTTTGGCGATCGACGCCGGTACGATATAAGTGCCCCACGAAGAAGAAAAGTTCGCGCCGCCCAAGATAGAGCCGACGGTTTGTCTGGCAGAACAGCTGATCATGGTGTCGTCGATGTTCATATGCACTTTTTCCGTGCGCTCGGGATAACTGATTTTTTGGAAAACTTGATGACCGAGAAAGTCGGGCGACCACATCGCCACCGCCAACACGGCAAAAGGGAACACCACCAAGAAGCTTTCCATAGTCGGCAAACCGAGCATCCAGCCGCTGTTTTCGTCCCACCAGTAAGCAGGACTCATCGGCGGCAGGCCGGGGGCGGTTTTAAACTCAAACGGCGCCCCCAACACATAAGCGGTAACACCCGCCAGCAAACAGCCTAAAGGCACGGCCAGCCAGCGTTTCTGCCAGTGCTCAAGCAAGGCGTATAACAATATCGTACCCAATATCACAATAAATGCGATATGCGGCATATTGAAACCTTCCGCCCAAGTAAACAGTTTTTTCACCTGCCCCGTGGTGCCGATAAAGCCGAGATAGAGCAGCAGCCCTCCGCACACACCGTTACTGGTCAGCTTCGCCATCAGGCTGCCGCCTTTGGATATGCCGAGCAAAAACCCGAACAGGCCGATCAGTAAACCGAATGCCAAAGGATGGCCGCCGGCTGCCACCACCAAAGGAATCAGCGGAATCAACGGGCCGTGGGTTCCCGGCAGGTTGGCCGACGGCAGGAAGAAACCCGACAATAAAAGGATAAAAACAGATGCGATGAGCAGCTCATAACGCACATTTTCCAACACGAAACCTTCCGGCAAGCCCAACGGCCCGGCAAAAGCCGCCGCCACCGCCCCCACCATCACCACTTTACCGATGGTGCCGGCCATGGCGGGAATCATGTCTTCAAATTCAAAACGGTAATCACGAAACGGCAGGTTGGCACGCCAACGCTTGGGTTGCATGATTTGCAGCTCGTGTTCCAAATATTCGTTTCGGGTTGGAAAGTCCGAACTCGGCTTATGCAGCTCCGCATAAGGCTTTTCTGGCGAGTGACTCACAATCATCTCCTTGTTGTTTTATCAAATTAACTTTTTTATCAAATTTATTAGTGGGCGGATATTAGCATAAGGTTTCAAAATTCGGTCAAACAAATTAATCTGCATAGAAAAGCAACACGCCGCAGACAGTACGGGTAGTACGGCAAGGCGCAGCAACGCCGTAGTAAAAGTTAAGCTGATTGACTATGGCCAACAACATAAAACGGGGTCCGACTGCCCAATAAAAAACGGAAATTACCGGAGCCGCTGAAGCCGGCCCGAAGTAATTTCCGAAGTGTTGAGTAATCTGTTTACACTTGGGTAAAATGCGTTAACCCGTTATTTTTTATTGTCTTGCGGCCCATATTCCACGCGCTTGCCGTAAATACTGCGTTTGCCTTTTTGCAGCTGCAGGCTGGCGGTTTCACCCAAGCGCAATGCCAAACCGATTGCCAAAATATCCACCACCACAAGTTGCAGCAGGCGGGACACCATAGGTGTGTATTGCTCGCTGTTTTCCGAAGAAGCCACGTTCAACACGCAATCGGCCAAATGTGCCAAAGCAGAATCCGCCCGAGTAATGGCAATTACGGCGGCGCCGTTTTCTTTGGCGATACTCACGGCATCCAACACTTCAATCGACGAGCCCGAATTGGAAATGACCACCAACACATCTTGATCGCTCAACACCGACGCGGCCATCAATTGGATATGCGGGTCGGAATAAGCCACGGTCGACATGCCGAAACGGAAAAACTTATGCTGCGCATCCTGGGCGACGATGCCCGAATTCCCGACACCGTAAAATTCGATGCGGCGTGCATGGGTAAGCATGGCAATGGCATTTTCCAACTCGGTTTCGCTTAAGTAGCGGCGCGCGCCGAGAATGGAAGCGGCGGTATTGCCGAGCACTTTTTCCGTTACATCGCCCATATCGTCGTCGCTGTTGAGCTCGGCGTGTACATAAGGCATGCCTTCATGGCCGATGCTGGCCGACAAAGCCAGCTTGAATTCAGGCAGGCCTTTATAGCCGAGGCTGCGGCAGAAACGGATAACCGTAGGCTGGCTCACGGATGCGCGTTCGGCGATTTCCGCCACCGCCGCATGGACAAACCATTTCGGTTCCGCCAGCGCACACTCGGCCACTTTCCGCTCGGCACCAGATAATTCGCTTAAGAATTCACTGATTTTACTCAACATTTTATCGTTCCTTATGTGGATTTTTTCTTGATTCAGGAAGCGCGTAAACTCTGTTTCAGACAGGCATGGTTAATATTATGCTCCGGCTGTCGGCCCAGACCGTGATGCCTGTCTGAAAAAATGCCGCATGCCGTGTTAGTTGGCGTGATCTTGTTCAGCTTTCCGCAAATCCTGTTTGCAGAAACCGCATACGTTCAACAGATGCCTTTGGCTGACAATTCATTTTCCAAAGCCACTGCTGCGCCGGAAATGCCCGGATAATCGGCCAGCACGATATACACCGGAATAGCCGCCAAGTAAGCGTCGAAGCGGCCTTTGCTCTCAAAGCGGTTGCGGAACGGCGAGTTTTTAAAGTAGTCGATAAAGCGCGGAATGATGCCGCCGCACAAATAAACACCGCCGCGCGCGCCCAAAGTGAGCGCGAGATTCGACGAAACGGTACCCAGCATGGCGCAGAAAATATCCAATGTTAAGCGGCATAAGGGGGAAGTGCCGCTCAAAGCCCGTTCGCTGATTCCTGAAGGTGTCAGCTTTTGCGGCTTCAGCCCTTCGCGCGCCGATAACGATTCATAAATCAGCATCAGTCCTGCGCCGCTCAAAAAACGCTCTGCAGAAACGTGGCCGAATTTTTTCTTTGCATACTGCCAAATCAGCATTTCCGCGTCGTCAAAAGGAGCAAAGCTCACATGCCCCCCTTCGCCTGCCAACGCGGTGTAAGTATTATTGCCGTTGGGAATCAAACCGCTCACGCCCAAACCCGTGCCCGGGCCGAGCACGGCTTTCGGGGCGTTTGGAATCGGGGAGGAACCGCCTATCTGCACCAGTTTTTCAGAATCCATTTTGGTAATCGCCAAAGCCTGTGCGGTAAAATCATTCAAAAACAATAAGGTTTCCAAGTGCAGGGCTTGACGCGTGGTTTCAATGGAAAACGCCCAATGGTGGTTGGTCATCTGCACCCAGTCGCCGACGATAGGATTGGCTATGGCTATGGCGGCATGTTTGACGGTCGGATTATCGACGCGGCTCAGATATTCTTTAATCGCATCCACAACCGTGTCGTAATCGTTGCACGGTAACACTTCCACTTTTTCGATTTTCTGCGGCGCGGTTTCAAGTGCGAAGCGGGCGTTGGTGCCGCCGATATCGGCCACTAAACGCGGCCATAAAACGGTTTCGGTTTGCGGGGGCGTTTGGGCTTTAGTGTGTGTAGTGGACATGGCAGACAACCTTTTCTGAATTGAGGACAAAACTTACCGGCAATGCTTTATCGGCGGCTTTTACAGCTTCATCAAACACAGCTTTCTTTTCCGCGCCGGCTATCGCCAGAAACACGGCCGCTGCGTTTTCAATCGCAGGCAAAGTCATGGAAATGCGCTCATGCGGCGCCGTTACCGGCGTGGTGTGCAGCAGCGGAACGCTGTTGGCTGCATCCAGCCCTTTATCCAGTTGCGGCGCTTGCGGAAACAGCGATGCGGTATGCCCGTCGCCGCCCATGCCCAGCACCAGCACGTCCGGCTGCTCAAAGTGCCGCAAAGCAAATGCGACCGCTTTTTCACTGTCGGCCAAAGCAGCCTCATCGGCACCATCCTCAATCACCGGAATCCAGGCAGCTTGTTCGGCTTGGTTTCGCAGCAGATATCGGCGCACCAAGCCTGTGTTGCTGTCAGCATGGTCGGTGGGCACGATGCGCTCGTCCACCAAGGTAATGCCGACCTTATCCCAATCCAAATTAATCTGCGACAAAGCTTCGAAAAAAGCGATCGGCGATTTGCCGCCCGACACGGCCAAAACAGCCCTGCCTTTCTGCGAAACCACATCCTTTAATGCAGCGGCCACCGCCTCTGCCAAAGCCCGTGCAGCTTCGGCAGCATCGGTGTGCTTATAGAGTTGATAAGTCATTTTTGTATTCTCTCGTTTTCATTGCTTTCCTCTTTACGAGGTATTTTGTGTTTTCAGACAGGCATTGCCCCAAGATGGAAATGCCTGTCTGAAAAATAGTGTTGCTTTAAAAGCTGAATATTATTGGTCTTCCAACCAAGCGTTATTGTCTTTTGCCAATAAATCACGCGCCGCCTGCGGCCCCCAGCTGCCTGCGGGATATTGGTGAGGCGGCACCTTGCTTTGCGCCCAATGTTCCATAATCGGCATAACCCATTCCCATGCGGCTTCCAGCTCGTCACGGCGGTTAAAGCGGCTCAAACGGCCGTCAATCACTTCACGCAGCAGCAGCTCATACGCTTCCGCCCGGCGGCCTTCGACCGCATGCGCCAAATCAATCACCATTTCCACCGGCATGGCGTTCATGCTGCTGCCCGGCTCTTTGATAAACACACAAGTGCTCACCGTTTCACGCGGCTGCATGTTCACAATCAAACGGTTGGGGGTATTGGGGAACAAATCATCCAGATCTTCGCGGAAATTCAACACGATTTCTGCCGTTTTGGCTGCCAGGCGTTTGCCCGTGCGCAGATAAAACGGCACGCCGTGCCAGCGTTCGTTGTCAATTTCGGCTTTGATGGCCACATAAGTTTCCGTGTGGCTGCCGGCCGGTACGTTATGCTCTTCAAGATAGCCGGCATGTCCTTCGGCTGTCGTGTATTGCGCCCGTATCACATGGGTATCCATATCCTCAGGGGATAAAGGTTTGAGCGCTTTTAATACTTTCATCTTCGCATCGCGCATATCATCGCCGGCCAAAGACTTGGGCCGCTCCATCGCCACAAAGCAAAGCATTTGCAGCATATGGTTTTGCACCATATCGCGCAACGCGCCGGTTGCATCGTAAAACTCGGCACGCTCTTCCACGCCCAGCTGCTCGGCAATGGTAATCTGCACGCTTTTAATAAAGTCTTTATTCCAAACCGGCTCGAAAAACACATTGGCAAAACGCAGCGGAATCAGATTTTGCAGGCTTTCCTTGCCCAAATAATGGTCGATACGGTAAATCTGGGATTCTTCGAAATGCTCGGCAACATCGGCATTGATTTTCTGCGACGACGCCAAATCCGTGCCCAACGGTTTTTCCAAAACGATGCGTACATTCTTGCCATTCAAGCCTACTGCGGCAAGATTTGCACAGGTTTGTGCGAAAAAGGTCGGCGCGGTGGAAAGATAAACAATCACGTTTTCGGTGTTTTTGCGTGCCTGCACCAGTTCGGCCAGCTTGTTGAAATCTTCCGGATGCGTTACATCTACTGCAAGATATTGAATACGCTTGAGAAACGAATCCCACATTTCTTGGGAGAAATTGCTTTTGATATGGATTTTGGCATCATGCTCCACTTGCTGTAAAAACCCGGCCGTATCCAATTTGCTTCTGCTCACACCCAGAATACGCCCTTCAGGATGCAGTAAACCCGCCGCATGTGCCTGATACAGATTGGGTAAAAGTTTGCGCATCGCCAAATCGCCGGTTGCACCAAACAGCACCAAATCAAAATTTGTTTGTTTATTCATTACAATTTTGTTCCTTACAACATCACGAGAATACGGCTGATCAAACCTGCCGTATTCTTTTCGATGCTATTTTGTATCGAAAAGCCGTTTCAAAACATCTCTCCCGGAAATTACTCACCTTTGATTTATAAGAATAATTTACTGAGTGATATTTTTAAAATACCATCTCATACTGCGTAGCAATACTACACGCGGTTACATTTTTTGTCTATCGTTTCCTGCATGTAAAAATTTGACCTAAGTAAATACTTTCTCAACCTAAAATGCTATCATGTTGGAAAATTACAATAAAACACTGAGCTCGAAACACTTTGATTCTGTAACTCGGCTACAACCCATATATTTCAATATCATAGCCAAACAACACAGCAAACATAACCCGCCCGCCATCTCAAATACCACACACCCGCAAGGTGCCATATGAACACTGTAAACCCTGCCTTAAAAGCGATTACCGAGCGCATTATCGAGCGCAGCCGTCCTAGCCGGGAAGCCTATCTGAAACGCATCCGCGCCCTCAAACAGCAAGGCCGCGTCGAGCGCGACCAACTGGGCTGCTCCAATCTGGCGCACGGCTACGCTGCGATGCCCAAAACCATCAAAATCGAAATGTTGCGCCCCAACGTGCCCAATTTGGGCATGATTACCGCCTATAACGATATGGTATCGGCGCATCAGCCTTTCGCAGAGTTTCCGGCTTGGGTGAAAGACGAAGCCTTCAAACACGGCGCCACCGCCCAAGTGGCCGGCGGCACCCCCGCCATGTGCGACGGCATCACGCAGGGTTACGAAGGCATGGAGCTTTCTTTATTTTCCCGCGACGTGATTGCCATGAGCACAGCTATAGGCCTGTCGCACCAAATGTTTGACGGCGCGCTTTACTTCGGCGTGTGCGACAAAATCGTGCCCGGCTTGATGATAGGCGCACTGAGCTGCGGCCACCTGCCCGGCATTTTCGTGCCTGCCGGGCCGATGACCAGCGGCATAGCCAATAAAGAAAAAGCCCGCACCCGCCAGCAGTTTGCCGAGGGCAAAGTCGGACGGGACGCTTTGTTGGCGAGCGAAATGGGCTCTTACCACAGCCCCGGCACCTGCACATTTTACGGCACCGCCAATTCAAACCAAATGATGATGGAAATGATGGGCGTGCACCTGCCTGCCGCTGCCTTTTTCAACCCCTACACCCCCATGCGCGAAGCCTTAACACGCTATGCGGCGGCGCATATGGCTCAAAGCATTAAAAACCAAACCATCAAGCCGCTTGGTGAAATGCTGTCTGAAAAATCGTTTGTAAACGCTTTGATCGGCCTGATGGCAACCGGCGGCTCGACCAACCACACCATGCATTTGGTTGCCATGGCGCGTGCGGCCGGCATTATTTTGAACTGGGACGATTTCGACGAAATCTCTTCCATTATCCCGCTGCTCATCCGCGTTTACCCCAACGGCCAAGCCGACATCAACCATTTCGCTGCCGCCGGCGGCCTGCCCTTTGTGATTCGCGAACTGCGCGATGCCGGCCTGCTGCATGATGATGTCGACACGGTAATGGGCCGCGGCATGGAAGCCTACACCAAAGAGCCTTTCCTAATCGACGGCCGGCTCGAATGGCGCAGCGCCGTTGCCGAAAGCCGCGACGAAGAAATTCTGCGCCCATGTGCCCGCCCGTTCTCCCCCGACGGCGGCCTGCGCTTGATGAAAGGCAACATCGGCCGCGGCGTCATCAAAGTTTCTGCAGTAAGGGAACATTGCCGCATCATCGAAGCGCCCGCCATCGTGTTCGACGACCAACGCGAAGTATTGGCCGCCTTCGAGCGCGGCGAACTGGAGCGCGATTTTGTGTGTGTGGTGCGCTTTCAAGGCCCACGCGCCAACGGTATGCCCGAGCTGCACAAACTCACGCCGCCCTTAGGCATTCTGCAAGACCGCGGCTTTAAAGTGGCGCTCGTTACCGACGGCCGTATGTCCGGCGCATCGGGTAAAGTACCCGCCGCCATCCACATGTCGCCCGAGGCTCTGCTCGGAGGCGGCATCGGCAAAATCCGCACCGGCGACCTTATCCGTTTCAACTCAATCACAGGCGAGCTTTCCGCGCTGGTTGACGAAGCCGAATGGAACGCCCGCGAAACGCCCGAGCCGGATTTGAGCCGCAACGCCCGCGGCATAGGCCGCGAATTATTTGCCGGCTTCCGCAGCATTGCCGGCAGCGCGGAAAAAGGCGCCATGAGCTTCGGCGGAGAATTTGCCTGACTGTTTTTTTCAGACAGGCATCTTCACCCGAACAATGCCTGTCTGAAACCCGTTTCGGAGAAAAACCATTATGAAAAACGCACGCGAAATCCTCAGCGCCGGCGCAGTCGTGCCGGTGATGGCCATTGAAGACTTATCCGCCGCCGTCGATTTAGCGCACGCTTTGGTCGAAGGCGGCATCCCCACGCTTGAAATCACCCTGCGCACCGAACACGGCATCAAAGCCATCGAGCTGATCAAAAAAGAAGTGCCCGACGCCATCGTGGGCGCCGGCACGGTAATCAACGGAGAGCAGCTTAAAGCCGTAGAAAACGCGGGTGCCGAATTCGCCATCAGCCCCGGCTTCAACACCAGCTTTGCCAAAGCCGCCGAGCGCAGCGGCATCGCCGTGATTCCGGGCGTCGCCACGCCGGGCGAACTGATGCTGGCCTTGGAACACGGCATCGACACTTTAAAACTTTTCCCCGCCGAAGTTGTGGGCGGGCGCGCCATGCTCAAAGCCTTGCACGGCCCGTTTCCGCAAGCTAAATTCTGCCCCACCGGCGGCATCACCCCCGAAACCGCGCCCGAATATCTGAAACTGCCCAATGTATTGTGCGTGGGCGGCTCGTGGCTTACCCCCACAAAAGCCGTCGCCGCAAAAGACTGGGCTGCCATAACCCGCTTGGCCGAAGCCGCCGCGGCACTGCGTCCATAAAAAACAGACTGAAAAAATCAAGATCAAAAAATTTATGGGCCATATGCTCAACTGCCGCCCCACCCGAACCCAAACCGGATATAACAGCCATGTTCCGGACAATAGCTTAACCCATTCACGGCCGGCTTGAATTATCAAGCACCCGCACACATAATCCACGCATTACCGTTCACCGCACACCCATATCATGCCCGAGCTACCGGAAGTCGAAACCACCCTACGCGGCGTATCACCGCACATTACCGGCAAAACCGTTGCCTCCGTCGACATCCGCCAGCCCAAACTGCGCTGGCCGGTGCCCGAACATCTGGCCGACACCCTTCACGGCCAGCCCGTTACCCATTGCACACGCCGCGCCAAATACCTGCTCGTCCATTTTCAGACAGGCATTCTGATCATCCACTTAGGCATGTCGGGCAGCCTGCGCATTTTCACACCCAACGCCGCCCCGCCGCCCGGCAAACACGACCATGCCGACATCGCTTTTGCCGACGGCACCATCCTGCGCTACCACGATCCGCGCCGCTTCGGCGCCATCCTCTGGTTTGCCGGCATTGCCGAACACCACCCGCTGCTGTCAAAATGCGGCCCCGAACCGCTTAGCGAAGCATTTAATCCCGAATATCTTTATCAAAGTTTGAAAAAACGCAAATGCGCCGTAAAACTTGCCATCATGGATAACGCATTGGTGGTGGGCGTGGGCAATATTTACGCCAACGAAAGCCTGTTCCGCGCCGCCGTTTCCCCCAAACGGCAGGCCTGCACAGTCAGTAAAAAAGAAGCGGCCGCACTCTGCGGCCACATCAAAAGCGTCTTGCAGCGCGCCATAGACACCGGCGGCAGCACCTTGCGCGATTTTGTCGACAGCGAAGGCAACAGCGGCTATTTCCAACAAGAATACGCCGTTTACGGCCGCCACAACCAAGCCTGCCCGCGCTGCGGCCAACCCATCCGTAAAGAAACCGTAGGCCAGCGCGGCACGTTTTATTGCCCTGGCTGCCAAAAATAATTTCAGACAGGCATCCGATAAATTTTCAGCAGATGCCTGTCTGAAAACAACTTATTGATTTAAAATGAACGCGTCGCATCATCTGCCAAACGTTTAAAATTAAGCAAACCCGCTCTACAAAACGCCCCGAGCTTCCTATAATCCACCCTTGATTATTACGAACACACCACACCAAAAATGTCTTACAAAAAAACACCTTTTCTAAAACGGTTCGGCCGCCTCTGGCGCCTGAGCAAACTCATCATCACCCAAAGCCGCCGGCTTACCCGACCCGAATCCGCCGTTGCCGACACCCGCAACCGCATCATCAGCAACATCAGCAGCGAAATCCTCCACATCCTGAACGTGAAGCTGGAAGTGCGCACGCCGAAACCGCCAACCGGCCACAGCATGCTGGTGGTTGCCAACCACGTTTCATGGCTGGATATTTTTGCCATCAGTGCCCTGTGCCCCAGCGGCTTTATCGCCATGAAAGAAATGCAGTCTTGGCCGATTTTGGGCAAAATCGCCGCCAACGCGGGCACCGTGTTTATCGACCGCAAAAACCGCAAAGACATCAGCCCCATCAACCATGCCATCAGCACCGCCTTGGCCGAAGGGCACAACGTCTGCTTCTTCCCCGAATCCGCCACCTCATCCGGCATCGGCCTGCTGCCGTTTAAAGCCGCGCTGTTTGAATCCGCCATTCAGGCCGATGCCGCCATCCAGCCGATTGCCCTGCGCTATTACGACAACACAGGCAGCCGCACAACCGTGCCCTCTTTCGCCAACGTCAACCTGATTCAATCCGTATGGCGCATCCTGTCTATGGACGAAATGACGGTAACGATGGATTTCGCACCGCCCATCATGCCATCCGAGCATCCCGAAAAAGACCGCTTCGCCCTGAAAGACATGGCTGAAACACTCATCCGCGAGAAAGTTTATGAAGACTCTCCCGGACCGCCGCCGGAAATCGCTGCGCTCAGTAAAGTTCCGTAAACCACATTGAACCGCAGCCCGACAGCCTAATATATTTTAATGATTCGGTTTATCCCAACCGGATATAGTTTTTTATAATAAAGACTATTTGGACTATAAATCAGCCGCCGCTTGCCGGCCGCTTATAATAGTGCCCACAGCTTAAAGCTACACAATATTTTTCTAATCCCATATCAATATATCTATATCTAAAGGAGTATCATAATGGCATTGCAAGACCGTACCGGCCAACAAGTACCGAACGTTGTTTTCCACACCCGCGTAGGCGATTCTTGGAAAGATGTTTCTACCGATGACTTGTTCAAAGGCAAAAAAGTCGTTGTATTCTCCCTACCCGGCGCATTTACCCCCACTTGTTCTTCCACCCACCTGCCGCGCTACAACGAGCTGGCCAAAGCGTTCAAAGAAAACGGCGTTGACAGCATCTTGTGCGTATCCGTAAACGACACTTTCGTTATGAACGCATGGGCTGCCGACGAAGAATCCGACAACATCATCATGGTTCCCGATGGCAACGGCGAGTTCACCGAAGGCATGGGCATGCTGGTTGACAAAGACAACTTAGGCTTCGGCAAACGCTCTTGGCGCTATTCAATGCTGGTAAACGACGGCAAAATCGAAAAAATGTTTATCGAGCCTGAAAAAGAAGGCGACCCCTTCGAAGTTTCAGATGCCGATACCATGCTGAAATATATTGCACCCGATTGGAAAGCCCAAGAATCCATCGCCATTATTACCAAACCCGGCTGCCAATTCTGCGCCAACGCCAAAAAAGTTCTGGAAGACAAAGGCTTGGCTTACGAAGAAATCGTTTTGGGCAAAGATGCCAGCATCGTTTCCGTACGCGCCATTACCGGCAAAGCCACTGCACCGCAAGTATTCATCGGCGGCAAATACATCGGCGGCAGCGAAGATTTGGAAGCTTACCTGGCTAAATAATCCGGTTTGCCAACCGAAATCGAAGTAAAACAAGGGCTGCTCATGCAGCCCTTAATTTAGAATCCTTCCTAAGCTATGCTGATTTGGCTGAGGTAATGTTTATTCAAGCAGCAAAAGCTGAGTTGATCGGCGATAAACACTACCTGAACCCAATCCACCCAAATATACACACATTGTTTTTTATCATTTAACAAGCCGGTTTTCAGACAGGCATTTTTCACAACAACCATCACCATGCTTGTCTGAAAGCCCTCCTGAAAGGAAAACCATGAAACAGATTCAAGCCGATGTTGTGGTAATCGGCGGCGGTACTGCCGGTATGGGCGCATTCCGCAATGCCCGTTTGCATACCGACAATGTTTACCTGATCGAAGGCCATACCTTCGGCACAACCTGCGCCCGCGTGGGCTGCATGCCATCCAAACTGCTGATTGCCGCTGCCGAAGCGCGTCACCATGCCCTGCATACCGATCCTTTCGGCATCCATTTGGATAAAAACAGCGTTACCGTTGATGGCGAAGAGGTTATGCACCGCGTGAAATCCGAGCGCGACCGCTTTGTCGGCTTCGTTGTTGAAGATGTTGAAGCATGGCCTGCCGACAAACGCATCATGGGACATGCCAAATTTATTGACGAACACACCGTTCAAGTTGACCAACACACCCAAATCAAAGCCGACCGCATCGTGATTGCCACCGGCTCGCGTCCTTGGCTGCTTCCCGCATGGCAAACATTGGGCGACCGCCTGATTGTGAATGACGACGTATTTTCTTGGGATACCTTGCCTGAAAGCGTAGCCGTATTCGGCCCCGGCGTAATCGGTTTGGAACTCGGGCAGGCTCTGCACCGCTTAGGCGTGAAAGTCCATATCTTCGGCCCCAACGGCTCTTTGGGCGGCATTTCCGACCCTGTGGTTTTGAAAGAAGCCATAGAGGTGTTCGGCGAGGAGTTAACCATGTCGCTGACAGCCCAAACCGAAGTCAGTCTCAATAAAGAAGGCAATGTGGAAGTAAAATGGCGCGAAGGCGATAAGAGCGGCACTTTTACCGCACAATACCTGCTGGCCGCCGCCGGCCGCAGCCCGAACGTAGACAATATCGGTTTGGAAAACCTCGATATCGTGCTTGACGATCGCGGCGTGCCCAAAGCCCACCCGCTCACCATGCAAACCAGCATCCCGCACATCTTTATCGCAGGCGATGCGTCCAACCAACTGCCTCTGCTGCACGAGGCGAGCGACCAGGGCAAAATCGCCGGCGACAACGCAGGCCGCTATCCCAATATTGAAAACGGCTTACGCCGCAGCATGATCGGCGTGGTCTTTACCAGCCCGCAAATCGCAAGTGTAGGCTTAAGATTTGCCCAAGTGCAGGAGCGCTATAAAAATATGGAATGCGTGGCCATCGGGGAAGTATCGTTCCGCAACCAGGGCCGCAGCCGCGTGATGCTGGTTAACAAAGGCCATATGCGCGTTTATGCCGAACAAGGTTCCGGCCGCTTTATCGGCGCTGAAATCTTCGGCCCGTCGGCAGAACATTTGGCGCACCTTTTGGCTTGGGCGCACCAAGCGAAAATGACCGTTCCGCAAATGTTGGATATGCCTTTCTACCATCCCGTTATCGAGGAAGGCCTGCGCACGGCGCTGCGCGACGTGATGTCCAAACTGAGAACCAGCGAGCAGCACAGCGAATGCAAAGAATGCCCCGGCGATTAATTTGGTTTTTATAAGTCCAAGGGTAAACACAATGCCTGTCTGAAAAAGATTTCAGACAGGCATTGTCTATTCCGGCTTGTTTCGGCTTATCTCAAAAACGGATTGTGCGTTTTTTCATGCCCGATAGTCGTCGTGCGGCCGTGCCCCGGCACCACCAGAGTATCGCCCGGCAGCGTAAACAGCTTGGTTCGGATATTGTGCAGCAAATCCTCATGGTTGCCGCGCGGGAAATCCGTTCGGCCTATGCTTTCGTAAAACAACACATCGCCCGCAATCAAAAGCTTGTCGTCAGGCGCATGAAACACCACATGGCCGGGCGTATGCCCCGGAATATGCAGCACCTCAAAACGGTGTTTGCCCACCGTTAAGCTGTCGTTTTCCTTGAGCCAACGATCAGGCGTAAACGAAGGCGACACAGGGAAGCCGTAATTCGCAGTCACTTCAGGCAGACTTTCCAACAAAAACAAATCATCCTCATGCGGCCCGATAACCGGCAAAGACTTGCGCTCCAGCATATCCACCACACCGCCCACATGGTCGAGATGGCCGTGCGTCAGCCACACGGCCTGCACATTCAGCCCCAGCTTTTCGGCCTCCTCCAGCAAAAACAGCGCATCGCCGCCCACATCAGTAAACACCGCATCGCGGGTTTCCTCATCCCACAAAAGCGTGCAGTTTTGGCGGAAAGGCGTAACAGGCATAATTTGGCATTTTAAAGTCATAACTTCTTTCAGACAGGCATAGTGTGTTTAATTGAAGCAGCGATTATGCCATAATCAAACCACAACCAAAACACGGGGAAAATCATGAAAACCATACTTTACGCGCTGCTCTTAGGCACCGCGGCAAACGCGGGTGCGCAAGATTTATTGTTGGCCAAAACCTTCGAAGGACAAAATCTCAGCGGTTGGGCCATGAGCGAAAAGCTCGACGGCGTTCGCGCTTATTGGAACGGCAAACAGCTTATCAGCCGCCAGGGCTACGCATTCACGCCGCCCCCGAACTTTACGCACAATTTCCCGCCCTACCCGCTTGACGGCGAATTATTCAGCGCACGCGGCCGGTTCGAGCAGATTTCCGCTGCCGTGCGCGCACGGTCGGGCAACTGGCAAAGCATTAAATTCCATGTGTTCGACGTGCCGCGCGCCGAGGGAAATTTGTACCGGCGTCTGCATGTGATGGAAGAGCGGCTGAAAGTTTATCCGGCCAATATCGAAGTGATCACACAGATTCCGGTTCGCGATAATCAGCATGCGCTTGATTTTATGAACCAAATCATCGCGGCAGGCGGCGAAGGCGCGATTGTTCGCGATCCCGCTCTGCCTTACACCGGCGGGCGAAGCAACGGTTTTTTAAAGCTCAAACCCGAACAAGACGCCGAATGCACCGTAACCGCACATCATGAAGGCAAAGGCAAATACGCAGGCAAGCTCGGCGCCATCAGCTGCCGCAACGAATCGGGCGAATTCAGAATCGGCAGCGGCTTTAAAGAGAGTGAACGCAGCAACCCGCCGCCCATCGGCACGCTGGTTACCTACAAACACCGGGGTTACACACAAAAAGGCCTGCCCCGCTTCGCCACATTTCTACGCGTGCGCAGCGACCGATAGGAAATAATATGTTTTTTAAACAATAATTTAGCCATATCCATCCGTACCTGTTATGCAAAAAGAAAAGCAGGCCGCGCTCAAAGCAGCGGCAAAATTGAAAACAAGTAAAGAGGCCAAGCTCAAAGAATGGCGCGACGTGTCGGCGCAGCAGAGTTTCGCCAACGAATTCACCGTGTCTGCCCGCTTGGGCGAGCCGGCTTTCACCCAAGAGCAAGCCGATATGGTGGCCGCTTTGTTCGGCAAGTAGACCATGCCTGTCTGAAAACTCGGCTACGGTTTCGTTATGCCCGCAACAAGCCCGAGCATGGCGGAATCCAAACCGGATTATGAAATGCCTGTCTGAAAAGTGTTTCAGACAGGCATTTTCCAAACCCGCACACTCACGCTTCCCCGCCGCTTCCAACCGCTCCGATTCGAGGCGCTTCCTGCTCCGCCGCTGCCTGCTCGGTGAGGCTTTTCTCCAATTGTTTGCCTGCTTTAATGCCCAGCTTGCGCAGCTTTTCCGCGCGGTTCACCAAATTGCCGCGGCCTTCGTAAAGCTGTTTGTAGGCCGCCTGATATTGGTTTTGCGCCTGTTCGATGTTTTTGCCCACGCTCTCCAGCGTTTGCACGAAGCCGACAAACTTATCGTAAAGTTTGCCGCCCTCTTCCGCTATGGTCAGCGCGTTTTGGTTTTGCTGTTCATTGCGCCACAAATGCGCCACCGTGCACAAAGTGGCCAACAGCGTGCTCGGGCCGGTGAGCATGATGCGCTTGTCGAAACATTCTTGAAACAGGTTGTTGTCATGTTGCAGGGCAAGCAGATACGCAGGCTCGACCGGGATAAACATAAACACAAAATCCAATGTGCTCACACCTTCGATTTCGCTGTATTGCTTGAGTGACAAGCCTTTGATGTGGCTGCGCACGCTGGCGGCATGGGCGGCCAATTCGCGCTCGGCATCTTCTTTCGTTTGCGCCTGAGTGTAGCGCACATAGGCGGTGAGCGACACTTTGGCGTCGATAATCATCTGCTTGCCGTCGGGCAGGTTCACCAACACATCAGGCTGCAAGCGGCGGACGCTGCCGTCTTCTTCCTGGCGGGTGGAAGATGCCTGCACGATATACTCGCGACCCTTTACCAAACCCGAATTTTCCAACACGCTTTCCAATATCATTTCGCCCCAATTGCCCTGAGCCTTGTTTTGCGTGCCCACCAGCGCTTCGGTGAGCGCTTTGGCGTCGATATGCAGCTGGTTATTCAGGGTTTGCAGCCTTTTTAATTCGTTTTCCAGCGTCAGCCGCTCTTTGGTTTCTTTTTCATAAGTGTTCTGAACCAATTGGCTGAAACCGCTGATGCGCTCGTTGAGCGGGTTGAGCAGTTGGTTGAGGTTTTCGCGGTTTTGCTCGGTGAAGCGTTTGGTTTTTTCTTCCAAAATATCGTTGGCAAGCGTTTGGAACTGATGGCTCAGATTGGCGCGCGCATCTTGCAGCAGGGTGATTTTTTCTTCGTGAATGCGCCGCTCCTGCTCCATTTGCGCGTTCAGCCGCTCGTTGCTCACGCGCAAGTCTTCATAATCTTTTTTCAGACAGGCGTAATCGCTTTGCCGCGCCTGCAAATCCTCAATGTGTTGGTTGGCGGCGGCAAGATTGCTTTGCGCCGATTGGTGGGCTTGGCGCAACCCGGCAAGCTCGGCTTCCGCTTCTTCTTTTTCCTGCGCGGCAAAACGGTATTGCTCGGAACGTTCGGCAAGCTGGGTGTGCAGCGCCTGCCGCTCGGTTTGGTAGCGGTGGCGCAGCACCGCCCAAGTCAGCAGAAACACAAACATGCAGGCAGCGGCGGCGGCAATCAGCAGATAAATGAGTTGGTCGGTCATATTGATGCGTGAAAAGCGGAAACAAAGCCGCATGTTAGCAGATTTCGCCTCCATTCTGCCGCCGGCCAAGATAATTTTCAGACAGGCATACAAATACGGCATTCTGTTGCTTGGCTAATTCTGCCTAAAAATTGTACAATTACGTTCCTGATAATAAGCAAAACCACACACCATCTACTATGCTTATCGGCCCCTACCAAACCGAATTTCCGCTCGCTCTGGCGCCGATGGCAGGCATCACCGACAAACCTTTCCGCAACCTTGCCCGCGCATTCGGCGCAGGTTGGGCGGTAAGCGAGATGCTGACCAGCGACCCCTCGCTCAGAAACACCAAAAAAACCCTGCGCCGCAGCGACTATCAAGGCGAAAACGGCGTGATTGCCGTGCAGATTGCCGGCAGCGACCCGGCCCAAATGGCGGAAGCCGCACGTTACAATGTCGAGCAGGGCGCGCAGGTTATCGACATCAACATGGGCTGCCCTGCCAAAAAAGTGTGCAACGTATTGGCCGGCAGCGCCTTGCTGCAAAACGAGCCTTTGGTCGAAGCCATTCTGAATGCCGTGGTGCGCGCGGTGGATGTGCCCGTTACCCTGAAAACCCGTTTGGGCTGGAACGACGACAATAAAAACATCCGCACCGTCGCCCGCATGGCCGAAGATGCCGGCATTGCCGCATTGGCCATCCACGGCAGAACGCGCACCCAAATGTATAAAGGCGAAGCCGAATACGGGCTGATTGCCGAAGTAAAACAGCATACCGGCATCCCGTTGTGGGTCAACGGCGACATTACCAGCCCGCAGAAAGCCGCCACCGTGTTGGCGCAAACCGGCGCCGACGGCGTGATGGTAGGACGCGGCGCGCAAGGCCAGCCTTGGCTGTTTGCCGACATCCGCCATTACCTGCAAACCGGCGGTCTGCCCGCCCCGCTGCCGTTTGGTCAGGCCGCAGCCACCATGCTGGCGCATTTGCAGGCCATGCACGATTTTTACGGAGAAACCGCAGGCGTGCGCATCGCCCGCAAACACATCGGCTGGTACACAGCCCGCCTGCCGCAGGGCGAAGCCTTCCGCAAAGAAGCCAACCGCCTGGAAAGCGCGGCCGCCCAATACGACGCCGCAGCCCGCTTCCTCGAAAGCTGCCCGCTGGAACACTGGCCCGCCGATTACCGATAGAAATTACTGTGCCTGTCTGAAAACACGCCACGCAGCTTCTGCGCAGCCCTACGCTTTTCAGACAGGCATTCCGTCAGACAATATGAATTACTATAAAGGAAAACACCATGCCCGGCAGAGTGCCCGACATCGCCCATACCATCGAACAAAACCTCAACCAATACTTCCGCACGCTCGACGGCGAGCCTGCGCAAGGCGTTTATGATATGGTTATCCTCCAAGTAGAGCAGCCCCTGCTGCGCTGCGTGATGGCACAATGCGGCGGCAACCAATCCAAAGCCGCCGCCGTGCTGGGGCTGAACCGCAATACACTACGCAAAAAACTCATGCTGCACGGATTATTAGAACCATAACAAAGGCCTGTCTGAAAACCTTTATGTTTTCAGGCAGGCTTTTTCATACCAACCCACCGACCTAACCCATAAGGAACCAAAATGGCAACCGTAAAACGTGCCCTCATCAGCCTGTCCGACAAAACAGGCGCCGTAGAATTTGCCCGCGCATTAAGCTCGATGGGCGTTGAAATCCTTTCCACCGGCGGCACCGCCAAGCTGCTGGCCGACGCAGGCCTGCCCGTGATAGAAGTGGCCGACTACACCGGCTTCCCCGAAATGCTCGACGGCCGCGTGAAAACCCTGCACCCGAAAATCCACGGCGGCATTCTCGGCCGCCGCGACTTGGACGAACACGTTGCCAAAATGAAAGAGCACGGCATCGATACCATCGACTTGGTGTGCGTCAACCTCTACCCATTCGCCGCCACCATCGCCAAACCCGGCTGCACATTGGAAGACGCGATTGAAAACATCGACATCGGCGGCCCCACCATGGTGCGCTCCGCCGCCAAAAACTGGAAACACGTCGCCATCATCACCGACAACAGCGACTTCGCCCCAGTAATCGAAGAGCTGCAAAACAACGGCGGCCGGCTGAGCGACAAAACCCGCTTCAACCTCTCGCGCAAAGCCTTCAGCCACACCGCCCAATACGACGGCATGATTTCCAATTACCTCACCAGCGTGTGCGACGAAAAACTCAGCGGCGAGCCGCAAATCAACGAGTTTCCCGCCCAAATCAACCAAAGCTGGATCAAAGTGCAAGAAATGCGCTACGGTGAAAACCCGCACCAGCAAGCCGCGTTCTACCGCGATTTCTACCCCGCTGCCGGCAGCCTTTCCGCCTACACCCAGCTGCAAGGCAAAGAATTGTCCTACAACAACATTGCCGACGCCGATGCCGCATGGGAAGCCGTGAAAGCCTTCGACCAACCCGCCTGCGTGATTGTGAAACACGCCAACCCGTGCGGCGTGGCCGTGGCAAACGACACGCTCACCGCCTACAAACTGGCCTTCGCCACCGACACCACCAGCGCATTCGGCGGCATCATCGCGTTTAACCGCGAAGTGGACGCCGACACGGTAGAAGCCGTAACCGGCCAGTTCCTCGAAGTGTTGATGGCACCCAAGTTTACCGACAAAGCCAAAGAAATCATCGCCGCCAAGAAAAACGTGCGCGTACTCGAAGTGCCGCTGATGGCCGGCGCCAACC
This sequence comes from Neisseria canis, assembly GCF_900636765.1. Classification (NCBI taxonomy): domain Bacteria; kingdom Pseudomonadati; phylum Pseudomonadota; class Betaproteobacteria; order Neisseriales; family Neisseriaceae; genus Neisseria; species Neisseria canis. The sequence goes on from NZ_LR134313.1 coordinate 336,401, forward strand.
GCTTCGAACTCAAACGCGTGGGCGGCGGCCTGTTGGTACAAACCCCCGACATCCACCGCATCAAACGCGACGATTTAAAAGTGGTTTCCAAACGCCAGCCGACAGAACAAGAGTGGCAGGACTTAATGTTTGTGTGGAACGTGGCCAAATTCGTAAAATCCAACGCCATCGTATTCGGTAAAGAAGGCCAAACCTACGGTATCGGCGCCGGCCAGATGAGCCGCGTCGATTCCACCCGCATCGCCGCGCGTAAAGCGCAAGACGGCGGTTTTAACCTCAACGGCGCCTGCGCCGCCTCCGATGCTTTCTTCCCTTTCCGCGACGGCATCGACGTGATTGCGGAACAAGGCATCAAAGCCATCATCCACCCCGGCGGCTCCGTGCGCGACGAAGAGGTGTTTGCCGCTGCCGACGAGCACGGCATCGCCATGGTCCTCACAGGCGTGCGCCACTTCCGCCACTAATGCCCGCATAAACAATGCCTGTCTGAAAACTTTTCAGACAGGCATTTTGTATTGTTGGCAAAGTATGGCAATAAACTTAACAATCAACATATCCGTCATACTCGGGCTTGACCCGAGTATCTTCTCAACTTATCGGAACTCAATATACTCGGGGCAAGCCCGAGTATGACGAGTGTAGTATTTTTAAGTGGATTTACACTATTCCGCCCACTTCGGCTGCCGCTTCAACACCTCCCCATATACCGGACAACTTACCGCATGCGCGCCGGGCAAATACCCCGTGCTCATCAGAAACTCTTTCACAATCTCGCTACCGACAAACTTAAAATGCTTTTTAAACAGCTTCACCCATTCAGACAGGCCTCTCGGGTGATGCGCGTCCAGCCAGTTCTTAAACGAACCGTATTCCTGCTGCAAAGCCAAAATCCGCCCGGCATTATAAATGGCCGCATTGATTTTCAAACGGTTGCGGACAATGCCCGCATCATTCAGCAAACGCCCGCGGTCGGCTTCGGTGTAAGCCGCAACGGCGGCAATGTCAAACCCCGAATAAGCCGAGCGAAACGCCGCCTGCTTACTCAATATCAACGTCCAACTCAACCCGGCCTGATTGATTTCCAATACCAGCCGCCCAAACAATTCATTGTCGTCATCAATCGGAAAGCCGTACGCACAATCGTGATAATGCTTGTTCGGATTATCCGTATCCGGCGGCAGCGAGTTGGCAAAGTCGCAATAAGTCATTTCAGACAGGCCTTTTATATAGACAATGTTATCGACACACAGTAACGACGTGATTAAACCATCATCATAACGATAGGAGGGCATCGTTTATTACGCCCTCCCGATTCTTGAAACAAAGATTAATACGTCGCTTTCTGCCCCAATCCCCTCGACTTGCAATAATCACCGTGATCCGACCATTTGGCGCGCTCGCCTGAAAGGGGGCGGCCGCCGGTCGCATAATTATCACAGGCAGGATCAAAATGTTTGGTGGCAGAATGGTCAGGATAAGGTTTGACAGTCAAATTATCCGTATCGAGATAACTGCATGCGCTTAATAAACACACGCAAAGAGCAGCCGAAAGCCTCTTTGCCGCCGTCGTTTTGGCGGCGGCACACATTGCAGATGCAGAATACAAAAAGGTCTCCAAGCGATTCGCACGGGTAAAGTCCCGATTCGGATTGCCGCCCTTATCCTCAACCGGAGAAAGGTTTCCCGAAATGCGTTCTGATTCTTGCACCTTATTTTGCCGCATCATCAAGCTCCTGCGCTAAATTTGTCAAATCCGATTAACTGGAAAGTAGTTGCATGCATTTTCTTCATGCGTCGTCGTGACCTTAAAAAATCTCTACTTGTCTTTGATGTTTTTTTTATGATAATTAAGAACAGTTAACTTATACAAAACTCAAATTAGGAGAAGACCATGAACCAAAAAGTAAAAAATCTGCTAAAAATAAGCAAATTAACACCTGTTGTTGCGGTGGAAAATGTACAGAAAACTGCCGAATTTTATACCAAACATTTAGGTTTCCAGTTGGCTTTTGCCGTTCCCAATCACGATGCGGTGGAGCAACTCTTTGAAAATGGCAAAGAATATCGTTATGCAATGCTGAAATCAGGGGAATTAGAGATAGCATTTCAGCGACTAGATACTTTTCAAAACGATATTCATTTTGCTAAAAATCAGCCTATTGGGGCTTCGGTCTCTTTTTATATGGATGTTGATAATATCGAAGATTTATACAATCGGTTAAAGTCTGAAAATTTGGAAATTACCGAACTGAAAACTACTTGGTATGGAGTTCTCGAATTTTATCTAAAAGACCTAAACGGATACACCTTGGGATTTGCCCAACCAGCTTAAAATCAATCCAATGAATTTCGTGTTATTAGTTGAATTTAAGAACAATTAATTTATACAAAACTCAAATCAGGAGAAAACCATGAACCCAAAAGTAAACAATCTACTGAATGACTGGAAAATTGCTAATCCCGCCTTGTATGAAATTGTCAATAGTGTGCGCACGAGAATATTGCAACTGGCAGGTACAGTAGACGAAGAAGTGAAATATGGCGGTATTCTGTTTGCCGCACCTGAACCGTTTTGCGGCATTTTTGTTTATAAGCAACATGTATCTGTGGAATTGAGTCATGGCGCCGAGATAGTAGACCCACACGGTTTATTAGAAGGAAAAGGCAAAGGCCGTCGTCATTTGAAATTACATACGCTTGAAGACGTAGAAAATAAGTATTTGACGGATTACTTACGATTGGCGCAAAAAGCAGCAGAATAAGTGGAATACCGCCTTTTTGTTCGCAGGATTTACGTTTTTATACCGATTTATGATGGCCCTGCTGCAAAACAAGTTCACCCCAACGCAAAATCCACCGCCGCCAGCGCATGGATTTCTGCGCTGTCAAACACGGGAATCGGACAATCCTGCCGCTTGAGCAAAAGTCCGATTTCGGTGCAGCCGAATATCACGCCTTGCGCGCCCTGCTCTTTCAGACAGGCAATGATGTCGAGGTAAGCGCGCTTGGCAGCCGGCTCAAAGCGGTTTAGGCACAGCTCCTCGAAAATGATGCGGTGGATGGCGTGCTGCTGCGTATCTGCGGGCACCAATGTTTCAATACCGTGTTGTTTCATGCGCTCGGTATAAAAACCGTCGCTCATGGTGAAACGTGTGCCGAGCAGGCCGACGGTGTTCAACCCTTGCGCTTTAACGGCTTCGGCGGTGGCATCCACCACATGCAGCAAAGGGATACCGACTGCGCTTTGTATGGCGTCGGCAATTTTGTGCATGGTATTGGTGGCCAACACCAACACATCCGCCCCCATACTTTCGAGTTTACGCGCGCTTGCCGCCAAAATTCGACCGGCGCCCGCCCAATCGCCTGCTTTTTGCAGGCGCACAACGGTTTCAAAATCAATGCTGTGCATCACGATGTCGGCGCTGTGGTTGCCGCCCAAGCGCGCGTTGGTTTCTCGGTTGATGATTTGGTAATACGACACGGTGCTTTCAGGGCTCATGCCGCCGATGATGCCTATGGTTTTCATGATATGCCGCCGGATGGTTTTTCAGACAGGCATTCGTCTCAAATGAAGCTTGATGCCTGTCTGAAAAATATGAATAAGTGTAGGGCGGGTATCCCTGCCCGCCGTCTCTTGCAAAAAAGCGGGCAAAAATGCCCGCCCTATTCTGGTTGCTATTAAGCGATTTCCGCAGCATATTGCTCGGCAGTCAGCAAGCCGTCCAAATCAGCCGCGTCGGCCGGTTTGATTTTGAAGAACCAGCCTGCGCCGTAAGGCTCGCTGTTGGCCGTTTCGGGCGCATCCACCAAATCCCGGTTGATTTCCACCACTTCGCCGGCAATCGGTGCATACACATCGGAAGCGGCTTTCACCGATTCCACCACGCCGGCCTGCTCTTCGGCAGCCAGATTCGCACCCACTTCGGGCAGCTCCACAAACACAATGTCGCCCAGCAGCTCTTGCGCATGCTCGGTGATGCCCACGGTTACGGCGCCGTCTGCTTCCAGACGCAGCCATTCGTGGCTGGATACATATTTCAAATCAGCAGGAATATTGCTCATGGTTTGTTCTCCGTTGGTTGAGACGGGCGGAACGGCCGCCGCGATGGTTAAACAGTTTTTTCAGACAGGCATTGTATCAAGATGCCTGTCTGAAATAAAAATCAAATCTTAATTTCCGCACCCAAAAGCTTCACAAACTGTGCCAGCCATGCCGGATGCGCAGGCCATGCGGGCGCGGTAACCAAATGGCCGCTGGTTACGGCATCGGTAACCGCAATATCGGCATAATCGCCGCCTGCCGCACGCACGTCGGGCGCACACGCCGGATAAGCCGAGCAGCGCCGCCCTTTCAGAATATCCGCCGCCGCCAAAAGCTGCGCACCGTGGCACACTGCGGCAATCGGTTTTTCAGCCGCATCAAACTCGCGCACAATCTCAATCACGCGCGGATTAAGCCGCAGATATTCCGGCGCCCTGCCGCCGGGAATGACCAAACCGGCATAATCGGCGGCGTTTACTTTATCGAAATCATAATTCAGCGCAAAATTATGGCCGCGCTTTTCGCTATACGTTTGCCCGCCTTCAAAATCATGCACCGCCGTCGCCACCGTGTCGCCCGCTTTTTTATCGGGGCACACGGCATGAACTTCGTAGCCCAAACCCAGCAAAAACTGAAACGGCACCATGGTTTCATAATCTTCGGCATAATCGCCTGCCAACAGCAGGATTTTCTTGCTCATTGTATTCTCCTTGTTATGGTTTGTGTTTTCAGACAGGCATGTTAACGAAATGCCTGTCTGAAAACTTTTTAAATATGGGTTGAAGTTACGGTTTACTTCTTAAGTATGTACGACATCACTCTACATACGGTGAAAAGCACAAAGCTTATGCCCATCCAAATCACGCACGTACGCCAAGTACACCTCTCCCGTTGCATTTTTCCTTATACCGGGCGGATCCTCGATAGGAGTGGCACCCAGCTCAATGGCGGTAGAATAAAATTGCTGCACTTGCTCCGGTGAATCACATTTAAAACCGATAGTACTTCCGTTGGCTACTGTGGCAGGCTCTCCATTGATAGGTTCGGAAATACCCAACATACAGCCGTTATGGATATAGAAAATACGCTCCTGTCCTGTTCCGTTGGTATGACGCAAACCATTACCTGCACCGATGACAGCAAGCAGGCCATCATAAAAAGCTTGGGCACGGTCGATATTGTTGGTACCGATAACAATATGGCTAAACATATTCCATCCTTTCTTTTTCTAAAACATAAACTGGTTTATAGTCAATCCAATTAACAGTAACAGCACCCTCATTACTCAAGCTTAATCCGAGTATGACGAGCGTACGATTTTTAAGCTGATTCACTATAACCCGCAATCCGAACACACTTCAAACCCTTCGGTATTTTTAGGTTTGCACCTTATCTACCAAATTTTGCGGGCTGTGATTTATTCGGTTTGCCTGTTTATCATACTGTTTATGATAAAGAAATCCAAGCTGCTTCATTAAATATTAACTAACGTTTGTAGCGTTCCCCGTCTCTTTTTGCCTTTACCGAAAACCAGATTTCATCTAAGGCAAGCTCCAACCAAACAGCAAGTTAGATTGCACCTAGGGTCAACCCAACTTTACTATACTATCTGTATTTTTCAGACAGGCATTCAATCAAACTGCTTCTGCCCATTCCGTACAAACGGCAGTTTCAACACGCGCACATCCACTTCTTTGCCGCGAATCACCACTTTGGCCGCGTCGCCTTCAAAGGCTTTGGGCACGCGGGCGATGGCGATGGATTGTTTCAGGCTGGGGGAAAACACGCCGCTGGTGGTGATGCCTTTGCCTTGTTCGGTAACGACTTCCATGCCTTCGCGCAATACGCCGCCTTTGGCCAGCAACAGGCCGACTTGTTTCACGTCCACGCCTTTTTCTTTGAGGGCGACGAGGGCGGTTTTGCCGATGAAGTCGCGGTTTTCGTCTTTCAAATCCACCGTCCAGCCCATGCCGGCTTGCAGGGGGCTGGTTTCGTCGTTCATGTCGTGGCCGTAGAGGTTCATGCCGGCTTCCATGCGCAGGGTGTCGCGTGCGCCGAGGCCGCAGGGTTGTACGCCGGCTTCGCACAGGGCGGTGAAGAAGGTGGTGGCTTCGGTGCCGGGCAGAATCACTTCTACGCCGTCTTCGCCGGTGTAACCTGTGCGGGCAACAAACCAATCGTTGCCTAAGTCTGCGCCTTGGAAGGGCTTGAGCGCGTTGACGGTTTCGGCCCATTCGGGTTTGACGGCGAGCAGTTTTTCAACGGCTTGGGGGCCTTGCACGGCGAGCATGGCGAGGTCGTAGCGGGGGGTGATTTCGATGCCGAACGCTTCGCCCACTTTGGCAAATTGTGCCAAGTCTTTTTCGCGGGTGGCGGCGTTGGATACGATGCGGTATTGGGTTTCGGCTTCGTTGGTGCGGTAAACGATCAGGTCGTCCATCACGCCGCCGTTGTCGTTGAGCATGGCGGAATAGAGGGCTTTGCCGACGAACGAGAGTTTGGCTACGTCGTTGGCGAGCAGCTTTTGCAACCATTGCTTGGCTTGGCTGCCTTTGATGTCGGAAACGAGCATGTGGGATACGTCGAACATGCCTGCGTCGGTGCGCACGGCTTCGTGTTCTTGGATTTGCGAGCCGTAGTTGACGGGCAGCTCCCAGCCGGCAAAATCGACGAGTTTGCCGCCTGCATCTTTATGGGCTTGGTTGAACGGGGTGGTTTTGAGGGTAGTCATGTTTCAGGTCTCCGAATAGGGGGAAATGGCCGCAACGCATCTGTGCGGTTGCTTTTCACGCGTCCCTATCTGTCCTTTAACCTGAGATTTTCGGCCGGTTTGAAGCATTCAAACGCCTTTTCCCCTTCGGTGGGCACTGCTGCGCCGCTCTCCAGATGTTTGTGATAAATGCAGTCCTTTTGCCTGAGCGATTTAAGGGTGTCTGCGCCTTCGGCGGTTACGGTGTAATCGGGTGTAACGCTCTCCTGCACGGGGATGATTATGGCTAAAATCCCCCCGAGCGGCAAGATTTTCCTCAAGAAAAACCCTTCGGCGGCGGCATATGGCTGATGCAGGCGGTTTGCGTATTCATCCGTTCAACTAAAAAAACATATAATTTTAAAAAAAAATAATTTTTTAAACTATTGTGCGTTAAATAAAATTATCATATATTTGGATTCCAGCACTCTGCATTGTCTACATTAAAAGAAAAAAAGGATGAAACCATGCCACAAACCATAACCTTGGATAAAACCGATCTGAAAATCCTGCAGGTTTTGCAGGAAAACGGCCGCTTAACCAACGTAGAGCTTTCGGAACGCGTTGCCCTCTCCCCTTCCCCCTGCCTGCGCCGCTTAAAGCAGCTTGAAGACGCGGGCATTATCCGCCAATATGCCGCGCTGCTCTCCCCCGTGGCGGTCCAACTCGGTTTGCAGGCTTTTATCAGGGTTTCCATCAACAAAGCCAGCGAAGCGCGCGACGATTTCGCCGCTTCGGTGCAAAGCTGGCCCGAGGTATTAAGCTGTTTTGCGCTCACCGGTGAAACCGATTATCTGCTGCACACGTTTTTCACGGATATGAACGCATTCTCCCATTTCGTGCTCGACACCCTGCTCTCCCACCCCGGCGTACAAGACGCGCAATCCAGCTTTGTGTTGAAAGAAATCAAAAAAACCACGGCCCTGCCGCTCGGGCATTTGCAAAAGGATTAATGCCTGTGTGAAAAATAAAATGCCTGTCTGAAATTGTTCAGACAGGCATTTTATTTTTCAGACGGCCTTATTTCTTCAATTCCGCCAGAATCTCATCCACAGTCGCTTTCGCATCGCCAAAGCACATCACGCTGTTTTCATTGAAGAACAGCGGGTTTTGTACACCGGCATAGCCCGTGTTCATCGAGCGTTTGAACACCACCACTTCTTTGGCTTTCCACACTTCCAATACCGGCATACCGGCAATCGGGCTGTTCGGGTCGGTTTGGGCAGCGGGGTTCACGGTGTCGTTCGCGCCGATCACCAGCACCACATCGGTTTCGGGGAAATCATCGTTGATTTCATCCATCTCCAACACGATGTCGTAAGGCACTTTGGCTTCGGCCAGCAATACGTTCATGTGTCCGGGCAGACGGCCTGCAACGGGGTGGATACCGAAGCGCACTTCCACGCCTTGTTTGCGCAGTAAGTCGGTAATTTCGGCAACCGGGTATTGCGCTTGGGCAACGGCCATACCGTATCCGGGCGTGATGATCACTGAGTTTGCACCTTTGAGCATTTCGGCCACTTCGGCGGGTTTCACTTCGCGGTATTCGCCGATTTCTTCTCCGCCTGCTGCTGTGGAAGAACCGTCGGTGCCGAAGCCGCCTGCAATCACAGAAATGAACGAGCGGTTCATGGCTTTACACATGATGTAAGACAAAATCGCACCGCTTGAGCCGACCAACGCGCCGGTAACAATCAGCAAGTCGTTGGCAAGCATAAAGCCCGCTGCGGCAGCCGCCCAGCCCGAATACGAGTTGAGCATGGAAACCACCACCGGCATATCAGCACCGCCGATAGAGGCCACCAAGTGCCAGCCGAACGCGAGTGCAATAGCGGTCATCAGAATCAGGGCGAACCAGCTGCCGTCGTCAGCCGATACGAACACCAGCAGCAAGATAAACGACACCAACAAAGCAACCAGATTCAGCTTATGCTTGTGCGGCAGTTGCAAAGGTGCGCTGCTGAGTTTGCCGTTCAGTTTGCCGAACGCCACAATCGAACCGGTAAAGGTTACGGCACCGATGAAAATGCCGAGAAACACTTCCACCAAATGAATGGTGTGCATATCGGAAGATACCTTGTCCGCTTCGATAAAGCTGTTGAAGCCCACCAACACGGCAGCCAAACCCACAAAGCTGTGCAGCAAGGCAATCAGCTCGGGCATTTCGGTCATTTCCACTTTTTGGGCTTTGTAAATACCGATGGCCGCACCGATAGTCATAGCGATAATAATCCAACCCAAGCCTGCGGTTTGTTCGCTGAACACGGTGGCAAATAAAGCAATCACCATACCGGCAATGCCGTAATAGCAGCCGTTTTTGGCGGTTTCCTGTTTCGACAGGCCGGCCAATGAAAAAATAAATAAGATTGCGGCGACGATATATGCCGCAGTTACAAGTCCTGAAGACATTATAAATTCTCCAAATTTTTGGGGTCCTGATACAGTTCGGATTGTCTGAAAATTGTGCCGTAAGCACGTTCCACCTTGCACACGCGGACAACAAAATCGGCATACCATATTGCTTTGCCGGTTTCTCGAGCGGCTCTGTGTTCTGTATGCCTTTTCCACTCGGCAATAGACGCTTCACTCTCCCAATATGAAACCGTGATACCAAAACCTTCCGAACGCACGCTTTCTGCGCCAAGAAAACCTGCCTGTTGCCGCGCCAATTCAAGCATTCGCACGGCAGTTTGGTCGTAGCCTCTATCGCCGTCGGTGCGCTGTGATGTGAAAACAACAGCGTAATAAGGTGGATTAGGTGTTTGCGCAAACATCATTCCTGAATTCCTTGAATATTTTTCAGACAGGCTTTAAACCTATCCTTTTCTAAACATATTCAACATACGGCGGGTAACGTAGAAACCGCCGAAAATATTGATGCTGGCAATCAGCACGGCAATAAAGGCGAGGAACGACACCACGCCGTTGCCCTGCCCGATTTGCAGCAATGCGCCCACTACGATAATGCCGGAAATGGCATTGGTTACCGACATCAGCGGCGTGTGCAGCGAATGGCTCACGTTCCACACCACGTAATAGCCGATCACGCAAGCCAGCACGAACACGATAAAGTGGTTTAAGAATTCGGCCGGAGCAACGGCACCCATCCACAATACCAATACCGCACCAATCGCCGCCGGAGCCAGTTTTTTCCATGTCGGAACGGGTTTCGGCTCAGGTTTCGCCACAGGTGCGGCTTGCGCTTGCTGTTGCGGCGCAGCAGACACTTGAATCGCGGGCGGCGGGAAAGTGATTTCGCCGTCTCGGGTAACGGTCATGTTGCGGATAATCACATCTTCAAAATCAAGCGCAATTTCACCGTCTTTATTCGGGCTTAACAGCTTGCTCAGGTTCACGAGGTTGGTGGCGTAAAGCTGTGAAGACTGGCCGGCCAAACGGTTGGCCATATCGGTGTAGCCGATGATTTTCACGCCGTTATCGGTAACGAACAGCTCGCCCGGTTTGGTCAATTCGCAGTTGCCGCCGGTAGCCGCCGCCAAATCGACAATCACCGAACCCGGCTTCATGCTTTCCACCATTTCTTTGGTAATCAACTTCGGCGCAGGTTTGCCCGGAATGGCCGCCGTCGTGATGATGATGTCCACTTGTTGGGCTTGCTCGGCAAACAGTTTCATTTCCGCCGCGATAAACTCTTCGCTCATCACTTTGGCGTAACCGTCACCGCTGCCGCCCGCTTCTTGCGGGAAATCGAGCTTCAGGAATTGGCCGCCCATTGATTCGATTTGTTCGGCCACTTCCAAACGGGTGTCGAACGCTTTAACCACAGCACCCAACGAGTTTGCCGTACCAATCGCCGCCAAACCGGCCACGCCCGCACCAATTACCAGCACTTGCGCCGGCGGCACTTTGCCCGCGGCGGTAATCTGGCCGGTAAAGAAACGGCCGAACGCATTTGCCGCTTCAATTACGGCACGGTAGCCGCTGATGTTCGCCATAGACGACAGGGCATCCAATGCCTGCGCGCGTGAAATACGCGGCACCATATCCATCGCCAGCACGTTCACTTTTTTATCAGTAAGTTTCTGTACCAACTCGGGATTTTGTGCAGGCCATAAGAAGCTTACCAGCGTTTGGCCTGCGTTCAGACGCTCGATTTCGGTTTCAGACGGTGCGTTGACTTTATAGATCAACGGGCAAGACCATACTTCGGCGGTGTCCGCCACCGTTGCTCCCGCAGCTTCATACGCTGCATTATCCAAGCTGGCTGCCAAACCCGCACCGGTTTCCACCACCACTTCAAAACCCAGCTTTTGTAGCTGAGTTACAGTTGAAGGGGTGGCTGCAACGCGTGTTTCCAGTGCCAACGTCTCCTTCGGAATGCCGATTCTCATAATTAAATCCTTTAATAGATTAAAAAATTAACAAACTTAAACCAATAACCTAATTTGTAAATTAATTACAAAATTTATTTAATTGCTCAAATATTTTGTTACACCTTCGGTTATAGCGAATTTAGCGGCGGCTGACAATACCTATAATCAATCAACACATTTTTATTGCAAGGTAACAGGCCGAAGACAGTACAAGTAGTACGGCAAGGCGCAGCAACGCCGTAGTAAAATTTAAGTTGATTAACTATACAAGTCAGATTCAAACCAAGCCTAAGTATGACAATGATTTTGTTTTTACGTTGGCCAATGCCATATCAAAAGTTAAATTTATTTGCTGTATCAATGAAACAATGCCTGTCTGAAAACTCACTTTCAGACAGGCATTGTTATTCAGCCCTGCATTTATTCTTCCGGCAGCTTGGTAATCTTCACCCGCTCAATCCGCTGGCCTTCTTTTTCAATCACTTCAAAGCGCCAGCCGTGGAAGGTGATAAAGTCGCCCACATCAGGAATGGTGTGCAGCTCTTCCATAATCAGGCCGGCCACCGTGTGGTATTCGGTATCTTCATCTTGCGGCGGCAGGTTGAGCTGCGGCACAAGCTCCACATATTCAAGCGAGCCGTCAACGGTAAAGCTTTCGTCTGCATTCTCTTGCAGGGCAGGCTCTTCTTCGCGTTCAAATTCTTCGGGGAACTCGCCTGCAATGGTTTCAAGCAGGTCTTTCATGGTTACCATACCGAGCACGGCGCCGAACTCATCCACCACTAAAGCATAATCGGCGCTGCTTTTCCGGAAAAGCTCGATGGCATCCAGCGCCGTGGTACTGTCGGGCAGAATCAGCGGCTGACGTATGGCGGCCTGAATATTGATTTCGCCGCTCTCCAAAATCTGGCTGAGCAAATCTTTTCTGTTGATATAGCCCAAAGGCTCGTCCACACCGGCTTTACCCACAACCAGCAAACGCGAATAAGGTGTTTCCTGAAGCTTCACGCGCTGCTCTTCTTTGCTTTGCGAAATATCCAGGCGCTCGATGTCGCGGCGTGGAATCATCACGCCCATAATCGGACGCTCGGCCAGCGTGAGCACGCTGCGTATCATGGATTTTTCATTTTCTTCAAAATGCGTGTCGTCTTCCGATTCACTGCCCGCTTTGGCCAGCACACTTTCACGTATGCCCATCATACCCAACACATTTTCCGCTGTGCGCTGCCGCCATGAACGGCCGCTGTAGGCATTTTTATCGGTGTTGCGGCGGGCAATTTGGTTGAAAATTTCAATCAAAATCGAGAAGCCGATGGCCGCATACAAATAACCTTTCGGAATCTCAACATGGAATGCTTCGGCAATCAGCGAGAAACCGATCATCAACAGGAAGCCCAAACACAGCATTACCACGGTAGGATGCTTGTCAACAAACTCAGTCAGCGGTTTGCTGGCCCAAATCATCATGCTCATTGCCGCCACCACGGCGGCCATGGCCACTTCGATGTGCTGCACCATTGCCACTGCCGTGATGACTGCATCCAGTGAAAATACGGCATCCAATATCAAAATCTGCGCCACCACACCCCAAAAAGGCGCATGGGTTTTCTGGTGGTCGGCCACGGCATAATGGTTTATGCCCTCCAAGCGCTCATGCAGCTCCGTTGTTGCTTTATAAAGCAGAAACAAACCGCCGAAAAACATGATCAGGTCTTTGCCCGACACGGCATGTCCGCCGATTTCAAACAGAGGCGCGGTCAGCCGCATCATCTGCACCATAAAACTCAGCATTACCAAGCGCATCATCACGGCCAGCACCAAGCCGGTTACGCGTGCGCGGTCGCGGTATGCAGGTTTGACTTTATTGGCGAGAATCGCCACAAATACCAAATTGTCGATGCCGAGCACCACTTCCAACACAATCAGCGTTGCAAAGCCCAGCCAAGTTACCGGATCTGCCAACCAACTGAAATCCATGATATTTGATATCCTTATTTTTAAAACGACGAAAGGCAGCCTGAAAAATCAGGCTGCCTGAATCGGGCATATACGAAGGCGCGTGTTATGCTGCTCTGCTCTCCGTCTTTCATGATGTAAAGTATGCCTTTGGGTTGATTGAATGGCATGAGTTTAACAGTTTGAACAAGATAAGGCAAAGAAGAAAATGCCTGTCTGAAAAGGTAGCGCAAGTTGCCGCACAACCCAAACTTTCAGACAGGCATCAGCCTTTGATTTTGCTATTAAAGCGTACCGTAAGAATGCAGGCCGCTTAAAAACATATTCACGCCCACAAAAGCGAAAGCCGTGATAAACAGGCCGATAACCGCCCACCAAGCCAACACTTTGCCGCGCCAGCCGGCAACCAAACGCAAGTGCAGCCACACCGCATAGTTCAGCCACACAATAAACGCCCAAGTTTCTTTCGGATCCCAGCTCCAATAGCGGCCCCACGCATCAGCCGCCCACAAAGCGCCAAGAATCGTGGCAATGGTAAAAAACAGGAAACCCACCGCAATCGCCTTATACATGGCTTCCTCAATGGTTTGCGCATCCGGCAGCCATCTCACACCGTTTCTACGCAGCACCACAAGTTCCGCCACACCCAGCATCGCCGCCATACAGAACGCGCCGTAGCCGATAAAGTTCGCCGGCACATGGATTTTCATCCACCAGGACTGCAAAGCAGGGATCAAAGGCTGAATCTGGTGCGCCTCGCGCGCAATGCTGTACCACAAAATAAAGCACACCACACCCGCCATAAAAGTAAACACAAACGCGCCCGCGCGTTGCAGGGAAAACTTGGCTTCATAATAAAGATACATCAGCGCCGTAATAACCATAAACAGAATAAACACTTCGTAAAGGTTGGACACTGGTATATGCCCTGCATCCGGCCGCAAAAGATAGCTTTCATGCCAGCGCACCAAAAGGCCGGTAAACCCCGCCAACGCAGAAACCCAGCCCAGCACAGAGCCCATACCGAGCAAAGTATTGGTGCTACGCTGCTGTTTGGCAGCCACCAAAGCACCGGCTATATAGCAGAACCATGCCAAAAACACGGTGGCACATTGCCACATGATTGCCGACTGGCTGCTTAAAAAGTAGCGCAGCAAAAACTTATCGTGGTTGTCGAAATTACCGGCATACAGCATTACCGCGCCATAAGCCAAACCGATGGCAACCGGCACAAACCAGCGCATAGGCTTAAAAAACCAGCCCAACAAAACAGTTGCCACGGCGCTGCCCCACAAGATGCTCACTTCATAAACATCCATTTGGTGCGGCACTTTAAACTGCGCCGTCACAGCAACCAATAGGATAAAAGCGGCAAACAGCCAATCGGCAACATTCAGGCTTCGCCAAAAAGAGCGCTCTCGCAGCAAATGATGCTGCGGTAGTTTGACGGTTTTGGTAGCGTTATTCATGGTTTAAGTCCTCGGCCAATTCTTGTAAATGTCGAGTGTGTTCGGGAAATTCTTTTTCTAAATCGCGTTCATTCCGGCTGGACGACATCGCAAAGCGTACCTTGCCTTTGTCAAACAGCACCCAAGCGCGTTTTTCTCTTACATAAAACATAAAAATCGTGCCCAGCACCAGCAATACCGAACCCAGATAAACCAGCGAAGCGCCGGGTGAGCGGGTCATCTGCAAGCCGGAAGAGCGCACTTCTTTGAAACCGTTCAGTTGCAGCAACACAGGGGCGGGATATTCTTTCAAACCTGAATAGGCTTCCAAAACATGCGCTACAAAAAGATCACGCGCATTATCGGGCGCCCAAACCGCCAGCTTTCCGTCTGCCACGGCCTGCTCCAGCGTGGCGTTTACCGCGCCATACACGATTTTGTAATAATACTCCCGCATTTTATCCTGCTGCCCTGCAGGAAATGCTTGGGTAATAAATTCTTCAATGCCGGGGAAGCCTTTACGCGCAAACAGCTCCAAAGTGTTGTTGACTGCCTGACCGAACTGCCGGCGCACATCTTGCGGCGCAGCTTCCGCGGCGCGCACCACAATCTTGCCGCGCTCATCTTGGTTGTTGATTAACTCGCGCAGCATCATGAACGTGTCGATTTTGCCCTGATTGTCTGCCGGAATGCGCAACCAACGGTATTGCTGATCTAAAGCTTGGCGCGTACCTGAGATAAAGAAATACGATCCGCCTTGGTTGATCGGCAGCATATAGTTTTTATACTCAACGGCTTGTCCGGCGCTGTCGCGTAGGCGGTAAATGATGGAAGGGCCGATATTGGTAAAGCGTTTTTCCTGCTTCACTGCACGCACATCGTTTAATTTGCTGCGGAAATCTTTTTCCCCTTCAACAGGCGCGCTCATGTCTTCCACATTCATAGCAGAGAATTGGTCAAATTCAACCTGATATTTTTGCGCCGCCAAATTCAGCGGAAATGCCGCCATCGATTTGGCATTCAGATCGGCAAACTGTCTTCCGGGATTACTCAGATCCCACGCTTTGAATTTCAAATCCGATCCGCCGTCGGCAAAGCTGGCCTGATAAATCGTGATGCCCTCGACCGTAAGCGGGTGGTTTACACGGATGGTATGTTCCGATTTGGCACCGGTTTTACGGTCGGTTACGATTAAATCACTGGCAAAATCTTTCGGCATGCCGGTGTTGTAAAAATCAATATGGAATTTTTTCAGGGTAACACTGAAAGGCAGATCCTGAACCAACATGCCTTTATCGGCGTTGAGAAACACCACATCCGCCGTTTGCCCCTCGATAACGTTCACATTGCCTCGGAAAGAAATATTGTTCTCCCCCATCACGCTTTCAGGTTTGAAATCTTTGGCGAACATGGAAGTTTCATCGGCCACGATACGGCCTGTGAGCATACCCATTTTCAAAAGCAGGTTACTGTCAATCAAGCCGCCCACGCAAATCACAATCAACGCAACGTGTGCGCAGATATAACCCCACTTATTGGCAGAACCTTTTTTAGCCGCCACGATTACCGAACCGTCTTCACGCTCGGCGGTTTTGCTGACAAAGCCCTGCACTTCCAAATAACGCGCTGCCACATCCGGTGAAAGATTATGGTTCAACTCCACGCTGTGGCGCATGGCTGCCAACGACTGGGCTTTGGCTTGAAGGCGGAAAGATTTCATTTCCCGCATAAACGGCGGGATATTGCGCCACAAACACAAGCTCGTGCTGATTACCAAAAAAAGCATAATCAACACAAACCAGCTTGAGGCATACACATCATACAAGCCTAAAAAGCGGAAAATCTCCGACCAAAACGGGCCGAATTTCACCACATAATCCGTGGCTTGCTGGTTTTGCTGCAGCACCGTACCGATAATCGAGGCAATGCCCAACACACTCAACAACGCCACGGCAAAGCGCATGGAGCTGAGAAAAGCAAACCATGGTCGGCGGATAAGTGGTGTTTTTTTGGGCATATTCATATTATTGGTAGCGGGAAACAATCTGAAAATAGGTTTCAGACAGGCATTTGATTTCTTGCAACTTATGCCTGTCTGAAATATTTTGCAACATCAAAATATTGTGGATTAAGCAATCGGATTTTACTACAAAACAGGCTGCCCGCACGGAAAAACCGTACAGGCAGCCTGCCTATCTTATTAAAAATTAATGTAAACCTTGAATGAAGTTACCCACGGCATTCATTTCTTCTGCCGATAAACGTTTGGCAACATCTTCCATCATAGCGTTTTTACGAACACCGCTTTGATAGGCTTTCAACTGCTCCACCACATATTCTTTGTGTTGGCCGCCGATACGCGGGAAAGCCAAAGTATCGGTGCCGCCCGCCGGCATACCTGCGCCGTTCGGACCGTGACAGGACATACATGCCGGAATGCCTTTTTCAGCCAAACCGCCGCGGAACAGCTTCGCGCCCAGCTCAGGATTTTCTTTCGGATGCACTTCACCGGCTTTCGAATATTGCGTAGCAAAGAAAGCGGCCACATCACGGATTTGCTCGTCGGTCAGCGTAGAAATGCCGGGAGATACTCGCATTTCTTCGGCTTTACCCCAAGTGCGTTTGCCGTCGCGGATATCGCGCGCGTGTTTTTCAATATAATTCGGCATTTGTGCCGCCAGGCGCGGATAAGCTGCAATGCCGCTGTTACCGTCGGTCGCGTGGCACGAAGAACATAAAGTTGCTGCGATTTCTTTACCTTTGGCAACGTCGGCTTTAGGTGCGGCAGAAACCCCACATGCCAATACCGACAATGCCAACAAAGTAATTCGTTTCATGGAAATGCTCCTGATTACAGCATTGCAAACCGCAATACCCTTTTATTCTATACTCAACGGGCTTATTTCTGCCCGAATCAAACCGATTAATCTTAAATATGATATTCTATACCAAATTTACAGTATTTTTCCATAGCCATGAATTTATTTCAAAATGCAAAATTCTTCACAACCGTAAACCACTTGAAAGATCTGCCCGACACACCGGCCGAAATCGCTTTTGTGGGCCGCAGCAACGCCGGCAAATCAAGCGCCATCAATACACTATGCAACCATGTACGGCTGGCTTATGTTTCCAAAACACCGGGGCGCACGCAGCATATCAATTTTTTCGAGCTATCCGACGGCAATTTTATGGTCGATCTGCCCGGTTACGGCTATGCCGAAGTGCCCGAAGCGGTTCGCAGGCATTGGGTGCAGCTTTTAGGCAACTATCTGCAAACCCGCAAAGAGCTTATCGGGCTGGTGCTGATTATGGATTGCCGCCATCCGCTCAAACCGCTGGATATGCAGATGCTTGATTTTTTTGAAGCAACCGGCAGGCCGGTGCATATTTTATTGTCTAAAGCCGATAAATTATCTAAGAACGACCAGATTAAAACCTTGTCTTCTGTCAAAAAAGCGTTAAAACCGTTTATGGAACGTCAAGAAGTGAGCGTGCAGCTTTTTTCCAGCTTGAAAAAACAGGGTATTGAGGAAGTGAATGAAACGGTGGCCGGGTGGTTTGCGAGGTTGCCGCAGCCTCAGCATGAAGAAACGCCAACGGAAGAATATAGTCAATCAACTTAACTTTTACTACGGCGTTGCTGCGCCTTAGCTCAAAGAGAACGATTTTGTAAGCTGCTGAAGCAGCAACACAATCAGTCCCGTACTATCTGTACTGTCTTCGGCTTACTGCCTTGTATTAAAAATGTGTTGATTGATTATAAAACCATGCCTGTCTGAATATTTTCAGACAGGCATTTTTAATGAACGCGCTTACATCAATCCGGCCGAACGCAGCCATACCATTCCCGCCACGGCGGAAAAAATAGCGCCTGCCGTGGTAATGCCGGTGATATTGGCTGCCGCCACATCGTTGCCGCCCATCGATTTCGCCATCACATAGCTGGCCGACGCAACCGGCGTGGCAGTCATCAGAAACAGCACACCCATCGGTATTCCGCTGAAACCGAAAGCTAACCCGACCGCCACTGCCACAACAGGCGCCACAATCAGCCGCCCTATGCTGGCCTGCATCGAAATATCCGAAGAATGGATAACGGAGCGGATATCGAATGTCGCGCCTGCGCAAATCAAAGCCAGCGGCAGGGCAATATCCGCCAGATAGCCGCCCATACGCATCACGGTTTTCGGAATAGCGATGTTAAACTGCTGCAACAGCATAGCGGCCACAATGGCCAGAATCAGCGGGTTGGTCATGATTTTTTTGACCGTATCTTTTATCCGCCACCCGATTGAACCTTCAGCCGAACGGCTCAAAGTGACCACGGCCAAAATGTTATACAGAATGGTAATCACGCCGGTGTACACTGCACCGGCAGCCAATCCCGGGGCGCCATAAGCATTGGACACAAACGACAGCCCGATAATGCCGAGGTTGCTGCGGAACACGCCTTGCACAAACACGCCTTTGTCGCGGAGTTGCGGCACCCTTTTCCAAGCATAAAGCTCGGCGGCCAGAAACAAAACGAGCGTCGAAACCGCGCCTGCCGCCACCAGCATCAGCTGCTCCTGATAATGCACTTCGCTTTTCATCAGGCTGACAAACAAAACACAGGGCAGGCCGTAGCGGAACACCAGCTTGGATGCCTGTGCGCAAAAATGCGCATCTATCTGCCCGCTGCGGCGCAGATACCAGCCGAACACCAGCAGCAGAAAGTTCGGCAGCGTCACACCGAGTGCGAATAAAAATGCGTCGAAAATACCGGTCATGATAGTGGGGTTGGGTTGGCGGTTAAGGTTTCAGACAGGCATTCCGGTTATCCGGCCAAATGCCTGTCTGAAAGTCTCAGCTTGAGCAGCTCACGCAAATGCCTGCCGCCCATTCGGGCGCGGGTTGGGCAAAATCGACGAACTCGGCCCGTTCTTCAAACGGGCTGTCTAAGCAGCGGCGCAAGCGTTCGATTTCGCCGAAGTGCCCTTGCTTGGCCTGTTCAATCGCTTGCTCCGCCAGATAATTGCGCAGCACATAAAGCGGGTTTACGGCATTCATACGCGCGGCGCGCGCTTGCGGATCGCTGTTTTCCGCCCGCAAACGGGTGCGGTAGCCGCCCAGCCACGAAATGAACGCTTCCATATTTTGCCCGCCGAACAAGGCGGCAAGTTTGGGCGGAACGGGTTCGCCGTGTGTATTGCCCGTTTCGCTCAAGTGCCTGAAGAATAATGTGAAATCAACTCGGCGGCCTTGCAGCACGTTAAACATATCGGTGATTAATTCTTCGTCTTCTTTGCGCTCGGTTTGCAAACCCAGCTTGGCACGCATGTTTTTCAGATAGGCATTGCGGTAAAGATTGGGGAAAGCATCCAACACGGCCACCAAGCCGGCTTCTTCGCATAAAGGCAGAAAGCAGGATGCCAGCCGCGACAGGTTCCAATGCACCACATAAGGCTGCTCGTTATAGGCATAGCGCCCGCCCGAATCGGAATGGTTGCACACATGGCGGCGGTCGTAGGCATCAAGAAAACCGAACGGGCCGTAATCAATGGTCAGCCCCAGCGCCGACATATTGTCGGTGTTCAACACGCCGTGGCAAAAGCCCACAGCCTGCCACGCAGCCACCAAGCCGGCAGTACGCTCGGAAATGGTTTGCAACAAGGCGAGATAGGGCTGATCGGCTTGTACGCATTCGGGAAAATGGTGCCGGATTAAAAAATCGGCTAAAGGTTGCAGATATTCGTGCATGCCCTTGTGGTAGAAATATTCGAAGTGGCCGAAGCGGATAAAGCTCGGCGCGATGCGGGTAACCACGGCGGCGGTTTCCGGCGTTTCGCGGAACACGGTATCATTGCTGCCGGCAATGCACAGCGCGCGCGTGGTGGGAATGTCCAAGCCGTACATGGCTTCGGAGCATAGGTACTCGCGGATTGAAGAACGCAACACGGCGCGGCCGTCGGCAAAGCGGGAAAACGGCGTTTTTCCTGCGCCTTTGAGCTGCCATTCCCATGCCTTGCCTTGCGCGTCTTCGCTTTGACCCAACAATACGGCGCGGCCGTCGCCCAATTGGCGCACATACACGCCGAATTGGTGGCCGCTGTATACGCTTGCCAAAGGTTGCGGCACATATTTTTTCGCGCTGCCGGCCAGCATGGCGAGCGTTTCGGGTGAGTCGAAAAAATCATCCGGCAAATTTAATGCCGCGGCCAAATCGTGGTTTTGCGCCACCCAATAAGGATCGCCCAAAGGCTCGGTTTTAACGCGGGCGTAGAAAATATCGGGCAGCTCGGCAAACGCTGTTTCGTGTAATCGGAATGTGTGCATGATGGAATGTCTTTGTAGATGTGTCGGTATTGTATAGCGAAACACAATGCCTGTCTGAAAACGGGCCACGCGGATTTCTGCGAAGCCAAAATATCTTTTCAGACAGGCATTGTGCCGTTGCGGGCGCTCGGTTGGTTTAAGTCTCGCTGCCGCCCACGGTAAGCCCTTCGTCAATGCGCAAAGTCGGCTGCCCCACGCCCACGGGCACGCTTTGGCCGTCTTTGCCGCACACGCCTATGCCTTTGTCTAAAGCCATATCGTTACCAATCATGCTCACATGCTTCAACACTTCGGGGCCGTTGCCGATGATGGTAGCGCCTTTCACCGGATATTGCAGCTTGCCTTGCTCCACCCACCACGCTTCCGAAGCGCTGAACACAAACTTACCGCTGGTAATATCGACCTGGCCGCCGCCGAAGTTTACCGCGTAAATGCCTTTGTCGATCGAAGCAATGATTTCTTCAGGGTCGTGCCCGCCGCTTTCCATAAACGTATTGGTCATACGCGGCATGGGCGCGGCTGCATAGCTTTCGCGCCTGCCGTTGCCGGTAACCGGCACGCCCATCAGACGGGCATTGGTTTCGTCTTGCAGATAGCCGACCAAAATGCCGTCTTCAATCAGAACATTGCGTTTGGTTTCATTGCCTTCGTCATCAATATTGAGCGAACCGCGCCGATCGGCAATGTCGCCCTGATCAATCACGGTAACACCTTTTGCTGCAACACGCTCGCCTATTCGGCCTGAAAAAGCGCTGGTTTCTTTGCGGTTGAAGTCGCCCTCCAAACCATGCCCCACCGCTTCATGCAGCAGCACGCCCGGCCAACCGCTGCCCAACACCACATTCATGGCTCCGGCGGGCGCAGGGCGCGCCTCCAAATTAATCAGCGCCTGCTTAACCGCCGTATCGACATAGCTTTTCAGCACTTCATCGCTGAAATAAGTCAGATCAAAGCGCCCGCCTCCGCCGGAGCTGCCCATTTCGCGCCGATCGCCCTGCTTGGCAATCACGGTTACGCTCAAGCGCACCAGCGGGCGGATATCGGCTGCATGTTTGCCGTCCAAACGGGCGATGTAAATCAAATCGTGCTCACAAGTCAGCCCCGCCATTACCTGCACAATGCGCGGGTCGGCCGCCTTAGCCAATGCCTCCACTTTAT
The DNA here is from genome assembly GCF_900636765.1 of Neisseria canis. Taxonomy (NCBI): domain Bacteria; kingdom Pseudomonadati; phylum Pseudomonadota; class Betaproteobacteria; order Neisseriales; family Neisseriaceae; genus Neisseria; species Neisseria canis. The sequence goes on from NZ_LR134313.1 coordinate 358,406, forward strand.
TCAACAGCTCAACTTTGGCTGCAGAATCCAAACTGTGCATTGGATTAACCGTTTGATGCACCGCTTTCCCGCTTACCGGCAAAGGCACATGCACACGCCCTTCCCCGCCGATCGAACCAATTGCGCGCACCGCCTCAGCCGAACGCGCAATGCTCTCCATGCTCAGATTATCCGCGTAAGCAAATGCCGTTTTTTCACCCGAAACTGCGCGCACACCGACGCCCTGATCAATCTGAAAGCTGCCGGATTTCACCATTCCCTCTTCCAGATGCCAGCTTTCAAAAGCCATGCGTTGGCAATAAATATCGGCGTAATCCACTTTGTTGGCACCGATAATGCCGAGGCTTTTTGCCAAGGCTTCAGGAGAAAGCTGATTGGCACCAAGCAGGTCCCGCACAACGGTTTGATAAGTATTCTGCATATTTGTTAAGCGTATTTAAGAATTTGAATTAGCTGGTGATTATACTGGATTTAAATGTGCTTTAACATGCTGCTTAAATTCGCTAAATATACTGCATACAGAAATTTTATCGTTTGCACCGCTATTTTCTTATAATTTTTTTAATTACTTATCAATCAGTTACAAAAACAAAGCAAATTTACTTGATAAATATATTGATAATTATTATCGTTTATGTATAATAAAACCCACTCAGTTATCCATAGCTGAGAGCCATTAAACATCAAAACATCTATTCCCTTTTTTATTTAACCATATTGCTTTTTGGAGAATGCCTATCAGCTGAAACAATTCCCTTACCTCGAATACTCAAAACCGAAACCACACCACCCGTTGCCTGAAACAACGGGTGGTGTGGTTTTATAAAATTAAGAATCATGATGCCTGTCTGAAAAGCAACTTTCAGACAGGCATCTAAAAAGTGTTTCATAAATCCCAAGCATCACCACAAAAATGGACATTCCGCGAAGCGCCGCTTATCTTTTTGATTGTTTTTTCGATATAATTCCTCGATTTCGGATGCGCTTTAACATTTGGCTTAAATGCTTAAAACATCCTTGTTATTCATTCTAAACACTTAAACAACCGGTTGGAAAATGCTCTCCTTTTTATTAAAACCCTATTTATTCTTGAAAATGCTGCTCGGTCTGATCATTGTACCGGCCGGCGCACAAGCGGCACAATGCAGCCACAACAATTTGGATGTGGTCGTACTCGGTTCGGGCGGGCCCGAATTAACCGATAAGCGCGCATCTACCGGTTATCTGGTGCGCGAAAACGGCAAAGCGCGGTTTATCGTTGATTTCGGCGCCGGCGCTTCCCTCAATTTTGAACGTGCGGGCGGTAAAATCAACGATTTGGAAGCCCTGCTGTTTACACACTTCCATGTCGATCATTCCAACGACCTGCCCGCATTGGTTAAAGCTTCTTTCTTCTCCGACCGCGAACGCGACCTGCCCATTTACGGCCCTACCGGCAACCACACCATTCCCACCACGCCCGAATTTATCGAGCGTCATTTCGGCGAACACGGCGTTTACCCCTATCTTTCGGATTTCCTGACCGGAGATGCCGCTTTTTCTATCAAACCGATTGCAGTAAATGCCGATAAAGCAAAGCCCCAATTGTTTGAAACCAAAATCGCCGGCTTTACCCTGAAAGCCATTTCGGTAGAACACGGCCTGCTGCCTTCTTTGGGCTGGCGCATTGAAAAAGACGGCTGTTCCGTTACCGTGTCTGGCGACACCAGCAATGCAGGCAAAACGCTGGATATTTTGGCTAAAAACACCGATATATTTATCGCCCACAATGCCGTGCCTGAAAGCAGCAAAGATTCGATTGCTTTAAAACTACATATGCCGCCTTCTGAAATCGGCAGAATTGCCCGGAAAACCCAAAGCCGCAGCTTGGTGCTTTCCCACTTTATGCAGCGCACGGTAAATGCCAAACCGGCCTCCACGTCTGCCATCCGCCAAAGTTATAAAGGGCCGCTTTCTTTTGCCGAAGACTGCGACATTTACTCTTTAAAAAGCGGCATGAAAACCGGCAGCTGCAAACAATAAAGCTTTACGCTTATCGTTGAACCGCAAATAAGAATGCCCGTCTGAAAACCGGCAACGCAACTGCGAAGCAAAGGTTTTCAGACAGGCATTTAATCCGACAGCGCGTTACTGAATACTGTACCCTTTCAAATACTGAATACGTTCGCGGGTCATGCGCGTGCTGCACTGCAATTGCAGGTACTCCGCTTGTTGGGAATCGCCTGCACGGGCGGCCGCTTGGCGGCAGCTGTTATTTTTTTGGCTGATCCAATCACGCTGCTCGTTCAACAGCTCTTTACGCACGGTCTGATCCAGATTGTTCCAAATACGGTTGATTTCCCTATCCGCCGAATCATGGCTGTTGCGCGCCTGATCCACTTCGAATTCAGACAAACCCGGTGAGCGCTCTGCGTCTGCCGGCGTAATGGTTTCCGCCTGCTGCTCCGAGAGTGGCGAAAAATCAAAAACAGATGATGCACTGTTATTTTCCAAAATACTCTGCGGATCATTTTCAGACAGGGGTTGCGACTCTTCACTATTTGCCGCTTCGTTGCTCAATTGCTTCAACGCTTCTTCCCTTGCAACCGGCTTGCCGTCTATCAGCACATGATTTTTTACACCGTAAGGCAAAAGCAGCGCAGACACGGCATCGGCGGTATTGTTCAAGTCATCTATCAAACTGATACTCACCCCGCCGTCACCGGGCATGGCCTTATAGCGCAGGGTTTGGGTGAATACACCGTTACCGTTATAAGCAGTTTTGCCGCTGCCTACATAGCGCTGAAGAATACTGTTGGGATCTTCCTTGCCGTAAATCAAAGGCAGGTTGCTGTGGGCGGTTTGCAAAACGGCATAAGGCACGGTTATGCTGAGCTGCGCGGAACAGACCGGATGGGTTTCCGTGGTAGCCGCAGCATTTTCCAACGTAATGTTCAATTCACTGCCGGCAGCAATCACTTTGTCGGCATCCACATATTGACGGTTGTCATGCTGGGAATAATGGCGCGCTTTTTGTTTGATCGTATCCTGAATCAAAGTGCGCACATTTTGTAAAACCGCAGGGTCGTTACACGCTAGCGGCGTATTCTGCTTCTGCTTATCATCACCACATGCGGCAAGCGACGCGGCAATCACTGTAAAGGTCAGCAGTTTTTTATACATGATCTAGTTTCCGATTATCAAAAAATAAGCGCTATCATAGCAAAAAGCACTTGAAACAGGTAAGCGTTTCAAGTGCTTTTCAGTTTACTTGCCGATTATTTGAGGAAGTTAACAAAAGTCTGCAAGATAACAACGTTAATCAAATCAACAAAGAAGGCACCCACCATCGGCACAATCAAGAATGCTTTATGAGAAGGGCCGAAACGCTCGGTAATCGATTGCATGTTGGCAACCGCAGTAGGCGTTGCACCCAAACCGAAGCCGCAATGGCCGGCGGCCAAAACCGCTGAATCGTAATTGCGGCCCATAACATTGTAGGTAACAAAAGAAGCAAACAAAATCATCACTATGGTTTGCACCACCAAAATCGCCGTTACCGGGCCGGCCAATCCGGTCAGCTCCCACAGCTTCAAATTCAACAAAGCCATTGCCAAAAAGAGCGACAAAGAGGCGTTACCGAACACGTCGATAGCCCGGTCAAACATATTGAATTTGAAAACAATGGTCAAAATATTGCGCAGAATCACACCGCCGCCCAAAGCCCAAACGAATTTCGGCAAATCGAATAAATGCTCCTTATCGATACCGTCCATCACTTCGGCAAAAGCCAAACATGCAGCAAACATAGCCAATGTTTCAATAGCCGAGCTCGCTGTAATCAAACGCGATTGATCGGGATGCTCGAACACATCATCCGCATTTTGGTCAGAGCCCGAAGCGATTTGCGCATGAGCAACGGCCTTCAACTCAGCATCGCCTTGAGGCTTTCTCCCCATTTTATTCAACAATCGGCGGGCAACCGGACCGCCTATCAAGCCGCCGAATACCAAACCGAAAGTCGCGCTGGCAATGCCCAAGCCGGTAGCACCCACCACACCATGTTCTTTTTCAAACAAAGGCCCCCATGCACCCGCCGTGCCGTGACCGCCTGTTAATGTAATGGAACCGGTAATCAGGCCGAGCAGCGGGTCCAAACCGAATGCACTCGCCATACCGACACCTACCACGTTTTGTACGATAATGTAGCAGCCGACTACAAAAGTAAATAAAACCAATGGAAATCCACCTGCTTTTAAGCGCGAGAAATCTGCACTCAAGCCGATGGAAATAAAGAAAATCAACATAAAAGCATCTTGCAACGGCTTCTCAAATTTGAAGCTGACGCCATAGAATGCGTGCAGAACATAAAGAACAGCAGCGGCAACCAACCCTCCGGCTACCGGCTCCGGAATATTGAAATCTCGTAAGAATTTGATTTTATTAACCATCAGTTTACCAAACAGCAGCACGATGGTCGCGGCAATCAGCGTGTAATAGCTGTTGAATACCCATTCCATAAGTTTTCTCTTTCCTTAGTTGATGTTTTCTTAAAGCATTTTTCAGTGCAAACACATGAAAGGCGGAATATTAGGGGAAGAGTTAAAATTTGTCAAAGAACTTTGGTATTTTTATTTCAGCAAACAGATTTTTTGAGCGTTTTTTATTAAAATATAAACAACATCAACAGCTTTGTAGCAGGAATATTTCAGACAGGCATTGTAAATTTTTTCTAACCCGATGTTGGAATGCCTGTCTGAAAAAAGCCTGGATAGTCAAACTATCCAGGCCCATAATTTATTCAATCTATCTTTGAATTCAATACTATTGAACTTCCCGAAAATACTTGTTGCGTAGTTACGGTACTCAATTTTTACAGCGAATAATACATTTCAAATTCCAGCGGATGCGGTGCCATGCGGATGCGTTTCACGTCTTCCGATTTAAACGCGATGTAGCTGTCGATCCAATCTTTGCTGAACACGCCGCCGCGCAACAAAAATTCGTGGTCGGCTTTCAATGCCTCCAAAGCCTCTTCGAGCGAAGCGCACACAGTCGGCACCAATGCGTCTTCTTCAGGCGGCAGGTCGTAGAGGTTTTTATCGGCCGGGTCGCCCGGGTGGATTTTGTTTTGAATGCCGTCCAAACCTGCCATCAGCAAGGCGGCGAAGCACAAGTAGGGGTTGGCGGTCGGGTCGGGGAAGCGCGCTTCGATGCGGCGGGCTTTGCTGCTGTTCACCGACGGAATGCGGATGGAAGCCGAGCGGTTTTTGGCGGAATAAGCCAGCTTAGTCGGCGCTTCGAAGTGCGGCACCAAACGCTTGTAGGAATTGGTGGAGGGGTTGGTAATCGCATTCAACGCTTTGGCATGCTTGATGATACCGCCGATATAATAAAGCGCGGTTTCAGACAGGCCTGCGTAGCCATCTCCGGCAAACAGGTTTTGGCCGTCTTTCCAAATGGATTGGTGAACGTGCATGCCGCTGCCGTTGTCGCCCATAATCGGCTTGGGCATGAAGGTGGCGGTTTTGCCGAAATTGTGTGCCACGTTCCAAATCACGTATTTCATGTCTTGCGTCCAGTCGGCGCGTTTCAGCAGGGTGCTGAATTTGGTGCCGATTTCCATTTGCGTACCGGTGCCGACTTCGGCGTGATGCACTTCGACGGGAATGCCGATTTCTTCTAAAACCGTTACCATTGCCGAACGCAAGTCTTGGCCGGAATCCACCGGTGCCACAGGCGCATAACCGCCTTTTACGGTCGGGCGGTGGCCGGTGTTTTGGCCGTCTAAATGCAGGCCGCTGCTCCATGCGCCGCTTTCGGAAGTGATTTCGAAACGCGCTTTGTGCATGTGGGTTTCAAATTCGATGCCGTCGAACACGAAAAATTCAGGTTCGGGGCCGAAGAATGCGGTGTCGCCGATACCGGAAGATTTCAGGTAGGCTTCGGCGCGGCGGGCGATGGAGCGCGGGTCGCGGTCGTAGCCCTGGCCGTTGGCGGGGTCGATGACGTCGCAGGTCAAAACGAGGGTGGCATCGTCGTAGAAAGGGTCGATGTAGGCGGTGGAAGCGTCGGGGCGCAGCTGCATGTCGGAAGCCTGTATGCCTTTCCAGCCGCCGATAGACGAGCCGTCGAAAGCTTGGCCGTTTTCAAACCATTCTTCGGGGTCGTCCAAAACAACGCGCGAGGGAATCGTGAAGTGGTGCTGTTTGCCTTTGGTATCGGTAAAGCGCAAATCAACGAAACGTATTTCGTTTTCTTCGATTAACCGCACAACATCTTTGATAGACATGTTGTTGTTCTCCATAAACTCAAATCATTCAATAATATTTTTCTGCCGTGCCTTATACAGCCGCAGCATCCATAAGTATTCCTACTAACCTGAGGATTGTTTCAGAGCGCATTTGTGCCGTCAATATAAATCATATCTGCCAAACCGGCTGCTTTTTTTAATTTTTTAAAAACAAAAAGATAGCTTCACCCGAAATGTGGCGGACCGGAGCACACCGCAGGAGCGGATTCAATATGCCTGTCTGAAAGAACAGGTTAAACCCTTTCAGACAGGCTTCATCTTATACAATCTTTGCCCCATAATAATGAAAATCGACTTGAACGCAAAAATATCATGACAATCGCACTTTATGCCGTGTTCGGCAACCCCGTCGCACACAGCAAATCGCCCGAAATCCACGGGCGTTTTGCCGCTCAGGAAGGCGCCGACATCGAATACCGGCGCATTTTAGCCGAGCCGGATGCGTTTGCCGAAGCCGCCGCAGCGTTTTTCGCACAAGGCGGCTGCGGCGCCAATGTTACCGTGCCGTTTAAAACCGATGCCTATCATTGGGTCAACGAACTTTCCGAACGTGCGGCGGCTGCCGGCGCCGTCAACACCCTGATCCCGCTGCCCGACGGCCGCATCCGCGGCGACAATACCGACGGCATCGGTTTGGTTAAAGACATTATCGAAAACCACGTCATACCGCTGGCGGGCAAAAAAATCTTACTTCTAGGCGCAGGCGGTGCGGTACGCGGCGTTATCCGCCCGTTGCTGGAGCAGTCGCCCCAAAGCCTGACCATTGCCAACCGTACGTTCAGCAAAGCGCAGGCTTTGGCAGATGAATTCGGCATCGAAGCAGCGGAATTGGGCCGGCTTCCGCCCAACTATTACGATATTATCATTAACGGCACATCCGGCAGCTTGAGCAGTCAAGTGCCCGACGTTCGACCCAACGTATTCGGCAAATGCATTTTGGCCTACGATATGGTGTATGGCAGCGAACCCACCGCTTTTCTTACCTTTGCTCAAAATGCCGGCGCGCAGCACATTGCCGACGGCCTCGGCATGCTGGTGGCGCAGGCCGCATTTTCTTATGAACTCTGGCGAGGCTTCGCCCCCGAAATCCGCCCCGTTATCGAATGGATGAAACATGGGCGTGATTAAATGGCTGATTGCCTTGCCTTTTATGGCTTTTATTCTCTTCAACGCCTATGTGTACGGCAATATTTTAACTTACCGCGCCGTAGCACCCGGCCAAACCGCTTTCATGAAAATGCGGATGAACGAATACCGCAGAAGCGGCAAAGAAGTGGCTTTAGATTACCGCTGGGTGCCTTATCACCAAATTTCCACCAATCTGAAAAAAGCACTGATTGCCTCGGAAGACGCAAACTTCGCAGCGCACGAAGGCTTCGACTGGAGCGGCATCCGCCACGCCATGAAGCGCAACCAGCAAAGCGGTAGAATCAGGGGCGGCGGCTCGACCATCAGCCAGCAGCTTTCGAAAAACCTGTTTCTCAATGATTGGCAAAGCTATATCCGCAAAGGCGAAGAAGCGGCCATCACAGCGATGATGGAAGCCACAACGGATAAAGACCGCATTTTTGAAATTTATTTAAACGTAATCGAATGGGGCCACGGCATCTTCGGTGCAGAGGCCGCATCGCAGCATTATTTCAGAAAAAATGCGGCCAATCTCAGCAAACAGCAAGCCGCCCTACTGACCGCCCGCGTTCCCGCGCCCTTGTTTTATGCCGACAACCCCAAAAGCAAACGCCTGCGCGGCAAAGCAAATATTGTGTTGCGGAGGATGGGCTCGGCAGAGTTGCCGGAGTGATACAGCGAATACCGCTCATAAAGCCGCCGCCATATAGTATAGTATAGCCAATCCACTTACAAACAAAATGCCTGTCTGAAAAGCTTTCAGACAGGCATTCCTTATTTAAGGCTTTAAATCCCGTCATACCTACGGTTATGCCGAACCCGCCGGCAGTAACTTATGCAGATAAGGCTCCGCACCGTGACTGGTTTGGGCATATAGGTTTTCGTCGGACAACAGGGCTTCTATCATCTGCTCGTCGCTCGCATACCGGCCGCGCAACAGCTGCATTTGCTCCGAGGTAAACAGAGGGCACAGCTTGTATCGGTATGCAAAGGCATCCTGGTCGAAAATAAATTGCCGGGCAACCGCCACAAAAAGATTATGGATTTCACGGATGCGCTCCAGCCCGGATAATCCGCGTAACGGCGCAAAAGCTTCAGGCAGTTTGCTGCTGTCGGCAAGCATGATTTCATGCATATCTTCACGCGCATCGCGCAGCCATGCGAATGCCTCCCGGCTGATATTAAAATGTGTTTTCAGCAAAGGCACGCGGTTGCCTGCCAGTTTGGGATAGCTGCCCTGAGCAACCCATGTGTCGTATATCGTGCGGATATCGGCCAATTGCGCGGCAATGTCAACGGGCTTGAATGCGTCCAAATCAAACTGCGGCAGGCTCAACGGGAATGCAACATCCATTTTTTGCTGCTGGTCTTTGTCTGCTTTAATGAATTGAACCACGTTTTCACCTTCGTCTTCCGGGCAAAAAACATATAAACGTGTGGCACACTCTTCACGCTCAAGCAACGCGTTCACCCAATAAGCCAGCTCTTCTGCAATGGCTTTGTAAGCGTGCTTGCTGTTGGCAGAAAAAATATTGACTGTATAAACTTGATTGCCTGTCTGAATCATTATGGGAGTGGTTGCAACTTCGCCGCCCCACTCCGGTAACGGGTTTAATTGAATGCTTTCTTTGCTGCCTGCCTTATCTTCCAGCCAACCGACCTGCCAATCAGGAGCGGCAAAAGCCAGCATTTCTGCGAAAACGCTGCCGCAATTGTTACCTTCGTACACATCTTCGGTTAACCAAAAATATTGGTAATTAGGCGAACAGGTTAGCTGATCGAGTATGGCTTCCGCTTGTTGCGCATCATCCCCAGCAAGCAGACTCTTCTCCTCCTGCTTGCCCAGCAAGCCGGTTTCAACAAGCATCCGGCTCACTTGCTCATAGCTTATTCCATTATTTTTTAGGTATGTTTCGTAGTCTGACCAACTGTTAAAGTTGTAAGTTACAGCATTTTCCATATGAATTATCCCGTTATTTTATTTATATATGAAGGTTAAAACCCAAACATTCACAACCGTCAGAAAAGTAATACGGCTTTAAAATGCTTGGCTTGTGAAACTTAAATTTTTAATGCCTGTCTGAAAACAAGCCAAACATGCAAGCAAGCTTTTCAGACAGGCATTAAATGAAATGTTCTTTACTGAAGCTAAAGCAGCGGCATCCATCATCAGGCAACGGGGTCTTCCACCTGTCTGAACAAAAAAGGCGCCGACCATGTTAACAAGCCGCCGGCTGCGGAAGCTGCCAAAACATATATAAACGGCATAGCGGGCATGGACAAAGACAAAGCAGTACCAAACAAAGCCAAGCCGATAATCGCGCGAATTTGTGCGGAAGAAATCAATAAGGAAGACAGAAATGCAGCCAAAATACAGTTTGCAGCCAGCATATGGTTTAAATATTGGGTGCCGACAAACAGCAACAAAACCGGTGCAAGCATAATGCTGGTGGTTGTCAGAAATAAAGCGATGTTACGGAGATTATGCTTGGACATTTGGTTTTCCCTATCTATATCTATTTGAAAAATTTGATGCATTGTATTTCCTAAACTCTTTATCAAGCGGCAGCAAAACTTATTTTTACGAATTCATACACAAACTGCATGTGTGAAAAGATTAAAAAACAGCCGATTAAGCGTAAAACCGTCGCTAAAAAATCAAATAATTCATTGTTTTTTTTAAATTAAAAATTTAAACATCTTTCTCTAAAAAAGCCTCAACCATCAGTTAAACCCATTGTCGTATCCATGCAACTGAACGGTTGTATTTTTTGACTAGCGTACATGTTTTTTTAATTTACCGCAACAAATGTTTCATATCAGGATGCATAAAACCGCACCTTTCAAGCTTGAAAACTTGTGCAGGAAAGGTGCGGCCGGTTTCATATTCGGCAACCGAATATGCCTCTGCTACTAAATGATGGAAAAGCTTTCATGGGTGAGCTGGTCAAGGCCGATGCCGCTTAACGTTGCAAACTGAACGGCATCTGCGCCTCCCGCGCCGTCCGCATCGTAATACAGCGCACCGTCATTTTGATCAAACAAGAGTTTTTGCTCCGCATTTGTTGCCACGCTGCCGAAGGCAAATTCAGATGCATCAACCTGCTGGCCGAGCGCACGGAATACCTGACCGCTCAACTGGATGTTATCCAAGCCTTGAGTGAAATCGGTAATAATGTCGACCGTACCGTCCAGCATATCGGCAAACTGGAACGTATCCCTGCCTGCTCCGCCGGACAACACATCCTCTCCGAGGCCGCCGTTAAGCGTATCGTCTCCGGCTTCTCCCAAGATGACGTCGTTGCCGAGACTGCCTAGCAAACGGTCATTGCCGTTGCCGCCGTAAAGCCGGTCGTTCCCCTCCGAGCCGTCCAAATCGTCGATACCGTCATTGCCGAACAGCCTGTCGTTGCCCTCACCGCCAACCAAATAATCATCACCCGTGCCTGCAAGAATATAATCATTGCCTGCTTCACCGGTCATGATATCGTCGCCATCTGCACCGACAATCCTGTCATCACCATTTCCACCGTACAGATAATCGACACCTGCTCCACCATTAATGGAATCATTACCTTCTCCTCCGACGATGAAATCTTCACCATCGCCGCCGTGTAAACGGTCGTCGCCCTCATCGCCGAAGAGTTCATCATCGCCGTTACCGCCGCTGATGATGTCTGCACCGCTGCCGCCGTAGAGTTTGTCGTTATCATCGCCGCCGGATACATAATCGTCGCCGTCGCCGCCGAATACCACATCCTCGCCGGCATCGCCGTAAACATAATCATCCCCGGCTTGGCCTTCAAGCAAGTCGTTGCCTTCTCCGCCATACAGTCGGTCGTTATCATCTCCGCCATATGCCATATCGTCGCCCGCACCACCCTGCAAAATATCTTCTCCGCCGTGGCCGTAGAGCGTATCGTTGCCGTTACCACCTTCCATACGGTCATTGCCGTCGCCGCCGTGTAAACGGTCGTCGCCCTCATCGCCGAAGAGCTCATCGTCGCCGTTGCCGCCGCTGATGATGTCTGCACCGCTGCCGCCGTAGAGTTTGTCGTTATCATCGCCGCCGGATACATAATCGTCGCCGTCGCCGCCGAATACCACATCCTCGCCGGCATCGCCGTAAACATAATCATCCCCGGCTTGGCCTTCAAGCAAGTCGCTGCCTTCTCCGCCATACAGACGGTCGTTACCTTCTCCGCCCTCAAGCCGGTCATTGCCTTCTTGACCTAACAAGCTGTCGTTGCCTTCGTCTCCATAAATTCTGTCATTACCGGCTTGGCCGTGCAGAATGTCATCACCGGCGCCTCCATGAATCCTGTCGTTTCCATTACCGCCTTCGGCTTTATCGTTGTCGGCACCGCCGTCGATAAAATCTGCACCGTCACCGCCGTAAAGCTCGTCCTCTCCGTTACCGCCCCACATACTGTTGTCGTGGGCGCTGCCGTAAATCTTGTCGTTTCCGTCTTCCCCATGCAGATGGTCTATATCGCTGTATCCGTGGATGACATCGTCTCCTCCTCTTCCGAATATATTGTGCGTGCCTGCAAGAACATCATTGCCAGCCGTTCCGTAAGTGTAGGCATTATTTGTTGTGTTACTCATGATACTTGCTCCTGTGTGAATATATAAAATAGAAAATCATCATGAAAGTAGAAAATAATAATGATTATATTTTCTATTTATTATTTTATCATTTGAAACAAGTATAAGAAATTGAATATATAAAATGAAAATATATTTTTTATAGATATTTAAAAAGTAAAATATTTTAAATTTATGACATTTAAATTTAAAATCAATTTTCAAAAACATCAAATACCGCTATCAAAAACGCCAATGCCTGTCTGAAAGCCGTTTTCAGACAGGCATTGGCCTTGAGCCGCTTTATTTGAAAGCCCGTTAAGCAATCTTCAGCCGATAGAAAAGCAGACGATGCCGCCCGCTTGTGAAATCACTCTTAAAGATGCTTGATTACCGGCTTTTCAAGCCCAACACATCCTGCATATCATACAAACCTTTCCTTCCCTTCAGCCATACGGCGGCGCGCACGGCGCCGGCGGCAAAAGTCATGCGGCTGGAAGCTTTATGGGAGATTTCCACCCGTTCGCCGTCGGTAGTGAACAGTGCGGTATGGTCGCCGACAATATCGCCGCCACGCACGGTGGCAAAACCGATGGTTTGCGGATCGCGTTCGCCGGTATGACCTTCGCGACCGTAAACGGCGCAGGTTTTCAAATCGCGCCCCAATGCGTCGGCAATCACTTCGCCCATACGCAAAGCAGTACCGCTGGGCGCATCAACTTTATGGCGGTGGTGCGCTTCGATTATTTCAATGTCGTAACCTTCGTTCAATACGCGGGCAACGGTATCGAGGATGTGGAACGTCAGGTTGACACCCACACTGAAATTAGCAGCAAACACAATGCCGGTTTGCCCGCCTGCGGCTGAAATAGCCGCTTTGCCCGCGTCATCAAAACCGGTGGTGCCGATAATCATGTTGACCCCTTTATCAACGCATTTCTGCAAATGGTTTAAGGTCGGCTCGGGACGGGTAAAGTCAATCAACACATCGCTGGCAGCCAACACCGCGTCCAGGTCGGCAGAAATGAAGACACCTGTTTGGATGCCAATCGCATGACCGGCATCCAAACCGAGTGCGTCGGAGCCGGCATGTTCCAATGCGCCGCTCAGCACGGTGGCCGGATTGTTGTTTACGGCTTCAACCAATACTTTGCCCATTCGGCCGTTAGCGCCGGCAATCGCTACTTTTAACTGAGTCATGTCAAGAGTCCTGTCGGCGGATTAGTTATCGGGCGTCCAAAGCGGTTCGGGGGCGGGCCGGGTTTGCTGCTGCGCTGCGGGCTGCTGAACCGCTTGTTCGCCGTAACGCTCTTTGAGCTGCCCCACGGCATATTCAATGGCGTCGCCCTCGGCTTTAACCAATTGGTCGTTTTGGAAAGTCAGCTTGAGATTGCGCTGCTCCTGCACGATGCCGTTGCGGCTGATTTCATAGGTGTAATCCCATTGGTCGCCACGGAAAGCCGGACGGAGCAGCGGCGTGCCCAACAAAGCCTGTACTTGCTGGCGGCTCATGCCCGGTTGGAGTGAAACTACTGCGCGGGGGTCAAGCTCGTTGCCTTGGATGACTTTGAGTTTGTAAGACGGAATATTGGAGATGCGCTCGGCGCTGCAACCGGCCAAACCGGCTGCCAGCATCAGGGCAAGTATGAGGGGTTTGTTCACGCTTTTACCTTTCCGATTGATATCGAGTATGTGACGGGCTTTGTTGCGTAAAGGCTTATCATTAAAAACCTTTAGCTATCCGATAGTGGGCAAAATGCTTAAAAATGCGTATTATAACGGCATTTACACAACTTCGGTACGGATGGAAAGATACTATGGAAAGCAATATTGCACAATTAAAAGACAGCGGTCTGAAGGTTACCGGCCCGCGCCTGAAGATTTTGGATTTGTTTGAAACGCACGCCGAAGAGCATTTGAGCGCAGAAGATGTGTACCGCATCCTGCTCGACGAGGGCATTGAAATCGGCGTGGCCACCATCTACCGAGTGCTGACCCAATTCGAGCAGGCCGGCATCCTTTTGCGCCACCACTTTGAAACGGGCAAAGCGGTGTATGAATTAAATGTGGGCGGCCACCATGACCATATCGTATGTGTAAAATGCGGTAAAGTTACAGAATTCCACAACGAAGAAATCGAAAAACTGCAAGACAAAATCGCTGATGAAAACGGCTTCCGCATCGTTGACCATGCTTTATATATGTATGGCGTGTGCGGCGATTGCCAGAAAAAAGAAAAGCGTTGATTTCCTCTTCCGGCTGAACTTTTCAGACAGGCATAGTTAACAGCATGCCTGTCTGAATGCATTTGTGCCCCAAGCCGGCGATGCCCTGCCCTCATACTGCCCGTTTATACTGACTTCAATGGACATACCGTTTCTTCCCCCCGGCAACTACCGTTTTCCCGACCCCCGCCCCGCATTGGCGGAAAACGAAGGTTTGGTGTGCGTGAGCACGGATTTGGCCGTGCCGCGGCTCTTGGCCGCTTATCCGTTGGGCATTTTTCCCTGGTTTGAAGAAAACGGTGTGTTTTTCTGGTTTTCCACCGCACCGCGCACGGTGCTGCTGCCCGACAAAATCCACATCGGCCGCTCGCTGGCCAAAACCCTGCGCAACAAGCCCTATGTGGTTACGGTAAACCGCAATTTTCCTGCCGTGATTGCCGCCTGCGCCCAAATTGCGCGCCCGGGGCAGGAAAGCTCTTGGATAGGCCCGGCTTTCAGACAGGCATATGGCGAGCTGCACGAAGCCGGCCACGCCCACTCGTTTGAATGTTGGTATCCCGACGGCGAAGGAAATTTAAACCTCGCCGGCGGGTTTTACGGCGTGCAAATCGGCCGCGCATTTTTCGGAGAGTCCATGTTTGCCGCGCAGCCCGATGCTTCAAAAATCGCTTTTGCCTGCGCTGTGCCCTATTTGGCGGAATGCGGTATCGAGTTAATCGACTGCCAGCAGGACACACATCATCTGGCGCGGTTCGGTTCGCAGCAAATGGCCTTCAATGATTTTCAGGCCACGGCTCTGCGGCTGAGCCCGAGCGGTTTGCAGCAACCGATTACCCGGAGCATATTGCGGGAATCCTGCAACGGTTTAACTGTACGGCATATCGGATAAACTTGTTTTTCATCATGGTTTCAATTTCATCATAATCAGGTTTAGCCGGAATATTTCCTATAAAATTGCCGTAATTTAAACGGCACGGTGCAAACCCGAACTGAATAAAGATGCTTTTTTGAAGTTGATTTATTATAAAACTCGCCCCACTCAACTCATAAAGCATGAACATGCCTGTCTGAAAAAGTTTCAGACAGGCATTCACTTGCGCTTTGCGGTACAATCCAACTTTAATTCTCAACTAACCTTGGAAAAAACCATGTCATTACAAAACATCATCGAAACCGCTTTTGAAAACCGCGCCGACATCACGCCCGCCAGCGTTACGCCCGAAGTGAAAGAAGCCGTAGAAGAAACCCTGCGCCAGCTTGATTCCGGCGCTTTGCGCGTGGCCGAGCGTTTGGGTGTCGGCCAATGGAAAGTCAACGAATGGGCGAAAAAAGCCGTGTTGCTTTCTTTCCGCATTGCCGACAATAAAGTGTTGAGCGACGGCGTAAGCCAATATTTCGACAAAGTGCCGACCAAATTCGCGGGCTGGAGCGAAGAAGATTTCAAAGCAGGCGGCTTCCGCGTGGTGCCCAACGCCGTTGCCCGCCGCGGCAGCTTTGTAGCCAAAAACGTGGTGTTGATGCCCTCTTATGTGAACATCGGCGCCTATGTGGACGAAGGTGCGATGGTGGATACTTGGGCGACCGTAGGCTCATGCGCGCAAATCGGTAAAAACGTGCACCTGAGCGGCGGCGTAGGCATCGGCGGCGTATTGGAGCCTTTGCAGGCCAGCCCGACCATTATCGAAGACAACTGCTTTATCGGCGCGCGCTCGGAAATCGTGGAAGGTGTGATTGTGGAAGAAGGCAGCGTGATCTCTATGGGCGTGTATATCGGCCAATCCACCAAAATTTACGACCGCGAAACCGGTCAAATCCACTACGGCCGCGTACCCGCCGGCTCGGTTGTCGTATCCGGCAGCCTGCCCGCCAAAGACGGCTCGCACAGCCTGTATTGCGCGGTAATCGTGAAAAAAGTGGATGCGCAAACCCGCGCCAAAACCAGCGTGAACGAACTGCTGCGCGGCGTGTAACACAACGGTATTCCATCGGAAATGCCTGTCTGAAAACATTTTTCAGACAGGCATTATGCTGCTGCGGTTACCCGCGTCTATAGTTAATCAACTTAACTTTTACTACGGCGTTGCTGCACCTTAGCTCAAAGAGAACGATTTTGTAAGCTGCTGAAGCAGCAACAAAATCAGTCCCGTACTATCTGTACTGTCTGCGGCTTGCTGCCTTGTATTAAAAATGTGTTGATTAACTATAATCCATCAGTCGAAGCGGATGATGTATTTCAACTCGCCGCCCGAAGATTTCGTACCAACCCGGGCCACGGCTTGGAGCGGACGGCTCAATTGGTAGATTAATTTTACCGATTGGCTGGCGCTGTTGATACCGTATTCATAACCCAAATAAAGCTCGCCGGTCAGCTGTTTGCCGAAAGTCAAAATTTGCTCGGCGGGGTTCAACTCGCCTGTTTGGGCATCCCGCGTGCGCTGGCTGGTTAGGCCGAAATTGTCAACCAAGCCGATTTTGTCGTTTACCTTTCCGGCAAGGAATGCGCCTGCCGCGGTAGCCAGCGCCGCTTCGTCACTGTCGTTGCCGCTGCTGGCGCGGTTGAGGATCAGCCAGGAAAGCTTGTCTTTCTCGCTCATCGCTTCGTTCGCCACAAGGCTGACGCGCGGTTTGTTGAGGCTGCCCAACACTTCCACCCCCGCTCCCACCGGCGACAGATTGCGCGTGGCGCGGATGTTGAGATTGGGGTTGTCCAAGGGGCCGACAAACGAAATCTTGCCTTTTTCGATATTCAAGTCCTGCCCGTAGGCTTTGTATTTGCCTTTTACCACATTCACCGTGCCGACACCCTGCACGCTTTCACCGGGCCTTGCGGTTAGCGCCAGTTTCCCGCCGAGGGTTACATCCAAACCTTCGCCGCTGAAACGGAAGCGGTCGTTCAAATCCAATGTGAGGTTCATATTAACCGGCGTGGCGGCTGTCGGCTTTTCTTTAACCTCTCCCATCACAATCACATCATCGTCCAGCGTGGGCATGCCGGAATCTTGGAAACCGAAATGGCCGTTATCGACCTTCAACAAACCGGTCAGCGTTACGCCCGCCGTGTCGGTATATTGCAGCTTGGTATCGCCGCTGACCGTCAACCGGCGGTTGGGTTTGTCCAACATATGGTAACGGTCAAACACGGCAACCACGTCAACATCGGGCGCATTGTTTGCCGCCAAACTGATGCTGCCGCTGAGTTTTGCCGAACCGCCCCGATGGAAGGTAAGGCTGTCAATCTGCCAGCGCTGCCCTGCAAGGCGGGAACGCAATGTACCGTTATCCAAAATAATGCCTTGTGCATGGTTGCGGTAATAGAGGTTGTCGCCGTTGAGCGTTCCGTTTAGTTGCGGCTGCCCGAGCCTGCCTGAAATAACCGCTTCACCTACCAACCTGCCCCTCAAAACCTGTCCTACCGGCATCAAATGGCGGAATGCCTCCAAGTCGGGGGCGTTCAGGCCGATTTTGCCGCTCACGGGCGCCTGCGCGATGGCATTGCCGAAGTTTTGGCTGATTATCAGATTACCGCCGATTTTGCCGTAGCGCGTTACGCCTTCGACAGTATTGTCGATACGCCCGTTTTGGAAGCGGGTTTGCAAAGTGAGGTTCCCCAGCCCCAAAGCCTGCTTGCGATAAGGAATAACCACGTCGCCGCTTTGTCTGCGCACGTTGATATAGCCGCGCATGTTTTGTGTGTACACAACATCCCAATCCCCCGCCAAAACAAGATTGTGTTCGACCGGCGGTGTGTAGAAATTGTGCAGCTGCGACATGTGAAGGTTATCCGCACTGCCTTTGGTAACGATGCCCTGCTTTTTATCCCACACGAAATTCTGCAAGTTCAGGCTGCCGCCCATTGCGCTCCAGCGCGCTGCGCCCAAACTCACCCTTTCGGCGCCCGCTTCGAGATTCAGGCGGTTTTGCAGCTTCAGGTTGAATGCGCCGTTGATGTCTAAGGCATCTACATAGCCCTGCCATTGGTTTTTGCTGTTCAAGCCTCCGTTGGCAGACACAAGCAAACGGTAAGGTTTGCCGTCGAGCCTCATGTTGCCGTTGCCGTTGATGCTGTGGCTTTTGCCCGTACCGTTGACCGCGAGCTGGATATTGTCGATGCGCGTCGGTTCGGACTCGCCCGGAATAATGATTTGCCGCCCGTCAGCCTTGATATTGAACGGCCGGTTGATGTCGGGCGAACCATTCACCTGAAAATCAAGGTGGCTGATTTGAACGGCTTTCTGAATGCGCAGGTTTTCCGCCCTGCCCGCCACATTGGCTTCCAGCCGTTTCGGGTCGCCGGCAAGCGTGCCTTTGGCAACCAGCAAGCCGCTCATTCCCAAACCGAAACGGCTCAAATCGGGCGCGTTCACATCCAATGAGAGTTTGTCGCCTTGTTTGCCGAAACTGCCGTTGGCAAACAACCGGTTATTGCCGAGCTGGATATTGGAAGCGATTTTGCTCAGATGGTCTTTGTCGTAAACCACATCGGCTTTGCCGCTGAGGCTTACGTCGGAAAGCGTGCTTTGGCCGAAATTCAAATTGGCGGCAATATAATTCTCCGCCAGCCTGCCGTTGACCTTGAAGCTGCCGTTGACCTTGCCTTCGGGTAAATCTTTATAAATGCGGGCAGGGTTAAAATCTTTGCTGGCAAACTCAACGGCAAGGTTTTGTTTGTCGAACAGCTCCAAACTGCCGCTTCCTTTGATTTCCCCGCCGTTTTGCGGTTTGATGGCAATTTCTTTCAACTTAAGGCTGCTTTGGCCTTTTTGTGCATCCGACACCAGCATCACTTCACCGCCGGCTACCGTTTTGCCCACAGTCAAATCCAGCAGCGCTTGCGGGTTGCTGTATGTGCCGCGCAGTTGGAGCTTACCGTCTATCGGTTCGGCAAAACTCTGTTTCACCACGTCTGCCAACACCGCATTTTGAATATAGGTATCC
This sequence comes from Neisseria canis, assembly GCF_900636765.1. NCBI lineage: Bacteria > Pseudomonadati > Pseudomonadota > Betaproteobacteria > Neisseriales > Neisseriaceae > Neisseria > Neisseria canis. The sequence goes on from NZ_LR134313.1 coordinate 377,573, forward strand.
AGATTGAGGGTTTGCTTGGCGGTATCGGTGCTGCCGCTGAATGCGATATTGCCTTTTTTCAACAAAGCCGCATCGGCTTCTTTGATAACCAGCACACCGTGTTCGTTCACGACAAAATCAGCCAGCAGCGATCGCACCGGGATACCGCTTGCATCCGCCTCGGCGGCCGTGAGGTTGGCTAAGTCGATGGAACCTTCCAGCGCAATACCGTCCAGCTTGGACGGCACAACGGTAGCGTCAAAATCAAAATGCGCCTGTGGAGCGGAAGGCAGAAAAGCGCGCGGGTTTATGTTGTAGCCTTTAACCTGCACATGTTCGATAATTTCATCCAAACCTTTGCCAAACGGACTCACGCGCGTATCCACCATGAGCTTGATATTGTTGATGCCGTTTGCAGCTTGGTCGGGAGCTTTTTCCGTGGCCGCCGTTTTCATGTCGGTTTTCAACGTGACGGTTTGCAGGCTTCCGCCCAGTTTCACATCATTGGTGATGGCGATATTTTCCAACACACCTTGGCTGTGGATTCTGCCGCTTAAGGCAAAGGGCGATGCGGTTGCCATTTTCAACGAGCCGTTTGCATCGCTCCACGGGCTTTGCAGCGAAATCACGTTTAACTGGTGCTGCTTGTGGTCATAAGCGTAGTACAAACGCACATGCCGGGCGATAACGGTTTTGTTTTTCCCGGTGGTAATCTGCCCTGTTTCCAAACTTTCGATAACCGCTTCAACAGGCAGGCTGACGCTTTCCGGCATTTTGGTGTCGGTTTTCGGCTTGGGCGGAGTGGGTTTGTCCTGAATATGGATGTCGCCGGCGGCGATTCGGCGGATGTGCAGTTTTTTATTCTTTAATTCGCCGGGCTGCCAGCTGAATACCAAGCTGGAAATGTCTATATCGGCGCCTTCTGTTTCAATGCGCCAGCCGTCGCCCTCAAAGCCTTTGAGCAGGGTGCCGTTCAGGCTTTTGGATGTGATGTTGACGCCGAACCAGGCGGGAATTTTGTATAAGCCGAAACGCAGGCCGGATTCGGTGGCGATCAGCCAAGCGATAATGCCGCCCAGCATCAACACGGCCAGTGCGAAAACCAGCAAAATGGCTTTCAACCATTTTTTGCCGCGTTTTTTCGGGGCGGGCTGCTTTTCAGACAGGCTTTGTTCCTGTGCGGGCTGAACAGTTGCTGTGGTTTCTTGTGTCATCAGAAACGGGTTCCTAAGCTGATGTGCCAGCGGATTTTTTTATCCTGATGGCCGTGGGCGATGTCAAATGAAAAAGGGGCGACGGGGCTGAACCAGCGTACGCCCAAACCGGTGCCGTGTTTCACACTCATGGATTTGAAATTATGGGCGACATCGCCCATGTCGTGGAATACGGCGGCTGCGAAATCTTTGCCGATCGGATATTGATATTCCAAGCTGGCCACCGCCAGAGCGCGCTCGGGCAGCACGGAATTATTGGGGCCTTCCAAGCCTATGCTGTCAAGCTCGTAACCGCGTATCGAACCCGAGCCGCCGGTGCGGAACTGTAAGGTGGAAGGCACTTCCTTGTCATCTTTCGCATACACATAACCGAGCTGGCCGCGCGCGATGAATGTGCCGTATTTTTTCTCCTCCGGCGTAAAGTAATAGCCTGCCGAAGCCGTTACCCGCTGCACGGAAGTCGAGGATAACAATTTGCCCAGCGATGTGCCGATTTTACCGTCGAGATAATAGCCGTTGGCCGGGCGCAGGAGGGTTTCGATATTCTGCCTGCGCCATGAAGCTGTGAGCATGGTGGCGGCGCTTCGGCCCAAATCGTAGTTGGTTCCGGGCACCCTCCGTCTTTCGTTAACATGTTCCACGCCTAAGCGGGATTCGATGCCGTTGCGGTCGCGCACATACCATACGCCCGTTGTGAGTGCGTTTTTCTCCAGATTTTGTGTGGTCGAGCGGTTGTAGGAAAGGTTGGAAGTCCAATATTTGCCGTTGCTCTTGCGCGGCTGGCTGACACCTACGGCTACGGTGGTTTCGTATTTGTCGTAATCGAACACGGCCGAGCCGACGTAGCCCCTGTTAAACAGGTTGTAATGGTCATAGCCCATGCGGATACCCGGGCCGTATTCGGAATCGTAGCGCAAACCCATTTCAAATTTTTGGCGCTTCATTTCGCTCACGTTCACTTTTACCGGAACGCGGTCGCCCTGCATATTGTTGAAATCAGGGAAAACAGATGCGCCCGAATAATGGCTGTCCTGCTCCAGCGCCTGCTGGTAATCCAGCAGTTTATCAAGGTCATAAGGGCTGCCCGGCTCAAACTGCGCCAGGCCGCGGGCCACGCTTTCCGGATAACGCTCGACGCCGGTAATGTCGATTTCGCCGAAGTAGACCGGCTGCTTGCTGTCCACTTCAATACTTAAGTCGGCCTTGTTGGTGTTGGGATTAATCAGCGCTTCTGTTTTTGATAGCTGCGCCAGCGGGTATTTTTTGCGCACTACTGCGCCGAGCACGGAACTTTTGCTGCTGCTCCAGCCGGATTGGTCGAAAGGCGCGCCCACCGGCAGCGCCCAATCGGCCAGCGCCTGTTTGTAATACACGCCCAAATCGCTGTCCGACACCATCTCGCCGGTTAAGGCCACATTCACATTGTCGATTTGGGTGCGCGGACCGGTTTCCACATCCACCCGGTAGCCTTCGCCTTGCGGCACTATGTTGACTTTTCCGTTGAAATAGCCTTTGGTTTTCAGCATGGTCTGCACATCATTCGGCGCATCTTCCGCCAAAAAGCCCAATTGTTCTTTATCCAAATCTTCCTGCCGCTGCTCGTTAATCAGCGGCAGGTGTTCTTCGAGCATTTCTTTCACTTCTGCATCGTTGGCGCTGATTTGAACCGGATATTTCGGCTCCCGTTTACGCCCTTCCATTTCTTCATCTTCTGATTGATATTGGTCGGCAACGGGCACGGCAACGTAATCCTCGGCCTTAGGCTCAAAGGCCGGGGCGGCATATGCTTGGCGGCAAGCAAGCGCGAGGATGGTTAGGGTGAGGGCGGTGTGCGGTTTCATGAGTCTCTGAATGCTGTTTTTATAGCCGTAAAGACCGGCTTTTCGTATCAAGCGGAAAACCTAAGGTAAAGATTCGGTTTCGCCGCCATATTTCTTTGGAATCAGGGAAATTTTAACATTGTTTCCAATACTTGTGATGTGTATGCCCGTCTGAAACCGGGTCCGACGCTTTTCAGACAGGCATATGGCTTGTGCAATGCGTTATTTGGATGCGCGTGTTATTCAATAAGGGAAACAAGCCTGTCTGAATAACTTTCAGACAGGCATTGAGAGGGAAAGCGGGTTATTCCGTTACCGTTTTGGCAATCAGTTTTTCTGCATTGGCCAACGTGTTTTCAACGTCTTGGTATTGGATTTTGCTGCCTTTGATAACCGATTTAATATCGTTGAAAACCACTTTCACCGAGCCTTCCGTTTCGGTAATCAAAACGCGCAGCGGCAATTGAAAAGCGAATTCAGGGTCTTTCACCATCAAAGGCGTGCCGGCTTTCGGCGTACCGAACACGATTACTTTCGCCGGCTGCATCTGCAAGCCGTTTTGCTGCGCCGCCGCCTGATGGTCGATAACGGTAAAAATCTTCATGCCTTTCGCTTTCATGGCGTTTTCAAGGCGGCTTACCGTTTCATCGAAAGCGTATTTGCTGGTCAGCGTGTGCGTGGTCTTCATGGCTTGAGCGTGTTCGCTCCGTTGTTCCGAATGTTGTGCTTTCGGCGTATGCGTGCAGGCAGCCAGCGCCGCCGCAGCAAGCAGTAGGAAAGTCGGCTTCATCCATTTCATTTTTCATTTCCTTTTCTTAAGTTACCAAACTAAAAATCCGCAGCAATGAATGCCCTAGCGGATACCTTGTTGAAGTAAATCCTGATAGCCTCCGTGGTTGGTAACATCCGTGTAGCCCAGCTCTTTCAATTGCTTCACCGCAACTTCGGCACGGCGGCCGCTGCGGCAGTAAAGATGGATGGGAGCCTGTTTGTCGGGGATAACGCGGTGAATCTGCCCGGAGATTTGGTCAACCGGTATGTTGAGCGCGCCCTGGATATTGCCGGTTGCAAACTCTTCCGGCGTGCGCACGTCAATCCAAATGCCTTTTGCTTTTACTGCCTGCCCCGCCGTTGCTGCGGTTACCTGCCCCGTTTTAGTGTGTGTTCCGGCAAAAACCAATAAAGCCGATACTGTTAAGATAGTCAGCAGCCACTTCACTGTCTGCTCCTTAGAGTGTGTTTTGGAAAGTTTGAATGGTAAAACCAAAACGCCGGAAAATCAAAATCTGTTTGCTCCAAACCGCCATGCCTGTCTGAATTTTTTCAGACAGGCATTTACTTTACGGATAATTATGTTTTATTTACAATAGCATCTTAATCTTTACATTCGTTATAACTCAACAAGGAGCGGTTATGGCTACCGGAAATCCTGTTATTGATGCTGTCAACCGCGTCGGCCTGGTTCAGCAGATTATTATCGGTTTGTTGTTCGGCGTGGGCTTGGGCTATCTGGCCAACCCGGATGTCGGCATCCTTCCTGCATCTTCCGTGCCTTTGCTGTCGCTTTTGGGCAGCATGTTTGTCGGTGCACTCAAAGCAGTTGCGCCGATTTTGGTGTTTGTGTTGGTTACCGCCGCCATCGCCAGCCATCAAAAAGGGCGTGAAGCGCACGTTAAACCGATTTTGATGCTTTATATTATCGGCACGTTCAGCGCAGCCGTGGTGGCCGTGGCCGCCAGCTTCCTGTTTCCGAGCGAAATTGCGCTGGTTCAGAAAGAAATATCGAATACGCCGCCGGCAGGCATCGGAGAAGTGTTGAAAACCCTCTTGATGAATTTGGTGGCCAACCCGATCAGCGCAGTTGCCAATGCCAATTATGTAGGCATTCTGATGTGGGCTTTGCTGCTGGGATTTGCCCTGCGTCATGCGGTGGAAAGCACGCGTGTGATGATTGCAGATTTGGCTTCCGCCGTTTCCAAAATCGTGGGCTGGGTTATCCGCTTCGCACCTATCGGCATCTTCGGCCTGGTTGCCGAAATGGTTGCCACTTCGGGCATCGACGGCTTACTCAGCTATATCAGGGTGTTGGCGGTATTGGTTTTATGTATGCTGTTTATCGCATTGGTCGTGAACCCGATTATCGTTTGGTGGAAAATCCGCAGAAACCCCTATCCGCTCGTATTTACCTGCTTGCGCGAAAGCGGCATCACGGCATTTTTCACACGCTCTTCCGCCGCCAATATTCCGATCAACATGGCCTTGTGCAAAAAACTGAACCTGCATGAAGACACTTATTCCGTGTCCATTCCATTAGGCGCAGCCATCAACATGGCCGGCGCGGCAATCACGATTACCGTATTGTCGCTGGCTGCGGCACATACGCAAGGTGTTCAGGTCGATTTCATGACCGCCCTCTTGCTTAGCCTGGTTGCCACCGTCAGCGCATGCGGCGCTTCCGGTGTGGCCGGGGGTTCTCTTCTGCTGATTCCGCTGGCATGCAACCTGTTGGGCATTTCCAATGATATAGCCATGCAGGTTGTGGGCGTGGGCTTTGCCATCGGCGTGGTGCAGGATTCCTGCGAAACTGCGCTCAATTCCTCTACCGACGTGCTGTTCACAGCCGCCGCCGACATGGGCCGCCAACGCACAGGCGAGCTTTGATTAAGCCTTCAAGCTGTAATACTATTTAAAATCCGGCAACACAAATGCCTGTCTGAAAAGGTTTTCAGACAGGCATTTGTAGTTTTGCATCAACCAAAAAAGAGCAATATCAACATTTTACTTTAGCAACAACGAAACATTGCCCAAATATTTTATTATTGGCATTTTTTTGACCAGCATCAATACGCAATATGGTATTTTATTACACAAAAGAGTAATATAGTTTCATTAAATATGAAATTGATTAAGATGCTAATAGGGAGCAAAAAAATGATTCAAAAAACAGGTAACAAAGTTGTAATCATCGGCACGGGTGCCGTAGGCATCAGCTATGCGTTTTCCATGCTCAATCAAGGCAACTGCGACGAGCTTGTGCTGATTGATTTGAACGAAAAACGCGCGCATGCAGAAGTGCGCGACCTGCGCCACGGCGTACTGTATGCACCCACACCCACCAAAGTAAAACAAGGCACTTACGCCGACTGCACCGATGCGGATGTGGTGTGCATCTGCGCAGGCGTACCGCAACGGCCCGGCGAAACCCGCCTGGATTTGATTGACAACAATCTGAAAGTATTCCACAGCATCGTGGGCGAAGTGATGAAAGCGGGTTTCGACGGCATTTTCTTGGTCGCCACCAACCCGGTAGACGTGCTCTCTTATGCCACTTGGAAATTCTCCGGCCTGCCGAAAGAGCGGGTAATCGGTTCGGGCACCATCCTAGACACAGCCCGTTTGTGCAACTGCTTGGGCAAAGCTTTTGACGTGGCGCCGGTCAGCGTGGATGCGCACATGATCGGCGAACACGGCGACAGCGTTATTGCCGCTTGGAGTACGGCCAACATCGCAGGCATGTCGTTGAAAGAAGCGCTGCAAAAACAACCCGACGGCGAAGCCCGCATGGCGAAAATCCATGCAGACGTGCGCGATGCGGCTTATTCCATCATCGAAGGCAAAGGCGCTACCTACTACGGCATCGCCATGGGCTTGGCCCGCATCACCAAAGCAATTCTGCACAATCAAAATGTGGTGCTGACCATTTCCGCGTTGCTGCAAGGCGAATACGGCGAAGAAGATGTGTATATCGGCGTTCCGGCAGTGATTAACCGCTACGGTATTGCCCGCGTTATTGAAAAACCGCTGGATGAATCCGAATCCGAAAAATTTGCCAAATCCGCCAATATTTTGCGCGAATACCAGCAGAAAGTCGGCGAATATTTGAAATAAGGCAGCCGGCAAACCGGGCAGCGCACCTGCCCCCTGCCGATATTTCATCTATATTATTAAGCAAATAATTATTTAAATTTATAGTTAACTTATAGAAAGACAATAATTATGTTCTCACCCACATTTGACCCGCTGGGCAACATCTGGCTTTCCGCCGCTGTTGCCTCCGTGCCGATTATCCTTTTCCTGCTCGGCCTGACCGTGTTGAAAATGAAAGGCATCCATGCCGCCCTGCTCACGCTGGTGGTGACTTTGATTCTTTCGTTTTTTCCGTTTGCCCTGCCTGCCGATGTGGCGCTGGCTTCCGTGGTGCAAGGAATTGTGCAAGGGATGTGGCCTATCGGCTATATCATCATCATGGCGGTTTGGCTCTACAAGCTCACGGTAGCCTCCGGCAAATTTGAAGTGATCAAAGGCAGCCTCGCCATGATTTCGCCCGACCAACGCATCCAGCTGCTGCTGATTGCTTTCTGCTTCGGTGCGTTTCTCGAAGGCGCGGCAGGATTCGGCGTACCGATCGCCATCTGCGGCGTGATGTTGGCCGCATTGGGCTTCAACCCTTTACAGGCGGCAATGTTGTGTTTGATTGCCAACGCAGCCTCCGGCGCATTCGGAGCCATCGGTATTCCGGTTGCCATCATCGATACTTTCCATTTGGAAGGCGTAACCGCGATGGACGTATCCAAAGCCACCAACACCACTTTGCCTTTTATCGCCGCGAGCGTGCCGTTTTTGCTGGTGTGGATTATCGACGGCTTCAAAGGCATCAAAGAAACCCTGCCTGCACTCTTGGTTACTTCCGGCGTGTTTACCGCAGGCCAAATGGCGGTTACTTACTTTGTCGGTCCCGAGCTGGCGGACATTCTGCCACCCCTGCTCTCTTTAATCGCACTGGCCGCTTTGTCAACCAAATGGCAGCCGAAAAACATTTTCCGCATCGTGCCTGAAGACAAAGACGACACCACCCGCCATTCGTTCGGCGCCATCATTTCCGCCTGGTCGCCGTTTTACATCCTCAGCGCGTTTGTGATTGTGTGGAGCCTGCCGTTTTTCAAAGCCCTGTTCAAACCGGGTGCACCGCTCGACTTTACCAATCTGGGCTGGACTTTGGCCGCCGCAGGCGAACAAAAAATCACCGTAGGTTTAGGTTTGATCAACTCAACCGGCACCGCCATTCTGCTGGCCGTGATTGCCACCATTCTGGTTTCCGGCAAATCTCTCGGCATGGCGCGCGCAATGGCCGATTTAAAGAAAACCTGCAAAGAATTGTGGCTTTCCATCGCCACCATCTGCTTCATTCTTGCCATTGCCAAGCTCACCACCTACACCGGTATGACTAAAGCATTGGCCGAAGCCGTGGCCGTAACCGGCGGCGTATTCCCGCTGCTCTCTCCTGTGTTGGGCTGGATCGGCGTGTTTATGACCGGTTCCGTAGTCAACAACAACACCCTGTTTGCCCCCGTGCAATCTATTGTGGCGCAACATCTGCACATCGACCCCGCCCTTCTGGTGCAGGCCAATACCGCAGGCGGCACGATGGCCAAGCTGGTGTCGCCGCAATCTATCGCCATTGCCACCGCCGCCGTAGGTAAAGCAGGTCAAGAGTCCACCTTATTGAAAATGACCTTGAAATACAGCATCGGCTTGCTGGTGTTTGTGTGTATCTGGACATTTATTCTGGCCTCCCTCCTTTAAGCAAGCCGCAAACCGAAATGCCTGTCTGAATGTTTCAGACAGGCATTTTTCACACCGGCGCAGCCTACAGCCTCTTGCACGGATTTTCAGCCACACGGCTATATAAAACCCAAATTTACATAAGATTTCGCTATAATCGCGCAAAATTCAACCACGATAAACCGCACAATCTAATGAAAAAAACCGTTTTACTTTCCGCAGGTTTGCTGAGCCTGCTGTTTACCCAGCAAAGCTTTGCCCGAACCAACTACATCTGCCAACTAAACGGCAAAGCAGTGTACACCACACAAAGAATCAACAACACCTGCCAAGTTTCCGAAATGAACGGTATTTCCGAAGAAACCGTATCCGTGGAGCGAACCTCCACGCCCAGCATGGCGGAAATCATGGGCAAAACCCCGCATACCATCGCCTTAAACACCCGTGTCGAACTATACGGCGAACCCTCTTTCAACTTCACCAACCTCAACGAAAGCGACCAAATCGCCCACATTTGGGAAAAAGAGCAGTTCGGCTCCTATGACGACATCAAAATCATGCCCCGCGCCGACATCGAAAAACCGGCCGACATGAACATAAAAATCCGCAACCAGCCGACAGACAAAACCAAAATACCCGCATCCCGCTCGGTGCAGGCCAACACCCGACTGCCGGCCAACTACCAACCCCTGCCGCCGCCCAAACCCAAGCTGACACGCAAGCAGATTCTGCAACGCGAAATCGCCAGCGAGCAGGCCGCTTTGGTAAGAGCGCAGGCACAGCTCGCCAACGCCCGCAAATCCGGCAGCAACACCGGCCCGTTGGAGCAAACCGTGCGCGACCGCCAAGCCAACGTGCGCGCGCTGCAAAATGAATTGAAGCGCCAACGCTAAACCGTTTGCCGCTGAAAAATGCCTGTCTGAACGTTTCAGACAGGCATTCTTTATTTGGCTGTAAAAATTCCGTTCCCCATTTCCGCCGCAAACACAAACATTAAAAACATTCATGTTGCCATGCAAATAACTCGTTTGCGCCTTGCCCGAAAAACCTTCAAGATACGACCATCCGAATAAGCATCCGCAATTGATTTAACAACAGGAGTTGAACATGAACACATTTCATCTATCCGGCTACCCGCGCATCGGTGCGAAGCGCGAGCTGAAATTTGCCGTAGAAGCCTTTTGGAAAGGCGCGAAAAGCGAAGCCGAGCTGCAAGAAGTTGCCGCCGAAATCCGCCGCATGAACTGGACCACCCAAAAAGCCGCCGGTGCCGATTTGCTGCCCGTAGGCGATTTTTCTTTTTACGACCACGTTTTAGACCTGCTCTGCACTTTGGGCGCGATTCCTAAGCGTTTCGGTTTCGACGCGGCCAACCTGAGCCTGCCCGAATACTTCCAATTGGCGCGCGGCAACGCCACCCAGTTTGCGATGGAAATGACCAAGTGGTTCGACACCAACTACCACTACATCGTACCCGAATGGCACGCCGACACCGAATTTAAAGTCAACGCCAAAAACCTGATTGCCCAAATCAAAGAAGCCAAAGCACAAGGCCACGACATCAAGCCCACGCTGGTCGGCCCCGTTACCCTGCTGTGGTTGGGTAAAGCCAAAGACGACAACTTCAAACGCATCAACCTGCTGCCCAAGCTGCTGCCCGCTTACGCACAACTGTTGCGCGAACTGGCCGCCGAAGGTGTAGATTGGATTCAGATCGACGAGCCGATTCTCTCTGCCGACGCCGATGCCAACTGGATCAAAGCCGTTGAAACCGCTTACAAAGAATTTGCCAACACCGGCGTGCGCATCATCATCGGCACCTACTTCGCCTCTGCCGCCGAACACCTCAACCTGCTCAAAGCCCTGCCCGTTCACGGCGTACACATCGACTGCGTGCGCGCACCCGAGCAGCTCTCCGTGTTTGCCGATGCCTGGCCGGAAAACAAAGTATTGTCGGTCGGCCTGATTGACGGCCGCAACGTATGGCGCGCCAACTTGAGCAAAGTGATCGACACGCTGAAACCCGTTCAAGACAAACTGGGCAACAACCTGTGGATCGCTCCGAGCTGCTCGCTGCTGCACAGCCCGCAAGACTTGGCCGTAGAAGAAAAACTCGATGCCGAAATCAAAAACTGGATGGCTTTCGCCGCCCAAAAACTGGTTGAACTGGGCGTAGTGAAACAAGCCTTGGTACACGGCAAAGACAGCGTAAAAGAAGCCATTGCCGCTTCCGATGCCGCCGCTGCCGACCGCGCCACCAACAAAAAAATCCACAACGATGCCGTTAAAGCCCGCGTGGCCAATCTGCCCGAAGGTGCCGACCAACGCAAATCACCGTTTGCCGAGCGCATCAAAGCGCAACAGGCTTGGATGAACCTGCCCGTATTGCCCACCACCACCATCGGCTCGTTCCCGCAAACCACCGAAATCCGCCAAGCGCGCGCCGCCTTCAAAAAAGGCGAACTCTCCGCAGCCGATTACGATGCCGCGATGAAAAAAGAAATCGCCTACTGCGTGGAAGTACAGGAAAAACTGGAACTCGACGTGCCCGTACACGGCGAAGCCGAGCGTAACGACATGGTGGAATACTTCGGCGAACAACTGGCCGGCTACTGCTTCACCCAATTCGGCTGGGTACAAAGCTACGGCTCGCGCTGCGTGAAACCGCCCATCATCTTCGGCGACGTATCGCGCCCCGAACCGATGACCGTTTACTGGTCTGCCTACGCGCAAACCCTGACCAAACGCCCGATGAAAGGCATGCTCACCGGCCCGGTAACCATGTACAAATGGTCGTTTGTGCGCGACGACATTCCGTTGAGCGAAGTGGCCAAACAAATCGCCTTGGCCTTGAACGACGAAGTGTTGGATTTGGAAAAAGCCGGCATCAAAGTGATTCAGATCGACGAACCGGCCATCCGCGAAGCCATGCCGCTGAAAAAAGCCCAATGGGACGAATTTTTGGCTTGGGCGTGCGAAGCCTTCCGTTTGAGCAGCACCGGCGCGGAAGACAGCACCCAAATCCACACCCACATGTGCTATTCCGAGTTTAACGACATCCTGCCCGCCATCGCCTCTATGGATGCCGACGTAATTACCATCGAAACATCTCGTTCCGACATGGAATTGCTCACCGCGTTCGGCGACTTCAAATACCCGAACGACATCGGCCCCGGCGTGTACGACATCCACAGCCCGCGCGTACCGACTGCCGCCGAAGTGGAAAAACTGCTGCGCAAAGCCATGGAAGTGGTACCGGTCGAGCGCTTGTGGGTCAACCCCGACTGCGGCCTGAAAACCCGCGGCTGGAAAGAAACCATCGAGCAGCTTGAAGTGATGATGGAAGTAACCAAAAAACTGCGTGGCGAATTAGCCGCCAAATAAAGCCGAGTCTGTGAAATAGAGAAATAATGCCTGTCTGAAATGTTTTCAGACAGGCATTTTTAGTGTAATAGTCAAAATCAATATGCGTAAATTGTTCGGCTTCTTTACTGCGTCCGCTTTGTCCGTCGGTGCCGCAGAACGGAACGGGATTTTCAGGGGAATAAAACCGTACGGTTATAAAGTGCAAGCTGCAATTCACCTGAAACGGGGAAGATTTACGAAAAGCATGCTGTCATATAGTTAAAAAACTTAATTTTAGTAGCATCTCCGTCATACTCGGGCTTGACCCGAGTATGAAGAACGTACTATTTTTAAGTTGATCCACTATATATATATATCGGTGTTGAATTGGTTCACCATAGAAAATGCCTGTCTGAAAACTTTTTCAGGCAGGCATTTCACAATAACAATCAAGCCTCAAACACGGCGCCAATCAAACCGGCGATAATCAACACAAAGGAAGGAATCACGGTCAGCAGAAAACCGATTGCGCGGCTGTTCGGGTCGGCTCTGTAAGCCCGCCAATACACAAAACGACCCACCAGATACACCACGCCGGTCAGCGCGACAAAGCCTTCAGACCAATAAACGGCGGCAATAAACAGCGCGGGCAGAAACACCACCAGCTGTTCCAATGTGTTTTGCTGGATACGCAGGGCACGTTCGAAATGCTCGTTGCCCGAAACCGCAGGCGCGTGGATGCCGTATTTGGATCGGGCGCGCCCAACCATAAATCCGAAGAAAAAATACTGAATCAACGCGAGTATGGCGACGATGTGGATCAAGTTCATAACACTCCTCCTGTTGGGTTGAAATCAGTTTCAGACAGGCCTGTCTGAAAGCCGTTTACTGCCTGAAGCCCTGATGGCAGGCTTTGCAGCTTTGGCCTAGTTGGCCGAAAGCGGTTTTAACCGCATCGTAGCTGCCGCTTTGTGCGGCTTTATCCAAAGCCGATGCGGCTGCGTTGAAACGCTTGATTGCGGCTTGAAACTCCTGCGGTTTGCGCCAAACATCGGCAGAGGCATCGGAACCTGCACCGTCGCTGCCGGCATTGTAATGCTGCCAAGGCTCATTGGCGGTCGCTTTCAATTGCGCGGCCAATGCGGCAAACGATTCGGCAGGGAAAGAGGCTGCATCGTGTTTTTTCAAAAGGCCGCCCATTTTTTTATTCAGGCCGCTCCATTCTTTCATGTATTGTTGGCGCGCTTTAATGTCACCGGCATCGGCATGTACCAAACCGGCAAGCAGGCAGAAACATAATGTGGTTAGAAAATGTTTTTTCATGGTGTGTCCTGTTATTTTATTGTTGGTAGCGGCTGAAGAATACGCCAACTCAAAGCCAGCGTCCAGCTTTGGTGGGAATCTTGCGGAAGTTGGAATCGGAATATATGGCAAATAAACTGTATTTCTGCTACGGCGTTGTGCGCTACACAGATATGCATAAATGCCTGTCTGAAAACTTTTTCAGACAGGCATTCTTCACTCATCTACCCTAACGGCGCAAACTCAACGCTTACCGTGCTGCTGTGCGTACTCTATCCAAAACTCCGCATTCTCAATTCCCGCCTCACGCGGGTCGAACACCGGGTCTAAGCCCGCTTTTTTCTGGCGGTCGTAATCACGCAGCGCACGCAGAGCGGGTTTGCTCAGGAACACGATGGCAATCAGGTTGAGGTAACACATGCTGCCGAAGCCGATGTCGCCCAAGCCCCACATCAGGCTGGCGGACTGCACGCTGCCGGTGAACACGACGGCTAAAAACACCACCCGCAAAATCATGCTGAGAATGGGGTATTTCAGCTTTTGGTCGAGATAAAGCAGCGCGGTCTCGGCGATGTAGTAGTAAGCCAGCAGGCAGGTGAAAGCAAAGAAGAAAATGCCCACCGCCACGAATGCGCCGCCGAAATCGCCGAACACCGTGCCCAAGGCCGCCTGCGTGTAGGCCGAGCCTGCAACCACGCCGGGGATATTTTCCACCAGCGGCGTTTCCATGCCGGGCGGTTGCACGTTATACATGCCGGTAATCAGAATCATGATGGCGGTTGAGGTACACACCAGCACGGTGTCGATATACACCGAAAAGCCTTGCACCAAACCTTGTTTCACGGGATGGCTCACTTCGGCTGCTGCCGAGCTGAACGTTGCTTCGCCCGCACCGGCTACGTTGGAGAACACGGCGCGGCGCACGCCCCACGAAATGGCGGTGCCGACTATGCCGCCGAATACCGCATCGGTGCCGAACGCGCTACCGATAATCAGGCTCACGGTTTCGGGAATTTTCGCAGCGTGGCTAACCAACACAATCAGCATCAGGCCGACATAACCCAAGGCCATCAGCGGGATGATGCGGTCGGCGGCGCGGGCGATGCGTTTGGTGCCGCCGAAAATCAGAAACGCCAGCATGGCGGAAACCGCGGTGCCGGTGATCCATACGGACAGGCCGAAGGCGTTCTCAAACGACGTAGCGATGGTATTGGCCTGAATGCCCGGCACCAACACGCCGTAGCTCAAGAAAATCACCACGGCCACCAACACAGCAAAGGCTTTCAGCTTCAGGCCGCGCTCGATGTAGTAAGGCGAACCGCCGCGGTATTCGGTGCCGACTTTGGTTTTATACACCTGCGCCAAAGTCGATTCCACAAACGCGCTGGCACCGCCCAACAGAGCCATCACAATCATCCAAAACACCGCCCCCGGCCCGCCCGCGGCAGTGGCGGTGGCCACGCCGGCGATGTTGCCGACACCGATACGCCCCGACAGCGACATACAGAATGCCTGAAACGACGAAATACCCGCGCCGGATTCCTGCTTTTCCCTCAACAGGCGGATCATTTCGGGCAGATAGCGGAACTGTACGCCTTTGGTAATCACGGTGAAATAGAGGCCGACGGCCAGAGCCAGATAAACGAGGCCGTTACCCCAAATATAGTCCACCAGCGTATTGACTATGTTTTCCATCTTTTTCTCCTTTGTGGTTATTTGTGGCGATATAGCTAAAACACTTGATTTTATTAGCATTTCCGTCATACTCGGGCTTGACCCGAGTATCTTGAGTTTCGCTAACTTTAGGAGATACTCGGGTCAAGCCCGAGTATGACGAACGTACTGTTTTTAAGTTGATCCACTATAGAAGGCCGTCTGAAAAAGCAGTTTGGGCTTCGCAGAAACCTACCGGCTTCAGACGGCCTGAGTATTGTTTTTTGTTATTCCACAAACCAAATCGTTTTTGCCTGCGTGTACTGTTCAAACGCCTCCACGCCTTTATCGCGGCCGCCGAAGCCGGACTGCTTGTAGCCGCCGAACGGCGTGGCGATGCTGCCTTCCGAAAAGCCGTTTACCGATACCGTGCCTGCCTGAATTTTGCGGGCAACGCGGTGGGCGCGGCGGACATCGGAGGTGTAGAACGAAGCGGCCAAGCCGTAGTCCGATTGGTTGGCCAAACGAACGGCTTCTTCTTCGCTGCCGAAGGTGGTAACGGCCAGCACCGGGCCGAAAACCTCTTCTTTAAACACGGTCATATCGGCGGTTACGCCGTCGATGATCGCCGGCTCGAAATACCAGCCTTCGCCGGTTTTGCCGCCGGTGAGCAGTTTGCCGCCCTCTTTCAATGCGGTATCGAAATAACGGCACACCTTATCGAAATGCGCCTCTTCCACCAGCGGGCCGAGATTGGTTTCAGGCAGGCGTGGATCGCCGACTTTCCAATCTTGCTTGAGGCCGTCTGAAAGCTTGGCCAGCAAAGCGTCTTTAATGCTTGCTTCCACAATCAGGCGCGAGCCGCAGCTGCAGTTTTCGCCCATGTTCCAGAACGCGGCGGCCAAAATCGACGGCACGGCCTTATCCAAATCCGCGTCGGCAAACACGATTTGCGGGCTTTTGCCGCCGCATTCCAACACGATTTCTTTCAAATTGCTCTTGGCCGAATATTCCAAGAAATAACGGCCGACTTCGGTAGAGCCGGTAAAGGCCACCATGTCCACATCTTTGTGCATGCCCAAAGCTTTGCCTACCGTTTCGCCCAAGCCGCACACCAGCGTCAGCGCCGCTTCGGGCACGCCCGCTTCATGCGCCAGCTGCACCATGCGGTAGGCGCTTAGCGAAGTCAGCTCGGCCGGTTTCACAATCACCGAATTGCCTGCCGCCAATGCCGGCACCACTTTCCACGCGAACATCTGCGCGGGGAAGTTCCACGGCAACACCGCGCCGACCACGCCGACCGGCTCGTGCACAATCAAGCCCATGGCGTCTTTGCCGGTGGGGGCGACGCGGCCGAAGGCTTTATCGACATATTCGGCGTAAAAATAAAAGGTTTCGATGGTGGCGGGCATATCGGTGTTGATGCACTCGCTGATGGGCTTGCCCGCGTCGATACAGTCCAACGCGGCCAGCTCTTCGGCGTGTTCTTCAATCAATTGCGCCCAACGCAGCAGCACGACCCGCTTTTCAGACGGGCTTTGGTCTGCCCAGAGGCCGTCTGAAAACGCAGCCCGCGCGGCGCGCACGGCGGCATCCATATCCTGCTCGCTGCCGTCTGCGATATAGCCGATAAGGGAATTGTCGATGGGCGTGCGGTTTTCCAGCTTCTTGCCCGAATCGGCGTGGTTCGGAATCAAATGCCCCGCCCACAGGCTGCCTGCTTTGGCGGCCTCGAAGATTTGTTCAACGGTTTTCATCTACACTCCTTTTCGTTCGGAAACCTCTCTCAAGAAAGGTTGGGTATTTTTGAACACACTGATAGTGATCAACTTAAAAACAGTACGCTCGTCATACTCGGGCTTGACCCGAGTATCTTGAGTTTCAGCAAACTTGGGAGATACTCGGGTCAAGCCCGAGTATGACGAGCTGTAATAAAGCAAGCGGTTCGAAACTTATTTCAACAAAGCCGTAAATTCGGCTGCTTCCTGCGCGGTCAGGTTGTGCAGCGGCAGGCGCACTTTGCCGGCGGGTTTGGTGCCGTTTAAGCAGCCGATTTTGGCTTTTTGGTTGTAGTCGCCCGATTCCATCGAATGCAGAGCGGGATAAAGATTGGTGAGAATTTGGCGGGCTTGGTTCCAATCTTGGGCTTGGGCGGCGTTAAACAGGGCAACCTGCTCGCCGGGGAACACGTTGGCGGCACCGGCAATCCAGCTTTTCACGCCCCAGAAGAAGAAATCCAAAGGCTGGTCGTCGCAGCCGCACACCACTTGGAAGTTATCGAATTTGGCCTGAATCATGCGCAGCGCATTGGAGAAATTGCCGGTACTTTCTTTGATGCCGACGATGTTGGGGTGTTTCGCCAAATGCGCCACGGTGTCGAATTCGAGTTCCACTCCGATGCGGGCGGGGAAGTTGTAGAGAATAATCGGCAAGTCGGTTTTGGAAGCCACATATTCAAAGTGTTCGATAATGCCTTGTTGCGACGGCAGGCTGTATGGCGGCGCCGACAGCATCAGGCCGTGGTAGCCCAATTCTTTGGCGCGTATGGCACGTTGCGCCGCCACTTCGCTCGACATATCGCTCACACCGGCAATCAGCGTGCAGCGGCCGGCGGCGGCTTTGACGATGGTGTTCAACACGGTTTCGCGCTCGGCTTCCGACAAAGCGTAATACTCGCCCGTGGTGCCGCAGGCCACGATGCCGCGCACGCCTTTGGCGATAAACGCGTCCACCAATTCGGCCAGCAGCGCGGTATCGACCTGATTGTCGGCGGTAAACGGGGTAACGATGGGAACTAAAATACCTTCGATGTTCATAATGCTTCTCCTCTTGAGATGAATGGTGAATCAATTTAAAAAACTACATCCGTCATACCGGGGCTTGGTCCGAATATGGCGGCACGCCCTAGCTGCCGAAACGGTTAAAACGGTAAGGGCTTAAATCCATGGCAGGCTGTTCGCCGAAATACAGGGCTTTGACCAATTGCGCGGTCAGCGGCGCTTGGGTCAGCCCCAAATGCTGGTGCCCGAACGCCAGCAAAACGTTTTCTTTGCGGTCGATTACCGGCAGCGAATCGGCAACCGACGGGCGGAAACCCATCCACGGCACGGCATCTTGCCTGTTCAGACGGCCTTTGAGCATAGGCTCGGCCAAGCGGAACAGCTGCTCCGCCCGTTCCATATTCGGCGGCGCGTCCAGCCCGGCAAACTCCACCGTACCGGCCAAGCGCAAGCCCGCGTTCATGGGCGTCATGATGAATTTGCGCTCGAAGCTGCTCACCGGCACGTTCAAAATATCTCGGCTGTGCGGCAGCATCAGGTGGTAGCCGCGTTCGGTGTCGAGCGGAACGCTGCTGCCGCACAACTTTTTCAGCCACGGCTTGGAAAACGCACCGGCGGCAATCACCACGCGCTTGGCTTCAAACGCTTTGCCGCCGCCGATGATGCGGAACAGGCCGTCTGAAAAGGATTGGATATCGGAAACGTCGGTATGTTCACTCACCGTGCCGCCCGCCCGTATGAATGCTTGCTGCAAATCCGCCGCCATGCCCGCCAAATCGACCACATGGCCGGTATCGGGGTAAAACAGCGCACCGCGTTGCGTGTCGGCCAGCGCCGGTTCGCGCTCGTGCAGGCGGGCACGGTCGAGCCATTCGTTGGCCACGCCCAATTCATTCAACTCCCTGCCGTGTTTCTGCAACGCCGCCTGCCCGCTTTCGGTTTCGCACACCAGCAGCGAGCCTTCGATGCGGATATGCTTTTCCACGCCCCACTCGCGCGCAAACGCCTGCCATGCCGGCAAAGCGCGGCTGTTGAGCGCCATCAGGGCGCGGTGGCTGCGCCGGAAGCGTTCGGGCGTGAGATGGCGCAGCAGGCTGAACAGCCACGGCGTGATTTTGGGCAGGTATTTCCAATCCAGCCGCAACGGGCCGAGCGGGTCGAGCAGCATTTTCGGCAGCTGCTTAAGCACGTCGGGCGACGCTATCGGAAACACCTGTTCGGTAGCGATATGCCCCGCATTGCCGTAAGACGCGCCGCCGCATACGGTATCGCGCTCCAACAGCAGCACGCTTTCGCCGCTGCGCTGCAATGCCAGCGCAATGCTCAAACCGACGATGCCGCCGCCAACCACTGCCGCAGAAAAAACCTGCCCGCTCATGATGTTTCGATTCCGTAGCGGAACGGGTCGTCCGCGTTCACAAAAATTTCCGCCGCCGCATGAATGTGCGCCTCACCTTTGATGGTCGGTATGATCATGCCGTCTGAAAACGGTTCGTAAGACGCGGCAAAGCGGCTGCCGATCACGCTTTCCTGTATCCATTCTTTTTCAGACGGCCACACGCCGTCGGCCGCCAAACAGGCCATCTTCGCGCTGGTGCCCGTACCGCAGGGCGAGCGGTCGTAGGCTTTGCCCGGGCAGAGCACGAAGCTGCGGCTGTTGGCCGTGTCGGTTTTGCCGAACAGCTCGATGTGGTCGATTTCCTGCCCGTCTTTACCGGTAATGCCCTGCTCGTTCAGCGCGGTGCGGATGCGCCATGAAACATCGGTGAGCTGCTCCAGATTGTCGGGCGCGATGGTGCAGCCGTGGTCGTTTACCAAGAAAAACCAGTTGCCGCCCCAAGCAATATCGCCGGTAATGCTGCCGATGCCTTCCACGTTGAGCGACACGTCTTTGCGGTAGCGGTAGGCCGGCACATTGCGCACGCTCACCGAGCCGTCTTCATGCAGCGTACAGCGCACATTGCCCACCGGCGTTTCGATGGTGTGGGTGCCGACATCAATGCGTTTGAGGTGTTGCAGCGTTTTAATCAGGCCGATGGTGCCGTGGCCGCACATGCCCAAATAGCCGCTGTTGTTGAAAAAAATCACGCCGGCGGCAGAAGCGGGGTCTTGCGGCTTGCACAACAACGCACCCACCAAAACATCCGAACCGCGCGGCTCCAAAATCAACGCGCGGCGCAAATGGTCGAAACGGTCGGCAAAATCGGCGCACTGCTCCTGCAAACTGCTGCCGGAAAGCTCGGGGAATCCGCCGTACACCACACGGGTCGGCTCGCCGCCGGTGTGGGAATCGATCACGGAAAAAGTGTATTCGGTATGCGGCATAGCACAATCCTATCGCTGAACAAACTTCCGCCAACCTTACAAAACCGCCGCTGCCGCCGTCTTGATGAATTTCCCGTTTTTTGTGCAGAAATGGGCATACCCACAGTTAAATCACAAAACCGTCATACTCGGGCTTGACCCGAGTATCTCGAATTTCAGTAAGGCCGGGAGATACTCGGGTCAAGCCCGAGCATAACGGACGTACTTTGGTGCAAATTGCTTCACCTACCATTTGCACAAAACAGAAATGCCTGTCTGAAAACCCTTTTCAGACAGGCATTTCTATACGTTCGCTGTTATCTCGATTTCTTAAATTCAGACGGCGACAGCCCCACCAACGCCTTAAACTGCCGCGTAAACGCGCTGTGGTCGGCATAGCCGCAGCGGGCGGAAATTTCCGTTACCGACAAGCCCGTTTCCAGCATCGCCATCGCCGCTTCGATGCGCACTTTTTGAATGTATTGCGAAGGCGTGATGTGGAAAATCTTTTTGAAATAACGCTCGATTTGGGCGGTGGAAAGGCGCGAAACGGCTTCCAAGTCTTTCATTTTGATGCTTTGGTCGAAATGGCCGGCGATGTATTTTTCAATCAGCGCGATTTTTTTGTTCAGCTCGGGGCGGTTGCTGTCGTTGGTTTCCACGTCCACCGACACACCCAGCATGGCAATAACCTCACCCTGCGGATTGCGCACAGGCATTTTATGCGTGATACACCAGCCCAGTTCGCCCGAAGCATAAGTATGCAGCTCCAGCTTGTTGCTGATGATTTTACCCTCGCTCAGCACTTCCCTGTCCTGCTGCGTATAGCGCTGCCCCCATTCCGACTGAAACAAGTCTTCCGATGTTTTGCCGATCAAAGCGGCCATATCGGGCAATTGCAGGCGGTGCAGCAACGTATCGTTGGCATAAACGTATTGCGCCTGCGTGTTTTTTACAAAAAACACCGTGCTCGGCAGCACCTGCAACACAGGCGCAAACATGTTCAGGCTGCGGATGAGATCATTTAAATCTTGCGGCTGAACCGGGGGCGGGAGGAAAGCGGGTAGCATGGTTGGGTGCATCTGTGAAGGTTGCAGTAATAAAATATGCCGGAGCGACTACGGGCATCACACCTGATGCGCTTTGAGCATACGCCAAGTCAAAGCCATCGTCCAGCCTCTGTTTTCAGACAGGCATCCGATAAAAAACACAGGCCGAAACAACCGGCCTGTGTTCATATCAAAGCAACTGCTGTCTGATGGCAAAGGATAGCCGTTATTTGGTTTTGGCAGCATCCTTAGCTGCGTTAACCGCATCTTCGGCAGCATTTTTCGCATCATAAGCGGCTTCTTTGGTGGCTTGGGCTGCGTCATGAGCAGCTTCTTTTGTAGCCTGTGCTGCATCATGGGTAGCTTCTTTGGTGGCCTGTACGGCATCTTTTGCCTTATCTTTGGCTTCGGCAGCAACGTCTTTGGCGGCTGCGCTGGCCTCTGCGCCGGCTTCTTTCGCATTTTGTACCGCTGCGCCTACTGCGGAAGCAGCTTGGTCTTTAGCGTCTTTAATGTCTTCTTTTACCGCTTGTGCAGCTTCTTTGGTTTCTTGTTTGGCTTCTTGTGAACAAGCGCTCAAAGCGGCAACAGCCATAACGACAGCTAGAAATTTTTTCATATCGGTTCCTCTCGTAAAATAGATTGTTTGGGCTCGATTTAACCCGGCCTGCGGCAAATCATAACATATTTAGCCGCGCGTCCATAAAAATAATCCGGCGGTTGCATTCACATTCAGAACACGCCCGGCAGCCAATGATACAGTGCCACCAGTAAAGAAAACGTCCATTTAACCAGCATCACTATGCCTGCCAGCAAGAGCACTATTCCCACCACAGCCATCGCTGCCTGACGGTTCACCCGGCTTACCACAGCCTGATCTCCTACGGCAAAACCTTCAATCAGGGCGAGATTGCGTTTGTAGGATTTATTCACAAAGTCCAACACCTCGCCCAAAAACGGAATCAGGCCGATGAAAATATCCAGCAGGCTGTTAAACAAAATCACCAGCGTCAGCCGCGCCGAACGCAGCTTGACCGCCGACAAATACAAAAACACGGCATGAAAACTCTGCGACACGATATCGCCTGCCACAGGCACCAAACCGATCACGCCGTCGAGGTAGTTGTCATCGAGCCAATAACTGATTTTTTTCGCCGAATGGTAGCTGCGGCTGTGTTGAAGTGAGTCAAGTCTTTTCGGATGATTCATCGTAATCCCTTATTTTATGTTTTATGAAATGAAAATACGCAGGCTATACGCTGCGACGGCGCATCATAACAAATGCCTGTCTGAAAACCCGGAAAAAAGATTCGGACGGCTTGCGTTTGATACGAGAAGGTTTAAGGCGCGGGAAAAGTCAGGCTGTTGAACCCAAAAGCCGGAAGGGATTGTTAATCCAAACATTCGACATGAATGTCATACATATGCTTTTGCGCCTGTGCCAACAGGCTATCCCATTCTTCAGACGGCATCACGTCGTAGCCCAAACCGATTAAAGCCCGATCGAGCGAATCCTGCAAAGCCCATACGGCGCGCCGTTCTTCTTCCGTCCATGTTTCATATTCGCGCAGGGCGGAAAGCCTGTCTGAAAGCGTTTGACACAGCATCAGCACATGGCCGAGGCTGAGTTCGACGTTTACTGTGTGCCGCATGGAATGGTCGGGCTTCATGGTAATCCTTTGGGATGAAAGGCCGTCTGAAAAATAAGAAGTATCGGGTTTTCAACCGGCTGAATTAAACCGCTTTTCAGACGGCCTCAAAACACCGATTGGTAATCCCCCAGCTCCACCAGCACCGATTTGGTTTGGGTGTAGTGCATCAGCGTTTGGATGCCGTTTTCGCGGCCGATGCCGGATTGTTTGTAGCCGCCCACGGGCATTTGCGCGGGCGATTCGCCCCAGGCGTTGATCCAGCAGATGCCTGCCTGAAGCCGGCCGATGATGCGGTGGGCGCGTTTGATGTCGGGCGTAACCACGCCTGCGGCCAAGCCGTATTCGGTGTGGTTGGCGCGCACGATCACTTCTTCTTCGGTGGTGTAGGCCAAAATGCTCATCACGGGGCCGAAGATTTCTTCGCGGGTAATCGCCATATCGTCGGTGCAGTCGGTGAACACGGTAAGGGCAACATACGCACCGTGTTCCATGCCGTTTTCTTTCAGACGGCCTCCGCCCGCCAGCAGCCGTGCGCCTTCCGCTTTGCCTCGTTCAATGTAGCCCAGCACTTTTTCCATGTGCGCGAAACTGGCCAGCGGGCCGAAGTTCACATTGTGGTCGAGCGGGTCGCCGGCGCGGATGCGGGCTACGCGCTCCACCACTTTGGCTTCAAACGCTTCTTTTTTGTTCACCGGCACAAACACGCGCGTGCCGTTGGTGCAGACTTGGCCGGAGCTGTAAAAATTGGCCATCAGGGCAATGTCGGCGGCAAGGTTCAAATCGGCATCGTCGCAAATAATCAGTGGTGATTTGCCGCCCAGCTCCATCGTGACTTCTTTCAGGGAAGACGCGGCGGCTTGCGACATCACTTTTTTGCCGGTCGCCACACCGCCGGTAAACGACACTTTGGCAATCTGCGGATGGTTGCTCAAGGCCTCGCCCACGCGCCAATCGCCTTGAACCACATTAAACACGCCGTCGGGCAGACCGGCTTCGGTGAAAATTTCCGCCAGTTTCAGCGCGCCGGTGGGCGTCACTTCGCTGGGCTTGAAAATCATGGCATTGCCCGCCGCCAGCGCGGGAGCAGCTTTCCACATGGCAATCTGAATCGGATAATTCCACGCGCCGATGCCGGCCACCACACCCAACGGCTCTTGGCGGGTGTAGGCAAAAGCGGAATCGCGCAGGGGAATTTGGCGGCCTTCGATCGCCTGCGCCAAACCTGCATAATATTCAATCACATCTGCGCCGGTAACAATATCGACATACAGGGTTTCAGACAGGGGTTTGCCGGTATCTAAGGTTTCGATGCGCGCCAATTCGTCGTTGCGTTCGCGCAAAATGGCCACGGCTTTGAGCAAAATGCGGCTGCGTTCCACAGCGGTCATCGCCGCCCAAACCTTTTGACCCGCCAAGGCCGTCTGAACGGCGGTTTCGATTTCTTCGGCACTGCTTTGCTGAACGGTAGATAAAACATCACCGTTGGCAGGGTTGATATTGCTGAATGCTTCGGCTTGGGAGTCGGCGGTTACATAAGCGCCGTTAATATATGCGGTGAGTGTTTGCATGGAAACTCCTTGTATTTTCTGCACGGCAATACGTTTTTACTGCGTTTGCCGCTTGAATTGACGGCTTTGCGCGGCTGCCGCGCGGCCATAAGATGTTGCAACTTCGACATGCCCGGAGCACGATGGGATTATGATACGGCGTGTTGGCGTTACCTATCTTTAAATAGATTGGATTGATACCTACTATCCGTTTTACCATAACATATTTAAAAAAGGCTGTCATGGCACAGGCGCAGAACAATGCCTGTCTGAAAAATGTTTTCAGACAGGCATTGTGCAATCGGGAATACGGGATTAGCCGGCAAACAGCTCAATAGGCACTTTTTTATCTATCCACAAAGTATTGTCCAGATATTTATAGGCGCGGTAGTTTACCCCTTCTTTTTCGGCAATGTCTTCGGTTTTCTGCCAATGGCCGTTCAGCACCACTTTGTTGTTTTCCGCGCCGCGCACCCAAACGTTGAGGTTTTTCCGCTTCTGCAACGCCTGCTCCTGCAACAAATGCAGGCTTTCGGTGCCGTTGTCTTGCAGATTAAGCGCTTCGCCGTCCTGAATCAGCGACCAATCCACATAGCTTTGCTTGAGCGAATTACCGGAAAGCACTGCCAGATTCTGCATCAGTTTATCGCCCGAATCGGATTCGGAACGGGTTTTTCGGATGATGGATTCCAGCAAACCGGACGTATATTTCTGAATGGTTTTGCTGCTCATCGAACCCGCGTTTTCGCCCCAGATGGCAAGCGCGGCACCCATGATTTTACTGGTGTCTTTGATCGCGTTTTTCTGGTTTTCACCATCCCACACGCCGAGGCTCCAGCGGTTGATGATGTCGCGCGTGGCAAAATCGCTGTTATAGGAAGTGCCCCAATCCTGCTTCGGGTTGACATACAGATAATAAGAGTTGTAGTTCAACACGTTGAAGCCCCTATCAATCAGCTCGGGCATGCTCACGCGGATTCTGCGGCGCTCCTGGGCGGTTTGTTTGTTTTCCACATCGCCGTCATAACTCCAATAAGTTACTTGGATTTCATGGTTGAGCTTGTCTACGGTGGCTTTGATAATGCCGTCGTTCCATATGCGGGTGGTCAATCCTTTTTGCTTGAGAAAGGTTGCCAATTCATTGGCATACGCAATAAATTCGTGATTGCTGTCGACACTGTAGCCGAATTCGTCGCCGCCGATGTGGAAATGGCTGCTGCTGTTGCCAAACGCATCGGCAACTTCGCCAATCAGCGATTTCATAAATGCAATGCTTTCCGGATTGGTAATATTGATTTCTTCATCGGAATAACGGGATTTGATTGCATTGACAAAATCTTTGCCGCGGTGTGCTTCCAGCAGCGTGAAAATCGTGGTCATGTGGTTGGGGCTGTCCACCTCGGGAATCAGATCGATGTTTTTCGATTTTGCATACGCTTTGATTTCTTCAAGCTGCTCAAAGCTTAAGAAAGGCTTGTTTGTCAAAGGGTTGATATACACACCGTCTGCATTGCGCTTGGCGTCGGCCGCGCGCTGGTTCAGGATTTTGCTTTCCAAAGCATAGTTTTCGTGATCGGAAAAATGCAGATGCAGGAAATTGCCGCCGGAGCGGGCAATGGTATCGATAAAATCTTTAATCACGCTTACCGGATAAAAGTGGCGGGCGGTGTCGAGCATCAGGCCGCCTTGCTTCGGCGCCATTGTTTGTGCGGCTGAATTCATCAGGATTTTTTCAGGATCGGTTGAGGCTTGCGAAAAGCCGACGGTACCGGCAGCCGCCACTATCAGCAGCAACGCCAATGCTCGCTTGAGGCGCGGCATTTTGGATGTGTTTTTACTCATAATAATGTGTTGTGTTGCGTATGTTTTATTGGCATACCTATATTTTATACCAATTGCATATTAAGTTGTGCAATCTTTGAATTAAGATTGTGACAGATATTTCCTCTAATGTTCGAAAACCGGGTTTAAGCGGCACGGAAAACACCCTGCGTGCTTTTTCATTGTGTTTCAAATAAATAAAACCATGCCTGTCTGAAATGTTTTCAGACAGGCATGGCGCGATTATAGCATGTTATGCTGTTTGCGACTCAAATCTGCGTGCGGCCTCATCCCAGTTGACAACATGCCAGTATGCTTTCACATAATCCGGCCTGCGGTTTTGGTATTTCAGATAATAAGCATGTTCCCACACGTCCAAGCCGATAATCGGATAGCCTTTGCAGCCGGCAACCGCTTCGCCCATCAGCGGGGAATCTTGGTTGGCGGTCGACACCACTTTCAAACGCCCTTCATCCAACACCAGCCATGCCCAGCCCGAGCCGAAGCGGCTGGCCGCTGCTTTTTCAAATTCGGCCTGAAAGTTTTCCACCGAGCCGAAATCACGTTCAATGGCCTCTTTGAGACGGCCAGACAATTGCGTGCCCTGCTTGAGGTTTTTCCAGAAAAATGCATGGTTGGCATGGCCGCCGGCATTATTGCGCAACACGGTTTGCTTGTCGGCAGGCAATTCGTTTAAACGGGCAATCAGCTCCTCTACCGGCAATCCGGCAAATTGCGGCAGGCTTTCCAGCGCGGCATTGGCATTGTTTACATAAGCCTGATGGTGCTTGGTATGATGGATGTTCATCGTCATCTCGTCAAAATGCGGCTCCAGCGCATCATAGGCATAACCGAGTTCGGGCAGTGTGTAAGCCATAAAATCTCCTTTCTTGAACGAACCAGTTAATTTGCTTTATTTATGATAATAATTATTATTTATATGTAATGCAAGCTAAGAAGCCTGTCTGAATACTTTTCAGACAGGCATTTGTATTTGTAAGAAGCCGTAAACTTGTGTCAAAATACACATATCGAATTAAATTAGCATTTTCTTTATTTATTAACAGCACATTCTCATCACAAAGGAGCTCGTATGAAATCTTCTCTCTCTACTCTTTTAACCATCAGCGCCGTTTTGGCTTTGTCAGCCTGCGCAGGTAAAAGCCAACCTGAAAACCAGGCACTGGAAACTCGCTCTTCCGAAGCGAAAAGCCAACCGGCAGCAAAAAGCCAGCCGGCTGCCGCATCCGGCGGAGCGTGCCGCAGCATAGGTGAAGGCCATAAAGTGAACAATAAAGGCAAAAACGATGCTTATATGTGTTCTGCTTCTGCCGCACTCAATTCACAAGAAGCGAAGGAAGTATTGGACT
The DNA here is from genome assembly GCF_900636765.1 of Neisseria canis. Taxonomy (NCBI): domain Bacteria; kingdom Pseudomonadati; phylum Pseudomonadota; class Betaproteobacteria; order Neisseriales; family Neisseriaceae; genus Neisseria; species Neisseria canis. The sequence goes on from NZ_LR134313.1 coordinate 404,971, forward strand.
CTTCCATTAAAGTCAGCTACGGCAGCACCGGCGGTAAAACCATGGTATCCCGCCAAGTGGCCAACGCCGTGGGCAAAACGCCTGACCAAACCTGCCAACGTGCATTCTTAAGCGCCGTAAAACGTTTCCAATCTACCGCCGCTAAGAAAAACGCAAAATCAGTACGTTTGGTTAGCTATTTCGACAAGCAAACCAAAGGCGGCAGCGAATACGAATGCCACATCGGCACTTGGAACAGCCGCGTAGTGCTTAAAGGCAGCGTGCATTAAGCCTTGTAAACCAAGCAAGCCGTTTGAACTATGTCAAACGGCTTGCTGGTTGTTTAAAGATACCTTTTATTTACGATACAATGCCCACTACATAATTCACATTTCCGGAACCATAATGAAATTATCCCCCGTTTTAGAAGAACGCTATTCAACCGAGCGATTCTCTGCAGGTGCCGCGCAACGGTTGGCCCAAGAAATCGCTTTCGGCCCGATTGTTTTTCAAGTTTCGCGGCTCATGGTTAAATTCGGTATCCTCGACCGCTTAAACGAGCAGCAGGAAAAAGGAATGTCTTTAGAAGAAATTGCCGAAAGCGCCGGCCTCAGCCGCTATGCAGCTCAGGTATTGCTCGAAGCCTCGTTGTCTATCGGCACCGTGCTTGTGCAAAACGGACGGTATGTCATCAGCAAAGCGGGGTGGTTTTTGCTTAAAGACAAAATGGCTCGGGTGAATATGGATTTTGTGCAGGAAATTTGCTATCAAGGCATGTTTGACTTGGAAGCCACCCTGCTAAGCGGCAAACCCGAAGGGTTGAAAGTGTTCGGCCAATGGCCGACCATTTATGAAGGCTTATCGCAACTTCCGGCCGAAGCGCGGGAAAAATGGCTGGCTTTCGACCACTTTTATTCCGACAGCGCTTTTCCCGAAGCTCTGAAAATCATTTTTTCCAAACCGGTTAAACGCCTGCTTGATATCGGCGGCAACACCGGCCGCTGGGCGCAGCAATGCGTGGCACACAACGCCGAAGTAGAAGTAACCATTATGGATTTGCCGCAGCAGCTCGGCCTGATGCGCGAAGCCGTAGCAGGCAAGCCTGGAGCAGAACGCATCCACGGCCATCCCGCCAACCTGCTTGATGCGTCCTCACCCTTCCCGAAAGGCTTTGATGCCATATGGATGAGCCAGTTTCTCGACTGTTTTTCCGAAGATGAAGTGACCTGCATTCTGCAACGCGCTGCCGACTCTATGGATGCCCACACCGACCTCTACATCATGGAACCCTTTTGGAACAGGCAGCAATACGAAACCGCAGCTTATTGCCTCACTCAAACCAGCCTCTATTTCACAGCGCTGGCCAACGGCAACAGCAAAATCTATCATTCGGAAGATATGGCCCACTGCATCAACCGTGCCGGCTTGAAAATAGAATCCGTTCACGACGGCATCGGTTTGGGACATACCATTCTTCGTTGCAGGACAATTTAACAACAATGCCTGTCTGAAAACATTTTTCAGACAGGCATTCTGATTCACATTTGCTTAGCCCTTAAACACAGGCACCCAACCCCATTGGCTCAACAATTGCGCTGCAATATTAACCACTCCAAACACAAACACCCACACCATCAGCCACACACCGCCATACACACGATAATTATCACTCGTACCGAATTTTTTCCGCGCCTTATAAAGCATCATGGCCGGCACGATGGAAGTCCACACCGCAGCCGCCAATCCCACATAACCGATAGCCGTTACAAAACCGGTAGGCAGCCATAAACAAAGCAGCAAGGGCGGCAGAAACGTAATGGCCGCCGTTTTGGTTCTTCCCGCAAAATCATCGGCAAATTTAAACATATCGGCCAAATAATCAAACAACCCCAAAGTCACGCCCAAAAACGAAGAAGCAATTGCCATATAAGCAAAAAAGCTCAGAATCTTCCCCATTGCCCCTACTTGAACATACTTGGCAAGATTTTCAATCAACACCCCCACATCACCGTCGGCCGCAATAACCGGCGCAAAAGCCGAACGCGGCAAATTGCCTTGCACCGCCAACTGCCACAAAACATAAATGGCTAATGCAATCAGCGTACCCAACCATAAAGCCTTGGCGACTTTGGGTGCATCATGCTGAAAATATTTGAGCAGACTGGACACATTGCCGTGAAAGCCAAATGAAGCCAAACACACAGGCAACGCAGCGGCAATATAAATCCAATAAGCAGCATCCGCAGGAGCGGTATGATCCAACAAAACCGGCACCTGCACGGAACCCAGCAAGCCGCCTGTGGCCCATAAAAACGCAATAATCATACCGCCCAGCAACACACTCGCCACCCGATCGACCAAACGCGCCGACAACCACACACACCCGGCAAAAACCGCAGTAAACAGCAACTGCCCCACATACAAAGGCTGCTCCGATGCGCTGAGTGAACCGACTGCTTGCGCAGTGAGATTACCGCCCACAAATATATAAGCATAAGTGAGCAAGTAAAGCACAAACGCAACCGCCAACCCGTTCACAATATTCCAGCCTTTACCGAGCAAATCCTTTACCATCGTATCAAAGCTCGAACCGTAAGGATAATGGGTGTTGACCTCTAAAATCATCAAACCACCCGACAACATGGAAAACCATGTGTACACCAACACCGCCAACGAACCGATAAACCAAATACCGGAAGTGGCCGTGGGGTTCGCAAACATGCCGGCACCAATAACTGTGCCGGCAATCAACAAAGCGCCACCGATCAGCGATGGTTTTTTAGCGGGCATAATTGTCCTTTCTGGTATGTGAAGTTTATCTCTCTGAAACTGAATTTCTATATAGCCAATCAACTTGATTTTTATTGCGGCATTGCTGCGCCCTAACTCAAAGAGAACGATTTGGTAAGCTGCTGAAGCAGCAACAAAATGAGTCCCGTACTACCTATGCTGTCTTCGGCTTGCTGCCTCTATTAAAAATGTGTTGATTAACCATAGCATAATAGAAAACGAGCCTGAGTGTATCACTCAGGCTCTGAATTTGGCTCCCCGACCTGGGCTCGAACCAGGGACCTGCGGATTAACAGTCCGTCGCTCTACCGACTGAGCTATCGGGGAATAGAAAGAAATTATATCGGGCACATTTTTTCCTGTCAAGCATTATCCGCATTTAGCGTTTCAGACAGGCATCGGATTATTCACGGTGATACGGATGGTTATTCAAAATAGATGCAGCACGGTACAGCTGCTCGGTGAGCAACACCCGCACCATGCCATGCGGCAAAGTCAGATTAGACAAACGCATCATCAAACCGGCCTTCTGCTTCACAGCATCCGTCATACCGTCTGCACCGCCGATGACAAAGCAAACATGCTCGCCATCACGCTGCCATTGCGCTAAATAACCGGCAAGCTCAACGGAAGTAGGCGCTTTTCCCCGCTCATCCAAAGCCACCAAAAAAGCTCCGTTCGGTATCGCCTCCAGAATCCTACGCTCCTCCGCCAACATACCTTGCGACGCATTCACGCCCGCGCCACGCTTTTCCGGTTTGATTTCTTTGATGGTATAGTGAATATCCCGACCAAATCTTTTGGCATATTCTTTAACTGCCTCGTCAACCCAGCCCGACATTTTTGTACCTACGGCTAAAACCGTGATATTCATTACCCTCACCTGTATAACGGTTAATTATCCGCCGCGTGCCAAGGCTTTTGTGCTCCGGCATGGAAAGAAGGTTTTTCACCGCCCCATAAGGCTTCAATGTCATAAAAATCCCGTACTGCCGGCAGCATCACATGTACAAGAAGATCTCCCGCATCAACCAATGCCCATTCACCCGAATCCTGCCCTTCGCTACTTAAGATTTCAAAACCTGCTTCTTTTAAATCTACCGCCACATTGTTAACCAACGCTTTGACCTGACGTGTACTGTCGCCACTGGCAATAATCATACGGGCAAAAAGCGAGGTTTTCCCGCTTGTATCTAATACAGTAATGTCTTTCGCTTTCACATCTTCCAATGCGTTTACAGCAATATCCGTCATACGTTGTAAATCTTGCAGCTCTTGCTCTGTCATTTAATTTCCTGAAATATATAAGTGTTGGTTTTAAATATTCTATATTCTAGGAGTAAGAACTCTATGTCTTACAACGAGAAAAAATATAAGTTACCAACATTGATAAAAATAATATCAAACCAATAATAACAAGTGTTTACTGTAGATTCATCAGATAATATAGTGAATAAACATGTCTTGTTACTGTTTCCATTTGCTTTTTCAGACAGGCATTGAAGTATGCCTGTCTGAAAAAATAAGCCAGGCATATGCCCAGCTTATTTCACGTTCTGCTTGATTAATCGTTACGATTATTTTGATTTTGCTTGCGGCGCAGCATTGCTGGAATTTCCAAATCATCTAAAATGGTTTGATTGGAAAAATCAGCAGCTGATAAATCCATTTTTCTGGCACCGCGTCCGGAACGGATCACATTATCCAAAGTAGGATAGCTGCGCTCTTCTGTCATTCTGGCAGCGGCAGTCATCTCATCAAGTTCGTCCGCACCATAAGGATTGTGGCGTCCGACATGCCCACCAAAAGACTGGCTTCGCCCCCCTTGTCTTACACCGCTTTGATGCGTCGGTTGGGTATAGTTTTCTTTCAAACCGGTGGCAATAATGGTAACACGGATGGCGTCTTCCGGCATATCTTCATCTTCAGATGTGCCATATTTACGCTCTGAATCAGGATGCGCATATTCGTTCACCACACGCATAATTTCACGGTATTCAGACATTTTCAGACAGCCAGGAGCAGTCGTGATATTTACCAATACACCGCGGGCACCATCAAGGCTCACATTGTCGAGCAGCGGGCTGGCAATCGCTTGTTCAGTAGCCAAGCGCGCACGGTCAACACCTTGAGCAGAACCCGAACCCATCATAGCCATACCTGTAATGCTCATTACGTTTTTCACGTCGGCAAAATCAAGGTTGATAAAACCGGGGCGGGTTACCACTTCGGAAATACCTGCAACCGCAGCATGCAATACATTATCAGCTGCTTGGAATGCTTCACGCACGGTTACATCTTCACCCAAAGCAGTCATCAATTTATCATTCGGAATCACAATCAGTGAATCCACTTGGCTTTTCAGCTGCTCAATACCCTGATGGGCAATATTGATACGTTTGCCTTCGTGTTCAAACGGACGTGTCACAACAGCAACCGTTAAAATGCCCAATTCTTTAGCGATTTCCGCAACAACAGGAGCCGCACCGGTGCCGGTGCCACCGCCCATACCGGTTGTAATGAACAGCATATTGGAACCACGGATGGCATCCGCAATAGCCTCACGATCTTCTTGAGCCGCCGCACGACCTACTTCCGGATTGGCACCAGCACCCAAACCGCGCGTAAGGTTGGTACCCAATTGAATCCGTTTAGGCGCTTGATTTTTGCCCAATGCTTGCGCATCGGTATTGGCACTGATAAATTCAACACCTGCAATGGTGTTGTTAATCATGTTGTTAATCGCATTACAGCCGCCGCCGCCGATACCAATTACCTTAATTACCGCAGGGCTTGCGGCAGACTCTACTACGTCATAAACCAAATCCATTTAATATGCTCCTCAGCGCCCTGCGTTAGGACGTACAAAAATTTTTGCAAATAAGTGTTATTATAAAGAACTCTTTATTACTTGTATACTTGGCAAAAGCGTTCTTTTCGGCATCTTGAGCGATTGTTATAACGATTTCACGCAACTTTCAATTAAAAGTTATTTCTTAACCAATCTCTGATTTTCGTCCACAAACTTTCTTTGCCGTTACCGACCGCTACCGCACCGCTCACATGCTTGCCTTCCAACTCTCCGCGAGCCGCTTGCAGCAGACCGATGGCCGTGGCATAACGCGGGTTTCTGATGCGCTCTGACACGCCGGCCATATCTTGGGGTACGCCGATACGGGCGGGCACTTGGAAAATTTCTTCGGTTAACTCTATCATGCCGGGCAATAAAGATGCTCCACCGGTTAATACCACACCTGAATTCAACACTTCTTCCGGAAAGCCCGAACGTCTTAATTCATTCAGTGTCAACTCAAGAATTTCTTCTACGCGCGGCCCTATCACTTGAGCCAATACGCTGCGTGGAACTTGGCGCATCGGCCGGTCGCCCACGCTGGGCACTTCCACCATTTCATCTTCCATATCCATATCGGCGATGGCCAATCCATGATGGATTTTGATGTATTCGGCATGCACATAAGGCGTTCTCAATGCATGGGCAATATCGCTGGTAATCAAATCGCCTGCTACCGGAATAACCGCAGTATGGCGGATGGCGCCGTTGGTATAAACGGCAATATCTGTGGTGCCGCCACCGATATCAATCACGCACACGCCCAAGTCTTTTTCATCCTCAGTCAACACCGCCTGCCCGCTCGCCAAAGGCTGGAGCATGATTTGTTCCATGTGCAAACCGCAACGGTTCACGCATTTTTGGATATTCTGTAAAGCGGTAATGGCTCCGGTGATGATGTGGACACGGGTATCCAGCCGCACGCCGCTCATGCCTATCGGCTCCTTAACGCCCGGCTGGTTGTCAATGATGTATTCCTGCACTACGGTATGCAGAATATTATGATCAGGCGGAATATTGATGGCTTTAGCCGTTTCAATTGCGCGGTCGATGTCGGCTTGGGTTACTTCTCCGTCTTTGATTTTGACTACGCCTTGCGAATTCATGCTGCGGATATGATTGCCTGCAATACCGGTGGTTACGCTGTCAACCTTGCTGTCGGCCATGCGTTCGGCTTCTTCCATTGCCTGCTTGATGGCTTGTGCGGTTGCATCGATATTGGTTACCATGCCTGCTTTCAAGCCGCGTGAAGGCGCCTGCCCCAAACCGACAATATGGATTTCGTTGTCGTCTCCTATCTCGCCTATCAGAGCAATCACTTTAGATGTGCCGATATCCAATGCGCTGATGTATTGTTTGTTAATCATAATATTCCATTCGATGAATTCGATTTGTTAATCTTCTTGTTGGTTTTCGTTCGCCGGGGCCGGGCTTTCTGCCGCTTTTTTGCGTATGGCAAAGCCGTCTTTATAGCGCATATCCACATAATCCAATACGGCTTGCTGCGGTTTCAATATGCTGCGCCACACTTCGGCAAACCGGGTTAGGCGCTCTTTTTCTTTTTCGCGCCCTAGGTGGACGGTAATATGGTTGTCCAGCTCTACCGACCAGGCGGAACGGGGGGTATAAATCAGTTTCTGGATTTTCAAATTCAGCGGAACAAGCTGCTGTTGAAACAGCTCGTAATGTTCAGCCATATTTTTTTCAGTGCCCGGCTCGCCTTCAAACACGGGAAAGACTTCATCGCTGGACGCTTTGAAAATTTTTCCGCTGCTGCTGACCAGCCTGCCGTCTTTCCAACGGGCAACCGGCTGATGCTCCGCCAACTGGATTTCGACCGTGTCGGGCAACTTCCGGCTGACCACAACCGTGTCTATCCAGGGCATGGATTCAAATGCGACTTGGGCACCGTTCAAATCTGCTTGGAAAATATTGCCGCGCATGTATTCTTGTGCAATTTTTTCCAATTCCGTGCTGTTTGTACGCGCCAAATTGCCTTCTATTTTAACCTGTTTAATCGGGAAATAGGTGGAATTATACAACCATGCAATAATCACGCCCAAACACAGCACAACAGCCAGCAGAATCAGCCAGCCTCTGAAACGGCGAAAGGGTTTTAGCTTATCCGACATGTGCGCTCTTTAGTATTTCCACGCACAAATCGGCAAACGGTATGCCTTGCTGTGCCGCCGCTTTCGGAACCAAACTGGTAGCGGTCATGCCCGGCAGGGTGTTCACTTCAAGCAAATAGAGTTTGCCTTGTTCGTCTTTCAAGAAATCGACGCGTCCGTTGCCTTCGCCGCCTATCGCCTCGAATGCGCGGATGGCCAGTTCACCCATCTGTTTTTCTTCCGCTTCGCTTAAGTCAGACGGACAAAGGTAAACCGTATCGTCCCGCTCGTATTTGGCTTCCTTGTCGTAAAACTCGTTTTTCGGAATAATCCGTATGCTGGGAAGGGCTTTGCCGTTGAGTACGGAGCAGGCGTATTCGCCGCCGCCGATAAATTTTTCCGCCAAAATTACGCCGTGCATGTGCTTGATGGATTCATAAGCGGCTTTGAGGCTGCCGGCTTCTTTCACTTTAATCACGCCGACGCTACTGCCCTCTGCGGCAGGCTTGGCAAAAAGCGGCAGACCGAGTTTGCGCTCAACCGCATCAAAATCGGTTTCATCCGTCAAAACGGCATAATCCGGCACCGGCAAATCCAATGCTTTCCAAAGCAGTTTGCAGCGGTATTTGTCCATACCGATGGCCGAAGCCAAAACGCCGCAACCGGTGTAAGGAATGCCGAGCATTTCGAGGGCGCCCTGCACCACGCCGTCTTCGCCGCAGGTGCCATGCAGAATATTAAAGGCAACATCGAACTGCTGAGTTTTCAATTCGCCCAGCGGCGTTTCTTTCGGGTCAAACGCATGGGCGTCGATGCCTTTGCTTTTCAAAGCCGCCACAATCGCTCTGCCACTGCTCAACGAAACGTCGCGCTCACTGGAAAAACCGCCCATCAACACGGCTACTTTACCGAAATCCTGCATGTATCATCCTTTAATTTCTATACTCTGAATGCCTGTCTGAAACCCGTCGGGCTTTTTTCAGACAGGCATTGCCGTTCCTATTTGCAAGCATCCACCAAAGCCTGCGCGGTTTTGTTGATGCTGCCCGCACCCATAGTCAACACCACATCGCCGTCTTGCAGCACGTTCAGCAGGGTTTGCGGCAGTTGGTTCACATCTTCGCAATACATCGGTTCCACCTTACCCAGCACGCGGATGGCGCGGGCCAATGCGCGGCTGTCGGCTGCAACAATCGGCTCCTCGCCCGCCGCGTACACTTCGGTCAGTACCAAACTGTCTACCGTGGTTAATACGCCGACAAAATCTTCAAACAAATCACGGGTACGGGTATAGCGGTGCGGTTGGAACGCCAACACCAAACGTTTATCGGGATAAGCGCCGCGCGCCGCTGCCAGTGTGGCCGCCATTTCAACCGGATGGTGGCCGTAATCGTCAACCACCAAAGCTTTGCCGCCTTGCGGCAAGGCAATTTCGCCGTAGCTTTGGAAGCGGCGCCCTACTCCGGCAAAACCCGACAACCCTTTCCGAATGGCATCCACACCCGCACCGCATTCGAGCGCCACGCCGATGGCAGCCAACGCGTTCAACACATTGTGGCGGCCGGGCATGTTCAAAACAACGTCAAACGGCTCGACACCGCTTTTCGGCGCGTGCACGGTAAAGTGCATTTGGGCGCCTTCTGCGCGCATATCGGTTGCATAAATATCGGCTGATTCGTCCAAGCCGTAGGTGGCAAAAGGTTTGCTGACTTTCGGGATGATGGCGCGCACATGCTCGCTGTCGACACACAAAAACGCTTTACCGTAGAAAGGCATGCGGTGGATAAAATCCACAAACGCCTGATGCAGCTTTTCAACGCTGTGGCCGTAGGTTTCCATGTGGTCGGTGTCGATATTGGTTACCACCGACATCACCGGTGTCAGATGCAGGAAAGAAGCGTCGGATTCGTCTGCTTCGGCCACGATATACTGGCCGTGCCCCAGTTGGGCATTGGTACCTGCGGCGGTTAACTTGCCGCCGATTACGAATGTGGGATCCAAACCCGCTGCGGCCAAAATAGAAGCCGTGAGGCTGGTGGTGGTGGTTTTGCCGTGTGTGCCGGCAACGGCGATGCCTTCGCGGAAGCGCATCAGCTCGGCCAGCATCAGGGCGCGCGGAATCACGGGAATTTTCTGCGCCAGCGCTTCCACCACTTCGGGGTTTTCCCGCTTAACCGCGGTGGAAGTAACCACCACATCTGCTCCGTTTACATGCTCTGCCGTGTGGCCGGGATAAACCTGAATGCCCAAGCCTGCCAAATGGCGGGTTACGGCACTTTGCGCCTGATCGGAGCCGGAAACGGTAAAACCGAGGTTATGCAGCACTTCGGCAATGCCGCACATTCCCGAGCCGCCGATGCCGACAAAATGGATGTTTTTCACTCTGTTTTTCATCATATCCGTATTTCCAATCTGCACTTTTCAGACAGGCATTTGCGCTGTTGCGCAAGCCCTGTGGTTCGATTTTTAAAACCTGTTATTTTAAAGTGTGCAAAGAAGATACGCTATGATTTTTATACGTGCATGAAAATATTTTTCAGAAACTTACTTTCCCGCTCTCCGGATGCTTGCAGGCGGCAGTTTAAATGGATATTTTCTGCCTCTGCCATGTAACGGTAAGGATACCGTGATATTTGGACACCGCTTTGCGGGGTATTCTTTAACAAGCTGCTTTGCTATAACAAAAATGCCTGTCTGAAAACATTTCAGACAGGCATTTTGCCTTCTTCAATACTCCGCGGAATGCCAAAACGGCTGCCCCACAGTAGGCGTGCTGGCTTGTGCCTGTTCGCGCGGCTGCACGGGTTCGGCTCCGTATGCCAAGCGCCCCGCTTCCACCGCCAGCGCAAAGGCGTGCGCCATATCGGTGGGGCTGCCGGAGCGGGATACGGCGGTGTTGAGCAATACGCCGTCGTAGCCCCATTCCATTACTTGTGCCGCCTGCGAAGGCAGGCCTAAGCCGGCATCGATAATCAGCGGGGTTTCAGGCAGGCGTTCGCGCAAAACTTTCAACGCATATTCGTGCACCACGCCCAAGCCGGTGCCGATCGGCGCCGCCCACGGCATCAGCGCTTGACAGCCCGCATCCAACAGGCGGCGGCAGGCAATCAGATCTTCCGTGCAATACGGCAGCACTTTAAAGCCGTCGTCAATCAGGATTTTCGCGGCTTCGACAAGCTGGAACACATCGGGCTGGAGCGTGTCGTCGTCGCCGATCAGTTCGAGCTTGATCCAATCGGTTTCAAACACTTCGCGCGCCATTTGGGCTGTGGTTACGGCTTCTTGAACGCTTTGGCAGCCGGCGGTGTTCGGCAGGATGGGGATGTTCATTTCCTGAAGCAGCGCCCAAAAGCTCTGCCCGTGGGTTTCGCCGCCCGAACCGGCGCGGCGCAGCGACACGGTAATCATGGCGGGCTTGGCAACGGCCACCGATTGGCGCAGCATTTCGGTGGTGGGATAGGCTGCGGTGCCGAGCAGCAGGCGTGAAGGGAAGGTTTGATCGTATAGGGTAAATGGGTTCATGAACATTCTTTCGGGGCTATGGCCGATCCGCTTACATAATAACGATACCGTCATACTCGGGCTTGACCCGAGCATGACGAACGTACTCTTTTTCAGTTAGTTGGCTATACGCCTGTCTGAAAACGGTTTATCCGTTGATTAATGCTTTTTCCAAATCGGGGTTGTTTTCTCTGGGCACCGGGCGCGGGTTGCCTTCGGCGTCGATCGCCACATAGGTAAACACGGCTTCGGTTACCAGCTTACGGGCATTGTCTGCATTGTCATGCATGGGCTTTTTAATCCACACTTCGATTTTGATTTGCAGCGAAGTGTTGCCTACCCGCACGCAATAGCCGTAGCAGCAGACCACGTCGCCCACGCTCACGGGCCGGATAAACGCCATTTTTTCCACCGCCACGGTAACGACGCGCCCTTGTGCGATTTCGGCTGCCAAAATGCCGCCGCCGATGTCCATCTGCGACATAATCCAGCCGCCGAAAATATCGCCGTTGGGATTGGTGTCGGCCGGCATGGCGAGGTTGCGCAGCAGCAGGCTGCCTTTGGGTGATGTGTGTTCGGTTATCGTATTCATTTTAGGTTCTCTTTTCCGACGGACATACAATAACAATGTCCGCGCTTAATTTCACCACGCCGCACAAGCAGCTTCCTTTCATCTCCATTCCTTTTCAGACAGGCATCAGCCGCCCACTACGGGTTTGACGATATCGACTTTGTCGCCTTCGTTCAACACCGTTTCGGCATAACGGCCTTTCGGCACAAAGCCTGTGTTCACCGCCACAGCAAACGGCTTGGCCGGCTCGGTTTGTGCGATTAAATCGGCCACCGTCTGCCCGCCCAATTCAACGGCGTCGCCGTTTAAAATAATCTTCATAACCACCTCTCGGGATTAATGGAGCACACTGCTCCGGATGAAATCAGAATGCCTGTCTGAAACGGTTTCCCGTCAGACCCTTACCAACCGCTTAAGCATATAGCAATCCGCTTACATAATAACGATACTGTCATACTCTTAAGTTGATTCGCTATACATGGCGGCTTGACCGGGCATTTCAATACAAGGCAACGCAGTTTCGGCATCCTGCGGCAAGGGCTGCTGCCCGTCCATCAAAGCCAAAGCCAGCCGCACCGCCGCTCTGGTTACCGCCGGCGCAATCATAAAACCGTGGCGGAACAAGCCGTTCACTTCCATCACGCGCATTTCGCGGCTGAAACGGATTTCGGGATTATGGTGGTTTAAAGTCGGCCGCAAGCCTACCGCTATTTCCAACACCTGCGCCTCGCCAAACGCCGGATGCACGGCATACAGCGCCGACAACAATTCCAAACCCGAGCGCACGCTCACCGGCGCACGGCTTTCGCTTTCAATTTGGGTGGCACCGATCACAAACACATGCTGCTCTTTCGGCGCGATATAAAGCGGATAACGCGGATGCAGCAGCCGCACGGGGCGGTTGAGCGAAATTTCCGGCGCATACACCCGCGCTACTTCGCCGCGGATGCCGCGCAGCCTGCTGGGCGAAGGCGCGGCAGCACGGTTCCACACGCTTTGCGCGCCGAAACCGCGGCAGTCGATTACCCATTGGTAGCTTTGCCGCAAGGTTTCCACATCGGTTTCCGTGTGCCAATGGCAGGCAAGCTGCTGCTCCAGCGAGTCGGCCAAAGCCAGCAATACCTGCCGCCCGTCGAGCTGCCCTTCTTCGGGCAGATAAATGCCTGTCTGAAAACGCGGGGCAAGCTGCGGCTCGTGTGCGGCAATGTCTGCACGCTGCCAATGCTGCGCCACATCGCCTGCGGCGCGGTGCAAATGCTGCTCAAACTGAACCGCCAGCGGCTTATCCTGCGGGTGCCACACAATCAGGCTGCCGTTTTGCTGCATAAACACGGGTTTATCCAAACGGCTTAAAATATCGCGCCACAAGGGAATGCTCTGCCTGCCCAACGCCACCACCAAAGGCGTGGCTTCCACCGATTCCGCCGAAGGCGCCAGCATGGCGGCCGCCACAAACGCGGCGGCATCGCTGCCTTCGCGCGAACCTTTGTCGAACACATCCGCCTTAATGCCATGCTGCATCAGCTGCCAAGCCGTTAAGCGGCCTACCAGCCCGCCGCCCAATACGGCCACCATTGCGCCCCCTTTGTGCCGAAGGTCGGGCGATTCTGTTTTCATGTCAAACAACCTCATTCCAAAATAATGTTTTTGCCGCGCAAATTATCCAAACATTCCGCCATATAGGCATCGTCGTGCTCGGGATACAGCGGCGTTTGCGGCGGCACCGGCACCAGTTCGGCATAAGCCGCTTCGGTTTTGCCCCGATACAGCGGATCGAACCAGCGCCCGTCGGGCCGGTACCCTCGCCGTAGCATTTCCCGCATCACCAATTCGTGATAGAGAAACAGCAAATAAGGGGAATGCGCAAACACATAATTCACCGTGGCATGCGGCTTGCCCCAGCCGCCGCCGCGCAAAGCCGCGCATTCCCTGTGCTGCCCCAGCAATTGGGCGCGGGGCAGCTTTTCAATCAAATCCTGATGCCACAGCCTCATGAAGCGGATTGCTCCGGCCATTCGGCCATTTCCAGCACGCTGAGCCCCGGCAGGTCGGCAAAGCCTTTATCGCGCACAATCCGGCAGAAGTTTTCCAAATAGCTTTTGCCCGCGTCTTCCGCACGGATGGCGGCATAAAGCTCGCTTTGCAGGCCTTTTCGGGTGATTTTGCGCGAAATCACATAGCCTTTTTCCAGATACGGCATCACCGTCCAATAAGGCAGCGCGGCAATCCCGCGGCGGCTTGCCACCAATTGCACAATGGCAATCGTGAGTTCGCTGTGGCGGCGCGGCGGGTTGATGCCTTCGGGCAGCAGCACTTTGCGCAGTAAATCCAGCATATCGTCGGGCACGGGATAAGTAATCAAGGTTTCGTCCGCCCAATCTTGCGCTTCCCACACTTCTTTCTCCGCCAAAGGATGGTCGGGCGCACAAATGCCCACCATTTCGTAGGCAAACAAAGGCCGGTAGGCAATGCCGGTTTGCGGCACGGCTTCCGAAACAATGGCCAAATCGGCGCGGTGCGTGAGCAAAAGCCCCACCGGATCGGCCTGAAAACCCGACACGATATCCAATTCCACCTGCGGCCACAAGGGGCGGAACACGCCCATCGCGGGCATCAGCCAGTCGAAACAGGTATGGCATTCCACCGCCAGCCGCAATTCGCCCGCTTCGCCTTCGATAATCTGCGCCATATCGCGCTCTGCCGCGGCCACTTGCGGCAGCAGGTCGCGCGCCAGTTTCAGCAGCCGTTCGCCCGCCGGCGTGAAGCGCAGCGGGCTGGACTTGCGCTCGAACAGCGGCGTTTCATAATAATTTTCCAGCGCCCTGATTTGGTGCGACAGCGCCGACTGCGTTAAAAACACGCGCTTGGCCGCCAGAGACACGCTGCCGGTTTCTTCCAAAGCCAGCAGGGTTTTGAGGTGGCGCAATTCGATAATGGATTCCATAGCTTTTCAGACAGGCATAAACGGAGGCCTATATTAAAATAATTCATATTGACATGCAAATGATTGCAAATGGTGTATGCCTGTCTGAAAAAGATTCAGACAGGCATTGCAATGCCAACTGCTTGGCGGAATAAGGAATTTTTGGTTTTGCTTTATTTTAAGCTTGAGCTTCATGGTGGCGCGGCCATCGGGTTGGTACACAATACGCCGGGGTGCATTCCATGCAAAACCAGATCACCCCCATATAGTGAATCAACTTAAAAGTATGACGGTATTGTTATTATGTAAGTGGATTAACGATAAACACATGCCTGTCTGAAAACCGGTTTTTCAGACAGGCATGTGTTTAATCATGGAAGCTCTAGCCGCCGGTCAGTGCCATCACGCGGATGATTTTTTTCGGGTTTTCTACAAACTCATGTTTCTCCGGCTTTTTCATCACCGCATCGCGTATGGTTTGCTCCAATTCGGCATCGGTGCAGCCTTCGCGCAACATCGGACGCAGGGCTACTTTGTCTTCCTGCCCCAGGCACAAATGGATATTGCCGGTGGCAGAAAGGCGCACGCGGTTACAGGTGGCGCAGAAATGCTGGCTCATCGGGGTAATCAGGCCGAGGGTGAAACCGCCGCTGCGGCTTTGCCAATAACGGGCCGGGCCGCCGCCGATTTTGCCTTCGAACGGTACTAAATCAAACCGCCGCTGCAAATCGGCCAACACGGGCTGGAGGCTCACTTTGGCCTGCGCCTGCCCGGTTTCGCCCATGGGCATGGCTTCAATCAGGTTGAGGATGAAACCGTGTTCGATGCAGAACGCGACCATGTCGTCCAAATCGCGGTCGTTGATGCCTTGCAGCGGCACCATGTTGATTTTGATGCGCTCGAAGCCTTCTGCTTTGACGGCTTTGATGCCTTCGAGCACTTGCGGCAGGCAATCGGTGCCGGTGATGCTTTGCACGCAGTCGCGGCGCAGGCTGTCGAGGCTGATATTGAGGCGGCGCACGCCGGCTTGGCGCAGCGCGTGCGCGTGTTTGTGAAGCTGTGTGCCGTTGGTGGTGAGCGAAATATCTTCCACCCCGCTTTGGCGGTTAATCCCGGCCACCAAGTCGGTTAGACCTTTGCGCAACAAGGGTTCGCCGCCGGTTAAGCGGAAGCGCTTGGTGCCCAGCCGGGCAAATGCGGCGGCTACACGGCCTATTTCTTCGATGGTCAGCCAGTCTTGGGGAACGGCGAAACCTTTGAAGCCTTTGGGCAGGCAGTAGGTGCAGCGCAAATCGCAACGGTCGGTTACGGATATGCGCAGGTAATCTACGGTGCGGCCGAATGCGTCGGTTAACATGGCATGCTCGCTTGGTGGGTTGGCTGTGGCGGAAAGAGGCAACATCGGCTCTGCCGGCTGTTGGTCGGTTATATGTTTGATTCTAAGCTGGTTTGCAAAGATTGTTGATGCTGCCTTGTATTTAGTGCCTAGTTATTTCGGTGTATGGCAATGCCTGTCTGAAAGATGATGCCGGTGGCGCTTATAAGGATATGCGGCCTAACGCGGGGCGGGCCATAACGATGCCTGTCTGAAAACAGGAAAGCTTTTCAGACAGGCATTGTGTTCACGCAGCGGCCTGCTCGGAAAATTCTTCTTCAACCCGGCTTAAGGCCCGATAACAAGGTTCGAGCAAGTTGGTAATCATTACAAGCTGCTGCCACAAAACATTGCTTTGTTCGTCGTGGTATTCGATATTGTGCAAAACATCCAGCCGGCTGCGGATGGCCGCCATGCGCGCGGCAAAATCCTCCGGCTGCAAATCGCTGATGCGCTCCAGCGTATCGGCCAGCATGTCTGCTGCTTCGAAAAAAACGCCGAGAAAAGCCTGGTCGGTTTCGTTTTTATGGATTTGGTTGCGGTAAGCCCCCAGCGCGGAAATATAGCCGATCAGCGAATAGTTGATTTTCAACAGGCTGAAACCTTGCTGCAAACAATCGCCGTATTTTTCCGGCTCGCCCGACATATCCGACAAAGTGCTCGACAAAGCGGCCGCGCGCTCGTGCGCGTTGCGGCGGGCGCTGCGGTAGAGTACATGGTCGCCGCCGCCGTTTTTCAGCTGCTCCAAAATGCTTTTCAGATAGCCGGCATTCCCGTTCACCGCCTGCACGCCGGTTTTGTTCAAAGCCAAATAGTGCCAGTCCGGCCAGAGGTAAGACACGGCGGCCCAGGCCAGCATTGAGCCGATAACGGTATCGACCATCCGCCAGGGAATCGCGCTCACCGTATCGAAGCCGGCAATCGAAAAGCTGGTAAGCGCCTGTATGGTGATGAAAAAGGTGGAATAGCTGTATTTATTGGTGCGGAAGAAATAAAACAGCGTGGTCGATACCACCACCACAATCAGTTTGGTTTCCAGCGAAGGTGTGAAATAAGGCAGCACGGAACCTATCAACACGCCCGCCAGCGTGCCGATAATGCGCTGCTTGAGCCGCTTTTGCGTGGCCGAATAGTTGGGCTGGCACACAAACACGGCAGTCAGCAACACCCAATAGCCCAAGTGAAAATGGGTGATTTCCACCAAAGTGCAACACACCAGCGTAATCAGCGCCATGCGCACGGCATGGCGGAACGTGGCCGATTCCAAATTAAACTGGCCGGACAAGGCTTTCAGAATATTGCGCAAACCGCTGGCTTCGTGGTGCGCTATGCGGGTGGCGTCGCCGCTTTGCTCCTGCTCGGGATTGTTTTCCAGATTGCCGAGCTGGAGGTTCACGCCGTTGAGGTTGGCCGCCAGCCTTTGCAACGGGTGTACTTCGCTTTCCGCATGGTTTGCCGCGTAATATTGCAGCGATTGCGCCAAGCCTTTCGCAGAACGCGCCAAGCGTTCGTCATACACATACGCCGTGTTGTCGCGCAGGGCGGCGGCCACATCGCGGCACGCCTGCGCCTGCAATTCGAGCAAACGCTGAAAGCGGAAAATCAAATCGCTGTTTTTCAGCTTTTCGGCCATTTCCTGATACTGAACATGGCTGGAGCTGGCACGCTCGTGAATATCCTGCGCGGCAAAATAATAACGCAGCATCCGGCTGGTGCGCGGATGGCGGTGCTGGCCGCGCATCCGGTAAAACAATGCGCTGCGGCATTGGTTAAACGTTTGAATCACACGGCTGTTTTTCATCGCCAGCCGGATTTGCTTCTGCTCGATCTGCCACACTTCGTCGGGGTCGAAAAAATCGGCTTTGCCGTCCAGATAATCCGCCAGCGCAGAATACGCGGCAGCCATATTTTCCTGCACGGGGCGGTGGGGGAACACCAAATGGCAGAGCAGCGTAATGCCGCTATACAGCAGCGTGCCGATCAAAATCATCAGCGAATTAATGTAAAGCGGCTGCTCCGGCTCGTAGGTGAGCAAGGTATAAACCGACACCGCCAGCGTGCCGAACGCAATCGTGCGGTAGCGCACGCCCGCCGCGCCGATAAAGGTGAACGAAAACGCCAAAAGCGTCATCACCGGCACCAGCGCCCACGGTTTGCCCACGGAAAGCTGAGTGGACAGGGTGGACACGGTAAAGGCCAAAAGCGTGATGAAAATATTTTTGATGCGGCCCGTGAGCCGGTTGTCCAAATCCACCAGCCCGCCCGCAATCACGCCGAGTATCAGCGGAATCGCCTCCATACTCAGATTGAAATAACGTATCGCCAGCGCGGCCACGCACACGCTCAAAAAAACCGGTAACGTGGCAATCACTTTGGCGTTTACCGGCGGCGTTTTAACCATAAACCTCATAAATAATAAGCACTCAAAATGCCTGTCTGAAACATTGAGCCACACAACCGAACCCTTCATGCGGATTCAAATTTTTCAGACAGGCATACATTATCCCGTTCTATCAATTCACTATCTGATTTGCCGCCTCACCGATTCGGCAATCAAGTCTGCCATTTTGCTGCTGGCGCCTTTGTGTCTGCCCACAAAAGCCTCGGCCGCATCGGCATAGCTCTTGCGCTCTTCCTCATTCAGCAGCCAGCGGCTGACCACGGCATACCACTCCTGCGCGCTGAACACCTGTTTGGCCGCGCCCGCCGCTTCCGCACCTTTGCAGGTGTCGGCAAAATTATAAATAGAGGCGCCGAATAAAGTGGGCACTTTGCAGGCAATCGGTTCGATAATATTCTGGCAGCCCGCATCCACCAAGCTACCGCCCACAAATGCTACGTCGGCGCACAGATAATAAGCAAACATCTCACCCATACTGTCGCCCACCCACACCTGCGTATCCGGCGCCACCGGCTGCCCGTCGCTGCGTTTTTGCGTTTTAAACCCCAATGAGCGCGCGGTTTCATACACTTCGTCAAACCGCTCGGGATGGCGCGGCACCAACACCAAAAGCGCATCACCATGATAATTTTGCCATGCCTTGAGCAGCATTTCCGCTTCGTTCTGCTCTTTATAAACACGCGTGCTGCCGCACACCACGACCGGCCGCTCCCCGATACGCGCCTTAAAGGCCGCCGCCGTTTGCCTGGCCGAAGGCGGCGGCGCAATATCGTATTTTGAATTGCCGCACACATGCACATTGGATGCACCGATTAAATGCAGCCGCTCTGCATCGGCCGCCGTTTGCGCATAACAACCGCTGAGCGTCTGCATGGCAGGTTCAACCAGCGAGCGGATTTTCAAATAACCGCGCTGTGATTTTTCAGACAGGCGTGCGTTTGCCAAAAACAAAGGCACATTGGCTTTGGCACACTCATGCATCAGATTCGGCCAGATTTCGGTTTCCATCAAAATGCCGAAACACGGCTTGTGTTCTTTCAAAAACTGCCGGATATAGGCCGGTTTGTCGTAAGGCAGATAACGGCACTGCGCATCCGGCAGCAATTTCTGTGCGGTCTCGCGGCCGGTGGGCGTCATCTGCGTCATCAAAATCGGCAAATCGGGAAAATGCTTGCGCAAAACCTGCAAAAGCGGCTCCGCCGCCCTGGTTTCCCCCACCGACACGGCATGCACCCACACCGCGCCTTTGAGCGGCTTAATATAAGGTTCGCCGAAACGCTCGCCCCAATGCGCCAAATAAGCAGCATTCTTCTGCCCCCGCTTTTTCAAATAGCGGCGGATAAAAAACGGGGCAATGTCCCACAGGCGTGTATAAAAACTTCTGATATTCATAAGCGCAGGCATAATCGCACACAACAGCTTGTTATTGTACCCTTTAATCCACAATCATTCATCGCAATTTCAAACAAAATGCCTGTCTGAAAACACTTTCAGACAGGCATTCCATTGCAAACCTACCAATCAGCCGTTATCGCGCAGAATACGGCGTATCGCAGAAAGCTGGCGGCGGCTGATGGGCAGCGGATCGGGAATATCCAAAACCTGCGCACCCCAGCTTGCATTGCCTTCATCATCGTCATCATCCAAACGGATCAGGCAGTCGAGCGTGTGGCGGAACACCAGCGCATTGCGGTGCACGCGGATAACCTTGTCGCCCAACACCTCTTCCCAATGCACCAGCGTTTTCGGCAAATCATAGCTTTTACCGTCGCCCGTAAACAAAAACACCGTTTTGTGTTCGGCCAACAAATAACGCGCCTGCTGCCACGGAATTTCCACCATGCGGTCGCGGCTGAACACTTTGAAATGGGTAAAGCCGCCACCCTCTTCTTCTTCCTTCTCACTCACACGCGCCAAAGCCGTTTGCAGGCGGCTGAGCTTGATCGGTTTGAGCAGATAATCCGCCACCGCCAATTCAAAGGCACGCAAAGCATGCTCTTCATAAGCCGTGGTAAAAATCACACTGGGTTGCTTTTTCGCAATGCGCTTAATCCGTTCGGCAAACTCCAAGCCGTCCATTTCAGGCAAACCGATATCGGCAAAAACAATATCCACCTCATGCACGCTCAACCATTCCAAAGCGGGTTGGGCATGATGGAATGTTTTCAGTAATACGACCTGACATTCCTCAAGCAACACACGCAAACGCTCTGCTGCCAAAATTTCATCTTCTACAATAATCGCGCTGGGCATAATATTCTTATTTGGTTGTTAGTCGGAATAATAATATCGTACCGCGGGAAACTACGGATATCAATATTTAATTGGTTATCATTATATCTGCATCAGATATTTTTTAAGATGTAAGACACAGCACAGCTTGCTGAATATGTAAGCATTTTACGCGACAATTACCGCCATAACTAAAACTTTGCAAGAAGATAAAACTTATTTGACTTAAATCAAATTTAATACCCACCAAACGGCACTTCAAGCGCCAAAGAAAAAGCCCTGCGGTTTGCAGGGCTTTTTGAAATCTGGTTGCGGGGGCAGGATTCGAACCTACGACCTTCGGGTTATGAGCCCGACGAGCTACCATGCTGCTCCACCCCGCGTCTGAAGAATGTAACTATATTCCTTAACCATAACCGTGTCAACCCCCAGCTAAAAAATTAAGTGCTGAAGTAGATTCGGCCCCATATTCAAGCAGTTTTCTTTACAGAATCTTCTTTAACTTACAGTGAGTTTCTTCATTTTGGCAACCTATCATGACTGCTAATCTACTTCAGCCCCTAAAGAATAACCACAGCAATAAGGTTAATCTAGATTAGCATCTGTGCTTCATTGAATTTGGGAACTTTATCGAACAAGCGGTAAAAATTGGCCGTGGTTGCTGTGGCGATGTTTTCCAATGTGTCGCCGCGCAGCTGTGCCAGAAATTCGGCGGTGTGGCGGACGTAAGCCGGTTCGTTGGGTTTGCCGCGTTTGGGCACGGGGGCGAGGAACGGGGCGTCGGTTTCGACCAAAATGCGGTCTAGCGGCGTGTAGCGGGCGGCTTCTTGAATCAGCGGCGCGTTTTTGAATGTGACGATACCGGAGAATGAAATGTAAAAACCCAAATCCAGCGCGAGTTTGGCAACGCGCACGTCTTCGGTAAAGCAATGGATCACGCCGGCATGCGCTTGATGGGTTTTGAGCATGGACATGGTGTCGTCTGCGGCATCTCGGGTATGCACAATCAGCGGCAGGCGGCTTTGGTTGGCTGCTTCGATGTGTTCGGCAAACCGCCGGTGCTGCCAGGCTAAATCGCCTTTGCACCAATGGTAATCCAAGCCGGTTTCGCCTATGCCGACCACTTTGGGGTGGCGGGCGTGTTCGAGCAATTCGGCGAGGGTGAATTCTTCGGTATCGGGATCATCGGGGTGGATGCCGACGGTGGCGTAAATCTGCGGGTGCTGCTCGGCTATGGCTAAGATTTCGGCAAAGCTTTTTTTGCTGACGCCGATGGCGAGTGCTTGCTTGACTTGGTTGTCGGCCATATTGGCCAATACTTCGGGCAGACGGTCGGCCAGTCCTTCGAAATTGAGGTGGCAATGTGAGTCGATCAGTTGCATGGTGTGTTTCAGGTGGTTTTTTTTGAGGTGAGCGGTAATTTGATATGCGGTTTTTTAGGTTTGGTTTCGGAGGCGGACTTCAGCCCCAGCTCGATTTGCTGCGCTTCGCTCAGCAGGTTGCTCCAGTCGCCGTTTTTATACCAGTCGGCGCCGTCGAGCTCCATCGGGTGCTGTATGCGTTCGCAGCCGTTGCCGCACTGTAAATCGCTGCCTTTGCAGTATTTGTCGCAGCCCCAGCAAATCCGTTCGGGGTTTTTTGGGTGGATGGGAAACTTTTTAGCCATGGTGTTTCACCGGATGTCGGTCGGGCTAATGCCTGTCTGAAAACATAAAAGCGGGCATTGGCCCGCTGCGGTTTACAGGGTGTAAGTGGGGCGTTCGCTGCGCAATACGTTGCCCAGCATGTTTTCGATTTTGTTGCGTACGGCAATGCTGATTTCGTCTGAATCGAATGCCAGGCCGATACCTTTGGGGCGGTTGGCCGAAGTGCGGGCAGGGTTGATCCATGCGACTTGGGTGCGCAGGAATTTTTTGTCGCCGTCTTCGCCCAGCTCGATGGCAAGCAGCACTTCGTCGCCCAGCTTGAAGGCGTCTTCGGAGGGCACGAATACACCGCCGAATTCTAAAAACGGCATGTAGCTGTTATACAGCATGGCTTTGTCTTTAAGCTGCAAAGACATCATTTTGCCGGGTAAATTGGTAAGATTCATAAGGTTTTCCTTGGTAATTATTTGTTTTGTCTGAATGAAAGATACTCGGTCAGTAAAAATTCAAGCTGCATTTTAACACTCAAGGTGTGGTGGCCGTAAGGGCTGATGCGGTTTAAAGTGTCGGTGAGCCTGAATAGTGTGGCGGGATTGGTTGTTTGGGCGATGTCGGCCAGTTCTGCTGCGTAATCGGGAAAGTAGAGCGGTGCGATTTTTTGTTGTGCCAAACCGATATCCAGCAGCCATTTTTGCAGCCAGTCGGTAAACACGGCCAGCGGCCATTTTTTTTTGTCGAATGCGGCGGCGTAATCGAGTATGGCCAAAAGCCTTGGGCTGGCAAGCAGGGTGCATAATTCTTCGCGCATTTCGTCTTGCTCCGCATCGTGCGGGAACAACGGTGCGCCGCTGTGAAATGCCAGTAAAGCGGCGGCATTTACGGTTTCGGTGCGGTTTAGATAGGCGAGCGCCTCTTCGCGGTTTGGCGCCGGCAAAACCATTTGGCGGCAGCGGCTTTTGATGGTGGGCAGGAGCTTGTCGCGGTTGTGGCTGATTAGCAGAAACACGACATCGGCAGGCGGCTCTTCGAGGATTTTTAAAAGCCCGTTGGCCGCTTGCAGGTTCATGCTTTCGGCGGGATGAATCAATACAACGCGCAACCCGCCGCGCACGGATGTGAGCTGCACTTGGGAAATCAGTTCGCGCACTGCGTCGATTTTGATTTGCAGCAGTTTGCGGCCCACGGCTTCGCCTTCGGGGATTTCGGGCGTCAGTTCGTAAAAATCGGGATGGCTGTTTTGGCTGAACAGGTGGCAGGAAGGGCAGCTGCCGCAAGGCTCGTGCGACTCGGCAGGCGATTCGCACAACAGCGCTTGCGCCAAATGGCGGGCAAATGCGGTTTTGCCGGTATTTTCTTTGCCGTTGAACAGCCAAGCGTTGGGGCGGGTGTGCCAATGTTCGGCGATTTGCTGCCAAGCGGCGGTGTGCCAAGGGTAAATCATGGGCGGGCTTCCTGTTTCAGACAGGCATTATGTTAACTGAAATGGCCGGCTAGCGTTGCTTCGATATCGGCCTGCACTTCGCTGCGGGCGCGGTTGCTGTCGATAACGGCGTAGCGGTGCGGCGCAGCGGCGGCACGTTGCAGATAAGATTGGCGCACGCGGGTAAAGAAATCGGCTGCTTCCTGTTCGAAGCGGTCTTTTTCGCGCGTTTCGGCCAAGCGGCTCATGGACACTTCGAGCGGCACGTCAAGCAGAATGGTTAAATCGGGGCGCAGGCTGCCCTGTACCCAGTTTTCCAGCGTTTCGATGTCGGCCTGCGGCACGCCACGCCCACCGCCCTGATAGGCAAACGTGGCGTCGGTGAAGCGGTCGGACACAACGTGAATGCCTTTTTGCAAAGCGGGCAGAATCACGTCTTCGATATGCTGGCAGCGGGCGGCAAACATCATCAGCGTTTCAGTCCGCAATCCGGCTCGGGTGGCCGGGTTGAGCAGAATTTCGCGCAAAGCTTCGCCAACCGGCGTGCCGCCCGGTTCGCGGGTAAACAAAACGGGCAGCCGGCGGGCTTCAAACCAGTTTTTGATTACTGCCAGATTGGTGGACTTGCCCGCGCCGTCGATGCCGTCGAGCGTGATAAAGCGTGCTTTCATGGTGCTGGAAATATTTAAGAAACAGACGGGTGCGTATCATACTCTATGCCATGCCTGTCTGAAAGCAGGCGTGAGAGTATTGTGTTTTCAGACAGGCATGGGCGGAGCCGGTAACGAAACTTTGGTTCCGCCCTCAGGTCTGATTAACCATCAGGCAAATGTGCCGCCTGCTTTGAAAAAATCGGATTTATCTGTTATAAAGCCGAGCCCGTTTGGGCAAACTCAGAGATAGGATATTTATTATGAAAAAAATCATTACCGCTTTATTTTTGTGCGCTGCGCCGTTTGCCGCGTTTGCGCAAAGTGAAATCGTGGTTCCGGTATCTTTGCTGGACGTGGAAAAAGGCGACAAGCCGATTGGTGAAATCCGCATCACCCAAAGCAAACACGGCGCCGTGTTTACACCCAAGCTGGAAGGTTTGAACCCCGGTATTTACGGCTTCCACGTTCATGAAAAACCCAGCTGCGCGCCGGGCGAGAAAGACGGCAAGAAAGTGGCGGGCTTGGCCGCCGGCGGACACTGGGACCCTAAAAAAACCGGCGCACACAAAGGCCCGTGGGATGACAGCGGCCACTTAGGCGACCTGCCTGCGCTGGCAGTGGATGCCAAAGGCCATGTTCAGCCTGTGGTGGCTCCGCGCATCAAAGACATCAAAACGCTGAAAGGCCGCTCGCTGATGATTCACGAAGGCGGCGACAATTACAGCGATACGCCTGCCAAACTGGGCGGCGGAGGCGGCCGTATGGCTTGCGGTGTGGTGCGTTAATCACTGAGCATTTGATGCTGAATGCCTGTCTGAAATTTTTCAGACAGGCATCACTTCAACCAGCCTGAACTTGCTCACTCACAACCATGCTGAAAGCAGCCGTGATTTAAAAAATAGGCAATCTGTTGCGCCACCGCTTTATCAGCCAACATGCCCGTGTGCGATACCGGCAATACGATATGGTCGGACAAGTTTTCGGTTTTGGTTTCTTCCAGCAAAACGGTTCCGTCATTGGTGCCCTTAAGTTCAAACACTTTCCCCAACCCCAAAGAATGGCTGCCCGCAATGCTGCCCCATTGCGCGCCCTCGGTTATTTTGGGTGCCGAGCCATCCAATGCCTCTTCATAAGCCTTGCCCAATGTAAAGGGCGCAAGCCGGTGAAGTTTGTGTGCAATCGAGCTTCCTTGATGCGGCGTGCCCAGCGTAACCACCCTGCCGCGAACCAAATCAGGGTATTCGACGGCAAAACGGCGCAGCACCAAGCCGCCCAAGCTATGCCCCACAAAATGCAGAGGCTCATCGGTTTTCGCATAATGCGCCCTTACCTGCTTGGCCAATGCCTTACAATGCGCATCAAAGTTTTGAAATACGCTGTAATAGCCGAACACGCTTGCATCGACACCTTGATTTTTCAGCAAACGCGCCAATGGCAGCATGGCCCATGCATGCATATGGATGCCGTGAAGGAGGAGAACATGTTGGGTCATCTTGAATCCCTTTAATTTACAAAAATCTGCCGTTTTACGGCTTGATACCGCATTTTATAAAACGCCCGGCCGGAAAGTAAGCGCATTGTAATCTTGATTGTGCAAGGATTTTATAACCGTTGCCATATGGTTGGAATCAGACAACGGCTGCAGCATGTTCAATTACTATTCTTCAATGCCTGTCTGAAAAAGCTTCATTCATCAGTACGCAAGCCGTGTTGGCCAATCCTCAACCCAACCACTTTGTTATAACATAACATTATGTTTTTTAAAAAGATATTTTCCAGGATTATTTGCAGCAGATTGGAAATGGTGCTTATAATGAAATCAAACTCAAAGCATCCCGATATATTCGGCACACAGCAAATTGAAAATATGTGCCGTTCGTAATGATAGCCGGCATAAGGCCGATTCCGGACGGATGCTTTAACAGTTTCGTTTCAATAACCAAGTATCGGAGGCAATTATGAGCAACACAATGAAAGCAATGGTTTATTACGGCGAAAACGATATCCGCTTTGAAGAGCGGCCGGTTCCGACCATTATCGAGCCGACCGATGCCGTAATCCGCATTACCAAAACCACGATTTGCGGCACCGATTTAGGCATATGGAAAGGCAAAAATCCGGAAATCGAAGCGGTGGCGCGCCAAAAAACCGGCGAATGGAAAGGCCGCATTCTCGGGCACGAAGGCATCGGCATTGTTGAAGAAGTCGGCTCTGCCGTCAAAAACTTCAAAAAAGGCGATAAAGTGATTGTGTCTTGCGTAAGCCGCTGCGGCTCCTGCGAAAACTGCCAGAAACAGCTTTATGCACACTGCGAAAAAGACGGCGGCTGGATTATGGGCTATATGATTGACGGCACGCAGGCCGAATTTGTGCGCACACCGTTTGCCGACAACTCGCTATACCACCTGCCCGACAGCCTGAACACCGACGTAGCCGTATTCCTGTCGGACGTATTGCCGACTTCGCACGAAATCGGCGTGCAATACGGCAATGTAAAACCGGGTGACTCCGTGGCGATTGTCGGCACCGGCCCCATCGGCATGGGCTGCCTGCTGACGGCCCAATTCTATTCTCCGGCCACCATTATCGCCATCGATATGGATGACAACCGCTTGACTATGGCCAAAGAAATGGGCGCAACCCACACCATCAACTCCTCTAAAGAAGATGCGGTTGCCAAAGTATTGGAAATTACCGGCGGCAAAGGCGTCGACTGTGCAATGGAAGCCGTGGGCATCGAACCCACTTGGGATATTTGCCAGAAAGTCGTCAAAGCCGGCGGCCATATCGCCAACGTAGGCGTGCACGGCAAATCCGTTAACTTCGAGCTGGAAAAACTGTGGATTAAAAACCTGACCATCACAACCGGCCTGGTTAATGCCAACACCACCGGCATGCTGCTGAAATCTTGCGAATCGGGCAAGCTGCCGCTGGCCAAAATGGCAACACACCATTTCAAATTCGCCGAAATGGAAAAAGCCTATGATGTGTTCAAACATGCGGCTGAAGAAAAAGCCATGAAGGTCATTATTGAAGTTGCTTAATGCCTGTCTGAAAAAAGCACCCTGCCTGCTGCGGCCGGGTGCTTTTTTCAGACAGGCATTGATTGTTGCAGACAAAAAAAACCATTCATGCAGGGAAGCGTGAATGGCCAATACATATACGGGAAAATGTCGTACTTACTTGGGTTGCAGGGAGATGAACAACCTTTGTGAGACGTTTGAGATTATAACTATGTTAATTTTAATTAAAGTTAAGTATTGCAATAATTATATTAAATAAATGTATTATTTAGTGAATCCTATAACGCGGTCTATTGGTTTTCCCTGATCCATCTCAGCCATGTTGCAAACAATTCCGGTTCGGTCGCGGCGATAACCGAACGTTTAAACACATGTTGCCCGCTCCAAAAATCATCGCCTTCCAGCGTAGCCAGCAAACCACCCGCTTCTTCAAAAATCAGCGCACCTGCCGCGTAGTCCCACAATTTTTGTCCGCCGTGCACATAAACGTCATAACGGCCGGCAGCCAGATAGCACCAATCCAAAGTGCTGCTGCCCAAGCTCCTGATGCTGCCAAACGGAGAAAGCGTATTGATGCGGCTGGAAAGCTTGCCCGAACGCAGATATTTGATTTCCACGCCCGCTATCGCGTGTTTGAGCTTTTTAGCCGACCTGCGCAACGGTAAGGGGCGGCCGTTGAGGAAAGCGCCTTTGCCCCGTTCGGCATAAAAGCATTCATCGTTTGCAGGGTTATATACCACCCCCAATTGCGCGCGCCCGTTTTCGATATAGGCTGCGGATAAAGCAAAATGGGGAATGCCGTTGATAAAATTATTGGAGCCGTCAATCGGATCAACCACCCACAAACCGGTATCCGAGTTTTCCCATAAGCGGCGCTGCTGCGATTCGGTCATTTCTTCGCCTAACATCGGGCAGTCGATAATATCGGGCAAACCGTAGGCAAAGGCCGCCTGCGAAGCGAGATCGGCCTCTGAAAACAAGCTGCCGTCTTCCTTGCGGCTCACGCTGGTGTTGAGAAAATGTGGCATCACTTCGGCACGCGCCACTTCGCGCACCAATGTTTGCAGTCGGTTTAACACGGTTTGTCCTTAAAATTTCCGGTTTGGGTATAATTGCGGGCTTATATTAACCCATTTTTTCTATAAAAACATGCCTCGTTTTTATCTTGAAGCCGAACTCTCCCCCGGCAAAACACTTGAGCTTCCCTCCGGCGTGGTGCGCCATGTGAATGTGCTGCGTTTGCGGGAAGGCGAAGAAATTGTTTTGTTTAACGGCAACGGAAAAAGCTATCCCGCCGTGTTACAGACGTTGTCGAAACGATCCGTGCAGGCTTTGGTTATGCATGAAGAAGCAGCCGATAACGAATCCCCGCTGGACATTACATTGATACAGGCCGTATCCAGCGGCGAACGCATGGATTTCACCCTGCAAAAAAGCGTGGAATTGGGCGTGAAACGGATTATTCCCGTATTAAGCGCGCGCAGTATTGTCAAATTGGACGGCGAACGTGCGGAAAAACGGGTGGCCCGCTGGCAGGAAATCGTGGTTTCCGCCTGCGAACAAAGCGGGCGCAATATCGTGCCGGAAGTATCGCCGCTGGTCGGTTTGAAGGAAATGCTGCAATGCCTGCCTGAAAGCGATGTGAAACTTTTGCTTGGACTGAATCGGGCGAGAAGCCTCAAAGAGGTGGCAACACAGCCTGACAAAATCGTGTTTATGGTAGGCCCCGAAGGCGGTTGGACGACCGAAGAAGAAGCTCTCGCTTTTGAAGCAGGGTTCCAATCGGTCTTACTGGGTAAACGCGTGCTGCGCACGGAAACCGCTGCGCTGGCAGCCATCGCGGCTATGCAGACTTTATGGGGGGATTTTGTTGGCTGATGCTTAAATGGATTCCAACATTTGTATAGTATATCCCATACCCGAAGCAAGCCTGCATATACCGATGTTTTGCTGCCATGCACATGGTTTAGCTCTGTCGGGTATTTAAATCATCTGAATATTTGCTGCAAATATTCAATATAATTTTGAGCACTACGATCAATTTTGCGCAAAGCTTCATCATCGTAAGCCGCATGGCTGTCGATGCCGTAAAAGACAAAAGGTGCTTGATAAGCGGCTTTTATATATTTGGCCGTTAACTCAAAAGGGGACAATATTTCCGGCAGCGTTATACCCCAACTCCCTTGCTGCGAATAATCTTGGGCAGAAATACCCGTCGAAACCGCCAATCCTATTTTTTTATCGCGCAATTTATTGCCGTGAACGCCATATGCCCAACCATAAGTCAATACCTCATCAAGCCACTGCTTCAATAACGGCGGGCTGTTGAACCAATAAACGGGAAACTGCAAGACAAGATTCTCATGGCATTCGACCAACTCTTGTTCGAATAATTTGTCAATGCAACGATCGGGATAACTCCGGTAAAGTTCGTGTATCGTAAATGTTTCCGGGTATTTTTCCAGCTCCCTAATCCAACGTGAGTTGACAGTTGAATGCTCAATGTCCGGATGGGCCACAATAATTAAAGTTTTTTTCATATTATATTCTCTTACTCATAGATATTCTTTTCAGACAAGCATTCTTCAAATTAAGCCATCACTACGGCATGTTCCCGAAAAACCTGCCAACGGCCTGCTTCTTGCCTGAGCATCAAAGAAAAAACGATGGTTTGCCCGCCCGCTCCCAAGTCTACATTTCGGGTAACAATCACATAGCCCGTATTACCTTGTTCGCCGACGTAATCAAACCGGGCTTCGGTGCTGAGCGCTGCCGAGCCTTCCTCCAAACGCCTGCGGAAAAATGCCATATTCTGTTCGTAATCGAACTGTGCCGTTTCTCCGTTAGGCTGCACGATAATGATGCGTAAATCAGATGTGTAATATTGCGCCAACTCGTCCAAGCGGTAGTGGCAGCCGGCATCTATCAGTTTTTTCACGGTTTGAATCAAAGGGTGGGTGAGGTTCATTTTTCTATCCTGTTGCGAATCATGCGTATCAGCATATAATCGGCTTACAGGTTTAACAAGTACGCACGTTTAGGTTAGGTACTTACCCAAAGGAGAGTGTAAATGATTAAAACACCTTGTAATCCGTTGGTTACAGATTTGGCCGACACCGGATTCGGTTACACTTTGTCGCTGATTGGCGGCAAATACAAAATGCTGATTATGTATTGGTTGCATAAAAACCCGCCGGTTATGCGTTTTAACGAGCTAAAGCGCTGCGTCGGCAGCATTTCTTTCAAAACCCTTTCCAGCACTTTGAAAGAGTTGGAAAACGACGGCTTGGTTATCCGTACCGAATATCCGCAAGTGCCGCCTAAAGTAGAATACGGCCTGTCTGAAAAAGGGCAGTCGCTGATGCCCGTATTGGACATGATGTGCCGCTGGGGCAACGAACAGAAAAACATGCCTGTCTGAAAAAGTTTTTCAGACAGGCGTCATATTGCATTACAATCACATGCTTTATGAAATACACGCTTAACAAGGAATCCGATTCATGACATGGAATGCGGCAGAGAGCGCCGGCCTTTACGGCATCCGCCACTGGGGCGACGGCTATTTTTCAGTATCCGAAGCGGGCGAGGTGATGGTGAAACCCAACCCCGAACACGGCACGGAAATCAGCCTGTATGATCTGGTGCAGCAGCTCAACGGCCGCGGGCAAGACCTGCCCATGTTGTTCCGCTTCCCCGATATTCTGCAAGACAGAGTATTCCGTTTGTGCAAAGCCTTCAACCGCTCCATCCGCAAGCTTGATTATCAGGGCAAATACACGGCGATTTACCCGATTAAGGTCAACCAGCAGGAAAGCGTGGTAAAAAACATCATCGTGCCGAAAAACGATGAAGTGTCCATCGGTTTGGAAGCCGGCTCCAAGCCCGAGCTGATGATTGTGCTCGCTTATGCGCCGAAAAACGGCATCATCGTGTGCAACGGCTATAAAGACCGCGACTTCATCCGCCTGGCATTAATCGGCCAGCGGCTGGGGCACGAAGTATTTATCGTGATTGAAAAAGAAGCCGAAGTGGATTTGGTGATTGAAGAATCAGCCAAACTCGGCATCAAAGCCAATATCGGGCTGCGCGTACGCCTTTCTTCGCTGGCCTCCAGCAAATGGGCCGACACGGGCGGCGAAAAAGGCAAATTCGGCCTTTCCGCCGCTCAGCTGATTTCTGCCGCAGAAAAGCTCAAAGCCGCCGGATTGGGCGAATGCGTAAGGTTAATGCACTTCCATATGGGTTCACAAATCGCCAACATCGGCGATTACCGCTCCAGCTTTAAAGAAGCCGTGCGCTACTTTGCCGAACTGCGCTCGTTGAGCTTGCCTGTGGATTATGTGGACGTAGGCGGCGGCTTGGGTGTGGACTATGACGGCACCCACTCGCGCAACGCCAGCTCGGTAAACTACGACATCGGCGAATATTCGCACGTGATCATTTCCATGCTGCAAGAATACTGCAACGAACACAACATTCCGCATCCCAACGTATTCAGCGAATCCGGCCGCGCCATGACCGCGCACCATGCCGTGTTGGTGATGAACGTTACCGATGTGGAACGCCTGCCAGAAGAAGTGCCGCAGATAGAAAATGTGTCCGAATTATCGTTTGCCACCCAAAAGCTGGTTACTTTGCTGGAAAAAGGCATCGACAGCGAAATGATTACCGAAACGTATTACCGCATCGGCCATTATTTAGTGGAAGTCAACGAAAATTACGTAGAGGGGCGCATAAGCCTGTCTGAAAAAGCCTTGGCCGAACAGCTGCACGCCGTATTATGCCGCAGGCTTAAGCAGAAACTTACCAGCAGCGGCCGCAGCCAACGGCAAGTGTATGACGACCTAACCGACAAACTGGCCGACAAATACTTCTGCAATTTCAGCGTGTTCCAAAGCCTGCCCGACACATGGGCCATCGGCCAAGTGCTCCCCATCATGCCGATACACCGCCTCAACGAGCAGCCGACCCGCCGTGCCGTATTGCAGGATTTAACCTGCGATTCCGACGGCAAAGTCAGCCAATATGTCGACCGCCAAAGCATCGAAACCAGCATGCCCGTTCACGCCCTGAAAGAAGGCGAACCTTATATTCTCGGCGTGTTTATGGTGGGCGCATACCAGGAAATTCTGGGCGATATGCACAACCTCTTCGGCGACACCGATTCCGTCAACGTCTATGTGCGTGAAAACGGCCAAATAGAATTTGCCGGCATGGAAGAACACGACACCATCGAAGACATGCTGCGCTATGTGCATTTGCAGCCGCAGGAAGCAATCAACAAATTTGAAGAAAAAACCCGCTGGGCAAAACTTTCCGGCAACGAACGCAACCTCTACACCGCCGAATTCTTCCGAGCCCTCAAACAAAGCAGCTACCTCAGCTTGGAAAGCGAGTAAGCCCGTGCCTGTCTGAACGCTTTTCAGACAGGCACGGCCTAAAAATAGGCAAGCAGCAGAAAATTTGTTATAATTCCGCCTCTTTCCCCTTGTGTTTGGAAAAACAACAATTTCCGGCGGTTTGGCGCCATAAAATCCTTTTTTCAGAAAACATGCTTGAATAGAAACAGGATTTTATGGTATAAATCGCGTTTTACTATTTTCATTAAGAAGTTTGGAGTCCAATCATGGCACGAGTTTGTAAAGTGACCGGTAAGCGCCCGATGAGCGGCAACAACGTGTCACACGCCAATAATAAAACCAAACGTCGTTTTTTGCCTAACTTGCAAACACGCCGTTTTTGGGTAGAAAGTGAAAACCGCTGGGTTCGTCTGCGCGTATCCAACGCAGCATTGCGCACCATCGATAAAGTAGGCATCGACGCCGTTTTGGCCGAAATGCGTGCTCGCGGCGAAGCTTAATTCAATTTTTAAAGGAATAAAGCCATGCGCGATAAAGTCAAACTGGAATCTTCTGCTGGTACTGGCCACTTCTACACCACTACCAAAAACAAACGTACTATGCCCGGCAAACTTGAGATCAAAAAATTTGATCCCGTTGCCCGCAAGCACGTTATGTACAAAGAAACCAAACTGAAATAAAACTTTAGACTGCTTTGCGATGCAAGGCACAGGTTTCGTGAAAGCTGCATTTTTAAAATGCAGCTTTTTTTATTTAAGCGAAATCACCCACACTATCAAAGTCAGCCAACCCATTCTTGCACTATCGGCTTCAACCAACTGACAAAATCCGTTCCTTGTAAACTCAAACACAACAACGCCGAAGCAAAAGCAAGCTTATGTACATAAGAATGCCTGCCTGAAAACCCTATTTCAGACAGGCATTTCAAATTCCCTGACCACACACCAGCCAGAGTCGATCAACACATTTTTCATATAACGCAGCAAGCCGAAGACAATATATAGCAATAGGAGACTGATTGTGTTGTTGCTTTAATAGTTAATCAACTTAACTTTTACTACGGTGTTGCTTGTAAAAAATATGCTTATAAAAATACCCGCACAAGGCGGGTATTTTTGCAGTTAACAATATCCAACCGCTTATACTTTAGCAGCAGCAGCCACTTCGGCAGCGTAGTCCACTTCTTTTTTCTCAATACCGTCGCCCACTTTGTAACGCACAAAGCTTACCACTTCAGCACCGTTTTCTTTCAAGAACTGAGCTACAGTTTGATCAGGGTTCATTACAAATGCTTGGCCATTCAAAGTTACTTCAGCCAAGAATTTTTTGATACGGCCTTCAACCATTTTTTCGGCGATTTCGGCAGGCTTACCTGATTCGATGGCTTGTTGAGTGTAAATACGGCGTTCTTTTTCAACAGTTTCCGCATCTACTTCGCTCTCAGAAACACATTGCGGTTTCGCGGCAACGATGTGCATACCCACTTTGCGGGCAACATCTTCAGCACCTTTAAACTCAACCAACACGCCTTCAGTAGCCAAAGCGCCGTGAATATAGGCGGTCAGATTATTAGCGGTTTCAATCACTTGGAAACGGCGTACAGACATGTTTTCGCCCAATTTAGCGATGATGGCTTTACGC
Organism: Neisseria canis; assembly: GCF_900636765.1. NCBI lineage: Bacteria > Pseudomonadati > Pseudomonadota > Betaproteobacteria > Neisseriales > Neisseriaceae > Neisseria > Neisseria canis. The sequence continues at coordinate 439,448 of NZ_LR134313.1, forward strand.
TCTTCTTCAACCAAAGCGCTCAACTCTTCAACAGAAGCAGGCTTTTTCTCAACTGCAGTTTTGGCTACGAAATTGGCAAACTCCACAAAACCGGCATCTTTGGCTACGAAGTCGGTTTCACAGTTCACTTCAACCAAAGCACCTACATTGCCTTCGATGGCATATGCCAACACACCTTCAGCAGCAGTACGGCCAGCCAGTTTGCCGGCTTTGGCACCGGATTTGATGCGCAGGATTTCTTCGGCTTTTTCCATATTGCCTTCGGCTTCAACCAAAGCTTTTTTGCATTCCATCATGCCCAAGCCGGTAGCGGCACGCAGATCGGCAACCATTTTTGCGGTAATTGCAGACATTTTTGTCTCCTAAAAATTTGAAAACGCAAACACGACAGAGACCGTGTTGTCATATATTGAAAGATCCGAAGCTTGCCTGAAACCGTAAATTTTCAGACAGGCATTCTAATGCGGATAAATTAAAGGGGCATCTGCCCCTTTATACGATACTGAAGCTTAAACGGATGCAGCTTCTTGGGCAGCGGCTACGGTTTCAGCTACTGCTTGGTTTTTACCTTCCAACACAGCATCGGCAATGCCGCGGCAGTACAAGCGGATGGCTTTGGCAGAATCGTCATTGCCCGGAATAACGTGTTTCACACCGTCGGGGCTGTTATTGGTATCCACTACTGCGATAACCGGAATGCCCAACTTGGCCGCTTCCACCAAAGTACCGTGCTGATAGCCGGTGTCAATAACGAAAATCGCGTCAGGCAGACCTTTCATATCTTTGATACCGCCCAAAGAACGCTCCAGTTTTTCAACTTCGCGGGTCATATCCAACAATTCTTTTTTGTTGTAACCGCTGGCTTCGGCATTTTCCAAAACGGCTTTTTTCTCTTCCAAGCGTTTGATGGATTGCTTAACGGTTTTGTAGTTGGTCAGCATACCGCCCAACCAACGGTAGTCAACATAAGGCATACCGGCGCGGGTTGCTTCTTCACGCACGATTTCACGCGCCTGGCGTTTAGTGCCCACAAACAGGATATTGCCTTTATTAGCAGCCAAACGGCGTACCACTTCTTGTGCTTCTTGGAACAGAGGCAGGGTTTTTTCCAGGTTGATGATATGGATTTTGTTGCGTGCGCCGAAAATGTATTGCTCCATTTTCGGGTTCCAGTAGCGGGTTTGATGGCCGAAGTGAACGCCTGCTTCCAGCATTTGGCGCATGGTAATTTGAGACATTTAAATTCCTTTTCAAAGGGTTAGTTGCAAACACCGGCGCACAGAACCTGCTGGAACAGGCACCCTTCGGCGCACGGTGCGAGCGTTTCAAAAATTAAATTAAAAAGGCTTTCATCGGGAAAGCCGCGAAATTATATAGAAATCTCCTTAATCAGGCAAGGATTTATCCTGGTTATTCACTTCTTTATTCAAGCGTTTATTGCGCCTGCGCGTCATCACTACCCAAAATGTAAACAGCGTAGGCAGGATTGTCCAAAAAACCAGATAAATCAATTTTCTGGCAATATCCGGCTGCGCCAGTGAAAACATCATGGTGGTAAAAATATAGCCGATGGCGACAATGTGCCACATAGTGTGTATTTCTTTCTTCAAAAACCTATAATCAAGTTTGGGCCTGCAAGATTGGCAATATCCGGATTTTACAAGCCGTTTTCCGTCATAAACTCAAGTATCATTCTATCTTTATTTCAGCCCGCCAACAAAATCCGCTTATTTCGGCATTGCTTTTTTCAGACAGGCATTGCCTTTTTGAAAAACAGTTTTGCTATAATCGGCACTTAAATTTGTAATCCAACAACCCAAAACAAGGAATCCCCTAAAATGGCAGACTTCAACAAAATCCTTGATGCCGGCGATGTAGATGGCGGCATCATCAATGTGGTCATTGAAATTCCCGCAGGTTCCAACCACAAAATCGAATGGAACCGCAAACTGGCCGTGATGCAGCTCGACCGTGTTGAGCCGATTGCCTTCGCCAAACCCACCAACTACGGTTTTATCCCGCAAACTTTGGACGAAGACGGCGACGAGCTAGACGCACTCATCATCACCGACACCCCGCTGCCCACCGGCATTTTCATGGAAGGCAAAATCATCGGCGTGATGAAATTTGTTGACGACGGCGAAGTGGACGACAAAATCGTTGTCGTGCCTGCCGACGACCGCAACAACGGCAACGCCTACCAAACTTTAAGCGATTTGCCGCAACAGCTGATCAAACAAATCGAATTCCACTTCAACCACTACAAAGACCTGAAAAAACCGGGCACCACCCAAGTAACCAAATGGGGCGACGTGGAAGAAGCCAAAGAAGTAATCCGCGAATCACAAGCCCGCTGGAAAGCGCTGTAAACCATGCAAACGCTGCTTGATTGTCCAATCAAAGCAGCGTTTTTCATTTTCAGACAGGCATTTTCAAGCAGCCTCAAAACCCGTTTTCTGCTGATATGCGGCAGATTCAAACCGATTATCCGCAGCGGTTTATTTTTGCCCGAAACCACACTATAATCAGCGCGGACTTAATTAATTACACATGATTACAAACAGGAGATTCCACAATGGCACTTGTATCCATGCGCCAATTACTCGACCATGCAGCAGAAAACGGCTACGGTCTTCCCGCATTCAACGTAAACAACCTTGAGCAAATGCGTGCCATCATGGAAGCCGCCGACCAAACCGGCGCCCCCGTTATCGTTCAAGCCAGCGCCGGTGCGCGCAAATACGCAGGCGCTCCGTTTCTACGCCACTTAATTCTGGCTGCCGTAGAAGAATTCCCGCACATCCCCGTAGTGATGCACCAAGACCACGGCACATCGCCCGATGTGTGCCAACGCTCCATCCAATTGGGCTTTTCATCCGTGATGATGGACGGCTCCCTGATGGAAGACGGCAAAACCCCTTCCAGCTACGAATACAATGTGGATGTAACCCGCAAAGTGGTGGAATTTTCACACGCTTGCGGCGTGTCTGTCGAAGGCGAAATCGGCGTGCTGGGCAACCTGGAAACCGGTGAAGCAGGCGAAGAAGACGGCGTGGGCGCCGTGGGCAAACTTTCCCACGACCAAATGCTTACCAGCGTGGAAGACGCAACGCGCTTCGTGAAAGACACCGGTGTTGACGCGCTGGCCATCGCCATCGGTACCAGCCACGGCGCCTACAAATTCAGCCGCAAGCCCACCGGCGACGTGTTGCGTATCGACCGCATCAAAGAAATCCACGAAGCCCTGCCCAACACCCACTTGGTGATGCACGGCTCAAGCTCAGTGCCGCAAGAATGGCTGAAAATCATCAACGAACACGGCGGCGGTATCGGCGAAACCTATGGCGTACCGGTTGAAGAAATCGTGGAAGGCATCAAACACGGCGTGCGCAAAGTGAATATCGACACCGACCTGCGCCTTGCATCCACCGGCGCCATCCGCAAATTTATGGCGGAGAATCCTGCCGAATTCGACCCGCGCAAATATCTGGCCAAAACCGTAGACGCCATGAAGCAAGTGTGTATCGACCGCTATCTGGCATTCGGCTGCGAAGGTCAGGGCGCCAAGATCAAACCGATTTCGCTTGATAAAATGGCTACACGTTATGCCAAAGGCGAACTGAACCAAATCGTTAAATAAGCATCTATTATGCAGCACAATGCCTGTCTGAAACTTTTCAGACAGGCATTTAAACATAATGGCATAAAAAAGCCTTTCCATCCGGTAAATAGCAACACTATTACAATAAACATTGCCACCCCCGAACAGGAATCTTGCATATGAAAAAGTTTTTTTTCACACTCACAACAGCCCTCCTTCTCAGCGCCTGCGGCCAAAATGAAGAAAGCCCTGCCGCCTCAGCCGCGTCCAACCCAACACCACCTCCGCCCGCGGCCCCCGTATCATCCGCTTCCGACAACTGGATTACCGACAACGGCGAACACACCAACGCCCTGCCTCCGGCAGCTTCGATACCTCATGTTAACACGCCCGCCGCCTCCGCCCCGACTCCGGTTCCCGCACCACCTCCTGCCCCTGCTTCCCCGATAAACACAACGGCGGCCTCAGCAGCAACACCGCCGTCGCCCACCGGAAAAATCGCCCCGGCATGCGAAGCGCTGATTAACCGCATGAGCCGCTGCTACGACCGGCTTCCGGACGACTCGGCCGCAGAAATGAAAGCCACTTTAGACGACGTGCGCACCTCTTTGGCCGGCACTGACGGTAACGTGTGCAAAACCACGATGACGGAAGAATTCAACGGCACAGCCGCCGCACTCGGCTGCGAATAACAGCCGAAACCATGCCTGTCTGAAAACTTTCAGACAGGCATGCCACAGAGAGAACGGGCAAAGCCCGACATGATAAACAGTTAAACATTATCTTGACACCAAGCCGTTTAACGATAAAAACAAAATCAAACAACCCGATGACCACATACAGATCAATCCTGCCCGCCTTGCTGACCGCCTGCCTGCTGGCCGCCTGCAACAATACCGAGCCGCTGCAAGCCGACACCGTTTCCCACGCCGCCTCGCCGGCCGAAACCCCGCCGGAACCCCAGCCCGAAGCCAAGCCCGCAACGCCCGGGCAACTGCGTGATGCCAACGGCCTGCTGCCCGCCTGCGCAGCCTATGTACGTCAACTCGAAGCCTGCTACAACAGACTGCCCAAAGCCACCGCAGCCCCCTACCTCGAAACCTTCAAAGAAACCCGGGAAGCCTTGAAAGAAGCCGACAGCCAAGCCTGCGAAACTATGAGCCAAGATTTCAAAAAAACAATGAAAACATTAAAATGCGGCTAAGCGCAACATTGGTTTAACAAAGCAAAGTGTTATAATCTTTCCGTTTTATCCAATTATTTCAGAGAAACACATGCCCATCATCATCAAAACGCCCGAAGAAATCGAAAAAATGCGCGAACTCGGCCGCCTCGCCGCAGAAGCGCTGGATTATATCGGCCAGTTCGTCAAACCAGGCGTAACCACCAACGAGCTGGACAAACTCCTCCATGATTACCATATCGATGTACAAGGCGGCTATCCCGCCCCGCTCAACTACGGCAACCCGCCCTATCCCAAATCATGCTGCACATCGGTCAACCACGTTATCTGCCACGGCATCCCCGACGACAAACCGCTGAAAGAAGGCGACATCATCAACATCGACGTTACCATCAAAAAAGACGGCTTCCACGGCGATTCCAGCCGCATGTTCGCCGTAGGCCGGATCAGCCCGCAGGCACAGCGCCTGATTGACATTACCCACGCCAGCATGATGGCCGGCATCGAAGCCGTAAAACCCGGCGCCACTTTGGGCGACGTCGGCCACGCCTGCCAACAGGTTGCCGAAAATGCCGGTTATTCCGTGGTGCAGGAATTTTGCGGCCACGGTATCGGGCGCGGCTTTCACGAAGAGCCGCAAGTGCTGCATTACGGCAGAAAAGGACAAGGCACAGAGCTCAAACCCGGTATGATATTTACGGTCGAACCGATGATTAACCAAGGTAAACGCCATCTGCGCATCTTGGCCGACGGCTGGACGGTCGTTACCAAAGACCGTTCGCTTTCCGCGCAATGGGAGCATGAAGTTTTGGTTACCGAAACCGGTTACGAAATCCTCACCATCAGTCCGGCAACCGGCCAACCCTAGAGCTTTCCGTTCAATAAAAACGCTAAACATTACGCTGCCATATTAATCAAACCGTGGCAGCGTTTTATATTTTAATCAAACACATAATATGCAATCAGCATTATATATTTATTACCGTAAACCCGCTTTTTTGATATTGTTCCATTTCCCACACAAATTTATATGCTTTTATGTTAAGCAAACACAATTTTATTCGATTACAGTTGAAATTATTCTGCAAGCCCTTATACTGCAAATGCATAATTTGCAACATCATAAAAACGACTTTTTAAAACAATATATAAAGTTATTACCAATCACATAGGTAAAAGGAAACGTACTAATGGCTAATTTTGAAAAAATCGATAATATCCGCGATATCCGTCGCAATCTGGGCATGAACCAAGTTGATTTCTGGAGCAAACTGGGCGTAACGCAATCCGGCGGTTCACGCTACGAATCAGGCCGCAACATGCCTAAACCCGTTCGCGAACTGCTGCGCTTGGTGCACATCGAAAAAGTGGATCTGAGCAAAATCAACAGCGATGATCTGGCTGTCGCTTCCATGCTGAAAGAGCAAAACCCCGAACTTTACGAGCAACTTTTGTTGGACTCGCGCACCAAAAAATCATAATCGAAACGCAATAAAAATTCAGACAGGCATTTCAGATACCGGAATGCCTGTCTGAATTTTTTATTATCGGCTGCAACACAAACCCCAACGGATGCCCGCCTTGTCTGCACAAGGCTTGCCGCTATATAATAACCAGTTAATTTTTATTCAGAATCACAGCAGACAACATCATGCTAGACAAATACAATCCCGCCGAAATCGAAGCCAAACATTATCAAAACTGGCAGTCTCAAGGCTATTTCCAGCCTGATTTTTCCCGCACCGAATCTTTTGCCATCCAGCTTCCCCCGCCCAACGTTACCGGCACCCTGCACATGGGTCATGCCTTCAACCAAACGATTATGGACGGCCTCGCGCGCTATTACCGCATGAAAGGCCGCAACACCTGCTGGATTCCCGGTACCGACCACGCCGGTATCGCCACGCAGATTGTGGTGGAGCGGCAGTTGGCCGAGCAGGGTGTTTCGCGCCACGATTTGGGCCGCGAAGGATTTTTGGAAAAAGTGTGGGAGTGGAAAAATGTTTCCGGCGGCACGATTACCGAACAAATGCGCCGCATGGGCTGCTCTGCCGACTGGAGCCGCGAATATTTCACGATGGACAACGTGCGTGCCGAAACCGTTACCGAAGTGTTCGTGCGCCTGTTTGAGCAGGGCTTGATTTACCGCGGCAAACGCTTGGTAAACTGGGATCCCGTGCTCGGTACTGCCGTTTCCGACCTTGAAGTGGAAAGCGTGGAAGAGCAGGGCAGCATGTGGCACATCCGTTATCCGTTGGCCGACAATCCTTCAGACGGCCTCATCGTCGCCACTACCCGCCCCGAAACCTTATTGGGCGATGTGGCGGTGGCGGTGCATCCCGAAGACGAACGCTATGCCCACTTAATCGGCAAAGCACTGCTGCTGCCGTTGGCGAACCGCCGCATTCCGATTATTGCCGACGAATATGTGGAAAAAGACTTCGGCACCGGCTGCGTGAAGATTACTCCCGCGCATGATTTCAATGACTATGAAGTCGGCAAGCGCCACGATACGGCTTTAATCAACGTGTTTGATTTGGAAGCGAAAGTTTTAAGCCAAGCCGAAGTGTTCAACTACAAAGGCGAGGTTCAGACAGGCATTGTTTTGCCTGAAGCCTACGCAGGTTTGGACCGCTTCGCCGCCCGCAAGCAAATCGTCGCCGATTTGGAAGCGCAAGGTTTGTTGGTGGAAGTGAAACCGCACACCTTGATGACCCCGAAAGGCGACCGCACCGGCAGCGTGATCGAGCCGATGCTGACCAGCCAATGGTTTGTGGCGATGAACGCGAAGCCCAACGGCGGCAAACCGGCTGGCGAGTTTGCCGGCATGAGCTTGGCCGAAAAAGCCAAACACGCCGTAGATTCCGGCCAAGTGAAGTTTATCCCCGAAAATTGGGTCAACACCTACAACCAATGGATGAACAATATCCAAGACTGGTGTATTTCGCGCCAACTGTGGTGGGGCCATCAGATTCCCGCTTGGTACGATTCAGACGGCCGCGTTTACGTTGCCCGCAATCAGGAAGAGGCGGAAAAACTGGCAGGCAAAAGCGGCTTAACCCGCGACGAAGACGTGCTGGACACTTGGTTCTCGTCTGCAATGGTGCCGTTCTCCACTTTGGGCTGGCCGTCTGAAACCGAAGAATTGAAAGCCTTCTTGCCGAGCAACGTATTGGTAACCGGCTACGAAATCATCTTCTTCTGGGTGGCGCGCATGATTATGATGACCACCCACTTCACCGGCAAAGTGCCGTTTAAAGACGTGTATATCCACGGCATGGTGCGCGATCACGAAGGCAAGAAAATGTCGAAGTCCGAAGGCAACGTGATTGACCCTGTCGACTTAATCGACGGCATCGACCTCGAAAGCCTGCTGGTGAAACGCACCACCGGTCTGCGCCGCCCCGAAAAAGCGCCGCAAGTGAAAAAAGCCACCGAAAAGTTGTTCCCCGAAGGCATTCCCGTGTTCGGCACCGATGCGCTGCGCTTCACGATGGCGAGCTACGCCAGCCTCGGCCGCAGCATCAATTTCGATTTCAAACGCGCCGAAGGCTACCGCAATTTCTGTAACAAGCTGTGGAACGCCACCAATTTCGTGTTGATGAACACCGAAGAAAAAGACTGCGGCCAAGACGAAACCCTGCCGCTGGCGTACAGCTTTGTCGACCAATGGATTATCGGCCGCCTGCAACAAACCGAGGCCGCCGTTGCCGAAGCATTCGATACCTACCGCTTTGATTTGGCGGCGCAAACGCTGTATGAATTCGTGTGGAACGAGTATTGCGACTGGTATATCGAGCTGGCGAAAGTGCAACTGCAAACCGGCTGCGAATCCACCCAGCGCGCCACCCGCCGCACTTTGGTGCGCGTGTTGGAAGTGGTACTGCGCCTAATGCATCCGATTATGCCGTTCATCACCGAAGAGCTGTGGCAGGCCGTTGCGCCACTGGCAAACGCCAAGAAAACCGACAGCATCATGCTGGCCGCTTGGCCGGTTGCCGACAACGAAAAAATCGTGCCTGCCGCGTTTGAAAAAATGGCCGCACTGCAAGACTTAATCGGCGCGGTGCGCAATCTGCGCGGCGAAATGGGCTTGGCACCGAGCGTGAAAGCACCGTTGTTTGTCGAAGGCGGCAAAGATTTGGAAGCCTTGCTGAAATATGTGCCGATGATGGCGCGTTTGACCGAAGCCAAGTTGGTCGACAAACTGCCCGAAAGCGAAGATGCGCCGGTGGCCGTCTGCCAAAATGCGCGTCTGATGTTGAAAGTGGAAATCGACAAAGCCGCCGAAACCGCCCGCCTGAACAAAGAAGCCGAGAAGCTGCAAAAAGCGTTGGACAAACTCAACGCCAAACTCAGCAAACCCGGCTACACCGACAAAGCCCCTGCACATCTGGTCGAAAAAGACCGCGCGGAGCTGGCCGAGTTGGAAGACAAAATGGCGAAAGTACAAGCGCAACTGGCTAAGTTGAAAGATTAATCCGGCCTGATAAAAATGCCTGTCTGAAACCTCTTTCAGACAGGCATTTTTATCATAACAAGCAAACTTTATAAAGAACCTATTTGTCATAATAAACTTAGCCCTAATGCCGTAAGTTTTATGTTTTTCAATGCAAGACATTTCGTCTAATCTCCATAGACTGAATGTAAAAACAAGTCGCTATTACGGTCGGTACACACTTTAAAACAAAGAAAATAAAAAAATTGATAACTGCATTTCTTTGAAAATCTTCTATATTTCTTGGGGTATTTGTTGCCTCAAATAATGAAAAAAACAAATATAAGCCAATATAAATATTAAAATGGCATAAGAAATAGCAGACATTTTATTTACACTGACACTTTTCCCCTCATTATTTGAATAAAAATTTTTTTCAATTAATTGGCTAACATTATTAGGTAATCCCCAAATAGCATACTTCACGACTGAAAGACAAAAAAACATAATTGAATAAAAACTTAACATATCAAATAGCCATTTGTTTTGACTTGTCCCTCGTATTGTTTTTGAATATATAAAAATACCCTGATAACCTTCCGGCACAAAAAATAAGCTAATTAAGATAAGCAAAGGACAAATAAAATAAGTAATTATAGGAAAAAAAACTATATTTTTAAATATTAGCAGCATTGTTTGGTTTGTATCTTTCATTGCTATTAATAACCTCCAAAAAATAGGGGCTGAAGTAGATTAGCCCTAAATGATGAATGACGGCTTTTGTGAAAGAAAACATCAAAAACCAATTGGATTCCGTGCTCAAAGCATATGTGGGGGAAATTGAAATGATTCAAAATGCCTGTCTGAAAACGGTTTCAGACAGGCATCATTTTTTAGTCCCACATTTAAACCCAACGCACCATCTTTACGCCTCCACCACCACATCGCGCGGGAAGGTTTTTTCGCAATAATGGCATTTCAGCTTGGTTTGGCCGCCTTGCGTGTTCACATAAAAACGGCTTTTTACCGGCTCTTCGCGGCTGGCGCAGTTCAGATTGGGGCAGCGGAACACTTCGCTGATGGCTTCGGGCAGGCGCAGCTGCATTTTTTGCACGACTTTGAAATCTTCAATCACGTTAACCGTGGCTTCGGGCGCAAACAAGGCCAGGCGGTTGGCGGTTTGTTCGTCGAAATGCACGCCGGAAATTTTCACGATGTCTTTACAACCCTGCGTTTTGCTCGGCAGGTTGAAACCCACGGTTACGGCGCTGCCGTAATGCAGCAGCTTGAATTGGCGCAGAATCGTCAAACCTTTGCCTGCCGGGATGTGGTCGATAACCGTGCCTGTCTGAATGGCTTCTACGCTGTATTGTTTCTTATCCATCTCGCGCTCCTTACACTTCTTCGTTCAAAATCAAAGACAAAATCGCCATCCGCGCATACACGCCGTTGGTGGCCTGCTCGAAATAATAGGCATAAGGCGTGGCATCGACGTTCGGGTGGATTTCGTCAACGCGCGGCAGCGGGTGGAGGATGCGCAGATTGTCTTTGGCGTTGCCCAGCATGTCGGCGCTCAGGTTGAATTTGCCTTGGATTTTGGCAAACTCCTGTTCGTCGAAACGTTCGCGCTGCACGCGGGTCATGTAGAGGACGTCGGCCCATTCGACGGCGCTTTCCAAATCGGGCAGGATTTCATAGCGGCAGCCGGCTTCATCCAGCTCTTCGGTAATGTAAGCGGGCATTGCCAGGCTGGGCGGGGAAACAAAAGCGAAGCTGCACCCCCAGCGCTTGAGCGCCTGTGCCAGCGAATGCACGGTGCGTCCGTATTTCAAATCGCCTGCCATGGCGATTTTCAGATTGCCGAGCGTGCCTTGCGTTTCATGGATGGTAACCAAATCCAGCAGGGTTTGGCTGGGATGCTGGTTGGTGCCGTCGCCGGCGTTAATCACGGGCACGCTGGAAAATTCCGCTGCCACGCGCGCTGCGCCGTCTTTGGGGTGGCGCTGGATGATGGCATCTGTGTAGCTGGAGATGATGCGCGCGGTGTCGGCCAGCGTTTCGCCTTTTTTCGCACTGGTGTTGGCTCCGTCGGCAAAGCCGATCACTTTGCCGCCCAACCGCTGTACGGCGGTTTCAAATGAGAGGCGTGTACGGGTGGAAGGCTCGAAAAAGCAGGAACCGATCAATTTGCCTGCCAGCAAATCGCTGCGCGGCTCGGCTTTGAGCTTGAGCGCCGTGTGCAGCAACAATTCGAGCTGCTCGTTGGAAAGATCGGAAATGGAAATCAGATTCTGTCGGTATAAAAGATTAGCCATCGTGGTTCCTTTAAGTTTTGCCGGCGCAACGGCCACAAAAAAGCCCGTTTGCTTGCTTAAACAAAACGGGCGCGGCCGCGGCAACGGATGGCGGCTGCTCGAGTGTCGTTTGCCGGATGGGGCATTTGCTGTTTCATATGGGTTCCGTTGCTGAAATCGGTGCGATTATCGCATAAACCATGCCTGTCTGAAAGCGGGTTTCAGACAGGCATTTAATTATAATTACACCGCCTGCATAGTAACGATGCCGTCATACTCGGGCTTGACTCGGGTATGACGGTGCGCCATTTTTAAGTTGATTCACTATGAATAAGCTGCCCGAGCTGCGCGCCGCGTTTTTCCACACGCCATGCCTGCTGCTGCGGCTGAAAGGCTTCGCATAAAAACCGTTTGGCCTGCTCTATCTGCATTTCGCCGCACAAAAAAATATCCAGCGCGGCAAAGCCGTGTTCCGGCCAGGTGTGGATGCTGATATGCGATTCGGCCAAAAGCAGCACGCCGGTTACGCCGCCTTCGCCGCCGAAACGGTGGAAATGCCCGCCCAACACGGTGGCACCCGCCACTGCCGCCGCTTGGTGCAGCAGGTTTTTCAGACAGGCCTCGTCGCGCAGCATTGCCGCATCGCAGCCGTATAAATCCAGCAAACCGTGGCTGCCCGGCTGGTAGCTCATTTATGGCCTCCTGAGAAACCGCCGCTGCCGCTGCCGCCGATATAACCGCTGCTGCCGCCCGTATCGGCCAGCATCATATAATTCACAAAAGTAATCAACAAAATCAATGCAACGGAAAACGCAACAAAGCCTGCCATGGTAACGCCTTCTTCTTTTCTCCGGTGAAACACCAAATAAGCGCCTACGCCCAACAGCATCACCGACATCATGAAGTCTTCCGACACAAACAGCGCAGGCAGGTTCACAAACACCAAAACCGCCAGCATAACGATCAGCGCGCCTTCCGATGCGCCTTCCGCCTGCATTTTTTCGGTATATTCCGGCTTTTTATCCGGCAGGTTGAACCATTCGGCAATTTGCCGGTAGCCGACCGGCGTGCTTTTGCTCCACGCCAGCTCATTCGGCGAATATTCGGCACTCAGCTTTTCATGGCCTTGTTTATAGTCGGAATAATAATTGATGTCGCCTTGCCGGATATGCCAATAAAACGCGCCCGCCGCATAGTTGACCCGGCCGCCGTAATCATAAAGCTTGGGGCAGCCTTGCGGCTGGCCGTTGATGTCGAGGCGCGGCCAAACATCCAATGTTTCAGACAGGCTCCATTCGCCCTCGGAAGTTTCCACCAGCCATAAAAAGCCGGCCTGCGGATGGTAAAGCAGGTATTCAAACCAAGAGCCTTGCGGCACGAAGCCTTGCGGCACTTTGCCGTAAAGCGCGTCAAACGCGGTTTCCCCTTCCAATTCGTCTTTGCGCAGCGCGCCGATAACGGTGTAGGTTTTGTTGTTGATTTTGCCGCGCGAACCCAAAGGCAGCGTAAACGCTTTTTCCTGCGCTTTGCGCATTGTGTTGGCTTGGATCAGCTCGGCTTTGCCGGCAGAAGTGTCCAGCTCGCTGCCGCACGAAGGGCAGATAACCAAATCGGTTAAGCCGTTTACCCATTGCACGGGCGAGCCGCAATTCGGGCAGTTTTCCGATTCGCGCACGCCTTTGAGGCTGCCTGCCGCCTGATTAATCTGATCGTCGCTGCGCGTGTTGGCAAGGTGCAGCTCGTCCAGCGTGACGCCTTTACCGAGAAAGCCCTGCGGCTGCTTTTGCGCATAATCCAGCGTGAGAAACAAATGCTCCCAACGCCAGTCTGCCACGCGGTTAACGCTTTCGGCTTTCAGCTCGAACGGCAATTCGCCCTGCGCCGCCGAGCGTTTCAGCGTGATGGTGCGCACATCCGATGCGAGAAATTTTTTGTTTTGTAAGGTAAACGTGCTGAAACCGGCGCGGATGCTGTCGAATTCAGGCGTGTCGGCAGGCAGATTGCCGATTTCCTGCGTAAACACATAGCGGTCGCCCGCTTCCGAGAGCCAGCCGGTGGTGCCGTCGGCAAACAAAGCGTACCACTCATTCCACATGCCTTCGTCGTAGCGCACCTGCAGGCGGCCGATAAGCGTGAAATCCCGGGTGCTGAATTTGCCTGTGGTGCCGATTTGCAGCGGGCTGAAATCTTCCAGCAGCGCGGAATCGCGACCGGTGTCGGCAATGCTGTCATCATGGCGCACCAGCATGCTGTTGCAATAGCCGCACACCAGCGTAACCGCAGTAGCGGAATGCGCGTGCACGGGCGCGCCGCAACTGGGGCAGTCGGTTTTGAATAGGGGTTCGCTCATAGAAAGTCGCTTGTATCAGACAATGCCTGTCTGAAAACACAAACCATGTTTTCAGACAGGCATTCGGGGCATCAGCCTATCAGTTGTTTCAACACTTCGGCTTTGGCTTGTTCGTAGTCTTCGGCAGAAATCAAACCTTCGTCCAGCAGGGTTTTGAGTTTGCCCAACTTAGCCTGCGGATCTTCCGCCTGCGGCGCGGCAGTTTGCGGCTGCGGTGCGGCGGCTGCTTGCTGCGGCTGCATCATGCCCGCCATCGCTCCGGCCATTGCCTGCCCCACTCCGGCGCCCACGCCCAAACCTGCGCCGATACCGGCCAGGCCGCCTTCGTTTTGCGCCGCCATCGGAATGGCTTCGGCGGTTTGGTATTGCGTGTATTTGCCCAAATCGCCGATGATGCCCATAGACATTCTGCTGTCGAGCGCTTTTTGCACGGCTTCGGGCAATGTGATGCTTTCAACGGTAAAGTTTTCCAATAGCAAACCGAGTTTGGCAAACTCAGGTGCGAGCAGTTCGCCCATTTTTTGCGACAGCAGCACTTGGTTCGCCGCCATATCGAGAAACGGAATGCCCGATGTGCCGAAGGCGGCGGCCAGCTGGGTCATCGCGATATTGCGCAATTGCTGCTCAAGCTGCTCGCCGCTGTAGGCCGCGGTAACGCCCGAAACTTCCCTGAAAAATGCCGCCGGGTCGCTGATGCGGTAGGAATACATGCCGAACGAGCGCAGCTGCACCACGCCGAATTCGGCATCGCGCACGGTTACCGGCTGCGCCGTGCCCCATTTGCGTGCCAGCTGCTGCTTGGTGTTGAAGAAATAAACGTCTGATTTAAAGGGCGATTGAAAAAGCTTATCCCAGTTTTTCAGGTTGGTAAGCACGGGCAGCGTGTTGGTATTGAGCGTGTAGCGGCCGGGGGAGAACACATCGGCGGTTTTGCCCTCGTCGACAAACATCGCCATCTGCGCCTCGCGCACCGTAAGGCTGGCGCCGTTTTGAATCTCTTCGTCGGCCATCGGGAAACGCCACACCAGCAGCGATTCGTCGGGATCGGGCCATTGGATTACATCAATAAACTGCTTCTTGATAAAACTGCCAAGCATGGGCTATTCCTTTTTGAACGGGCGCGCAACGCGCGCTTGGGTGGAGGGAAACGGCAATCAGCTCAAACAGGCTGCGTTCAACAGGCCGATGCTGATGGAAAACGCACCGAACAAGGCGCCTACCGCAACGTTGTTGTTAACCAGCTCTTTATCGGCATCGCGCACGATTCTGGTGGCGGCGAAATAAACCAGAATCTGAATCACAGCCGCGCCCAACCCCCACAACATAAAATCAGGCAGGTTCACGCTGTGGGCGATGCTGGAAGCCAGCGGCAGGCAAAAGCCGACCAAGGCGCCGCCAAACGACAATGCGCAAGCCAGATTGCCGTTTCTTATCAGGCGGATTTCTTCGGCGGGCGTGATGCGCAGGTAAATGGCGCCAAAGGCCACCGTCATCAAGACGCCGACCAGCATATATTGCAGATAAAGCAGGTATTGTGCGGGGGAAATGCTCACGGTTGCTCCATTCGGTTGCAAAAACAGGGTTTTATTATGCCATAAAAACCTGTTGTTCCTTCAAAAAAGAATGCCTGTCTGAATACCGGATTCAGACAGGCATCTTGTTGTATTGATTGTGTTTTCACGAACAATCAGATGGCATCAACAACATAGCATATTACCCGATCAGCCGAAACGGCGAAGCAGGCTGACATTCGGGCGGGGGCAACTTACCCACCAGCGCCGCCGAGCCGCCGAACGGAGCGGGGTTTTCGGGGAAACAAGGCCGCTCCCGGAGCGAAGCGACTAGCGGCCGCACCGAAAATTCCGCGCAGTGAGGGCAGTTTGCGCAGCAAACCGGCAACCGCGGTCGCCTTTCTTTGCTTACTTTCTTTGGCGAAGCAAAGAAAGTAAGTGGCCGCGCAGCCATGAAGCGCAACCGCAACCGACGGCGCAACAGTTTATGGCAAGTCTGCTCATGCTTGAATAACACAATGCCTGTCTGAAACCCATGTTCAGACAGGCATACTGTTATAATCCCTTTCTCCCCAAATGCCTGTCTGAAACCATGAAACTCAACCGCACCCTGATTATCTCCGTGTTCATCGTAGCCAGCTGCGGGCTGGCCTACGAGCTGATTATGGCGGCGCTGGCCAGCTATCTTTTGGGCGACAGCATTTTGCAGTTTTCCTCCATCATCGGGCTGTATCTTTTTGCCATGGGCATCGGGGCGCACTTAACCAAATACATCAAAGACGAAGACGCGCTGGCGCGTTTTATCGAAATCGAGCTGCTGGTGGGGATTATCGGCGGCGTGTCGGCGCTGGCGCTGTTTGTGTCGTTCGGGCTTTCCGCCGCGCCGTTCCGCACGCTGCTTTACGCGCTGGTGTTAACCGTGGGCACGGTTGTGGGCATGGAAATCCCGCTGGTGATGCGGGTGCTCAACCAGCAGCAGGCCGATTTTAAAGAGCTGGTTTCGCGCGTGCTCACTTTCGACTATCTCGGCGCGCTGGCCGTGTCGCTGCTGTTTCCGCTGGTGCTGGCGCCCAAGCTCGGCATGGCGCGTTCGGCTTTGTTGTTCGGCCTGCTCAATGCCGCGGTGGCAGTGTTGACCGCCAAGGTGTTCAAAAGCCAGCTGCCGCGTTACCGCGCCATCCAAACCCGCGGCGTGTTTGTGTTGCTGATTTTGGGCTTAGGCTTTGTTTATGCCAATAAGATTACATTCAAGGCCGAACAAAGCTATTTCGGCGACCCGATTGTGTATGAAAGCCACTCTCCTTACCAGCGCTTGGTGGTCACGCGCTGGAAAGACGACACGCGGCTTTATATCAACGGCAACCTGCAATTTTCCTCGCGCGACGAGGCGCGTTACCACGAGGCTCTGGTGCTGCCGGCCATGCAGATGGTGCCGAATGCGCAAAACGTTCTGATTCTGGGCGGCGGCGACGGGCTGGCCGCGCGCGAAGTGTTGAAATACCCGCAGGTGAATAAGGTAACGCTGGTCGATCTCGACCCGCATATGACCGACACGTTCAAGCATTCCGGCGAATTGAGCAAGCTCAACAACCGCTCGCTCAGCCACCCGAAGATGCATATTGTGAACGCCGACGCGGCCAAATGGCTGGAGGAAACCGGCGGCAAGTTCGACGTGATCATTATCGATTTTCCCGACCCGGCCAATTTCTCGCTAGGCAAGCTTTATTCCGTGCCCGTTTACCGGCTGGTTGCGCGCCATCTCGCGCCCAACGGCTTGATTTCCGTGCAGTCCACCTCGCCCTATTTCGCGCCCAACGCTTATTGGTCGATCGTGGCCACGCTCGAAGCGGCGGGGCTTTACACCGCGCCGTATCACGTTTATGTGCCCTCTTTCGGCGAGTGGGGATTTGTGTTGGCGGGGAGAAACAACCATTTCCCTTTGCCCGAAAAATTTGACGTGGCCACCCGTTTCCTCAACGGACAAACCGCTGCCGAAATGTTCCGCTTTCCGCCCGACATGGCGCGCCGGAAAGTAGAGCCGAATTTCTTAAACACACAGATTCTGGTGAGCTATTTCGAGCAGGATTGGGGCAATGTAATGCGTTAAGCAAATGCCTGTCTGAACCGTCATACTCGGGCTTGACCCGAGTATGACGGCATCATTATTATGTAAGCGTATTAACTATAACAACAAACTGATTTCCGCAAAAAACCGACCGTAAATCTCGGCCTTTTTCTCCAAAGCCAACGGATATGCCCGCGAAGAAGACGGCAGGCGGTATAAACGCAAATGCCTGTCTGAAAACGCCGCTTCGGCAAACCCGCCGATTTTCGGCTTGCCCGTATCGGGCGGCATCAAAGAAAGCAGAGTATCCGTTGCCAGCTCGCCGGTTGTCATCACTGTTTGGCAAAGCGGCATCTCCGCCAACAATCCCTGCAAATCCACCGGCTCGACAATCTGCAAAAACTTATCCGAAGCATTGCCCTGCAAGCGGATTACCTTATGCGCCGTATCGCTGATGGCAATGCCTTTATCCGCCAAAAATGCCCGCAACGGCTTTTCTTTAAACGCTTTCCCGCCTGCTTCGACAAAATAATCCTTATCGCCGAAAAACACCAAACCGAAAATCCGCCACATATCGTTTTGAAAATTCGGATAATAAAAATCCATCTTCCAACGCGCCTGCGGCGGCGGGAACGAGCCGAGCATCAAGAGCTTGGCATTGGCGGGCGTGAAAGGGGGCAAGGGGTGGGTTTCGATTAACAGATGTTCATCCATGGTTTTCAGACAGGCATTCTCAAAAGGGCTTCACTATAAACAATAAACCGCTTAAATTCCAACTTCATCATTTTTCATGATGAAATGCATAAAATAATACAATTTGTATCAAATAGCGGAAATTTGCTATGTTTAAAGTGGCAAAATTCGTAAGCAAAGGAGAAAACCATGTCTGAAAAAATCAAAATCGTGTTTATCGGCTTGGGCAATATGGGCGCACCGATGGCGGCCAATCTGGTGAAAAAAGGGTTTGACGTAACCGTGTTTGATTTGAACCAAGATGCGGTTGCCAATCTGGTTGCCCAAGGCGCAAACCAAATCGACAGCCTGTCTGAATTACCAGAAAACACGCAGCTGGTTATCAGTATGTTGCCGGCAGGTGCGCATGTGCGAAATGTGTATCTGGGCGAACAGGATAACGGATTGTTCTATAAATTGGCCTCGGGCAGCCTGGTAATCGATTGCAGTACCATCGCCGCCACCGACGCGCGCGAACTGGCCGAAGCGGCCGCCAAACACGGCATTGCCTTTTTGGATGCGCCCGTATCCGGCGGAACGGCAGGCGCGGCAGCCGGCACCTTAAGCTTTATTGTGGGCGGCAGCGCCGAAGATTTCGAGCGCGCAAAACCCGTGCTTGAAGCCATGGGCAAAAATATTTTCCACGCAGGCGGCCACGGCGCGGGGCAGGTAGCCAAGATTTGCAACAATATGCTGCTCGGCATTTTAATGGCCGGCACGTCCGAAGCCATCGCGCTGGGTGTGAAAAACGGCTTGGATGCGAAAGTGTTGTCCGACATCATGTCGAAAAGCTCCGGCGGCAACTGGGTGCTGAATGTATACAACCCTTATCCGGGCGTGATGGAAAACGCGCCCGCCGGCCGCAGCTATCAAAACGGCTTCATGGCCACCTTAATGCTGAAAGACCTAAACCTCGCCCGCTCGCTGGCAGAATCCTGCGGCAGCGACACACCGATGGGCGAACAGGCGCTGGCGCAATACAACCGTTTTGTCGAAACCCACGAAGGCCAATTGGACTTTTCCGCCATTATTGATTTATACAAGCCGGGTTTGGTGAAATGATTTAAAGCGTTATCAACCACAACACAATGCCTGTCTGAAAATGGGTTTCAGACAGGCATTGTGTTGTAGCAACTATGACAAACCAATTTAAAATTCGACATGGCAGCACGTCCTTTTTACTTGTCTGTTTCATGCTGTTCAAGATTGCGCTTCATGGCCGCGCGGCCACCTACTTTCTTTGCTTCGCCAAAGAAAGTAGGCAAAGAAAGGCGGCCGCGGTTGCCGGTTTGCTACGCAAACTGCCCTCACTGCGCATGCTTTTCGGGGCGGCCGCTAGTCGCTGCGCTTCGGGAGCGGCCTTACTCCCCCGAAAATCCTGCTCCGTTCGGCGGCGCCAACGGAGAAGCGGACGTAGCCAAGATTACTGAAACTCGAAATGCAGGTCAGACCCAAGTATGACTACATAACAAATATGCCTGTCTGAAAAACAAATTTCAGACAGGCATATTCAAATCAGTTTAAGTCTTGATCTTAACCCAGTGTCGGCATCGAGAATACCGCACCTTCGCGTACTTCCGAAGTCGGCCAGCGTTGGGTGATGGTTTTTCTGCGGGTGTAGAAGCGCGCACCATCGCGGCCGTAAGCGCCTAAATCGCCGAAGCTCGATTGTTTCCAGCCGCCGAAGCTGTGGTAAGCCACCGGAACGGGCAGCGGGATGTTGATGCCGACCATGCCGACCAAAATGTTGTCGGCAAAGTAACGGGCGGCTTCACCGTCGCGGGTGTAGATGCAGGTGCCGTTGCCGTAGATATGTTTGTTAATCAAATCCATGGCTTCCTGCATGGTTTTCACACGCACCACTTGTAGCACAGGGCCGAAGATTTCTTCCTGATAGCTGGTCATCTCCGGGGTAACGTGATCAATCAACGTACCGCCCAGATAGAAACCGTTTTCATAACCCGGCACGGACGGGTTACGCCCGTCCACCACGATGGTTGCGCCCTGCTCCGCCGCACTGGCGATATAGCCTTCCACTTTTGCTTTGTGCGCGGCGGTAATCAAAGGGCCGAAATGGTTGCCGGCATCGGAAAACGGGCCGACTTTCATGTTTTTCATGCCTTCTTTGATGCCCGCTACCATGCGGTCGGCAATTTCGTCGCCCACCGCCACGGCTACCGACAAAGCCATGCAGCGCTCGCCCGACGAACCGAATGCGGCGCCAAGCAGCGAATTCACCACATTGTCCAAATCCGCATCCGGCATCACGATGGCATGGTTTTTCGCGCCGCCCAAAGCCTGGCAGCGTTTGCCGTGTGCTGTGGCGGTGCTGTAAATATATTTGGCAATCGGGGTGGAACCGACAAAACTGATGGCTTGAACGCGCTCGTCGGTCAGCAGCGTATCCACGGCTTCTTTATCGCCGTTTACCACGTTCAGCACGCCGTCAGGCAGGCCTGCCTGCTGCAACAGCTGCGCCAAAAAGAGGCCTACGCTCGGATCGCGCTCAGAGGGCTTCAATACGAAAGTATTGCCGCACACAATCGCCAGCGGGAACATCCACAAAGGTACCATAGCCGGGAAGTTGAACGGGGTAATGCCCGCCACCACGCCCAAAGGCTGGAAATCACACCACGAATCGATATCGGGGCCTACGTTTTTGCTGAAGTCGCCTTTCAAAAATTCGGGCGCGCCGCAAGCGTATTCCACATTTTCAATGCCGCGCTGCAATTCACCCGCCGCATCATGCGAAATTTTGCCGTGCTCCGAGCCGATCAGCTCGCAGATTTTGTCGCGGTTTTGCTCCAGCAGCTCTTTGTATTTGAACATAATGCGGGCACGCTTCATAACCGGTGTTTGCCGCCATGCGGGGAACGCGGCTTGTGCGGCTGCGATGGCTTCTTCAACCGTGGCTTTGGAAGCCAGCGCCACCTGTTTGCTTACCTCTCCTGTGGAAGGGTTATACACATCTTGGGTGCGCGCTTTGTCTTCAATGATTTTTCCGTTGATAAAATGACCGATGATTTGGCTCATGTTGTTTCTCCTGGTTTAAAGTTTCGGTATATCCATACCGTTTCAATTCATAAAAATAAAGGTCTACCCGGCTACCATAGCTGGCGGTAGATGGCGATAATCTCTTCTTTTTCGGGTACGCGCGGGTTATTACCGGGCGAACCGGAAGCCAAAGCCTGCTCGGCCATGGTTTCCACCACTTTGTCGAACTCGGCTTTCTCCACACCGAACTGCGCCAAAGTGGGCACATTCAATTCACGGTTTAAAGCCACCAAGCCCTCAAGCAGCTTCCGGTTGGCCGTGTCCGTGTCGTCATCATGCGAAGCGAATCCGGCTGCGCGGGCGCATTCGGCATAGCGTTCCGGCGCGGCAGGCACGGAATAGGCGGTAACGGCAGGCAGCAACATGGCATTGGACAAGCCGTGCGGCACATGGAAAAACGCACCTATCGGCCTGCTCATGCCGTGTACCAACGCAACCGACGCATTGGAAAACGCAATGCCCGCCAGAGTCGAACCCAGCATCATGGCTTCGCGCGCGGCAAGGTCGCTGCCGTTGTGGTACACCTTGCGCAAATTGCCGCCGATCAGTCTCATGGCAGCCAAAGCCTGCGCGTCGCTATACGGATTGGCTTTTTTGCTCACATAAGCTTCGATGGCATGGGTAAGCGCGTCGATGCCGGTATCGGCAGTGGTACGCTGCGGCACGCTCACGGTCAGCTCGTAGTCAATCACTGCTGCCGCGGGCATAAATCCCAAGCCGACGCACAACAGTTTTTCGCTGGTGGCTTCATCCGTGATGATGGTAAAGCGCGTGCATTCCGAGCCTGTTCCCGCCGTGGTGGGCACGGCAATCAGCGGCAGGCCGTGTTCGTTCACTTGGCGCGGAAATTTGTATTCGCGTATATTGCCGCCGAACTTACCCAACACGGCAATGGCTTTGGCACTGTCGATCGGGCTGCCGCCGCCTAAAGCGATAATGATGTCGTAATTACCGTTTTTTACTTTTTCCACACCCGCCTCAATCGAAGAATCGGTAGGCCCAGGCACGGTATCGTCGTAAATATCGGCTTTAAGGCCGTCTGAATTCAAAATATCGCAAACTCGTTGCACATAGCCGAGCTGAACCATCATTTTATCGGTTACGATCAAAGGCTTGCTGCAATCTAAAGTTTTTACCAGCTCAGGCAGCTTTTCGCAGGCGTGCCTGCCGATGTGCATAAAACGGGGTAATACAACTTGTGCGGACATAATTCCTCCTATTTATCTTCCGTCTTTTTTCAGACAGGCATTAAAACGAACCGAATAGGGTGCCCAGCCCAACCACGGCAGCCAAAGCAATCAACGGCACAATCACGGCAACCACCAAAATATCCAAATAAGATTCCCTGTGTGTCAAACCGCAAATCGCCAGCATGGTAATCACAGCGCCGTTGTGCGGCAGCGCGTCCAAGCCGCCTGATGCAATTGATGCCACACGGTGCATCAGCTCGAGCGAAGTGCCGGTTTGGTTCGCCATCTGCACATAGGTTTCGCCCATCGCGCTGAGTGCGATACTCATGCCGCCGGAAGCCGAGCCGGTAATACCTGCCATCACGTTCACCACAACCGCTTCGGAAATCAAAGGATTATCCGGAGAAAGCCCGATCATAAAATCACGCAGAATGATAAAGCCCACCAAAGTGGCAATTACCGAGCCGTAACCCACTTCGGATGCCGTGTTGAAAATCGGCAGCAATGAACCCATCGCACCGTCATTGAGCGACTTTTTCAAGTTGCGCCAGTATTTCATGTTGGCAAAAATCAGAAACACACATCCCGCCACCAAAGCCGCAATAATCGCCCACAAGCCGACCACCGAATTCAGGGAAACGCCGCCGAATTTTTTATCGGCCAAATAAGCCGTATCCATCGCAGGGAAAATAAACTTGGTTAACGCGTAGTTCAACGCAATTACCACAATAATCGGTACCAGCGCTTTGGCCAAACCCGGCAAATGCTTGAAATCCTGCTCTTTCACATGGCTGTCGTGGTGATTGCCATAGCCCTCGCCCGCTTCCGCCGCATGCTTGAGGCGGCGGTTGAGCCACATCATGCCGAAAATAAACATAATCACTCCGGCAATCACACCCAAACCCGGAGATGCAAACGCATCGGTTTGGAAATAAGGAATCGGAATGGCATTCTGAATAGAAGGCGTACCCGGCAGGGCGGTCATCGTGAATGTGAGCGCACCTACGGCAATCGCCCCGGGAATCAAACGTTTGGGAATATCAATCTCACGGAACAAAGCCGCCGCAATCGGGTACACGGCAAAAGTCACCACAAACACCGACACACCGCCGTAAGTCAAAATGGCCGAAGCCAACACAATCGACAGCAAAGCTTTCTGTTTGCCCAATTTATCCACCAACGTATGTGCGATACTGTGCGCCGCACCGGAATCCTCCATCAGTTTGCCGAAAATCGCGCCCAATAGAAAAATCGGGAAAAACTTAATCGCAAATCCCCCCATCCCCTGCATAAAAACCTGCGTGTACGTACCCAAAAGCTCATTCGAAGGCGCACTAAACAACACCGCCAACATTGCCAACAAAGGCGCCAAAATCAACACGCTCACACCCCTGTAGGCCAACACCATCAAAAGCACGAGTGAAAGCACAATGCCTGTCAAACTCAACATAATCGGTTTCTCCTTCCATTTCCCATTTATCGGGCCGGCTGCACCAAAAGCTTATTACCCATCGGCTGCCGGCTTATTCTTATTGCTGCGGATTTTCTGCATCAATTTTTTGATATAAATTTTACTAATTTGAAACAATTTGTATCGTTTTAAACCGATTATAGAAACAGCAAAGCTTAGGATAAAATCATAATTTCTAATGTTTACAATCAGAATAAGTTATATATAATTGATTTTGAGCGTTTTAGATTCATAAATCAGCTTATTTCACAACAGCTTATCTTTAATGATTTCAAATAGAAGGAAAGAAAATTGGACACGTCTTCCGGCAGAGGTTCATCCATCACACGGGTTTTGGAAATTATCGAAGCAGTGGCCGCCGCAGACCGCCCGCCCACACCGCAAGATTTGATTCAAGATTTGGATATCCCCAAACCCAGCCTGCACCGCCTGCTCAAACTGCTGGAAAGCGAACAGTTTATCCAAACCGATTTGCAAGGCGGCATCGTGCCCGGCATCCGCTCATTAAGGTTGAGCGTCAACATTTGGCAAAGCAAACACCATCAAGCGGAACGGATAGCAATTTTAGGCACGCTTTCCGCCAAAATCGGCGAAACCTGCGGCATCAGCGTGCCCAACGGCAACTGTATGTCTTATACCGACCGCGTACAAACCAACTGGCCGCTACAAGTTTATCTACCCAGCGGCACACAAGTACCGCTGTATTGCACGGCCGGCGGCAAGCTCTACCTCAGCTCCCTGCCCGCATTAAAACGAAAACGGCTGATCGAACATATGCAACCCGCCCGCATGACACAAAACACACTCACCGACCCCACAGCCTTAGAACAAGCCGTAAAAAAAATCGGCAAAACCGGCATCGGCTTTGACGATGAAGAATTCATTTCCGGCATGGTCGGCTGCTCCGTACCCGTGCTTGATGCCGACGGCCAATTTATCGCCGCCCTATACACCCACGCCCCCACCATCCGCAAAAGCCTTGATGACCTACTCTCTTTCGTTCCCGATATGAAAGCAGCCTCGGAAGAAATCAGCAAACTCTTGTTTCAAGACCCTAAATCCGCTTAGTTTAAAAACGATAAATGCCTGTCTGAAAAGATTTCAGACAGGCATTTGTTAAACTACTTAATCCCCGATACAAAGCAACAACGCCATGACAAACTTTAAGTTTGTTTGCGGCCTTCAGACTTTTTAGCTTGCAGGCGCAATAATTCGGCAATATCGTCTTCGCCCTGCTGTTCCTTGATTTGACGCTGCGCAGCCATATAGCGTTCGTATTCGGCTTCTGCTTTGGCATCGGCCTGTTTTTTGCTGATTTCACCTGCACCTTGCAGCACTTCACGGTCGTTAAACGCTAAAAATTGATCCAGCTTTTCCGTCCAATCCTTTAAAAACACCTGCTTTTTTCTCTGTGCCTGATCTTCGGCAAAATCCAGCCACATAGTGACTATGCGGTTTAACTGGCTGATTTCTTTTTCGTTTAAATAGTTTTTGGCCGTTTTACGAACTACGCCATCGGTTGTATGCGTTAAACCCATTAACGGTTTGGAGGCATCGACACGCCGATAAACCAGCTCCGCAGCAGTATGCCCGGTGGCGGCAAAATGCAGCTTGTTTTGAATGGTTTTAAAAAATTGCGTGGTTTCTTTAAAGCTGGGCTGATAATCCGCAGCCAGCGCAAAAATCTCACGCACACGTAAATACACCCGCTTTTCACTAGCGCGGATATCACGGATGCGTTCCAGCAATTCATCAAAATGATCCGGTGCAGGCAAGGTACCCACCGGCGGATTTTTCAGGCGCTCGTCATCCAGCACAAAGCCTTTTTGCAGATACTCGCCCAAAGTACGCGTCGCCCATTGGCGGAACTGTGTACCGCGCGAAGAACGCACGCGGTAGCCAACGGCGATAATCATCGGCAGGGAATAGTGTTTTAACTGCCGTTTGACCTCGCGCTCACCTTCCATTTGAACTTGTAAGTATTCCTTACAAGTTGCCGCTTCATCTATTTCAAACTCTTGATAAATGGCTCTGATGTGTTGGGTAATCGATTGTGGTGTTACTTGGTACAACTCTGCCATTTCCGCTTGCGTCAACCAAAGCTGCCCACCTAATTCACGTAAAACAAATTGAGAGGCCGTCTGAAGTAATGTAGAGGATAAGGGTGTTGTCGATCATATTTTTTACATCATTTAGAAAAGATAGCTGTTCTAATCGAGATCCTTTCAGGTAGCCCGACGTTCGATCAAACTGATTTCTTCTTCATTTAATTGGTATATTTTATAAACAGCTTGATTGATTTTGTTTTCGAGAAATTCAATTCTGTTACTAAAAAAATTGCGGTCTGCGTCGCTTAGGGCAGTATGTGCTTCTGCCTTGGCGGTGAGCATTTTACTGGCCAGCTTAGCCAGTTCGTCATGCAAGGTTTGATTTTGCTCCGAGATCAAAGGCAATGGAAGTTGTTCGACATGGGTTTTCTTGACTTCTGCCAAGGCTTCCCCTGTCTCAGGATTGAGTTGGTAATAGTAGAAGTCAGCTAATTTAGAGTTGAGTATCGCCAGCATGAATTTATGGTCTACCGTATCGGAAAGCACAATATGCAGATTATTTCGACAAATAATGTTTGGCCCGATTACGGTGGCAATAATGCGGTCGGCGGTTTGACGGATCACAATTTTTTCAGGTGCGGAAAAAATTTCCGGCTGCCTCGGTTCTGCCAACCACTCTCCATACTGTATCCATGAATCCCCGTTCCAAAAGTTTTCGTATTTGTGCATTAAGCTGCCGCGCAACAGCGGTTTCCAATTAGCACCTTCCGGCTTGGACTGGTTTTCTTTAACAAAGGGTTTTGTTTTAACAATGTCTTTCGTTTGCTTGGGTTTACCTTTACCTGTTTGAAATGGTTTAACTCCAACAGTGGAAATAGTGCAATCTGCCAAGGTTTGTGATTGTGCTTTAATTTTGTCAAACAAATCAGTCTCAGCGGGGGAGGCAAGTATGTTGATGATGCCACCTTCCTTGTCGAAACGTTTTTGGTTGAGCTGCTGATAGGCCGTAGCCGTTTCATTTTGAACCAGTTCGACATCAAACAGGTGCTTGCCTGAAGCGGCTGTTTGTCGAAAATAAGTACATGTGTATCAACCACAGCATCTTTAAAAATATGTTCGCGGCTGTGCAGGATTTTTTGCCAGCGGTAGCTGTTCAACAGGTGCTTACGGATATTAGTGAAGGTTACGGATTGCAGCCATGTATTCGGCACAATCACGCCGAGTTTGCCGCCTGTTTTCAGTAAACCGTAGAAACGTTCGAGAAAAAGAAGGTATAGATCGTATTGGTAGTTTTGATAGTGGAAATGCTGTTTGAAAAAGGCGAGTTGGGTTTTGTCATCTACTTTCACATAGGGCGGGTTACCAATCAGGGCATCAAATCCGCTTTCAGGCCGTCTGAATACTTGAGGAAATGCCATGGCAAAATCAAACGGGTTGATTTTGCGCCTTTCGTCTGCTGAAAATGCCAGTTCTCCGTCTAAAATTTCATGGCTGATCAAAGAATTTCCGCATTTGATGTTACCACTCAAATCAGGCAGGATTTTTTCGTGAAACAATACCTGCATTTCGTTGGCGGTGGTCATGGTTTCGTCTTCCAATAGTTTTAAAAACAGCGATACCTGACTGACTTCTACCGCTTGTAAGTCAATATCCACACCGTAAATATTGTTAAGTAGGATTTGCTGTTTCTGTCTAATGGAAAGCACCCAGACACCATGCTCGGCATTCCAGATGCAACCTGCTTTTTCTGCGGCGGTAGGGTATTGGTTGTAGTAGTTTTTATGATATTCGAGCAAGTAGTCGTATGCACCAATGAGAAAGCTGCCACTGCCGCAGGCAATATCGGCAAATTTCATTTCGGCAATTTTGGTAGGGCTTTTCCCGGCTATTTGTGCACCTATGGTGTATTTGACAATATAGTCGACAATGTATTTTGGGGTGTAGTAAACACCGCCTGCCTTGCGGACTTCGGGTTTGGGTTCTATCGCTATTTTGCCGTCTGAAACGGTGATTACTTTACCGAGAAAA
The DNA here is from genome assembly GCF_900636765.1 of Neisseria canis. Classification (NCBI taxonomy): domain Bacteria; kingdom Pseudomonadati; phylum Pseudomonadota; class Betaproteobacteria; order Neisseriales; family Neisseriaceae; genus Neisseria; species Neisseria canis. Next base: position 467,413 of record NZ_LR134313.1, read on the forward strand.
CGCTCGTAGATATTGCCTAAGATATGGATAGGAATGTAGTTAAAGTCATAGGGTGTGTTGGTGTGGTCGAGATCGGCTGCAATATCGCGAAATAGGTCTTGATCTGCACCGAGAAAAGCATTTTGATCGATAAAATGAGGTTTGAAAACGATACCGTTATATTTGGCATCCAAGCGTTTGCTCTCGCTGATGAATTTGTGCCATGGTTTACTGTGATTTGCGATGTTGTGCAGCAAGTTTTCAGGCTCGATCTGCTTATCTTCCAAAAAACGCATGAAGACCAAGCGGTCAATAGTACGCTGTGTGGCTTCGGTCAGCTCATATGGGTTAAGTTTGGGATTGCCACAATAAAAGGCTTGCGCCATTTGCAGGCGGATGTTGTCTATATATTCCAAAAAGCTGTCGTCAATGGATAAACCACCACCAAACAGACTGCCTTGCCGCCCCCTTTTGCCTTTGCTGCGGCTGTGTTCCAATTCTTCCACATAAAGGCGCAGATTGCCGGCCGACACTGCTTCACGGGAAAATAGCCAGTAGACTTCGGCAAAGGTGTCTACATCTCTAAAATCAGTGTATCTGAAATATTTGATTTCGTTAGTAAGGGCAGTGTCTAAATCGGGTTTAGTGCGGCAGTCGATGATGACAAATTCTTCAAAATCAGTCAGCACGGAAATGCCTGTTTGTGAGTTCCAACCGTATTTGGCGGTTTGGAAATAGTCTTCGCTGTTTTGGCGCAAAGTGCGACTGGGTTTTTTAGCTTCTACAAAAAATTGTACAGTGCGGTAATCAGGTGCCAAATGAAAAGCATAATCCGCCCGCTTTTGCGCCTGCGAGCCTTCCTGCCGCTGTGCTTTTTCTACTTTAACTTCTTGCTGAAAAGGATTTTTTTGATAATTATGGGCTACGTCCCAGCCAAGAGCGGTAAAAAACTTATCGATAAAGTCTTGGCGTACAGCAGCTTCAGTATAAGAGGGTGAAAGATAATGTGCCTCGCCAGCTTTAAAATCATCAATCAGAGCAATTACAGAAGCGTGTGCAGTTTCAAATACGGTACTATTCGACATGAATTAGACTTTCAAATAACTTAATATAGAATCAATTTTCTGGCATTGAGTTATTTTACCTTTTCAACTTCGCAAACGCATCCGCCATTGCCGAATTAGTCGGTGCCTGCTCGCGCGGGTTGCGTTGATTTCTACTGCTATCATTGCGTCGGTTTTCAGACGGCCTGCCGCTTCTTGTCGAACCGCTGCCTGCTTCGTCATCCAAACGCATGGTTAGGGCGATGCGTTTGCGGGCGGCATCGACTTCCAGCACTTTTACTTTGACTACGTCGCCGGCTTTGACGACTTCGCGCGGGTCTTGAACGAACCGGTTCGACAAGGCGGAGATGTGGACGAGGCCGTCTTGGTGTACGCCGATGTCGACGAATGCGCCGAAGTTGGCGACGTTGCTCACTACGCCTTCCAAAATCATACCGACTTGTAAATCGCTGATTTCGTTGATGCCTTCGGCAAAGGTGGCCGTCTGAAATTCGCCGCGCGGGTCGCGGCCGGGTTTTTCGAGTTCGGCGAGGATGTCCATGATGGTGGGCAGGCCGAATTGCTCGGTGGTGTAGCTGGTGGGCTTGATTTGTTTGATTTTTTCGCGGTTGCCGATAAGGTCGGCGGCTTTGATGTGCAGGTCGGCCAGCATTTTGGCGACAACGGGATAGGCTTCGGGGTGGACGGCGGATGCGTCGAGCGGTTCTTTGCCGCCGTTGATGCGCAAGAAGCCGGCGGCCTGCTCGTAGGTTTTTTCGCCGAGACGCGGTACTTTGAGGAGTTTTTTGCGGCTGTCGAATGCGTCGTTTTCGTCGCGGTAGGCAACGATGTTTTGCGCCAGCGTGCTGTTGAGGCCGGAAATGCGCGCGAGCAGGGGGGCGGAAGCGGTGTTCACGTCCACGCCGACGGCGTTCACGCAGTCTTCCACCACGGCATCCAGCGATTTGGCGAGTTGGCTTTGGTTGACATCGTGCTGGTATTGGCCGACTCCGATGGATTTGGGGTCGATTTTTACCAATTCGGCCAGCGGGTCTTGCAGACGGCGGGCGATGGAGACGGCTCCGCGCAGGGAAACATCCAACTCGGGGAATTCTTTGGCGGCCAGCTCCGAAGCGGAATAAACGGATGCGCCGGCTTCGGAGACGACGATTTTATGCAGCCCCATTTCAGGCAGGCCTTTCACCAATTCTCCGGCGAGTTTGTCGGTTTCGCGGCTGGCGGTGCCGTTGCCGATGGCAATCAGTTTCACGCCGTGTTGTTTGATGAGGCGGGCAAGGGTAGCTAAGGCGTTGTTTTCTTGGTGCAGATAGACGACGGCGGTGTCGAGCAGTTTACCGGTGTCGTCCACTACGGCGGTTTTGATGCCGGTACGGAAGCCGGGGTCGAGGCCCATGGTGGCGAGGCGGCCGGCGGGGGCGGCGAGCAGCAGGTCTTTGAGGTTGCGGGCGAACACGGTAATCGCGTCGGTGTCGGCGGCTTCTTTCAGACGGCCTAAGGCTTCAAGCTCCAGCGAGAGGAAGATTTTGGCGCGCCATGTGAGGCGCACGGTGTCGCGCAGCCATTTGTCGGCGGGGCGGCCTTGATCGGCGATGCCGAAATGTTTGGCGATGATTTTTTCGTATTCGCTCTGCTCGGTGATCGGGGTTTCGTCGGGCTGATATTTGAGGGCGACTTGCAGCACGCCTTCGTTGCGGCCGCGCAATACGGCCAGTGCGCGGTGGCTGGGCATGCTGCGGACGGGTTCGCGGTGGTCGAAATAGTCTTTGAATTTTTCGCCGCTTTCTTCTTGTCCGGCAACCACTTGGGCATGGATTTCGGCTTCGTTCCACAGCTTTTCGCGCAAGTTGCCGAGCAGTTCGGCATCTTCGGCGAACTGTTCCATCAGAATGGCGCGCGCGCCGTCGAGCGCGGCTTTGGTGTCGGGCACTTGCTCGTTCAGATAGGCTTCGGCGGCGGTTTCAGGGTTTTCAGACGGCCTCTGCAACAAGCTGTCGGCCAAAGGCTGCAAACCGTTTTCGCGGGCGATTTGGGCTTTGGTACGGCGTTTGGGTTTGTAGGGCAGGTAGAGGTCTTCGAGTGCGGTTTTGTTGTCGGCTGCTTCGATGGCCGTCTGAAGCTCGGGCGTGAGTTTGCCTTGTTCTTCAATGCTTTTTAAAACGGTTTGCTTGCGCTCTGCCAATTCGCGCAGGTATTGCAGACGCTCGGCGAGATGGCGCAGTTGGGTGTCGTCCAGCCCGCCGGTAACTTCTTTGCGGTAGCGGGCGATAAAGGGCACGGTGGCGCCGTCGTCGAGCAAGGTAACGGCGGCTTGGATTTGGGCGGCGGTGGCGTTTAATTCTGATGCGATGGTGGAAATGATGTTCATGGTGAAGGTTTTGAAGCTGAAAAAAAAGGGAAAAGGATAGCGGTTTTGGGGAGGTTTGGCAAAGGTCCTCTGAAAAAGTAAAAATCATGGTAGGAGTGTGGTGGGTAAAGTGGTAGTTTTCGGTATCCTTAAACGCGGAGGTAAGGTTTATACGGTTGTAGTGAATAATACTCAAAAGGAAAGCTTATTTCCTGTTATTACAAGGAAAATCACGCCTGACAGCGCAGTTTATATGGATAGTTTAAGCAGTTAGACATCTTGAATGCCAATGTTTTACTACCACTGGATTAACCACAGCCAGTTATTGCCAACCGACAAAATCACATCAACAGCATTGAGAATTTTTGGAATCAGGTGAAACATGTCTTACGCAATACAACGGAGTTTACCGAAAGACTTTTCCTTTATTCTTGAAAGAATGTGAGTTTCGTTTTAACTTCGGTACACCAAAACAGCAGTTAAAAAAACTCTGCAGCTTTGGTGTGGTATTTAAGGCTAATCTACTTCAGCCTCCAATAATAAACATAGGTATATTATACGAGCATATTTAAGTAAGACTTATACACTGATTTATATGTTTATTTACTGTTTGGGATGGTTTTAGGGTATGAGGCTTTTCAAAGCGGGATGATTGAAATGGCAACGCCGAATTTCTTATCAACTTATGAACCCGAACCCTGCCTGTCCGAACAGCGTCTGCATCTTCCGTCTTATTGACGCGTTCACCTCCAGCCAGCCCGCAACAAAGGCCCGTTGACGGGCCTTTTGCACTATCGGTGTTAACAGCTTCGTTTCCAGTTAAAGGCTACTTGGCCTTGGGCTGCACCGGTTTGGCCGGTTTGGCCTTCGCCGCACCCGACACCGTCGCCTCTTCCTTCAGCTTATTGAAGATACCGTCCCCGATACCCTTCACCTTCTTCAACTCCTCCACACTTTTAAAGGCACCGTTGGCCTGACGGTATTCCACTATCGCCGCCGCCTTCGCCGGGCCGATACCCGGCAACGCCTTCAACTCCTCCGCCGTCGCCGTATTGATATTCACCGCCGCCAGCGACCACGCACACGACAACGCCGCCAACACACCCAACATCAGTTTTTTCATGTATGTTCCATCCTTAATATGATACAGCCGGTTTCCCGAATGTGTTTGGTCAATATACCGTACATAACGAGCCTCCGCCCTTTATGAACAGCCATCATAACCAAACCCTCCCGGCCTTACAAGCCGTTTTTCCCGTTATTATCAGTTTTACAACAGTTCAACTATTAAATTTTTACCCCTCTGCACCGCCATACACCCAATACCGCCAAAAGCAAAAGCGAATCCCCGATATCATACAATATCGGGGATTCTGAATGGGTGTCTGGCAGTGACCTACTTTCACATGGGTATCCACACTATCATCGGCGCTGAGTCGTTTCACGGTCCTGTTCGGGATGGGAAGGCGTGGGACCAACTCGCTATGGCCGCCAGACGTAAACTGTACAAATCGGGAAAGCCGTTATGGAAGAGTCCTTCCACTTATTTATTCTTTAATCAACTGTGATGTGTATCGTCTTCAAGACTGATATAAGCTTTCATATTCAAAGTACCGCATCCTTCAGAATGCAAAGTTCTTCAAATGATAGAGTCAAGCCTCACGAGCAATTAGTATCGGTTAGCTGCACGCATTACTGCGCTTCCACACCCGACCTATCAACGTCCTGGTCTCGAACGACTCTTTAGGAGGGTCAAGCCCTCAGGGAAGTCTCATCTTCAGGCGAGTTTCGCGCTTAGATGCTTTCAGCGCTTATCTCTTCCGAACTTAGCTACCCGGCGATGCGACTGGCGTCACAACCGGTACACCAGAGGTTCGTCCACTCCGGTCCTCTCGTACTAGGAGCAGCCCCCGTCAAACTTCCAACGCCCACTGCAGATAGGGACCAAACTGTCTCACGACGTTTTAAACCCAGCTCACGTACCACTTTAAATGGCGAACAGCCATACCCTTGGGACCGACTACAGCCCCAGGATGTGATGAGCCGACATCGAGGTGCCAAACTCCGCCGTCGATATGAACTCTTGGGCGGAATCAGCCTGTTATCCCCGGAGTACCTTTTATCCGTTGAGCGATGGCCCTTCCATTCAGAACCACCGGATCACTATGTCCTGCTTTCGCACCTGCTCGACTTGTCGGTCTCGCAGTTAAGCTACCTTTTGCCATTGCACTATCAGTCCGATTTCCGACCGGACCTAGGTAACCTTCGAACTCCTCCGTTACTCTTTGGGAGGAGACCGCCCCAGTCAAACTGCCTACCATGCACGGTCCCCGATCCGGATCACGGACCTGGGTTAGAACCTCAAAGACACCAGGGTGGTATTTCAAGGACGGCTCCACAGAAACTGGCGTCTCTGCTTCTAAGCCTCCCACCTATCCTACACAAGTGACTTCAAAGTCCAATGCAAAGCTACAGTAAAGGTTCACGGGGTCTTTCCGTCTAGCAGCGGGGAGATTGCATCTTCACAACCATTTCAACTTCGCTGAGTCTCGGGAGGAGACAGTGTGGCCATCGTTACGCCATTCGTGCGGGTCGGAACTTACCCGACAAGGAATTTCGCTACCTTAGGACCGTTATAGTTACGGCCGCCGTTTACTGGGGCTTCGATCCGATGCTTGCACATCTTCAATTAACCTTCCAGCACCGGGCAGGCGTCACACCCTATACGTCCACTTTCGTGTTAGCAGAGTGCTGTGTTTTTAATAAACAGTCGCAGCCACCGATTCTCTGCGACCCTCCAATGCTTACAGAGCAAGTCTTTCACATCGAAGGGCATACCTTCTCCCGAAGTTACGGTATCAATTTGCCGAGTTCCTTCTCCCGAGTTCTCTCAAGCGCCTTAGAATTCTCATCCTGCCCACCTGTGTCGGTTTGCGGTACGGTTCGATTCAAACTGAAGCTTAGTGGCTTTTCCTGGAAGCGTGGTATCGGTTACTTCTTGTCCGTAGACAATCGTCTTCACTTCTCGGTGTTAAGAAGACCCGGATTTGCCTAAGTCTTCCACCTACCGGCTTAAACAAGCTATTCCAACAGCTTGCTAACCTAACCTTCTCCGTCCCCACATCGCATTTGAATCAAGTACGGGAATATTAACCCGTTTCCCATCGACTACGCATTTCTGCCTCGCCTTAGGGGCCGACTCACCCTACGCCGATGAACGTTGCGTAGGAAACCTTGGGCTTTCGGCGAGCGGGCTTTTCACCCGCTTTATCGCTACTCATGTCAACATTCGCACTTCTGATACCTCCAGCAACCTTCTCAAGTCACCTTCTTCGGCCTACAGAACGCTCCCCTACCATGCACTTAGTGCATCCGCAGCTTCGGTTACAGATTTGAGCCCCGTTACATCTTCCGCGCAGGACGACTCGACCAGTGAGCTATTACGCTTTCTTTAAATGATGGCTGCTTCTAAGCCAACATCCTGGCTGTCTGGGCCTTCCCACTTCGTTTACCACTTAATCTATCATTTGGGACCTTAGCTGGCGGTCTGGGTTGTTTCCCTCTCGACAACGGACGTTAGCACCCGCTGTCTGTCTCCCATGATTGCACTTTCCGGTATTCTTAGTTTGCCATGGGTTGGTAAGTCGCAATGACCCCCTAGCCATAACAGTGCTTTACCCCCGGAAGTGATACATGAGGCACTACCTAAATAGTTTTCGGGGAGAACCAGCTATCTCCGAGTTTGTTTAGCCTTTCACCCCTATCCACAGCTCATCCCCGCATTTTGCAACATGCGTGGGTTCGGACCTCCAGTACCTGTTACGGCACCTTCATCCTGGCCATGGATAGATCACTCGGTTTCGGGTCTACACCCAGCAACTCATCGCCCTATTAAGACTCGGTTTCCCTACGCCTCCCCTATCCGGTTAAGCTCGCTACTGAATGTAAGTCGTTGACCCATTATACAAAAGGTACGCAGTCACCCAATAAATAGGCTCCCACTGTTTGTATGCATCAGGTTTCAGGTTCTATTTCACTCCCCTCCCGGGGTTCTTTTCGCCTTTCCCTCACGGTACTGGTTCACTATCGGTCGATGATGAGTATTTAGCCTTGGAGGATGGTCCCCCCATATTCAGACAGGATTCCACGTGTCCCGCCCTACTTGTCGTATACCTAGTACCACTGATGAAATTTCGAATACGGGGCTGTCACCCACTATGGCCAAGCTTCCCAGCTTGTTCTTCTATCTCAACAGCTATCATATACAGGCTCCTCCGCGTTCGCTCGCCGCTACTTACGGAATCTCGGTTGATTTCTTTTCCTCCGGGTACTTAGATGGTTCAGTTCTCCGGGTTCGCTTCGCTTATCCTATGTATTCAGATAAGGATACCGTACAAAATACGGTGGGTTTCCCCATTCGGACATCACCGGATCATAGCTTTATTGCCAGCTCCCCGATGCTTTTCGCAGGCTTACACGTCCTTCGTCGCCTATCATCGCCAAGGCATCCACCTGATGCACTTATTCACTTGACTCTATCATTTCAAGAACCTCTCTGACTTCGTTGTTTCGGCGTTGACTACCTACGTAACTTGAAGACTTTACTTTGACAAAGCTTACTGCTTGTTGTGTACTGAACTGTGCCTTTTGTGTTTCACAGCTCAGTCGATACAATCATCACCCAAATACTGCGGCTTACCTGTTACAGTAAGCCGACATTGTCTTTGTTTGTTGATTTCGGCTTTCCAATTTGTTAAAGATCAATGCGTTTATATGAAACAAACTTTTGTCTCAAACTTCGCAAATTAAAATGAGCTGCGCATTGTAGCAGCTAACTTTAATTTGTAAAGTCCTTTTATTGAAGTTTTTGGTGGAGGCAAACGGGATCGAACCGATGACCCCCTGCTTGCAAAGCAGGTGCTCTACCAACTGAGCTATGCCCCCATACTCTTACTCAAGTATCGATACTGCTTACTCTTGCTTTGAGAATGTCTGGTGGGTCTGGGAGGACTTGAACCTCCGACCCCACGCTTATCAAGCGTGTGCTCTAACCAGCTGAGCTACAAACCCAGGTCTCATCAAGCAATCTTTACAATCGCTTCTTCAATAATACCGCTTCTTCAATATACAGTTTACCGATAAGTGTGAATGCGACAAACCTGCTCTTCTCTAGAAAGGAGGTGATCCAGCCGCAGGTTCCCCTACGGCTACCTTGTTACGACTTCACCCCAGTCATGAAGCATACCGTGGTAAGCGGGCTCCTTGCGGTTACCCTACCTACTTCTGGTATCCCCCACTCCCATGGTGTGACGGGCGGTGTGTACAAGACCCGGGAACGTATTCACCGCAGTATGCTGACCTGCGATTACTAGCGATTCCGACTTCATGCACTCGAGTTGCAGAGTGCAATCCGGACTACGATCGGTTTTGTGGGATTGGCTCCACCTCGCGGCTTGGCTACCCTCTGTACCGACCATTGTATGACGTGTGAAGCCCTGGTCATAAGGGCCATGAGGACTTGACGTCATCCCCACCTTCCTCCGGTTTGTCACCGGCAGTCTCATTAGAGTGCCCAACCAAATGATGGCAACTAATGACAAGGGTTGCGCTCGTTGCGGGACTTAACCCAACATCTCACGACACGAGCTGACGACAGCCATGCAGCACCTGTGTTACGGCTCCCGAAGGCACTCCTCCGTCTCTGGAGGATTCCGTACATGTCAAGACCAGGTAAGGTTCTTCGCGTTGCATCGAATTAATCCACATCATCCACCGCTTGTGCGGGTCCCCGTCAATTCCTTTGAGTTTTAATCTTGCGACCGTACTCCCCAGGCGGTCAATTTCACGCGTTAGCTACGCTACTAAGGCATCAAGTGCCCCAACAGCTAATTGACATCGTTTAGGGCGTGGACTACCAGGGTATCTAATCCTGTTTGCTACCCACGCTTTCGAGCATGAACGTCAGTATTATCCCAGGGGGCTGCCTTCGCCATCGGTATTCCTCCACATCTCTACGCATTTCACTGCTACACGTGGAATTCTACCCCCCTCTGACATACTCTAGCCACCCAGTTCAGAACGCAGTTCCCAGGTTGAGCCCGGGGATTTCACATCCTGCTTAAGTAACCGTCTGCGCTCGCTTTACGCCCAGTAATTCCGATTAACGCTCGCACCCTACGTATTACCGCGGCTGCTGGCACGTAGTTAGCCGGTGCTTATTCTTCAGGTACCGTCATCACTCCAGGGTATTAACCCAAAGCTTTTCTTCCCTGACAAAAGTCCTTTACAACCCGAAGGCCTTCTTCAGACACGCGGCATGGCTGGATCAGGCTTGCGCCCATTGTCCAAAATTCCCCACTGCTGCCTCCCGTAGGAGTCTGGGCCGTGTCTCAGTCCCAGTGTGGCGGATCATCCTCTCAGACCCGCTACTGATCGTCGCCTTGGTAGGCCTTTACCCCACCAACCAGCTAATCAGACATCGGCCGCTCGAATAGCGCAAGGTCCGAAGATCCCCTGCTTTCCTTCTCAAAGCGTATGCGGTATTAGCCATCCTTTCGGACAGTTATCCCCCACTACTCGGTACGTTCCGATGCATTACTCACCCGTTCGCCACTCGCCACCAAAAGAGCAAGCTCTTCCGTGCTGCCGTTCGACTTGCATGTGTAAAGCATGCCGCCAGCGTTCAATCTGAGCCAGGATCAAACTCTTATGTTCAATCTCTAACTTTTTAACTTCTGGTCTGCTTCAAAGAAACCGACAAGATTTCTTGTCTGTCTTTCAAACAGTGTGGGGCTCGCCGCACCCACACTTATCGGTAATCTGTATTGTTAAAGAGCTAAACCAATCAAAACAGCACTATGCTATAATAACCGGCCTGTCAGTCACTGCCGAAGCAGCGAAGAAACCGAACTATACGCCCACACAATCACAACGTCAATACCCCAAAACAACAAAATACGGACAAATACAACAATACGCTGTTTTAACTCAATATTTAGTTTTAAACTTTGCTCTACGGAAATGCATTTTCATTCACCTCCAAACTGCAAACAGGCTTAAATTCTCTAACAAGGTGCTTTCAGAAAGCCCTGCTGTTTCATTCTATTGAAACAATAAACAAGTGTGTATATTATCTACACAAAACTTTGGTTCGAATTTGGTTCAATCATTCACAGGCTTTACAATTTACCAAATTGAATCTTTCCCTCTATAGCATCAAGATTTTAATTTATCGATCAATATTTTATTATAAATAATGTCAGTTTATACCCATGTTTCTAATGATGAAATAAATGACCTTTTGGCCTTTTATGAATTGGGTCAGTTTGTTTCTTTGCAAGGGATTGCGCAAGGTGTTACCAATAGCAATTATTTTTTAACCACTTCTTCGGGGCGCTATGTATTAACGGTATTTGAAGTATTAGAGCAACATGAGCTTCCGTTTTTCCTGCTATTGAAGAAACATTTGAACGAATCCGGAGTGGCTTGCCCCTTGCCGATACAAAGAAAAGACGGAAAATTCGACTCAACATTAGCCGGAAAACCGGCTTGCATTGTCAGTTGTTTGGATGGTTGCAATATCAGCTGGCCTACGGATTTACAATGCTTCAGCACCGGAGCGATGTTGGCAAAAATGCATATTTCCGGCCAATCATTTCCTATGAGCATGAAAAACCCCCGCTATACCGAATGGTGGAAAGCATCTGCCCAAAAGCTGTTACCTGTTTTAGACCCCAATGACGTTTTACTTTTAAAATCTGAAATTGCCGATATTGATAAGCATTCTGCCCAAGCCCTTGATTTACCTAGCGGCATTATTCATGCAGACTTATTCAAAGACAATGTATTGTTAAATGGCAATCAGATAACCGGCTTTATCGACTTTTATTATGCTTGCAATGGTAATTTCATGTATGACTTGGCCATTGCGGTTAATGACTGGGCCCGCACTTCGCAAAATATTATTGATCCGCAATTAAAATCGGCATTTCTTGAGGGTTACGAAAGCGCGCGGCCAATCAGCCGGGAAGAAAAAGAATATTTTCCGATAGCCCAGCGGGCGGGATGTATCCGTTTTTGGGTGTCGAGGTTATTGGATTTTTACTTCCCCCAAGAAGGGGAGATGACTTTTATCAAAGATCCGAACACGTTTAGAGACTTGCTTTTGTCACTAAAATAATGGCTTAAAACAGGCCGATACCTGAATAATCCGCAGGTATCGGCCCGTTAAATTTAAACCACAATTGCACCGAAAGAATCCGTAGGCTTAAACGCGGCCAGTACGCCTTCGATCACACCGATCACCGTTGGGATAGACGTGAAACTCAGCGCAACATAGAGCACCCCCATCCATATCCGGCCGGCACAGAATTTGTGTACGCCGAACGTGCCGAATAAAAGCGCCATTGCCACATACAAAGCTTTGTTGCAGGTGTGGGGGTAGATTGCCGCATAAGAAACCGTTTGCATATTTTGATTTCCTTTCCGATAGATTCATCAAAAGCCTGTTTGCCTGTTCGCACCCCAATATTCCATCTATCTCTCAGATTTAAATAGATTTTTCTGTAAAGAAACGCAAATACCTGTCTGAAACTTTTTCAGACAGGCATGGTTAGCAGCAGACTTATCGGTTACAGCCTCAAAACCATACTGCTCCCCGCTCGCTCACAAAAGCATCCAAGCGCATATCATGCGCTTCGCGCGGCAATGCCGGCACCATTTGGCAAGCAAATCCCACTCCGATTTTCAGAGGTCTGCCAAACCGTGCATACAACAGCGAAGCATCATAATAACCGCCGCCCTGCCCCAACCGGCAGCCTTGCGCATCCACGCCCACCAATGGCAGCAACATAGCATCCATATGTTCGGCACGTATTTTTTTGCCCTGGAATTGTGGAATATTCAGGCGGCCTTTGCGGTTGCGCTCAGGGCTTAAACCCGCATGGTAAGGGGTAAACCAAAGCCGCAGGCTGCGTTTTTCGATATAGGGCAGATAAACTTGCACGCCGCGCTTGAACGCGCTGCGAACCAGATCGTCCAACACCAATTCGCTGCCAACCGGCCAATATACCGCCAATTTTTTTCCGCGCTTGAGCAACTTTTTCAGATTCCGGTTGGCGGCAAGCGTGGCGCGACGGCGTTCCCGGCCGGAAAGGCTTTTGCGTGCCCGACGCAGCCGGCTGCGGATTTCGTGTTTGCTGTGCGGCATGATGGTTTCCTGATATTACCGGGTTGGTGTTTATGCCTGTCTGAAAAACAGTTCAGACAGGCATTTGTTTATTTACAGTAAGTCATCTAAAAAATCGTATGTTTAAATCATGAGTAAATCTTGGCTATTTCTGCCTGCCCGCCGGCGCCGCCGAACGGAGCGGGGTTTTCAGGGAAACAAGGCCGCTCCCGGAGTGAAGCGACTAGCGGCCGCCCCGAAAATCATGCGCAGTGAGGGCAGTTTGCGCAGCAAACCGGCAACCTCGGTCGCCTTTCTTTGCTTACTTTCTTTGGCGAAGCAAAGAAAGTAAGTGGCCGCGCGGCCATGAAGCGCAATCTTAGAAAGTAACAGAAATATGAAATTAAAGACGCGCATTGCGATAACAAACCTTAAGTGACCCACTATAGTTGATCAACTTAAATTTTACTACGGCGTTGCTGCCTTGTATTAAAAATGTGTTGATTAACTATATACTTACATAAACAATGCCTGTCTGAAAAAACTTTCAGACAGGCATTGTACGTTGTTCCCGCTAAGCGGAAAACGGTGGGGTTAACCTGCGAATTTTTCCAACGCGGCTACGGCGGGCAATTCTTTGCCTTCCAAAAACTCGAGGAACGCGCCGCCGCCGGTGGAAATGTAGCTGATTTGGTCGGTGATGCCGAATTTGGCAATGGCTGCCAAGGTGTCGCCGCCGCCGGCAATCGAGAAAGCCGGGCTTTCGGCGATGGCTTTGGCCAACACTTCGGTACCGCCAGCAAACTGGTCGAACTCAAACACGCCGACCGGGCCGTTCCACACCACGGTGCCGGCTTTCTTCAGCAAATCGGCCAATTGCTCTGCTGATTTCGGGCCGATGTCGAGAATCATCTCGTCGGCTGCTACGTCGTCGATTGATTTCACGGTCGCTTCGGCATTTTCGGCAAATTCTTTGGCCACCACCACATCAACCGGCTGCGGCACGGCGCCGCCTTTGGCCGACATTTTTTCCATGATTTTTTTCGCTTCGTCCACCAAGTCGGCTTCCGCCAGCGACTTGCCGATGGGTTTGCCTTGTGCCAGCAAGAAAGTGTTGGCAATGCCGCCGCCCACAATCAATTGATCCACTTTGTCGGCCAAGCTTTCCAAAATGGTCAGCTTGGTGGACACTTTGCTGCCTGCCACAATGGCCACCATCGGGCGTGCGGGTTCTTTGAGGGCTTTGCCCAAAGCGTCCAATTCTTCGGCCATCAAAATACCGGCGCAGGAAAGCGGCGCGGCGGTGGCAACGGCTTCGGTTGAGGCTTGCGCACGGTGCGCAGTGCCGAATGCGTCGTTCACAAACACGTCGCACAACGAAGCATAGGCTTTGCCCAGCTCGGAGGCATTTTTCTTCTCGCCTTTGTTGATGCGCACGTTTTGCAGCATGGCCACTTCTCCGGCAGCCAAATTGGGTTTGTTTTCCTGCCAGTCGTTCAACACTTTCACTTCTTTACCCAACAGGCCGCCCAGATGCGCGGCAACGGGCGCAACGTCGTCTTCGGGGTGGAATTCGCCCTCGGTCGGGCGGCCGAGATGCGACATCACAATCACGGCGGCGCCGTTGTCCAACGCGTATTTGATGGAAGCCAGCGATGCGCGGATGCGGGTGTCGTCGCTGATTTTGCCGTCTTTAAACGGCACGTTCATATCGGCGCGGATCAATACGGTTTTGCCTTGTACGTTTTGTTCGGTGAGTTTTAGAAATGCCATGTTTTGATTCCTCAGTAGTCGGATTGGATTTATTAATGTGTGATGTGATTATGCTTGATTGGGCCCGGCCGGGTAAAGGCAGCCCGGCTGGACGGTATCGGAAAAAACTTGAATGCCTGTCTGAAAGCCGCGTTACCCGCTTTCAGACAGGCACCGGCCGCTTAAACCGACATGGCGGCAAACACTTTGCGCGCTGCTTTCACGGTGTCTTCAATCAACTCCGGCGTGTGCGCGGCAGACATAAAGCTGGCTTCGTAAGCCGACGGGCCGAATGCCACGCCTTCCTCCAGCATACCGTGGAAAAAACGTTTGAAATTCTCGATATTCGAAGCCGTCATATCGGCGTAGGTTTCAGGCTTTTTGCCGGCGAAATACAGGCCGAACATGCCGCCCACCGAATCGGCGGTAAACACCGTGCCTGCCGCCCGCGCCGCTTCGGCGAGACCGTTCACCAGCTGTTCGGTGCGCGCGGTAAGGTTTTCGTAGAAACCGGGGCGCTGAATAATTTCCAGCGTTTTCAAGCCGGCAGCCACGGCAACGGGGTTCCCCGACAAAGTGCCCGCCTGATACACGCCGCCCAAAGGCGAAATGCAGGCCATGATTTCTTTTTTACCGCCAAACGCCGCCAGCGGCATACCGCCGCCGATTACCTTGCCCATGGTGGTTAAATCGGGCGTGATGCCGTGCAGCGATTGCGCGCCGCCCAAAGCCACGCGGAAACCGGTCATCACTTCATCGTAAATCAGCACGCTGCCGTTTTCTTCGGTAATCCGGCGCAGGGTTTGTACGAATTCACTGCTCGGTTTTACCAAATTCATATTGCCCGCAATCGGCTCGATAATCACGCAGGCGATTTCGTGGCCGAACCCGGCAAATGCTTCTTTCAACGCTTCGGTATCGTTATAAGGCAATACCACGGTATGTTTGGTGAAGTCGGCAGGCACGCCCGCGGAACTGGGGTTGCCGAATGTGAGCAGACCGGAGCCGGCTTTGACCAAAAGGCTGTCTGAATGGCCGTGGTAGCAGCCTTCGAATTTCACGATTTTGTCTCGGCCGGTATAGCCGCGCGCCAGGCGGATGGCGCTCATGGTGGCTTCCGTGCCCGAGCTTACCAAGCGCAGCTGCTCCACGCTCGGCAGGATTTTGGCGATTTCTTCTGCAATCACGATTTCCACTTCGGTCGGCGCGCCAAACGATAAACCGTCTACAGCCGCTTCGCGCACGGCTTCGAGCACTTCGGGATGCGCATGCCCCACAATCGCCGGCCCCCATGAGCCGACATAATCGATATATTGCTTGTCGGCCGCGTCCCACACAAACGCGCCCTGCGCTTTTTTAATAAAACGCGGCACGCCGCCGACGCTGCCGAATGCGCGCACAGGCGAGTTCACGCCGCCGGGAATAATGGCTTTGGCTCGGTTGAAAAGCTCTTCGTTGCGGTTCATAGGTTTATCCTCAGCATAATCAAAACAAGTTTTCAGACAGGCATTGCCTGTCTGAAATGCAAAACAGCGAAATCGGGATTTTAACAGATTCAATCCGCCGCCGCGCATTACAACAGCGGCATTTGCCCGAAGTTTTATCAGTTATATTCCGTTATAATGGCGCATTTTCTTCAAATTGAGTCCACGAAAGCTTCCTATGGTTCCGCCCCAACCTTCCCCAAAATCCGAATTTATACGCGGCATGAAAGAAGTGGTGCCGGTATTGTTCGGCATGTTGCCGTTTGCACTGATATTGGGTGTGCAGGGTGCAGAAAAAGGGATGAGCGTTTTGGAAATGCCTTTGATGACCGGACTGAACTTTGCCGGCGGCTCGGAATTTGCCGCTGTCGGGTTGTGGGGAGACCCGCTGCCGGTGCTGCTGATTATCGGCGTTACCTTTATGATCAACACGCGCCATATTTTGATGGGGGCGGCTCTGGCGCCTTATCTACGCCATCTGCCGATGAAAAGGGCCTTACCCGCTCTGTTTTTTATGACCGATGAAAGCTGGGCGCTGGGCATGGCCGATGCTTTGAAACGCAAGGCGCAAGGGCTGCCTGCGTTCAGCCTGCCTTATTACATGGGCACGGCACTGACTTTGTATGTGATGTGGGTATTGCTCACCGCATTGGGCACAGCTGTCGGCCCGCAATTGGGCAATGTGGAAGCTTGGGGCTTCGGCATGGCCTTTCCGGCCGTGTTTCTGGTGTTGCTGCGCGGCATGTGGAAAGGTTTCAAAGCCGCCCTGCCTTGGCTCGTGAGCCTGATTGCGGCGGCTGCGGTTTATCTCACTGTTGACGGCGCATGGTATGTGCCCGCCGGTGCGCTCGCAGGATTGGCCGCAGCTTATCTGGCGGAGGAAAGCGCATGATCAGCTGGTCTTCTTTTCTAACGATTTTGGGTATGCTGGCCGCCACTTATTCCACCCGCTTAATCGGCTTTTTCGTCCTGCGCAACCGCACGCTCGGCAAACGCGCCGCAAGAGTGATGGAAGCGGCGCCCGGCTGCGTGCTGATTGCCGTGATTGCACCGCATTTTGTGTCCGGCAAACCGCATGAACTGATTGCACTGACAATCACGCTGCTTGCCGCAAGCAGGCTTTCCATGCTGCCGACCGTATTGATTGCCGTGTTTTCCACAGGCATTTTGGGGTATGTGATGGGATAAAAAAATGCCTGTCTGAAAAGCTTTTCAGACAGGCATTTGGCTATCTTGCTTTATTCGGGGCGCATTTGCGGGAATAGAATCACATCGCGGATAGACGGCGCATCGGTGAGCAGCATCACCAAGCGGTCCAAGCCGATGCCGCTGCCGCCGGTGGGGGGCAGGCCGTATTCCATGGCGCGGATGTAGTCGGCATCGTAGTGCATGGCTTCGTCGTCGCCGGCATCTTTCTGCGCCACTTGCGCTTTAAAGCGGGCGGCTTGGTCTTCGGGGTCGTTCAGCTCCGAATAGCCGTTGGCCAACTCGCGGCCGACGATAAACAGCTCGAAGCGGTCGGTTAAGCCGGGTTTGGTGTCGGATGCGCGCGCCAGCGGCGACACTTCCACCGGATAGTCGATGATAAACGTCGGGTTCCACAGTTTGCTTTCCGCACAGCCTTCAAACAAGGCCAATTGCAGGCTGCCGATACCGGGCGACGGCGGGATTTTTTCGCCGTGTTTCACGATCTCTTTTTTCAGCCATTCGGCATCGTTCAACTGCTCGTCGGTGTAGTGCGGGTTGTATTTTTTGATGGCTTCGAGAATGGTCAAACGCTCGAACGGGCTTTCCAAATCGACTTCTTTGCCGTTGTAGCTCACTTTGGCGGTGCCGCACACTTCTTTGGCGGCATGGCGGATCACGCCTTCGGTCATTTCCATCATGCGCTCGTAAGTGCAGAACGCTTCGTAGAATTCCATCATGGTGAATTCTGGGTTGTGGCGGGTGCTCATGCCTTCGTTGCGGAAGCTGCGGTTGATTTCAAACACGCGCTCCAAACCGCCCACAACCAAGCGTTTCAGATACAACTCGGGGGCGATGCGCAAATAAAGCGGCATGTCGAGCGCGTTGTGGTGGGTAACGAAGGGCTTGGCCGTGGCACCGCCGGGAATCGGGTGCATCATCGGGGTTTCCACTTCGAGATAACGCTCGTTAACCATGTAGTTGCGCACGGCTTGGATGATTTTGCTGCGTTTGATGAAAGTGTTGCGCGAATCTTGGTTGGTAATCAGATCGGCGTAACGCTGGCGGTATTTCTGCTCTTGGTCGGTCAGGCCTTTGTGTTTGTCGGGCAGCGGCCGCAGCGATTTGGTGAGCAGATGCAGCTTGGATGCACGCACGGTCAATTCGCCGTGGTTGGTTTTGAACAGCGTGCCTTCCACGCCGATGATGTCGCCCAAATCCCAATGTTTGAAGGCGTTGTGCACGTCTTCGCCCACGCCTTGATTGTTCACATACACTTGAATCTGGCCGCTCACGTCTTGGATGGTGGCGAAGCTGGCTTTACCCATGGCGCGTTGCAGCATCATGCGGCCGGCCACTTTAACGGGGATTTCCTGCGGGTCGAGCTCGGCTTTTTCCAGCGAACCGTATTGCGCCTGCAAATCGCCGGCAAAGGCATCACGCTTGTATTGGTTGGGGAAGGCGATGCCGTGTTTGCGCAGTTCGTTTAATTTTTCGCGGCGCAGGGCGATGATTTGGTTTTCGTCTAATTGGGGTTCTTCGGTTTGGGGATTGTGTGGTTGACTCATTCTGCTTTTCCGAAAATTCAGGCAGTTACATACCGCCTGTTAATCAAATTAAACCGAGCATTTTACGCCGGTTCGGTGCGTTTTAAAAGCATAGCCGACAGAAAATGCCTGTCTGAAAACAAGCTACACACGCTTCTGCGGAGCCAAAAGTTTCAGACAGGCATTTGAAAACCAAACCAGCTTCTAATCAAGCGGTATTGGGTTTTCCATCACAACAGTATTTCTTGAAAACCCATAATGCAGCAAAAAAAGCCGGCAGCAGGTTCGAAATCAATAAAAGGTACAGAATATATCTGTTGGTTCTTTTGTATCGCATCTCAATTTCTTCTTTGTGTTTTACATTATCAATGATTACATCTGCATCATTTAGCGGGTTGGCAAATCTCATATACAGCACAAAACCGGAACGGTCGCTCATTTTGATATATTTTAGCTCTCGTGCCGAAAGTGCGGCATTGAAATAAGGTTCACATACCGAATAATTCAAACCGACACAACTTCCTTGATACTCATTAATGGCATCACTGATTAAGAGCAGTTTTTCATAAGGCCTGCCGACAACTTCAACCGAAACATTTTCCATTAAGATTTCTTGACGGTCATAAATACCGAAAATGGGTTTTACCTCCAACAAACCCATACAGAAAATATCGAAAAACACCGCACAAAATAGCCAACATAAAGCTAATTTTCCCGGATTATCAAATTGAAGTCTGTTACATAAGCGTACACATATTCTATTCATGATGAGATTACAAATAAATTGACAGTTTCAAAGCCATAAACCCATTCAAGCATTTTAAAGTTTTCCCAATTCAAAACCAATTCATCTCTACAATGCCTGTCTGAAAACAAGCTACGCGCGTTTCTGCGGAGCCAAAAGTTTCAGACAGGCATTTTCCCGTTCCAATCCGTTTTATAATACCCGCCATGATTTACCACCATATCGCCCTCAACGTTCCCCTCGGCCTGCTCACTTATGCCCACCCCGCCCCCATCCCGCCCGGCACGCGGGTGGCGGTGCCTTTTCGCGGCAAGCCTGCGGTGGGGGTGGTTTGGGCGCATTCGGTGGCGCCGGATATCGAGGTGTCGAAAATTCTGCCGGTGCAGGAAGTTTTTGACGCGGAACTGCTTTTGCCGGAAAACTGGCGCGCGCTGCTGGATTTTGTGGCGCGTTATTATCTCTACCCGCTCGGGCAGGCGGTGTTTGCGGCGCTGCCTCAGGGTTTGCGGGAAACGAAAGCGGTGGAGCCGCCGCAACTGCCTGTTTTTTATACGCTCAATGAGCAGGGCCGTGCGGATGAGCCGCCGCCGGAGCGCTTTCATAAGAAACGTGCGCTGTGGCTGGCTTTGCGTGAAGGTGCAAAGGATATGGCCTGTCTGAAAACGGTTCATCCGCAGGCAGCGAAGTTGGTGGCCGAATGGTGCGGGGCGGGTTGGATTGAGCGGAGCCGCGCCGCAGACCCGGTAATTCCGCCGGCGGAATATGCGTTAAACGAAGCGCAGCAGGCGGCTTCGGATGCGGTTCAGACAGGCATCGGCGGCTTTCAAACGTTTCTGCTCTACGGCGTCACGGGCAGCGGCAAGACGGAAGTGTATTTTGATGTGATGGCCGAGGTGTTGGCTTCGGGCAGGCAGGTTTTGTTTTTGCTGCCCGAGATTAATCTGACGCCGCAATTGCTCAAACGCGTGCAAACGCGGTTTGCGCACGTTCCCACCGCCGTGCTGCACAGCCAAACCGCCGCGGGCAAACGCACGCAGGATTATCTGCGCGCGCTCACGGGGCAGGCCAAGCTGGTTATCGGCACACGGCTGGCGGTGTTTACGCCGCTGCCGGATTTGGGCTTGATTGTGGTGGACGAAGAACACGATGCTTCGTTCAAACAGGATAACGAGCTGCGCTACCATGCCCGCGATTTGGCGGTGTGGCGCGGCAGGCAGAGCGTCTGTCCTGTGATTTTGGGCAGCGCCACGCCGAGTTTGGAAAGCTGGCACAAAGCGCAAACGGGCGCTTACCGGCTGCTTGAGTTGAACAAGCGCGCCCACACCGCCGCGCGCCTGCCGCAAGTGGATATTTTGGATGTGCGCCGCGTGAAGCTGGATAACGGTTTTTCACCGCAGGCCTTGAAGCTGCTGCAAGAAAACCATCGGCAAGGCGGCATGTCACTGGTTTATCTCAACCGCCGCGGCTTTGCACCGGCGCTGTTTTGCGGCGACTGCGGCCATATTTTCGGCTGCCCGCGCTGCTCGGCCAAGATGGTGCTGCACCAGCGCGCGCGCCAGCTGCGTTGCCATCATTGCGATTTCAGACAGGCCATTCCTTATAAATGCCCGGATTGCGGCAATCAGGATTTGACCGCGGTCGGCCAGGGCACGCAACGCGTGGAAGAAACGCTGCGCACATTCCTGCCGCAGGCACGCATCGCCCGCGTCGACCGCGACAGCACGTCCAACAAAAACGATTGGGCGGCTTTGTATGAACATATTGCTGCCGACAGCATCGATATTCTGGTCGGCACGCAAATGCTGGCCAAGGGGCACGACTTTGCGCGGCTGAATCTGGTGGTGGTGCTCAACGCCGACGGCTCGCTTTACAGCGCGGATTTCCGCGCACCGGAGCGCTTGTTTGCCGAGCTGATGCAGGTTTCCGGCCGTGCCGGGCGCGCCGATACGGCGGGGCGCGTGTTAATACAAACCCAATTGCCCGAGCATGCCGTGTTCGCCGCCGTGAAAGCGCAAAATTACCGCGCGTTTGCCGACGCCGAGTCGGCAGAGCGGAAAATGTTCGGCATGCCGCCTTTCGGTTTTCAGGCAGCCGTCCGCGCCGATGCGCCCAAAGTAGATGACGCTGTGCGCTTTCTCAACGAAATCAAAGCCGTGGTCGAGCCGCTGTTGCCGGAAGACACCGCCCTGCTCGGCCCCGTGCCGATGATGATGGTGCGGCTGGCGGAGCGCGAACGCGCGCAAGTGTTTATCGAATCGGCCTCCCGCAAAAACCTGCACCGCGCCGCCGCGATGTGGCTGCAAGTATTGCAAAGCTACCGCGGTTCGGCGGTAAGGTGGTCGGTGGATATCGACCCGATGGAGATGTAGCAACCGATGCCTGTCTGAAAAGCCGATTCGCTGCCGCACGGTTGGTTTTTAATGATGCCGCGTGCCGTTTTCAGTAAAATCCGCATGGTATTTCAATCTCACAAAACACACGATAACGATACGGAAAAATGAACACACAATGCCTGTCTGAAAAGCGGATGCGCCGCTTTCTGCTCTCCGCCCTGCTCCTGCTGCCCGCTGCCGCATCCGCGCTCGACACCGGCACGATTCCGCCGCAGGAAATCGCGGTGTATGTGCAAGACCTCAACAGCAAAACCGTACGCGTGGCGCATCAGGCCGACGCCTCGTTCAACCCGGCTTCCACCATGAAGCTGGTTACGGCGTTTGCCGCGTTCAACGCACTGGGGCCGGATTTCCGCTGGCAAACCGAATTCAAATCCGCCGCCCCCGTAAGCGGCGGCAGCCTGAACGGCGACATCTATTGGGTGGGCAGCGGCGATCCGGTTATGGATCAAGATGACCTCATCGCCGCGCAGCAGCAATTGCGCGACAAAGGCATCAACCGGATTACCGGCTCGCTGGTGTTCGACCGCAACATCTGGGGCAACGCAGGTACCGCACACGGTTTTGACGACGATGCCGGCGAAGCCTTTACCACCGATCCCGACCCGCAAATGCTGGCTTACAAAGTGGTGTGGCTCAAACCCGCATTCAACGAAGCCGGCCTGCCCGTGATAACCACCAACCCGCCTCTGCCCGATGTGGCGCAAAACAACCAAGTGCGCTTCACCCCCTTCGGCACCTGCCGCTCGCTCAAACGCTACCTTTCCGCCAAATATGAAAACGGCGTGCTGCACATGAGCGGCACGCTGCCCGAAGCCTGTATCGGCCAAGAAACCTTTATCAACATGCTCGACACGCAGGATTTTGCCGCCAAAAGCTTTGTCAACCAATGGCGTGCCGCAGGCGGACAGATGGCATCCGGCTACCGCGTCGGCACCGCGCCGGCCGATGCAGCCACCCTGGCCGTGCACCGCTCCCCGCCTTTGCGCGAAGCCTTAACCAGCATGAACAAGCTTTCCAACAACGTGATTGCCCGCACCGTATTCCTCACCATGGGCGAGCGCGCCGCCGACAACCAAACCGGGCAAAACGCCCAAGCCGCCGTGCGGCGCGAGCTGGTTAAAGCCGGCCTCGACGACGAAGCCCTGATTCTGGAAAACGGCTCCGGTCTCTCCCGCCGCGAGCGGCTGACCGCCCGTTTTCTCGGCGAACTGCTGGCCAAAAGCTACGAAAGCCGTTTCAGACAGGCATTTATCAACACCCTGCCCATCGCCGGCACCGACGGCACCTTGGAGCATCGCTTCAAAAGCCGAAAGGGCGAGCTTTACCTCAAAACCGGCACCTTGAAAAACGTGCGCGCCTTGGCAGGCTACTACCTGCCCCACCATGCCAACAGCTCGCCGCTGGCCGTTGTCGTGTTGGTCAACAGCCCGAAATCCGACTATTATGTCAACGAAATCGACAAAATCGTAGAGCGCCTCCTGCCGCCTCCGCAACCGGCACAATAATTTTCAGACAGGCATCTTGTAAAAACACACCTCAGGCTCCATACTGCAACCATCATCAAGCAGGAATTACCGCCATGCAACCCGTTACCATGTACACCGGCTCCTACTGCCCCTATTGCGGCATGGCCAAAAGACTGCTCAGCCAACTTGGCGTGAGCGAAATCAAAGAAATCGACATCAGCCGCGACAGCGCCGCTTTTGCAGAGATGCAACAGATTACCGGCCAGCGCACCGTGCCGCAGATTTTCATCGGCGACACCCATGTGGGCGGCTTTACCGATATGCAGGCGCTGCACAAAAAAGGCGGCCTCGTCAGCTTACTCAACGGTGAATAGCGCACCGTTTCCTTTTCCAACCTTAAAAACCTCATAAAAGCGAGACAAATAATGAGCGAACAAGATCAAGTTCAAGACCAAGTCCAACAAGAAAACCAGCCCGTGTTCAGTATTGAAAAGCTGTATGTAAAAGACATGTCGCTGGAAGTGCCGCACGCACCCAAAGTATTTTTAGAACAAAGCGAACCGAATGTGGATATGCGCGTAGCCACCGAAAGCCAAAAGCTGGAAGACGAATTCTACGAAGTGAGCGTAACCGTAACCGTAACCGCCAAGCTGGCGGAAGAGCGCGTGATGTTCCTCAACGAAGTGACCCAAAGCGGCATCTTCCGCCTGGCCAACATTCCCGAAGAAGATTTGCAGCTGCTGCTTGCCGTAGCCTGCCCCAACATCCTCTTCCCTTACGCGCGCGAAGCCGTGTCTTCCACCATTACCCGCGCCGGATTCCCGCCGGTATTGCTCGCACCGATCAACTTCGAAGCGCTCTACCAGCAGCAGCAAGAGCAAGGCAACGCTTAATCGTTCCAATGCCGCACCATGCCTGTCTGAACCATGTTTCAGACAGGCATGGTTATTTAAGCAAAAAATAATTCCCGTTACTTTTATGCTTTTTAACTCAACATTACACCGTGTCTCTATTACAAAACATACACCTATGTATAATCACTTTCCGGCACGTCCCTGATGATTCTATCGGTGCCCCATACATTAATATGTCATTCATTTTAAGGAAACAATGATATGAA
This sequence comes from Neisseria canis, assembly GCF_900636765.1. Taxonomy (NCBI): domain Bacteria; kingdom Pseudomonadati; phylum Pseudomonadota; class Betaproteobacteria; order Neisseriales; family Neisseriaceae; genus Neisseria; species Neisseria canis. The sequence continues at coordinate 491,661 of NZ_LR134313.1, forward strand.
AAAATTATCTGCTGCATTATTGGCTTGTTCTTTGCTTGCTTCAGGCCTTGCCCATGCCGAAAACCCAGCCGGTAAAGCCGTAAAAAAATCAGTGGTAACTTACTCTTGCCAACAAGGTAAAAAACTGAAAGTAACTTACGGTTTCAACAAACAAAACCTGCCTGTATACGCATCAGCCTATATGCACGGCAAAACCCGCTACATGCCGATCAACCTGAATGTTTCGGATAATGTTGATACCGTGTTCGGTGATGAAAACAATTTTAAACTGAGTACCAACTATCTGGACCGCGCAAATCACCGCAAAAATTCTGTAATGGTCACCTCCCCAGGCCAAGAAATCATTTTCAAAGGCTGTAACCCCAAACGTTAAAACCTGACAGGCTGACGCAGATAAACATCCGACTCAGCCCCAAAACCGATTAAGTAATGCCTGTCTGAAAGCTTTTCAGACAGGCATTATCGTATTCATACAGCTTATTTCGTTTTCGTTCTGGTCAACACTTCCTGAGCCAATTCCTCATAAGCCACCGCACCTTTGGCTTTGGCGTCGTAAGCCAAAATCGGCATACCGTGGCTGGGCGCTTCGGCCAAGCGCACGTTTCTCGGAATCGTCGTGGCAAACAATTGCTTGCCGAAATGGGTTTGCAGCTGCTCCGACACATCTTGCGAAAGGCGGCTTCGGCTGTCGTAAAGCGTGCGCACGATACCGAGGATATCCAACTGCGGATTAATGGCTTGGCGGATTTTGCGCACGGTTGCCACCAAATCGGAAATACCTTCCAGTGCATAATATTCGCATACCATCGGCACAATCACGCCGTTGGCCGCCACCAGGCCGTTTAAGGTCAGCAGCGTCAGTGTGGGCGGGCAATCGATTAACACATAATCATAATCGTCGGCCACTGCCGCCAGCGCATTTTTCAGGCGCATCTCACGGGCGATTTCCTGCACCAATTCCACTTCCGCACCGGCCAGCGCACGGTTGGCCGCCAACACATCATAACCGCCGCTCTCGCTGCGCAATACAGCCTCTTTCACTTCGGATTCGCCCAATAAAACCTGATAAATCCCGTTGGAGATGGTGTTTTTCTCGATACCGCTGCCGGTGGTGGCATTGCCTTGCGGGTCTAAATCCACCACTAAAACACGCTGACCGGCGGCGGCAAGCGAAGCGGCAAGGTTAACGGCGGTGGTGGTTTTGCCCACTCCGCCTTTTTGATTGGCAATCGCGATAATGTTTATGCTCATGATGTTGGCCGGTGAATGTGAAAACTGGGTGGAATTGTACCTTTATTCTTTTGAAAAAGGTATCTGCGGCTTGCGTGTGCGGCAAAAAGCCGCCTTAAAGGCGGCTTGCGGGCAGTTTATTTTTTCGGGCGCATCACCACCATATGCCGCTCGGCATTGAGCATGGGCACATCCAGCTTTTCTACGCACGCCACTTCCACATTGTCGGGCACATGCTCCAGCTCTTCGTAAGGATACACGCCTTTCATCGCCGCCCAATAGCCGTTTTCGTTCAACAGATGTTTGGTCAGCGCGATAAAGTCGGCCAGCTCGGCGAACGCGCGGCTGGTTACCACATCCACTTTTTTATCATGCATCGCTTCCACGCGGCCGCTGGCCACGGTAACGTTGTTTAAACCCAGCTCGATAACGGCCTGCTGGAGGAAGGTGGTTTTTTTGGTGTTGGAATCCAAAAGCGTAATCTGCAAATCCGGCCGGCAAATGGCGGTGGGAATGCCGGGCATACCGCCGCCCGAGCCTACGTCCATCAGGGTTTTGGCGTCTTTCACATAGGGCAGCAGCGTGAGGCTGTCGAGCACATGGTGGCTGATCATGGTGTTTTCGTCGCGCAGGGCGGTAAGGTTGTATGTGCTGTTCCATTTTTTCAGCAGCGCCACATATTCGAGCAGCAGCAATTGCTGCGCGGTGGTGAGTGAAAGCCCCATTTCTTGCAGGCCGGTTTGCAGTTGTTGCTTATTATCCATTGTTTTTCCTTATTCTTAATTTGCTGTAATAGTAACGGAAAACGGGAGATTGATGGCATGAATTGTTTGAATGCCTGTCTGAAAAGCCATTCATAGTGGGTTTCAGACAGGCATACATAAGTATCCGCAGAAAGCTTGTACAGGCGCTCGGGGCAAGCCCGAGTATGACGGCGCTGTTATTCTGTAAGCGGTTTAACCATAAACATGCCTGTCTGAAACCGCTTTTTCAGACAGGCATGGTTTTGATGCGGCATCAGCCTTGATGCTGGCTGCGGTAATAAGCAATCAAACCGTTGGTAGAGCTGTCGTGCTGCGGAGTGCCTGCACCTGCCAGCTCGGGCTGGATGGTTTTGGCCAGCACTTTGCCGTATTCCACGCCCCATTGGTCGAATGAATTAATCTGCCAAACCGCGCCTTGTACAAACACTTTGTGTTCATACATCGCAATCAGCATACCTAATGTGAACGGGTCGAGCGCATCGAGCAAAATGGTGTTGCTCGGGCGGTTGCCGCTGAATTCGTTGTGAACGGCCAACTCGCTGCGCTCGTTTTCCGGCAAATGCGCCAGCGCTTCTCGGGCTTCTTCCAGGGTTTTACCGCGCATCAGTGCTTCGGATTGGGCGAAAGCATTGGCCACCACAAATTGATGATGCGAGCCGATTTGGTACGGCGTGGTAACGGGCACGACAAAATCCACCGGAATCAGGCGCGTGCCCTGATGAATCAATTGGAAAAACGCATGTTGGCAGTTCACGCCCTCTTCGCCCCAGATAATCGGGCCGGTTTGGTAATCGACCTCTTTGCCGCCCAGCGTGGTGTGTTTGCCGTTGCTTTCCATATCAAGCTGCTGCAAGTGGGCGGGCAGGCGGCGCAGCGCGTGGCTGTAAGGAATCACGGCATGGCTTTCGGCGCCGTAAAAATTGCTGTACCAAACGCCTAAAAGACCAAGCAGCACGGGAATATTGCGGCGGTAGGGCGCACTGAAGAAATGCTCGTCCATCGCATGCGCGCCGGCCAGAAAAGCACGGAAATGCTCGGCGCCCACAGCCACCATCACAGGCAGCCCGATCGCCGACCACACGGAATAGCGGCCGCCCACCCAATCGAACATGGCAAAAATATTTTCCGGCGCGATACCGAATTGCGCCACCGCAGGCAGGTTGGAAGAAATCGCAACGAAATGGCGCTTAATATCGGCTTCGCCCATACCTTGCGCTAAGAACCAATCCCGCGCGGTGTGGGCATTGAGCAGGGTTTCCGGCGTGCCGAAAGATTTACTGGCAATGCTGAACACGGTGCGGCGCGCATCCAGTTTGGGCAGCACTTCGGCAATGTCGGCATCATCCGCGTTCGACACAAAATGCACGCGCACGTTTTTGTGATAAGGCTTCAAGGCCAGCGCCACCATTTGCGGCCCCAAATCGGAGCCGCCGATACCGATGTGCACCAAATCCGTGATGCGCTCGCCGCTGCTGCCGGTGTATTCGCCGCTAATCAGTTTTTCGGCAAAATCCAGCGCGCGCTCCAGCTCCCGATGCAGCTTGGGCACCACGTTTTCGCCGTTTACATAAACCGGCCCGGCATCCGCCGGCAGACGCAGCGCCGTGTGCAATACGGCACGCTTTTCGCTGGTGTTGATGATGCCGCCGCGGCGCATGGCTTCGGCTTTTTCAGGCAGGCCTGCGGTTTCGGCCAGCCGGCAAAGCAGGGATAGGGTTTCCTCATTAACGCGGTTTTTGCTGAAATCCACCAGCATACCGTGCAGCTTTTCATGCATGCGGCTGAAGCGGTCGGGTTCATCGGCAAACTGCTTACGCATTTCCACGTTGCGCGTGTGTGTGTAATGTTCGGTCAAAGCTTGCCAGACAGGCGTTGTATTAATATTCATTGCGGGTTTCTTGTTGAGATTTTTATAAAAAAGGAATTGTAGGAAATTTTGCCGTTTCTGTTGCGAAAGACATTTAAGCGGATAGGATTTGCCGATAAACAGAGTGCGCCCGGCACAATATATGAAATATGAATTTACTGTCAACACAATATGATGCCTGTCTGAAACATTCAGACAGGCATTTGCTATTCGGGCAACTTAATAAAATGCTCGCGGTAATGGCGCATCTCTTCAATACTTTCCAAAATATCGTCCAACGCCTGATGCGAACCCCGCTTCACCACGCTCTTGGCCACCGCCGGATGCCAGCGGCGGGCAAGTTCTTTCAGGGTTGACACATCCAGATTGCGGTAATGGAAATAAGCCTCAAGCTTGGGCATATAGCGCACCATAAAACGGCGGTCTTGATGAATGGTGTTGCCGCACATCGGCGAAGTTTTTTCAGGAATCCATTGCGCCATAAAGTCCAGCAGCTTCTGCTCCACCTCGTCTTCGGTAAGCTTGGATTCCCTTACCCGCTGCACCAAACCCGTGCGCGTGTGCGTGGCCGTGTTCCAATCGTCCATCGCATTCAGAACCTCATCACTTTGATGGACAACATACACTTCCGACTGCGCCAGCACATTTAAATCCGCATCGGTAATAATCATCGCCACCTCGATAATCCGCTCTTTTTCCGGATCCAGACCGGTCATTTCCATATCAAGCCAGCATAAATTGTTTTCGTTTTGCATCCGCTTCTTTCAGACAGGCATTAATCAATAAACGCGATTGTATAACAAAACCCCCAAACCCTGCTGCTTTCAAAAATATGTTGACGCAGAAGCATCGAGCTTATATACTTTGCAACTCTTTCGGGTCGTTAGCTCAGCTGGTAGAGCAGCGGACTTTTAATCCGTTGGTCGAAGGTTCGAATCCTTCACGACCCACCATCTTTCCTAAGCCTAAACAAACGTTTAGGCTTTTTTCTTTGCCACCACCTATCTTGGGGTGTGCCGAATTTGTGCCGAAACCAAGACCGGCACCGTCCAATACAGCCGCATGCTCATGCAAATGTTCAGGGGCAAGATGTGCGTAACGCTGCACCATACTGATGCTCTCCCATCCGCCCATCTCCTGCAAAGCCACCAGTGGAACACCGGATTGTACCAGCCAACTTGCCCATGTATGGCGCAGGTCATGCCATCTAAAATCAGTAATTCCGGCTTCAGCCAGCGCATTTTTCCAAATCCGCGAACTGATGCTTTTTACCGGACGGCCATCCGGATAAGTAAAAACAAATGTTGGGTGTTTCCCCATTCGTTTTTCCAGCACACCGAGCGCAGTCTGATTCAGAGCAACACCGATAGCGCGTCCGGCTTTGGCTTCATCGGGATAAATCCATGCCGTTTTACGGCTGAGGTTGATTTGCTCCCACTTCAACTCCAAAACATTTCGCTGGCGCAATCCTGTGGCCAAACTGAAAACCGCCATATCAGACAAATATTCAGGCAGTGCCGCTATCAGTTTTTGCGCTTCTTCTCGCGTTAGCCAACGGATTCGCCGTCTAGCTTCCCGGTACAACGTGATTTTCGGCACGCTGTCTAACCATTTCCACTCATGCGCGGCCTTATTCAAAATAGCCCTAATCAACGCCAAATAGCGGTTTTTGGTGCTGTCGGAACAGGGAAAACTACCCACGGTTTCCATAATAAAGTCCCGATTCATGTGGTGCAAAAACACACCTCTGAATTGAGATAAGCCGCGCAAGCGGCTGATGTCGTCTTTGATACTTTTCTTTTTACCTCCCTGCTCTTTAATCCATCTGACGGCTGCTTCCTCCCACAACCGTTCAGGCTTCTTTCCCAAATATTGCTGCTGCCATAGCTCGTAAGCTAGTTTGTCATGCAGCTTTTGGGCCTCTTCCCTGTTTTTGGTGCCAGCAGACTGTCTAATTCTGCGGCCGCCTGCCGTTGTGATGTCAACGTACCATATGCCATTGTTTCTTTTGTAGATAGGCATTTTTCTTCACTCCTATTCGTAAGTGAAGCCTGCACGGCGTCATTTTCAAGACCATTCAAAAATGCGTCAAGTGCAGACTGGGTAATACAGTATTTCCGACCGGGTTTGGATGCAACCAACCGGTCTGCCCTGATATGCTCCCTAATCGTTTCAGGATGGCATTTGCAATATTCGGCCGCTTCGGTCACGTCGTAGGTTTTCATTTACCTATCTCCGATAAAGCACACCGTCATCGCACAAGTATCCTGTGGTTGAGAGATTTCTCTCAACTACTTTACAAGAGTGTGCTTCTTTGAACTTCTGCCATTCCTCATCCTCTTTTTCTGCGTGATAGAAAGGCCAGAGGAAAGCCCCTATTGTTACGAGAGTAACTAGAGAGAAAATAGTTTTTTCTAAAATATTGGGGCTGAAGTAGATTAGCAGTCATGATAGGCTGCCAAAATGAAGATAACCACTGTAAGCTAAAGAAGATTCTGCAAAGAAAACTGCTTGAATATTTTGTATTGGAAGTAACCGCACGTTCGGCTGCCGATATCTTGGGTATTCAGCCCAATACGGCCATTCTCTTTTACCGCAAAATCCGTCTTGTTATCAGCCATCATTTGGCTTTGGAAGCAGATCAGGTTTTTGAGGGTTCTATAGAATTGGATGAGCGCTATTTCGACGGGAAGGGTAAAGGAAAGCGCGGTAGGGGAGCAGCAGGTAAAGTGGTGGTTTCGGTATCCTTAAACGTGGAGGCAAGGTTTATACGGTTGTCGTGAATAATGCCCAAAAGGAAAGCTTATTTCCTGTTATTACAAGGAAAATCAGGCCTGACAGCGTAGTTTATACGGACTGCCTGAGCAGTTACGACGTGTTGGATGTCAGCGGTTTTCACCATTACAGGATTAATCACGGCAAAAAGTTTGCCGACCGGCAAAACCATATCAACGGCATTGAGAATTTTTGGAATCAGGCGAAACGTGTCTTGCGCAAATACAACGGAATCGACCGAAAATCTTTTCCTCTGTTCTTGAAAGAATGTGTGTTTCGTTTTAACTTCGGGACACCAAAGCAGCAGTTAAAAACCCTGCGGCTTTGGTGTGGTATTTAGGGCTAATCTACTTCAGCCCCTATAAATATTATTTAATGGAGTTAAATCTTAAAAATTGAGATATCTAAACTTTTTCAGATTACTTAAAATATCTATTTAGTTAGAGCAAGGGGCTGCTATATCGGTATTTGATAGTCATGATAAAAATATAGACTATCAGCAATATGAAGCCTATGTGCGCACAGAAGTGAAGAGAGGATTAGCTGATCTTGCAGCAGGCAAAATGTGTGGCGGGAAAGAAGTTGATCGGGAAATGAAGCATTACTAGCGTTATAGCTAACTGAAAAGCAAAAAAGAAACGAAAAATAAATGAAGGCATACTAAAATTCAGACACTTTAAAATAACTTAATTAACTCTAAGTAATCAATTGACAATTATCCAAAAACAGAACTAAACCGCTTACATTATCGATAATTTGTCAGTTACATGATAAGCTCGGAATATCTGTCGATGTCTTAATACGGATTTAAGAAAAAGCCTGCCTGAAATGAAAATTTTCAGACAGGCTTTCATTTATCGCTTACGCCTATAAATTCTGTGTTCAACCATTATGCCAACAATTTGAATCTCTGTGTCATTTGATGAAATTACGGGATAGTCAGAATTTAAGGGCTGGAGACTGAATTGCCCAAGATTATCAATTCGATATTTTCTAAATAGCACATCTTCTCCTACTATTGCCAATACAAACTCACCAGGTTCAGGCTTTTCCATTGGGTCAATAATAATGATGTCTCCATTTAAAAATGCATCTTCCATTGAATCGCCTTTGAGTTTGAGGGCAAACGTGATTTTTGAACTTTTTATATCGCTCATGATGAACTCTACTGTGGTTACTATTTCAGGATGAGTGACATCAAACTCAAAAACATCTTCATAGCGTAGAAGAGGAATTTGCACCGAAGAAATTTTTGGAATTAATCTCGCATTACTGGATTCACTTTCAATCCCCTTTAGTAGCCATCCAAAATCACAGCCGAATAGTGTTGATAGTTCATACAAGTTTTCCGCATTGGGTTTAGTCGTGTTTGATTCCCATTGAGAAATTGCGACATGAGATACATCTTTCAGCTTTTTGGCCAAATCTTGCTGAGTTAAGTTCATGCCTTTTCTCATTTTACGAATTCTCTCTCCAATAGTATTTGCTTGAACAATCAACCCCATCTCAAAATAACTTGGCTTTAAGTTATCTTAACTCATGTTGTTTAAGTATTATTTATACCTATAATTTAAGCAAACTTAAAAAAGAAATGTTCATTATGCTTACTTAAAGATGTTATTGCTTTTTATGGAACCAAAATAGCTGTTGCAAGAGCGCTAGGAATAAGTCCTTCTGCTGTCAGTCAATGGCATAACGTTGTTCCTGAAAAACAGGCGTACCGAATCCAAATACTTACAGGTGGAAAAGTGAAAATAAATCCGCGCCTGTATCAAGTGACGCGGGTTCAAAAAGTCAAAGAATAATCAGCAGACTCCAAAAATGCTCATAGCCGATATCCGCCCCTACCTAAGCGAAAAATTCGTCCAAATCTATGACGAATTTATGCTCCTATACACACATAAAAAAACAGAGCCTGTTACGGTTCCGTTGTATGGCGGTTGTTGCGGTTGTTTATGCCTGCATAGGGATAATGTGGTCGATTTCCTGTTTCAGAGACTGTTCCGCCACTTTCAGATCGTAGGCGTTTTGCAGGTTCAGCCAGCTTTGTGCATCGCCGCCGAAATAGCGGGCAAGCCGCAAGGCGGTGTCGGGACTGATGCCCCGCTTTTCGCGCACGATGTCGTTAATGCGCGGTGCGGGAACATGCAGGGCAACAGACAGGGCATTGGCCGTTATACCCAGCGGAATCAGGTATTCTTCGCGCAAAATTTCGCCGGGGTGTATGGGTCTCATTTGGTTATTCATCGTGGCTCCTTAATGGTAATCGACAATTTCAACATCGTAGGCATGACCGTTTTCAAAACGGAAGCAAACCCGCCATTGGTCATTGATGCGGATGCTGAACTGTCCGGTACGGCTGCCTTTGAGTGCTTCAAGTCTGTTGCCGGGCGGGGAACGCAGAAAATCCACAGTAACGGCAGAATCCAACATTTGCAGTTTGCGCTCCGCTGTCTTTCGGATAGCCCTGAATTTCAATGGGCAGCGACCTTGGAACAGCTGCTCGGTGTGTTTGCAGTTAAAAGTTTGAATCATGGATATATTATATAACGCATAACGTTAAACGTAAACCATTAAATGCTAATCGCCGATCTGCGCCCTCATCTTTCCAACAAATTCTCTGTAGTACACAATGAATTTATTGTCATGTGCGGTTCAAATTTGCAGGCGGCAAACCTACTGAGCAATCTCTTTTGGTGGTCCCAAGTCAACGATGCGCAGCCCGAGCGAAAAGGCTGGCTCTACAAAACGGCAGCCGATTAAAAATAAAGAATTGGGTTTGACCCGACGGGGATACGAAAAAGCACGCAAAGGATTACTGGAGCTTGGTGTGCTGCAATACCGACGTAGCGGCGTGCACGGTAAAATGCACTGGCTGCTCAATCGGGAAAAACTATTGGAAAAATGCTACCAAGCACGCGGATTGAAACTCCCCAAAGGCTTCTCAAGCCAATTCATCATAGACCGCGACAACTTCCGGTTGGACAACTGGGTACCGCTGGATTTGTGGCACGCATTCTTAGATATGCGGATTGATACAGGCAATAAAGTTTCCATTAAAGGCAAGAAGACGTTACTCAAGCAGCTTCAAATCATCCATAATAAAGGTTTGGACATAAATGGAAAATGCGATCGCCTCCGGCTGCTACGGTTTTCTCTTATCGGATTTAAACAAATCCGCACTCTCTTCCGAAACAAATCAAAAACAGGCAGACGAAAAGCTGCGGCGAGAGTATGAAGAGATCATACAAGCCCAACAGCGGGCTCTGGCAGAAAAAAAGAATAAACCCCCGCCGAGCAAACCGGATAAAGGGCGGATTCGGATTTGAAGTGCAACTTTCCATAACAGAAAAAGGCCGGTATGCGGTAGCATACGGCCTTTCCTGCAAGTAAAGATTGCATATGAGCTACACACAACTGACCCAAGACGAACGATACCACATCCAATACCTGTCCCGCCACCATAGCATCAGCGAAATCGCCAAACGGCTTAACCGCTATAAAAGCACCATCAGCCGCGAAATCAAACGGCACTGCCCACAAGGGCAGCAATACAGTGCCGAAAAAGCCCAACAGCAAAGCCGGCTTACCAAGCAGCGCAAAAGAAAGCCCTATAAGCTCCATTCCCGGCTGATTCAACACATCGACACCCTCATCCGCCGCAAACTCAGCCCCGAGCAAGTGTGCGCCTATTTGCACAAACACCACCAAATCACACTCCACCACAGCACCATTTACCGCTATCTGCGTCAAGACAAAAGCAACGGCGGCACTTTGCGGCAGCATCTCGGAATAGCCGGCAAATCCTACCGTAAACGCTACGGCAGTACATGGAGCAGAGGCAAAGTACCCGACCGCGTCGGCATTGAAAACCGACCCGCCATCGTCGACCAAAAATCCCGCATCGGCGACTGGGAAGCCGACACCGTCGTAGGCAAAGATCAGAAAAGCGCATTACTGACCTTGGTCGAGCGGGTTACCCGCTACACCATCATCTGCAAGTTGAAGAACTTCAAAGCCAAAGACACTGCCAACGCCGTCATCAAGGTATTGAAGGCGCATAAAGCCAGAGTCCATACCATTACCATGGATAACGGCAAAGAATTCTACCGACACATCCGAATAGCCCAAGCATTGGAGGCGGAAACCTATTTTTGCCGCCCCTACCGTTCTTGGGAAAAAGGGCTGAATGAAAACACCAACGGACTCATCCGCCAATATTTCCCCAAACAAACCGATTTCCGCAACATTAGTGAGCGGGAAATACGCAGGGTTCAGGATGAACTGAACCATAGGCCAAGAAAAACACTTGGCTATGAAACGCCAAGTGTTTTATTCTTGAATCTGTTCCAACCTCTACTGCCTGAGTGTTGCACTTGAAATTCGAATCTAAGAGGGATTTTATTGAAGTAACCGCCATTGTATTGATTAACCAATACGCATTTAACGATAAGTGGGAAGAAAGAGAGAACCGTTATCACGAAATCCGCACACAGTATGCGGAAAGTGATTTTAAGCGGTTTGCTGAAATATTGGGCTTATTGATTGTTGAAACCCATAGCCACAGAGAACAAGGCTTATTTTCCGATATTTTAGGCTGCTTATACATGGACTTTGGATTAGGCAACTCAAACAGCGGGCAATATTTTACCCCTTACAACATCAGCAAACTGATGGCGGCCATTGTCAATCAAGACTTGGCCGAAAAGCTGAAAACCGAGCCATTTGTAAGCGTTTTAGAACCTACCTGCGGCAGCGGGGCGAATATGATTGCTTTTGCCGAAAACGTCCGTTCACTTGGCTACACACCTGCACAGCACATGGCCGCTATCGGAATTGATATTGATACCTTGTGCGTTTGGATGTGTTTCATCCAATGCCAGCTTTACCGTATCCCCGCCAAAATCGTGCATGGTAACAGTTTGACTAACCAATTTTGGGCGGCTTGGTGTACTGCCGATTGGATACTTGGCGGCTTCGGTCAGGCAATGGCGGACAGAATATCCGCTGACAAGAAAGAAGCAGCAGAAAGCACAGAAAATCCGATTACGGTAATTCCGCAACGCATACTTACGCTTAAAGAACAGCTTGTTTTGTTTTGACGGCTTAAAACAGGAAATAAAAATGAAATATCGGTTTGAATACAGAAATGACGGCAGCCGCCTGATGGTAGCCGAATTGGATAGCGAGCTTGACTATATCGGCTGCACGGATGAAGAGTTGGACTGCTTGAGCGAATATTATCGGGACTTAACCGTAACTTTTGATATAGACCTTTATTGCTGTCTGCACCGAATGCTATTAGCGGCGGGCGAAAGCCGAAAAATGGTCAAAGTCTATATGGAGGCTTCTATAGCTCGTTTGAATATGCGCTGATGGGATGCTGTTTGGAAATCTGTTTTTACGGTGCACTCGATATTGCCGCCCATTGGTTTTGGCGGAATACCAATATTGATTTTAATGTTGAGTTGGATTTTCCGCCTGATTTTTATGTAAACCCCGCAGCATGGTTTGAAAAAGAGATAGCAGCGAAAGGGATTCAAAATGCTAAAGAAGTTATAGAGACGGAACAATGCAAGTAAACAATGTTGACCACATTCTCACTCAAATATCTCAACTTCACCCGAAGCAGATGCGGGAAGTGTTTATGACGATGTGGCGTGATATGAATGGTTTGAATGATGGTTTAACCGCGGACGACTGCATAGAAATTTTTGCTTCGTCCTTAAAAGGAAGTTTAGATTTTACTTACGATTTACTGCCGCAAACATGTGCAGATTACGAGGTCGGCACCATGACGGAAACATTTGCATTATTGCCCCGCGCAACGTATGAGAAGTTATTTTCAGACTGTTTGAAAGGGGATATTCCCCCCAATACAAGGCTGGATACTGTAGCTTTAACTAATCTGCTGATGCTGGAAAATGTCGCCAATGCAGAGGCCAGCATAAGGAATAGTTGCATAAGAGCAACACATTTCATAGGCTCTGATGGAAAATTTATTTATGACTCATGAATTGATGATAAAGAAAATCTATGAGAAATTGATGAATTTAGGGAAGCCTACCCTAAGACTTGGTGGACAATCGAGCAAGTAATCTTCAATTTTTAATATAGCAGGCCGTCTGAAAGAGACGGTTTCAGACGGCCTGAAAATGACAGAAGGGAAAGCCCGTTTGTCAAAATCCAGCCCGCAGCAGCCCGGTTCCCGGCTCCGTACATCCGCCCGAAACGTCCCCACGCCCCCAAGCCGAACTTGACCATGCCGACCGCTCCGGCACCTGCGGCAGCCTACTCAACCGGCAAGCCCAAGCCCGACTTGCCCCCCTGCGGGAGGATTGTTGTTATTACTTCTTTGTTGAAATATATAGAAGTGAAGAAAGCTGCCTGAAAAGGTTCCGGCAGCTTTCAACGTTCGGGTTCGGGGCCGCCCAATGGCGGATGCCGCTCTTTAATTTGGGCTAACAAACGCCCATACAGATTAATCCGTGCCTGCATCTGTTCGGCAGGCGAAAGCCCGTTTATTACGGCTTCGCCCGCCTGTATTACCTGCTTTTGGGCAGAGGATAAAAGATGGGCGTTCTTTTGAAAATCCGCCCGAATCTTCTCGAGTTCCCGCTCATTGCGGTGTAATTCATAATCGATAGCTGCGCCGGGCATCTGCCCGACATGGATACGACTGTCAAACACCAAACCATCCCTGCTATATACCCTGAAATAATCGGCTTTGCCGGATAAAACACAGCATCGGCATTACTTGGCAACATGGTGTAAGAAATCCTCGCGTTGTTTACACAACAGATTGAGAAAAATAAGCCTGTAAAACCTCAAAAGGCGTATCGCCCTTCAAGCCCTTATGCGGCTTAACCGTATTATAAAAATTCACAAAACGGCACAATTCCTTCTGCCTGTGTTCCGAATCCATAAACGGAACTTTGTCATGCCACATTTCCATCAGGGTGCGGATTACCCGTTCTGCCTTACCGTTGGTCTGCGGTCGGGCAATACGGGTAAACTTCTGGTTGATGTTGTTCTGCACACAGGCAACCGCAAACGGATGCGACGCATTGCCACGGTATTCCATGCCGTTATCCGAATAGGCACATTCGATGGTATAAGGACAACAGTCAATCACATCACGCAAAAGGAACTTGGCCGCACTAGCCGCTGTACGGTCGGGCAAAATGGCCGCATACAGTTCGCGGGAATAGTCGTCAATGGCGACAAACAGGTAATCTCTCGAGGCGGTTGCTTTTTGGTTTTGCAACAAAGGCAGTCGTTTGGTGTCGAAATGCACCATTTCGCCGGGATAGGATTTGTTGTAGCGTTTGGCCTGTTTCTTGAGCTTTTCTTCGATGTGTTTTTCCACTTTTGCCAAACGCTTCATTCCGTATTTGGCCTGTTTGAAACGGTTGTTGGTGCTGTTTTGTGGTGCGAGCAGCTGCAGCCGTGCGGCCTTTAGGATGCGGTAAATGGTAACCCTGCTGACTTGGTATTGCCGGGCCAGTGAGGTAACGGTGATTTTATCCTGCGTATAGGCGCGCCAAACGGCTTGGCGTTGGTGCGGGGTAAGGCGGGTGTTTTTATGGATGTTCATGGCAGTATTGTCTTTCAAATACTGTAAACAACGCTAGAGTTTCTTACAGGAGTTTTGCTTATCGCAAGCGATAAATTCGGTCTTACTGTTAATGTCAGTAATCGAGCTGCCCAAATACTTAATATCTGGCTTGGAATATCGAAACAATTCCTTAGCCATCCCGGAATTGATATCTATTAAGTCGTAAGTTTCGGTATTTGTATAATAATCATCCGTAATGGTCAGAAAATGTTCGCCGAAGACGTTGGCAGCTACGATTCTTTCATAAGGCCACGGGTATTGTTTGATATTGCCACTTATATCTTCCACACACAGGGATTGGTTCTCCAAATTAATAGTATAAAAAAATAGTTGATTATTTCTCCAGTAATAATATGAGCTGCCACATTGTAGTTGTTTTAATGTTTTTCCTGTTAAGTCTCTGAAGAATAATTCCTTTTCTTTATTTAAATCGCTGCTTTCATCCAAAAATCCGATGACCTGATTTTGTGGATTGATAACTGGTTCAATGGTATTGCCAGTTTGATAAATTATATGGGGCTTAGGAAGCAAAATCACCAAATATAATGATAAGCTTCTGAAATGAAATTAAAAAACAAGTACCAAAAGTTCAGCAAAATTACCGAGCCCAAATTCCGTCAAATCCTACGGTTTTTCTCCTTAGATCTGACCGCTTCTGATACCGCCAAATTGACAGGGATTAGTGTCAGAAGCATCAACAGCCTGTACCTGAAACTACGGCGACGATTGGCTGACGAATGTGAGTGGCAGACACCTTTCTGCGGCATAGTGGAATTGGACGAATCCTATTTCGGTGCCAAACGTATCCGAGGCAAACGCGGGCGAGGTGCAGGCGGTAAAACGATTGTTTTCGGCATACTCAAACGAGGTGACAAGGTTTATACCGAAATCGTTTCCGATGCTTCAAAAGCAACGTTACAAAAGGTTATCAGG
Source organism: Neisseria canis (assembly GCF_900636765.1). Classification (NCBI taxonomy): domain Bacteria; kingdom Pseudomonadati; phylum Pseudomonadota; class Betaproteobacteria; order Neisseriales; family Neisseriaceae; genus Neisseria; species Neisseria canis. Next base: position 506,848 of record NZ_LR134313.1, read on the forward strand.
GACATATCTCTGTTGAGAGCGTCATCAATACTGATGGATAGCGCGGTTATCAGGGGTTGGTCGATATGGGCTTTGCGAAGCATTTCAGAGTGCGTCATGGTGATAATGAATTTGCCCGTGGTACCCAGCATATCAACGGTATCAAATCCTTTTGGAGCTGCTTTGTACAATTTAACGGTGTGCCGAAGCATACGTTTTACCTGCATTTAAAAGAAACCGAGTTCCGCTTCAATCACAGGCATGATGATTTGTATAAAGTGCTGTTGGGAATGTTGCGGAAAGATCCTTTAAAATGAATTTTGCTTCCTAAGCCCCAAAAAAGATATGAATGATTTTTTGAAAGGAAGATAAATGACGGAAGATATTTATGAAGGTGATTTGGAGATGCAAATAGCCACAGCAAAAGAAATCGTGCAGGCCCGCCGCTTCCGCATGATTACCATGGCACAGCTGCGCAAAATGGGCGTGGCGCTCAACCGCGCACGCTATTTCATCACCCTACCCGAACCCAACCGCTACGCCGACTTAATCGACAGCCCGCAACTGCGCGGCCTGCTTTTACAAAACACACGCTCCAAATTCAGCCAAAGCGATGCCGTGCAAAGCGATTTGTTCGGCTGATAACGAAAAGGTCAACATTATGCAAATCACTTTGCACTACGACGGCAGCTTCGACGGCCTGTTAAGCACGGTGTTTCATGTTTACGCCTGCAAATACGCTCCTGAAAACGTACACATTACCCATGATGCGCAGGATACGGATTTATTCAGCCGCAGCGAAACCGTTGCCTCCTCCCCCGAACGTGCCCAACGCGTATTCAAACAGCTCGAACGGCAAATCGGCCGTAAAGGCATGATCAAATTGCTGTACGGCTTTTTAATCGCCCTGCCCGAAATGCCCGACACCTTCCTACGCCTTGTCCGCCTGATATTGGCACGCCCTGCACGCACAGACGTACTCAGCGATTACGGCCATTTCGACGTTATGCAATGGGCGCAATGGGTTAAAACCGTGGGTCACGAAAAACACCGCATGGAGGCATTTGTGCGTTTTGAAGAGCTGGCGGACGGTCTGTATCTCGCGCGTATCGAACCTCAATACGATGTGTTGCCCTTGATTGTGCACCATTTCCGCAACCGTTATCCGCAACAGCAATGGGCGATATTCGATATGCAGCGCCATTACGGCATCTTAAGCGACCCAAACGGCCTGCACGCAATCAACGGGCTTGAAGCCCACCGCATCCAAGCGGCGCACGCCCCGAATGAACGCAGCTACCAAGCCCTTTGGCAACGCTATTTCAACAGCAGCAATATTCCATCCCGACGCAATCCCCGGTTGCACCGCCAACACATGCCGCAACGCTATTGGAAATACCTTACTGAAAAGCAACCTGCTGTTTTCAATTAAAAATGCCTGTCTGAAAACAGGTTCAGACAGGCCTTACGGCGAATAAACTTATTCTTTATCAAGATTCTTCATTCCGCACACACCGCCTCCGCCGCGCACACCGCCGATGCCCATGCCCATTGGAAATTATAGCCGCCGAGCCAGCCGGTGATGTCCATCACCTCCCCGATAAAATATAAACCCGGTTGCCGCTTGCTTTGCATGGTTTTGGCTTCGATTTCTTTTACATTCACACCGCCGCGGGTTACTTCGGCTTTTTTATGGCCGTCGCTGCCGCTGGGCAGCAATGCCCAGTCGTTCAAGCTGCCGCCCAGCTGCTGCAAAACCGCGTTGGGAATGTCGGCCCATTTCTGCGCGGCATAAGGCGCAAATGCTTCTTGCGCCAGCCAGAAATCCAGCAGCCTTTCGGGCAACTCGGGACAAAGTTGTTTGAGCGCGGTGTTGAGTTGGATTTTGCGGCCGGTTTTGCCCTCGCACAAAGCCTGCGCCACATCGGTATGCAGGCATAAATCAATATGCAGCAAACGACCGGGCTGCCAGTAGCTGGAAATCTGCAAAATGGCCGGGCCGCTCAAGCCTTTGTGGCGGAACAGTAAATCTTCGTCGAAAGTGGTTTTCCCCTTGCCTTCGCCTGTGCTGATACGCACGGGCAAGGCGATGCCCGACAATGTGTGGTAGCCGTGTTGCGCCCAATGTTCAAAACGCAAAGGCACCAAAGCAGCTTCGGGCGGCACGATGCTGTGGCCGAACTGTTTGGCCAGTTCATAACCGAAAGGCGTGGCGCCAATTGCGGGCGCAGCCAATCCTCCGGTGGCAACCACAAGATTGCGGCAATGAAACACGCCGCTGCCGCTCTCTATTGCAAAGCGTGCAATGCCTGTCTGAACCGCAGACACGGCCTTGATCGGGCAGCCGGTATGCCATTGAACCCGCCCTTTTGCGCACTCCTGATTCAGCATGGCAATGATTTCCGTAGCGCTGCCGTTGCAAAACATCTGCCCTTTGTGTTTTTCGTGATAAGCAATGCCGTGTTGTTCCACAAGCGCGATAAAATCCCGGCTGGTATAGCGCGATAGGGCATGTCGCACAAAGCGCGGCTGTTGCGACACGAAATAAGGCGAACCGTCGCCGCCGTCTAAATTGCGGTTGGTAAAGTTGCAGCGGCCGCCGCCCGAAATGCGGATTTTTTCGCCGATTTTCACGGCATGGTCCAGCAATGCCACGCTTTTTCCACCCTGCCCTATCCGTGCGGCGCACATCATGCCGGCGGCACCGGCACCGATAATCACGGTGTCAAAATAGGAAGCAGAAGCTGCTTTGTGCGGGGTATTGGGGGCTGCTTGCATAAGGGCCGGCTCCGATTGGAAACGATGGGTAGATTATATCGCCGAATAGGCGTAAACGAAGAATGCCTGTCTGAAAACATTCAGACAGGCATTAACTCAACGCTGTTAAACCAACCGGCAAGCCGAATCATCAAATCATATCGGGTATGATAAAACCATTCGGTTTACCGGCTGCTTTCCGGCATTAATAAATGGTGAAGTTGGAAGCGCTTAATTCGTAGTCCACACCGTCCAACTCGGCAAACTGCACCGCGCTGAAGTATTTACCGGAGCCGTCGGCATCATAAAACAGCTTGTTGCCGTTTTGAATCACGCGGGTCTCTCTGGTTACCGCGTTGGCTTGGGCAAACCAGTCGCCTTCCAAGGCACCGAACACCAACGTGCTTAAGCCTAGCTTGTCGCTGTCGGCGCTGAAGTCGGTTACACGATCCACTTCACCGTTTAACTGGGCGTTAAACAGGAACGTATCATTACCCTCGCCGCCGGTCAGAACATCTCTGCCCTCGCCGCCGATTAGTACATCGTTGCCCAAACCGCCGTCCAATACATTGGCCCCCACGTTGCCTTTGATCAGGTTATCCAGATCATTGCCCGTACCGTTGATAGGCCGGATATTGAGCAAGACCAAATTTTCCACGTTATCGGACAGCGTGTAATCAACCGTGCTGTATACCGTGTCTTTGCCGCCGTTGGCAGACTCTTTAACGGTATCGTGAACATTGTCGATAAAATAGGCGTTGTTGGCTGCCGAACCTACATAGTTCTGCACCGTACCTTTCATATCGCCGTTATGCTGGTTGACAAAGCCGTTGATGTCGGCGCCGTTGGTATGTGTGTCCACAAACTTATAGAAGCCTCCGCCCATCACATGATTGCCGGTAAACTTCAGGTTGTTGATGTCGCCTACCAAGTTCTCATTGCCATACAGACCGTTGGAAGTTTCCGCACCCATAAACAACACGGAAACCTGCTTGTTGGTGGCATTGCTGGCGATAATATTATCGGTTACGCGCACATCGTTCAAATCGCCGGTACCGCCGTTATAGCTAGTGGTGTAGTTCTGTTTGGTCACAATATCATGCAGGGTCAGCGGACGCGGCATATAAGCGCCCACCACACCGTTGGATGAATTGCTGTCCCAAATCGACTCCACACCCACCACTTTGCGGTTTACATTACCGTTTAAGGTATTGTGGCCGAATACCGTACCGTTGGAATCGGTACCGGTATAGAGCATCCAGCCGGTTCCCAGCTTGCTGGTAACATTGACTTCATTGTGGGTGAATTTGTTGTTTTGGCTGCCTTGGTAAGCCTGCAACAAACCTTGGCCGCTCGCCTTGGAGCTGGAAACGATGTTTTTGCTGACCGTGTTGTTGTTTGACATATAAGCGATATGTACCGCAGAAGATTTACCTTCGGTCAGATAGTTGTTGATTACCTTGTTGTTATCGCTGCGGTTCTGCATAGAAATATTACGCATGTTCTCGCTGATAACATTATTGCTGATGGTGCTGTTGCTTACCCCTGAAAAAGAGATGCCGTAATAGCCGCCTGTGATTTTGTTGCCGGTAATCAGCGCGTCGGTAATCTGATATTTATTGTCGGCGACTTTCTTGTCGCCGCGGTATTCGTGCCACTTGGTCAAGCTGCCTGAATACAGGCTGGACTCAGACTGGTTGTAAAGAACAATGGCATAGTTCGAATTGGCATCGCTCTTCACACCCTCTTTCAAAACAATATTGTTGTTTTTGATGGTCAGATCATCAATGTTGCCGTCTTGCGTGACAAAGCTGATGGCCCTGTTTTTCACATTAACAAAGTTATTGTTTTCAATGGTTACGCCGCTGCTGTTGATACCTGCAATGCCGCGCACGCCTTCCAGATTCTGCAAATCGAAGTTGAAACCTTCGATCTCCACATCTTTCACGTTTTTTGCAAGCGTGATGCCGCTCTTAAAGCCGCTGGTAATATCTTTGTAAACCAAAGTGGAATTGTTGCCGCTCAGATAATCGGTACCTGCCAAAACAACCGCGCCTTTACCGCTCAAAACGAAAGTGCCGTCGGTCGGCATCTCTACGCCCAAGCCTTTTTTAGCCGCGATGTTGATGGCCGATTGCAATGCGGAAGTAATGTCGCCGCCGCCATTGTGGAATGCGGCAACCGAAACACTGTCTTTAAACGTAGCGCCCCATGTGCCGGAGCCCCACTTCACCGTGTAGTCTCCGCCCGCACCTTTGGTAAACAAAGTGTGGTGGTCGCCGTCGCTGATGACGATATGCTTCAATCCGCTGTTGCCCGCGGCAGCTTTCGCAGCTTCCGCCGCATTTTTCACGACGGTATACGAAGCACCCGACGGTACGTTACTGCTTATGAATGCGCTGGTTGTTACTGTTTTTGGGCCAGTAGTAGTCAAATCAATCTCCTGTTTTTTGGATATTTCAGCAAGAGTATTTGGGTTTTCTTCATTCTGTGCTTTGGCAGCGGGGCCGGCCAGACCCTCCGCCTCCGACTCAGCAATTTCCACACTGCCAACAGTGGAAGGCTCTACAGCAACCTTCTCGTTGTTTTGAGGTATTTCGTTTGTTACTTCGGGAACACTGCTTTGTTCGGCAGCTTGCTCTTCAGTAACATTCGGTCTGCTGCTTGGTTCTTCCTCGGATTGAGGTTCATCAGACTCAAGCGCTTCCTTCTCGTTATGATTTAATGAAGCCGTTACTTGCGGCTCTTCTTCGGCAGGCACAGGCTGCGCTAAAGGCTGCCTCGGCTGCACTACCGGCTGGGCCTGTGTTTCAGGCCCAGCCCTCTCTGTTATTTGCACAGAAGCGGCCGCTTCCTGTTTGCTCTCTTCTTCGCCCGGCAAACTGATTAGCTCTTCAACCGGGACACTGTCGGAAACTTTGTCGTCTATTTGATGCCCAACCGCTTCTTCATCTTGTCCGGCAACCTTTTCCACACGGTTCTCTACCGGCTTGTTCTGTGCAACCGGAATAACCGGAGCAGCCTTAGGCTTGGCCTCGGTATTTTTTCCATGGGAATCGGAGCCCGAACCGCCGCCTGAAGAAGCCAGGCCGGCAATCAGCCCGCCGCCCAAGCCCAAACCGGCCAGCCAAGGATAGGCCGAAGAACCGGCAGCCTCTGCTGCCTGTATTTCCGTTGCTTCCACGCCTGCATCTTGCGGCAAGTCAATCGCCACCGGATTCAATCCATTGGCTGCATACTCGTTACCAGACAACGTGTTGCCATCATATTCCGGAGCAGAAACCGCTTCGGTTAAAGCAGTTTCCAATCCGTCCTGCGGCAAAGCTTGTGCCAATTCGGGCTCGAAAACAGCATTTAAAAATGGTTCGTCTTTACCCGTTGTAATGTGATCTTGGCTTAATTCAAAAGCCTTTATATTGGTATTATTCATGGTTATCGACTCTGATTTCATAATCTACAAAGCTCCCAAATAGTACAACACTTCCGTTATTATTTCATTACAAAATCAATTATAAACGGTCAAAAAAACAGATAATTGGTGTTTGTGTTGTTTTTTTATGACTTTTCATTTATTTTTTATTCAATTTGCATTATTTTGATTGATTAAATTTTGCATCTGTCTATTGAGGGGATATGCATTAAAAGGTTCAAAAAATATTGCGTTTCGCAATATAAACACATAACTATCAATGACGCTCAAATAATCAAATAAGCGGTATGAATAAAGTAACGACTATGGGATTAATGTAAAAAAAGAAATAGTCATTTAAATTATATGATAAAAAGTTAATTTATCAAAAATAATTATTTGATTAAAATAGTTTAATTATCTGTACTATTTTTCATGAAATAAGTCAATCTAATTCATTGTATTATATAGTAAATTAACTTAATTTAAGGACTGAAGTAGATTAGCAGTCATGATAGGCTGCCAAAATGAAGATAACCACTGTAAGCTAAAGAAGATTCTGCAAAGAAAACTGCTTGAATATTTTGTATTGGAAGTAACCGCACGTTCGGCTGCCGATATCTTGGGTATTCAGCCCAATACGGCCATTCTCTTTTACCGCAAAATCCGTCTTGTTATCAGCCATCATTTGGCTTTGGAAGCAGATCAGGTTTTTGAGGGTTCTATAGAATTGGATGAGCGCTATTTCGACGGGAAGGGTAAAGGAAAGCGCGGTAGGGGAGCAGCAGGTAAAGTGGTGGTTTCGGTATCCTTAAACGTGGAGGCAAGGTTTATACGGTTGTCGTGAATAATGCCCAAAAGGAAAGCTTATTTCCTGTTATTACAAGGAAAATCAGGCCTGACAGCGTAGTTTATACGGACTGCCTGAGCAGTTACGACGTGTTGGATGTCAGCGGTTTTCACCATTACAGGATTAATCACGGCAAAAAGTTTGCCGACCGGCAAAACCATATCAACGGCATTGAGAATTTTTGGAATCAGGCGAAACGTGTCTTGCGCAAATACAACGGAATCGACCGAAAATCTTTTCCTCTGTTCTTGAAAGAATGTGTGTTTCGTTTTAACTTCGGGACACCAAAGCAGCAGTTAAAAACCCTGCAGCAAGCCGTAGACAGTACAGATAGTATGGGACTGATTTTGTTGCTGCTTCAGCAGCTTACAAAATCGTTCTCTTTGAGCTAAGGCGCAGCACCGCCGTAGTAAAAGTTAAGTTGATTAACTATAGACCCCAAACACCACTCTTGTATCTCCAGCCATCTTCCGCTATTGTTCAGACATAATCACAACATCATAGGGCTTTAGAAGATACGGTGGTCAGTTGAGATTGTCGGTTAGTCGTTATACCTAAATTGAACAGGGTAAGATCGACCAAAATCTACTGCGCTTATAGGGGATTGCCGATGCCTTCAGCATTAATGTGATTGATTTGATCTTAATGATTGATTTGATGTTAAATAGTGACAACAAATAATCTGCCTAATTAATAAGGGGGTTTGAGACAAGGACATAATTTTTACAGCAGCCATGGTATGCTGGCTGAGATTGAGTGTTTCGAGCAGGTTTTAAATAATTCTGCAGGCGAGTGGTGAGAAAATAATACATTTGTCAGCCCTGAACATACCGAGAACAACACGATGAATTTACATTAAGTACATCATTACTTATGCCTTAGCACTTATGCTTTAGCCTATTTTTATATTACCACAAAACCCATAATTTTTTATGTTATACAATAAATCATGACTTGGCCTATTCCTGAAATTCCCGATGTTGTTAAGCCTGCCTCCAAAAGCAATGTTGGATTATGGTTTGTTGGGCTAATTGTGCTCTATCTTATAGCTGCCCCTTTCATCTGGAAATTATGGAGCAACGAAAATCGCTCCTTGTTATGGTTATTGATTGGCTTCCCACTGTTGTTATGGTTACTAAGTTTATTTGTAGTTTTTATCTGGAAAATGAATCAGGACAGCCAATTCAAAGCATGGGAACAGGAAAAAGACAATATCCGCCAACGTTGGATTTTATGGGCCCAGAAAAAATTGGCACTGGTAGATAGTAGTTTTCATCTACCTACAACATTTGATACAGCCAGAATCTTGATACCAAATAGTATAGATAATAAGGGGCATATTTATACTTTTTCCACCGATTTGGATTCAGATGATCATATTTCTACGATCTATACCAAATGCCTTAAAGAGATAATTAATTTTTTGCACAAAGTACAAAACAATAAAATTAATATCTATGTTGAAGCAGAAGATGAAGATACTTACCAGAAACATATTGAGTATCTTGAAGCCAGTCTAAATAGTATGAATATACAATCCTCTTTGAAACCTCAGCTGTGTCAGACAGGTATACAGTTGGATTTGATAGATCATTGGTTTGAAAATACTATTGAAGGGCTAAATATCATCTTTTCGGTTGCACATAATCACGATGACCAATTCTCCGAATTTACAGAACATATTAGCTGGGTAGCTCTAACTTCAACTGAATGGGCAAAGCAAAATAAACTACCTATTCAAGCCTTTATCCAACGCCCGATTGATATTGATATATCGGATAAACAGTTACTAGGGGTTGCTTCAAAGCAATTCAAGGGGTACGGCTTAGTGGGAAAAGAAATAGAAGTTTTTTGGTCAGTCGGTATCTCACAAAATGAAGCCATACAATTGAATACAGCTATATTTAAATCAGGTATTAATTTATCATATGAAAAAAAACAGGCTGCCATTCTGAATATTGATGCTTGCATTGGTACTCCTTCTGTCAATATGGCTTGTTTGGCATTGGCTTTGGCAACGTACAATCTCAATCAACAACATCAACTATTATTCGCATGGCCAAATAAAAACGGCTTAGTAAACTTGAGTTTGCTCTACACTTCAGAAACCCATTTATCCTCATAAAAAACCGAAGTTAGGACATTTAAAGCAGAATTATTTACAAATAAGGCATAATTTGCTTGAACCATTTATTAATTGGCACAGAGGTACAGAAATGAAAGGGATTATACGCTTAGGAGATGAAACTACTCACGGCGGGAATGTCATCGAAGCTTCGTCTCAAATGATCATCGATGGCAAACCAGCAGCTTTAGTTGGTGACTTGGTTAGCTGCCCCCTCCCTGGCCATGGAATTAACCCTATTATTGAAGGCAGCGAAACCATATCTTTTGATGGTAAAGCCGTTGCCCTAGAGGGCTGCCAAACAGCTTGTGGTTGTACCTTAATTAGCAGTATGCCTAATGTGAGCAGCGACTCGTAGTATTGAAACCCAATATTAGTAGCTGTCCTAGATAACTAGAGTCATGTGAAAAACAGATTAGTGAAGTTTAATGGTATAACACTACCTTAAACACTCTTTTTACTTACACTTGAAAAAAATAGAGTTTCTCTTTAATCCTCACAAAAGAGACCTACATTAGCTCTTGCTAAAGATGTCGCGTAACCACTTTTAAGATATTTGCTTCCTAACCCCCTATTATATAGATCACAACAAAACGAATCGCTCACTGCCGCATAAAACCCGTATAATACTAAGTATTGCTTGTAGCAAGACTTAAAGAGCTACTTTCAAAGCCATTCTTGGTTTACGGTCTCCTCTTAATTCTCTGGTCAAAATAGATATTTCAGCATGGCCATTTTGTGGATAAGCTCTTGTGTTCAATTTATGACGGATTCATATAAAAAACAGGGGATTAAGTCTGTATTATACAGACATCACTGATTAATGTTTTCAAATAGTTACATTTTAGGACTGGCTTTTAATCCGTTGGTCGAAGGTTCAAATCCTTCACGACCCACCAAATTTATTAAGCCTAAACATTGATTGTTTAGGCTTTTTGTGTTTAGGCGAATATTTCAAGCCAAATGCAAAGTACTTAAAATGCGCTCGCTCCAATAATTCCAACGGTAGCTGAACAATGCATAAGTTTCCTGCATCAAAAAACGACGGCGCTTGCCCTCTTCGGTAAAGCGGCTGGTTGGGGTGGCGGAGGTAACGGCATCGATGCCTAAATCATGGGCAATCGTGCGTGCGCGTGCCAAATGGTAAGGGTCGCTTACAAGAATGACTGTGTCGATATCGTTATCGCGTAGAATTTTGCGGATGTTTTGCAGATTTTGAAAAGTGTCGCGCGAGGTGTTTTCGAACAGAATATCTTTTTTCGGCACACCTTGCTTCAAAGCATAAAGCCTGCCCACTTCTGCTTCCGTCATATAGCCTTCTTTCGGCGTGCCTCCGGTAAAAATCAGCTTGCCCACGCGCTGGCTTTGGTAAAGTGCAATGGCATGGTTGATGCGCTCCCTGAATACGGGCGAAGGTTTTTTGCCCCACGCGGCAGCGCCGAGCACCACGGCGGCATCGGCATACAGCGTTTGGGGCTTGGCATTGCCGGTTTGGTAAACATCAAAAGCGCAATAAAGCATCAGCAGAGCGGGCAGCATCAGGCTGGAGAATATGCCGACGAAAAAATAGCGCAGCAGGCTTTTTCCTGTTTTGAATACGTTCATGCGGGCTTTTAAGGTAAAATCGCCTCAATGTTATCTAGCGGTCGGCCTACTGCGGCACGGTCGCCGACAACGGCAATCGGGCGCTCCAACAGGGCGGGATGTTCTGCAATTGCTTGTAAAAGCTGCTCGTTACTCAGATCTGGCTGATCCAAACCGAGGCTTTTATACAGCTCGTCTTTCACGCGCATCATGCTGCGCGGGGAATCCGACCCCAGCTTTTGAAAAATATGCAGCAGCGTGGCGAAGTCGGGCGGTGTATCCAGATACCGGATTACTTCGGCCTGAATTCCTCTGCTTTCCAGCAGGGCAAGCGCATCTCGCGATTTGGAACATTTGGGATTGTGGTAAAGGATGATATTTGCCATGATTTGCGGGTAAAATTGGTTTTCGATATTTAAGCTGTTTTCAGACAGGCATTACTTATTGCGTTATTGTATGCCAGCGTTAATGTTTTGTCGCGCGTAATCTCCCGTCAAACGGGCAGCATACGGTTTAACAAGGAAATATGATGAAAAAATTAATGGTGTTGTTGGCGGCTGTGGGTGCTGTGCAGGTGTCTGCCGCTGATTTGCAAGACTGGAAAAGCAGTAAGCCGCAAAATATGGGCGCCCTTCCCGGGCAGGTTAAAGTCGTTAACATTTGGGCGACATGGTGTGCACCTTGTCGCAAAGAAATGCCGGCTATGTCGGCGTGGTATCAAAAACAGGATAAGAGAAAAGTGTCGCTGGTGGGTGTGGCGATTGATAAGCAGGAAAGCATTGGTCAGTTTCTACAGAAAACACCGGTTGCTTACCCGATTTGGCATTATTCGGGTGATGACAGCCGCGCTTTTATGAAAACGCTCGACAATCAATTCGGCGGCGTTCCTTATACCGTGGTTTATGCAGACAAGTGCGATAAGCGCCATAGTATTGCCGGCGAGGTAAACGCGGCCAAACTGGATGCTGCGGTAAAAACCGTGCGCATGCAATGCAAGCTGGGTTAGCTTGGTACAAACTTTCAGACAGGCATATTATTAATAATGCCTGTCTGAAAAAGCTTTATAGCAGTACAAACATGGTTAGCCGGCTTTAAAGATATCCGTTATATTCTGAGCCTAAACCAAACATCTCCGATTTCAGTAACAATCATCAAGATGCCCGAATGAAGCGCGGCCGGCAATTGCTTTAATCAACAATGCCTGTCTGAACATTTTCAGACAGGCATTTCAAATACTGTTTCAACGTTTTTTTTCAACGTTTTTTCTGATTGTTGTTTTTACTGCCCTTGGGCTTTTTATCCGTCGCAGCCAAACGCTGTGCCACAAATTCAACCATCAATTCTTTCTTTTCCCAGAAAAAAGTTTCCATTTTGGGCAGCGAATAAATTTTTCTTACCATAGCGGGCAAACCTGCGTGGATAATCGCAGCCACTTCTTTATTGGTTTCTTCCGCATCCATTGCCTGCTGCAAAGTTATGCTTTGATTATCAAGATATTCCTGCAACGATTTTTTCACGCCGCCGTGGATTTCAAATTGTCCGATCATTTCGTTTTCCTTGCGTTTTAACATTATCGACCATGCGGCAAGCATTCTAGCAAACTTACCCGCCAGCCGTGCTGCCTCCAACAAATTTTAACGATATAATGCATCTTTTCTTCCCATGCCTGTCTGAAAATGTATCTTTGGTTTAAATTTATCCATATTTTCTTCATTATTTCCTGGTTCTCAGGGCTGTTTTATCTGCCCCGCATTTATGTGAATCTGGCAATGGTAGCTCCGGAAAGCGTCGAATACGGCCGATTAATGGTAATGGCTGAAAAACTGTTTAAATTTATGACACCGCTGGGTATCGGCGCACTAATTGCAGGCATCATCGTACCGTTCACAACCCATTGGTGGGGCAACGGCTGGGTACACGCAAAAACGCTTATCGGCCTTCTGCTGGCGGGCTACCATATCTATTGCCGGGTGCTGTTGCGCAGTTTTCGTGCGAAAACCAACCGCCACAGCCATAAATGGTATCGCTTTTTCAATGAAATTCCCGTGATATTGATGATTGCCGCGCTGTATTTGGTGGTATTCAAACCTTTCTAAAACATAATGACTTTCAGAGCCTTAACCAAACTCTTAACAACCCTCTAAATCAAAACAACCATGAGCAATATCGAAACAGAGCGCCGCTTCTTAATTAAAAATGACAGCTGGAAAGCCCACGCTTCAAGCCCAAAACTAATGAGCCAAGGCTACTTAAGCGTTGAAAAAGAACGCACTATCCGTGTGCGGATTATCGGCCGGCAGGCATGGTTAACATTAAAAGGATACATTTCCGATGTTACCCGCAGCGAATTTGAATATGCAATTCCACTCGCCGACGCCCAAGCCATGGTGGACACGATGTGCCCGTTTAAACTCGAAAAATCGCGTTACGAAGTCGTCCATGAGGGGTTCACGTTTGAGATAGATGAATATTTCGGAGAAAATGCGCCGCTCATCGTAGCAGAACTGGAGCTGCCTTCAGAAGACACTCCTTTTCCCAAACCCGATTGGTTGGGCGAAGAAATCACCTCAAACGGAAAATACACCAATGCTTATTTGAGCAAACACCCCTATTCAACATGGTAATCAAAAAATATCGGCCTATAAAAGCGTTTTCCGTGAGCACAATAATTTGCCTTCTGGTCGGGATTTTCGGCGGGTTAAATTTCGATGCTTCATGGCAAGGCATATTTGGATTTACATGGATGCTTTGCATCCTAGTCAATTCCACATTGGCTATCTTTTATTTAAGACAACGCGCCTTGCTGCGTGTACTAATCGGTGCATTCGCGTATGCAACTATCCCAATGGCTTTTGGCTGCTTTTCAACTGTATTTATCTTTGCTTTCGGCATAGTCGGCGCTGTTTATATGTGGTCTGCAGAGTTTTTATTGATTACTTTGGAAGCTCTTTACAGTAGTTCAAACATTGATGCACGGCAGCAAAACACTGGCAGTATGGAGCAGCTTTTACTTTTTGCTTCAGCGGCTTTCAAAATCGTTCTCTTTCAGCGAGCACAAAACGGCGCAGCTTATCCGCTATATTCAGTTCAAATTTCCGAATAATAGAGATGCCTGTCTGAAAGACGGTTTTCAGACAGGCATAATGGTATGGCTGCTTTTTAAGCGTAAGATAAAGCTATATCAATCAACTTAACTTTTACTCCGGCGTTGCTGCGCCTTAGCTCAAAAAGAACGATTTTCTAAGCTGCTCAAGCAGCAACAAAATCAGTCCCGTAGTATCTGTACTGTCTTCGGCTTGCTGCCTTGTATTAAAAATGTGTTGATTGACTAGATTGTCGATAAACGTAAGTTTTATTACGGCGTTTTACTGAGTCTTAGCCCAAAAAGAACGATTTTGAAAGCCGCTGAAGCAAAAAGTAAAACTGCCCCATACTGCCTCTGTATTATCTTCGGCTTAACACCTTGTATCAAAAATAAATTGATTCGCCTTACATTTATCCCTGTACGCAACTTACCTTCAAGATTGATTCAAAATAATAATGCCTGTCTGAAACTCAATATTTTCAGGCAGGCATTGATTTCTGTATTACAAACAGTTCCCACACGAGGAAACCAATACATAACATTAACGTTTTCTTTGCGAACGGAGATAATCCAGCGTTTTGAGTTCGGCAATCGCAGCCGCCAAAGCAGCTTGTGCTTTAGCGAGCGATTCTTCGTCATTAGCTTCGGAAATACGGGCTTCAGCAGCTTTTTTAGCCTGCTCGGCACGCGCCTGATCCATTTCGGTACTGCGCACCGCCACATCAGCTAAAACGGTAATCTTGCCAGGCTGTACTTCTAACAAGCCACCAGAAACCGCCACCAACACCTCTTCCGCCTGTCCGGGAACCTGCAAACGCAAAGCGCCCGGGCGAACTAAACTCATAACCGGCTCGTGTCGCGGATAAATACCAAGTTCACCATTCAGAGTGGGCACCACAACAAAACTGGCTTCACCTGAAAAAATGTTATCTTCGTTACTTACCACTTCAACTTGCATGACACCCATGCCGGCCTCCTTAACTTAAGGTCTTACCTTTTTCAACGGCTTCTTCGATACCGCCTACCATATAGAACGCTTGCTCCGGCAGATGATCATATTCACCGCTCAAAATAGCTTTAAAGCCAGCAATAGTGTCACGCAGAGAAACATATTTACCCGGTGAACCTGTAAATACTTCGGCAACGTGGAACGGTTGTGACAAGAAACGTTGGATTTTGCGGGCACGCATTACAGTCAGTTTATCTTCATCAGATAACTCGTCCATACCGAGAATGGCGATAATATCACGCAATTCTTTATATTTCTGGAGAGTAGACTGCACACCGCGCGCTACATCATAGTGTTCCTGACCCAATACCATCGGATCCAATTGGCGTGAAGTAGAGTCAAGCGGATCCACAGCCGGATAGATACCCAAAGAAGCAATATCACGGCTCAATACCACTGTTGCATCCAAGTGTGCGAAAGTAGTCGCGGGAGACGGGTCAGTCAAGTCATCCGCAGGTACATATACGGCTTGAATAGAAGTAATAGAGCCTGTTTGGGTTGAAGTAATACGCTCTTGCAAGCGGCCCATTTCCTCTGCCAACGTCGGCTGATAACCTACTGCCGAAGGCATACGGCCAAGCAATGCAGATACTTCTGTACCGGCTAGGGTATAGCGGTAAATATTGTCTACAAAGAACAATACATCACGGCCTTTACCGTTTTCATCTTTCTCGTCACGGAAGAATTCGGCCATAGACAAGCCAGTTAGCGCAACGCGCAAACGGTTACCGGGAGGCTCGTTCATCTGACCGTAAACCATGGCTACTTTATCTAATACATTGGAATCTTTCATCTCATGATAAAAGTCATTACCTTCACGCGTCCGTTCACCCACACCGGCAAATACAGACAAACCGCTGTGTGCTTTCGCGATGTTGTTAATCAACTCCATCATATTTACGGTTTTGCCCACTCCCGCACCACCAAACAAACCTACTTTACCGCCTTTGGCAAACGGGCAAAGCAAATCAATTACTTTAATACCTGTTTCCAAAATCTCTGTGGCGCTAGAAAGCTCGTCGAACTTAGGAGCAGGTTGGTGGATTGCTCGGGTTTGCTCGGAGCCAATCGGACCAGCTTCATCAACCGGATTACCTAATACGTCCATAATACGGCCTAATGTTGCTTTGCCCACAGGCACTGTAATTGGAGCACCGGTGTTAACTACCGCCAAACCTCGTTTGAGGCCGTCGGAACTACCCATCGCAATAGTACGAACGACACCATCACCCAACTGTTGTTGTACTTCAAGCGTCAGTTCTCTATCCACTAGTTTAAGAGCATCATATACGCGCGGAATAGAATCGCGTGGAAATTCCACGTCTACCACCGCACCAATAATTTGTACGATTTTGCCTTGGCTCATTATCGTATCCTATAGTGTTTAATTGACAGGCAGCTACCTTACACGGCAGCAGCACCTGCCACAATTTCTGACAATTCTGTGGTAATTGCTGCTTGGCGCGATTTGTTATACACCAAACGCAACTCTTTAATTGCATTACCAGCATTATCTGTCGCAGCTTTCATCGCCACCATACGAGCAGCTTGTTCTGAAGCCATATTATCGCTTAATGCTTGGTAAACCACAGACTCTAAATAACGGCGGACCAAATATTCCAACACTGCCGAAGAACTAGGTTCGTAACGGTAATCCCAATTATATTTACCATCCCCCATTTCTTCAAAAACACTTTTACCAATTGGTAAAAGCACTTCCATGCGAGGCTCTTGTCGCATTGTATTGACAAAACCTGAATAGACAAGATGAATTGTATCTAATTCATGTTTTTCATATCGTTGGAAAATTTCTGTTAATGGACCCAGCATCATTTCCATCCTAGGCGTATCACCTAAGTTAGTAACACTGGCAATCACATCCAAACCGATACGCTGACAAGCCGCTAATCCTTTGCTACCGATGCAAACAACATCAACTTCAATACCTTGAGATTGGTATTCTTGCACTTGCATTAAGAATTTCTTCAGGATATTGGCATTTAAACCACCACACAAACCTTTATCAGTGGTAATTAAAATAAAGCCTACACGCTGTACACTTTTGTGCTCTTCAAGCAGCTTAATGCCATGTTCCTTATCGTTGGTTTGAGCCAAGTGGCTCATCACCAAACGAACTTTTTCTGCATAAGGTCTAGCCAAGCGCATGCGCTCTTGAGTCTTCCGCATTTTAGAGGTTGACACCATTTGCATCGCTTTAGTGATCTTTTGGGTATTCTGAACACTACGGATTTTGGTGAGAATCTCTTTACCTACTGCCATTTCAGACTCCTTTCAGTCTCTTTGATCTTACGCTTGATAATTGTAAGAAGATTTGAAGGATTTCATGGCCTGGGTCAGCACTTGTTCGCTATCGTCAGACATCGCTCCGGAAGCATTAATAGCATTCAGAACATCCGGGTGTTGAGTGCGTACATAGCTCAGGAACTCTGCTTCAAAAGCCAATGCTTTAGATACAGGCACATCTTCGTAAGAACCATTATTAATGGCCCACAAAGTCAATGCCATTTCTGCAGTATTTAATGTACTGAATTGTTTTTGTTTCATTAATTCAGTCACAATTTCACCATGCTGGAGTTGCTTACGAGTAGCTTCATCCAAATCCGAAGCAAACTGTGAGAACGCTGCCAGTTCACGATACTGAGCCAATGCCAAACGGATACCACCACCCAGCTTTTTGATGACTTTAGTTTGTGCCGCACCACCTACACGCGATACTGAAATACCAGCGTTAATTGCGGGACGGATACCAGAGTTAAATAAATCTGTTTCCAAGAAAATCTGACCGTCAGTAATTGAAATTACGTTAGTCGGAACGAACGCAGAAACGTCACCGGCTTGGGTTTCAATAATTGGCAGTGCTGTTAATGAACCTGTCTTACCTTTTACTTCGCCATTGGTTAATTTTTCTACTTCATCGGCATTAATACGCGCAGCACGCTCTAACAAACGAGAGTGCAGGTAAAATACATCACCGGGATAAGCCTCACGACCAGGAGGACGACGCAGAAGCAAAGAAATTTGACGATAAGCAACTGCTTGTTTTGACAAATCATCATATACAATCAATGCATCTTCACCACGGTCACGGAAAAATTCACCCATGGTACAACCAGCATAAGGCGCGATAAATTGCAGTGCGGCAGCTTCTGAAGCTGTTGCAGCAACAATAATGGTATGTTCCATTGCCCCATGCTCTTCTAATTTGCGTACTACGTTAGCGATAGAAGAAGCTTTTTGACCAACCGCAACATAAATACAAATTACACCATTGCCTTTTTGGTTAACAATAGCATCCAAAGCAACAGCTGTTTTACCAGTTTGACGGTCACCAATAATCAATTCGCGCTGGCCTCTACCAACCGGAACCATTGAGTCAATCGACTTCAAGCCTGTTTGCATCGGCTGATCAACTGACTGACGTGCAATCACACCCGGTGCGATTTTTTCAATTGGGGCGGTCAATGTGGTATTGATAGGCCCCTTACCATCAATCGGTTGGCCTAATGCGTTAACTACACGACCAACCAATTCACGACCAATCGGCACTTCAAGAATGCGGTTAGTACATTTAACTTCATCGCCTTCTTTAATATGCTCATATTCACCCAACACAACGGCACCAACGGAGTCACGCTCCAAGTTCATTGCCAAGCCATAAGTGTTACCGGGAAACTCAAGCATTTCACCTTGCATTACATCTGATAAGCCATGTACACGAACAATACCATCAGTTACAGAAATTACCGTACCTCGTGTGCGTACTTCCTGTTTGGTGTTCAGGTTCTCAATTTTGGCTTTCAGCAAATCGCTAATTTCAGCAGGATTAAGCTGCATGAAAACTCTCCTAATTTGTCATTGCCGCATACAGGTTTTTTAGCTTTGCCTGCACCGACAGATCCAGTACTTGATCACCCACTTCAATTTTGAGACCGCCAATTAAATTTGGATCAACCTCAAACTCCGCCTCCAAACGGGTATTGAAGTGCTGCTCAAGCTCTTTGACGATATTTGCTTTTTGACCTTCGCCAGCAAACTCATATGCACTATAAATAACCGCTTTCTGGGATTGGTTACGTGATAAAGTCAAATCTTGGTATTGGGTATAAATTTCAGGTAAAACCTGAAGACGCTTCTCTTCGGCTACAACATAAATAAAGTTGCGAAACTCATCACTTTTCATAGCTTCAGATTCACTCAATAAACGAGCTAGTTCATCGGCTTTTTGAGTGCTGCTAGCATCGGTTTCTTCAATCATAGCTGCAACCGAAGTCTGCTGCACAGACCATGCTAATTCTTTTAGTCCGCCCAACCAAGCTTCAATTTGATTTTTTTCAACTGCCAGCTCAAATAATGCTTTCGCATAAGGTCTGGCAATGGTTGCGAACTCGGCCATAGTATTACAGCTCCTGTTTCAGATTGCTCAACAACTGTGCGTGCTGTGCTTCATTTACTTCACGACGCAAAATTGATTCAGCACCTTTTACAGCCAAGAAAGCCACTTGCTCACGCAAAGCTTCGCGGGCGCGATTCGCTTCTTGTTCCACATCAGCTTTAGCTTGTTCTGCAATACGGGCAGCTTCTGCAGATGCTTGGCTTTTGGCCTCTTCTACAATTTGCGCTGCACGTTTTTCGGCATTGGCTACCATTTCGGTAACCTGGTTACGCCCTTCGGCCAAGAGTTCTGCAACTTTCTTTTCTGCCTGCTCAAAATCGCTTTTGCCACGTTCTGCTGCAGCCAGACCTTCTGCGATTTTGTCGGCGCGCTCATCTAATGCTTTAGCGATTGGAGGCCACACAAAACGCATGGTAAACCATACCAAACCGACAAATACAAGAATTTGCGCAAATAAGGTTGCATTAATATTCATTACTTAACCTTCGCATTTAGGGTTAATCAAACAAACGGACTTATACCATTTGTATCGAAACAGTTTTCTGTTTTGATTAGCCTGAGAACGGGTTAACGAAGGCAAACAACAGTGCGATGGCCACACCAATCAAGAAAGCCGCATCAATCAAACCTGCAATCAGGAACAATTTAGTTTGCAGCGGGCCAATCAGTTCTGGCTGACGTGCAGAAGATTCCAAATATTTAGAACCAACCATGGCAATACCGATAGAAGCGCCTAAAGCACCCAAAGCCACGATCAAACCACAAGCGATAGCAATCAAACCCATCTCAAAACTCCTTAAAATGAAAGAAAAACTAAAGGTTAAAACAACGTTAAAAAACTACTAAATTAAATAATCTCTATTAAATTGAAAGTTTTCACCTAGTGGGCATCATGTGCTTGTCCAATATAAACAAACGCCAATGCCATGAAAATAAAGGCTTGCAGCGTAATAACCAAAATATGGAAAATAGCCCAAATCAAGCCTGCGATAAGATGAAAAACAAACATAATCGGATCTAAAACGCCTACGCTTCCAGATGCAGCCCAAGCACCACCTAATAATGCGATTAGCAGGAATACCAATTCTCCTGCATACATGTTACCGAACAACCGCATACCGTGTGAAACTGTTTTAGACAAGAATTCAACAATATTTAAAATAAAGTTTGCCGGGCCGAGTTTCGGGCCAAATGGCGCACTAAACATTTCATGCAACCAGCCGCCAAACCCTTTGATTTTGATGTTATAGAAAATACAGATTATCAATACTCCGATAGCCAAAGCCAAAGTAGTATTTAAATCCGCAGTAGGTACGACACGCAATAATGCATGGTGCTCACTTGTAACAGTTTGCCAAGCAACCGGCAACAAATCAACCGGCAGCAAATCCATGGCATTCATCATAAAGATCCAAACAAACAAAGTCAGACCCAGCGGTGCAACAAACTTGCGCGATTTTTCGTTATGTACAATGCCTTTGCACATATCATCGACAAATTCAAACAGAATCTCTACTGCTGCCTGAAAACGCCCGGGAACCCCGGCGGTTGCTTTCCGTGCACCACGCCACAGTAAAAAACTACCGATCACACCTGTCAATACAGCAAAAAATATCGCATCGATATTAATAAATGAAAAATCAGCGATATTCTTCAGGCCTTGCCCTTGTGTTACATCCGACAAACTCGTCAAGCTTTGCAAATGGTGCTTGATATAGTCGGCAGCGGTTATTGATTCACTTGCCATAACGTTGAACTTTCCAAAATACTAAAAAAACCACATGACTGACCGCCAGCAATCCGAATAAAAACGGAATGAAAACCAGCACTTGATGCCATATTGCAAACACAACAAGCATCATAATCAAAGCCAGTACTATTCTTAAACCTTCTCCGAGAAGAAATCCATAACCCGCAAACTTGGGATAAGGCTTGAAAAGTTTTAAGACCAGTACCGTAACAGACGAAGGCAGCAAATAGCACAAACCGCCTGCCAAAGCCGATAACAAGCTATCAACACCGCCTACAACACCTGAAATTGCTGATACAACAAGCAAGACGCCCGCCTGCAATATTAAAATCTTACTCATAGCTTAGCTGCAATTTTTAGCGCATAACAGCCGCATATTTAACGGCGCTACTATAATAAAAGAGCTGTATCAGCGTCAAGGAATTTGTTAATTTTCGTCAATCTTTTTACCCTGGCTGTATCTGAACATAAGCACGAACGTTCAACGAAAAATTGATCAAACTCATCAGTTTTGACTCAAGGCGTATTTCATCTTAATTCCCTCAAAATTACAAGAGATTACACCAAAATCGCAATAAAATCTTACAGTATGTAAAAAAGAAGTCATTTGTTCACAAATCAAACTCTCAGCCACAAACCAAGAAAAATATTGAATTATGTTTCAATATGAAAATATTGAAACATATTATGTCTATATTTTATAATATACGAAATATAATTCTAATTATTTTTAGAATAGAAATAAGTTTTTCTTTTCATTCAATCGCAAATTCATGCTATGATTTTTTAAGAGGCAGCGCATATTAAAGTTCATTTTATTTTTAAATGAACCAATGCCTATCTGAACAAAAGGGTATTTTCAGACAGGCATTCGGTAAATCAGACTATTGTTAAATATCATCGAACTATGATTAATAACATCCAATTGTTGGTTAATGAATTAATCAAATTCGATACCCAGTTTTTTTAATAAAGCATCCAATGTTTCCGGAGTGTCGAAATGCAAAACGATTTTGCCTTTTTTATTGTTCGTGCTGCGTATCTCCGCATTAACCCCAAGGGTTTCAGTGAGTAAATCGTTAAGGCGTTGAATGTCCGGATGATTTTTTTTCACGGGTTCAGTTTTTTTGCCATGTTGCAAAAGTTGGCTTCGGCGTTCTACTTCCCGCACAGACCAACCATATTTCACTGCCTTTTGAGCCAACTCCAACTGCTCCACAACCGGTAGGGTCAATAATGCTCTGGCATGCCCCATTTCCAACCGGCGCTGGTAAAGCATATCTTGAACAGGCACCGGCAGACCGAGCAAGCGCATGCTGTTGGAAATGGCACTGCGGCTTTTTCCTACCGCCTTGGCAATGGTTTCGTGTGTCAGGCTGAATTCATCCGCAAGACGTTTCAATCCGCGTGCTTCTTCAATAGGATTAAGATTTTCCCGTTGCAGGTTTTCAATCAAGCCCATCGCCAAAGCAGTTTCATCGCTGATGCTTTTGATTACCACCGGAATTTCTGTTAATCCGGCCAATTGGCTGGCCCGCCATCTGCGCTCGCCTGCTATCAACTCATATTGCGACAGCCCATGCTCACGCACGATAACCGGTTGGATAACGCCTTGTGCTTTAATGGATTCGGCCAATTCCTGCAAAGCTTCATCATCCATTTGTACACGCGGCTGGTAGCGGCCGGGTTTGATATCGCCGATGGGAATTGTGGTTAACTTGTCGCCGCTATTGTCTTCTATATTTCCGGCCAATAGTGAATCCAAGCCCTTGCCTCCAAGGCCGCCTTTGGGTTTTGCCATAATTTATGTTTCCTGAAGTTATTGCGGCTATTTTAGGCATTGGTTTTATCGTGACACCCGATTTTTATCACACGCCGCGATTGATCGAAATATGGTTGCGTACGGTTTGTATTTGAGCTGGTTGACTGTGCCGGTAACAAACACTTCTTTCTGCGGGCAATAAAATGCAAAGCTACCGGTAACGCCGCTATGACCGCGAATCTCGCGAACGCCTCTGAAGAAATATGCTACCAACGGCGCTACTGTTAGCTGCATCATGCCGCTGCCGTACTTTAAGGGGAAGAATTGGATAGCCCGGAAAGTCGGGCTATCAATATGCGATGCGTTGAAAAGCTTACCACCAAAGAATGCCTGCGTAAAGCGCATCAGCTCTGCATTGGTTGCAACAATACCGCCCTGATAGACTTGGCTTGCAAGATATTGTCGGCAGGCTATAATGCGGGCGCCGTTATATATCGGTGCGATTTCTTCGCTGCCGTCCGCCCAATGTGTCTGCTTGAGATCAAGCGGTTGGCAAATAGAGTCAGTCAATAATTGTTTGGCAGATTTTCCGGTAATCACTTCAGCGATTTTACCCAACAGCATAGCATTGATATCGGCATAATATGCCTTTTGCCCGCCCGGCTTTGACTTTGGCGGCAGCCTTGACAAAATCTCCAGCGCTTCTTCCAATTCCATTCGCCGGTCATGCCGAAAAATCTCGTTTATCAGTACCGTACCACCCGGCTGGCAATCTTGTTCATAATTAGGAAATCCAGAGTTTTGGTCGATAAGATGGCGGATGCTTACTTGTCCAGCTCGAGGCAAATAACGGGTGATATTGTGCGGCAAAATATCAGTCAATTTTGTTCCGTAACTCAATCCGCTGCGGTCAATTAGCTGAAAAATCAGCGCATGCGTATACAATTTGGAAATGCTGGCGACGGCAAACGGGGAATCACTCGTCATGCTACCTTTAGACTCTTCAATGCATGTGATACCGCCACGACACACCAGCAGGCTTGCATCGTGAACAGCATGATTCTTCAGGAAATGCGCCATATTTCATTCTTCAGTTTCATAGTTAAACCGCTTACTTAATAACAGTATTCATGCTCGGCCTGATCCCAATCTCTCCGACATTAGTAAAGCTTAAGCTACTCTGGTCAAGCCCAAATATGATAATTCTGCTATTTTTAAGCTGGTTTCTCTCTATTAAAGAAAACATGCCTGTCTGAATGTGTTTTCAGACAGGCATCGCTCTTCTGCTATCTATATCTTACACGCGGCTGCGGTTTGCTTCGGCCAGCAACTCAAGCAATGCTTCCGTTTCGTTCCAACCGATGCAGGCATCCGTAATACTTTGGCCATAAGTTTCGGGTTTGTCTTGGCGGCCTTCTACCAAATGACTTTCCACCATCACACCCATAATATTGGTTTCTCCGTTATGGAGCTGTTGGGCAACATCTTGCGCCACTTCCATTTGGCGTTTGTAGTCTTTCCGGCTGTTGGCATGGCTGAAATCAACCATCAATTTCGGCGTTGCACCTGCTTTAATCAGCTCCTCTGCCGCGGCTTTCACATGTTTGCTGTCGTAATTCGGCTCTTTGCCGCCGCGCAAGATAACGTGGCAATCTTTATTACCGGCAGTATGTACGATGGCGCTGTGGCCGGTTTTGGTAACCGAAAGGAAATGGTGCGGATGGGAAGCTGCGCCGATTGCGTCGATGGCAATCTTCAAATTGCCGTCCGTACCATTTTTAAATCCGACAGGGCAAGACAAGCCGGAGGCAAGTTCACGGTGAACTTGGCTTTCGGTTGTCCGCGCACCGATGGCGCCCCACGAAATGAGGTCGGCATAATATTGCGGCGTGATCATATCCAAAAATTCTGTGGATGCCGGCATGCCCAAGGTATTTAAATCCAATAATAATTTACGCGCTTGGCGCAGGCCGAAATTGATGTCGAATGTGCCGTCGAGATGCGGATCGTTAATCAAACCTTTCCAGCCTACGGTGGTGCGCGGCTTTTCAAAATAAACCCGCATCACAATCAGCAATTCTTTTTCATATTTTTTGCGCAATGGCAGCAAACGTTGGGCATATTCGATTGCCGCTTGCGGGTCATGGATAGAGCACGGGCCGATAATAACCAGCAAACGGTTGTCTCTGCCATGCACCAAATCAGCGATTTCCTGACGGGTTTTTACCACCAAATCAACCACTTCATCGGTAATCGGTAATTCATATAAATGGGCAATCGGGGGCAATAACTCATCAATGGCATTAATGCGTACATCATCTGTTTTTTGTAAGCGGTTCATATTATTCTCAATTTATACTGGGTAAATCATGCTGCGTAGGGTAGCGTTTTTAACGCGTTTTGACAAGCTGTTTCACTACCAAATTGTTATTTAATTGCGTAAATTTCTCACATATATCTTATTGTAAAATTTAATTATCAAAATAAACCAATAAAAGATACAAAATGCCTGTCTGAATTTCAGACAGGCATACCGGCTATTTATTCAGTTCAGCATCAATCTGCTGATACAAAGCCGCAAAATCAGGCTCGCCCACAAAAGTTTTCAATATCTCGCCGTTTTTATTGATGAGTATCGAAGTCGGGTAAACCACGGTATTAAACGCTTTCCCCACTTTACCGTCGGCATCATACACCACCGGGAAAGGCAACGAACGGCTTTTCGCATAGTTTTCGACGCTTTCGAGCGGATCGATCGGTTGTGCAATGCCGAGCACCTGAAAGTTTTTCCCCCGGTAATCTTGCGCCATTTTAATAACCTTCGGCATCTCGCTCACGCAGCCGGGGCAAGTGGGAAACCAAAAATTAATAAAAGTAACGTTACCTTTCAGACTGGCATTACCGTACATTTTGCCATCCAAACCTTTTAGTGAAAAATCGGGCGCTGGGTTTGCTTTCGGCACCAGCACATAAGCAATTAAACCGCCAACCAACGCCAACACGACCAATAACAAAATTTTCTTCATCTATCCCTCTCAAACAAAAGATTCAGCGCTTCCCGTAAGGGCGCCGACAAGCTCACGGCTTTCCCGTTTTGCGTACTCATTAATGTAACTTCCGCTTCGACTGCCGTTTTCCCACCCTGCACAAAGAAGATTGCCTGTCTGAATTTTACCTGCCGCGGCAAAATCTCCAGCAAACGGGTCTCCATTTCCAAAATATCACCCTCGGTAGCGCTGCGCCGATAGCGGATATCAATGCGAGACACCACCATCTGTATGCCCTGCAACAAATCAGACAAACCATGCCGCTCAAAAAAAGCCCAGCGCGCTTCTTCGAGAAACTCAAGATAGCGCGCATTGTTTACATGACCGTAGCCATCAAGATGGTAGCTGCGTACAGTAATAGCCATATCAACTTAATTTAATCGGCTCAAACGATTCCCGTGCCAACGGTTCGGCAGACAAATCGGTAACAATAGTCGAGAGCTGGATATCAAACCATTCCTGAAAAATATCAGGATGCAAATCAGGCCATAAGTCCTCGTCTTCACACCAATCGGCCAATTCGGCGGCAAAAATTTCTTCAAAACGCGATTCGATTTCGTCCCACACTTGTTCAACGTCATCACAAGGGCTGACCAAGTAAGAATTTGCATCTGCCTGCAAATCTTCCAAAGTAAAATCTTCCGCATCCACACCGATTTCCTGCAACCAGTTCCAGAAAGGCTCCAGCGGAATCAGCAAAAATACGCTTCGGTTTACTTCATACATAGTCTTTTCCTTTAAATCACCGGCTTGGTTGATTAATGATAATGCGAAAAGGCCATTGCGTCATTACTTGCGGCCAAATTAAATAAACCTTTCGCCATTTTTGTAAACGAAAAGCAAAAAAAAGCTTCTTTAATATGACTATTAAAGAAGCGTAAAGTTAGAAATACAGCTTAAATTATCAAAGCAAACACCCCCTGTCTGCCTGATAATAGGTTGCGGGCACAAATCCATGCAACATTTCTGCCCGCCAGCCGGATGCAGGTTTTCCCCCTATATATACTGCTGCCGACTGAATCTTTACTGCGGGTCTGAAAACCAACGGATGATGATTTTTCACAATCCGTGCGCCCGCTTAATCATGAGTAACTGCTTTAATGTGTTTGGCCTGTGTTCTTTTTGCGCTTTTTTTACTGCTAACGCTGTCCCCGTAATGTATTTGGCCTATTGTTTCCCTTTAAGTTTTTTTGAGTAATTAAGACGTTTCCCTGTAGTGTATTTGCTCAATGCTTCCCCTTTCCTGTTTCCTGCTTGATGCCGTGATGTGTTTGGGTGTTTTCTTTTCTAGTTTTTCGTTTGAGACGCTGACCGTAATGTGTTTGGCTTTATATAAATTAATTTCCCTTAATTGTGTCTGCGTTGCTTTGCAGACATAAAATATCTAGCATTTATCATGCCAATTTATAAATTAAATTAAAAATATATTCTATCTACTTGTTTTTTTTATTATTTAAAATAAACAAAAACCTTCTTTCCTGAAAACAGCAAAATTTGCCCCTATCGTGATGCGTATATTGTTTGCCATTTTTTGTCATAACAAACATTTTCCGCCAATTTGCCGATGACATTTTTTGTCATATTTCTGTCACATGAAGGTAAAAGCCAATCTTCAATAAAAAATAGAAAATGCCTGTCTGAAATTTTTTCAGACAGGCATTTTTAAACAAACTGCTTAAAACTAATCTACTTGAGCCACCGTTACCGGAAGATTGCGGATAGCGGAGAGCATTGTATCGGATTTCTCACGCTGCTGGTTAAATCGCGCCATATTAACCTGCTCCATTTTCGGAGTCGGCAAAGCAACGGTGGTAGGGTTAACATGTTGGCCGTTAATACGCGCTTCATAGTGCAGGTGCGGACCGGTAGAGCGGCCTGTGCTGCCCACATAACCGATGAGGTCGCCTGCTTTTACCGCAGTACCTATCGGTGCGTAAGCGCTCATATGACCATACAGCGTTTCCACACCATTCGAATGCATCAGCATAACCGTATGACCATAACCGCCTTTCCAGCCTTTCCAAGTTACCGCACCATCGGCAGGTGCATAAATCGGTGTGCCTTCAGGCGCCGCATAGTCGATACCGGTGTGCATTTTTACCGTATGCAATACAGGGTGCATACGCACGCCGTAAGGAGAGGAAATGCGGGTGTACTCAACCGGCTTCACATTAAACGCGCTGGCATGTTTCAATGATTTGCCGCGCTCGTCATAATAACTGCCGCCTTCATCGCCTTTATCATAATAATAGGCTTTGTAAGTTTTACCGCCCTTGATGATTTCCGCCGCCAAAATGTCTCCCGCTGCCATTTCCTGACCACGGAAGTACATGCTGTTATACAGCAGGCGGATTTGGTCGCCGGGTCGCAGCTCATCCACATTCATTTTATCGCTGAAAATATCGCGCAAAGATTCACGCAATTCAATGCCCACGCCTGCCTGCGCCAAAGCGCCTTGTGCAGATGTGCGCACGATAATGGAGCGTAACGAAGGCATGGTCTTCATGGTGATTTCGGAAGTAGAAGCCTGCCATTGGCCGTTTACTTTCTGAATGGCTACCAAATTGCTTTCGCCGTTGTCGTCATTGGCGAAAAACTGGATATCGGTAGCATCGCCGGTCGAATCCAAGCGGATGCTCACGGTTTGGCCGGGATTGAGTTTTTTCAGATTGTTATCGATTTTGCTTTGCAGCAAAGCTTTTTTGATGCTGCCTTCCGAAATACCTGCACGCGCCAGCACATCGCTCAGGCTGTCGCCCACTTCAACGGTTTCGGCAGTCCAGTAGCTGCTCTGCACTTCATTGCTTTTTACAAATACGGCCGGCAGCTCTTGCGAAATGCGCTCGGCTTTATAAAGCCCTTTAGGTAAGGGTTCGGTCACAGCGTAAGTGGTCATCACGGCGGATACCGGCAGCATAATGCCCAATAAAGTCCAGCGGATCGGTTTTTTAGCTGTGTTTGCTGATGGTTTCTTTTCTGTTGTCACGGTTCTGTCCTGAATGTTTCGTGGTGCGGATTACACACCGTTTACGCCTTCAAGATGACGCTTCATAATTAGAATCAATGATTAGGATAAATAAATTTTCGGCTGTATTATCAGGGCTGTCCGTTAAATTGACAGCATGGTTTTCTCTTTTTTACCCAATTTATCCCAATTGATATTCTACCATAAAACAGCCCGAAACCACTCACACAAAACCGCTAACCGCGCCAAGCATTTCAAAAATAACGTAGAATGCGGCTTTCGCACTTGAGCCAACCCACCTCATGGAACTGACCATCGCCCTGCCCGCCCTTAATCAAAGCAGCCCCGCGCAATTACCGCCTTTAAGCACACCGGCTTTAAACGAATTGTTGCGCTTCGGCATACTCACGCCCCACTCTGTTGATACTTCTGCATTTTTTGCATCGTTTTTATGGCAAGGCAGCCTGATTGCACATGCCAAGCACACGCTTGGCATCGCCCCTCAACAAACCGCCGTATTTGCCAGCCCCGTATGGCAGCAGATGGGAATGCACAGCGCCAGCATGTTGGGCGGGGCGGGTTTGGGCATTTCCGCCCGACAGGCTGAAGCTTTCTGCACAGGATTAAACGGTTTTTATGCAGACACAGGCTGGCGTTTCCATCCCTACCGGCCGGACTTATGGCTGGTTGAAACACCTCACCAACCCGATTGGCAGGTTCCCTGCATATTGGATGTATTAGGCTCACTCGACGGCACAGCACGGGCAGAAGGCGGCGATGCAACCCAATGGATGCAGTATCAAACCGAAATCCAAATGTGGCTGCATTCATCCGACACCAACAGCGAACGCACCGCACAAGGCCAGCCGGCAGTAAACGGGGTTTGGCTGTGGAACGATCTGGCCGGCACACAAACCCGGTTTGACCCGCTCACCACCGACAGCGAATGGGCCCAAGCCTATTCCGGCCCGAAGTCCGATGCACCTTACGACTACGCCGCATGGCAACAGTGGGCAGCAGAAGCCCCCGCTTCAGACAGGCATCTTATTTTTCTAAACGACTTGGCCGACACCGCCCACACAGGAGATGTGTGGACTTACAAACACACGCTTGAAACTTGGGACGATCGCTTCTTCGCCCCCGCCCTGCAAGCATTAAAGCAAGGCAGCCTCAAGCAGCTCACGCTGGCAACCGACGGCGCTTTCGGCGGCACATTAAACATCAAAGCCAAATCCGGCCGAGCTTTTTGGAAGCGCAAACGCAATTTTCAAGGCAACTGGCAACAAGCCTAACCCATGCCTGTCTGAAAAGTTTTCAGACAGGCATGCGCATATCCCAAACGCGCATTATGCTTTATAATATAGCGCATCCGTTTGATTACCCATTGATTTCACATTACCGATTCCTTTTCAGACAGGCATAAATAAATGCCTGTCTGAAAACATCTTAAAAGCAAAGAAACACCATTATGAAATTTATAGACGAAGCAAAAATCGAAGTTTCCGCAGGACGCGGCGGCAATGGCGCAGTCAGCTTCCGCCGTGAAAAATTCGTACCGCGCGGCGGCCCCGACGGCGGCGACGGCGGACGCGGCGGCAGCGTGTATGCGGTGGCCGACGAAAACATCAATACCCTGGTTGAATACCGTTTCGTCAAACGCTACCAAGCCAAAAACGGCGAAAAAGGTCACGGCTCCGACCGCTACGGCGCAGGTGCCGACGATATCGAGCTGCACATGCCCGTGGGCACGCTTATCCGCGATGCCGACACCGATGAAACCGTAGCCGACCTCACCCGCCACGGCCAAAAAGTCTGCCTGGCCAAAGGCGGCAAAGGCGGATTGGGCAACATCCATTTCAAATCATCGGTCAACCGCGCGCCCAAACAGGCCACGCCCGGCGAAGAAGGAGAAGCCCGCAGCCTGATTTTAGAGCTGAAAGTATTGGCCGACGTCGGCCTCTTGGGCATGCCCAACGCCGGCAAATCCACCCTTATCCGCGCCGTTTCCGCCGCACGCCCCAAAGTGGCGGACTATCCGTTTACCACATTACACCCCAACCTCGGCGTGGTACGGATTGATGAAAACCACAGTTTCGTCATGGCCGACATCCCCGGCCTGATCGAAGGCGCGGCAGAAGGCGCGGGGCTCGGCCACCGTTTTTTGAAACACCTCTCCCGCACCGGCCTCTTGCTGCACGTTGTGGACTTGGCTCCGTTTGACGAAAGCGTGGTTCCCGCAGAAGAAGCATTGGCCATCATCAACGAATTGCGCAAATACGACGAAGAGCTGTACGGCAAACCGCGCTGGCTGGTATTAAACAAGCTCGACATGCTCACACCCGAAGAAGCAGAAACCCGCGCAGCCGAGTTCTTAAACGCCATCGGCTGGGATTTCCCCGAACCGGACGACCGCTTCGGCTTCGACATGAACACCCCCCGCCTCTTCAAAATCAGCGCCCTTACCCACGAAGGCACACAAGATTTGGTACACCAAATCAGCCTGTACCTTTCAGAGAAAAAACGTCAGGAAGCGCAAGCCGCCGAAACAGAAGCAGACAACACCGCAGCACCTGCCTCGCAAACCGACACTTCGGTGTTCAAAGCGGAATAATGCCTGTCTAAACCCCGGAAAGAGCGCAATCGCCAAACCATAAGCCTGTCTGAAAGCTTTTCAGACAGGCATCGCAAACAGCATCTTAAATGCAGAAAGTATTTAAGGTTTTCCTCACGGTTAAAATATAGTTAAAATATTTAAAACCAACACAAGCCGGCGACAGCGCAACAACAGCTATAAAGCCGCTTATGGTAAAACCCGTATAGCGTCAAAACCTACCACTTAATAAACCTGATCACACTCAATAAACATCGGGCAGGATAATGAGCACGTGCAGTTATATAAACACAATATAATCAGCCGCATCATTTTCCAAACAATTCCGAAACACTTACCCAACTTACAACAGAGTCAAACCGTATGCTTACTGTTTACAACACCCTAACCCGCCAAAAAGAACAGTTCATTCCACTCAATCCCGAAAACGTGCGCATGTATGTATGCGGCATGACCGTTTATGATTACTGCCACTTGGGTCACGCCCGCGTCATGGTTGTATTCGACATGATTGCCCGCTGGCTGCGCCAAAGCGGCTATCCGCTCACCTATGTGCGCAACATCACCGACATCGACGACAAAATCATCGCCCGCGCCGCTGAAAACGGCGAAACCATAGGCGAACTGACCGCGCGCTTCATCCAAGCCATGAACGAAGATGCCGCTGCGTTGGGCGTTATCCGCCCCGACGTCGAGCCCAAAGCCACAGAGCATGTACAGCAGATGCAGGCCATGATCCAACGCCTGATCGACAACGGCAAAGCCTATCCCGCCGAAAACGGCGACGTTTATTACGCCGTACGCGAATTCTCCGCCTACGGCCAATTATCAGGCAAATCGCTGGACGACCTGCGTGCCGGCGAGCGCGTGGAAGTGGACGGATTTAAACGCGACCCGCTGGATTTCGTATTATGGAAAGCCGCCAAACCCGGCGAACCTGCATGGGAAAGCCCTTGGGGGCAAGGCCGCCCCGGTTGGCATATCGAATGCTCCGCCATGAGCGAAGAATTATTCGGCGACACGTTCGACATCCACGGCGGCGGCGCGGATTTGCAGTTTCCCCACCATGAAAACGAAATCGCCCAAAGCTGCGGCGCACACGGCGGCAGCTGCGGCCACAGCCACGGCGGAAAAACCATTGAAAGCCATGTCAAATATTGGCTGCACAACGGCTTTATCCGGGTGGACGGCGAAAAAATGTCGAAATCATTGGGCAACTTCTTTACCATCCGCGACGTGCTGAAAGCATATGATGCCGAAGTGGTGCGCTTCTTTATCTTGCGCGCACACTACCGCAGCCCTCTGAACTATTCCGACGCCCATTTGGACGATGCCAAAGGCTCGCTTACCCGCCTTTATACCGCGCTGAAAAACACCCCGCCTGCCGAATTTGCACTAAGCGAAAACGCCAACGACTACACCCGCCGCTTCTTCGCTGCCATGAACGATGATTTCGGAACCGTAGAAGCCGTGGCCGTATTGTTTGAGCTGGCCAACGAAGTCAACAAATCCAACGATGCCGGGTTGGCAGGCTGCCTGAAAGCACTCGGCGGCATTATCGGCCTGTTGGAACGCAATCCGCAGGAATTCCTGCAAGGCGGTACGGCTTCAAGCGGGCTTTCCAATGAAGAAATCGAAAACCTGATCGCCCAACGCAAACAAGCCCGCGCCGAAAAAAACTGGGCGGAATCCGACCGCATCCGCGATTTGCTCACAGCGGAAAACATCATTCTCGAAGACGGCGCCAACGGCACAACTTGGCGGCGCGCGTAACGCAGCACGTTCAAATGCCTGTCTGAAAAGCGTATCAAGCAGCCGGCTTTTCAGACAGGCATTCGCGCTACCGCGCAAAACTTGCCAAAACACCAATAACTTGCGATAATCCGCCGCTTACGCTACAAAATATGCATCCATATCAACCGGCCACGCCGCAAGGATGCTGTTTTGAAGCCGTCTTATCTGAAGCATAGGCACAACCCCTATGCCCGCCAACCAAAAGGAAATAAACATGAAACAAGGTACTCATCCGGATTACCATGAAGTAAACGTAACCTGCTCTTGCGGTAACAAATTCGTAACCAAATCTGCAATGGAAAAAGAAAACTTCACCATTGAGGTTTGCTCACAATGCCATCCTTTCTACACCGGCCAACAAAAAATCGTTGACACCACCGGCCGCGTGGACAAGTTCAAACAAAAATACGGCAATATGTTCAAACGTTAATCTTTGGATAGATTGCAAAAAAGGCTGCTTCGGCAGCCTTTTTTAAGCGCTGCCGAAGCAGCCGCACTTTAAAGTAATTTCACAATAATCCTGCTAAACTCTTTCCATCAAGCAACCCGTCTATCCCGCATCATGCTGACTTACCTGCCCCCCGACCAACGTCCGCCCGCCCCTACTCATGAAAAACCGTGGCTGCTGCTGCTTTTGGTTTTTGCTTGGCTGTGGCCCGGCGTATTTTCACATGATTTATGGAATCCCGCCGAACCTACGGTAAATGCCGCCATCAATGAAATGATGACCGACGGCCGTGCCTGGCTGCCCACAGCATTGGGCGAACCGCTTTACAACGTGTCGCCTGCCTATATCTGGCTGGCCTCGGCCTGCCGCCGGCTGTTTTCCCCTTGGTTGGCAGATGCTTATTCCGCTTCGCGTTTTGCCAGTGTGATATTCACCGTTATCGGCCTCACCGCTTCCGGTATGGCTGGTTTCCACCTGCTCGGCCGCCATCAGGGTCGCAGCGTGGTGTTGATTATGGTCGGTTCGGCAGGCTTGATTGGTGCGGCACATATGCTGGGCGGCATGTCGGTGCAATTTGCCGCATTGGGATTGGTTCTCTACGGGTTTGCATTGGCACGCAGCCGCGTGATTATGGCTTCCCTGCTCTTAGGTGGCGGTTTGGCATTGCTTTCGCTTTCAGCCGGTTATTTGCTGCCGCTGGCTGTCGTGTTAACTGCAGTATCCCTGTTGGCCAGCCCGCATTGGCAGCATAAGCGTTATTATATTTCTCTTTTCGGTGCGCTGGCGGTGGGGCTGCCGCTGATGGCACTTTACCCTTCCGCCTTGTTCACAACCGATCCCGCCGCATTTGAAACATGGCGTCTTTACCATGCTTTCGGCAGCTTCGGCGGATTTGGTAATTTCCGTGTATCGTTGAATGCAGGCTACTATCTGAAAAATTTGTTGTGGTTTGCCTTCCCTGCCTGGCCGCTCGCAATCTGGACGCTTTTACGCGGCAATCTGGCCAAAGAGCCTTGGATAGCGCTGGCTTTGGCATGGTTGGTTCAAATGGGTCTGCTTTTAGCCGCCGATCCCTCCTCCTATCAAGATAATTTATTGTGGATTTTGCCGCCGCTTGCGCTTCTGGGTGCGGCCAGACTCGACAGCCTGCGCCGCGGGCCGGCTGCTTTTCTCAACTGGTTCGGCATTATGACTTTCGGCTTGGCTGCTGTGTTTTTATGGCTCGGCTTCTTTGCCATGAATTACGGCTGGCCGGCCAAGCTGGCCGAACGCGCTGCTTATTTCAGCCCGTTTTACACGCCCAATATTGCACTTGTTCCCATGCTGGTTGCCATTTTGTTCAGCCCGATCTGGCTATGGGCCATCACGCGGAAAAACATCCGCGGGCGGCAGGCTGTAACCAACTGGGCTGCCGGTATGACTTTGGTTTGGGCGTTATTGATGACCCTGTTTCTTCAATGGCTCGATCAAGCCAAGAGCTACCGCCCCGTGGTAGAACAAATGGAAGCCGCCGCTCCTACCGATTTGCGCACAGGCTCGGCCTGCATCAACATTCCCCGAAACGAGCAAGCTGCCCGCTTGGCATGGAGCGAATATAGCCGCCTGCTCATACGCGTTGGAGACGAAAGCTGCGCCTACAAATTGGTGCGTACCCATATGGATGACGCACCGCCCGTCGGCTGGCAGAAAGTCTGGCAAGGCAACCGCCCGCGCAACAAAGGTTGGGTTTTCGTATTGACCAAAAGGTCTGCTTAAGCACCGGTCATTGCCGCCAACCGCACTGCCAACAAGCAATGCCTGTCTGAAATTTTTCAGACAGGCATTGTGGTTATAAGGCCGCTTATGCCTGTCTGAAACCGACTTTCGGAAAAACAGCGCATGATGCACTCGGGCTTACATAATATCGACATATACCAAACGTTAATATGCAGCAATAAACTTTGTTGTTGCCGCATCGTGGCTGCCTTATACCGAAAACAAGTTCCTCCGCCAGATTACCGCACCAACCAACCGATTGATAACGCCCATGTTTTTCTTATCCACGCCGATTCATTTCTATTTTGAAGCCTATCCCACCCTAGCCGCCGCTGCTGCGCAATCCGCACAAACGTTCGCAGCGGGCCACATACCCAAAGGGCAGAATTTCAAAATCGTTGCCAATCTCGGCGAAGCACAAAAAGCCGCGCAAAACCCCAATCTGCGCTACCTCATTATCAGCGACGGCAAATACCACGCCCTGTTTCAAAAAGACAACGGCGGCCACAGCGCTGCCGGACTTTCCGGCTGGAGCGCCTATTTCGCCAAAGCCGGCTATGTGCCTGCCGTGGCTTTTTACAGCGGCAGCGGCGAAATTTCAGCCGCAGTCAACCAAGCCATGATTGCGGCGAAAAAAGCCGGTGTGGGCGTAGAGATGAGTGAAAACCAAACCTACACCAGCGAATCGCAAATCAAAGTGCTGCGCGGGGTAAAATATCTGCACGGCAACGGCAGCACCATTCAGATTGGTGCAGGCGTGCGCGAATCCGCCGTAAAGTTTGAAACCGGCTCGCAAAACTCAACCATAGACGGTTTGGTGCTGAACATGAACAACCGTCCCTTGAACGGCATTCTGGCACAAGGCACGCAACACACCACCATCAGCAACAACACGGTTTACAACACCGGCGCCAACGACAAGGCCGCCATTTCCATTACCGGCGTTTCCAATCCGAGCACCCGCTTGAGTACCGCCAACGTATCCATCTTAAACAACCGGATCATCATGCCCGGCGGCAAAATGGAACGCGGCAGCGGCGGCACGGCCATTTATGTGGGCGGTTACCCCACCGCACCCAAAAGCAAAACCCCTGCCGAACAACGCCTGTATGCGGCAGCTGCAAAAGATGTACCGCCCGGTCAAGATTTGGGTCGCTGGAGCCTTTATGCCAAAGGCAACGGCAAAGTAGCGGAAACCAATCCCGAAGCCAAAGCTGCCGACATCACCATTCAAGGCAATTATATCGACGGCGGCCGCTACGGCATCGGCTTTAACGAAGTGAGCGGCAACAGCACCATCAGCCACAACTACCTCACCAACAACACCCGCAATATTTCCCTGCAAAACAACGTGTTTAATGTTGCCGTTAAAAACAACCTGCTTACCGACGCCCTTTCAACCGGCGTGTTACTGGGCTACAACGCCGACCACAACACCATCAGCGGCAACATCATCACCAGTACCCGCTTTATCGGCCAGGCATTAATCATTGCCGTACAAGGCAGCAACCACAACACCATTACCCGCAACCACCTTGACGCCGCCAAACCTTCAGGCAGGCATGAACCGGGCAAATGGCTGGTATATGCGGGCTCCGATGCCAGCGATAACCACATTACCGACAACATCATTTCCGGCTCCGCCAAAGGCAGCGTGCTGGGTGTGGAAGCCGTTTGGGACAGAGCGTCCGCTTCGGGCGAGCGCGCCGCTTACGCCACAGGCCTGCCGATACATTACAACGGCGGTAACGGCAGCACTAACAACGTAAGCATCACCGGCAACATCATCGCGCCCTCCTTTGCCGCTGCGCCCGTGTTGTATGTGGGTGCAGACACATCCAAAGGCTGGAACAAAAAAAGCAGCGACGGCCAATACGACTTCCCCGCCAGAAACATCATCGGCCACATCACCGGCCTGAGCCTGAAAAACAACACCGTTTTAGGCACACAAGGCACGCACTTCAGCGAGCTGATCCGCAAACATGAAAACGGCGGCGCAACCGTAAACGGCGGTAAAAAACTGGAAGGTTTGCAGCTGGAAGAAAAAGGCATTACCCGCCGCAACCGCACCGTATATGCCGTTCACAGCCACAACTTAAGCGGCAGCGACAACACTTTGATTCTGATGGGCAACCAAGCCGTTAACGGCAACGGCGGCACATCAGACGACACAATCACCGGCAACACCCAAGCCAATGCGCTAACGGGCGGTGCGGGCAACGACACCATAAACGGCGGTTACGGGCATGACGTGTTAACCGGCGGAGCAGGTGCCGACACTTTTGTGTTCGGCAGCAAATTGAGTGAGACGGAAAATATAAATATGCTGGCGGACTTCAATCCGAAAGAAGGCGACAAAATCAGTCTGCACCCCGCGCTAAGCGGAGGCAAACCGCCGGCAGTGTGGTTTGCCAAAGCAGGCTCGGAAACGTTTGCCACGCGCGTTATCCAAAAAGGCAATGCCCTCTATTACGATGCGGATGGCAGCGGTAGCGCATTCCGGCCGGTGAAATTTGCCATTTTGCCCAACAATGTCCAACTTAATGCAGGGCAGTTCAAATAACTTTCCATACAACAATGCCTGTCTGAAAACGAATAAAGCGGGTTTTCAGACAGGCATTGATATGTTTTGGGAAAGCTCAAGCAGCCGTATAGTTAATCAATTTACATCACAACTATACCGTCATACTCGGGCTTGACCCGAGTATCTCCTAAAGTTACCGGAACTCGAGATACTCGGGTCAAGCCCGAGTATGACAAGCGTGCTATTTTTAAATTGATTCTCTACACATGATAGGTGGTTGAGGCCGTATCTCCGCCTTTTCCGGTCCAATTGGTGTGGAAAAATTCGCCGCGCGGTTGGTCTGTGCGCTCATAAGTATGGGCGCCGAAATAATCGCGCTGGGCCTGCAACAAGTTGGCAGGCAAGCGTTCGCTGGTGTAGCCGTCGAGAAAGGTAATGGCCGAAGCCATGCAGGGCATGGGCAAGCCGGCTTCGATGGATTTTGCCACCACTTTACGCCATGCAGGCAGACATTGTTCCAAAATACCTTTGAAATAAGGATCGGCACCGAGGAATACCAAATCGGGATCGGCTTCGTAAGCATCGCGGATATTGCCCAAAAATGCGCTGCGGATAATGCAGCCCTCACGCCATAACAGCGCGGTTTTGCCATAATTCAACGACCAATTATTGATTTCGCCGGCTTCGCGTATCAGCATAAAACCTTGTGCGTAAGAAATAATTTTTGAAGCCAGCAAAGCTTGGCGCAAAGCTTCCACCCATTCGGCTTTATCGCCGGCAACCGGCCGGATGGTTTTGCCAAACAGCGCGTGCATTTCGCGACGCTGCTCTTTGAATGCGGACACGCAGCGTGCAAACACGGCTTCGCTGATTAAGGTAAGCGGGATGCCCATATCCAGCGCGTTGATACCCGTCCATTTACCCGTACCCTTTTGGCCTGCGGTATCAAGGATTTTTTCAACCAAAGCCTCGCCGTTTTCGTCTTTGAAACCGAGAATATCGGCAGTAATCTGAATCAGGTAAGAATCCAACTCGGTGGTGTTCCATTGGCTGAATGTTTGGTGCATTTCCTCGTAAGACATGCCCAAGCCGTCTTTCATAAACTGATAAGCTTCGCAAATCAGCTGCATATCGCCGTATTCGATGCCGTTATGCACCATTTTCACAAAATGGCCGGCACCGTCCGCGCCCACCCAATCGCAACAGGGCTCGCCGTTTGGCGTTTTGGCGGCAATCGCCTGCAAAATCGGCCGCACATACTGCCATGCCTCGGCATTGCCGCCCGGCATAATCGACGGGCCGTTGCGCGCGCCTTCTTCTCCGCCTGAAACGCCTGCTCCGACAAATAAAATGCCTTTTT
Source organism: Neisseria canis (assembly GCF_900636765.1). Lineage (NCBI taxonomy): Bacteria > Pseudomonadati > Pseudomonadota > Betaproteobacteria > Neisseriales > Neisseriaceae > Neisseria > Neisseria canis. Next base: position 546,076 of record NZ_LR134313.1, read on the forward strand.
CGGCCAGCTCATGCGTGCGGCGCGTGGAATCGGGATAATTGGCGTTGCCGCCGTCGATAATGATGTCGCCCTGATCCAAAAGCGGCACCAATTGCCGGATAAATTCGTCCACCACCGAGCCTGCTCGAACCATCAGCATGATTTTTCTCGGCTTTTCTAACTTTTCAACCAAATCTTGCAGGGAATAAGCACCGGTAATCCGGGTGTTTTGCGCAGGGCCGTTGAGAAATTCGTCTACTTTGGAAGTGGTGCGGTTATAGGCAACAACTTTAAAGCCTTTGTCGTTCATGTTGAGAATCAGGTTCTGACCCATCACGGCCAAACCGATTACGCCAATGTCGCCTTTCATTTTGTGTCCTTATATTTGTGAAGCCTGAGCCCGGCTTAATGAGCAGATGCTTAATTCTAAGCCATAGCAAACCAACTTGTTTTGATACAAGGCAGCCATGCCATAGCGGGTTAAGTTTATTTGTTATAACAAAATGTAACTTTCTTAAAGCAATACTTTACCTTATTCGTGCTTGTTACTACAAGGTTTCGTCTGTTTTTTGTTGTTTTACAACAGGCTTTCCTATTTTCTTTGCTACAAAACAATGCCTGTCTGAAAATGCTTTTCAGACAGGCATTGCTTTGTTCAGGCATTATTGCACGCGGATATCGATATAAGCGTTTTTATGCAGGTCTTGAAGCAACTGATAAGCAGCCGCCTGCGCTTTTTGCTGCTCCAAAGCACGGCGGACGGCAACCTGGGTGCGCTCTTCGGGCGTACCGGCTTCCCGCACTTCGTTCAGCTTCACAATATGCCAACCAAATTGGGAGCGGACGGGCGGGCTGACTTGGCCGGGCTTGAGCTGGTGCACGGCATTTTCAAACTCCGGCACCATCTGTCCGTCGGTAAACCAGCCCAAATCGCCGCCTGCTGCTGCGCTGCTGTCTTGCGAATATTGGCGGGCCAGTTGGTCGAAGTTTTTACCGCTGCGCGCCTGCTGCCAGATTTGGCGGATGGCCGTTTCTGCGGTCGGGTCGTTTTGGCCTGCTTTTACCAAGATATGTTGTGCGCGGTATTGGCGGATGGCTTCGCCCGAAGGCAGCGCCTGCCCTTTGGCTTGTGCGTCCGCAATTGCGGCATTCACCTCGGCATCACTGACACGGGCATTTTGCGCGGCAACCTGCTGCTGCACTTTGTTGGCGATAATGCTGTCTGCCACATTGCGGCGCAAAGCATCTCGGCTCAAACCCGAAGTGGCATACAGTTTATCTACGGAAATTTTACGGCCGGCCGCCGTTTGTGCAATCACACTGTCAATTTCCGCATCCTCCGCCGTGATGTTGCGGCGCTTGCCTGCCTGCGCCACCAGCGACTGGTTGATTAATTGGGTAAGCACCTGTTTGCGGTGGTCGGCATCGCTCATGCCTTGCGGCTTCGCGCTGCGCGCAATCGCGGCTTGCAGGTTGCGCTGGGTAATCACGTCGTTATCGGCAATCGCTGCCACGCCGTCAATGTATTTGATGTCGGCAGCTTGGGCGCCGATGGCGGTAGCAGCCACTAAAGCCAGAATCAGTTGTTTTACTTTCATTTTTTTATCACCTCGTTGCTTTTACTGTAGCCGGGAATGGCGCGGCTCAGCTCGTTGTAGGGGTTACTGCCGATATTGCTTAAGTCTTTCAGCTGGAGATTGAGAAACACGGCGTTTTTGTATGTGCTGTTTTTAGCCGAATCCAAACCGTTTACATAACGCTGCGCCGTCACGCTGGCGCTCCAGCAGCCGCAGCCGCTTTTATATTCCAGCCCGACAAGCTGCTCCAGCGGTTTTTTCACATCCAAACCGTAATTCAAACGGGCAACGGCGTAGAGATTCTGGCGAAGCGGCCATTGCGCGGCCAAATCAACCTGTCTGAGCTTTTCATAAACATATTGTGATGTGCCGTCGGCGGTTTTCTCCAAATAAATCGGTTCGTAGCGGCCATATTTATAACGTGCGCTTACCACTTTGCCGCGCTCGGGATTGTAGCGCAAGCCGGTGTCGATATTGTCGAAACGCTCTTGGTTCTGGTTGTAATGCACCAATGCATGGCCGCTTACGGTATCGGTAATACGGCCGTGGCCAAAGGCTATCCAGTCGGAACGGTTGCGCGGGTGTTCTTCGATGCTGCCGCTCAATGCCACGCTGTCGGTGGTGAAATAAAATTTCTGCCCGATGCCGGCGCGGAAACGCTCCGAGCCGGTTTGCCGGTCAAGGTAGCGGGTTTGTATGGCGGTGGTCAAACTATTGGACGAATTGATGCGGTCATTGCCCGAATAAAGGTTTTCGCGGAACAGTTGCTCGTAGCTGAAGCTGTTTTCCGACGAATCAAAATTAGGCAGGTCGTTTTGCGATTTGGTGGGGATGTAGTTGTAAAACAAGCGCGGCTCGAGCGTTTGCACATAATCTTTACCCCAAAGCGAAGTCGGCCGTTCGAATGTTACACCTGCATCCACATTAATCAGCGGCAGCACCCGGGAAGCGGAACGGCTGCTTCTGCTGCCAAAGGTATCAAGATTGTAATGGGTGTAGTGCACGCCGACTTTCGGTGTGATGAATCCCCAGCTGTTATGGAAATTCCAGCTTGCGCTCGGATAGGCTACGATGCGGCTGCCCGATTGTTTGTCGTCATGCTGGAAGCGGGTAAACTGGCCGAACGCATTGAATTGCAGATTGCCGAAATTCTTCTGCCAGCGGGTGCTCAACCGCGGCATCAAGGTATAAGGTTCGTCTTCATAGCCGGCAACATTGGCCAGTGTTTGGTGTTTCTGTATGGTGGCGTAGCTGTCAAGCGAGCCGTCGAGCAGGCGCATATTGTGGTTTAACCATATCTGGCGGTTAAGATTGACATGGGTGGCAATGTCGTTTCTGCTGTAAAAATCGCGGAAATAATCGTCATCAGATACTTGGTTGAAGTCCACGCCAACGCTCACAGACGGCGTGATGCTTTGCTGATGCTGCCATTTGGCATGGTAGCGGTTATTGTGTTCGCTGCGTCTGTCGTTAGGCATCCAGGTTGCAGAAGTTTCGCCGCGCATTTTCGGGGTGAGGTAGCGGAACTCGCCGTGCAGCTTGACACCCCTGTCTGTAATCACACCTGGCGCCAATGTTGCGTCATAGTTCGGCGCCAAGTTGAAATAATAAGGCAGCTCGATTTCTGTGCCGTCCGAACCTACTTCCAAGGTGGGCACCAAAAGACCGCTTTTCCGGTTGCTGTTGAGCGGAAAATCCGCCCACGGCGTGTAAAGCACCGGCACACCACCGAATACCAGTCTGGCGTTTTTGGCCACGCCTACGCCTTTTTCGTAGTCCGCCTCAATACTGCTTGCCGCGATATACCAGCTGGCATCGCCGCGCGAACAGGTGTTGAATTTGGTGTTGTGCAGAACGTATCGGTCTTTGCCTTTCAATTCGACTTTTTCGCTCACCGATTGCAATCGGCGGCCTTCGTGTTCTGCCTCAAGACGGGCGTTTTCCGTAGAACCGGTACCTTTACCCAAATGATATTCAAGCTTCTCTCCGGTTAAAGTCGAACCGTTTTGATACAGCACAAAAGAGTCTCCGGCGCGCACGATATCGCGGGTTTGGTCATATTCCGCCCACGCCGCATTGAGCACTTTATCGTTATATTCTACGATAACGTCGCCCTGCGCGGCCACGGCAATCTTGCTCTGGCCTTGCATTTTATCCGCCGTAATTCTCGTGTAATCGGCAGGCAGCTTTTCTTCACCGCTGGTTTTTACCTGCGGTTTTTCTCCTGCGGCGGCTCGGATTTTTTCCGGATCGCAGCGCAGGCAGGTTTCGCCCAAAGAAAGGTTATCGGCATAGACCGATCCTGCGCAGAAGGCCATGCCTAAAGCGAGTACAACGGGTTTTAGTGTAAACAAGCGTGCCAAAATATCACCTTAAATCGGTTTTGCCAGTTAAAATAGCATTTATTTTAACCCGAAAACACCTATGCAACGAGAAAACGAATTAAAAAACTGGTTGGAAACGGTTTATCCTGCCGATAAGTTTACCTTGTCTTTTGCTGCTGCGGATGCGGATTTCCGCCGCTATTTCCGCGCCGTATTCGACGACGGGCGCAGCATTGTCTGCATGGACGCGCCGCCCGATAAAATGAGCGTGGCACCTTATCTGAAAGTGCAAAAGCTCTTTGATATGGTGAATGTGCCGAAAGTTCTGCATGCGGACGAAGCACAAGGGTTTGTTGCGTTGAACGATTTGGGCAACACCACTTTTTTAACCGCCATGCAGATCGACCCGAGCGAAGCGGCGCACAAGGCGCTTTTGCTGGAAGCGATTAACGAACTGGTGGTGTTGCAGCAAAACAGCCGCCAAGGCGTGCTGCCTGAATATAACCGTGAAGTCATGCTGCGTGAAATCAACTTATTTCTGGAATGGTTTGTGGCCAAAGAATTGGACAAAGAATTGAATTTCAAGCAGCGCGGCCTGTGGCAGCAAACGGTGGAAACGCTGCTGCCGCCGCTGTTGGCTCAGCCGACGGTTTATGTTCACCGTGATTTCATCGTGCGCAATCTGATGCTGCAACCGGGCAGACCGGGCGTGCTGGATTTTCAGGATGCGCTTTACGGGCCGATTTCTTATGACTTGGTGTCGCTGCTGCGTGACGCGTTTATCGAGTGGGAAGAAGAATTCGTGCTGGATTTGGTGATCCGCTACTGGGAAAAAGCCCGCGCTGCCGGGCTGCCCGTGCCCGCCCAATTTGACGAGTTTTACCGCTGGTTTGAATGGATGGGCGTTCAGCGCCATTTGAAAGTGGCCGGTATCTTCGCCCGCTTGTACTATCGCGACGGCAAAGACAAATACCGCCCCGAAATCCCGCGCTTTTTGAATTATCTGCGCCGCGCCTCCCGCCGCTATGCCGAACTTGCCCCGCTGTACGCGCTTTTGGTGGAACTGGTGGGCGACGACGAACTGGAAACGGGCTACACTTTCTAAGCCTGCCCGTCCGGCTTAACAGCCAATGCCTGTCTGAAAGCCTGTTTGACACGTTTTCAGACAGGCATTGGTAATCAACCAACCATTTCAGCCAATCATCGTTAATATTGGTTAACCTAATCCTCACAGCATCATGAACTTACTCAACGCGCTGGCCAAAGTCAGCAGCCTAACCATGGTATCGCGCATACTCGGCTTTATACGCGATATGATTATTGCACGGGTTTTCGGCGCTTCGGCGGCCACCGACGCTTTTTTCGTAGCGTTCAAACTGCCCAACATGTTGCGCCGCATCTTCGCCGAGGGTGCGTTCTCGCAAGCTTTCGTGCCGATTCTGGCCGAATACAGGCAAACCCGCTCGCCCGAGGCAACGCGCGATTTCGTGCAACATGTGGCCGGCATGCTCACTTTTGCGCTGACCGTCGTTACCGCCATCGGCGTGTTGGCCGCACCGTGGATTATTTATGCCACCGCCACCGGTTTTGCCAAAACGCCGGAAAAAGCCATGCTGGCTTCCGACCTTTTGCGCGTGATGGCGCCTTATATTCTGTTTATTTCCCTCTCTTCTTTTGTCGGCTCGATTCTGAACACTTACCATAAATTCAGCATCCCTGCGTTTACGCCCACGCTTCTGAACATCTCGTTTATCGTGTTCTCGCTGTTTTTCGTGCCCTATTTCGACCCGCCGATTATGGCTTTGGCATGGGCGGTGTTTGTGGGCGGTCTACTGCAATTGGGCTTCCAGCTGCCCTGGTTGGCCAAACAAGGCTTTTTGAAGATGCCCAAACTCGATTTCAAAAATGCCGCCGTTATCCGCGTGATCACCAAAATGGGGCCGGCCATTTTCGCTGCCAGCGTTACCCAGATTTCCCTGATTATCAGCACCATTTTTGCTTCCTTCCTGCAAACCGGCAGCGTAACCTGGATGTATTATGCCGACCGCTTAACCGAGCTGCCCACCGGCGTGCTCGGCGTGGCTTTGGGCACCATTCTGCTGCCCACGCTCTCAAAACACGCGGGCGGGCGCAACCCGAAAGAGTTTTCCAAACTGCTCGACTGGGGTTTGCGCCTGTGTTTCCTGCTTTCCGCACCCGCCGCCCTGGCCCTGACCGTGTTGGCCTTCCCGCTGATTTCCACGCTCTTCATGAGCAAAGGTTTTACGGTTTACGACGTTACCATGACGCAAAAAGCCCTGATGGCCTACTCGTTCTGCGTGGTCGGCCAGATTATGGTAAAAGTGCTGGCGCCGGCATTCTATGCCCAACAAAACATCAAAACGCCGGTAAAAATCGCTCTTTTCACGCTGGTTGTTACCCAATTGATGAACTTGGCTTTCGTAGGCCCGCTGCAACACGTCGGCCTTTCGCTGGCCGTAGGCTTGGGCGCCTGTTTGAACGCAGGCCTGCTGTTTGTGCTGCTGCGCGTTAAAGATATCTACCAACCCGCCAAAGGCTGGGCATCATTCTTATTAAAGCTGACAACCGCCTTGCTGGTCATGGGTGCCGGTCTCTGGGCGGCGATGAACTATCTGCCCATGGATTGGGTCAACGCCGGCAGCGGGCGCAAAGCCTTGCAACTTCTCGGCTTGATTGTGCTCGGTGTGGCGCTATATTTCTCAACTTTAGGTTTGTTAGGTTTCCGCCCGCGCGATTTCAAACGCTCCGAATTGCAATAACACAATGCCTGTCTGAACCCCTTTCAGACAGGCATTGTTCTAATCTGTATCGCCTTTACCACATCATGCACGCTTCATAGCTCATCCTGCGGCTTTCCGCCCCATTTTATTTTTCTCTTTCAATTCAACAAACTAAAAAATAAAATCATTTAAAATAATTTCAATTAGTAATAATCAGCCACTTTTACCTTACTTTAACCAAAGCGCAGCTCCAACAAGCTTTTTCTCTTTTACCATTTCCTTATAATTGATTCTTCATAAATTTCACGGCAGGAAAGCTTAGTTTGCCCGGCTGCCGTCGCACCTTTTCATTCCGCAACACACTACGTTTTTACAAGGAAAACATCATGAAACACACTTACCGCAAAACCGCTTTGCTGCTCGCCGCATTAACCGCCGTTTCCGCCCCTGCCTTTGCCGCGGGCGACAAAGGCTTTTATGTGCAAGGCGATTTGGGCGTTTCACGCGTTAAAGCCGACGCCAAAGTGTTGGAATTCAAAAAAACCGGCTTCACACCGCGCATCAGCGCCGGTTATGACTTCGGCACCATCCGCGTTGCCGCCGATTACACCCACTACCAAGACATGAGCGCCCGCCAAAACGGTTTGAACGCCGAAGTAAAAGCCAAAAGCGCCGGCATCTCCTTAGCCTACGATATGCCCGTTTCCGACAATTTCGAACTCTACATGGGCTCGCGCTTCGCGATGAACAACATCAAAATGAACGCTTCCCGCGCAGGATACCGCGGCTCTTCAGATGAAACCAAATTCGGCTCCGGCTTTTTAGCCGGCGGCGTTTATCAGTTTAACGACAACCTCAAACTCGACGTAGGCTACCGCTTCAACCGCTTGGTTGCTGATTTCAATGCACACGAAGTGAGCGCCGGTTTGCGCTATCAATTCTAAACCCGCATTCAAACCAAATGCCTGTCTGAAAACCCGCGTGGTTTGTTTTCAGACAGGCATTTGATTTGGTTGTATAACCACAACCACTAATTAGCCACCTGCACCGCAATATCCGCCACATCATCTGCGCTGTGCGGCATGGCCAATGTGCGCGCATTCTTTGCCCAAGTCAGGCACTGTTCTCGCGTGAGGCCGCCGAGAATAGTGGCAAGTTTGTCTGCTGTGAGCTCGTTTTGCGGCAGCAGCAAGCCGGCATCGGCTTTCACCATGAAGCGGGCGTTGGCGGTTTGGTGGTCGTCAACCGCATGGGGATAAGGCACCAGCAGCGCGCCTACGCCGGCAGCGGTCAGCTCGGCAATCGTCAGTGCTCCGGCGCGGCAGATGACCACATCCGCATGGCTGTATACTTTTACCATGTCGTTGATAAACTCCCTGCACTCGGCTTGCGCACCATGTTTGGCGTATGCCGCCTGCAAAGCATCAAGCTTGCCGCGCCCCGACTGGTGGTACACAACCGGCCGTTTTTCCGGCGGCAACTTGCCTAATGCGGCAGGCACGGTTTCATTCAATACTTGAGCGCCCAAGCTGCCGCCCACCACCAACACTTTCAGCCGGCAGTCGCGCTTGGCAAAACGCACTTCCGGCTCGGGCATACCGGAAATTTCGGCGCGCACAGGGTTACCCACCAGGCCGTCGGGCGCGTCAAATGCTTTGGGAAAGGCATACAACACACGCCTGGCCCAGCGGGAAAGCATCTTGTTCGATAAACCTGCCACGGCATTTTGCTCGTGTATAACCAGCGGCACACCCGATAATTTGGCCGCTACACCGCCGGGAAATGTAACAAAACCGCCGAAACCAATGGCGCAGGCGATGTTGTGTTTCCGAATGATTTCTTTTGCTGAGGAAACGGTTTTCATCAAGGTGAAAGGCAGCATCAGTTTGCGCTTGAGGCCGTTACCGCGCACGCCCTTAATGGCCAGCGTTTCCAAAAGAATATTATGTTGCGGCACGATACGCGTTTCCATTGCGCCTTCGCTGCCCAGCCACACCACTTTGTGCCCGCGATTTTGCAAAGCCCGAGCTACCGCCAGTGCGGGGAAAATGTGCCCGCCCGTGCCGCCGGCCATCACAAGAAAAGTTTTACCGCTCATGATCTTATCCTTCAATTTTATAGCCGCGCATTTTCTGGCGGTTTTCAAAGTCCACCCGCACCAAAAGCGCCATGCACACCAGCATCACTATCACTGCCGAACCGCCGTATGACATCAGCGGCAGCGTCAATCCTTTGGTGGGCAGCAAGCCGATATTCACGCCGATATTGAAAAAACTTTGGATACCGAGCCAAATGCCGATACCTTTGGCAACAAACGCGCTGAAGTAAAGCTCCAAATCCCGCGCCTGTTTGCCGATGGAAAAAGCGCGCAACACCAGCCACCCATAGCAGCAAATCAATGCCAGCATTCCGAAAAAGCCGAATTCTTCTGCGATTACCGCCAAAATAAAGTCGGTATGCGCTTCGGGCAGGTAAAAGCGCTTTTCCAAACTGGCACCCAACCCGACACCGAACCATTCGCCGCGCGCAATCGCCATCAGGGCATGGGCAAGCTGATAGCCTTTGCCCATCGGATCTTCAAACGGATCAAGAAACGAGGTTATCCTCGCCATACGGTAAGGCGCAACCACAATCAACGCACCCATCCCGATCACGCTTACCGACACAATAATACCAAACCATTTGAGCGGCAGCCCCGCCAAGTAAACCAAACCGAGGAAAATCGCCGAAGCCACCACGGTTGAACCGAAATCCGGTTCCATCATCAGCAAAAACAGGCCGATTACCACCGGCAGCCCCACATACCACACTTTTTTCAAATCGCGCAAAATCTCGGATCGGCGCGTGAAGAAGCTGGCCAAATAAAGAATGGTGGTGAGCTTGAACACTTCCGAAGGCTGCACGTTAAACGGCCCTAAGGCGATCCAGCGCTTGGCGCCGTTAATTTCCCGCCCGAACAGCACCACTACCAACAATGCCAAACTGATCATCAGCAACACAGGCGTAGCCTTTTTCCACACCCGCATGGGCACTTTCGTGGCAGTAATCCACGCAAAAACGGCTCCTATGCCCACAAAAATCATCTGGCGCGTTAAATAATGCCACGAGCTGCCGCCGTCGTGCCCTGCATAGGCGATGGATGCCGAATAAATCATCATCAGGCTGAACGCAGTCATCAGCGTTACCACCCAAATTAGGTTCTGGTCGTAACGGTAGCCTTTTCTGAGGATTTTTCGGTCGAGAAGTTTGGATTCGGTAATCATGATACAACTTAATCTAATTTAAATAATCGGTGTTCAGACAGGCATCGGTTAAAGTTCGACAGACAATGCCTGTCTGAAAAAACTGCCCCACCTCTCTTCTAGATCTGAATACAACCAAACAAATTACATGAACTGGGAGGCTGCAATCAGAAGAGACAATACAAGTGGTACGAAACTGATTCTTTTGGCTTAGGCAACTCAAAAAAATCATTTTCTTTAATCTTCAGCACAATAGCACCACAGCAAAGGTCAAATCAATTGACTATACATATATTTTATTTTTTAAAGGCTCACTGCCGTAAATGGGTTTTATCACGGCATACCTGTTACCATTTTCAGGCAGGCTCTTTCTTCATGTTGCCATCCCCCGAATGAGGCAACCATATCGAAAACAGCAATGCCGACAATGCCCCGCTTGGGGTATACATGAAGATACTGTTCTGCAAACCTACCATAATCGCCCCATATACCAACGAAACTACCGCTCCGGCCAAGGTCATCAATACGCTACCGCACAAACCTTTAGACAAACCGAACATCGCTGCAACAATACCTGTCAGCAAAGCGGAACCAACTCCCATCGGCCAACCAAGCAACACAAACCAAACATAAAAAAGCGGGCTTTCCCATGATTCCGGAATACTCGCTCCGTCTTCAAACACAGATAATACGGAAATTAATAAAGAAAAGGCCAGTCCTCCCACCGGCCCGCCGAAGAGAAACAGCAGCCACAGCATTTTTTTATAACCCAAAGACTTTCCGGGTATTTTCGATAAAGCATCAGCCTGATTGTTTTCCGTCTGATTCATTTTCTCTATCCAACGTAAAATCCTATGCCTGTCTGAAAAATCTCACAACGCCTCAAACGCCTCAACAAACACCTGCGCCCGATGCGCATAGCCTTTGAACATATCGAAGCTCGCGCAAGCCGGGCTGAGTAAAACGATATCGCCGCTTTGCGCCAGCTTATAGGCCGTCTGAACGGCTTCTTCCAGCGTTGCGCAGTCAATCAAATCCACACCGCAGCCGGTTAAATCGCGGCGGATAAGCGGCGCATCTTCACCGATCAGCAGCACGGCGCGGGCTTTGTTATGCAGCGCGGCGCGCAGGGGCGTGAAGTCCTGCCCTTTGCCCTGCCCGCCCGCAATCAACACCAGCGGGCTTTGCAAACCGGCAATAGCGGCGGCGGTGGCACCGACATTGGTGCCTTTGCTGTCGTCGATAAACATGATGCCGTTTTTCTCGCCGACTTTTTCCACGCGGTGCGGCAAACCTTTAAAGGTTTGAATGTGTTGCAGCAATTCGGTTCGCGGCAGGCCGACGGCTTCGCACAAGGCCAAAGCCGCCAGCACGTTTGCCGCATTGTGCAAGCCTTGCAGGGGAATGGCGGCGGTGTCCAGCAAATCGTTTGCGCCGGCTTTCAGACGGCCTGCCTGAACGTCCGCCCAATAATCGGCCTGCCCTTCCAACGAAAACCATTTGATGTTGCGGTTAGGGCGTTTCATCGCGCGGCACACCACGTCATCGGCATTGAGCACCTGCACGCCGTTGCCGCGGAAAATTTTGTCTTTGGCGTGGGCGTAGTCGAGCAGGTCGTCGTAGCGGTCGAGATGGTCTTCGGAAATGTTCAGCACCACCGCGGCATCGGCGGCAAGATGGTCGGTGTTTTCAAGCTGGAAACTGGATAGCTCGAGCACCCATACGTCCGCTGCTTTGCCGCCGCGCTGCATGTAGGCTTCCAATACGGGCGTGCCGATATTGCCCGCCACCACAGTGTCCAGCCCGCATTTTTCACACAGATAACCGACCAAACTGGTTACGGTGGTTTTGCCGTTGCTGCCGGTGATAGCGATGATTTTGTCGCTTTTGCCTTTCAACTCGTACGCCAGAATTTCCACGTCGCCCAACACCACGCCGCCGCTTTGCTTGAACGCCTCGATTTCAGGCGTACGCTCGCTGATACCGGGGCTGAGGGCAAGAATATCGAAGCCGTGCGCCAAAGCATCTTTCAGACGGCCTGTATAGCAGCTTAAGCCGCTAAACCGCTGCTTCAATTCCGCCTCGCGTTCGGTTTTCAGACAGGCATCATAAGCCGCCACCTGCGCGCCCTGCCGCTGCAAAAACGCAATCATCGAAACACCCGTGCCGCCCAAGCCGGCGACTAGGATTTTTTTGTTTTGCCAGTTCATTTTGTTACTCTGAATATGTCCGTCATACTCGGGCTTGATCCGAGTATCTTGTTATCTGCAAGGCCGTCTGAAATACCTCCCCCTGATACTTGGGAGATACTCGGGTCAAGCCCGAGTATGACGATACAGAACAAGCCTGTCTGAAAAGGTAATGCCTTTGGCGAATCAACCACTACCCGATAATTTCCTGCCACAAATCCCGCCAATCCGGATTGTTTTTTTCAATCAATTCAAGTTTCCACTTTCTCAACCAATGTTTCATCGTATGCTCGCGTTGAATGGCGCTTTCCATTGTTTCATGCAATTCATACCAAACCAACATTTCCAAATTGTAGCGGTCGGTAAAGCCTTTTACGATATGCTGCTTATGCTGATAAGCACGCTGTACTAAATTGGATGTCACGCCTAAATACAACACGCCGTTTTTGCGGTTGGACATGATATAAACGGCCGGTTGCTTCATGTTATATCCTTATTTTTCAATTCCCCGTTTGAGCAATCTTTAACTGCCGCCCACCCGTCTCAGCGGTCGTCATACTCGGGCTTGATCCGAGTATCTTGCTGCCCGTAAAGGCCGTCTGAAAAACCTTTCCCTACTTTGGGAGATACTCGGGTCAAGCCCGAGTATGACGCGCTATTTTTATATCGATCAATTTTTTCAGACGGCCTCAAAAAACCCTACCACCCCAAACGCTTTCAACACTGTCACCAACTCCGGCAGCCTATCTTCAGGATTCCCCGCCATCGGCGGCATGGGCGGAGCATATTCCGGTTCGTTTTGGTTGCGCATCCAGTCGGCCAATACAAACAGGCGCAGCAACAGAGGTTCCGCCCATTCGGGTTTGACCGACAATTCCTGCAAGGCTTGGGCGAAACAGGCGATCCATTGGTTGCGCGTGTTCATGCTTACGGCAAAGGGAAAATGCCGCTGGCGCAAGCGCGGATGGCCGTGCGCCTGCTCGTACAGCGGCGGGCCGCCTAGCCAGCCGCTTAAAAATTGAAACAGGCGTTCGCGGGCATAATCCAGCGTTTCGCCGTGTTGTTCGCGCAGTTCGGCGTATTGCGGCTCCAAGTCCATCAAATCATAGAAGCGGTCGGTCAATTCCTGCATGCCCGCTTCGCCGCCCAATAAGTTGTAGAGGGTTTGTTGTGTCATATCTTTTCAGACGGCCTCAACGCACTTTCAGCGTGCTCAACCCGATCAGCACCAACACGATGGTAATGATCCAAAAGCGCACCACCACCTGCGTTTCTTTCCAGCCTTTTTGTTCGTAATGGTGGTGAATCGGCGCCATCAGGAAAATGCGTTTTTTCGTGCGTTTGTACCAGCTCACTTGCAGCATCACCGAAATAGCTTCGACCACAAACAGGCCGCCCATAATCACCAGCACGAACTCTTGGCGGATAATCACGGCCACGGTGCCGAGTGCCGCGCCCAAAGCCAGCGCACCCACGTCGCCCATAAACACTTGCGCGGGGTAGGCGTTGAACCACAAAAAGCCCAAACATGCGCCGCACATGGCCGCGCAGAAAATCACCACTTCGTTCGCGCCTGCTACATACGGCTGCTGCAAATAGGCGGCAAATTCGGAGTGACCGCTGGCGTAGGCAAAAATCGCCAAACCGCCCGCCACCAGCACCACGGGGAAAGCGGCCAAGCCGTCCAAACCGTCGGTAAGGTTCACGGCGTTGGACGTGCCGACGATGGTGAGATAAGCCAACACCACAAAGCCGATTACGCCCAGCGGCAAGGCGACTTGTTTGAAGAAGGGCACAATCAGAATATTGTTGGCCGAGTTCTGCGCCACATAAAACAGCAGCAAACCCGCCGCCAACGCCACGCCCGACTGCCACACCATTTTGAACCGCGCCGACACGCCGTTCGGGTCTTTATAAACCACCTTGCGCCAGTCGTCGTAAAAACCCAGCGCGCCGGTGGCCAGCAGCACCAGCAGCAGAATCCAGATGTAGATGTTGCCGAGATTGCCCCACAGCAGTGTGGACACGGTAATCGCGGTGAGAATCAGCGAGCCGCCCATCGTAGGCGTGCCGGTTTTAATCAGGTGGGTTTGCGGCCCGTCGTGGCGCACGGCTTGGCCGACTTTCAACTCGGTAAGCTTGCGGATGGTCCACGGGCCGAGCAATAGCGAGAATGCCAATGCGGTTAATGCCGCCATCACGGCGCGGAATGTGGTGTATTGAAAAACGTTCAGCGCGGAAATCCAGTCGCTGAAGTGTGCTAACCATAGAAACATGGGGTTTACTTCCTTTTTGTTGTCGTATTTTTATGTTGTTTAGGCCGTCTGAAAAAGCTTCAAATATTTTCAAACCTGTTTTCAGACAGGCATTTTATTGATCGGTTTTGCGCTCAATCACGCATATCGGATAACCGCCCGGCTGTTTGCCGCCGCCCAAATCCAGGCATAAATCATCATAAACATGAGCTTGAAATTTCATGCCTGCGTAAAAAGCGGCCACCAGAGCGGCGAGGAAAATAATGGTTTTGAGTATTTTGTTCATTTTAAAATATTGACTTGTTCATGTATCCATTTTCTCAACACGGGCCGTCTGAAAATATTTCAGACGGCCTTATCCAACAACGCCTCAACCACTTCTTCCATCTTCATAAAGCGCGAGCCTTTCACCAACACGTTCGCCCCTTGCGGCAAATCGTGCGCCAGCACTTGAATCAGCGGGTCTTTGTCGGCGAACCACAGGCCATTGCCGCCGAAGGTTTCCGCTGCGTGTGCGCTGTCGTTGCCGACAAAATAGGCCGCTTCGATACCTTTGCTGCGGGCGTATGCGCCCACTTCGGCGTGCATGGCGGCAGCTTCGTCTTCACCGAGTTCGCCCATATCGCCCATCACAAACACGCGCGGGGCGGGGAGTTGGGCGAGCACGTCGATGGCGGCTTTCATGCTGTCGGGGTTGGCGTTGTAGGTATCGTCGAGCACGGTTGTGCCTTTGATGCCTTTTTTGATATTCAGACGGCCTTTGATGTTGGCAAAACCGGCGAGGCCGTCTGAAATTTCTTGCAGGCTCAGTCCGGCTGCTTGGGCGAGCGCGGCGGCGGCCACGGCGTTGTGAACGTTGTGTTTGCCGGGCACGGGCAGTTTGACGGCGGCGCGTTGGTTGCCGCACACCAAATCAAATTCGCAGGAAAGCGGGTTCAACACGATATTTTCCGCATGGATACCGCCCTCTTCCGCGCCGAAAGTTTGGCATTTCAAGCCTTGTGTTGCGGCTTGAAAAACAGCGGCATTCGGGTCTTGGCAGGGAATCAGGGCGAGGCCGTCTGAATCCAGTCCTTGATAAATCTCGCTCTTGGCTTTGGCAATATCGCCCACGCCGTCGAAGCCGCAGCCGACATGGGCGCGCAGGGCGTTGTTGACGAGCGCGACATCGGGCTTGGCAATGCGGGTAAGCTCGGCCAACTCGCCGAAGTGGTTCATGCCCATCTCAATCACGGCATAGCGGTGCGCGGGCGTGAGCTTGAGCAGAGTGAGCGGCAGGCCGATATGGTTGTTGAAATTGCCCGCCGTCGCCAGCACGGCCTGTTCGCCGAAACAGTGGCGCAACACGGCGGCCAGCATTTCTTTAACGGTGGTTTTGCCGGACGAACCGGTGATGCCGAACACAAACGGGTTGATATTTTCCCGCCACGCACGCGCCAAATCTTGCAGGGCTTTGAGCGTATCGGCCACTTTCAACGCACCCGGCAGCGCGGCGCAATCTTCGCGCGACACCACGGCGGCAAGCGCGCCTTTTGCCAATACGTCTGCCACAAAATCATGCGCGTCGAAGCGTTCGCCCGCCAAGGCAAAAAAGACATCGCCGCTTTGAATATCGCGGCTGTCGGTAACGATGCGTTTGACGGTTTGGTTGTCAGACGGCATCGGTAGGTTGAGGGTTTGGCAGATAAAAGATAGATTTAAAGTATTCATCATTATTCAATTAATTTGTATTTTCAGACGGCCTGAAATATCGGAAAACTAGAGTAACTCGGCTTTATATTGAAGTTTTCCATTTTCCACTTTGATATGCTTTTTAGTTTGCAAACGGGTAAGCAGCAATTCTATTTCACCGTCTTTTAAACCTAATGATTTTTCTTGCGATTTGAGAATATTACGCAAACCGCTTAATTTAGTCGGGCGATTCTTTTTACTCAGTAAAGCCAATATTTTCTGCCAAACAGACGTATTAGGCTGATACGCTGTCGTCTTCGACTCCGTTTGAGGCAACACTTCTATTTTTTCAGACGGCATAAACGGTGCATAAGTGATTTTGCTTTGTTTTATTTTAATCAACTGCCGTTTTTCAAGGCTGCTGGCAAACTGCTGCATAGAATGGCTATCTGCCTCAATACCGAAACCGGCCAAACTGCTTCGTATGACGTTGTATAGCTTTTCCAATGTTTTAGCCTTGCTCGACAAAGCTCTTTCTTCAATTTTTTTCAAAATAAATTCAGCATCAAGATGATAGGTCAGCAAACCGTCAGGTTGTTTTTCTATCAAACCTTTCTTCAATAATGCGGCGACCAGATTCTCAGCTTGTGTTTGGCGCAATTCATCCGTGTAATTTGTCCATTGATCTGCCAAGATAATATTTTGAATCCTGCTCACCAAATTACCGTAACTGCGCGGCAGAAACGCTTGCGGCTCCCTCAATGCCTGCACAAGCAAGGATAAATCTTTCGTCGAATAAACGCCCGATTGAACTTGATTCTCTGACGCAATTTCTGCTGACCCGGCAGCAATTTTTGGAATCACGATTTCAGACGGCTTTGATGTATTCGGCAGAAGCTGAATATCATCCAGACTGACCAACCGCACTATCCCGCTTGCCAATCCGTTATCCTGTATATGCTCTATCAGGACATCATAACCACCATCTTTGGAAAGAATACCGATAAGCGCCTGAGGATCTTGCTCGGTAATTTTGCCGAGATAAAAACTCAGGTAAAAATCCAAAGCATTTTTACCTGCTTTTGCTACACGCACAAAATGAACATTTTTACCAAAACGACACAAAGATTCGCAAAGTTCCAAAGCGATATTTTTCTGCTGGTTCACTCCAAGAAAAAGCCAAATATGAGTATGTTCTTCATTCAGCTTGTTTAAATTTTCCGGTCGAATGTTTTCAAAATCAATCAGTAAGTGATTCATAATTCCCCTTCATTATTTAGCAATATTATTTATTTTATATATTTTTCAGACGGCCTATCTACTCTGATCAATCAACGGATAAGGATTCACCGCACCGCTTGGCAAATAAACACCGTAATGCAGATGCGGGCGGGTGTTTTTGGCATTGCCGGTTTTACCGACATAGCCGATCACTTCGCCCGCTTTCACGCGGCGGTAGAGTTTGCGGTTGGCGAATTTGTCCAAATGGGCGTAGTAATGCCACGCGCCCGGGCCTTGTATGCCGATCACTTTGCCGCCCAAGCGGTTTTTGCCGAGTTTGGTCACGATGCCTGCCGTGGTGCTGCGTACCGGTGTACCTGTTTTGGCGAAAATATCCACACCTTCGTGTTTGCGGCCGCCGCTACGCGGTGCATGCCAACTGTCGTCGAAAGAATGGCCTTTCACGGGGTTGATCAGGCTTTTATCGGTGGGCGCGGGCATGGCCCTTAGTGCGGCTAATTCTTGGGTTGGCCGCGGGGCGTGTTTGGTTTGGCAGCCCCATAGGAAGATCAGGGCGACGGCGAAGCATAAGTTGCGTTTGAATTGTGTTTGCATGGTCTCGGCTCTACTTATGTTGTGAAACGGCGGAATGTTTTCAGACAGGCATCATGCTCTTAATAACTACCGAATTTCCCGTAACGCTGATAATCGGAAAATAAAAACACTGCAACCGTTTTGCCGTTTTTTTGATACGGATAAAACAATTCGTAATTGCCTTCCTGTGCAACAAACTCGATTTCATTCGAATTGTTTTGGAACGTTTTTTGCAGGTATTCCCGCTCACGCAAATCGGCGCTATGCAGATAATCTGCTTTTCTGATGATTTCCTGACGATCATCGACACGCTTATAAACCAGCGTATCTTGCGGCTGCTTGTCTGTTGCCGAGGCTGCATTGACCGCTTCGGAAAAATCTTCCAAAGTGCGACTGCCGAAGCCCAAATACACCGGCGTTCCATTGATGGTATCAGGCACAATCACGGCTACGCTTTTGAAAGCCGTGTCTTGCTTTTCCATCAAATTCAGATAATTCGCCGTGTTTTGTATATAAGGCAGCTCAAAACGGTAATCCGCCATGGCTTGCGTTTGGGCGGGGTGCTGTTTTACGAGCTTTTCTGCCGACTGTATCAATATCTGCTGTTTCTTCTGCGCAGTCAGATAATTGCCGCCAAACAACACCGCAGCCAGCAAGGGAAATACCAGTAACAACATATACAGCAGTTTCTTACCGCTGCGAATCTCGCTGCCGCCCTCCCCTCGTTCGGCAATGCGGGTCAGGTTCAGCATGATATTCAGCATCAATGCTCCGGCCATCAGCGAAATAATGCCTAAGATGCTGAAACCGAAAGTTTCCGTGAGGTGTTGGCGGAACACTTTCAGGCCGAATACCTGTATCAAGATAAAAGCGAACACCCAATATCCGAGCAAAACTATCGACACCAACCCGATGATATTGCTGAGTTTAACCAGTTTTTTTGTATCCATTGCGCTATCCTTGTTTTTCAGACAGGCATTACTTATATGCCTGTCTGAAAACTACCTTCCCGCCAAAGCTTTCTGCGCTTCGTCAAAATCGGAAAAATAGTGCTTCTGACCCTGCACGTCCTGATAGGTTTCGTGGCCTTTGCCGGCAATCAGGATGATGTCGTTGGCGGCGGCATGTTTAACCGCGTATTCGATGGCCGAGCGGCGGTCTGGTTCGACGTGTTCGGGTTGGGGCACGGCGGGGAGGATGTCGTTGATGATGTCGGCCGGTTCTTCCATGCGCGGGTTGTCGCTGGTTACGACGACTTTATCCGCACCGGCCACGGCAGCTGCGCCCATCAGCGGGCGTTTGCCTTTGTCGCGGTTGCCGCCGCAGCCGAACACGCACCACAGGTTTGCGCCTTGCGGTTTGATTTCCTGCAAGGTGGTAAGTGCTTTTTCAAGGGCATCGGGGGTGTGGGCGTAATCGACGACAACCAACGGTTTGCCGGGATTCATGATGCAGTCCATACGGCCGGTGGCGGGGCGGATTTGGGCAAGCACGCGCAATACTTCGGCCAACGGGTAGCCTGCCGAACACAATACGCCAACGCACGAGGCGAGATTTTGTGCGTTGAAGCGGCCAAGCAAGCGGGTTTTGACTTCGCCGCCGCCCCACGGGGTGTCGAGCTGCACGGTCATGCCGTCTGAAGAGGCGGTGAATCGGGTGATGCGGATGTCGGCTTGCTCTGTAAAGCCGTAGCCGTACACGTTTAATTCGGGGCGCTCTGTTTTCAGACGGCCTGCCAGCGCTGCGCCGAACGGGTCGTCCACATTAATCACGGCGTGTTGCAAACCTTGCCAGTAAAACAGGCGGGATTTGATTTCGCCGTAGAATTCCATGCTGCCGTGGTAATCGAGATGGTCGCGGGTGAGGTTGGTGAACACGGCCGTCTGAAAAGGCACGCCGTTAACGCGGAATTGGTCGAGGCCGTGGCTGGACACTTCCATCGCTACGGCTTTTGCGCCTTGCTGTTTGAACCGGTGCAGCAGGGTTTGCACGGAAACGGGATCGGGCGTGGTGTGGGTGGCTTCTTCCAGCGCGCCCCAGAAGCCGTTGCCGACGGTGCCGATGATGGCGCATTTTTCATCCAACAAATCCGCTGCTTGCGCCAGCCATTGGGTAACGGAGGTTTTGCCGTTGGTGCCGGTTACGCCCCACACTTTGAGGCCGTCTGAAAGATTGCCGTACACTTGGGCGGCCACAATTCCGGCGCGGGTTTTCAGGTTTTTAATGCCTTGGTTGGGCACGTTCCATTCGGGATTCCACGCGAATTTGCCGTCGTCGTCCCAAAAAACAAAAGCCGCGCCGTTGGTGATGGCTGCGGGAATATAGGTGCGTCCGTCGGTATATTCGCCTTGGCACGCGATGAATATGTCGCCGGGTTTGATTTTTCGGCTGTCTGAATGCAACAAACGCCCTGCTGCGTTTTCACACAGCAAGGGCGGTAAGTCGGTTTCAGCTAAAGGAACTAAGTCGCTGAACATATTAATATTTCTCTTAAATTCATAAGGTTTGGTTGGCTTTTTCAGCAACGTGGATTGTGGTTGTATTGGTCAGCTGCTTGGTAGGTGCCACGCCCAAAATGTTCAAGCTGCCCGACATCACACTCTTAAACACCGGGCCGGCTACCGTGCCGCCGTAATAGCCGTTTTTGGTGGGTTCATCCACATTCACAGCCACAATCACGCGCGGATTTTCTGCCGGTGCGAAACCGACAAACGTTGCCATATGTTTGTCGTTGGCATAGCGGCCGTTAACCAATTTACGCGCCGTACCGGTTTTCGCTGCCACATTAAAGCCTTCTACCGAACCGGCAGTGCCCGTGCCGCCCGGCTCCGTTACGGAAACCATGATTTTGCGCATCAAAGCAGCAGTTTCGGGCTTGATTACCTGCTCGCCTTTCGGCGCCATCAACTGCTTCTCAAAGCTGATAGGCAACAAACGACCATCAGTGGTAAACACGGTGTAAGAACGGGCAAGCTGCAAAAGGCTGGTTTGCAAGCCGTAACCGAACGACATCGTTGCCTGACTAAACGGCTGCCAGCGCTTCCAGTTATGCAAAATACCGGCGGTTTCTCCCGGAAAACCCGAATGCATGCGCTTACCGATGCCTACGCTGCTGTAAAACTCATACATTTCCTGCGGGCTGAACATCGCAGAAAGTTTGCTGGTGCCCACATTAGAAGACTTCTGCATAATGCCGCGCAAATTCAAGGCTGCATACACATGGGTATCGCGCACCACGTTACCGCCGATTGAATAAGGATGCGTGTTAAACCAAGATGCTTCGTTTACTTTGCCAGAATCGATGGCTTTTGCAATCGGGAAAGGCTTCATGGTTGAACCGGGCTCGATCATATCGGTTACCGCGCGGTTACGACGCTGCTCGCTGCTGGCTTGGCCTGGGCGGTTCGGGTCATAAGCCGGGCTGTTGACCAAAGCGAGAATTTCACCGGTTTTCGCGTCCAACACAACAGCGCTGCCGGCTTTGGCTTTATGATGGTCGATCGCTTTATTCAACTCGTCATAGGCAAGTGTTTGGATCCGCTGGTCAAGCGACAAAACCAAATCATTGCCGTTTTTCGGGTCGCTGTTGCGCGGCGAATCCAAGCTATCGACAATATTGCCTTTGTTATCCCGCAAAACCACTTTGGCACCGTTGATACCGCGCAATTCTTCTTCACGCGAAAGCTCCAAGCCTTCCTGGCCTTTGCCGTCGATATTGGTAAAGCCGATAACGTGTGCAAACAGATTGCCCATAGGATATTGACGCTTGGCTTCCTTTTGGAAAGCCAAACCTTTAATACCCAAGGCTTCTATCTGTTTGGCCACTTCATGCGGCAACTGGCGTTTGATGTACACAAAATCTTTATCTTTTTTCGACAGCTTTTCTTCAACTTCGCTCTCAGGCACACCAAGCAGTTTCGCCAGCTTGATGATTTGCGCATTGGTCGGCATTTCATCCATGGCGGAAGGAATGGCATATAGTGATTCCGTAGGCGCGCTCAACGCAAGCGTGGCGCCGTTTCTGTCGGAAATCATGCCCCTTGAAGCCGTGAGCGCAACGGTGCGCACAAAACGGCGATCCCCTTGGTCTTTCAAAAAAGCATGTTCGCTGGTTTGCAGATAGATTCCGCGGCCGATCAAAGCCACGAAAGCCACTGCCAAACCGCCGAGCACAAACAGGATACGGCCGTTGGTGCCGACTCCTTTAGGCACCTTGGGCTGTTTGGCCAGCATTTTGGGTTTATATTCGTTTTTGATTAACATGCAACTATTCTCTAACTTCTCTAAATTATTTTACTTCCACGATTTGCGTATCCTCTTGAGCGGGCGGGCGGAGGTTTTGTTCTTTTGCTGCCGCCTTTATCAACTGGTGGTTCGCCAACTTAGCCTGCTCGAATTTCAAACGGGCATATTCCTGCTCCAGCACCGTTTTCTGCTTTTGCGCTTTATCCAGCGCGATAAAATACTGGCGCGACTGGTTTTGCACGGTTACCACCAACACGCCGGATACCAAGGCCAATGCCAGCAGTAAAATATTCAACTTATTCATATCAACTTTTTCAGACAGGCATAGCATCCTGCCCTGATTTTATACATCTTGTTCAAACACGCCGCTTGTGCGCTCTGCCACACGCAACACCGCCGAACGCGCGCGGGGATTCATTCTGATTTCCTCATCCGAGGGCTTAACGGCCTTGCCTATTGCCTTCAAAGGAGGTTGCGGCAGGTCTGCTTCTCTCACGGCAGCCCATTTGGGCAGCGGCGCATGGGTAGAATGCTGTTTGATAAACTGCTTCACAATGCGGTCTTCTAAAGAATGAAACGCAATCACTGCCAGCCTGCCGCCTTCATTTAATCTTGCCACCACTTGCGGCAGCACCGCTTTTACCTCTTCAAGCTCACGGTTGATGAAAATCCGAACGGCTTGGAACGTCCGCGTCGCCGGGTCTTGACCGCGCTCACGAGTACGGACGGCTTGTGCCACGAGTTTCGCCAGCTTGCCGGTTGTATCAATAGGGCTTTCCTCGCGTTGCGAAACAATGGCGCGCGCAATCTGGCGACTAAACCGCTCTTCACCATAATTCTTAATCACCTCATGTAATTCTTGCTCTTGCGCCACCGCAATCCATTCGGCAGCCGACGCACCCCGCGTCGTATCCATCCGCATATCCAGCGGCGCATCATAGCGGAAACTGAAACCGCGCGCGCCGTCGTCAATCTGCGGGGAAGAAATACCCAAATCAAACAAAGCGCCGTCTATTTTATTGACATCCAATTCATTCAGGGCTGTCTGAAACGTGGCAAAACCGTTATGCACCACGCTCACACGTTTATCCTGCTCGGCCAGCGCCCTCGCCACCGCAATGGCCTGCGGGTCTTTATCAAACACAACCAAACGGCCTGCTGCGCCCAGCTTCGACAAAATCAGGCGGGAGTGCCCTCCCCTACCGAAAGTGCCGTCTACATAAATGCCGTTTTCGCGCACCGCCAAAGCCTCTACGGCTTCGTTCAGCAAAACGGTTACATGCCGGAATTCCACCTGTTCCGTCATAGCTGCAAATCCGTTTGCGCCAACTCCATTTCCAAATCTTCAGGATCGGCATCCAAAGCCTGCTCCATCTCAGCTTCCCAATGCTCACGTCCCCAAAGCTCCAAACGGTTGGCGCGGCCGACCAGGGTCACTTCTTTATCGAAATCAACGCGCTTTCTCAAATTGGCAGGCAGCAGGATGCGGCCCGCACCATCCAGCTCCAAAGTATCGGCATTGTGCAAAAGCAGGTTTTGATAACGCTGCAAAACGGGCTTTCCGGCCACGGGCAGAGCCAACAGTTGGGCCGCCACTCCTTCCCAAACGCTTTCGGGATAAATCAGCATACGGCTGCGCGAATCCAGCGTAACCACCACAGAGGGCGTATAGCGGCGCAGCAAAAGCTCGCGGAACTTGGCAGGAATCGCCAACCGCCCTTTGCTGTCTATGCTTAATTCATGAACGCCGCCAAACAAAATTTGCCTCCCGAAGCCGGAATAATCTTTTTTTTGGGATTTTGGTGCACTTTAATACACCTTACCCCACTTTGTGACACTATAAAAAAAATCTTCTTATTGGTCAAACGCATACAATCCCAAAAAACAACCGCTCAGACAAGCACTTACCTTTCATTACCGACACCCGTCCTATCCTTACACGGCAACACCTCATGAAAAACCCAACAAACACTTACACATAGGCAAAATGCCTGTCTGAAAAGGCGATTGGGCAAGGCATACACAGCAAACTGCTTCACACGTTATAATAAGAACAAACACTCTTATTTTTACAAAATATAACACTATGAAAACAACACTCCCGCAACCCTCGGCTGAAGCGACTGCCGCCAGCGAGCAACTGCAAACCATCATCCGCGAAGAAATCCAATCCCAAAACGGCTGGATTCCGTTTTCCCGCTTCATGCAGCTGGCGCTTTACGCCCCCCGATACGGCTACTACACCGGCGGCGCACACAAAATCGGCGCAGCAGGCGACTTCATCACCGCACCCACCCTCACCCCTCTTTTCGGGCAGACGCTCGCCCGACAGCTCAACGCCCTTTTGCCCCAAACCGAAGGCAACCTCTACGAATTCGGTGCGGGCACAGGCGACTTGGCCGCCTTATTGCTGCAAAGCTGCGCCGACACCTTATCGCACTACTACATCATCGAACTTTCGCCCGAGCTTGCGGAGCGCCAAAAACAGCACATCGCAGCAACCGCGCCCGAACATGCCGATAAAGTTACCCACCTCAGCGCCTTACCCAAACAATTCAACGGCATCATCATCGGCAACGAGGTGCTGGACGCCATGCCGTGCGAACTCATTCAATACAACAACCAACATTACCAGCGCCTCGGCGTCAGCCTTTCAGACAGGCATTTCACCCTCACGCCCCAAGCGCTCGAACAACCCGGGCTGCAAGCCGCTGCCGCACAATACATTCCGCCGCAGCAAGGCTACACCAGCGAGCTGCATCCGGAGCAATACGCATTTGTACACACCTTGGGCGAACGCTTGGTGCGCGGCGCCGTCATCCTGATTGATTACGGTTTCGACGCCGCCCAGTATTACCACCCTCAGCGCAGCGAAGGCACGCTCATCGGCCACTACCGCCACCACAGCATTCACGATCCTTTTTTCAACATCGGCCTCACCGACCTGACCGCCCACGTCAACTTTACCGACATCGCCCAAGCCGGCACCGACGCCGGCCTCGACCTCATCGGCTACACCACGCAGGCCGCGTTTTTACTGAACTTAGGCATCACCGAATTGCTGGCGGAAACTTTCCCGCCGCAGGCAACCGCCTCGCCCGACTACATCCGCGAAGCCGCCAACCTGCACAAACTGACCGCCCAGCACGAAATGGGCGAATTATTTAAAGTTATCGCATTCGGGCGGGAAATCGACGTGGATTGGCAGGGCTTTGCCTTCGGCGATATCTGCCACAAGCTGTAAACCGCCCAACCGTCAAACATGCCTGTCTGAAAACCGCCGACGCACGTTCAGACAGGCATTATTTTCAATAAAATCAAACAATAATAAAAACACACCAAAATACTGTTTGACAAAATCGGAGCAAACCATTAAATTACGCCCTCTCAAACAAGGCGAATTAGCTCAGTCGGTTAGAGCAGAGGAATCATAATCCTTGTGTCCGGGGTTCGAGTCCCTGATTCGCCACCAAATTCCGGGGGTATAGCTCAGTTGGTAGAGCGCTTGCATGGCATGCAAGAGGTCAGCGGTTCGATCCCGCTTACCTCCACCAGTGAAACGAAATCGAAGCCTGCTGAATCTTCAGCAGGCTTTATTCATTTCCGGTTTTCTTCAAAACAAACTGATTTTTCGATACCGGGCAATAACAACAGCACATAAGTTAAGTTTATTGCCATCCTCTCTATAGAGTTAACCAACTTAAATAGTACGCTCGTCATACCCGCTCAAGCCCAAGCATGACGGTATCGTTAATGTAAATAGATTGACTGTGAATGCCTGTCTGAAACTGTTTTCAGACAGGCATTTATTTATACTGAAAACATGGCATAATAATCCGAAAACCACAACAACAAACTGAATATAAAAGGAAACAAGGAGAAAACCTATGGAGCGTTTCGACTTCGGCTATGCCCCCTACGACAGCCTGAGCAGCCAGCAGCGCCGCATTTTGCAGGAAGCGGTGGACATTGCGTTTTTCGATGAAGACACCTGCATCATCGAACCGGAGCAGCAGATTGAGCATTTGTATGTGGTTATCAAAGGTTTAATCAAAGAAATCAACAACAATAATGAAGTGGTGGCGCTTTACCACACGCACGACACATTTGAAGCCCGCGCATTGGTGGAAGGCGCGAGCCAAAACCGCTTTGTGGTGGCGGAAGAAGCTTTGGTTTATCTGATTCCGAAAAAAGTGGTAACCGAGCTGGTGGAATCGAATGCCCAATTCGGCGCTTATTTTTACGCCTCGGTAGCGGAAAAGCTAGCCAGCTTGTCGGGCAACAAAAGCGAAGAAGAATTCGCCAGCCTGTTCACTGCCCGCGTTCGCGATGCCTACCGCCAAAACAGTGTTTGGCTGGACGGCAATGCCAGCATTTTAGACGCCGCCGTTGCCATGAAAGAAGGCAAAACCAAATCTCTGCTGATCCGCCATAAAGGCCGCGTGGGGCTGTTTACAGAGTCGATGTTCCGCAATATTTTGATTGACGGCATCCCTTCAAGCGAAGCCGTGCATAAGTGGACGACGTTTGATCTAATCAGCGTGGACATCGACGACTTCGTGTTCAACGCCCTGCTGCGCATGATGGAGTTTTATATCCAGCGGGTGGTGGTTACCGAACACGGCGAGGTTATCGGTTCGCTGGAGCAGATAGACGTGCTGGCTTATGTATCCAACCACAGCCATTTGGTGGCGCAGCGTTTGGAGCGCGCCGACAGCATCGACGATTTGGTGGGCATCGCGCAACAAATGACCGAATCCATCCGTGCACTGCGTAAAAACGGCGTGCGCGCACCGCAACTGGCGCAACTGATGCAGGTTTTAAACTCAAGCCTGTTTGAAAAAGCATGGCGGCTGATTGCTTCGCCCGAACTATATGAAAACTCCTGTCTGATAGTGATGGGTTCCGAAGGCCGGGGCGAGCAGGTATTGAAAACCGACCAGGATAACGCGCTGATTCTGCGGGAAAATGTTAATCCGGAAGAAGCCGCCGCCGCCGAACAGTTTTCAGACACGCTTTCGCGACTGGGCTATCCGCCCTGCAAAGGCAAAATCATGGTCAACAACCCCGAATGGCGCAAACCGGTGGGAGAATTTAAAAACATGGTTGCCGGCTGGGTGCGCTCGCCAAGCCCTGCTTCCATGATGAATCTGGCGATTTTTATCGATGCCAAAGCGGTGGCGGGCGACGCTTCACTGCTGGCGGAAGTGAACGCGCACTTGCGCAAATATTTGGGCAACGATGTGGGCATGCTGATGACGTTTGCCCGCGCGGTAGAACAGTTCGACAGCCACGAACAAGGCTTTTTCTCGCAGCTCTTGCGGCGCGACCGCCAGGAAAAAATGGACATCAAAAAAATGGGGCTGTTTCCAGTAGTACACGGCGTGCGGGCACTGGCGCTGGAAGCCCGCATCGAAGACACCGGCACGTTCGACCGCCTGCAAAAACTGGCTCAGATGAACGTTATCGACGAGCATCTGGCCAAAGATGTGGCCGAAGCGCTGCGCTATCTGATGGAAATGCGCCTCAAAGCCGGCCTTTTGGGCATGCACAACGGCCATGTTACCGAGCCGAACCAAGTGGATTTGCAAAGCCTCACCACGCTCGAGCGCGATTTGCTCAAAGAGGCGCTGCAAGTGGTTAAGCGCTTCAAAAGCGTGGTCCGCCACCATTTCCACTTAAACACTTAGGAGCGCGGCGATGGGTATTTTCGATACATTCAAACACAACCGCAACCGCCGCAAACTGACCGATCAGAGCTTTGATTTTTTATTCGACGGGCACCCCGACGAGCTGGTGAGCTTCGATTGCGAAACCACCAGCCTGGATGTGAAAGAAGCGGAAATTATTTCTATCGGCGCGGTAAAAATCCGCGGCAATAAGATACTTACCAGCGATGCGTTTTATGTGCTGGTTAAGCCCGAGGGCATCATGGAGGCATCCAACGTTACCATCCACGGCCTGCGCCCCAAAGACTTGAGCGACGGCTTGCCGGTGGAAGAAGCTTTGCGCCGGTTTCTCAATTTTGTCGGCGGCAGGCCGGTAGTGGGCTATTTTCTGGAATATGATGTGGCGATGATCAACAAATTCCTCAAACCCATGCTCGGCATTCAGTTGCCCAACCGGCAAATTGAAGTTTCGAGCATCTATTACCGCCAAGAAGTCAGGAAAAAGTTTTACGACAGCTATGTCGACATGCGCATGGCACCGATGATTAAAAAACTCGGCATCCCCGATCTGCCGCGCCACGATGCGATGAACGATTCGATTAACGTGGCGATGATGTATCTGGCGCTGCAAGCCCGCGGCAGGCGGTAGGCACCGGCATGTTACGAAAAATGCTCCGACTGCTGCTCAAAGGCTTGTTTACCCTTTTGTTTCTTGCCGGTGTTTACTTTGCCTCGGCATGGGTACTCGGACGCATCCCTGTGAACAGCGGGCGAGCGGAACAAGGCGACATCACCATTTTTCTGATTTCCAACGGCGTACACACCGATATTGCCATGCCGCTTACCAATGCGGAATTCGACTGGCGATCGGTTATCTCCCCGGCCGACACAGACAATCCGCGCCTAGCGGCCGATTATGTGGCGCTCGGCTGGGGCGACCGCACTTTTTATCTCGATACACCCGGCTGGTCGGATTTAACCGCTACGACTGCATTCAAAGCGCTCACCGGCCTGAGCCGCACCGCCGTGCACGCCACGTTTTCCCCTAAACCGCAGGCCGGCAGCCGCAGCATCCCGATCCGGGTTCTGCCTGCCGAATACCTGAAACTCGTCAACAGCATCCTGCCTCAATTCCAATACAGAAACGGCCGCGCCATCGCCATTGCAGGCAGGGGATACAGCAGCAATGATGTTTTTTACGAAGCACAGGGCAGATATAGCCTTTTTGTTACCTGCAACACTTGGGCCAATACGCATTTGAAAAACAGCGGCTTGAAAAGCGTGGTTTGGACACCTTTTTCAGGCGCCGTCATGGATGTTTACCGCAAATAAACGAATGCCTGTCTGAAAACGGTCTTAATGGCAGATAAGCGGTTTGACCGCAGCCCCGCAAAAACCCGCATTGCTTTTTTTCAGACAGGCATTGGCTCCTAATCTTCTTGCAAACCATTATTTCCCGACATTCGCAACAAATCTGCTGGCTTGTAAAATCCTGTTAGGTTATGATTTGGGCTTTGTTAAAACCGGCTTTCAGACAGGCATTTAGCGTTTCCTTCCCAAGCAGGCCGGCAAACGCCCACACGCCTCAAAGCGGTTTTAACTGTAAAACCTTATCAAAAGCATTGGAGAAACTGAACAATGAATGCAGTAGTGATTGCCGTGGTTATCATGCTGGCTTTATCCCTCGCCCGGGTGCACGTGGTGCTCAGCCTGGTGGTGGGTGCGTTTGTCGGCGGCCTGGTGGCGGGCTTGCCGCTTGCCGATGTGAGCAACGCCGCAGGGGAAGTGGCCACCAAAGGCGTGATGACCCATTTTCAAGACGGCTTGGCGGGCGGCGCCAAAATCGCGCTTTCCTATGCCATGCTCGGGGCGTTTGCCATGGCGATAACCCATTCCGGCCTGCCGCAGCAGCTGGCGGGCGTGGTGGTTCGCAAGCTCGACGGCGGCAGGCAGCCCGACCATATTTCTGCGGCCGCAGGCTCGGTGAAATGGCTTATCCTGTTGGCCATTTTGGTTATGGGCATTCTCAGTCAAAACGTCGTGCCCATCCACATTGCCTTTATTCCGATGATTATTCCGCCGCTTTTATTGGTGTTTAACCGGCTGCAAGTCGACCGCCGCTTGGTTGCCTGCGTGATCACTTTCGGCCTGGTAACCACTTATATGTTCCTGCCTTACGGCTTCGGCGCCATTTTCTTAAACAAAATCCTGCTGGCCAATATCGAATCCTCCGGCCTGAGCGTACAGGGCATCAATGTGATGCACGCCATGGCGATTCCGGCGATCGGAATGCTGTGCGGCCTGATTCTTGCGTTTTTCCACTACCGCAAGCCGCGTGTTTATGAAAACAAGCAGGTCGATATCGAAAGCAACGAGGCCGCCGCGCGCCAGCCTAAAGCTTCGGGCTACCGCAGCCTGGTGGCGGCTTTGGCCATTTTGGTGTGTTTCGCCATCCAGTTAATTTACGACGATGCGCTGCTTTTGGGCGCAATGGTGGGCTTTGCCGTGTTTATGGCGCTGGGCGTGGTGCGCCGTGATGAAGCCAATGATGTGTTCGGCGCAGGTATCAAAATGATGGCAATGATCGGCTTTATCATGATTGCCGCACAAGGTTTCGCTGCGGTGATGAAAGCCACCGGCGACATCCAGCCGCTGGTGGACACCAGCGCAGCCATGTTCTCCGGCAACAAAGCCATGGCCGCTTTGGCTATGTTGATGGTGGGCCTGCTGATTACCATGGGCATAGGCTCTTCTTTCTCCACCCTGCCGATTATCACTGCCATTTATGTGCCTTTGTGCCTGAGCCTCGGCTTTTCGCCTTTGGCCACCATTGCCATTATCGGCACGGCAGGGGCGCTCGGCGACGCAGGTTCGCCCGCTTCCGACTCGACGCTCGGCCCCACCATGGGCTTGAACGCCGACGGCCAGCACGACCACATGCGCGATTCCGTTATCCCGACTTTCCTGCACTACAACCTGCCCCTGATGGCGGCGGGCTGGGCAGCCGCAATGGTGTTGTGATGGATAGCAAAACCGATTGGGAAAGCCGCATTACCGAGCTGGAAATCCGGCAGGCTTTGCAGGAAGATTTGCTGCAAAGCCTGAGCGACACCATTGCGCGCTTGCAGCAAACGCTGGATTTGCAGCAGGCTCAGCTGCGCCTGCTCTACAACCGCCTGCAAGACAAAGGGCAGGATGATGATGCGCCTTACAGCCTGTCTGAAAACATTCCGCCGCATTATTGAATACACTGCATTCTGCGCACACCAAAAAGTTCACAAGCGCAGCCGCAAAAAAGCGTAATGAAAAGTGAATATGACCGGCAGCAGGTAAAAAGATGTTCAAGCTGTTGTCATACACAACCAGCCTCTACTATTATCTTGCCGCAACGCAAAAGGAAGCCTGTCAGGCTTCCTTTTTTATCGGGTGAATCCGACATAATCTATATACCGTTTCCATAACAGCAAGCGTCAAAAGGATAGTTTTATGAAATACCCAACCCAAGCCGCTACGCTTACCGGCATCCTGGCCCTGTTTTCCAACAGCGCGTTTGCCGCCACCCCGATTCCACACGAAATTTACAGCCCGGCCGATGCCGTTGTTGTGCGGACGGAGCTGCCCGGCAGCGGGGAATTTGGTGTGAAATTCCGCCTCAACAGCCGCCACACTAGCGTGAAAAATCTGGCGCAGGAAGTGCGCAGGCACGCCAAAAGCCAAGGCTTTAAAGAAATACGCGCGTTGGTGCAACACAACGATGCCGACTTGAAATTCAAGCGTAAAGACCAAGAGCTGGATATTTCGATTGAAGAAAAACAGCACGGCGTTATCGAATACAAAGCCGACTTGGATCTCGACAAAGCCTAATTGCGGCAAGCACTCCCGTCATACCCCGGCTTGCCCGGGTATCTTGAATGGATTGTTTTCAAACTGATGCCAATGCCTGTCTGAAAAGCCGATGCGTTTTCAGACAGGCATTGCTGTAAGCGCGTAATTTATATCCAATTGATTCACAAAAGTTAAAACACTTGGCATAGCGTCCGAATCGGCCTATCATTTAAGAACTATTCTTATTTAGGCCGATTTATGAACAACCGTATCCAACCCCGCTCCGTAAGCGCCCTTTCCGAAACCATGTTGATTCCGCTATGGGCCAAAGCCACCGAAACCCTACGCGCCGACGGTATTCTGCACGATGCCGAAGCGGTGCGGATGATGGGTTTGATCGACTATGATTTTGACAATTTTGCCAAAGCCCGTACTTCCCAAGCGGGCTGTTGCGGGCGCGCGCTGTTGATCGACAACATCACCCGCAACTTTATTGCGGAACACCCGCAAGCCGTGGTCGTTCAATTGGGTGCGGGCTTGGATGCGCGCTTCGAGCGCTTGGGTAGGCCTGCCGTTGCGGCGTGGTACGATTTGGACTTACCCGAAGTGATAGATTTGCGCCGCCGCCTGCTGCCCGAATCCGGCAACCATTACATCGGCGCCTCGCTGTTTGACAAAGGGTGGACGGAAACCGTGGCGGCGCATAACCGGCCGGTGCTGCTGATTTTGGAAGGCGTGTTGATGTATTTTGAAGAGCGTGAAGTACAGGCGTTTTTCGAGATGGTTGCACGCAAGCTGCCGGGCGCCGAAGCGGCATTGGACGCTTTGCCGAAAATGCTGGCCGGCCGCGCCAAACAGCATGATGCCTTGAAGAAAATCAACACCAAGCCGCCCGAGTTCAAATGGGGCATAGGCCAAGCTTCCGAGCTGGAGCGCTGGCCGGGCGGAATCAAGCTGCTGTCACAGACAGGGCTGAGCAGCGTGTGCAGAAAGCGCTATCCCTGGCTGCTGCGCCTGCTCTATCTCAGCGCTTGGGGGCGGCAAAATCTGGATATGCCGGTTCTCCATCTGCGCATAAACGGGTTTCAGACAGGCATTCATTGAGTTGGCATCGGATGGCTTGATGCGGAGCATTGCCGAAGCCGCACGCTATAGTCAATCAACACATTTTTAATACAAGGCAGCAAGCCGCAGACAGTACAGATAGTACGGGACTGATTTTGTTGTTGCTTCAGCAGCTTACAAAATCTTTGAGCTAAGGCGCAGCAACGCCGTAGTAAAAGTTAAGTTGATTGACTATACTGCTGTCTGAACGCTTTCAGACAGTCATAGCAAACCCGCTTGGTACAGCACACTATACATCCGCCCTGTTCGGGCTTGACAAAACCATGATAAAAAGCGGGTAAGCACCGCTTGGAACTTACCCGCCCTGCTTTTAGCCAAACCGCTTAATTGATGCGTCCGAAACGCCCGCTGTTAAAATCTTGAACGGCTTGACGGATTTCTTCCGCCGTATTCATCACAAACGGGCCGTAGCCGACCACCGGCTCTTGAATCGGCACACCTGAAAGCAGCAGGATTTTCACATCTTCGTCATCGGCTCGGATGCGCACCCCGCCGCTGCCGTTTTCAAAACCCACCAACTGCCCTGCTCCGGCCCGGTCTGTGCCGTTGAACAGCGCCTTGCCGCGCAACACCACCATAGACAGGCTGTGGGTTTCCGGCACACGGATTACCGCTTCGCTACCGGCGTTCACCACCACATCCCACACGTTCATTTCGGTGAAGGTTTCCGCCGCGCCCCGCACACCTTCATGCCCGCCCGCAATCAGGCGCAGATAGCCGGCATTGTCGGGCAACTGCACAACCGGAATATTTTCTTTGGCAAGGTGTTGGTAGCGGGCCGGAGTGTTTTTATGTTTGGCAGGCAGGTTCACCCACAACTGCACCATTTCAAACAAACCGCCTTTTTCGCTGAAAGCTTCGGAATGAAATTCTTCATGGATAATCCCGGCGCCGGCAGTCATCCATTGCACGTCGCCTTCTTTGATAACCCCGCCGCCGCCTGCCGAATCGCGGTGCGCCACTTCGCCGTGGTAGGCGATGGTTACGGTTTCAAAACCTTTGTGCGGATGCTGGCCCACCCCGCGTTTGCCGCTGCGGTGGTTGGGCGCAAATTCATGGGGCGCGGCGTAATCCAGCATCAAAAAGGGATCGGTGCCGCGGTCTTTGCCCATGTGGGAAAACAAAGGCTGAACCAGAAAACCGTCGCCCACCCAATGTTGGCTGTCGGCGCGGTAGATTTGGCGTACTTTACGCATGATGTGTCCTTTCTCAAACACCTCAATATTCGATGGCTCCGTTTACCCGCCCTTTTCAGACAGGCATGTTAAGTTTTATTGCCCTTCAACCTGCATACCGGCGGCCTGCGCCCGACGCAGCTTGGCCGGAGTGACATCATTGCCTTCCGCATCGATAACCGTAACGGTTGACAGCATATTGGTTAACTGTCCGCATACTTTGCCGATATACGCTTGGCGCAAAGCCGCGCGTTCCGCCAGCTCCGCCGCGTTCAAACCTTCGGTTTTGGCTTTGCGGGCAAGCTCGTTGATGCGGTCTAATTCCATGATGCGCATGGTTTGCTCCTTTCAGGAATACCTGTTTGAACCACTTCAAACAGAATGATGATTGTTCAATAATCCGCCCAACCTGCAAATTTTACTGGGCTTTTTGCTGTATTAGGCGTATTATAATCCGTACAAACAAATTAACAAGTACGCACATTTTTTATACTTAAAACCAGCCTAATCCACCCGATAAAAAGGAAACCGACATGCCGGCCGACCAAGACCCCATATCCCAATACGACCTTTCCGCCGACTGCTGCCCCGTACGCACCACACTGGATATTATCGGCGGCAAATGGAAAGTGCTGATACTCTACCATTTGGATGCCGAAACCCACCGCTTCAACGGGCTGCAACGCCTGCTTCCCGGCATTACCCAACGCATGCTTACCCTGCAACTGCGCGAGTTGGAATCAGACGGCATCGTCCACAGGGAAGTCTACCCGCAAGTACCGCCCAAAGTGGAATACTCCCTAACCGAATTCGGCCGCACCCTGATGCCCGTGATCCAAGCCATGCACCACTGGGGCAAAACCTACGCCCGGGAATGCGAAAAACACAAACACACACCCGTGTAAAGCAAGCGACCACACACAACAATGCCTGTCTGAAACCCATTCCGCTTACCCATTGAAGCCAGGTTTTCAGACAGGCATTGCCATACACAAGCCCCGTTCCGCCACTCCATCCGATTATTCGTTGTGCATTCCCCACAACCACACCGGAATCACACCAGAAAGCTGGCTATTTATCCTCCATCCGTTTAGAATACGAACTGCAACTTTTCATATACTTCTACTCCAAACGAAGTGCTTTCACAACCCTTGTTTCTCAAGGGTATTTTTTTCCTTCCGATATGCTCGACATCCTCTACCGCGACGAAACCTGCATCGCCGTAAACAAACCCGCCGGAATACTGGTACACCGCAGCCCCATTTCCCCCCAAGAAACCCGCTTCGTGCTGCAAACCCTGCGCAACCAAATCGGGCAACACGTTTACCCCGTCCACCGTCTCGACCGCCCCACCTCCGGCGCGCTCCTGCTCGCCCTCAACCCACACACCGCCCGCCAGCTTACTGAGCAGTTCGAGCACCAACACATCCGAAAAACCTATTGGGCCGTAGTACGCGGCCACCTGCACGGCAGCGGCACCATCAACCACCCACTCAAAGAAGAGTACGACGCCTACGGCGCACCGCACATCCACCCCGAAAAAGCCGCCCAAAGCGCCATAACCGATTGGCAAAGCCTCGCCGTGGCCGAACTGCCTTTTCAATCCGCCGCCCGCTACCCCACATCACGCTACTCATGGCTCGTCCTCACGCCGCACACCGGACGCCGCCACCAACTGCGCCGCCACATGAAACACATCTTCCACCCCATTATCGGCGACACCACCCACGGCGACGGCCGCCAAAACCGCGCCGTTGCCGCATTCTGCGGCACCAACCGCCTGATGCTGCACGCCCGCAGCCTCAGTTTTACCCACCCCCACACCCAACAAACCATTACCCTCGAAGCAGAAGCGGACAACAACTGGCGGAACCTGTTCACAGCATTCGGTTGGGATTAAAATTCGAAGCCGTTCTGTGGATTGCCCACACCGTAAGTTCACGGCACGTTCCACCCAAAACCTTTGGCAACTGGAACAGCATTTACCAACAGTACCGCCGCTTTCAAGAATATATTAAAAATTACTCGTAGCACTTAGTAGTTATCTTAAATATTTTTGTTGAAAGCTCCATTCATCAATTGAATTACAATCTTGAACCGTCTCAAGCCAAAATTTCAATCCTTGTAAATTATTAGCTATTGCAGGCACTCTTATGCGGACTTCTATAATTTTAAATAAAGCAATCCTGTCTTTTTCATCATAAAAAATGTCGTAATTTGCTACTATATATGGCTTATATTCGCTATAGCTGTAATTAACAATTCATTATTATATCTATATGATGCTTTATATTTTCTATCTTCAAACACCAATACCCTGCCATCTTCTATTGGTTCCTGGACGGTTTCCAAATCCTGCCGTTCTTGCTCGCTGATTTTTGCCCAATATTCTTCAGGTGTAACATAAACGGTAAAACCTGAATTTTTACACCACGCCTGTGCAGTCTGCCGAAGCGTCCAATATTCCGTAGCCCAACTAACCATCCAGCCGCCCATCAGCAGCATAAACCCGGCAAACCGGCCTATCCGTCTTCCCAAACCCAGCTTCGAAGTAAGCTTTCCGCATAAATAAGCGGCCAAAACCGTCAGACCAAGCCAGACTAATAAACCAAACAATACAGCCAATGCCAACATGGATATTCATATTCCCGAATGCAAATATATTAATTCATAATAATTAAACAGAGTATTAATGCAATTAAAAATATAACATACAACACAACAACATTCTTACAAAGCAATTACAAATATTGCACTAGATTTAATCAAATTAAATATTTTTAATATAAATAAATTATCATGGATGATTTGTTTATAAACCACCGGTTTTATTAATTTAAAACCAAAATTTTATCTGTCGTAGTTTTTAGACAGACAGAAAACTCTGACAATATTATTAGACCTTTGCAAAATAACCTCTTGAACCCAATAGTCGCACGCAGCCTGTTGGCTGCTTTCAACAGATTCAAACACATCGCCTTCAGATGGCTTTGCGCACTCACTTTGCTCAGACCAAAATAGGCTGCCCGGGCATGGCGGAATTTACGGTGCAGAGTACCAAAGCTTTGTTCGACCACATATCGGGTTTTCGATAAATGTCGGTTACGTTTGATTTGCGCTTCCGTCAGCGGCCGGTTGCGGTGGGATTTGCACATGATGCCGTCCCGCAGCTGATGTTCTTCCAGATGTTGCCGGTTTTCCATACTGTCGTAGCCTTTATCGGCATAGACAGTCGTGCCTTTGGCTAGGCCTTCCAACAAAGGCAGCAGGTGTTTGCACTCATGGGCATTGGCGGCAGTGATGTGCAGTTTCTCAATGTAGCCTTCCGCATCGGTACGGGTATGTTGTTTGTAGCCCAGCCTGTATCGCCCGTCTTTCTTCACCCAACGGGCATCGCTGTCTTTACTCGGTGTGGTTTGGCTACTTACTTGTCCTTCGTCATCCACTTCTATGGCCTGACGTTGTTTGCCGCCGGCCGTCTGAATAATGGTGGCGTCAACGATGGCGGCGGATGCTTTCTCTACTTTTAAACCCTTGTCAGTCAGTTGGCGGTTAATCAGATCCAGTAATTCGGCCAAGGTGTTGTCTTGCGCCAGCCAGTTGCGGTAGCGGCATAAGGTGCTGTGATCGGGGATGCTCAGTTCGTCAAAACGGCAAAACAGATGGAAATCGATGCGGGTAATAAGGCTGTGTTCGAGTTCGGGATCGGAAAGGCTGTGCCATTGGCCGAGTAGAACGGCTTTGAACATGGATAGCAGGGGATAGGCGGGACGACCGCGGTGGTCTCGAAGGTAGCGGGTTCTTTGATGGTTGAGGTAATGTTCGATCGGTTGCCAATCAATCACCTGCTCGAGTTTCAACAGGGGGAAGCGGTCGATGTGTTTGGCAATCATGGTTTGTGCGGTTTGCTGAAAGAAGGTGCTCATGAGAAATCCCCTAAATGTCTTGGTGGGGAATTTAGGAGATTTGGGGGAATTTTGCAAAGGTCTCAGGCATTCCCTTTACCCGCCGCACAGACAAAGCCCTTGAAATCCAGTACAATACGCGCCTGAATTTTTTAACGAAAAGAACATCATGGAAGCCGAAATCATCAACCAGCTCAACAACACCTTAGACGATCTCGAACAGCGCAGCGCCGATATCCGCGTTTACCTGGATTACCAAGGCAAAAAAGACCGCCTGGAGGAAGTGATCGGCCTTTCCGAAGACCCCGATTTATGGAACGACCCGAAAAAAGCGCAGGAAATCGGTAAAGAACGCAAAATCCTCGAAGGCATCGTGCTCACGCTGGATTCCATCGGCAGCGGCATCGAAGACAACCGCATGCTGATTGACATGGCGGTGGAAGAAAACGACGAAGCCGGTTTTGCCGCCGTACAGGAAGACGTGGCCGCGCTGGAAACCCAAATGGCCGAGCTTGAATTCAAGCGCATGTTTAACCAGCCGGCAGATGCCAACAACTGCTTTATCGACATCACCGCCGGCGCAGGCGGCACCGAAGCGGAAGACTGGGCGGGCATGCTTTTGCGCATGTACAGCCGCTACGGCGAGCGCAAAGGCTTCAAGCTGGAAATTTTGGAAGAGGACGAAGGCGAAATTGCCGGCATCAACCGCGCCACCATCAAACTCGAAGGCGAATATGCCTACGGTCTGCTGCGCACCGAAACCGGCATCCACCGCCTCGTACGCTATTCGCCTTTTGATTCCAACAACAAGCGCCACACCTCGTTTGCCTCCGTATTCGTGTATCCCGAAGTGGACGACAGCATCGAAATCGAAATCAACCCGGCCGATTTGCGCATCGACACCTACCGCGCATCCGGCGCGGGCGGCCAGCACATCAACAAAACCGATTCCGCCGTGCGCATCACCCACGAGCCGACCGGCATCGTGGTGCAATGCCAAAACGACCGTTCGCAACACGCCAACAAAGCCGCCGCAATGGATATGCTGAAATCCAAATTGTTCGAGCTGGAAATGCGCAAACGCAACGAAGAAAAGCAATCGCTGGAAGAGAGCAAGTCCGACGTGGGCTGGGGCCACCAAATCCGCTCTTATGTATTTGATTCCTCGCGCATCAAAGACTTGCGCACCGGTCACGAAGTGGGCAACATCAAAGCCGTGATGGACGGCGATTTGGACGGCTTTATCGAGGCCAGTCTGAAACAAGGCGTGTAACGGGATCCTGCAGAAAATTGAAACTCAAACCAAACATGCCTGTCTGAAAAACTGTGGAGGAAATGCTCATGGTTTATTGGTTTATCGCCGCTGCATTGGTGCTGATTCTCGAATTGTTTATCGGCACGATTTACCTGATGGTAGTAAGTGCCGCCCTGTTCGGCGCAGGCATCGCGGTTTGGCTGTTTGGCAACCTGACTGCCGGCATCATCACCGCCGCCGTGCTGTCTGCCGTGGGAATTTGGTGGACGCACGGCTGGATTGCCCGCCACCGCCGCTCCGCCCATGAAGAAACCGCCCGCAACGATTTGGACATCGGGCAAAGCGTTCAAATCATGCGCCACTTGGGCGGCGGGCTGTACGAAGTGCATTACCGCGGCACCGTCTGGCAGGCGCAGGCGGAAAACGTGGCCGGCTCATCCGCCGCACCGCATTCTGCCGTGATTACCGGCAAAAACGGCAACCTCCTGATTATCCATCTGCACTAAAAAAGGAGCCCTTATGGACTTTGATTTCTTCATCGGTTTCCCCATTCTGCTGCTTATCGCCGTGATCGTATTCGGCTTCAAAGCATTTACCGTGGTGCCGCAACAGGAAGCTTATGTGGTGGAACGTTTGGGCCGCTTTCACAAAGTGTTGAACCCCGGCCTCAGCATCCTGATTCCCTTTATCGACCGTGTGGCCTACAAGCACACGCTGAAAGAAATCCCGCTGGATGTGCCGAGCCAAGTCTGCATCACGCGCGACAACACCCAGCTCACCGTCGACGGCATCATCTACTTCCAAGTAACCGATCCGAAACTCGCCTCATACGGCTCCAGCAACTACATCATGGCCATCACCCAGCTTGCCCAAACCACGCTGCGCTCGGTTATCGGCCGAATGGAATTAGACCGAACCTTTGAAGAACGCGACGAAATCAACAGCATCGTCGTGGCCGCGCTGGACGAAGCCGCCGTATCGTGGGGTGTGAAAGTGCTGCGTTACGAAATCAAAGACTTGGTGCCGCCGCAAGAAATCTTGCGCTCGATGCAGGCGCAAATCACCGCAGAACGCGAAAAACGCGCCCGTATCGCCGAATCGGAAGGCCGCAAAATCGAACAAATCAACCTCGCCAGCGGCCAGCGCGAAGCGGAAATCCAGCAGTCCGAAGGCGAAATGCAGGCCGCCATCAACGAATCGAACGGCGACAAAATCGCCCGCATCAACCGCGCACAAGGCGAAGCCGAAGCCTTGCGCTTGGTGGCCGAAGCCAATGCCGACGCCATCCGCAAAATCGCCGATGCCCTGCAAACTCCGGGCGGCAATGAAGCCGTGAACCTGAAAGTGGCCGAGCAATATGTAGAAGCCTTCGGCAAACTGGCCAAAGAAAACAACACGCTGATTATGCCCGCCAACGTGGCCGACATAGCCGGCTTGGTTTCCACCGGCCTGAAAATTGTGGAAGGTAATAAAACGGTTGCCAAATAAAGCCTTATAGTCAATCAAATTAATTTTTAATACAAGGCAGCAAGCCGCAGACAGTACAGATAGTACGGGACTGATTTTGTTGCTGCTTTAGCAGCTTACAAAATCGTTCTCTTTGAGCTAAGGCGCAGCAACGCCGTAGTAAAAGTTAAGTTGATTGACTATATTGCAAACAGCAATGCCTGTCTGAAACCTTTTTCAGACAGGCATTTTGCTTCACGGCAACCGTTTATTGTTTCTTGCTTTTCTGCTTCATTGTTTTCTTAACCGTTTCTGATTTAGCCTGCTTCGGATATTCGCCGCACAAATATTCATAAGTGGTACGCGTTACCGAGCAGGTGCCGATCATGCCGCCTTTGCGCACGCATTCGCTGCGCGAGCCTTGCACACGGGCGGCTTTCTGAAAACCGAGCTGGCGGCAGCGCTTATCCGCCATCAGCTGCGGACTGACCTTTCCTGCCCTGGCATTCTGAAATTCGGCATGGTCGTAAGAAAGATAAACAATGCCTTTTTTGGCATCGCCGCCGCGGTATTGCCATTGTACAACCGGCTTGCCGGTAGTACAGGCGGCGAGCAGGGGCAGGATAAGCAGAAAGCTGGGCTTCATGTTTGGAAATATGACAGGGTAATTAGTTTTAGATTTAAGGATTGTAGCAAGTTTTTTCCCGCCGTCGAGCCTTTCAGACAGGCTTTTCAGTAACAACTTTAATATTTTGCTCTATTTATATCTAAAAACCGCAGTTCCATTATCTCCACAAACTAAATATGAAGCATCCAAGTCAATAAACGTTATTCCCGCAGAATAAATTAAAGCCCATCTGAGTGTTCAGACAGGCTTTTTATTTAGAAAACCAATTTATCTGCAAGTATCCGTATGGACACAAGCGTTTCTCAACGCATCAAGAAATTTCGATATAGTATCCCAAATATCGCTAAAAAAATATGCTTGAGGTAATGTATTGAATGAGTCAGATAAAAGTGAAATAGGGGCTGCCGCTA
This sequence comes from Neisseria canis, assembly GCF_900636765.1. Classification (NCBI taxonomy): domain Bacteria; kingdom Pseudomonadati; phylum Pseudomonadota; class Betaproteobacteria; order Neisseriales; family Neisseriaceae; genus Neisseria; species Neisseria canis. The sequence goes on from NZ_LR134313.1 coordinate 587,552, forward strand.
CAATTGAAGCCGTACATAAAACCATCATACCCAATAAAACTCGTTTCATTATTTGCTCCTTATTAATTAAGATGAAATACTATCATGAGTATTTATTTGGAATAAACAGCCCAATAAAAGTTCATTTTATAAAAAACAAAAGCAATGCTTTTTTAATTAATCATCAACTAAAATTTTCAGTCAGGCTTTATTCAACGGCTCAATTCATCAGTAATCCGCTGTAAAAACGCCAACCGTTCAGGGCGGATTTCGCCGCTTTCTGCCGCAGCTTTTACCGCACAGCCCGGCTCTTGGCGGTGGGTGCAGTTATGAAAACGGCATTGTCCGACCAGATGGCGCATATCGGGAAAATAATGCAGCAAATCGGGCGCATTGAGATGGAACAAGCCGAATTCCTGCAGGCCGGGGGAATCAATCAGCTTACTTTCTTCATCCAAATCATAAAGTCGGGCGTGGGTGGTGGTGTGCCTGCCTGAATCGAGTGCGGTGGAAATATCACCGGTGCGGGCAATGTCCCGCCCCAGAAGCGCATTGGTAAGCGTGGACTTGCCCATACCGGATTGGCCGAGAAAAATCGAGGTTTGCCCTTGCAGCGCCGGTTTTAAGGATTCGGCGTTTTCCAGCGCGCTCACTTCGTAAACCGGATAACCCAGCATTTCATAAAAACGCAGTTTTTCGCGCCAGGCGGCGGTTTCTGGCAAATCGGCTTTGTTCAACACAATAAAAGGCTCAATGCCACCGGCTTCTGCCGCCAACAAGGCGCGTTGCAGCAGCATTTCATTGGGCGAAGGCACGGCGGCCAACACGATAAACAGGCGGCTCACATTGGCGGCTATCAGCTTGGTTTTCCAGGCGTCTTTGCGGTAAAGCAGGCTTTGGCGCGGCAGGTAGTCTTCTATTACCACCTGCTCGGCATTCTGCGGAATGATGCGCACAAAATCGCCGCAGGCGAAATCTACGCGCTTTTTGCGGGTGGTGGCGTCGTAAACGGAACCGTCGCCGGTGCGCACGGTGTAGCGGCGGCCGTAGCTGGCGGTGATTTGGGCGGTGTCGGTCATAAAGTGTTTTGGGCAACCATAGGTAAACAAAATGCCTGTCTGAAAAAGTTTCAGACAGGCATGGCTGTATTGTCAGCCTGAAAAAGGCGGAATCTCGGCTGTTTCGCCGGCAGCGGCGCTCAAGGCTTGATTTAACACGGCAAAAAATTCGCTGCCGTCGCGCGTGGCAAGCCAGGCGCCGTTTTGGTGTGAAAAATGATAGCCGCCGCTTTTGGCCGCTATCCATAATTCCTGATTGGGCGTGTGGCGGTTCACAATAATCTGCGTGCCGTCGTCTGCCTCAATGGTGAGCACATTGCCGGCCAGGCGGCAGTCGAAATCCAAACCCGCTTCGTCGATTTTGTCTTCGATATGGGCAAACAGGCGGTCGGAATGCTGCAAAAATTCGCTTTCGGTCATCATTGTTTTGTGTGTATCGTGATTTTTGTTTAAGATACCGAATCTTGCCATATATAAGGCTAAAACACCATGAAAAAACTGTTCTCCGCCGCGGCCTTGCTGGTTTTGCTTTCGGCCTGCGGCTATAAAAGCGATCTTTACCTGCCCAAAGAAGGCGACAAAGCCAAATTCGGCCCGGTACAGACCGGCCTGCAATTCGAATCAAAAGAACCCGTTACCCAACCGGAATAACCATGTCCCTCAAATGTGAACAACTCACCTACACCGAGCTTGCCGCCCGATTCGGCACACCGCTTTATGTGTACAGCCGCGCCGCGCTGGATGAAGCTTTTAAAGCCTACCAAACCGCTTTTGCAACGCTCAACCCGCTGATCTGCTATGCCGTGAAGGCCAACAGCAACCTGAGCGTTATCCGCCGCTTTGCCGAATTGGGCAGCGGCTTCGACATTGTTTCCGGCGGCGAGCTGGCGCGCGTATTGGCGGCCGGTGGCGATGCGGGCAAAACCATTTTTTCCGGCGTAGGCAAAAGCGAAGCAGAAATTGAGTTCGCGCTCAAAAGCGGCGTGAAATGTTTCAACGTAGAATCGCTGCCCGAGCTCGACCGCATCAACCAAGTGGCCGCCGCGCTGGGCAAACAAGCGCCGGTTTCCCTGCGCATCAACCCCGACGTGGACGCCAAAACCCACCCCTATATCTCCACCGGCCTGAAAGCCAATAAATTCGGCATTGCCATGAGCGAAGCCGAAGCCGCCTACCGCTATGCCGCTTCCCTACCCCATCTGAACATCACCGGTATCGACTGCCATATCGGCTCGCAACTGATCGACCTCGCCCCGCTGACAGAAGCTTGCGAACGCATTTTACTGCTGGTCGATAAGCTCGAAGCCGCCGGCATTGCGCTGCAACATATCGACTTAGGTGGCGGCGTGGGCATTGTGTACCACAACGAACAAAAGCCCGATTTGCAGGCTTATGCCGATGCCGTAGCCAAGATGATGGATAAGCGCCCGCAGCAGCTGGTTCTCGAGCCGGGCCGAAGCTTGGTAGGCAACGCAGGCGCGCTGCTGACAAGGGTTGAATTCATCAAACAGGGCGAAGAAAAGCATTTCGTGATTGTTGATGCCGCCATGAACGATCTGATGCGCCCCGCGCTTTATCAGGCTTACCACCACATTGAAAACGCAGAACCCACCGATGCCGCGCCGATTTTGGCCGACATTGTCGGCCCGGTTTGCGAAACCGGCGATTTCCTCGCCCAAAACCGCGAAATCGCCGCCAAACCGGGCGACTTGCTGGTGGTGCGCAGCGCAGGAGCTTATGCTTCAAGCATGGCCAGCAACTACAACACACGCGCCCGTGCCGCCGAAGTGTTGGTGGGCGGTAATGAAGCCAAACTCGTGCGCCGCCGCGAAACCATCGAAGAGATGTTGGCCAACGAAACAGAGTGTTTATAACTATCATTCAAAAATGAACAATGCCTGTCTGAACAGGATTTCAGACAGGCATTTGCAGCACGCTCCGACAGAAAAAGCCGCTCGAACATTTCCGGCGGCTTTTTATCCCAACAGATTTCTCTTTTTTCCTTTGCGACTTATTTTTAGCCATCTTTCATTAAGTTGGCGATTACAAAATACAACAAACTTAACGGAAAATCAAATTTCATTGGCATAATTTGTCTGTTGTCATAAAATCCTCATAAATAACATAAAACTGTTCGGTTGGTTTTATCTTTAAACATCATCAATGCCTGTCCAATTGCCTAAATAGGATTGAATTGCTGCCGAACAGTAAACAATGCCTGTCCGAACGGCCTTGTTTCAGACAGGCATTGTTTGCACTAAGATCGGTATAATACCGCTTCACTTTTTTACACCGGAAACCCAAACCATGTCCGACCTGCTCAACGATAAACTTAACCTCGAAACCGCCCGCATCAACTGGCAAGAGCTTCAGCCGCATTTTGCCCGCGGAGCCGCCGTTTATGTGAGCCCCGACCTTGATTTAATCCAAACCGCCCGCCTGATGGCAGACGACGACACCGCAACACTGGGCAAGCTGATGCAGCAAGGCAAGTTCGGCGTGGTCAGCGAAGTCCAAGCGCAGCAGTTTGTGGCCGATAATCAGGCGATGTGGGCGGTTGTGGTGGCACCGTGGGTGCTGGTTCAGCCGTGTGAAACCGACAAAGGGTTGACGCAATAAGGATTTGCGGCGCCGCATTCAAACAAATGCCTGTCTGAAAACTAGAACTTGTTTTCAGACAGGCATTGCTTTACCCGGCTTAAGCCGTAGGCATTTTGTTCCGCTGATAGCGTGTATATTTCCGATACAGCCAAAACACCACCGCAACCACCAAAAATACCGCCAGCACCGGCACAAACAGGCCCAACACGCTCATCACCACGGCCATGCCGGTTTCAAAAACCGAAAACACAGGGTTGGCCAAGCCGCCGGTTGTGGCCGTGCTGGCCATGCGCGTGGTGGCACTCGCGCCTTTAATGGCTGCCGCCGCGCCCCCGCCGGCAATAATCGCCAATGTCCACGTTACCGCCGGGCTTAAATCCGCAGCAGTAGAAGCCACCACCGCCGTTCCCGCCAAACCGGCCAGCGGAACGGCAATGGTGTCGAGCAGGTTATCCACAAACGGTATCAGATAGCTGAGCGATTCGGTAATCGCAGCAATCCCTAGAATAATCAAAGCATTGGTGCTTGCCAACCATTGCCAGCTTTCATTCAGCGGCCACATACCGAAATATGCCGACAGGCTGAGTGCAAACAAAGGCAGAAACACGCGGAAACCGGAGCTGGCCACCAGCCCGATTCCGAGCGCAATGCTGATAAGGGTGTCGAAATATCATGATTTTTCGGAAGATATAAAGAAAATTTGATGATATAGTATATCCACTTAATTTAAGTAAAATTGTAACTTTTCCTCAAAATCTTCTAGTACATCTGAAGAGCAGTCGTCTGTATTATTTAACCATAATTTATATGAATTATCTGATTCTTGTCCTACACCAGCTGTAAAATATCTTCTCTCTATTATTTTTTGGGACTGTACTAGATAAGCCCTAAACATCACACCATTTTCGCAGCATTTTAAGCTGCTCAGACAGTGTGCCAAAATTAAAACGAAATTCGCATTCTTTCAAGAACAGCGGGAAAGATTTGCGGTCGATACCCTTGTATTTACGAAGTCCCCGTTTTGCCTGATTCCAAAAATTTTCGATGCCGTTGATGCGGTTCTGACGATCAACAAATAATTTGCTGCGGTTGATACGATGATGGGTAAAACCACTCACATCCAGCACATCATAACTGCTCAGACAATCTGTATAGACAATGCTATCCGGCATGATTTTCTTTGTAATAACAGGCAACAAGCTTTCCCGTTTGGCGTTTTCCACCACCACGGTATAAACCTTACCGCCGCGTTTGAGTCCGCCAAAATAACTTTCATCCAATTCGACAGCACCATCAAAAGCCGCATCGGCCTCCAACACAAGATGATGACTGATGCCTTCGCGAATTTTGCGGTAGAACATAGCCGCTGAATTGGAATGGATACCTAACAAATCGGCAGCAGAACGGGCGGTTACTTCAAGTACAAAAATTGAAGCAACTTCTTTTGAATACTCTTTTTTAATTTACAATGAGTTATCTTCATTTTTGCAGTCTAGCATGACTGCTTATCTAGCACAGTCCCCATTATTTTGTGCTTTCGCCGCTGCGCCTTTACCCAAACCCATTTCTTCTCTATCGGATTCAAGTCGGGGCTATAAGGTGGCAGCCACAGTACACTATGCCCTTTCCCTTCCAACAACGCTTCGGCATCTCCCTTGTGGAAAGCTGCATTGTCCATCACCACCAGACTGTTGGCAGGAAGCTGCGGTATCAACATCCGTTCTACCCAAGCATCAAATATTTGACGGTTAATGCTGCAATCAAACAAACCGACGGCAAATAACCGGTTGCCAGCACACCGATGGCATTGGTTTAGTTGCGTCCCTGCCAATTATAGCTGTCGCTACAAAGGCTGCCTTTAGTAGAATAGCCGTAAGGACGGAAAGCGGAGGTTCTGAAGCCGCTTTCATCCAAACAGACAATGGGGTGCTTTTTCAGATGAAGACGGTGTTTAAGTTTAAGGAAGCGTTTTCTGAGCCGGGCATCTGGATGTTTATTAGTCTTTTTTTCGGCTAATACCGTATCTTTTCAATGCCTTGTAGACGGCATTGGTTGAATAGCAGAAACACTGTGCCCGTTCGGCACAATACGCATCAGGATATTGGGAAGCATCCTGAAGAAGTACCTGCCTACTGATTTTGCGGGGTTTTCTATCTTTAGGGTAACCTTTGGGGAAGGGGTTCTTTTTCCATTTATACACCGTATCGGGACTGATACCGGGTTTCCGGGCTACTTTGCGGATGGAGATGCCTTGTTCGAGTTTGGCTAAGGCAAGTTTTCGGAAGTCTGTTGAATAGGTCATGAAAAGATTGTAATGTAAATTAAGTGGATTTACTATAGCCCACCCGCAACAAAGGCCCGTTGACGGGCCTTTTGCACTATCGGTGTTAACAGCTTCGTTTCCAGTTAAAGGCTACTTGGCCTTGGGCTGCACCGGTTTGGCCGGTTTGGCCTTCGCCGCACCCGACACCGTCGCCTCTTCCTTCAGCTTATTGAAGATACCGTCCCCGATACCCTTCACCTTCTTCAACTCCTCCACACTTTTAAAGGCACCGTTGGCCTGACGGTATTCCACTATCGCCGCCGCCTTCGCCGGGCCGATACCCGGCAACGCCTTCAACTCCTCCGCCGTCGCCGTATTGATATTCACCGCCGCCAGCGACCACGCACACGACAACGCCGCCAACACACCCAACATCAGTTTTTTCATGTATGTTCCATCCTTAATATGATACAGCCGGTTTCCCGAATGTGTTTGGTCAATATACCGTACATAACGAGCCTCCGCCCTTTATGAACAGCCATCATAACCAAACCCTCCCGGCCTTACAAGCCGTTTTTCCCGTTATTATCAGTTTTACAACAGTTCAACTATTAAATTTTTACCCCTCTGCACCGCCATACACCCAATACCGCCAAAAGCAAAAGCGAATCCCCGATATCATACAATATCGGGGATTCTGAATGGGTGTCTGGCAGTGACCTACTTTCACATGGGTATCCACACTATCATCGGCGCTGAGTCGTTTCACGGTCCTGTTCGGGATGGGAAGGCGTGGGACCAACTCGCTATGGCCGCCAGACGTAAACTGTACAAATCGGGAAAGCCGTTATGGAAGAGTCCTTCCACTTATTTATTCTTTAATCAACTGTGATGTGTATCGTCTTCAAGACTGATATAAGCTTTCATATTCAAAGTACCGCATCCTTCAGAATGCAAAGTTCTTCAAATGATAGAGTCAAGCCTCACGAGCAATTAGTATCGGTTAGCTGCACGCATTACTGCGCTTCCACACCCGACCTATCAACGTCCTGGTCTCGAACGACTCTTTAGGAGGGTCAAGCCCTCAGGGAAGTCTCATCTTCAGGCGAGTTTCGCGCTTAGATGCTTTCAGCGCTTATCTCTTCCGAACTTAGCTACCCGGCGATGCGACTGGCGTCACAACCGGTACACCAGAGGTTCGTCCACTCCGGTCCTCTCGTACTAGGAGCAGCCCCCGTCAAACTTCCAACGCCCACTGCAGATAGGGACCAAACTGTCTCACGACGTTTTAAACCCAGCTCACGTACCACTTTAAATGGCGAACAGCCATACCCTTGGGACCGACTACAGCCCCAGGATGTGATGAGCCGACATCGAGGTGCCAAACTCCGCCGTCGATATGAACTCTTGGGCGGAATCAGCCTGTTATCCCCGGAGTACCTTTTATCCGTTGAGCGATGGCCCTTCCATTCAGAACCACCGGATCACTATGTCCTGCTTTCGCACCTGCTCGACTTGTCGGTCTCGCAGTTAAGCTACCTTTTGCCATTGCACTATCAGTCCGATTTCCGACCGGACCTAGGTAACCTTCGAACTCCTCCGTTACTCTTTGGGAGGAGACCGCCCCAGTCAAACTGCCTACCATGCACGGTCCCCGATCCGGATCACGGACCTGGGTTAGAACCTCAAAGACACCAGGGTGGTATTTCAAGGACGGCTCCACAGAAACTGGCGTCTCTGCTTCTAAGCCTCCCACCTATCCTACACAAGTGACTTCAAAGTCCAATGCAAAGCTACAGTAAAGGTTCACGGGGTCTTTCCGTCTAGCAGCGGGGAGATTGCATCTTCACAACCATTTCAACTTCGCTGAGTCTCGGGAGGAGACAGTGTGGCCATCGTTACGCCATTCGTGCGGGTCGGAACTTACCCGACAAGGAATTTCGCTACCTTAGGACCGTTATAGTTACGGCCGCCGTTTACTGGGGCTTCGATCCGATGCTTGCACATCTTCAATTAACCTTCCAGCACCGGGCAGGCGTCACACCCTATACGTCCACTTTCGTGTTAGCAGAGTGCTGTGTTTTTAATAAACAGTCGCAGCCACCGATTCTCTGCGACCCTCCAATGCTTACAGAGCAAGTCTTTCACATCGAAGGGCATACCTTCTCCCGAAGTTACGGTATCAATTTGCCGAGTTCCTTCTCCCGAGTTCTCTCAAGCGCCTTAGAATTCTCATCCTGCCCACCTGTGTCGGTTTGCGGTACGGTTCGATTCAAACTGAAGCTTAGTGGCTTTTCCTGGAAGCGTGGTATCGGTTACTTCTTGTCCGTAGACAATCGTCTTCACTTCTCGGTGTTAAGAAGACCCGGATTTGCCTAAGTCTTCCACCTACCGGCTTAAACAAGCTATTCCAACAGCTTGCTAACCTAACCTTCTCCGTCCCCACATCGCATTTGAATCAAGTACGGGAATATTAACCCGTTTCCCATCGACTACGCATTTCTGCCTCGCCTTAGGGGCCGACTCACCCTACGCCGATGAACGTTGCGTAGGAAACCTTGGGCTTTCGGCGAGCGGGCTTTTCACCCGCTTTATCGCTACTCATGTCAACATTCGCACTTCTGATACCTCCAGCAACCTTCTCAAGTCACCTTCTTCGGCCTACAGAACGCTCCCCTACCATGCACTTAGTGCATCCGCAGCTTCGGTTACAGATTTGAGCCCCGTTACATCTTCCGCGCAGGACGACTCGACCAGTGAGCTATTACGCTTTCTTTAAATGATGGCTGCTTCTAAGCCAACATCCTGGCTGTCTGGGCCTTCCCACTTCGTTTACCACTTAATCTATCATTTGGGACCTTAGCTGGCGGTCTGGGTTGTTTCCCTCTCGACAACGGACGTTAGCACCCGCTGTCTGTCTCCCATGATTGCACTTTCCGGTATTCTTAGTTTGCCATGGGTTGGTAAGTCGCAATGACCCCCTAGCCATAACAGTGCTTTACCCCCGGAAGTGATACATGAGGCACTACCTAAATAGTTTTCGGGGAGAACCAGCTATCTCCGAGTTTGTTTAGCCTTTCACCCCTATCCACAGCTCATCCCCGCATTTTGCAACATGCGTGGGTTCGGACCTCCAGTACCTGTTACGGCACCTTCATCCTGGCCATGGATAGATCACTCGGTTTCGGGTCTACACCCAGCAACTCATCGCCCTATTAAGACTCGGTTTCCCTACGCCTCCCCTATCCGGTTAAGCTCGCTACTGAATGTAAGTCGTTGACCCATTATACAAAAGGTACGCAGTCACCCAATAAATAGGCTCCCACTGTTTGTATGCATCAGGTTTCAGGTTCTATTTCACTCCCCTCCCGGGGTTCTTTTCGCCTTTCCCTCACGGTACTGGTTCACTATCGGTCGATGATGAGTATTTAGCCTTGGAGGATGGTCCCCCCATATTCAGACAGGATTCCACGTGTCCCGCCCTACTTGTCGTATACCTAGTACCACTGATGAAATTTCGAATACGGGGCTGTCACCCACTATGGCCAAGCTTCCCAGCTTGTTCTTCTATCTCAACAGCTATCATATACAGGCTCCTCCGCGTTCGCTCGCCGCTACTTACGGAATCTCGGTTGATTTCTTTTCCTCCGGGTACTTAGATGGTTCAGTTCTCCGGGTTCGCTTCGCTTATCCTATGTATTCAGATAAGGATACCGTACAAAATACGGTGGGTTTCCCCATTCGGACATCACCGGATCATAGCTTTATTGCCAGCTCCCCGATGCTTTTCGCAGGCTTACACGTCCTTCGTCGCCTATCATCGCCAAGGCATCCACCTGATGCACTTATTCACTTGACTCTATCATTTCAAGAACCTCTCTGACTTCGTTGTTTCGGCGTTGACTACCTACGTAACTTGAAGACTTTACTTTGACAAAGCTTACTGCTTGTTGTGTACTGAACTGTGCCTTTTGTGTTTCACAGCTCAGTCGATACAATCATCACCCAAATACTGCGGCTTACCTGTTACAGTAAGCCGACATTGTCTTTGTTTGTTGATTTCGGCTTTCCAATTTGTTAAAGATCAATGCGTTTATATGAAACAAACTTTTGTCTCAAACTTCGCAAATTAAAATGAGCTGCGCATTGTAGCAGCTAACTTTAATTTGTAAAGTCCTTTTATTGAAGTTTTTGGTGGAGGCAAACGGGATCGAACCGATGACCCCCTGCTTGCAAAGCAGGTGCTCTACCAACTGAGCTATGCCCCCATACTCTTACTCAAGTATCGATACTGCTTACTCTTGCTTTGAGAATGTCTGGTGGGTCTGGGAGGACTTGAACCTCCGACCCCACGCTTATCAAGCGTGTGCTCTAACCAGCTGAGCTACAAACCCAGGTCTCATCAAGCAATCTTTACAATCGCTTCTTCAATAATACCGCTTCTTCAATATACAGTTTACCGATAAGTGTGAATGCGACAAACCTGCTCTTCTCTAGAAAGGAGGTGATCCAGCCGCAGGTTCCCCTACGGCTACCTTGTTACGACTTCACCCCAGTCATGAAGCATACCGTGGTAAGCGGGCTCCTTGCGGTTACCCTACCTACTTCTGGTATCCCCCACTCCCATGGTGTGACGGGCGGTGTGTACAAGACCCGGGAACGTATTCACCGCAGTATGCTGACCTGCGATTACTAGCGATTCCGACTTCATGCACTCGAGTTGCAGAGTGCAATCCGGACTACGATCGGTTTTGTGGGATTGGCTCCACCTCGCGGCTTGGCTACCCTCTGTACCGACCATTGTATGACGTGTGAAGCCCTGGTCATAAGGGCCATGAGGACTTGACGTCATCCCCACCTTCCTCCGGTTTGTCACCGGCAGTCTCATTAGAGTGCCCAACCAAATGATGGCAACTAATGACAAGGGTTGCGCTCGTTGCGGGACTTAACCCAACATCTCACGACACGAGCTGACGACAGCCATGCAGCACCTGTGTTACGGCTCCCGAAGGCACTCCTCCGTCTCTGGAGGATTCCGTACATGTCAAGACCAGGTAAGGTTCTTCGCGTTGCATCGAATTAATCCACATCATCCACCGCTTGTGCGGGTCCCCGTCAATTCCTTTGAGTTTTAATCTTGCGACCGTACTCCCCAGGCGGTCAATTTCACGCGTTAGCTACGCTACTAAGGCATCAAGTGCCCCAACAGCTAATTGACATCGTTTAGGGCGTGGACTACCAGGGTATCTAATCCTGTTTGCTACCCACGCTTTCGAGCATGAACGTCAGTATTATCCCAGGGGGCTGCCTTCGCCATCGGTATTCCTCCACATCTCTACGCATTTCACTGCTACACGTGGAATTCTACCCCCCTCTGACATACTCTAGCCACCCAGTTCAGAACGCAGTTCCCAGGTTGAGCCCGGGGATTTCACATCCTGCTTAAGTAACCGTCTGCGCTCGCTTTACGCCCAGTAATTCCGATTAACGCTCGCACCCTACGTATTACCGCGGCTGCTGGCACGTAGTTAGCCGGTGCTTATTCTTCAGGTACCGTCATCACTCCAGGGTATTAACCCAAAGCTTTTCTTCCCTGACAAAAGTCCTTTACAACCCGAAGGCCTTCTTCAGACACGCGGCATGGCTGGATCAGGCTTGCGCCCATTGTCCAAAATTCCCCACTGCTGCCTCCCGTAGGAGTCTGGGCCGTGTCTCAGTCCCAGTGTGGCGGATCATCCTCTCAGACCCGCTACTGATCGTCGCCTTGGTAGGCCTTTACCCCACCAACCAGCTAATCAGACATCGGCCGCTCGAATAGCGCAAGGTCCGAAGATCCCCTGCTTTCCTTCTCAAAGCGTATGCGGTATTAGCCATCCTTTCGGACAGTTATCCCCCACTACTCGGTACGTTCCGATGCATTACTCACCCGTTCGCCACTCGCCACCAAAAGAGCAAGCTCTTCCGTGCTGCCGTTCGACTTGCATGTGTAAAGCATGCCGCCAGCGTTCAATCTGAGCCAGGATCAAACTCTTATGTTCAATCTCTAACTTTTTAACTTCTGGTCTGCTTCAAAGAAACCGACAAGATTTCTTGTCTGTCTTTCAAACAGTGTGGGGCTCGCCGCACCCACACTTATCGGTAATCTGTATTGTTAAAGAGCTAAACCAATCAAAACAGCACTATGCTATAATAACCGGCCTGTCAGTCACTGCCGAAGCAGCGAAGAAACCGAACTATACGCCCACACAATCACAACGTCAACACCCCAAAACAACAAAATACGGACAAATACAACAATACCCTGTTTTAACTCAATATTTAGTTTGGAAATTTCTCAATAAAACAGCCGGGGTTGTTCATATATAAACCACCCGGCTGTTTTGTTTTCCAAATATTTTTAGTCGGCAAACTGTTTTTTCATCTGCTCGCGACGCTCTTGCGCTTCTACTGAAAGGGTTGCGGTTGGCCGGGCGAGCAGGCGTTTTAATCCGATGGGTTCGCCTGTGTCTTTGCAATAGCCGTACTCTCCTTCATCTATTGCGCGGATAGACGATTGGATTTTGCTCATAAGCTTTCTTTCTCTATCGCGTGTGCGCAGTTCAAGGGCATACTCTTCTTCTTGGGTTGCGCGATCGGCGGGATCTGAAGCGGATTCGTGTTCTTGCAAATGCCCCGTTGTGATGTTGGCTTTTTCAATCAATTCTTCTTGAAGTTTCACCAACAGCTCACGGAAAAAGTTTAGATGATCTTCGTTCATGTAATCTTCTTCAGGGCCATTCCAATTGAGAATGTCTTGTTCTGTCAGCTTTGCCATATATGTTTCTTTCTTTGTTTCAGGTTGATTATTATTGTCACGACAGTTAAAACCGTGAATTTATTTAGGCCAATCACTTTAGTTATCTGTGTTGATTCGGAAGGGACAAATCATAACACGAGTACAGCTTAATATTATTGTTTTTATAGATGTTTGCATTAGTAACTATTTCAATCGTATTAGTTATACCACAATCTATCCAATTCCTGCCTGCAATGCTCTTTATGATAAGAGCCATAAGTCCAAGCGATGAATCAGGTTGGGTGAAAATGTTACCAGCCAAATCCATAAAACCAATACCAATATACTGCCTGAAAAATCGTATCGGCCTATCCTTAAAAAGACAAACGGGCGCAATAAGGGTTCGAATATATTGTTTAAAACGGGTAAAAGTTTGCCGGCAGGATTGTTAAAGCTCAACACCATGCGGGCGAAAAGGCCGATAAACAGCAAATAGCACAATGTTTTCACCATGCTGATCAGGGTGTAGCACAAAACGGCAATCAGAGATTTGGCCGGGTTTGCATGAGGTAAAGACAGGAAAACGATCAGGGCAAACGCTATATAATAAACGGCCACGGCGGCCACAATGTAGGCGATGTCCCAACGCCCGATTGGCTTGAACACTTTTCTCACGGGCCGCACCAACCATTCGGTAAACTGTTTGCAAAACCGAGCAATCGGATGGTCGAAATGCATTTTGCCCCATTGCAACAAGCAGCGTCCGATACACAGCATGGCAAAGCCATCCGCCAACAGTTGAATGATTTTTTGCAGCATAGTTTTCTCTTTCAGGTAGGCATTCTATACATATTATGCCTGATTTAAACACTTAAACACTATGCCTGTCTGAAACATTTTCAGGCAAGCATTAAGCTTCAAGCTGATTTTATTCTTCGGTTTTTTTAAAGATCCGAATTTCCCCAATATTTATTCAAACTGGGTAGCAATTTCCTGCGAACGCGCCACACAGGCTTCCACACCCAAACCGATGGCTTCGGCAACACGATGGTGCTTGAATGTTTCAACCGCAGCATGTGTGGTGCCGCCTTTGGATGTAACATTTTGCTGCAAAACCGCAAAACTTTCTCCGGTTTGCTCCGCCAGCGCAACCGCACCTTTAAACGTTGCCAAACTTAATGCCCTCGCCTCGCTTTCTTCAAAGCCTTGAGCCTTGGCCGCCTCTTGCAAAGCGTTCATCAAATAAAACACATAAGCCGGGCCGCTGCCGCTGATACCGGTAATGGCATGAATCTGCGCTTCCCCGCCCAACCAAACCACCGCTCCCGAAGGGCGCATCATTGCTTCCGCCTTGATTTTATCTGCTTCTCCGACCCCATCCGCTGCATAAAGCCCGCTTACGCCCATGCCGATTTGCGAAGGCGTGTTCGGCATTGTGCGGATAATGCGCCGCGTTCCGCCGAGATAACGGCTCAAAGTATCCACACCCAATCCTGCCGCCACCGAAATGACCAACGCGCCATTGGTTTGCACACCCAAACAGGCTTGTTCCATATCTTGGGGTTTTACCGCCAACACCAGCGTGTCGTCTGCCGAAAGCGGCGGCAAAGTTTCCGAAGTGCGCACGCCATAACGCTTTGCCAGCTTTTCACGCTTTTCCGCGCCGCGGTTTACCACATGCACTTCGCCTTGCCTGCCCTCCCTGTGCAAACCCGCAACAATAGCCGCCGCCATATTACCGCCGCCCAAAAAGTAAATTGTCATATCCTGATTGCTCCTTTTAACCCGATGCCTGTCTGAAAACCCGGTAGCTGCTTTCAGACAGGCATTTAAACATAATGGCGCTTGCCGAAAATAGCGCTGCCTATCCGCACATGTGTCGCACCGCAGGCAACCGCCAACGGCATATCGGCAGACATTCCCATCGACAACACATCCGCATCCACACCTGCCGCCTGCAGCCGCCCCAATAAATCACGCATCAGCAAAAACTGACGTTTCAACTCATCTTCACCGACCACCGCTTCGGCTACGCACATCAATCCGCGCACTTTCAAATTAGCCAGTTTGCTCACCGCCGCAGCCAATGCTACCGCCTCTTGCGGCGGCACGCCGTGTTTGCTCGCCTCACCCGAAACGTTCACCTCGATACACACCTGCAAAGGCGGCATGTGCTGCGGCCGTTGAGCACTCAAACGCTCAGCCGTTTTCAACTTATCAATGGTATGCACCCAATGCGCCCGCTCGGCCACAAACTTGGTTTTATTCGACTGCACCTGCCCGATAACATGCCAAACCAAATCAGGTAAATCCGCCAACTCCTCTGTTTTGGCATACCATTCCTGAATATAGTTTTCACCAAAATCACGCTGCCCCGCCGCATACACCTCCCGGATATCCGATGCGGGAAACGTTTTGCTTACCGCTATCAGCCGTACGCTTTTGTCATGCCGTTTAGCATGTTTTTCAGCCGTTGCAATCTGCGCCAACACAGATTGGTAATTTTGTTGCAACATCGCCATGATTTCACCTCGGTTTGCGCCGTTTTACCGCCAAATACAATTTTGGCATGGTCTAAACGGACGCAATTATTTAGAATATGCAGGATTTTTTAAGGGTTAAAAAACCACAAAACGTATCTTAATAAAACGAGACCACATTATGCAAATTACCGACTTACTCGCCTTCGGCGTAAAAAACAAAGCATCCGACCTTCACTTAAGCTCCGGCTTGCCGCCCATGATCCGTGTGCACGGCGATGTGCGCCGCATCAACCTGCCCGAAATGACTTCGGAAGAAGTGGGCCATATGATCACTTCCGTAATGAACGACCATCAGCGCAAAAACTACCAGCAAAACCTCGAAACCGACTTTTCATTCGAGCTGCCCAATGTTGCGCGCTTCCGTGTCAACGCATTTATGTCCAACCGCGGCCCGGCTGCCGTGTTCCGTACTATTCCCAGCACCGTTCTGACTCTGGAAGACCTCAAAGCACCGCGCATTTTCCAAAAAATCGCCGATACGCCGCGCGGCCTGGTTTTGGTTACCGGCCCGACAGGTTCGGGTAAGTCCACCACACTGGCGGCCATGATTAACTACATCAATGAAAACCATCCGGCGCACATCCTTACCATCGAAGATCCGATCGAGTTTGTGCATGAAAGTAAGAAAGCGCTGATCAACCAGCGTGAATTGCACGAACACACCCACAGCTTTGCCAACGCACTGAAATCGGCACTGCGTGAAGACCCGGACGTGATTCTGGTGGGCGAGATGCGCGACCCGGAAACCATCGGCTTGGCATTGACCGCCGCCGAAACCGGCCACTTGGTATTCGGCACCCTGCACACCACCGGCGCAGCCAAAACCGTTGACCGTATTGTGGACGTATTCCCGGCCGGCGAAAAAGAAATGGTGCGCTCCATGCTTTCCGAGTCGCTGCGTGCCGTAATTTCGCAAACCCTGCTGAAAACCAGAGACGGCCAAGGCCGTGTGGCAGCCCACGAAATCATGATTTCCACTCCTGCCGTGCGCAACCTGATCCGCGAAAACAAAATCGCCCAAATCGGTTCCGTGCTGCAAACCGGCCAAACCCACGGCATGCAAACGCTTGACCAAGCGCTGCAAAATCTGGTCCGCCAAGGTGTGATCAGCCCGGAAACCGCGCGCGCCAAAGCGCAGAACGCCGACTTCGCGTAACCCGTTTCAGCAAGGCAGAATATCATGTCAGACCAATCACACAAAGACCTGCAAGACCTGCTCAGCAGCATGGTTGCCGCCTATGCCGACAAACAAGTCGCTTCAAACGGCTCTTCATTCCAGCAAAAACCCACCCCTTCGGCCATCGGCGTGCATATCCACCCGATTCTCGACCGTATGTGCTTTGACGCCGAAGATCGCGGTGCATCCGATATCTTTATCAGCGCAGGCTTTCCGCCGGCAATGAAGCTCAACAGCAAACTGATGCCTGTACCGATGCCGATGCTTACCGCGGAAGACACCAAAGCCATCGTCGATTCAACCATGAACGACGAGCAAAAAGAAATCTTCAAGCGCGAGTTGGAATTAAACTATTCCATCCAATCGAAAAGCAACACCCGCTACCGTGTAAACGCCTATCACGAACAAGGCCGCGTCGGCTTGGTATTGCGCCGTATCAACACCGAAATTCCGACGGTGGAAGCGCTTGACCTGCCGCCGGTGTTGAACGATTTGATTCTGAAATCGCGCGGCATGCTGATTCTGGCGGGTGCGACCGGTTCGGGTAAATCCACCTCGATGGCAGCGATGCTCAACCACCGCAACCACAACCTTCCCGGCCACATGATTACTATCGAAGATCCGATTGAGTATCTGCATACGCCGAAAAAATGCATTATCACTCAGCGCGAAATCGGCATCGACACCGAAAGCTGGGATTTGGCCGTGCAAAACGCCATGCGCCAAGCACCCGATGTGGTGTGTATCGGCGAAGTGCGTTCGCAGCAAAGCATGGAATACGCCCTACAATTGGCACAAACCGGCCATTTGTGCGTATTCACCATTCACGCCACCAATGCCAACCAAGCCATCGAGCGCATCATGAACCTTTATCCTGAAGAGCGCCACAAGCAGGTGTTGGTTGACATTGCCATGAACCTTACCGGCATTATCGGCCAGCGCTTAGTGGTGAGAAAAGGCAACAAAGGCCGCACGGCTATCGTGGACTTGCTGATTAACACACCCGCCGTGCAGGATTTGATTTTCAAAGGCGATTTGATGGCGATCAAAGAATTGATGCAGCGCTCTCCTGAAGACGGCATGCAGACATTCGACCAAAATCTGTTCCGCCTGTATAACAACGGCGTCATCGATTACAACGAAGCCCTGCGCCAGGCCGACTCCGCCAACGATTTGCGCTTGCGCATCCAGCTTCACGAAGAAGGCGGCAAATCGGATCATCTGTTTGACCGGGTTAGCGATTTGAACCTGATTTAATACAGCAATCCTTAAACCGAATCTCTTAAACAAACACGCCATACTCGGGCTTTTGTACGGGTATGGCGTTAAGCGTTATAGTTAATCAACTTAAAAATAGTGCGCTCGTCATACTCCGGTCAAGCCTGAATATGGCGGTATCGTTATTATACAAGTGGATTGACTATAATCCTTAACGAAACAATGCCTGTCTGAAAACCTTTTTCAGACAGGCATTGTGACCAACCAGCATCAGTTTTTGCGCGCAGTAACAAATTCGGCCAAGCCGCGCAAGCGGGCGGCTTTTTCACCGAAAGGCTCCAACAGCGACACGGCATCGGTAACCAGCGTTTCCGCATAAGCGCGGGCATCGGCCAAGCCCATCAGTTTCACATAAGTCGGCTTATCATTATCCGCATCTTTACCGGCGGTTTTGCCCAAAGTGGCAGTGTCGGCCTCACAGTCGAGCACATCGTCAATCACTTGAAAAGCCAAACCGAGCTTTTCGGCATAGGCATCCAAACGCGCTATGTCATCATCGTTCAGGTTCGGGCAACACAATGCACCGAGCATTACCGCTGCGCGGATTAACGCACCGGTTTTCAAACCGTGCATCTGCTCCAACTCAGCCTGGCTCATCGCTTTGCCGACATTGGCCAAATCAATCGCCTGCCCGCCCGCCATGCCGAGGCTGCCCGCGGCCTTTGCCAGCACAGCCACCATTTTCAGCTGGCGCGCGACAGGCAGATTGGCCGGGCGGCTTAACACATCAAATGCCAGCGTTTGCAGCGCATCACCCACCAAAAGCGCGGTTGCTTCGTCGTATTGCACATGGCAGGTGGGTTTTCCGCGGCGCAGGCTGTCGTTATCCATTGCAGGCATATCGTCATGCACCAACGAATAAACATGCACCATCTCAATCGCCGCCATCGCCTGCTCCACCGCCGTAAAATCGGCTTCTCCCAACTCGGAAGCCGCCAGCACCAAAAGCGGGCGCAGACGCTTACCGCCGCCGAGCGTGACATAACGCATGGCTTCGTGTAGGGTATTGGGTACGGCATGGTTTGCAGGCAGCACGCGCTCAAGCGCAAGCTCGGTTTGCGCCTGCGCCTTTTGCTGCCACAGTTTCAAATCATTCGCCTGCATCAAGATTCAGCTCCTTAAGCCCGCCCGCATCCAAAACTTGCAGCTTCTGCTCCACTTCGGCCAATTTGGCTTGGCAGTATTTCACCAGCTCGTTGCCTTCCTGATAGGCGGCCAGCGCTTCTTCCAGCGGCATTTCGCTGCTTTGCATGGCTTGCGTGAGTGTTTCCAAACGCTTGAGCGCTTCTTCAAATGATTTTGGGGCGGCTGCTTTCTTCATGATGGGACTGGGATAGTTGTGAAAATGGTTGTGAAAACGGCATTGTAACATTTTCGGCTGCCTGCCGCAGAGGCGGCTTAGGCAAAGCAATGCCTGTCTGAAAAGTTTTTCAGACAGGCATTGGTGTTGTCCAAGTTTGATAGCTAATCTACTTACATAATTAAGGATACCGTCATACTCAGGCTTGACCCGAGTGTGACGAACGTACTATTTTTAAGTTGATTGACGATAGCAATGCTTAAAGCAGGGCTTCGGGTGATTCGGGCAGAATCTGGCCGCCGTCAACAATCAGCGTTTGGCCGGTAATATAGGCGGCTTCTTTGCTGGCGAGGAAGCAGGCGGCGTACCCGATGTCTTGCGGCGTGCCGAGGGTATGCATGGGGATGGCGGCGCGCATTTGGTTCAGATAGGTTTCGCCTTGCGCCTGTAAGCCTTCGGTCAGAATATTGCCGGGCATCACGGCATTGATGGTGATGCCGTGGCGCGCGTATTCCAGCGCCGCGCTGCGCATAAAGCCGAGCTGCCCGGCCTTGCTTGCGCCATAATGGCTCCAGCCGGGAAAGCCGGTAACCGGGCCGGTGATGGATGAGGTAATCACAATCCGCCCGTAATGCTTCGGCTGCATCACGCGAATGGCAGCCTGCACGATAAAAAACGTGCCTTTCAGGTTGATGCCGTGGGTTTCGTCCCAATCGGCTTCGTTCATGTCGGCAAGGTTTTTCTGCGGGAAAATGCCTGTGTTGGAGCATAGAATATCCAGCTTGCCGAATTTGGCCGCAACCGCTTCAACGGTCTCGCGGCAGCTTTGCTGCGAACGCACATCCAAATATTGGTAATGGGCGCCCAATTCGGCCGCCGTCCGCCCGCCTTGTTCGCGGTCGATATCGGCAATCACAATATCCGCACCTGCCTGCTTCAACACTTGGGCAATGCCTTTGCCAATACCCTTGGCTGCACCAGTTACCAAAGTTACTTGACCTTGCAGGGAAAACAAACTCATATTAACTCCTCTCTGAAATTGTTAGATTATTGCAGTGAAAGGGATATTTTATACTTTATTGCAATATTTGATTTTCGATAAATCACAAAAGTTTCAGATAAAACGACAATTCATGCCATATTCAGACCCAAACTTTTATTATTTTCGGAAACTGCTGAAAAATATTCCGAAGTAGCGCGTAAACACATAAATGATGGAGCTTTTCAAGCCTATACCCGTCAAAAATAAAAAAGGCGTGTTTTGAAAATAAGGTTTAGCCAAAAAATTTTTACTGCCCGATCTGTCATACATTTCTTGCGGCATCGTACTGAGCCATAGGAAAAATACGAGTAACACTAATGAAAACAAACTGGCTTGCACGATATGTCGAGTTGTTGCTTGATGGAAATTGTGCGGCCAATCCCATTTCCAAATGGACACCGCAACGGCGCAGAAAAAAGCCAAAATAGTGGAAACGCTATTGGTGGCTTTGGCTGCCAGCGGATAAGCCTCCGGATGATAATAACCGTTGCCGAATAAATAATTATCTATAAATTGTTCCAATGCAAAATCGGAAGGGTTGGCAGGGTGAGCAGGTGTTACAACAAAAATCAACGCCGAGAAAGCAATAATTCCCCACATAATATAGGGTTCAATTTTTTCTTTCATTGGAAAGTCTCTCTTGAATTATTCAAACAGTTTAAAAAGTCGTAACCAATTTGGATCTTCAGTTAACCTATTAATTTATAGCTAATCAACTTAAAAATAGTAAGCTCGTCATACTCGGGGCAAGCCCGAATATGACGGCACCGTTATTATATAAACGGATTGACTATGGTTGTGCCATCATGCCGGGACAAAGCCGCGCATGATAGGTTTCCAATTACTTTATAGGTAGGTTTCAGGGGGATGATCTGTAGAAGGAGGTAAAGATATATCAGGATAAGCCGTCTTTTCTTTGGGGACAGCAGGCGTAGACTCCTCAGCCGGCTTATTAAAAATTTTTTCCAACTCCATTGTTTGGTATTCGATAATTGAATCAATTAAGCTTGGATCCGGAATATCTTCCATTTCAGGTACTTGCGTTAGAAACGTTAAATATTCCTGTGGGGATTTTTGTGCTTTGGCCGCAGCAGCTTCCAAATAAGCTTGATTGATATAAGGATCCGAATCCAAGATAATTGTTTTATCTGCTTGGGATTGAATTGGGTTTTCAGCATGGGGATTTTCTTGGATAGACGATTCAGCAAATGTTTCTTCTGTTTTTGAATCTTCATTGATCAAAAGAGGTTCTTGCATAAATTTATCGGAAATATCTTTTCCGGGGATAACTTCAATCTTAGGGCTTTTGATCATTAAATTTTCATTCGTATTACCAATGATGGTAACGGTTTCACTTTCAATTTCTAAATTTTTAAAATGGTTCTTACCAATTAAAGTAACATTTTCAGCTTTAAGTTTAATATGCTCTTGGCTACTATGATTACCTATTAAAACCAAATCGGTATATTTATTGTCAGCATTTTTGAAATTCCACTGATCTGAATTGGAAACGTATTTCTCTAAATAATCGATGCTATTACTAATGATAATAGCAACTCCTGCTCCTGCAAGTACGCCCATTGCAATCGTACCGAGGCCTGAAGCAGCCAAGAGCAACCCCGCGCTTCTGGCAATTACCGCACCTGTACTTGCGGTTGCCGATGTGGCAACTATTTTGCTGACTTGTCCCACCACAGGGCTCCAGTTGTCATTATCAAAAGCATTTTTGATGCGGTCGCCTAATTCGTAAGCGTCTGCAAGATTTCCAATAGCACCGGTGATTTTGGAAATTCCGTTAAGGAAATAAATTTTACCGGCAGTGTCCCCATGCTTTTGTGTTAGTTCTGCCGCATCGGCACGGATTTTATCTATTGCCTGATTTAATGCTTCACGGTTATTGGCATAATAAGCCTTGCGTTCATCCAATATGTTGCCTTGCTCAAATTCCATAATACTATGTGAAAAGCTAGAAGCTAAATCATGTTTTAGAGATGCACTGTTCTTCAGTTTTTCGGCTTCTGCCAAAAAGGTTTGATGTGGATTTTTTGCAGCGGCATTAGCAATCGTAGCTGCATTGCCTAAGGTGCTAATGCTTTGGTTTAACGGTGGGGTTGTGTTGGTGGCCGTATTTGTATTATCGGGTTGTTGGCTTTGAACGTTTGCTAGAGGCTCGGGAATGGAATTGGTGTTTTCATTAAGAGAAGAGGTGTTCGGTTGCTTGGATGAAGCAATATCATTTTGGGGTTGTTTGGGATTATGATTTGATGCGGTATTTATTGGAGATGAAGCCGATGAAGGAGCTTGT
The DNA here is from genome assembly GCF_900636765.1 of Neisseria canis. Lineage (NCBI taxonomy): Bacteria > Pseudomonadati > Pseudomonadota > Betaproteobacteria > Neisseriales > Neisseriaceae > Neisseria > Neisseria canis. Next base: position 609,873 of record NZ_LR134313.1, read on the forward strand.
GGAGGTTGAGTAGCCGTGTAATCCTGCGCTTGTGGAGTAGAGTTATTTTGGCTGTTTATAATGGCCGTAATTTCATCATTGCTTAGTTTCACATTGTCTGATGCTACTGCATGAGAGGAATCTACAGAAACAGCATTATTTTCGAACGTATTTGTGGCAGGAGTGTGGTAGTTTGTTACCCAAAATGAACTGTTATCTGTAACAGTAAAAACTCTTCCCGGTAACACGGAACTTTCGTAGCGTTCAACCGTTCTGCCCTCCTCTGTAACTTTCTCAACGGTGCCGCCAATATTTTTAAAAAAATTGATAACTTCTTCTTTTGGTTTGCTGCCTATTTCTTGCAATTCTTGAATACTATAGTGTTTGTTATCAGCTGCGGAGATTTCAGCAGTAGGCATAGTCGGGGGCGGAGATTCTGTAATCGGTGCTTCTGATTCGGCAGGAGATCGTACATAATCAGATGCTTGGGGTGCAGAAGAAGGTGAACGGACATAATCTGAAGCTTGCGGGCTGGAAATATGCCTCCAATCCGATGAGTTGAAAGTTTCCGGAGGGTCTGCGCGCCATCCACTAAACCCGAAAGCAGATGTTCCATTATTGTATAAGTTCATTTGGTTACCCTTTATATTTTTTAAATAAAAGTCATTCTTAAATTAAAAAAGACTAAAAGTCACCTAAAAAGTTTCGACAGGACTCTTAATCTTTACTTAAATTACTTGTTATATCATGATTCAAAGACATTAAATCGGCCAAAGTGTTCCACACGATTGGCACTATTCAAAACACAGGTAAACGCATGAGCCCTACCCAAACTCCTGTAACCATCCTTACCGGCTTTCTCGGCTCGGGAAAAACCACCGTATTGCAAAAAATGCTGGCGGCGGAGCACTACGGCGACACGGCGGTGTTGATTAACGAGTTTGGCGAAGTCGGCATCGACCAGCAGCTGGTTACACCGGTTTCACCCAATGTAGTGCTGCTGGATTCCGGCTGCCTGTGCTGCCAGATTCGCGGCGAGTTGAAAGATTCACTGGTGGAAGTTTTGGATGCCCGCGCACAAAAACAGGTGCCGCCGTTTAAACGGATTGTGATAGAAACCACCGATTTGGCCGAACCGACGCCGATAGTTGCCACCATACAGGCCGATCCGCTGCTCATACACCAGCTTAGCGTGGCGCACATAATAACCGTGGAGGATGCCGTAAACGGCAATGAAATGGCGCAAAGCGGCAATGCAGTGTGGACGCAGCAGGTTACTGCCGCCGATATGATTCTGATTGCCAAAGCTGACCTCGCGCCTGATCAGGCCGTGCAATTGGAAGCCCGTTTCGCCGCCATGCTGCCCGCCGCAGCATTTAACCGCATGGCCGCACGAACCGCATCATTCGCAACTCGTCATCATCATGGCTGGGCTGGATGCGGAGCAGGTGGAAGCATCATTCCGAAAATATGTTTTGGTGGAATAAAACCCAAAATATCAAAATGCCTGTCTGAAAACGGGTGAGGTTTCAGACAGGCCTCAGGTGTTCAGATACTTGGTGTAAAGTGTCGCTCCTTTTTCGGCTTGGCTTTTTTCTTTTTTTCATCACTGCGCCAATCGCAGTCGGCACAATCGAACACATCCAAAATGCTGCAATATTTTTGCCCGTTGGAGGCGCAACGCTTGAAGTCGGCGCAATCCACGTCACACGCATCAAGTACATCGCAAAAACCTTGCTGCGAACGGAGATGCGCTTTGTTTTCATGAAGCCGCCCGGCAGCGTAGCCGCAATAGGAAAAACGCCGCTGCAAAACCGCCCAACCTTTGAGCAAACCGTAGCGGCGGATCAGAAGGTGGCCGACACCCAAGCAGCCGCTGCCGCCGTAAACACGGCGGTAGGCAAGCCGTATGATTTATAAGGAGAAAGCCAACGTTGGTAAAGTCTGATAGCGGCAAGAGCAATACGTGCTGCGGGAGAAAGGTGCATGATTGTGCGAGAGGTAAAAGAGTGGATAACCGTCAAATGATAAACAAGTTAGCGTGAAATTGCTTGCTCCTTGGCCAGGCATCTGCAAAATCATGCCTGTCTGAAAGCCAGCTGTTTTTCAGACAGGCATTTGCCCTGCTGCGGGGGCGGGTGCTATATAATCTGCCCGCATAATCATGTCATTTATTCAAACAAGGAAACCAACCATATGACCTACCCAGCCTGCCCGCAATGCGGCTCAAACCTTACCTATCACGACGGCCTGCATTTGGTCTGCCCCGAATGCGCTTTTGAGTGGGACGAACATGCGGAGGCGGATGCCGGCGATGCCTTCAGCGTGAAAGATGCCAACGGCACGCCGCTGGCCGACGGCGACAGCGTGGTGCTGATAAAGGATTTGAAAGTCAAAGGCAGCTCGCAAGTGATTAAGCAGGGCACCAAAGTGAAAAGCATCCGCCTGCAGGAGGGCGACCACAACATCGCCTGTAAAATCGACGGCAGCGCCATGAATTTGAAATCGGAGTTTGTGAAAAAGGCGTAAAGTCCGTATGACAATGCCTGTCTGAAAACTTTTTCAGACAGGCATTGTTGTGTGTTGCGGGCGGTTAGGAGCGGATGCGTGTCAACACTTCTTCTTTGCCCAATAAGGCCAACACGGCGTCGATGCTCGGGGTTTTGGCGGTGCCGCACACGGCCAGGCGCAGGGGCATGCCGAGTTTGCCCATTTTGATGTCTTCGGCGTCGCAGAAGGGTTTGAACAAATCGTGAATCGCTTCGGCGTTCCAGTCGGGCAGGCCTTCCAGTTTTTCGGCGAAGCGCAGCATGCGGGCGGGGGCGTCTTTATCCCAATGTTTTTGCACATCGGCTTCGGCGGGCGTGCCTTTTTGGTAGAAATACACGCATTCGTCGGCCAGTGTGTTCAAATCTTGAGCGCGGTCTTTCACCAGGTCCAACACGTCTTCCAGCGCCGGTTTGTCGAAAACTTCTACGCCGCGCACGGTCAGGCGCGGTTTAACCAGTTCGGCCAGTTTGCCGTTGGGGGTTACTTTGATGTGCTCGCCGTTAATCCAGTAGAGTTTTTTCAAATCCATGCGGCTGGGTGAGGGAGAAACGTCTTTCAAATCAAACCATTCGACAAACTGCTGCATGGTGAAAAATTCGTCGTCGCCGTGCGCCCAGCCCAAGCGGGCAAGGTAGTTGAGCATGGCTTCGGGCAGAATGCCCATTTGGCCGAAATCGGTAATGGCCACGGTGTCGCCGCTGCGCTTGGAGATTTTTTTGCCTTGTTCGTTGAGAATCATCGGCAGGTGGCCGTATTCGGGCAGTTGGTTGCCCATGGCTTTTAAGATGTTGATTTGTTTCGGAGTGTTGTTAACGTGGTCGTCGCCGCGGATGACATGGGTAACGCCCATGTCGTGATCGTCCACCACCACGCAGAAGTTATAGGTGGGCGTACCGTCGGCGCGGGCGATGATTAAATCGTCGAGCGCTTCGTTGGGAATGCTGATTTCGCCTTTGACCAAGTCGTTCCATTTGGTTACGCCTTCGGTGGGGGTTTTGAAGCGCACCACCGGTTCTACGCCTTCGGGCACGGGCGGCAGGGTTTTGCCCGGCTCGGGGCGCCAGCGGCGGTCGTAAGTGGCGGTGCCTTCTTTTTCGGCTTTTTCGCGCATGGCTTCCAGCTCTTCTTTGCTGCAATAGCAATGGTAGGCGTGGCCTTTTTCAAGCAGCTCGGCAATCACTTCTTTATAGCGGCCGAAGCGGTGGGTTTGGAAGATAACGTTGTCGGCATTGTCGTAATCGAGACCGACCCATTTCATGCCGTCGAGAATGATGTTGACCGATTCGGCATTGGAGCGCTCCAAATCGGTGTCTTCGATGCGCAGCAGGAATTCGCCTTTGTGTTTGCGGGCGAAAGCCCATGAAAACAAAGCAGTACGCACGCCGCCGATATGCAGGTAACCGGTGGGGCTGGGGGCGAAGCGGGTTTTAACGGTCATGATGGCAGCTCCAGTATGTGTGAAAAGAGGGTATTTTATAATTTGGGGCGCGAATATGCTACATCAAGCGGTTTTGATTTGCAGCACAGTATCGCCTAGAATGGAACCAAATAAGATTTGTGCGGCCTCATTAATATCGGCTGCATAATCAAAAACATCAGACGCCCGTTTCAATAAAGCAGCCAGCTTCGCCCCGCCCGCCAACCTTCCCAGAAAATATTTATGAATGCTATTCTGCAAACGCTTCTGGAGCGTAAACACGATCTGCTGACCGCCACGTTCGAGCACTTGGTGCTTTCGCTGCTTGCGCTTTTGTGTGCCATCGCGATAGCCGTGCCGCTGGCGGTTTGGTTTTCCGCACACAAAAAGCAGGCGGAAGTGGTGTTGCAGCTCACCAATATCCTGCAAACCATCCCCTCACTGGCCATGCTCGGTTTGCTGATTCCTTTTGTGGGCATCGGCACGCCGCCGGCTTTGATTGCGCTCACGCTTTATGCGCTGCTGCCGATTTTTCAAAACACTTATTTAGGCCTGTCTGAAATCAATGCTTCGGTGCAGGAAGCGGCCACGGCATTCGGTTTGTCGCGCCGGCAGAAGCTGTTCCGCATCGAGCTGCCGATGGCGCTGCCTGCCATGGTTTCCGGCATACGCACGGCCGCCGTGCTGATTATCGGCACGGCCACGCTGGCCGCTTTAATCGGCGCGGGCGGGCTGGGCAACATCATCCTGCTCGGTATCGACCGCCACAATATGGCGCTGACCTTTATCGGCGCGGTGGCTTCCGCGCTGCTGGCGGTGGCGGTTAGCGGGCTGGTATATTGGCTGCAGCGGAAAAAAGCGGGCTTTGTGCTGGTGTTGGTGGCGGTAAGTACCGCCTTGCTGCTGGGCGCGCAATGGTGGAGCAGCCACAGCGGCGGCAAGCAAACCGTGATTGCGGGCAAGCTGGGCAGCGAACCGGATATTTTAATCAATATGTATAAAATGCTGATTGAAGCGGAAAACCCGGAAATCGATGTGGTGTTGAAGCCCAATTTCGGCAAAACCAGTTTTCTTTTCAATGCACTTAAAAGCGGCGAAGTGGATATTTATCCCGAGTTTACCGGCACGGTTGTCGAAAGCTTGGTGGCGTTACCTGAAGCCGAAAAAAACCGCCCGCTCAGCCCCGAAGAAACCTACACATTGGCGCGCCGCTTGATTGCCGAGCAACACAACCTGCGCCTGTTGCCCTCCATGAAATACCAAAATACCTACACACTCGCGCTGCCGCAGAATTATGCGCGGGCGCACGGCTTGGTGAATATTTCCGACTTGGTCAAAGTGAAAAACCAAGTACGCGCCGGTTTCACGCTGGAGTTTATCGACCGCAAAGACGGCTACAAAGGCCTGTCTGAAACCCACCGCATTCCACTCAAACACGTTTCCAGTATCGAGCCGGCTCTGCGTTACACCGCGCTTCAGGAAGGCCGCATCAATTTGGTGGACGCCTATTCCACCGATGCCGAAATCCGCCAATACAATCTTTACATGTTAAAAGACGACTTGCGGCTCTTTCGCGCTTATCAGGGCGCGCCGCTGATGAAAGCCGAGTTTGCCGAGCAAAACCCCGAAATCGTCGGCGCGCTTAACCGTTTGGCGGGCAGAATCAGCGAAGAAGAAATGTCGGAAATGAATTACCGCGTGAAAAACGGCGGGGAAACGCCGGCCCAAGTGGCGGCCGATTATCTGAACAAACACAAACTGCTGGAGAAAAAAACGCCATGAAGCCGATTATCCGGTTCGACCATGTTGCCAAGCGTTACGATGGCAAAACCGTTATCAGCGGTTTGAATTTAACCATCAACGAAGGTGAGTTTTTCGTGATTGTCGGCCCTTCCGGCAGCGGCAAAACCACCACCATGAAAATGATTAACGCGCTGGTGGAGCCGACCGACGGCAATGTGTATTTCAACAACCGGCGCATCAAAGACTACGACATCCGCCGCCTGCGCCACCGCATCGGCTATGTGTTGCAGCAGATTGCCCTGTTTCCCACCATGACCGTGAAACAGAATATCGAGCTGATACCCGACATCCTCGGCTGGAAAAAAAGCGAACGCAACCGCCGCTCCACCGAGCTGCTCGAAATGGTGGGTTTGTCGCCTCAGAAATACGCCCACCGCTACCCGCACGAACTGTCCGGCGGCGAACAGCAGCGCATCGGCATTTTGCGTGCAATTGCCGCCAAGCCCGACGTGCTGCTGATGGACGAACCCTTTAGCGCGCTCGACCCGATTTCACGCAACGCCTTGCAGGAAATGGTGGCCGAAATCCACCAAAAGCTCGGCACCACCGTCGTTTTTGTAACCCACGACATGAACGAAGCCATGCGCCTGGCCGACCGCATCGCCGTGATGCAAAACGGCAAGCTTCAACAAGCGGGCACACCGGAAGAGATTCAAACCCGGCCGGCCAACGAATTCATCCGCTCCTTTTTCCAAAGCACCCGCACCGACTACGGCAAAATCAGCGAACTCGCCGCACTCGGCCTGCTGCCTATGAGCGAAGCGCCGCTGCCCGAAGTATCGCCCGAAGACGGCATCGAAACCCTGTTCCCCCTGCTCAGCCGCCACGAGCGCGTGCGGGTGGGCAAAAGCGGCGAAATCGACAGCAGGCTGGTGTTCGGCTATTTGCACAGCCGGGGCGGTAGTAGTTGAAAGAAACACCAATGCCTGTCTGAAAAACTTTTCAGACAGGCATTCTTTCACTCCGACACCTTTGCAATCGGGTTTACGATAAAGGATCAAACGGCCTGCCGCTGATGCTTTCCACCGCCGGCGAAATCTGACTCAGGTTTTCAGCCAATGCGGTTTTGCCCGTAGCGCCGCAAAGCTGGTATTGCACGCCCTGCCAGTCGCTCACTTTGATATGGTGCGGCTCAAGCAGGCGGTTGATGATGGCGATGCGATGCGCCCGCAACCGGCGCCGGTGCGCGCTGTCGCTGCCTTGGCCGCTGTTTTCAAGGCGGGTGACCCAGTGGGCTTCTTCGCCGAATATGCCGCATGTCCGCACATAATGCCAAACCTTTCCTATTTGTTTCCGTTCAGCTTGGGTTTGCAAACTGACCGTATCCCAAGCTTTCCGAAACCGGTGTTGCTTTATTCCGCCATAAACGCTTCAAACTTCGCATCAATATCGGCACATGCCTGCTTCACGGCAGCTTCCAAGCCGATGCGTTCCATTGTGCCTTCGGCGCGCACTGCCTCTACGCTTGAAAAGCCTAAAAATCCGCCCAGCAAAGCTTTCAGATAGGGAATGGTAAATTCCATCTGCGCATTACTGCCGCTGCTGAACACGCCGCCACTGGCTTGCAGTATCAAGGCTTTGTGTCCGCTCATCAGGCCTTGGAGAATTCCGTTTTCATATTTGAACGTTTGTTCCGGGATAACGATGTTGTCTATCCAGTTTTTCAGGCGCGCGGGGATGCCGAAGTTATACAGCGGCAGGGCAATAACCAGCCGCGGCGCGGATTTGAACTGCGCCGTTACTGCGTTTATGCGCGCCAGCAATTGGGTTTGCGCCGCATCAAGCGGCTCTTGGTTCAACAAGGTTTGGGCAAACGTATCCAACACGGCTTTATCCACCGGATGAATATCGGCTTCGGCCAAATTAACCACTTCCACATCTTGGGCAGACAGCTTGGCAAGCAGATGGCGCACCATTTGGTTGGTGGCGGAGAGGGTTGAGTGCGGGTCGGGATGGGCGTTGATAATCAGGGTTTTCATATATACCTCTTTCGATTATTGGTAAACGGCGGGCTTTCCGGCCTTGTTCAGACAAGCATTGTAAAAGCCGCGTTTGTCGGTAATTGTCAGTAATTCTAATGCTTACATTGCAGCCGGTACGCTCTTCACTACACTTCAAAAGCTGCCTGAAAAGCCTATGGCACAGGCAAGCTGCAGGCATAAGCTTTCAGACAGGCATTGGCTTCATTCACTTCCACTCGCGCGGATTGCGGGCGATGAAATCATCGGCAATCTGGTCAAACCTGCACCATTCTACGCCTTCGTGGCTGTTGATATGCTCAATCAGGCGCTCGTGCATCAGCAGCACTTGCGGGCGACCGGACACGTCGGGGTGGATGGTCATGGTAAACACGGCGTAGTCGTTTTCGCGGTACACCCAGTCGAACTGGTCGCGCCATAACTGCTCAACGTCGCGCTGGTTTATGAAGCCGTGGCTGTTGGGCGATTTTTTGATAAACATCATCGGTGGCAAGTCGTCGAGATACCAGTTGGCGGGGATTTCCACCAGCGGGGTTTCTTTGCCACGCATGAGCGGTTTCATCCAGTGGCTGGGATGTTTGGAATAGTCGATTTTGATCCAGCTGTCGCCCACGCGCACATAGTCAGGGTGAAAATCGTTGTGCATCAGCGAGTGGTCGTATTTGATGCCGTGCTCCAGCAAAAGCTCGTTGGTAACGGGGCTGAACTCCCACCACGGGGCAACGTAGCCGGAGGGGCGTTTGCCGGCCAGCCCGGTAATCAGCTCCAAAGAGCGGTCGAGCACGGCGGTTTCCTGCTCGCGGGTCATGGCAATCGGGTTTTCGTGGCTGTAACCGTGCATGCCGATTTCGTGGCCGCGCCGCGCCACTTCTTTCATTTGTTCGGGGAAGGTTTCAACCGAATGGCCGGGGATAAACCATGTGGTTTTCAGCTTGTATTTGTCGAACAGGTCGAGCAGGCGGATGGAGCCGACTTCGCCTGCAAACAGGCCGCGCGAAATATCGTCGGGGCTGTCTTCGCCGCCGTAAGAGCCGAGCCAGCCGGCCACTGCGTCCACATCAATTCCGTAGGCTACCAAGATTTTCTTTGCCATCGTGTTTCTCCTTGCGTTCACTGTGGTTCAGGCTTATGCCTGTCTGAAAAAGCAGGTTGATGTGTGCAGTTTTTTGATTTTTATAAGCTTTAGACAGTTTTTACGGACAGGCGTTCGCTTTGGCGGGTGCAATAGGAAACCCTGCCTGCCCGTACTGCTTTCAGACAGGCATTATTCAAACCTTTTGCGGTTTAAAGCCGCATCCCCGGTCAGCAGGCCGGCAAAGGTTTTGCCCGCGTACAACACATATTCGTCGCGCCCGCTTGCAGCCGAAACCAAAAGCGCGGCGGGCAGGCCGTTGCGGTTAAGGCCGGTGGGAACGGTAAAACCGGGCATGTCCAGAAAGCTGCCTGCCATGGTGTTGCGCAGGATTTTGCGGTTGGCTTCGGCAAAAAATTCCCGGTCATTTTCCAAGCGGGCGAGCGGCGGCGCGTCGATGGCGGTGGTGGGCAGCAAAAGCAGCGCACCCTGCAATTCTTCCGCCAACTGCTTTTGCAGGCGGGCGCGCCAAGTGAGCAAGTCAAACAGATGGTGCAGCGGGTAAATCCGGTTGCTCTGCAAACGCTGCGCCACCCGCTCATCCATGATGCCTGTCTGAAGGGGCGCGTTTTGATGCAGCTGCCATGCCTCGATGCCGACCAGCGTGCCGTATTCGTCGAACAGGGTTTCCAGCCGTTGCAGCGCACGCAGCGGTTTGCGGATAATCCCGACACCTGCCTGCGCCAGCCGGGCGATGCTTTGCTCGAAAGCCGCCAGAATCTGCGGCTCGGCATCCTCAGTAAACAAACCTTCGGGCACCACGGCTTTGAAATGCCTGTCTGAACAGCTTGCCGAATCAATATGAAACGCCTGCATCACCGTGCAGATGTCGGCGGCGGTGTGCGCCAGCGGGCCGATGCTGTCGAGCGTGGGCGAAAGCGTCCACACCGATGCGCGGCAGGCGGGCGGATGTGGGTTTGAACCCGGCCAGGCCGTTGAGCGCGGCAGGGATGCGCACGGAGCCGGAGGTGTCGGTGCCCACGGCATAAGGCACGATGCCTGCCGCTACCGAAACCGCCGCCCCGCAGGACGAGCCGCCCGGCGCCAGCGGTTCGGCAGCGGACCACATTCGCAGGCGTGCCGAAATACGGGTTCTGCCCCAAGCCGGAAAGGGCGAACTCGGTAAAGTTGGTGCGCCCGATGGAAACCGCGCCCACACTTTCCAGCAGCGACACAACGGCGGCATCCTGCGCGGCGGGCGGGTTATCCGCCGTGGTTAAGCTGCCGGCACGGGTGGTTTCGCCTGCTTGGTCGAACAAGTCTTTCCACGATACGGCAATGCCGTCGAGCGCACCCAGCCGCTTTCCCGCCCGCAGCCGCGCGGCTGCCGCCTCGGCCGCCGGCCGGGCACGGGTTTCAGTGAGGCGGATAAACACGGCGCGGTTGCCTGCTTCCCCGACGCTGCTCAGACCGGATTCAAGCAGGGAAACGGGATCGGCTGCGCCGGATTCGAATGCGGCGTGCCAATCGGCAAGGGTAAGCAGGGGCGGATTCATGGTTGTTCCTCGCATTGCTTGGTTACTGTATATAGTTAAGAGTATGGCTTGTGGCGGAAAAGTTCATCATCAGCCATAGCCATACCTGTCTGAAAAAACATTTCAGACAGGTATGGCTATAATCAATCAACTTAACTTTTACTACGGCGTTGCTGCGCCTTGCCGTACTATCTGTACTGTCTTCGGCTTGCTGCCTTGTATTAAAAATGTGTTGATTGACTATATAATCCCCATACGCAAACAAAGGAGAACATCATGCAGAACAATCCATACTTAAACGCTTTGGGTGCCGAGTTACCGATTATTCAGGCGCCGATGGCGGGCGTACAGGGCAGCGCGCTGGCGGTAGCGGTGTGCCGGGCGGGCGGTGTCGGGTCGCTGCCCGCAGCCATGCTCACGCCTGAAAAGCTGCGCGAAGAATTGGCGGCCATCCGCGATGCGGTAGGCGGCAAACCTTATAACGTCAACTTTTTCGCCCACCGCAACCCCGAAGTTTCCGAAACGCAAAAAGCCGCATGGTTTGATGTGCTCAAGCCTTATTTTGAAGAGTTCGGTTTAACCCGGGCCGATATTCCGGCAGGCGGCGGGCGCAATCCGTTTGACGAAACCGCGCTGGAAATAGTGCAGGCATTCAAGCCGCCGATGGTGAGCTTCCATTTCGGCCTGCCTGAAAAGCCGCTGTTGGATGCGGTGAAAGCCACGGGTGCACAGATTTGGTCGAGCGCCACCACAGTGGAAGAAGCACGCTGGCTGGAAGCCAACGGCGCCGATGCCGTGATTGCGCAAGGCTGGGAAGCGGGCGGCCACCGCGGCATGTTTTTAAGCCGCGACTTGGGCGCGCAATCGGGCACCTTCGCCCTACTGTCCAATATCGTGGCAGCGGTCAAGTTGCCGGTGATTGCCGCAGGCGGCATCAGCAACGCGCAAACCGTGCGCGCCGCGTTTGATTTGGGCGCAACCGCCGTGCAGCCCGGCACCGCGTTTCTGCTGGCCGACGAAGCCGACACCTCCGCCGCCTACCGCGCTGCGCTGCAAAGCCCGCGGGCAGAGGATACGGTGATTACCAACCTGTTCAGCGGCGGCTTCGCCCGCGGCATAGCCAACCGGTTTATCCGCGAAGCCGGGCCGATCAATGCCTCAGCCTTGCCGTTTCCCTTTTCCGGCGCGGCGGCCGGTGTGTTGAAAGCCGCAGCGGAGCGCGCCGGTTCGGATGAGTTTTCTTCATTCTGGGCAGGGCAGAACGCACGGTTTGCCCAAGCAGGCAGCGCGGAAGTGATTTTGCGCAGACTGGCCGAAGGGTTGGTTTGGTGAGCTTATCGGGAAAGGATAGTGGATCAACTTAAAAATAGTACGTTCTTCATACTCGGGCTTGAACCGAGTATCTTGAGTTCCGTTAATTTTAGGAGATACTCGGGTCAAGCCCGAGTATGACGGAAATGCTGATAAAATTAAGTGTTTTAACGATACATGGTAAACCATAATTTTTTGCTAAGTCGTTGCTGCTTCTTAGTTTGAAGAGAGGATTTTGTAAGCTCCTATAGCAGCAAAAAAAAACGGCACGCACTATGCTTGCTGTTACCTTCGGTTTGCCGGCTATATTTGACCGAACTCAAATGCCTGTCTGAAAAGCCCCAATGGGCTTCAGACAGGCATTTGCATTTGGCATTTTCTAAACTATACTGGACATCCGTCCAATATATAAATCAAACACTTCTATGAACCTTCCCGCCCGCGCCCAATTTATCGAAGCCGGTGTGCGCCTTTATCCGCAGCTGGGCTACCGCAAGCTTTCCGTGCGGCTTTTGGCGGCCGAAGCGGGGTTGAGCCCGGGGATGTTTCACCATTTGTTTGCCAGCAAAGATGAATTTGTGGCCGAGCTTTTGCAGTCGCAATACGAACACACTTTCGGCCGGGTGGATTTTCTGCCCGATCAAGATGCGGATGTGGTGCAAAAGCTGCGCCATGCGATCCGTTTGCTCGCATTTTGCCTGCGGGATAATTTGGCTTGGGTTAACCGTATTTTTGCCGACAGTGCCGACGGCGTGAACATTGCGGAAACGTTTTTACGCCGCCGGTTTGATAATTATTCGGGTCGGCTTTACGCCCTTTTGAGCGACTGTTTTCCCGACACGCCGTTTCCCGAATTGGTGAAGCGCATGTCGTATATCAGCGCATCGGTGGTGGCGCCGATGTTTTTGGGCATCCGCTTCAGCCATATGGGCATGCTGCCCGAAGATGTGCGCAGCCATATTTTTGCCGTATTGGATGACGATGCCATTGAAGAGCGTATCCGGTGGACATTTTCCGCCCTATTCCCCAACTATTCTTTTCAGGAAAAACCATGAAAAAACTGATCGTTGCCTTGTTGATTGCCGCGCTGGCCGCGGGCGGATGGTATGCGTATAACCAACAAAGCCAAAGCGGCCTGCCCAAAGGCTTCGCCCAATCCAACGGTCGTTTGGAGCTGAACCGCTTTGACATTGCCAGCCTGTATCCGGGGCGGGTGCAGACGGTGTTGGTGGACGAGGGCAGCGAAGTGAAAGAGGGCGACGTATTGGCCGAGCTTTCTTCTGTAACCAGCAGCAGCCAGCTTGAAGCCGCCAAAGCCCAGAAACAGCGCGCGCAGGAAGCGGTGGCGCGGGCAGATGCCGAAATCAAGGCGTACGAGCAGCAGCAGAAAGTGGCGCAAATGGAATTGGGCAATGCTCAAAGTTTGAAACGCGACGAATTGGTGTCGTCGGCGGAAGTAAGCAAACGGCTGGCCGCGCGTGACGGTGCGGCGGCTTCGGTGAAAGCGGCGCGAGCCGCCCGTGCCGAAGCGGTGGCGGCAGTAGCGGCGGCTCAGGCGCAGATTAACCAAGCGGCTTCGGCCAATGACGACATGACCATCCGCAGCCCTAAAGCGGGCAGGGTGGAATACAAAATCGCCGAAACGGGCAGCGTGATTGCCGCAGGCAGCAAAGTAGTGAGCCTGCTTGATCCGGCTGATGTGTCGATGAACATTTTTCTGCCCAATGCCGAAGCAGGCCGTCTGAAAGTGGGCGGCGAGGCACGGATTGTGCTCGACAGCGTGAAAGCAGTGTTCCCCGCCAAAATCAGCTTCATCGCCACCGATGCCCAATTCACGCCCAAATCGGTGGAAACACAAAACGAGCGCGAAAAACTGGTGTTCCGCGTCAAGCTGAAAATTCCTGCCGACACCGCGCTGAAACACAAAGGCCTGCTCAAAGGCGGCATGACGGGCAACGGCTATGTGCGTACCGACGATGCGGCCCAATGGCCGTCTGAATTGACGGTTAAGCTGCCGCAGTAACGCCGCCCCAATGCCCAAATACTGCAACAAAACGACTCCACACGAACACAGAACAGAAAGGATACCCCATGACCGACTTGCCGAATCAAGCCGAAGCACAGGCGCGCATCGACCATATTCAGAAACTCTACCGCGAATGGACAGAGCTGCTCCCCAAACTCGAAGCCGCCCATCAAGACTGGTTGCGCGGCGAGGCCATCATGCGCGAGCTGGCGCAGTTTTACTTTGAAGGCGAATACAGCCGCTACCACCAAGCCCTCGAAGACGGGTTGGATGTGAATCTGCACACGCAAGGCGAATACAGCATCATGAGCGAAGACGCGCTGTGGAACGCCTTCACCGAACAGCAAAGCCTCGCTTGGCAGCGGCTGCGTTCGGCTGTGGCGGTGTTGGATAGGGATGGCGGGGATTGAGGCCGTCTGAAAAAATGCCTGTCTGAAAAGGCCGTCTGAACACACCATGCCTGTCTGAAAGCTGTTTCAGGCAGGTATTTTTACGCTGTGAACCATCACATATAGTTAATCAACTTAACTTTTACTACGGCGTTGCTGCGCCTTGCCGTACTATCTGTACTGTCTGCAGCTTGCTGCCTTGTATTAAAAATTAATTTGATTAACTATAGACAACATAAAAATATCTATAAATATAAATGATAATAATTTTTAAATGTATTAATATAATAAAATTTTTGAACCGATATTACTTTTATAGGTAACAGGATATTTTGAGATGAAAACATGTTTCACTTCAGTGGTTCTAACAGTAACGGCAATGGGAGCCGGAGCGCCGGCATGGGCGGAAAATCAGCCTCCTTTGTCGGATTCGGCACAGCAATCCCCGCTGCCGCAAGCGGTTGAAATCGATACGGTAACGGTGCGCGGTAAACGCATTACCATGGAAAAAGGCTATAAAGCCGAACGCAGCGACATTACCGGTGTCAACACATCCATTCTTGACACACCTTACAGCATTGATGTGGTCACTCAAGAGCAGTTGCAGGATAAACAGCCGCAAACTTTGGAGGAAGCGGTAAAAGGCATCAGCGGCCTTACGCAAGGCAACAATTTAGCGGGCACCTTGGATACGGTTATGCGCAGAGGTTACGGAAGCAACCGCGACGGCTCGATTATGCGCAACGGTTTGGCCAGCTCGATGGCGCGCAATTTCACGGCCAATGTAGAAAGAGTGGAAGTATTGAAAGGCCCGGCGTCAATGCTCTACGGAATGCAGAATCCCGGCGGCGTGATTAATGTGGTAACCAAAAAGCCGGACTATACGAAAAACAGCACCGCAGTAAACGTCGGCTACGGCAATTATGCAGCAAGAAATCTCGGTATTGATACAACCGGGCCTATCGGCAACAGCGGCTTTGCTTACCGTTTGGTTGCCGACTATCAAACCAAAAATTACTGGCGGAGTTTCGGTAGCAACACCGAATATGTCATCGCCCCTTCTTTATCTTGGAAAAACGATAAAACTAAGGTTTCGGCGGGCTACGAATATCAGAATTACGAAGGCGTGTTCGACCGGGGTACTTTTTTAGACGTTAGTGGCACGGCCGCAAATAATCCCAATTATGGCAAGGCGTTGGACATCCCTTTAAAACGCCGTTTGGACGACCCGATTAACGTGACCAAAGGTTATTCGCACACTTTCCAATTAAGCGGCGAACACAAGCTGAATGCTGATTGGCGGTTGCAGGCAGAGTACGGGTTCAGCAAAAATCATTACAACGATTGGCAGGCACGCGTGATGAGCTATAACGCCGCCAAGCGGGAAGTTAGCCGCCGTATCGACGGCACAAGGCCTTCCGATGCAGTTACGCACAGCCTGAACCTTTCTGCCAACGGCCTCGTTGACCAAGGTGAAAACATTACGCACAAATTGCGTGCATCTTTGCAATTGCAAGACTATAAATTGAAATTGGGCGATTTGCGCCGCAGCGCCACCCGTCACACCATGAGTGTGGACAATCCCATTTACGGGCAAAACTGGATTGAATCGACCAATCCGACGGCAGACGCGCGTACCAGCGATACGCTCGAGCATTACAAAACCGCCGCCCTGCTGCTGCAAGATTCCGCCTATATCGGCAACCGTTGGATTGTTTCCGGCGGTGTGCGCGGGCAGTGGCACAAAATAGAATCCGGGCAAGGCCGCCCGGCACGCTTCCGCAACCACAGTAGCGGTTTCGACCTGCTGCCGCAAATCGGCGCCGTATACCTACTTAACCCGAGATGGTCGGTTTACGGCAATTTCGGCACATCGGCCAAACCCAATGCTTCGCGCAACATCGACTACGGCGGCAAAAAAATCCCGCTGGAAAAAAGCCGCCAGTTTGAGGTCGGCAGCAAATACAACGGAGAAAACCTTAGCGCGAATCTGGCTTTATTCCATATCAA
Organism: Neisseria canis; assembly: GCF_900636765.1. NCBI lineage: Bacteria > Pseudomonadati > Pseudomonadota > Betaproteobacteria > Neisseriales > Neisseriaceae > Neisseria > Neisseria canis. Next base: position 625,944 of record NZ_LR134313.1, read on the forward strand.
AAAAAGCAATGTTGCACGCCCCGTAACTTTGGACAACGGTGAAGTGGAAACGCGCGTTATCGAGAAAAACCGTTCGCAGGGTATGGAAGTGGATGTCAACGGCAAAATTACCGACAAATTGGGTATTTCCGCCAATTACACTTTCACAGACACAAAAGTGATTGAAGATAAAAATGAGCCGCTCAACGAAGGCACGCAATTCGACAGCATTCCCAAACACACCGCCGGCCTGACGCTGTTTTACGACTTCGGCCGGGCTGCGGGCGGCAACTGGCGCGCAGGGGCGGGTTTGGACTACCGCGGCACATGGGGCTTTAATTATGTGCGGAACAACCAAGCCCAATGGTTCAAACTGCCTTCGGCAACCACATACAGCGCGTTTGTGTCTTATGACACAAAAGTCGGCGGAAAACCGTTGAATGTGCGTCTGACCGGTAAAAATCTGGGCAACAAGCAATACTTTGTGTCGCACACTACCGCCACCATGGAGCATTTGTCTATCGGTGAGCCGCGCACGGTAACTTTGGGCGCCAAGTTAAGCTTCTGATACCTTGCCGCCGCCTTTGCATCTGGTTTTTAAAGAAGGCATTCCCCTATTTGGGTTTGCCCGTCTTAGGCGGCAATATCATTATTGTTTATTTTATTTACCCTATGCCTGTCTGAATTTTTTCAGACAGGCATCCTATTACTGCTCATTATGGAAAAATGGCAAATCGAATTAAATGCCACGCCGCTCTGGTTTCTACAGACTTTTATAGGCGTATCTGTTTCTCTTGTTGCAATAGTTTATATTATCGGCAAAACCCGTTTCGGCAGACAGTTCCGGCAAATCCTTTCACCGTGCTTGGATAAAGCAGGCCGTCTGAAAATTCTGCTGTTGCTGGCCGCTATGGTAATGCTGCTGCTGACCGAAATCCGTCTGAATGTTTTGAACACATTTTTTTACAACGGCTTATACAGCGCATTGCAAGACAAAAAAGCAGCGGCTTTCTGGTTTTTCGCTTTAATCAATGCCGGCGTGGTGATTATGCGCACGCTCAACGGTATTGTTAACGACTTTTTAGACCAGTCTCTTGCAATTAAATGGTCTGAAAAACTGAACGGCGTGCTGGTTTCACGCTGGTTTGCCGATAAAAATTATTACCGGCTGCATATGCTGCGCCATGAACCGGATAATATAGACCAACGCATCCAGCAAGATGCGCAGGAATTTATCGCCAATACCATCGAATTTATACGCGGGATGCTCAATTCCGTTTTGTCGGCCATTGAATTTACCGTCGTGCTATGGGGGTTGTCCGGCGTTTTATCCTTATTCGGCCTGAACATTCCGCGCGGCATTGTGTTTTTCGTGTTTATTTTTGTGCTGCTTTCCACTGCCGCAGCGATGTGGATAGGTAAGCCGCTCATCCGTTACCATTACGACAATGAAAAGCTCAACGGCGACTACCGTTATTCTCTTATCCGCATCCGGGATCACGCCGAAAGCATTGCCTTTTACCGGGGCGAATGGAAAGAACAACAGCAACTGGGCGACCGTTTCCGCGCCGTCATCCGCAACCGCTGGAAAATCACCCGGCAAAGCGTAGTCTTGGGCGGATTCAACGACCTCTTGACCCAAAGCGTCCAATTGCTGCCTTTGATGCTGCAAGCTCCGCGCTTTTTTGCCGGACAAATCAAAATCGGCGATATGCACCAAACCGTGCAGGCATTCAACCGTCTGCAACGCGCCTTGTCGTTTTTCCGTAATTTTTATGAATCTTTCACCGCCTACCGCGCCCGCTTGGAGCGTTTAAGCGGTTTTCTTTCCAACTTGCAAAACGCCGACTACGGCTCAAACGGCATTGACGTTGTTTCAGACAGGCTTGAATTGGAGAATGTTGCCGTTTACCGCACCGATGGCACGGTATTGCTCAATCATGTCGCTTTAAAAGCGGAATGCGGAGACGCTTTGCTGATTCAAGGCGCGAGCGGCTGTGGCAAGACTACATTGATGCGTGTTTTGGCCGGACTGTGGCCTTTCGGCAGCAGCGGTACGGTAAGAAGGCTGCCTCATCACGAAACCTTGTTTGTACCGCAGCGCCCTTATGTGCCGCAAGGTACGCTGTACGAAGCCATATGTTATCCTGATCTCAACCCTTCACCCGAAGAGCTGCGGCTGGTATTGGCAGACTGCCGCTTGCATTATCTCGCCGGATGTTTAGATAAGACCGACGACTGGCAGCACCGCCTTTCTCCGGGAGAGCTGCAACGTATCGCTTTCGCCCGTATTCTGTTGGCACGGCCCAAATTGATTTTGCTTGACGAAGCCACCTCCGCACTAGACGAAAGCACCGAAGCAGCACTTTACATGCTTATCCGCCAAAAGCTGCCCGACAGCATCATCGTCAGTATCGGCCACCGCAATACGCTCTGTGCATTCCATAACAAAACCATGCAGATAAGCGGATCGATGGCCGTTTGAAAAGTGAAACCTCTTGGCGGGATGCCGCAGATGCGGCAAATACACCATAACGGCAATGCAGTTGAATTTTTTATAATACGGTATGACTGCACCGATGATGGGAAATGAAGTTTAACCATGTGGAATACTTTAAAAAATATCGGCACCACACACCGTAAAAAGCTGTTGCTCACGTTCAGTATCGTGGCTTTGGAAAACCTGCTGTTTCTGATTTACCCCGTGTTCGGCGGTTTTGCCGTCAACGCGGTAATACAGGGCAAGGTATGGCAGGCGCTGACTTACGCGCTTTTGGTATTGTTGATGTGGTTGGTGGGGGCGGCACGGCGCAGCGCAGATACGCGCGTGTTTGCCCGTATTTACAGCGAAATCGCCGTGCCTGTGATTGTGAAGCAGCGCATACAGGGGCAGACGCCGTCTGAAATTGCGGCGCGGGTGGCATTGTCGCGGGAATTTGTCGATTTTTTTGAAATGCATTTACCGACGGCGGTTACTTCGCTGGTGTCTGTGTTCGGCGCGGCCATTATGCTTTTGGTGCTGGAGTTTTGGGCCGGCGTGTTGAGCCTGATGATTTTGGCGGTATTTTTGATATTGCTGCCGGGTTTTTCGCGCGTGAGCGAAAAACTGTATTTCAAACTCAACAACCGCTTGGAGCGTGATGTGGATATGATTCAGTCTGCTCCCGAAATCATGCTGCACAGGCATTTCGGTTTGGTTGCCCGTTTACGCATTTTGATTTCCAACCGCGAAGCATTGGGCTATCTGTGCGTCGGCATAGCAATGGCCTTGTTGTTCGGCTTTACTTTCGTGTGGATTACCTTAAACGGTTACGGCAGCGCAGGACATATCTATTCGCTCACCACTTATTTATGGATGTTTGCCATGAGTTTGGACGATGTGCCGAGGCTGGTAGAAAGCTATTCCAATCTGAAGGATATTGCCCGTCGCGTGGAAGTGGAAAGCATTCATTCCAAGCAGGCCGTCTGAAAAACATGCTTGTCTGAAAAAGCATTTTAAAAAACAGCACGTCCGTCATACTCGAGCTTGACCTGAGTATTTCCCGAAGTGGTTGGAATTCAAGATACTCGGGTCAAGCCCGAGTATGACGGTACGGTTACTACTGAAGTTGTTTGGTTACACATGGGAAAAAAGAGGCGCATATGGCATCCGGCAAAGCATATTTGGATTTTATTTTGGAACAATTATCCGACTTGGACGACATCACTTATCGAGCCATGATGGGCGAGTATATTCTCTACTATAAGCAGAAAATCGTCGGCGGCATCTACGATGACCGATTGCTGTTTAAGCCCGTTCAGTCGGCAATCGACTATATGCCGAATGCGGCCTATGAGTTGCCTTACGAAGGCGCAAAAGCAATGCTGCTTGTGAGTGAAGTGGATGACAAGGCTTTTTTAACAGGGCTGTTTGAGGCCATGTATGATGAATTGCCCCAAGCCAGCCCAAGAAAAAGTAAACCGCAAAATCAGCGATGAAAGGAAGTCCGCTATGATTACCCTATACGCACTCAAACAATCGCGAGCCTACCGCATCGCATGGCTGCTCGAACTGCTCGGCTTGGAGTACCGCGCGGAAGTGATAGCACGCGATGGCGAAACCTCGCTTGCGCCCGACGGCCTGCGCCGTGTCCACCCGCTGGGCAAATCGCCCCTGATAGACGACAACGGCTTGGTGCTGGCCGAAAGCGGCGCGATTGTCGAATACCTGATCACACGCTACGGGCAGGAAACGGGATTGAGGCCGTCTGAAAACAGCGCAGCTTATCCCGAATATCTGTTTTGGCTGCATTATGCCGAAGGTTCGCTGATGCCGCCGCTGGTGATGTCGCTGGTGTTCCGCAAAATCGAAACGCGCAAAATGCCGTTTTTCGCCAAACCCGTTGCCCGCAAGATTACCGACGGCGTGCGCGCATCGTTTTTGAATCCGCAGCTCAAACTGCATCTGGAATTTGTTGAAAACAAGCTAAAAGGCCGCACTTGGCTGCTGGGCGGAGAAATCAGCGGTGCCGACATCATGATGGGTTTCCCCTTGCAGGCAGCCGTGTCGCGGACCCCGCAGAACCTGCCGAATATCTCCGCCTATGTGCGCCGCATTGAAAACGACCCCGCCTACCAACTGGCGCAAGAACGCATCGGGAAACTGGAATTGCTGTGATGCCGTGCCTGTTTGAAAACTTTTGTGCGTAGGGCGGGCATCTCGCTTGCTGTGGAGCAGCTAACATAAATTTGACGTGCATTGAGCAGATATAGTCAATCAACACATTTTTAATGCAAGACAGCAAGCCGTAGACAGTGCAGATAGTACGGCGAGGCGCAGCAACGCCGTAGTAGAAATTAAGTTGGTTGACATACTGATGTTGTGTAATTGAATTGACTATATGCTTTATTGGATGGAAGTAACGGAGAGCAAGGCCGTCTGAAAATCTTTTGAATGGGTTTTCAGACGGCCTTTGTTTGCAGGTACTTAGGCGGTAATCAGTTCCCTTAAAAACGTATCAATCTGCTTGTTCAGAAAAATCAGGCGGTCTACTTTGAAATACGCCTTGGCTTTTTCTTTGTCCACGGTGGCTTTTAAGGCGTTCAGTTTGGCTAGGTCTATGCTATCGCGGTTGTATTTTCGGGCGAGCATCTCGCGCAGCAGGCTGCCGTTCAGCCCCAAATCGTCAATCACTTTCTGTATTTTCTGTTCGGCCTCGGTGTGTTTGCGGGCGGTGATGTAGTCGCTCAAGGTTAGGGCGGGGTCGAGGGTGATGTCGCCCGATTGTACGTCGTGCAAAAACTGTTCGGCGATGCGCTGGTCTTCTTTGGACAAGGTGGCAAATGCGTGGTGCAGCTCTTCAAACGCCGCCGTTTTTTCCGTATCGCCGATGGCTTTGAGCCATTTTTCAAAACGGGCGTTCATGTAGTTTTGATCGATTTTATCGGTTTCGATTTCGTTGATGTGCGACTGCAAATCAAAAGGTACGCTGTCATCGCCGCTGCCCGTGCCGCTGCTTTCGGCAAACAAATCCTTGTAACGCGCCAGCAGCTTGTCGTAGGTTTGTCGGTCGAAATCCAGCGTGGCGGTAATCACGCTGCCGTTTTCCTGCATCACGTCGTAGCTTTGCTTTTCCCACACAAATCCCAACAGGCGTGCTGATTGCAGGTGGTTGTTGAGTTGGTTGAAGTCCTTCACAAATTTGGCGCATGCGGTGGCATCGTCGGGATTTTGGGCAAAATCCGCCTGCCCTGCGTGTTTGAAAATCGCGGCAATATCGGCAAAGCAGTCGTTCATTTTGTTGATGACTTGATCGAGATTGTCCACAAACAGCCCCAGCGGGCGGTCGCCAGAATAAAGTTTGACCGCCTGCTCGATGTTTTTGTGCATGGTGTGCGGTTTGCGGTAGTAGCGGATTAAGCCGAACGGCTTGTCGGTGTTGTCGCACAGGCGGTTAGTGCGCGAAAAGGCTTGAATCAGGTTGGCGTACTCCAAGAGCTTGTCCAAATACAGCGTATTGACCCATTTGCTGTCGAAGCCGGTGAGCATTTGATCGACCACAATCAGCAAATCCAGTTGCTCGGCAGGCTGCACCCGTTTGTAGGCTTTGATGTGGGCGAGGCGGTCGGACAAATCGGCTTTGAATTTACCGTAATCGGCATAGCCGAAATGCGTACCGAATCGGGTGTTGTAATCGCTTAGAATTTCGGCAATCCACGCTTCTTTGTCGCTGCCTTGTCCGTCGTTGGCAATACTCGGATCAAACAGTGCGGTAAGCTTCAGCCCCGTATTTCTGGCTTTGATTAAGCGGTAATACTGCACCGCTTCGGGGATGGAACTCGTGGCAAAAATGGCGTGGTATTTGCCGCCTTGGCTTAGCCGCTGCCAGTTGCCCAGCAGGTCGTCAATCACGGCATTCACATGCTCCGCCACTTGATATTGCGCGTTCGGCACATGTTCTTCAATCTCCACCATATCCACGTCGTTCATAAAGCGGTTATAGATTTTCTTTTTCTTTTCATCGGTAAATACTTCAAGTTCATCTTTCGCCTTGGCTTCCTGCAAGGCCACGGCGCGGCGCAAATCGCTGTCTTTGAAGGTGCTGATGTGAAAGGGGTGAAAGCCCAGCACATTGCCGTCACGAATGCCGTCGGCAATCGAATAGCGGTGCAGCTCTTTGCCGAAAATTGTGGCAGTCGTCGCGTCTTTTTTTGCGTTTTCGTCTTCAATCGGCGTACCGGTAAAGCCGAAGAAAATGGCGTGGGGAAAGGTGTACTTGATGGAAATCAGCATCTCGCCGAAAGTGGTGCGGTGCGCTTCGTCAATCACAAACACCAGCCGCTTTTCGGCAATTTGGGCAATATCCGCTTCGTTTATGTCATCTTCTGGTTTGATATTGCTCATTTTTTTGATGGACGTTACGATCAGGCCGTCGCGGTCGGCATCGCTTTTGAGCTTGGCGAGCAATACACCGGTATTTTCTGTTGCCTGCACATCGCCCTTATTGTCGGCAAAGTTTTGATACTCCTCCAGCGACTGCTTGCCCAGCTCGATGCGGTCGAGTAGAAACACCACCTTATCGGCATCTTTGCGGCGGCTGATGAGCTGCGCCGCCTTAAAGCTCGACATGGTTTTGCCCGAGCCTGTGGTGTGCCAGATATAGCCGCCGCGCTGATTGCCCGCTCCCCAATGGGTGCTTGCCACCGTATCGGCGATTTTGTTTACCGCGTAATACTGATAGCTGCGCAGCACTTTGAGCTGTTCGTCTTTGGCATCGGCAATGGTGTAATCGCCGATAAACTGATGCGCCATCGGAATGGAAAGAAAATGCGTCGTCACCTTATCCCACTCTTCAATATATTCATTATTGAAATCCGCCCAGCGGAAATAAAACGCCGGATTCAACGCCCCGCTGGTATTGGCAAAATAGCGGCACTCCTCGGGTGACATCGCCACAAAAATCTGCACCAAGCTGAAAATCCCCGAAAATGCCCCCGCCTTGTGGTAACGCTCGATCTGATTCGTGGCCTGGCTGACAGGCACGCCCGATCGTTTCAATTCGATATGGAACATCGGCATACCGTTGATTAACAGCATCACATCGCCGCGCTGTTTGGGGTATAAATCCGAACGCGCCGCAAACTGCGGCTGGCGGGCGATTTGGTAGCGGCTTTTGCCTGCCGAAATCTCTTCGCGGTCGAAAATATCCAGCGACACTTCCTTGCCGAAATGGCGGCTTTCGGGGTGTTCGCGTTTGATGGCGACGGTTTTGCCGTTGATAAAACCATTGAGCGCATAAGGTGTTTTCAGCGTTTGCACCTGTTCCAGAATCTGATCCATTTCGCTGCGCAACAGCGGCACATCAAGCCTGTCGATATGCTTGTTGGTCTTATCCAAATGTGCCTGCCAGTTGGTAATCAAATCTTCTTCGGTGGGATGGTTTAACGCCTCCGCCTCCCAACCCTTGGTGGAAAGCAGTTTGATTAAAGCGTTTTCAAAATCGGATTCTTTGTTGAACATGGTGCGTTTCTCTTGTTTTTAGATTTTTTTCAGACGGCCTTATCGGGCATTAAACCCGAACCAACTCCATCATCTGCTCAAATGAATACAATGCCGATTTACGTCCGCCGGCCTCTTCTTTTAGCGATAAAATGCCTTTATTTAACAATAACTTGGTAAATCGGTTTGCCGTGGCCGGCGGAATGCCTGCAAAGTCGGACAAACGGCTGTTGCGGAAAACAGGATAAGTAAACACAAAATCCAGCACGGCAAGCGAGTGCTTGGAAGAAAGTGTTTCGGCAAAAACAGATTTCATTTCCTCATAAAGCGAATGAATGTTTTGGGCAATTTCAAGATTGTGCACTGCCTGCCAATAAACCGCCTCCAAGAAAAATCTGCACCATTCGTTCCAATCGCCCGTGTCGGAAACCCCGCGCATCAATTCGATATAGCGTTCTTTATGTTCCTCAAAATAGCCGCTGATATAAAAATGCGGCGCACTGATGGCATCTGCCTGCCAAAGCATCAAGGTAATCAACATTCTGCCGATGCGTCCGTTGCCGTCTTGAAACGGGTGGAGCGCTTCAAATTCAAGATGGGAAACCGCCGTTTTCGCCAAAATCGGCGCAGGGTCGTGATGAATGTAATCAAATAACGCATCCAAGCCTTCATCTAATTTTTCAGGGCTGATCGGCACAAAGAGAATGGCTTTTTTCCCCTTGTCCGCCAAATAATTCTGCTCGTGCTTGAACGTTCCCGGCGATTTATTGGCACCGCGCCCGTAAGACAAAAGCTGCTGGTGCATGGTTTTCAATAAAAACTTGCCGAGCGTATAGCCGCCTTCCAAGGCATTTTGCGCATTTTTTAAAGCCCGTTGGTACAGCACGGTTTCCACAATATCCGAACGCACTTCGGCAGAATGGCTGCCGTCGCCGAAATCCGCCTCATACTGCATAATCTCGTCCATCGTGCTGATGGTGCCTTCCATACGCGAAGAAATCACTGCTTCCTGATTGCGCAGCGGAGCCAGCAAAATTTCACTGTTGTGCATATTTTTCAGCATCTGGTCGTAACGCGCCAAAGCATCGGTTGCCTTGAGCAGTCCTGCCATCAGCAGGGGATAATCCAGCGTTTGAGGTGGAAATCGGTTGTAGTGATACCCAACGGCATCATCAAAATTAAGCAGTTGCTTCAATAGCTTCCCCTTTGTTAATCAAAAAATAAGAATTTTGAGCGACAAGTCGTATTGTCGCTCATCAATGATTGACAAGCAAGTTTGTCAATCAAAAAGAACGAAAAATGATTGGCAAAATAGTTTGTCGCTCACAAATGAGCGACAAACCGGCAGGCATATCGGTTTTTCAGACGGCCTTTGCCGTCAAACAACTATGACCTACCGTGCTTTACTATGCCTTACTACCCACTACTGCCAACCACTACCAAGCACTAGAAACCCGCTTTCAGACAGCCCTTTGTTTTTCAGACGGCCTTTACACCAGCATGGCGGCGAGCAGGGCTTTTTTCAGACGGCCGAGTTTTTCGGTTTCCAAAGCGTACAGAGCGATGGTGTTATCCAGTTGGCGGAAGAAGTTGCCGATGGCGGTTTGTTCTTCGGGGCTTGGGAAAGAAATTTCAATTTTTTTCACAATTTCTCCCGACAAATTTCCTTGCCCGCCCTGCAAGTACAGATTAACGATATTCTCTTTGTTGGCTTTCAGCCATTGAGAGATAAATTCAGCATCATAATTTTCGCTGGGGATGATTGCCAAAATAGCCTGATTTATCGCTCCGTCCATTTGGCTTCTTCCAACTTCTCCGCTTGTTGCACCATAAAGGGCATACAAAATATCGCCTTTTTTCACTAATTTTGCAGATGAGTTTTCCAAGCCGATTTGGGTTAAAAACAGTTCGGTTTTTGAACTGTGAATTTCGCCTGAGCGAATAAAAGGAATATTGCCGCCATAAAATTTATTATTTCCAATACTGGGTGTTCCGCCTGAGTAAGAAAAAGCAATTTCCCCCAACGTTTTCCTTTCCCATTCCCCCGTAAAGCCTTTAAATCGGATTTTAGGGGTGGTTTCGCCTACGGCAGGGAACATTTTTGTCAGCATGGCTTTTTTAAGTTGGCGGCTTTTTTCCCACAAGGCACGGCTTTGGGTGATACGGTGGTCGAGCTCACGGAAAAAGTTGCCGAGTTGGGCTTGTTCGGGGAGTTGGGGAATAAAAAGTTCAGCTTTTAATAGCTTATTTTTTGATACCTCCAAAAACGTTGAACCAGACGCATTTTTCAGTGCATATTCCTTGATTTTAAATCCCATTGAGTAGAGAAAATAAATATCCAGTTCTTTGCCAACGACAAAAGATTGAAATCCTTGATTAGTTGATCCTGCTTTAGTAAGGATTGCCATATCGCCAATACTTGCCCTTGACGTAAAAAGTACCGTTTTATTTTCAGGTAGCATTTTTGCCGAACTTTTCTGCAATCCTTGCGATGTAATTTTTTTTACGCTTCCGTTTGCATAAATATGCTCGCCAATTTCGGTTGGTGAGTACCAATCAATATCTCCGTTCCAGTATGCTGGATTTGTGGTATCAGGCGTTCCACCGCCAATAATTTCCACTATCTCACCGAGCGTTTTCTTTTCCCAAGCTCCACCAAAGCCTTTAAACCGCAGGCTTGGGGCGGTTTGTTTGTGCCGTGTCGTCATTGCTTACCCCTTAAGTAGCGCTTGCCAGGCGGCGATGCCCTGCATATCGAAGTCGTCGCCGGTGAGGTCATCCATCATCTGCGCGAGTGCGGCGGCGCTTTGGCGGCGGCGTGCGTGGATGTCTTGGTAGGTGTCGGCGTATTTGGCGCACAGGGCGGTGAGTTTTTGGCTGAAATCGGCGAGCATGGTTTCAGGCAGCGCGAGCATGGCTTGGTTTAGGGGAGTGAACCATTTTTGCCGCAGCAAATCGAGTGCTTCTTCGTCGCTCAACTTTTCCATTGCCGCTTTGGTGTCGCTGTGCAGCTTGGCGGCGGCGGTTTTGATTTCGCTTTTTAGGGTTTTTTCTTCGTCTAATAATTCTTGTACTTTTAATAATTTACTTTCTAAGCTGTCTTCGGCAAATTTATAATCGCTACGCAATACGTTCAAATATGCATTGATTTTTGCCTTAGCATAAGTACCGTCTTTTGATGCTTCAATATTTTCCCAATGTACAGCCGTATTATTTTGAATAAAGGCTAATTTTTCAGGCTTTTTGGCTTTGTTTTCCAATAACTCCAGATAACTTTCTAAGGCTTGGGTTTCTTCGGTAGTAATACTTGCATAAATCATTTTGAAATAGGCAGTGATTTCTTTGGCAACAAAAGCGTCATTATTATCATTGACATACGCTCCGCTTTTTTCTTCTTCGCTTAAATTTTCCAAAATGCTTTGCATGTCGCCGTCGATTTCAGTAAGCCGGTTTTCCTGGGCTTTCAAGCGGGCAAGCGCATCCGGCAGTTTAACCTGCTGCACCAGTTCAAAGGGCAGGATATGCCCCACCCAGCCGTCCTGCACTTCGACTTCTTTCTTGGTTTTGCTGTCTTTTTTCAGCACCATAAAGGGATCAACCTGCTTGATGGCTTGCATGCCTTCGCTTTGGATCATTTCCAAATCGGCGGCAATGCCGGCGGCGTCGGCACGCCACAGGTCGTCGAGTTTCTGGTAGGCGGTGTAGAAGTCGATGAGCGGGGTGGCGGCAAGTTTTTCGCGGATGAGTTCGGCAAGGGTTTGTCGGGTTTGGGCGATGCCCAGCGTTGCCATCGGCTTGATAAGCAGTTCTTCCAAACAAGCGGTGAGATTGTCGAAGTTTTTTGCAAAGGCCGTCTGAAACGCGGCCACGCTGTCGTGACTTTGGATGGCAGTTTTGAGGTTGTCGGTTTTGGGTTGCACATAAGGCGTGCCGTTGTCGGTAAACAGAGCGTTTTGCAGGCCGTCGAAGGCTTGCCAGTAGTCGGCAAACTGCGCCAGCTCGGTTTTGGGGATGCCGCCGTGCATGATGGCGAAGATGTCCCATGTTTCGGCGGTTTCAGCGGCATCGACGTAGCGGGGGATGTTGAGGTTGTAGCCGTTGTCCATGATTTCGGCTTTGGGTACGCGGCGGGAGAATTTGGGGATTTCGCGGCGGTGGGTGACGCAATCGACAATGCGCTTGATGTCGCTTGCCTGCAAGTGGTTGTTTTTGCCTTTTTTGATAAAGTGCTTGGAGGCATCAATCATCAGCACGTCGTCGCGGTTGCGCTCTTGCCGTAAGACGATGATGATGGTGGGGATGCCGGTGCCGAAAAAGATGTTGGCGGGCAGGCCGATAATGGCGTCGATATGGTTGTATTCAATCAGGTTTTTGCGGATTTTCTCTTCTTCGCCGCCGCGAAACAACACGCCGTGCGGCAAGACGATGGTCATGATGCCGGCGGGTTTCAAGTGATACAGGTCGTGCAGCAAAAAGGCGAAGTCGGCTTTGGTTTGCGGGGCAAGGCCGAAGCGGCGGTAGCGCGGGTCGCTTTCTTTGTCTTTGGGGTTCCACGGTTGGGAATACGGCGGGTTGGAAACGACGGCGTCGAGATAGAGCGGCTCGCCTTCGAGCGGCCAGTCGTCTTCCAGGGTGTCGGCGTTGCGCACGAAGATTTTGTCTTGAGAAATGCCGCGCATCACCAAATTCATGCGGGTGAGGTTGTAGGTGTTTTCTTTGAGTTCTTGGGCGTAATATTTGATGCTGTCGGGGCTTTTTAAGTGCTTGGCAACGCTGTGGCCGATGTTGATGAGCAACGAGCCCGAGCCGCTGGTGGGGTCGTAAATGCTGATTTCCTCGCGGTCTTTCAAGTGGTCGGCAACGATTTCCGACATCAGCAGCGATACTTCGTGCGGGGTGTAAAACTCGCCCGCTTTTTTGCCGGCATTGGCGGCGAACATGCCGATCAGGTATTCGTAGATAAAACCCAACACGTCGTAACCCTGTCTGCCGTCCATAGGAATGTCTTTAATCAGCTCGAACAGGTCTTTGACGGCGGTGGTTTGGCTCGCGGCGGTATCGCCCAACTTACTCAGACCCGATTCCAGGGTTTTGAAAATACCGTCGAATACGGCGGTGTATTGGGGATGGATGTTACGCCCGAACGCGCTCATGGCAGTGCGGACGTTGGCAATATTGAAATCCGAACCTTGTTCAAGCCAAGTGGAAAACAGATGCTCGTGGGCAATGAAATAGCCGATGTTTTCTTTGATGAAATCGGTAAATTCGCCGTCTTCGGTGAGTTCAGCGGCAAAGTCGGCTTTGGGCAGCCCTTGGCTGATGACGAATTTTTCCAGCTTGTCGCACAGGAATTTGTAGAAGATAAAACCGAGAATGTAGTCTTTGTATTCGTTCGCTTCGATTTTGGAGCGCATTTTGTTTGCCGACTGCCAGATTTTGGCGGCAAGTTGCTGTTTGTTCATGGATTGGCCTGTGTTGGGGATTTTGAATCGTGAAAATGTAGAGTCATTTAAAATAAGAACGATACGGCGTTGGCTGCGCCTTGCCGTACGTACTACTTGTACTGTCTGCGGCCTGCCGCCCTGTCTCGTTCTTATTTTAAATGACTCTATAGAGTGGTGTTTATTATAGCAATTTTTGTTAAGAAATGTATGGGGAATGGCGGGCGGTTGCAAAAGGCCGTCTGAAAATCTTTATTAAAGGTTTTTCAGACGGCTTTTTGTTTTGCAAGCGGTAGGATTTGATGGACATTTTGCCGATTTTCGGCATAATCGTATCGCTTGCATGGAGGCTGTTCAAATGTGCCGGCCGATTGGCTATGCCGTCTGAAAACGGTGCACCCGCACTCAAAGGCACCGCCAAACGCTTCTGCGAAGGTTGCAACCGGTTCGGCCGCGAGCCGAAAACCGTATTGGATTTTTTTGCCAAATATATGAAGTAATTACAGGTTCTGCCTAAACCCCAAAACATTGGTTTTGCGGAAAGGCCGTCTGAAATCGTATACCCGTTTGAACGACAAGAAAGTGATACACAATGAACCCCAAATACACCCCGCTTTTCCAACCTTACACCCTCAACAACGGCACGGTCATTAAAAACCGCTTGGCCGTTGCGCCGATGACGCATTGGGCTTCTCTGCCCGACGGCAACATCAGCCCGGAGGAACGCCTGTTTTTGAGCAACCGCTTCAAAGGTTTCGGCCTGTTTATTTCCGCCGCCACGCTGGTGTCGCCCGAAGGCAAAGCCTTTGCCGGACAGCCTGAAGCCGTCGGCACCGAACATTTGCCGAGCTTGAAAGAAGTGGCGCAGATTGCACACGAACAAGGCGCGAAAGCGGTTTTGCAGCTTCATCACGGCGGTATTCAAGCCTCTGCCGATTTACTGAACGGTGCCGACAAAATAGCACCGTCGGATGACGAAGCCAGCGGTTCGCGCGCGCTCACCGAACCGGAAATCCGCGCCCTGATCGATGCCTTTGCCCGCGCCGCCGAGTTGGCACTCGAAGCAGGCTTCGACGGTGTGGAAATCCACGGAGCAAACGGCTATCTGATTCAGCAGTTCGTTTCCGCCCAAAGCAACCGCCGTTCAGACGAATGGGGCGGCAGCTTGGCAAACCGCCTGCGCTTCCCGCTGGCCGTCGTCGAAGCCGTCGATGCCGTGCGCCGCAAACACAACCGTCCCGATTTTATCGTCGGCTACCGTTTTTCACCCGAAGAAGGGGGCGACAACGGCCTGACCATGCAGGATACTTTCGCGCTGATTGATGCGTTGGTGCAAAAACCGCTGCAATATCTGCACGTTTCGCTTTGGGATTTCTACAAAAAAGCCCGCCGCGGTGCTGATACAAATTTGACGCGCATCGAGCAGATACACCAACGCATCGGCGGCAAACTGCCCCTGATCGGCGTAGGCAACCTGTTTACCGCCGAGCAGATTTTGGCGGCCTACCAAACCGGCTGGGCGGAATTTATCGCATTGGGTAAAACCGTTTTGCTCAATCCCGATTTGGCCGAACTGATTGAAAACGGCCGCGAAGCCGAAATCGTGAGCGAACTCGATCCCGATAAAGCCGACCGCTACCGCATCCCCGAAAGATTGTGGCAGCAGTGCCAAATGGGGTTGGCATACCTGCCGCCGCTTAAAGGCCGCGCCGATTGGCAGCCGGTAGATATTTGATTAGATAGGCTTTCATGTGCAGGGCGGGCAAGAATGCCCGCCCTGAGTTTTGCTGCATGATTGAATGATGCCGTCTGAAAAATGCCTGTTGGAAACTTACTCTTCGGCTTCGTCGTCTTCAAAAGGCGGCTTGCCCTGTTCTTTGCGGGTAAGGTAAGTGGCTACCAGCGGAAAGAATGCCGCCAGCACACATGAGCCGCCGATAACCAGCAGAGCGATTGCACCAATGGGTTGGTCAAGCAAATCATGCACCCAACCGCCCAAGCCGAACAGCACCATCAGGCCGGGGATAACGGCAGACAGGCCGCAGATTAAGATAATGATAGAACCGATATGCATACGGCGCATGGCATGCTCCTTTCCGTTGACAGGGTGAAAAAGGAACAAAAGCAATTACGGATAATCTAACACATTGTTTTTTATCATACCTATCGGCATTTTTTCTGGAGGCCATCAGAAAAGCAAATCTGTAGACATTTGTGAATGCGGATATTGGTAGAGTGGCATACTTACCTGTAACGATATTGGGAGTCTATATGTTCAGCCATATTACTGTCGGTACCAATAATCTCTCACGCTCGGCGGCGTTTTACGACGCTCTATTGCTGCCACTAGGCATGCGACGTAGGCATGAAAAACCGGACGGTGGCCCTGATGCTGCATGTTACGGATTACCGGGTCAAATGCTGCCGATTTTTTATGTACACGAAACCTTTAACCGTCTGCCTGCTACAGCAGGAAATGGAAGTATGGTGGCTTTTCTTGCATCTAGTGCAGCATTAGTGGATGTCGCATACACCGCAGGCTTAAATGCCGGAGGAACCGATGAAGGCGCGCCGGGTGAGCGGCCTCATTACGGTAAAGGCTACTACGGTGCTTATTTGCGCGATCCGGACGGCAATAAAGTGCATATTGTCTTCAGAGGCGATTTTTGTTGGTCGGCAAGACGAAGTGATGCCTGTCTGAAAATAACCATGCGTAGGACGGGCGCCGCTGCCCGCCATTTTGGCTTGCATGTGTGAATCATACGGCGGGCATGATGCGGCGCGGATTTGCGATTATTCGGATGAGGCCGTCTGAAAAACGATGCCTGTCTGAAAACCTCAATCGTTGGTTGTGTCTTCTTCAAGTTCGTTATGCGGTATTTCATTCCAATATGCGTGTGAGCGTGTTTCACATAAGCTCGCAAGTAAGTTTGGAAACAGCCTGAATGCTCGTTGTTTAGATGTAAAAATAATTTGATAACAACCATCCTCCTAAATATAGGCCGATGCCGAAAGATGTATGTGCAAGCAGACTATTGCGGCGCACGATATTCGGCTTAGGTGTTTTTGCCCCCGCAATGCCGAAACCGAAAGCAGGCTGCATCAGGAAAAAAGGTATGAACACTGTTATCCATCCCATCAGCAAGGATGGTAATAACGCAGGCGGATGGCTGAAATGGAGCAATATAGCTGCAAAAATCACACCGATAAGATAATGCATCACCCAGCCAACGATGCGCTCACCTGCAAGCGGTTGCGTTTGCATAATTGTGTGATGATAAAACCGCCCTTGCCGTATACTTAACAGCCAACGTCCCAACAATCGGTAATCCAAAGGCATAATGCCAAACAAATGTTTTTGCACAAAAGCCCAAATATCCATAAAGGTGGTGGCTAACAGGCCAAGTGCAATGATATAAATTATTTGATTCATAAATATTGTCCTTTCCTATCAAAAATTAAGAGCTTCTATTTTGTGATTTGTTTAGATAGAACCACGGACATGATAATGATTCAAGCTGACTTGAGGTCAAGTGCCATATGAAGATGCTGGATATTAGCAAAGTATCGACGCAAGCAGGCGTTCCGCCATCTACGTTACGCTATTATGAAGAATTGGGGTTGATTCAATCTGTTGCCCGTCACGGCTTACGGAGGCAATTTGAAGAATCTGTATTGCTGAAACTCTCCCTTATTGCGCTCGGTAAGGCTGCCGGTTTTTCATTAACAGACATCGCTGATATGTTCAGTGAAATGTTCAATGAAGGTTGTTTACAGATTCCCCGTGATAAATTGCGTGCCAAAGCTGATGCGCTAGGACAACAAATCTGCCATTTGCAAAAGCTGCAACAAGCCATACTGCATGTGGCAGATTGCCCCGCCCCCTCACATCTGGAATGCCCGAATTTTCAAAAGCTTTTGCGTGACGCGGGTAAGAATAAACCGAGTTAACTACACATAAAACAACCTATTGAAGCATCATGAAAAAATAATCAAAAATAGCAATAGGGATATTTATCGTTTGTTGGTTTATTTGGTTTACGGGTAATTCACTTAAACCCAAACTACGGATTGGTAAAAAATTAAAGTGCCTGTCTGAATAATAGGAAGATGCCGATGACCTCGACCCAACACACTTTCAATCGCGCAGTTTACCGGCCCGTGTTTTTCTTCACATGGTCGCTGCTGCTGCCGTGGGCGTTGTGGTTTGCAGCGGCTTATCGCAGCCATATGCCCGACGGAGGGCACAATGGTCTGCTCACGGCCTTGCTGTTGGCGGGTTTGTTCGCACCGGTGTGTTTGGCGGCAGGTTTGTTGTGGCGTCAGCCTTCTCTGCGGGCAGATGCCTTGTCGCGTTTGCGTTTTTCCGGCGCGCCCAAACGGTATTTGCTGGCGGCGGTGCTGTTGCCGCCGCTGTCGCTGGTGTTGGCGCAGGGCGTGTCGCTGTTGTTCGGCTATCCCGCCGAGCAGTTTCACATTTCAGGCAGCCCGTCGTTTACTTCGGCGCTGATTTCGCCGTGGCTGGCTTTGGTGCTCGGAGCGGTGCTGGAAGAGCTGGCGTGGCACTCCTACGGCACGGACGCGCTGCTGTCGCGCTTCAGCCTGTTTGCCGCGTCGCTGGTTTTTACCGTGTACTGGGCGCTGTGGCATGTGCCGCTGGGTTTGGTGAAAGGCTATTACCACAGCGAACTGGTGGCACAAGGCTGGCTTTACACCGCCAATTTTGTCGCCAGTATGGTGGCGTTTGTGCTGCTGATGAACTGGCTGTATCTGAAAAGCGGGCGCAGCATTGTGGTGGCACTGCTGTTCCATTTGGCCGCCAATCTCGGCAACGAGATATTCCAAACCCACCCCGACAGCAAAGTGATTCAGACAGGCATTCTGCTGTTGTTGACTGCATGGGTGCTGTGGAAAGAGCGAACTTTGTTTTTCAGACGGCCTAAGTTTAAACAGGCTGGCTGAAAGGCCGTCTGAAAAACCATGCCTGTATGAAAATACTTTTCAGACAGGCATCATTAAAACCAAGCTGTGAAAACTAAAACCAATAAGTCGGATAGCGTCTACCTTCACCCCAATTGTTATAGAACAAAGCAACCGCTACCAAAATCAGGGAACCTAACAATGTAGGTGTCAATAAAAAATCCCAGCCTACCCCACCCAACATAACAATCAATGGATTTGAACCGGCAGGAGGATGCGGAACGCGTAAAATAAGCATCAAGGCAATAGCTGTTCCGACCGCAAGCGCCATACTCCACCAGCCGGAACCGAAAATGCCCATAAGTATCAAACCCGTCAAGGTGGCGACAAAATGCCCGCCTATTACATTTCGAGGCTGTGCAAACGGGCTTTGCGGGTAGGCAAATACCAATAAACAACTTGCTCCGAAAGAACCTAACACCAAAGGCAACACCAGAGTGTTTCCCAAACCCGCGAAGGCTGCTGTGGCCAAGACGGCGCCAAGCCAAGCAAACCCAATGGTTTTCCAAGGCAAGCGGGGCGGGCAGTTTTCTGTTGCTTGAAAGCGTGGTTTATCGACCATATGATTCTCCGTATCAATTAAAATTTAAATATACCGACTGGTGTACTAATGATATACCGTTCGGTATATCGGAACAAGGGTTCACATGGATATCCGTCAGAAAATCTTAGAAACTGCTTATCAAACGTTTTATCGTCGAGGCTTTCATGCCTGCGGTGTAGAGTTGTTGGCAGCGCAGGCCAATACGACCAAACGGACACTTTATGCGCATTTCGGCAGCAAAGAAGGTCTGATTGAAGCAGTTTTGCAATACCGGCACGAGCAATTTATCCAAAATATGATCGACGCACTAGCGTGTTATACGGAGCAGCAAACGGCTTATGCTTATCTCGATTTCATTATCAATTGGACACAATCTGCCGATTTTCACGGCTGCATGTTTATCAACGCATGTGCCGAGTATTCCGATAAGGCGAGCATGCCGCATCAAAAATCAAGCCAACATAAGTCCGAAGTCAGGCAGATTCTGCGTCAACGTTTGCAAAACTGCGGCGTGCCTGAGTCGGACAAAAAAGCCGATATGTTGTTTATGATTGGGGAAGGATTGATTGTTGCCGCACAAAGCGGACAGGATTTGACCTGTACCATAGAAGAAATGGCTAATTTGTTTGATGGGTGTAGGTCGGATTCCTGAGTCCGACCTAACCTCCGAGGCCGTCTGAAACCCACAATACCTGTCTGAAAACAGAGTAACCCATGATAAACAACCCCGCCGTCTCCCTCCGCTCCGTTTCCCACCGCTACGGCAAAACCGTAACGGCGCTGGACGATGTGTCGCTGACCATCCCGCGCGGGGTAACTGTGGGCTTAATCGGTCCCGACGGAGTGGGCAAATCGACGCTGTTGTCGCTGATTGCCGGCGTTAAAATCATTCAGAGCGGCACGGTGGAGGTGTTCGGGTACGACATGGCCGCCAAAGCGGCGCGGCAGGCGTTGTCGCACCGTATTGCCTTTATGCCGCAGGGTTTGGGGCGCAATCTGTATCCCACTTTGAGCGTGTATGAAAACGTCGACTTCCATGCGCGGCTGTTCGGCCTGAATGCCGCCGAACGCAAAGCGCGCATCAGCCGTCTGCTCGCAGCCACCGGTTTGGCACCGTTTCCCGACCGCGCGGCGGGCAAGCTCTCGGGCGGGATGAAGCAGAAGCTGAGTTTATGCTGCGCATTGGTGCATTCGCCCGATCTGCTGATTCTCGACGAGCCGACCACCGGTGTCGACCCGCTGTCGCGCCGCCAGTTTTGGGCGTTGGTGGACGAATTGCAGGCCGAAAGTGCGGGCATGACGGTAATCGTGGCCACCGCCTACATCGAAGAGGCGGAACGTTTCGGCCATCTGCTGGCGATGGACGACGGCAAACTGCTGGTCAACAAGCCCACCCGCGAGGTGATGCGTGACAGCGGTGCGGCCACACTGGAAGCCGCCTATGTGCAGATGCTGCCGTCTGAAAAACAGCAAGGCTTGGGTGGGTTGGAGATGGTGCCGTTTGCGCCCGATCCCGCTTCTCCTCCGGCAATCGAAGCACACGGTTTAACCAAACGGTTCGGCAGTTTTACCGCGGTGGATCATGTGAGTTTTACGATTCAGAAAGGCGAAATCTTCGGCTTTCTCGGCTCTAACGGCTGCGGCAAATCCACCACCATGAAAATGCTTACCGGCCTGCTGGAAGCCAGCGAAGGCAAGGCCGAATTGTTGGGGCGGCCGATTGAAGCGGGCAATATCCAAACGCGGATGCGTGTGGGCTATATGTCGCAGGCGTTTTCGCTGTATGAAGAACTGAGCGTACGCGACAACTTGATGCTGCATGCCCGCCTCTACCAAATGGGCGCGGCCGGCGAACAGGCGGTGGCCGATGCGCTGGTTCAGTTCGACCTCAGCGATGCCGCCGCTGCCAAACCCGCCTCGCTGCCTTTGGGCATCCGCCAACGGCTGCAACTGGCGGCGGCCTGCCTGCACAAACCCGAAGTGCTGATTCTCGACGAACCGACCTCCGGCGTCGATCCCGCCGCCCGCGACATGTTTTGGCGGCATCTGCTCAAACTCTCGCGCGAAGACAAAATCACCATATTTGTGTCGACCCACTTCATGAACGAGGCCGAACGCTGCGACCGCATTTCCTTCATGCACAAAGGCCGCGTGCTGGCGGTGGGCACCCCCGCCGAACTGGTGGCGCAATACCGTGTGCAGAATTTGGAAGAAGCGTTTGTGCGCTATCTGTTGGATGACGAGATGCGCGAAAGCCTGTCTGAAAGGCCGTCTGAAACGGCGACTTCCGCGCAAGCAAACGCGCAAACAAATAATGCCGCCGTGCCGCCGCAACAAACTGCCGATTCGGAGAGGCCGTCTGAAACCGAAAGCGTGGCCCGACTGGCGGCGAGGATTGTTCGGTCGGATCAGGATTTGGACGTGCAGGCAGGGATAAGGCCGTCTGAAAATGTCCGTTCCGACAGCAGCCTTGCTTCCTCGCAAGCGGAAGAGAAGCAAACGGTTATTGCACCGGAAGCCTCAGTTTCTTCCACCCCAGACGAACCGTGTTTGGAAACCGGCAAGATTACAGAAAGGGAACAAGCCGCCGATGTTTCAGACAGGCCGTCTGAAACCGAAAGTGTGGCTCAAGTTGCAGCAAAGAGCGCGCAGGAAAATCAGGATTCGGATGCGCAAACAGGCAACAGGCCGTCTGAAAACACACCGCCGACCGACACCTTGAAATACTGGCTGGCAAGCGTGCGCACGTTTGCTTTACGTGAAACCAAAGAATTGCTGCGCGACAAGGTGCGGCTGTTTTTCGCCTTAGCGGGGCCGGTGATTTTGATGGTGGCTTTGTCGTGGAGTGTGTCGTTCGACGTGAAAGACCTCACGTTTACCGTGCTCGACCGCGACCAAACCACGGAAAGCCGCCGCCTTACCGAATATTTTTCCGGTTCGCGCTATTTTCAGCAACAGCCGCCGCTCTCGTCGCCAAGCGATATCGACACCGCCTTGCAGTCGGCGAAAACGCGTTTGGTGATTGAGATTCCCGAAGGTTTCGGGCGCGATATGCTGGCGGGCAGGCGGCCGGAAGCGGCGTTTTATGTCGACGGCGCGATGCCGTTCAACGCCAGCAACATCCAAGGCTATATCGGCGGCATTTTTGCGCTGTACGGGCAGGATTTGGCGCGCGAAACGGGGCTGACGCTGCCGCCTCCCGCGGCCAAAATCGAGCAGCGGTTTATGTATAATCAGGATTTTGAAAGCATTTTCGCCATCGCGCCGGGCGTGTTGATGCTGGTGCTGATGCTGATTCCGGCGATGATGTCTGTGGTCGGGGTGGTGCGCGAACGCGAAATCGGTTCGATTTCCAATTTCTACACCTCGCCCGCCACCGTGCCGCAGTTTCTGCTCGGCAAGCAGCTGCCGTATATTGCGGTGGGCATGGTGAATTATGTGGTGCTCACGGCGATGATGGTGTTCGGCTTCGGCGTGCCGGTGAAAGGTTCGCTGCTGGTGCTGACGGCGGGCACGCTGATTCTGCTGTTTGTGTCCACGGCGCTGGGCTTGCTGGCTTCGACCATCGTGCGCTCGCAAGTGGCGGCCATCAGCCTCACCGCGATTGTGATTATGATCCCGACCTTCAACTATTCCGGCTTTCTGCATCCGCTCTCGTCGATGGAAGGCGGGGCGTACTGGATGGGCAAGCTGATGCCCGCGTCGTGGTATCTCAATATCAGTATCGGCAGCTTCACCAAAGGCTTGGGCGGGCACGACCTGGGCCGCGAAATGCTGGTGCTGCTGGCGTTTTACGTGGTGTATTTCACCTCGGCCTGCTGGATTTTGAAGAAGCAGGAAAAATAATGCCTGTCTGAACGTATCGGGCAAAAGGAGGCGATATGGAAAACCTGAAAATCCCGCCGGTGCTGCAATTTATCGCCTGCGCTGTATTGATGCGGCTGCTGGCGGGTGCGCCGGTGGCGGCTTTGCAATGGCCGTCTGCCGGAGTTTGGGCCTTGCTGCCCGCAGCGGTAGGTTTGGCCGTCGGCGCGGCGGGCGTGGCGGCTTTCAGACAGGCACAAACCACGATGAACCCGGTTCATCTGGACAAAGCCTCCCGTTTGGTGAGCAGCGGCGTTTACCGTTTTACCCGCAACCCGATGTATTTGGGCTTATTGCTGATGCTCGCGGCTTGGGCGCTGTGGCTGGGACACGGCCTGTCTTGGCTCGGGCTGCCGCTATTTGTCGCCGGCATGAACCGCTTTCAAATCCGCCACGAAGAGCGCGTGCTGGCGCAAAAATTCGGCGAGGATTATTTGAGCTATTGCCGTAAGGTAAGGCGTTGGGTTTAAGGGAATGCCTGTCTGAAAAGGCTATACAACCATTCTATAAGCCGGCCCGAATATTGAGATACTGAATCCATACGGGTTGGCTGAAAATATAAACGCGCTTCATATTTTGGAAAAGATGCATTATGAACACTATCGAAACACATACTTTAACCCTGTCTGACGACCTTTCGGTCGCCTGCCACACCGCAGGCCGGCCCGAAGAAGAAGCCTGGGTATTTCTGCACGGCGGCGGTTTGGATTCGGCGATGCTGTCGTGGCGCGAAATCATAACGCAGTGGCCGGGCAACGAATATCTGGTTGCCCCCGACCTGCCCGGCTACGGCCAAAGCAGCAAACCCGATATCGACTACACGCTGGATTTTTACACCGAGCTTCTCTACACTCTTTGGAAAACGCTGGGCCTGCAGCGTATCAACTTATGCGGCCTGTCGCTCGGCGGCAGCGTGGCTTTGCAGTTTGCTTTGCGCTACCCCCACCTGCTCAAGCGGCTGGTGTTGGTGGCGCCGTGGGGTATCAGCACCGAGCTGCCGTGGCCGCGGTTGGGCGGCTGGTATGCCCGCTCGCGCTGGAACCTGCCGGCCTACCGCCTATGCGCCAGCCGCCTGCTGACCCGCCGCCTGATTGCCGCCACACTATTCGGCGATGCCGGCAAAATCAGCGCAGAATTGGTTGGCGAAGTGCGCGCGGCTGCGCTGGAAGAAGAGGCCGGCAAAGCATTCCAATCTTTCCAGCTCAGCGAAACCTACGGCGGCAAACCCACAGGCCGCCTGCTGCCGGAGCTGCCGAAAATCGATTTCCCCGTGCTGCTGGTACATGGCGATAAAGATCCGGTTATCCCGCTTGCCGATGCCGAAGCCGCTGCAACCATCATGCCCAACGCACAGCTGGAAATTTTTGAAGAACACAAACACTGGCCGCAAAAAGAAAGCCCCGAACGATTTTTGCAGACACTGGCGGACTTTTCCGAAGCAACCGCTGAGGTAGTGTGATATGCCTGTCTGAAAACAATCGAATCTGCTGTAAAAAATAAGTCAGGAGGAAAATAATGAGCAATATAGGAAAATATCAGTGGGCAAAACAAACGTCAGGCATTCTAAACATGCGTGAAAAATTTGAGCTGATGCTGATGATAATTCAGTCGGAATGGAAACTCGCTTGCGAAAAGCGCCGTTATCGTAACAAGCTGCTGGAGCGTGCCGATGAAATTACCATCCCCGACAGTCGACTTATCCGTAATGTTTTTCAAGATCTTGAAATCTTATACTCTCCCACATTGCAGCTACACTGCATCCGTACTTATTGCTGGGCATTTTTACTTGCAAGGGCAGACAAGGTACATACCGATTTAGAACAGCTCTACCTTGCCTCTATGCTGCATGATTTAGGTTTGGCTCCGCAACACGTGCATCACGCACAATGCGGTTGCTTTGCCGTTTACGGTGCCGAGCAAGCAACACAGCTCTTGGAAAAACACGATGCCGACAAATCCTTGCAGCATATTGTTTATGAAGCCATCAGCGCACATTTGAATCCATGGATAAGCCCTTCTGATTTTCATAATGTTTCCATATATGTAGGACAAGGTGCTTTTTTGGATGTAACAGGTAAAAGGCTGTTTAAAATCCACACTGAAAATAAAAACACTGTGTTACAAGCATATCCTCGCACATCTTTTCAAACAGAGATCTTGGCTACCATGAGCCAACCTCATCATAAAAGTACACGGGCAGGCCTGATGCAAAAAGCCTTTATTAAAATGGTTAAATCCAATCCTCTGGATATTTAACCAAAAAAATTAAACCATGCCTCAAGATAAGCCCATGCGCAGCATTAAAAACATTTTCTACTTAGCACAAAAAGAACTCCGCAGCCTGTTTTCCGACTTGGTGCTGATGGTGCTGATTGTGTTTATGTTTACGGTTACGATTTTTTCCGCCGCCCAAATCGACCCGGGCGTGAAAAACGCTGCCGTGGCGGTGGTGGACGGCGACCGTTCGGCGCTTTCCTACCGCCTACGTGATGCCGTGCGCGAGCCGTTTTTCCAGCCGCCGCAGGAAGTGGAAGCGGAGGTGGTAAATCAGGCCATGGACAAGGGCGAGTATATTTTTGCATTGGAGATTCCGCCGAACTTCGAGCGCGATGTGCTGATGGGGCGCAGCCCCGAGTTGTTGTTGCAAGTAGATGCCACCGCCATGTCGCAGGCAGGTTTGGGCGCGGCTTATCTGACCCGCATTCTGGAGCGCGAAACGGCAGAGTTTGCGCGGCAGCAGCCGGCGGAAAAATGGCTGCCCGTGAAGCCGGTAATCCGTTCGCATTTCAACGCCAATGCCGAAGGCAGCTATTACGGGCCGCCGATGGAGTTGGGCAATATGGTGCTGGTGTTGGCGCTGATTTTGGTGGGCGCGGCAGTTATCCGCGAGCGCGAACACGGCACCATCGAGCATCTGCTGGTGATGCCGGTGAACGCCGCCGAAATCATGCTCGCCAAAGTGCTGGCCAACAGCGCGATGATTTTGCTGGTGTCGATATTGGCAATGTGGATGGTGGTGAAGGGCATACTCGGCGTGCCGATTTACGGCTCCATCATGCTCTACGGCTTCGGCGTGGCCGTGTATCTGTTTTCGATTGCCGCGCTGGCGGTGATGCTTGCCACGATTGCGCCGAGCATGGCGCAGTTCGGCCTCTTGATGATTCCGCTGTACATGGTGCTGCTGCTGTTTTCCGGTGTGGCCTCGCCGCGCAACAATATGCCCGCAGCGGCGCAATGGATCAGTGAATATTGGCCGAGCACGCAGTTTATTCAATTTGCCCAAAGCGTGCTGTTCCGCAATGCCGGCCTCAGCATCGTGTGGCCGCAACTGTTAGCAATGGCTTTGACCGGCTTGCTGTTTTTGGTATTTGCGTTGATGCGGTTTAGAAAAATGCTGGAGCAACAGGGCTGAGGTTTTCAGACGGCCGTCTTAGAGAAAGGAAACGTAATGGATATCCGCCATTTGCCCGATCCGCAAACACAGCTTCCCGCACGATGGCAGGCTTATGCTGCATGGCTGGCTGCACGGGGAAATCCGCCCAAATCCTACCGCGACCACCCGTTTGAATCGCCAGACGAACTGGCGGCTCTGAAAAAAGATTTCGAACGGTACGTCGGCATGTCGCTCGGTCAGTACATCCGCCTGAAACGCATCATGCACTTGCTGGCACAACGCAACAACAAACACGGCAACGAGCTGATGGTCTCTGTATCTGCCACGCCGTTGGGGCAGATGCTGGCCGTATTCAGCACACAAGGCTTGTGCCTGCTGGAGTTTCCCGAGCGCAAAATGCTGGAGAGCGAACTTTTGGCGGTGCAAAAAGCATTTCAAGCGGATTTTGTGTGGCGCGACACGGCGCACAGCCAAACTTTACAGCAAGAGTTGAATCTGTATTTTGAAGGCCGTCTGAAAAACTTCTCCACGCCGCTTGATCCAGTCGGTACGCCGTTTCAGCGGCAAGTTTGGCGAGAACTGCAAAGCATTCCCTACGGCGAAACCCGCAGCTACAAACAACAGGCGGAACGCATCGGCAAACCGCAGGCCGTGCGTGCCGTAGCCGCGGCCAACGGGCAGAATAAGATTTCCATCCTGATACCGTGCCACCGCGTGATTGGCAACAACGGTGATTTAACCGGCTACGGCGGCGGCCTTGCGCGGAAAAAGGCGTTATTGGCATTGGAAGGCGTAATCTCTGTTGTTTGAAAAAAATGACGGGAACGCCTGCAACATTTTAATTGAAAGGAACAGAAATAAAGATGAGTTCAGCTTCAAATATATTCTGTAATAAAACTGTATGGTGGTTACTATTTGCAGCAACAATGACAGTATATCTGATTATGCTTACCGTTACCCTGCCTCAATTACAGGTATTTTCAGACGGCCTTAGAGTACCGGATATGATGGTTTCGGGCTACGATACTGCATATTTACAGCAATTTTTCAGCAAATTAGGTAGTTCAGGCAGGCAATTTTATCTTTGGCGACAGCTCCCGCTTGATATGCTTTACCCTGCTTTGTTTGCCGCCACTTATTCGGTTCTGCTGGCGTATTTATCCTTAAAAACAGGGAGGAAAGCAAAGATATGGAGAAAAGCCCTGCCTTTATTACCGTTGATTGCGGGTTTATTTGATTATCTTGAAAACATATTATTAATCGTACTGTTACGCCAGTATCCACAAGTATCTGTCATACAGGCCGCAACTGCATCAGTGTTTACAGTATGTAAATCGGCATTCGGTGCATTGAGTTTGCTGGCTGTATCCGTTTTACTGGTTATTTGGATATGGAAGCGCGGCACAAAATACTGAAATAATAAAATCCCCTGTTACTGCAACACAGGAGCAAAGCATGAAACTGTTTAAAACCAACAACTTGGTTTCCATTATCAATGGTGGTGTATTATGAAAATGCGCTGGTGCGATATCAAACACGGCCCGGAGGGCTGATGAGATGCCAGATGGAAGGCAACGGCATTTCTTTTGTGCAGCTTAAAGAATAACTTGCAGGCTCGAATGGCATTGTTGGCCGTCTGAAAAAGGTGCATACAATGAATTACGAAGAACTGCTCGCTATCCTTACCCGCGAAGCCGACCCCGAACGCGCCGTGCCGATGAAAGCCTATATGAAGCACCGTTTCGACTATCTCGGCATCAGCAAGCCGCGTTTGGCTCAAATCTGCAAGCCGTTGTTTAAAAATGCGGCGGCAGCAGAAGTTGACTGGCGGTTTGTCGAACAATGTTGGGCTAATCCGCACCGCGAGCTGCAATACTGTGCGCTTGAGTATCTGAAAACCATGCAGAAAAAGCTCACGCCGCTAGACATTCCGCACCTGAAAAAGCTGATTACCGAAAAATCGTGGTGGGATACGGCGGACGTGCTCGACCGCATTGTCGGCGGCATCGCTTTGGTTTACCCCGAAACCAATGCCGTGCTGCTGGATTGGAGCAACAGCGGCAATATCTGGCTGCGGCGCGTCGCCATCGACCACCAGCTTTTGCGCAAAGACAAAACCGACACCGCGCTGCTGGAGCAAATTATCTGCAACAATTTGGAGCAAAAAGAGTTTTTCATCAACAAAGCCATCGGCTGGGCGTTGCGCGATTACAGTAAAACCAACCCCGAATGGGTGCGGGCATTTATCGAACGGTATCGCAGCCGTATGGCGAAACTCAGTATCCGCGAGGCGGAGAAATATGTGCAAGCCGCATTACCGAAACAATCTGCACAAACGTTTTAGCGAAACTCACAAAGTTTGCTTTCAGACGGCCTCCATGCCTGTCTGAAAATAAAGATAAGGAAAAGCCATGAAACCCCGTTTGAACCCTGTTGCAAGCAGCCTGATGTTGGCGTTGATGCTCGCCGCCTGCAAAAGCACCGTTGTGCCGCTCGACAGCAAAATCAATATTCCGCAAGCCTTCAGCCAAGCAGAAGCGGCGCGCGGCAGCGCGGAAATCGGCCGCTGGTGGCAGCATTGGAACGATCCCGTACTCAGCCGCTTAATCGAACAAGGTTTGCAGCAAAACCACGATATCCAAATCGCCCGCAGCCGTTTGAACGAAGCGCGCGCCATTGAGCGCTTGGCCGATGCCGACAAAGGCCCGACGGTTGGCGCGGGCGCGGAAGCATCGCGCCTCAACGCCCGCATCAGCAACCCGCTGAGCGACGAAGCGCGCTCCTTGTTGGGCAGGATTCCGCAGGCTGCCGATTTGGCGGGCGAGCGTTTCACGTTGAAAGGCAACAGTCTTACGGGTGGCTTTTCCGCGTCGTGGGAGCCGGATATTTTCGGGCAGAAACGCAGCGATGCCGATGCCGCCGCTTATGCCGCACTCGGCAGGCAGGAAGAAGTGTACGGTACGCAAGTGCTGATCGGTGGCGAAATTGCCGAACATTACCTGCAAGCCCGCGCTGCCCAAGCACGTTTGAAGTCGGTAAACCGCAATATCGCCACCGTCGAGCGGCTGGCGAAATATGTGCAAGGCCGTTTCAAAGCAGGCCATGTTACCGCTTATGAAGTGGACGAAGTCGCTGCCAAGCTCACCGCCTTGCGCGCCAAACAAAGCACCATCGAATCGGAATACGCCGCCCATGTGCGCAGCATTGCCGTGCTTACCGGCCAAACCCCGCAAACCTTTGCCCTGCCCGAAAGCAGCGTCAACATCTTAAGCGCGCAACCCGCCGCCCCGAGCGGCCAAACCCCGCAAGGCTTGCTTGAGCGCCGCCCCGACATCCGCGCCCATGCCGCGCAAGTGAACGCCTACGCTGCCAAGCTCGCCAGCGCCAAAGCCGATTTGCTGCCGCGGTTTACCATCGAATTTTTGGGCAGAGGCACCATCAGTATCGACAGCGACAGCGATTTAAAAGGCTGGGGCAGCTTAATCAAAGCGGGCATCAAAGTGCCGATTTTCACCAACGGACGCATCAAAGCCAATATCGCCGCCGCCGATGCACGGCTTCAGACGGCCTTATTGCAATACGACCAAAACATTCTCAAAGCCCTCGGCGAAGTGGACAGCGCATATCAGGCACACAGCGCACTCACCCGCCAAAACACCTTGCTCGTTACCGCGCACAAACAGGCGGCAAAACAGGCGGGCAATGCCGAAAAACTGTTTAAATACGGCCAGAAAACGCTCGATAACGCCCTCACCGCACGCCTGAACGAAGAAGCGGTGCGGGAAAACCTGATTCAATCGCAACTGGCACGCGCGCGGATGCTGATCGGTTTGTATAAGGCTTTGGGCGGCGGTTGGCATGCCGATTAGAAGATAAAGAGGAAATGCCTGTCTGAAAAAGAAAAACGTGTTTTCAGACAGGCATATAGTTAAATCCCTTGGATAATAGTACCGTCATACTCGGGCTTGACCCGAGTATCTCGAGTTTCAGTAAATTTGGGGATACTCGGGTCAAGCCCGAGTATGACGTGTGTGCTTTTTCTTAAGTTGATTGGCTATGATGTAAAAAAGCGTACCGCCGAAGCAGTACGCTTTTTTTATGTCAGCCAAAAAGGGTTTTGAATCAGTTGAATGTGTAGCGCACACCGGCAGATACTTCATGCGCTTTCAGGTCTGAATCCAAACGGTTATAGCGGTAGCCCACGTCGGCGGCCAGATTGTTGCTGAATTTGTAGCCCACACCGGCCATGGCGCCGTAGCCTACTTTGGTTTTGCTTTCGGAAGTGTGGGAGCGGGTGCCGGCTGAAACGCCATGCGATTCATATTTCAACCGGTTGGCTGATATGCGCGCGCCAACATAGGGTTGGAAGTTGGATTGTAGCGGCACGTCGTAAATCACAGATGCGCCCATGCCTTGGGCTTTCACTTTAACGTCCAACTGCTCGTTGCCTTTTTGGGCGCTGTCGTTCATGTTTTTATAGTGGGTGTAATCACCAGCCACGCGCACGTCGCCGAAATCATAACCGGCGCTCACACGGGGCATAAAGCCTGAATCTTTGTACGAGTTTTTCAGGTCTTTGAATGTGTCGCGTACTTTGAATTTCTCGTCATCATCTACTTTTACATTGGCTAAGCCTATATCGCCTTGAATGTAGGGACCGGTTACTTCATCGGCGATTGCAGCGGTAGAAAACGATACTCCCAAAGCTGCCGCCACAAAGGCAGCCAAACGTGCAGATTGATGTTTCATGGGGAAACCTTTCTTGAGTTGATTTGATTATGAGCAGATATGCTCATTGCCTTTTTCATTGATATTGATACAGGTGCCTAAAATTGTAGCAAGCCTGATGTTAAAGCAAACAGGCTTTGTGTAAGCTTGTTTTTTATTTTTACCTAAATTGTTGCAGATTGTAAAAACGGCTCAATGCGCCTTGAATCCCGCAGATTCGGCTTGCGCTTTTATCGAGCCTTCCGGATCAGCTGCGGTGCGCCGCTCTAATCATGTACAATGGCAATTTTATTATGCACTCGCACAACACAACGGAGCAAATATGAAACTCGAAACCCAAGCCATTCACGTCGGCTATAAGCCGGAACCCACCACCAAAGCCGCAGCCGTGCCGATTTATCAAACCACCAGCTACGCGTTTGACAACACCCAACACGGTGCCGATTTGTTTAACCTCAACGTGGCCGGCAATATCTACACCCGCATCATGAACCCCACCACCGCCGTTTTGGAAGAGCGTTTGGCCGCCATTGAAGGCGGTATCGCCGCCTTGTGCGTGGCCAGCGGCATGGCGGCGATTACCTACGCCATCCAAACCATCGCCGAAGCGGGCGACAACATCATCGCCACCAAAACCCTCTACGGCGGCACGTTTAACCTGTTTGCCCACACCCTGCCCAAACAAGGCATCGAAGTGCGCTTTATCGACCCGGCCAAGCCCGAAGAAATCGCCGCCAACACCGATGCGCGCACCAAACTGGTTTACTGCGAAAGCATCGGCAACCCCGCTATCAATGTGGTTGACCTGCGCGCCTTCGCCGAAGCCGCACACGCGCAAGGTTTGCCTTTAGTAGTGGACAACACCGTCGCTTCGCCCGCCTTGTGTCGCCCGATTGAGCTGGGAGCCGACATCGTGGTGGAATCCCTCACCAAATACATAGGCGGCCACGGCACCAGCATCGGCGGCGCGATTATCGACGGCGGCAAATTCGACTGGAGCAAAGGCGAACGCTTCAAAGTGTTGACCACGCCCGACGTGTCTTACCACGGCGTGAATTACAGCGAACACTTCGGCCCCGCCGCATTCATTGCCCGCGCCCGCGTCGTGCCGCTGCGCAACACCGGTGCCGCCATCAGCCCGATGAACGTATTTTTAATCCTGCAAGGTCTCGAAACCCTTGCCCTGCGCATGGAACGGCACAGCGACAACGCGCTGAAAGTGGCCGAATTTCTGCAAAAACACCCGCAGGTG
The DNA here is from genome assembly GCF_900636765.1 of Neisseria canis. Taxonomy (NCBI): domain Bacteria; kingdom Pseudomonadati; phylum Pseudomonadota; class Betaproteobacteria; order Neisseriales; family Neisseriaceae; genus Neisseria; species Neisseria canis. The sequence continues at coordinate 658,104 of NZ_LR134313.1, forward strand.
AATTGGGTAAACTATCCCGGCTTGGCCGACAGCCCCTACAAAGCCCTGATTGAGCGCGACTTCGCCGGCAAAGCCTCCGGCCTGCTCAGCTTCGGCATCAAAGGCGGCATCGAAGCCGGCGGCAAGTTTATCGACGCGCTGCAACTGTTCACCCGCTTGGTCAACATCGGCGACGCCAAATCTTTGGCCACCCACCCCGCCAGCACCACCCACCGCCAATTGAATGCCGAAGAATTGGCACAAGCGGGCGTGAGCGAAGACATGGTTCGCTTGTCTGTCGGCATCGAACATATCGACGATTTGCTGGCCGATTTGGAACAGGCTTTGGCTGCGGCGGGTTAATCAAGAACAACCCAAACACCAGCGCTTGCTTTGGCTGAAATACATCAATGCCTGTCTGAAAAGGTTTCAGACAGGCATTGATTAGCAATAAAGATCACAAAAGTACACACAAAAAGCCGCATGATTATGCGGCTTTTACTATACCTGCATTTACTCCACGGTTACGGATTTTGCAAGGTTACGCGGCTTATCCACATCGGTACCGCGTGCCAATGCTGCATGGTAAGAGAGAAGCTGCACCGGCACGGTGTGTACGATGGGCGACAAGGCGCCGACATGGCGCGGTGTGCGGATAATGTGCACGCCTTCGCTTTCTTCGAAATGGCTGTCCAGATCGGTGAATACAAACAATTCGCCGCCGCGCGCGCCCACTTCCTGCATGTTGGCTTTCACTTTATCCAGCAACTGGTCTTTAGGCGCAATCACCACCACCGGCATGTTTTCATCTACCAAAGCCAACGGGCCGTGTTTCAATTCGCCGGCAGGATAAGCTTCTGCGTGGATGTAGGTAATTTCTTTCAGCTTCAAAGCGCCTTCCAGGGCAATCGGATAATGGATGCCGCGGCCGAGGAACAGTGCGCTGTTTTTCTGGGCGAATTTTTGCGCCCAAGCGGCGATTTGCGGCTCCAAATTCAACACATGCTGGATGCTGCCCGGCAGCTGGCGCAGCTCTTCGATATAATCGTGAGCCTGCTCTTCGTTGACCAAGCCGCGCATTTTGCCCAAGGTAACGGCCAAGCCAAACAAGACAACCAATTGGGTTGTAAATGCTTTGGTGGAAGCTACGCCGATTTCCGCACCGGCACGGGTGTAAAGCACCAACTCGCTTTCGCGCGGCAGGGCGGATTCCATCACGTTACAAATCGACAAGCTGTGTTTGTGGCCTAAAGATTGCGCGTATTTGAGAGCCTCCATTGTGTCGAGCGTTTCGCCGGATTGGGAAATGGTTACAATCAGCTGTTTCGGGTTGGCGATAACGTCACGGTAGCGGTATTCGCTGGCGATTTCCACATCGGTAGGCACTTTGGCGATGCTTTCCAGCCAGTATTTGGCGGTTAATGCGGAATAGTAAGATGTGCCGCAGGCGAGGATTTTGATGCTGTCGATATCGCCGAATACTTCGCGCGCTTTGTCGCCGAAGTTTTCCGGCTCGAAACCGCCGTCCAAAAATACTTCCGCCGTGTCGGATACAGCTTTAGGCTGCTCGTGGATTTCTTTTTGCATGAAATGGCTGTACGGCCCGAGCTCCAGAGAAGCCAGCGAAAGCTCGGATACTTTCACTTCGCGTTGGGCTTCTTGGCCGTTTTTGTCGAGCAATTTGCTGATGCCTTGGGCAGTTAAAAGGCCGATATCGCCGTCTTCCAAATAGGCGATGTTGCGGGTAAACGCAATTACGGCGGATACGTCGGAAGCAATAAAGGTTTCGTTGTCGCCGAAAGCCACCAAAAGCGGGCAGCCCATACGCGCAACCACCATGTTCTCAGGTTGGTCGTTGGCAATCACGCCGATGGCATATGCACCGTGGAAACGGGCGCACGCGGCTTGAACGGCGGCGAATAAATTGTGGCCGTTTTTGGTGTATTCATTGTGAACGCTGTGGGCGATTACTTCGGTATCGGTTTGGGAATCAAAAGTGTAGCCCAAATCCTGCAGGCGTTTGCGCTCTTCTTCGAAGTTTTCGATGATGCCGTTGTGCACCACGGCAATCAGGCCGCCAGAAATATGCGGGTGGGCATTAGGCTCGGTTACGCCGCCGTGTGTGGCCCAGCGTGTGTGGCCGATACCGATATGGCCGCTCACGCCTTCGGCTTTGGCAGCGTCTTCCATCAATTGGACGCGGCCTACGCGGCGCACGCGGGTAATTTCGCTACCGGTTTGCACGGCAATGCCGGAAGAGTCGTAACCGCGGTATTCAAGGCGCTTTAAACCGTCGGTCAGAAAATCTACTACGTTTTGATTGGCGCGGATGGCGCCGACAATACCACACATATTTTTGTATCCTTATATTTAAATCATGCTTTGGCAAGCTTGCTGCTGTGGATTACTTAAAATTCGAACATGGCCGATACACGCTCGGGTGTATGGTTTCAGACAGGCATGGTTAAGGGGTATGCCTGTCTGAAAAACTGCGGCTTTATTGTTCTTTCTTTTCTTTTACGGGGCGTACCCAGCCTTCAATCACGGTTTGACGCGCCCGCGCCAACACCAGCGTGTGTTCGGGGCAGTCTTTGGTAATTACGCTGCCGGCACCGGTAGTGGCGCCGGTTTCAATGCTTACCGGAGCCACAATCATCGAACCTGAGCCGATAAATACATCATCGCCGATAAAGGTTTTATGTTTGTTGACACCATCGTAATTGCAGGTAATGGTGCCTGCTCCGACATTGCTTTGGCTGCCGATTTCGGCATCGCCCAGATAAGTCAAATGGTTGGCTTTGCTGCCTTTGCCCATTACAGTGTTTTTCACTTCGACGAAATTGCCGATATGCACTTCGTCACCCAATTTCGCATTGGGGCGCAAGCGGGAAAACGGGCCGATTTTGGCATGTTCGCCCACTTCGCAACCGTCCAAATGCGAGAACGGGGAAATTTTGGAACCTGCGGCAATTTTGGCATTGCGGATAACGCAGTTCGCGCCGATTTCAACACTGTCGCCCAGCTCTACATCGCCCTCGATAAGCACGTTTGCATCAATCACCACGTCTTGGCCGTGTGTGAGCGTCCCGCGCAAATCAAAGCGCGCCGGGTCGCGAAGGGTTACGCCTGCGGTCAGCAAAGCCTGTGCTTGCTCGGTTTGGAAAATGCGCTCCAGCTCGGCCAGCTGCAATTTGTTGTTGACGCCGGCAGCCAAGTGGGACGCGCGTACTTGAACGGGATGCACGGCTATGCCGTCGCGGTTGGCCAGGCCGATTAAGTCGGTAAGGTAGTATTCGCCTTGGGCGTTATTGCTCTGCAAGGCGTTGAGCCAGCCTTCCAGCTTGTGGTTGGGCAGCACCAAAATACCCGTGTTGATTTCCTGCACGGCTTTTTGCACATCATCGGCATCTTTTTCTTCTACGATGGCAACCACTTTGCCGCCTTCGCGGATGATGCGGCCATAGCCCGTAGGATTGTCGAGCACATCGGTTAACAGGCCCACTTCGTCGCCGGCGGCGCTGAGCAGCGCTTCCAATGTGGTTTTATCAATCAGCGGCACATCACCGTACAGCACTAATGTTTTGCCGTTGGCTGGCAGGTGCGGCAAAGCCACTTTCACAGCATGCCCCGTGCCCAATTGCTCGGTTTGCTCCACCCACACCACATCACGCTTAACGCGCGCCAAAACCTGGTCTTTGCCATGGCCGATAACGACGGCAATGCTTTGCGGATTGAGGCCGGCTGCCGTGTCGATCACACGCTCCACCATCGGCTGGCCGCCGATTTCATGCAGCACTTTGGGTTGTTTGGAATACATGCGCGTGCCTTTGCCGGCCGCGAGGATAACGATATGCAGATTATTTTCGTTCATAATGATTTACTGAATCGGAGGATGGTTTCCAGCCTTGCGGCTTTCATTATTGATTGTATCGGGCAGGCTTTTCCCAGTGTGTACCGCGCGCTTCTTGATCAGTGCCGCTGCTCTGCTGGATGGCATGCTGTTCGGGGCGGAATTCGTTATTGCGCATATTAGGCGAATAGGTGCCGCTCTCATAATAAACAGGGGTTCCTTTCGGATATTTCTGGCGCAGCGAAGTGCGGCCGTCTTCTGTTTGATAAGTTTCCCAAGTACACCCTGTGAGCGCCAGAGCTAAAAGCAGGCAATGGATATAACGCATGATGATTCCTTAATTTCCCGAAATTGGTAAAGGATGGGATTGTAACGGATTTGGCCGTGCTCCAACAATCAAACAGCTTCGCTGCACAGCCCTTGATTTACAGCCCACGCACTTAAAGCATCCATATCGGATATGGCGGCATCAACAAACGGTAGGTCATGGTTTTTTTGGCCGAACCAGAGGGTGGTCATTCCCAGCTTTTTGGCCGCCAGCAGATTTTCTGCGCTGTCGTCAATCATAATACAGCCGCAAGGATCGGCTTTCAATAAACGACAAACGGTTAAATAAGCTTGGTCGGAGGGTTTGTATAACAAGCCGAAATCGTCGGTACCGAATAAAGCCTCGAAGTAACTGCCAAGCGCCATTTTTTCGACAAGTGCAGCCACATAAAAAGACGGGCCGTTGGAAAAAACGGCTTTCTTTCCTTTAAGTTTTGCCAGTGTGGCGGCGGTGTACTCCATGGGAACCAAAGCTTCCAACAATGGCGGCAGCGGGTGGCTGCGTTGGAGAAATTCGTGCACATCGATTTCGGGATGGTGTTTTTGCAGGCCTGCCAAAGTGGCGCCGTAGCGGTGCCAATAATCTTGCCGTACGTGCGAGGCTTTTTCGGTGGGAAGTGCTAATTTTTCCGCCAGATAATCGGTCATATAGCAGTTTATCAGGCCGAAAATAGCGGCATCGGCATGATGCAGGGTGTTGTCGAGGTCGAAAAGCCAAACGGGGTCGGATGGAAAGTTCATGGTGTTTCAGACAGGCATTATGTTGGGAACGGTTGGCGGCATTATTTAAAGCCGACGCAGAAATTTTAGGCGTAACCTCTTGATGATTGCAAAGCTTGCCCGTTGATTGAAGCAACGGCGCAAGCCTTGGTAAACAACAGCCAATGCCTGTCTGAAAAGTTTTCAGACAGGCATTGGTTACGGCCGGACTTCTATACGACACTTACCGCCATACTTGGAAAAATATGGGCAGGAGCCTTAACCCACCTTATCCCCCGGCTGTGCACCTGCATCCACGTCCAGCAGCTTCAATTTGCCGTCTGCCGTGGCGGCGGAAAGAATCATGCCTTCGGATACGCCGAATTTGGCCATTTTGCGCGGGGCGAAATTGGCGACGGCGATGACCATGCGGCCGTTGAGTTCGGCAGGGTTGGGGTAGCTGGCAGCGATGCCGGAGAAGATGATGCGTTTTTCAAAGCCGAAGTCGAGGTCGAATTTGAGCAGTTTGGTGCTGCCTTCGACGGCTTCGCAGTTCAGTACTTTGGCGACGCGCATGTCGATTTTCATGAAGTCGTCGAAGCTCGCTTGCTCGGCGACGGGCGCGTATGGAGATTTTTCGGCGGGGGCGGCTTCGGTTGAGACCGTCTGAATGCTTTGTTTGTTGGCTTCGATTAAATCGTCCACTTGTTTTTGCTCCACTCGTTGCATTAAATGTTCGTATTGGTTGATGGTGTGGCCTTCGGGCAGCACGGTTGCGGCGTCGTCCCAGCGCAGGCCGTCGAGATTGAGGAAGGCGGCGGCGCGCTCGGCGACTTTGGGCAGCACGGGCGCGAGGTAGATGGTGAGGATTTTGAAGGCGTTGATCAGCTCGCTGCACACTTCGTGCAGGCGCGCGTCTTGGCCTTCTTGTTTGGCCAATTCCCACGGTTTGTTGGCATCGACGTATTCGTTCACGGCATCAGCCAGCGCCATGATTTCGCGCAGGGCTTTGGCGTATTCGCGGTGTTCGAAATCGGCGGCGATGTTGTCGCGCTCGGCGGCGAGTTTTTGTACCAATTCGCTGCCTGAAACGCCTTTCAGACGGCCTTCGAAACGTTTGGCGATAAAGCCGGAGGCGCGGGCGGCGATGTTGACGTATTTGCCGACTAAATCGCTGTTGACGCGGGCGATGAAGTCGTTCAGGTTCAAGTCGATGTCTTCGATTTTGCTGTTGAGTTTGGCGGCGATGTAGTAGCGCATCCATTCGGGGTTGAGGCCGCCGTCGAGGTAGGATTTGGCGGTGATGAAGGTGCCGCGCGATTTGGACATTTTTTGGCCGTCGACGGTTAAAAAGCCGTGGGCGAACACGCCGGTGGGGGCGCGGTGGCCGCTGAATTTGAGCATGGCGGGCCAAAACAGGGCGTGGAAGTAGAGAATGTCTTTGCCGATGAAGTGGTACATCTCGGTTTGGCTGCCTGCTTGGAAATATTCGTCGTAATTCAGGCCGGTGCGGTCGCACAGGTTTTTGAACGAGGCCATGTAGCCGACGGGTGCGTCGAGCCAAACGTAGAAATATTTGCCGGGTGCGCCAGGGATTTCGAAGCCGAAATAAGGTGCGTCGCGGCTGATGTCCCAATCGGAAAGGGTGGTTTCGCCGTTTTCTCCGCCGCCCAGCCATTCGTTCATTTTGTTGAGGGCTTCGGCTTGCAGGTGCGGCTGGATGCGGCCGTCTGAAAGTGTGGTGCTGCCCGAAGTCCATTCTTTCAGGTAGTCGGCGCACTCGCCCAGCTTGAAGAAGAAGTGTTCGGATTCTTTCAGCACGGGAGTGGCGCCGGATACGGCGGAATAGGGGTTGATCAGCTCGGTGGGCGAATAGGTGGTGCCGCACGATTCGCAGTTGTCGCCGTATTGGTCTTTGGCGTGGCATTTCGGGCATTCGCCTTTCACGAAACGGTCGGGCAGGAACATGTTTTTTTCGGAGTCGAACAGCTGCTCGATGACGCGGCTTTCGATTTTGCCGTTGGCTTTGAGGGCAAGGTAGATTTGTTCGGAAAGCTGTTTGTTTTCAGGCGAATGGGTGCTGTAATAGTTGTCGTAGCCGATGTGGAAGCCGGTGAAGTCGGCCAAATGCTCTTCGCGCACTTTGGCAATCATGTCTTCGGGCTTCATGCCTTGTTTTTGGGCGGCCAGCATCACGGGCGTGCCGTGAGTGTCGTCGGCGCAGCAGTAATAGCATTCGTGGCCGCGCAGTTTTTGAAAGCGCACCCAGATGTCGGTTTGGATGTGTTCGACCATGTGGCCTAAGTGGATGCTGCCGTTGGCATACGGCAGGGCGGAAGTGACGAGGATTTTGCGTGTCATGGTTTGTCTTTAAGGGTTTAATCTTTAATTATGGAATCGGCGGTTATTATAGCTGTGAAAACCAATATTTCATACAAGGCGGCAGGGGTCGAGGGCACTTGGCGACGATATAGACATGCCTGTCTGAAAATGATGCCCTTAATGAAGCAATCGCTTTTTCAGACAGGCATTCGTGTGCATAAGCATCTAAAGCCAATAAACTGGCAAGGCTTCGCTGTATCAGAAGCCGGATGTCTGACTTTTGCGCAGGCTTTCCAGTTCGTCCAGCAATTCCAAAATCAGCGCGGTGGCGGGTGCGCTGGCTTCGAAATCGCGGCTGATGCGGCGGGCACGTCGGATGCGGGCAAGCTGGAAGCCGCTGAAGCTGGCCTGTTGCGGGCTGCCGCTCACGGAAATGATTTCTTCTTCTATGATGCGCACTACCCAGTCGGTATCATCGCCGCAGGCGTGAACGATTTCGTTGAAACTTAGTTGTACGTCTTGCTCGTGGTTCATGGTTTATCCTTTCGCACCGTAGTGTTCCGCCAGATTTTGCCATACTGCCTTGTCGGCTTCGCTGTCGGCACGCGGCAGAACGATGTTGATGGTCAGATACAGGTCGCCGGCTTCTTTGGCCGGAATGCCTTTGCCTTTGAGGCGCAGGTTTTGGCCGTTGCGGCTGTTGGCCGGTACGTTGACATTCACTCGGCCGGCGGGGGTGGCGACTTCCATTTGGCCGCCGGTTGCCGCCGTCCACGGCATCACGTCGATGCGCCGGTAAACGTCTTTGCGGTCTTTCACATATAGGTTTTGCGATTCGCGGAAACGGATTTTCAAGTATAAATCGCCGTTGCCGCCGCCGTTGAACCCGGGCAAACCCTGCCCGCGCAGGCGGATTTGCTGGCCTTCGCCTATGCCTTTGGGGATTGTTACATGCAGGGTTTTGCGCTCGTAGGCCATTTCGCCTTCGGGTGTGAGCGTGGGCATGTCGATACTCAGGCTGCGCTCGCTGCCTTCGTAAGCGGCGGCGATGTCGATGCTCAGCTCGGCATGTTGGTCTTCGCCCCGAACCGGGCCGGCGGGGCGTGATGCGCGGTGACGGCGGGCTTGGCCGAAAGCGGAGAATATGTCGTCGAAGCGGAAATCGCCGCTGCCGAAAGGCTGGCCGTCACCAAAGTGGCTGCTGTCGAAGTTATAATATTGATAGCCGCCCTGGCCGGGATTGAAACCTTCAAACCCTTCAAAGCCGCCGTAGCCCTGCCCGCCGCCTGTCTGCTGATACTGCTTGAACGGGTTGGCGAGCATTTCGTCATATTCGGCGCGCTTTTCAGGGTCTTTCAAGGTATTGTAGGCCAGATTGATTTCGCTGGTTTTTTGGTCGGCATCCGGGTCTTTGCTCACGTCGGGATGATATTTGCGAACCAGTTTTCGGTAGGCCTTTTTGATGTCGTCGGTGCTGGCATCTTTGCTGAGGCCGAGTACCTCGTAATAGTTTTTTTCAGTTGCCATAGTTGTCTCGCATGTTTGTATAAAATTTTATTCTTTTCAACATGATGACAATATATTAAAAAGCAAGTCCCGTTTTCGGTAAAAAATATGCCTGTCTGAAAACTTTCAGACAGGCATATTGGCTTATCCAAAGGCTACGGGCGGTATTGCGGCTGCACGCCGTTGGGCAGCAGCTGCCACACATAGCCTGTGTGTTTCATCTTGCCCGCTACTTGGCCGGCTTCATCGCCGTAGCCCCAGAAATAGTCCACCCGCACGGCGCCGCGGATGGCGGAGCCGGTGTCTTGCGCCATCATCAGACGGTTAAGCGCGTGGTTGCTTACGGGATGGGTGGTGGCCACGAAAATCGGTGCGCCCAAGGTAATGTAGCGGCGGTCAACCGCTCCGGCAAATTCGCCGTGCAGCGGCGTGCCCAATGCACCGATGGGACCTTCGTCTTCCTTGCCGTCAAGCTTGCGGAAAAATACATAGCTGGGGTTTTGCCCGAGCACTTCGGCCAGATGCGAGGGGTTTTGCTGCATCCATGCTTTGATGCCCTGCATGGTGGTTTTGCCTAAGGGCAGATAGCCTTTGTCGGCCATATAGCGGCCGATAGACACATAAGGATGCTCGTTTTTATCGGCATAACCGAGGCGGATGTAGTCGCCCTTCGGAGTTTTCAGGCGGCCGGAACCTTGGATTTGCAGAAAGAAAAGTTCCACCGGATCATCGGCATAACCGAGGATGGGGGCTTTGCCGTCGATCGCGCCGCCGTTGATTTGGGCGCGGGTGTAATAAGGAATAAAGCGGTTGCCGCTCACAAAACGGCCTTTGATGCTTTTGCTACGCTCGTTGATGGGGAAATCGTTGAGGTTGGCGGTGTATTGCCCGTCGGCAGCGATGGCGCCTTTGTTGTCGCCGGTGGGTTTCACGCGAACCGTGCCTTTTGATGCGCGCAGGTTGGCGGGCAGCTCAACCGACACAAAATCGCCGGGAATACCGTAAATCGGGAAACGCGCTTTGCCGGTGGCTTTGCTGTCGCCGTGCAGCACCGGCTCGTAATAGCCGGTTATCGTGCCTGCCAGATTGCCGTTTTCGCTCACTTCCCACACGGTAAAATAGCGCTCGAAAAAGTGCTTGGCGGAAAAGTAGTTGCGCGAAGTGCGCTCGGCTTGGGCGCACACGTTCTGCCATTCGATGCGGGCTTTCAGCTTGGTGCAGCCGCTTTTGAAAGACTCGAGGCTGCGCACAAAATGCTGGGTATTCCAATGCGGAAGCGCATGGTAAGACACGGCGCGGTAGCTGGCCGGGCTGCCTGCGGGGTTCACTATCGTGCCGGGTGCGGCCGGCGAGCCGGTAGGCAGCGCGCCGCCTTTGCCGATGGGCACATAGCCGCCGGCTTTCTTGCCGGTGGAACATGCCGCCAAAAAGGCGGTAAGGCCGATGAGGGAATAAGTTACAAGGGTTTTGCGGTTCATATCAAGAAGGACGGCTGCTGATTGTTTTCAGCTTCGCGGCAACCCGCGTAGCTCGTTTTCAGACAGGCATGGTCAAAGTGGATAAACAAAGGGCAGACTATATCAGCTTATGGCAAACTCACCAAATCGGGCGCTTTATTCCGCGCAGGATGCGGTTTGCCCGCCTTTGCGGCGCATGGTGCCTGAAGCGGTGTAGCTTTTGTCTTTGCGGCTGTAAATGGTTTGGGTAAACCGGATTTCGTTTTCGCCCAGCTTTTCATATTCCGCATCAAAGCTCATGGTTTCGCACGCGGCTTTAAACGAAGCCTTGTTGCCCCGGCTTTGAAAATTGCTCACTTTGCAGTTTTCCGCCGCAAGGCTGTCGGCCTGCGCTTTGGGGTAATCGGTGCTGCTTTTTTGGCTGATGCAGATGCTTTCGCTGCCTTTTACACTGTCGGTGCTGTTGCTGGTTTTGTCGTGCCAGGAAATCGTGTGCGGCCATTGCCATTCGCCGGATTGAACGGAAAACGCCTGCGCACCGGCCGCAGCCGCGCAGAACGTGAGAAACAAAAACGGTTTGTCCATAAATTGCTTTCGGTTGGTGGGGATTCGGTTGGCTAAACATTATAAGATAATGCCTGTCTGAAAAAGTTTCAGACAGGCATAAACTATGGTTAATCAACACATTTTTAATATAAGGCAGTAATCCGAAGACAGTACGGCAAGGCACGGCAACGCCGTAGTAAAAGTTAAGTTGATTAACTATATAATTATCCTATGCTGCGCCCCATACTTTGACTTTGCTCGTAAGCAGCGATTTCCATCGCCCGCTGCTCTGCAGCCAATGCCAAGTCACGTTCCGCCTGTCGGGATTGGATAACGTTTTCTTTAAGAGTCGTAGCCAATGAACTGTCCCCCAATCCTTGGACAAGTTAAGAATATTTCTCAAACAGCCTCTTCAAGCTGAGTCCTGTAGGCCACAGGGCTCAGCTTTTTTAAGTTTAAACTAATGCGTTCATGATTGTAATAATGTATGTAATCATTGATCACCGTTGTCAGCTCGGCCACCGATAACGCACCTTCTTCGTAGAAGCTTTCCGTTTTCAATGTACCGAAGAAACTCTCCATCGGCGCATTGTCCCGGCAGTTGCCTTTGCGCGACATACTTTGCACAATCCCGTTCTCAGCCAATTTCGCCCGATAAGCACTTGTCCGATACAGTACGCCTTGGTCGGAATGCAGCAGCGGTGTTGCTCCTTTCAGACGGCCGAATGCGTTATCCGGCATTTGCGTTACCATTTTACCGTTCGCTCTGCGGCTTGTTGAAGTGTTCTGCGGTGCGCTGTTGGCTGTGCACTTGGTGATAATGGAGTACGGCTCGGTATTTGAAGTCTGGTGTATATTTGGACATAAGAAAACTGCACCTTTTTAGTTGGAGGGGTGTCCAACTTTTGGGGTGCAGTTCAGTTTGTATCGGTGTACATCACGTCCTGTACCGTATAATCCACCATCCTCACTTTCCTGCCCCCTAATGTGCCGATAATATCGGGCGCATCGTACACCGGCGGCAATGCGCCGATTTTTTCGATAGGTATCGCGTTGCGCGGCTGCGGGGAACAAGCTGTGGCTGCGGCGGCAGACAGCAGCAATACCGCCCGACAAAATGTTTTTCCGGCAAACTGCATGGTATTTCTCCTTGTCAATATCGATATTTTTGGCCGTCTGAAAATCTTTACCTTTATATTATTATGTAAGAAAAAGATTCTTTGAAGATATTTTAGAATGCCTGTCTGAAACTTTTCAGACAGGCATTATGTTAAAATCACGCCCTTAATCAATAAATGACACCAACATGAATATATTCTACGAAGAAAGCGGCCAATTTAAGGTCGCTTCCGTGATCCAGAAAACCGAAGGCCATTATCAGGTGGAAACACAGCACGGCAAGCGTGTCAAAGTGAAAGCCGCCAATGTGTTTGCCGAATTCGACACGCCGCCGGCAAGCTTTCTCGAAACCGCCGAAGCCGAAGCGGCGCAGATCGATACTGATTTATTATGGGAAGTGTGCGGCGAAGAAGAATTCAGCGCAGCCCAGATTGCCGAAGAATATTACGGCCACGCGCCCACCAAAACCGAGCTGGCGGCTACTTTGATTGCACTTTATGCCGCGCCCGCCTATTTCTATAAAAAAAGCAAAGGCGTGTTTAAAGCCGCGCCGGAAGAAACGCTCAAGCAGGCGCTGGCGGCCATCGAGCGCAAAAAGCAGCAGGATGCGCAAATGGAAGCTTGGTCACAAGCTTTACAGCAGGGCAGCCTGCCCGCAGAAATCGGCGCCGACCTGAAAACCATACTCCACGCGCCCGACAAACAATCGCTCACTTACAAAGCTTTCACCAAAGCCGCCGCCGCCATGAAGCTTTCGCCTTACGAGCTGGCCAAAAAAACCGGCGGCGTTACCTCGTTGGCACAATTTATGCGCGAAGGTTTCGAGCTGAAAAACTATCCTCAGGGCACCGGTTTTCCCGCCGTCGATATTCCGCAGCTGGGCGATTTGCCGCTGGCCGAAGGCATTGAAGCCTTTTCGATTGACGACGAAAGCACCACCGAGGTGGACGACGCTTTATCCGTGCAGGATATCGGCGGCGGCATCAAGCGCATCGGCATCCATATCGCCGCGCCCGCATTGGCGGTGGCGCCGGGCAGCGACATTGAAAAAATCATTTTCCAGCGCCAAAGCACCGCCTATTTTCCCGAAGGCAAAATCACCATGCTGCCGGAAAACTGGATCGCCGCCTTCAGCCTCGACACCGGTGCGGCGCGCCCTGCGGTGAGCATCTATTTTGATGTGGACGAAGCGTTTAATGTGAGCAACCCGCAAACCAAAATCGAACGTGTGCAGATTGCCGAAAACCTGCGCATCGGCGCCATCGAGCCGCACTTCAACAGCCAAAGCGGGCTGGATGCCGAAGGCGAAGCCATGTTTGCCCACCACAAAGCCTTAATCTGGTTTTACAGGCTGGCGGTGGAATTGCAGAAGCAGCGCGGCAAATACGATGCCGAAGCGGCGCCGCAATATGATTACGGCATCGGTTTCGGCGAAGCGGGCAAAGTGGAAATCACCGTGCGCGAGCGCGGCTCGCCGATCGACACGCTGGTGTCGGAAATGATGATTCTGGCCAACAGCACTTGGGCGCAAATGCTGCATGAAAACGAAGTGCCCGCCCTGTTCCGCGTGCAGCCCGCCGGCAAAGTGCGCATGAGCACGCAATCGGAGCCGCACATCGGTATGGGCGTGCAGCACTACGGCTGGTTCACTTCGCCGCTGCGCCGCGCCGCCGACTATATCAACCAAAAGCAGCTTATCAGCCTGATTGAAGCGGATGCAGAGCCGCGTTTTGCGCGGGGCGACAATATGTTGTTTGCCGCCATGCGCGATTTTGAATCGACTTACACGGTTTACCATGATTTCCAGCGCGAAATGGAAGCTTATTGGTCTATGGTGTACCTCGCGCAGGAAGGCATCCGGGAAATCAACGGCTTGGTGTTGAAAGAAGAGCTGGTGCGCCTCTGCGGCCTGCCGATGGCCGCCCGCGCCACCGGCATTCCGCTGGAAATTCCGCCGAAAACCACGGTGAAGCTGGCCGTGACGGAAGTGGATCCGGAAAAGCAGGTTTTGGGCTTGAATTATTTGAACGCGGTGGTTTGATATAGCAAACAAACTAAAAAACAGCGCTTTCGTCATACTCGGGTCAAGCCCGAATATGACGAGTTTACTGTTTTCAAGTTGATTCACTATTCTATACTGCCCACATACAAATGCCTGTCTGAAAAAGTTTTCAGACAGGCATTCTTTATCATTCACCGCCGATCGACAGCCCGTCAGTCGCCCATCACTTTGCCTTCCCTGCGCGGGTCGGCGCCGCCGATTAAGCCTTTATCGGTAATCACGATGCCTTGCACGCCGGAATTCAGATCTCGCACTTCGGTTTTGTAGCCGATTTTCTGCAAAGCTTCGGCCTGTTTGGCCGCTGTGGTGTTTTGTTCCAGCTCGTACGTGCCGAAGCGGTTGAGCATATTGGGCAGGGAAATGGCTTGCTGGATGTCCATGCCCCAATCGATATGCGCCACCAGCGTTTTGGCCACATAGCCGATGATGCGGCTGCCGCCGGGCGAACCGACCGTCATATAGGGCCGGCCGTTTTTCAACACAATAGTCGGCGCCATAGACGAGCGCGGGCGCTTACCGCCTTCAACGCGGTTGGCAACAGGCTTGCCGTTTTTTACCGGCTCGAATGAAAAATCGGTCAATTCGTTGTTCAGCAGATAGCCGTTGGCCATCAGGGTGGAGCCGAACGCATTTTCAATGGAAGTGGTCATGGAAAGCACGTTGCCTTGTTTGTCCACCGCCACGACATGGCTGGTGGAAGGCAACTCGATAGCCGGTGCGGCGGCCTGTGTGCTGCCGAACTCGCCGGCCGGGGCGTCGCCGAGGGCTTGGGCGGTATCGGCGAGCAAGGCGGCGCGCTGTTTCAGATAGGCATCGGAAACCAGCGCTTGCGTAGGCACTTTTACAAAATCCGGATCGGCCACATAAAGGTCGCGGTCGGCAAACGCCAAGCGCGAGGCGTCGCCGAGCAGACGCCAGCTGTTGAGGCTGCGGTAGGAAGATTGTTTTTGCTCAAATTGGTTCAGAATGCCGGTAATCTGCGCCAGCGCAATGCCGCCCGAGCTGGGCGCACCCATGCCGCACACTTGGTATTCGCGGTAACTTCCGCACACGGCTTCGCGCTCGATGATTTTATAGTTTTTAAAATCAACGGCGGCCAATTTGCCGGGATTGTCTTTGGCACCGCGCACGGCTTTGATGATGTTTTGCGCGTATTTGCCGTTATAAAAAGGTTTAGCGCCGTCTTTGGCCAGCGTTTTCACTGTGGCGGCAAACTCGGGATTTTTCAGCAACGCACCTGCCTGCAAGGCTTGTCCGTTGGGCAGGAAATAGGCGGCAGTGGCGGGATAGCGCTGCAAGTGCTCGGCATTGCTCTGAATGGAAGCCGCCATGCGCGGCGACACTTGGAAGCCTTCTTCCGCCAGCTTCACCGGCATATCAAACAAGCGCGCCCACGGCATTTTGCCGTAACGCTTGTGCAGCTCTTCCATCATTTTCGGCACGCCCGGGGTGCCGACCGAACGGCCGCCCACCACCGCCTGCTTGAATTCCAGCGGCTTGCCTTCTTTATCTAAAAACAATTCGGGCGTAGCGGCTTTGGGCGCGGTTTCGCGCGCATCAAACGTGGTGAGCTTTTTCGCCTGATTGTCCCAATACACCACAAACGCGCCGCCGCCCAAACCGGAAGACTGCGGCTCCACCAAGCTTAATGTGGTTTGCATGGCAATCATGGCATCCACCGCGCTGCCGCCTTGTTTCAAAACCCGATAGCCCGCTTCGGTAGCCAACGGGTTGGCGGAAGCAGCCATAAATTCTTGGGCGCGCACAAGCTGCTGCTCGGTGTTGCCGTGGCCTTGTTCTGGCGCAAAATCATCGGCGCCGCGCGCGGTTTGTTTTTCGGGCGCTTGGGAAGACGAACAAGCCGCCAGCAACACGGCTGCGGCCAAGGCAAAAGCGGTTTTCATCGGCATCATGGCATTTTCTCCGGATGTTATGCAAAAAGGGTTTGCATAATTTAACCGATTTTGCCGGAAAAGCACAATGCCTGTCTGAAAGCCGATAAACAGGTTTTCAGACAGGCATTGCTTAACTGCTTGCCGATTAAAATACATCTCCTCCGTCGTCGGCTTCCTGCATAAACTTGGCGCACAAAGCCAACACTTCGCTGCCGTATTTCTCGATTTTCGCTTCGCCCAAACCGTAAACTTCATGCAGATCGGCTTCGGTTTGCGGCAGGTTTTGCACGATACTCTGCAAGGTGCGGTCGCCGAAAATGATGTAGGCGGGCACGTTTTCCGCTTTGGCCTGCTCCAGCCGCCAATGCCTGAGCTCCTGCCAAATGCGCTCTTCGCGCTCGGTGCGCAGCCATTGGGTTTTGCTGCCCGCAGCCGCGGTTTTTTGGCGTTTGAGCGGGCGCAGCCACACGGTTTGCCCGCCGGTTAGCACGGCTTTGGCTGCGGGGGTGAGGCGCAAGGCCTGATAATTGGCGGTATCGGTGTCGATCAGGCCGAGGCCGAGGCATTGGCGGGTAACGGCGCGCCAGTCTTTATCGGATTGCTCGGCGCCGATGCCGAATGTGGAAAGCTTGTCGTGGCCATTTTGCTTGATCCAGTCTTCGTTTTTGCCGCGCAACACGTTAATCACATAGCCTGCACCGAAGCGCTGACCGACGCGGTAGATGCAGCTCAAAAGTTTCTGTACCAACACGGTGCCGTCGAAGCGCACGGGCGGGTTGAGGCAGTTGTCGCAATTGCCGCAAGGCCCGCTTTCTTCGCCGAAATGGCGCAACAAGGGCACGCGGCGGCATTCGGCGGTTTCGCACACGGCAAACATGGCGTTGAGCTTGGATAACTCAATCTGTTTTTGAAAATCATCGCTGCCGCTTTCCATAATGCGTTCTTTAAGCAGCATGAAATTATTCATGCCGTAGCAAAGCCAGCTGGCAGCGGGCAGCCCGTCGCGCCCCGCGCGGCCGCTTTCCTGATAAAAATGCTCGATGCTTTGCGGCATGTCGAGGTGGGCGACAAAGCGCACGTCGGGCTTGTCGATGCCCATGCCGAAAGCCACGGTGGCCACCACGATGATGTTGTCTTCCTGCGTGAAACGGCGCTGGTTTTGCGTGCGCGTTTCCATGCTCAGGCCGGCGTGGTAGGGAATGGCGTTTAAGCCGTGGCTGCTTAAAAATCCGGCGGTGTCTTCCACGCTTTTGCGGCTGAGGCAGTACACAATGCCGCTTTCTCCCTGCATGTCTTTAAGGATAAAGTCGAGCAGCTGCTTTTTGCCGTTGTTTTTTTCAACCACTTGGTAGCGGATATTGGGGCGGTCGAAGCTGGCGACAAACTCGGGGGCGTCTTCCAGCTTGAGATAATGTTTGATGTCGGCGCGGGTTTCGGCGTCGGCCGTGGCGGTAAGCGCGATGCGCGGCACTTGCGGATAGCGTTCGGCCAAAAGAGCGAGCTGTCGGTATTCGGGGCGGAAATCGTGGCCCCACTGGCTCACGCAATGGGCTTCGTCGATGGCAAACAGGCTGATCCGGGTGTTATCCAGAAAGCGCAGGAAACGCTCGCTCACCAATCTTTCGGGCGCAACGTAAAGCAGCTTGAGCGAGCCGTTGTGGATATCTTCGGCAATCCGGCGCACTTCGTCGGGATACGTGCCGCTGTGCACGCTGGCCGAATGCACGCCCGCGGCACGCAGGTTGGCCACTTGGTCGTTCATCAGCGCAATCAGCGGCGACACCACTATGGCCACGCCTTCGCGCATCAGCGCCGGTATTTGGTAGCAAAGCGATTTGCCGCCGCCGGTGGGCATCAAAACCAAGAGGCTCCGGCCGCCGGCGAGCGTGTCCACAATTTCGGCCTGACGCCCGCGGAAACCGGGGTAACCGAACACATCGTGCAAAATCCGCCGTGCATCGTCGCGCTGCTTGGTCATTTGGAGAATTCCGTTATAATAAGGCGGATATTTTAATGAATGCCTGTCTGAAAGGAAAGTTTATGAACCCACGCAAGGCTTTGCGGTTAGCCGCTCCGCTTGTTTTGCTCGGCCTTCTGGCCGCGTGTGCCGGCGGCCCGAAAGTTGAAGGAAGCTGGCAGAGTATCGGCGAGAGCAACGAAGGCAATATCCGCAACTATATCGATAAAAACAGCGTTAAGCGCAACGGCAACATCGTAACTTTCCGCGACAAGAAAACCGTGATGAAACCCGCGCAAGAGCGCTATGTCAACACGCCGCGCTACAAAACCGCCATCGGCACGTGGGAAATCGACTGCGCCAAAAAAACCTACCGCCTAAGCGCGCTCACGCTCTTAGACGAAAGCGGCAAAGAATTGCTCAAGCAAACCTACACGCCGGTAAACGTGCGCCCGATGCCGGTTGCCGAGAGCGGCTCCATTGTCGAAAAACAATATCAAACCGTATGTTCGGGCAAATAATGCCTGTCTGAAAGGATACACAATGAAGCCTTTTTTAGCCGTTTTTTTACTGTTCCCCCTTTCCGCCTGCACGTTTAACAACCCTTTCGGCAGCACGGCCGAACCGGCACCCGCCAACCTGCCGCCGGCAGCCACCGCACAAGTAGCCGCCGGCTCCGGCTCAGCGGGCGACGAATTATTGAGCGCGCAAGCCGCCTACCGCGAAGCCATCCGGCAGCAAAACCGCAGCGACGGCAATATCGCCAGCCTCCAACGCAAGCTTCACGATGCCGAGCGCCGCAAACAGCAGGCCGACGACGACATTACCCGCCTGCGCGCCGAGCTGCACCAAGCCAGCGAATCGAAAACCGGCACCGACAGCGCCACCCAAGCCGCCAGCCAACGCCTGAACGCAGCATGGGAAGCTGCCCGCCAAGCCGGATTGGTGCATTAATCCGAAAAACCGAATGCCTGTCTGAAAAAACACCTTGCTTTCAGACAGGCATTTATACTGAGTAAAGCTGCTTTAAGCAGCCGACAACAAAACTTTTTACTCACTTAACATAACAATGATGAAATCCAAAGCCATTTCCCTGCTCGCCTTACTGGCCGGCCTCGGCGCCCACGCCGCGCCCGCCCAAACCGGCGGGAAAACCCAACTACAGCCCGGCCAATACCAATATGCTCTCTACGGCCCTTACGGCCCGTCCGACTTCCGCGAGCTGGTTTTTGTTCATGTATTACCCGAAGGCAGATACTGCATGTTTTCAACAGGAACGGATTTAAGCTACGAAGGCATGCAGCTGGGCAAATGGCGGAAACAAAAAGGCAATATCATGCTGGATAACCAAACCGTTATCAGCAACCAACCCGTTTTGGGCAGCGCGGAAGCGCCTGCCGACGATACGGGCATGAAAGGCGCGCTGCTCGGTAAGCAACCGGCGCTTTTCATCAATGCAAGAAACGCCGAATATCAGGCTTACCACAATAAGCAGGCGCTGGAAAAAGCCCGCGCGGAATGCGTGGAAATGCAAAAAAATTCATACTGAGTTACCGGGCAAACGGAATCCTGAAAATTTCCCGTTTGAAATGACCGTTTGCACCGATACCTGTTGTTAACCTTAACCCCGATATGGAGAAGAAATAAATGGAACTCGTACTTATCCGCCACGGCCAAAGCGAATGGAACGCCAAAAACCTGTTTACCGGCTGGCGCGACGTCAAGCTTTCCGAGCAAGGCATTGCCGAAGCCACTGCGGCCGGCCGCAAGCTGAAAGAAAAAGGCTATCTGTTTGACATCGCGTTCACCTCGGCTCTTTCCCGCGCCATCAAAACCTGCAACATCGTACTGGAAGAATCCGACCAATTATGGGTGCCGCAAATCAAAAGCTGGCGCTTAAACGAGCGCCATTACGGCCAATTGCAGGGTTTGGACAAAAAACAAACCGCCGAAAAATACGGCGACGAGCAAGTGCACATCTGGCGCCGCAGCTACGATACCCTGCCGCCGCTGTTGGATGCCGGCGACGAATTCTCCGCCCACAACGACCGCCGCTATGCCCATTTGCCTGCCGATGTGGTGCCCGACGGCGAAAACCTGAAAGTAACCCTCGTACGCGTGCTGCCTTTCTGGCACGACCAAATCGCTCCGGCCCTCTTGAGCGGCAAACACGTGCTGGTGGCCGCCCACGGCAATTCTCTGCGCGCTTTGGTGAAGCATCTGGAAGGCATTTCCGATGAAGAAATCATGGGCGTGGAAATTCCTACCGGCCAGCCGCTGGTATATAAGCTGGACGATAATTTGAAAGTGATTGAGAAATTCTATCTGTAAGCGTTTACGGATAAAGCAATGCCTGTCTGAAAAGGTTTTCAGACAGGCATTGTTGATATCCCCGCAATCAAGCCACGTCTAAATTCAAATTATGAAAAGCCGGCGGCAAATCTTCGTCTTGTTTGAATTCCACCCATTCGTAAGACGTTTCGTCTTCCAACACTTTGCGCAACAAAGCATTATTGACGGCATGTCCGGATTTGAAGCCTTCAAACGCGCCGATAATCGGGTGGCCGACAATATACAAATCACCGATGGCATCCAAAATTTTATGGCGCACAAATTCATCGGGGTAGCGCAAGCCGTCGGGATTCAGCACGTCGGCATCATCAATCACAATTGCGTTGGAAAGGTTGCCGCCCAAACCGAGGTTGTGCGAGCGCATCATTTCTACTTCCTGCATAAAGCCGAACGTGCGCGCACGGGCGATTTCTTCCACATAAGATTTTCCTGCAAAATCAATCTCAAAGCGCGGGCTGCTGCGGTTGAACACCGGATGGTCGAATTCAATCGTCAGCGCGGCTTTAAAGCCGTTATAAGGCGTGAATTTCACCCATTTGCCCGGTTCCCGCACTTCCACTTCTTTCAGTATGCGCAAAAACTTTTTCTGCGCTTTCTGATCCACAATGCCCGCATCCTGCAAAAGATAGATAAAAGGCAGGCTGGAACCGTCCATAATCGGGATTTCCGGCGCGTTCAATTCAATCAACACGTTGTCCACACCATAGGCGGCCAATGCCGACATAATATGCTCAATGGTTCCGACGCGCACACCTTGTTCGGTAACAATGGTGGAAGACAAACGGGTATCGTTAATCAGATAAGGGCTCAGCTTGATGATTTCGCCCTGCTCTCCGCCCAAATCGGTGCGGCGGAAAGCGATGCCGCTGTTTTCTTCGGCCGGATGCAGGGTAAGCGACACACGTTCGCCCGAATGCAGACCCACGCCGGTTGCCCGCACGGATTTGGCCAAAGTACGCTGTAGCATAGAAATCCTTCCATAATGGTCGAAATAGGGGTTCACGGAGCATCATACGGTAAAACAGGCATGAATAACATTGAATTTGTTTATGGATAAAGTAGCTTTATCCACATGGCCGGCGGTTTCAAACCGGTTTGTTCTTTTTGCTGCACATGCTGTCTCCAGCTTTTCCCGCCGCTTTACCTCAGCTTATCCATAGTTTTTCAGACAGGCTTATCGTTTGATTTTACATGAAAAACTTAACTTATCCACAGAATATCGCCTGAATAAAGCCATTTATCTACATCATAATCTTTTTATTTTTTAAATTAAAAAGTAAAAAGGAAGTTTAAAAACCGCCGATTTCCAACCTGATAAAATCAAATTTGCATAAATAACTGTATGTAAGCTTAGGTAGTATTTGAAAAATATGATAAAACCGATATAAATCAGCCCGATATTGTTTTTAATTTGCCCTAGCAGGTTAAACACAATATCGGCCAAGCAGCCGTTCAACCGGCTCTATGCTGAAAATACCTCGATAATTAAATTTTCACGCTTTCAATTCATCCTAAAAAACAGGAGTTTAATATGGGTATCAAAGTTGCCGTCAACGGATTCGGCCGCATAGGCCGTTTGGCATTGCGCCGCCTTGTCGAACAGGACGATATCGAAGTGGTTGCCATCAACGACCTTACCCCACCCGATATGTTGGTGCATCTGTTTAAATACGACACCATGCAGGGCCGTTTTCAAGGCACGGCCGAGCTGAAAGAAAATGCCATTGTTGTGAACGGCAAAACCATCCGGGCGTTTGCCGATGCCGATCCGGAAAACCTGCCGTGGCGGGAATTGGGTGTGGACGTGGTGTTGGAATGCACAGGCTTTTTCAACAGCAAAGACAAAGCCGAAGCGCATATCCGGGCAGGCGCCAAAAAAGTATTGCTTTCCGCGCCCGGCGGCAATGATGTGAAAACCATCGTATTCGGTGTGAACGAACACACTTTGGACGGCAGCGAAACCGTGGTTTCCGGCGCTTCCTGCACCACCAACTGTTTGGCGCCTATGGCCAATGTGCTGCACAAGGAATTCGGTATCGTCCAGGGGTTGATGACCACCGTGCATGCCTACACCGGCGACCAAAACACGCTGGACGCACCGCACCGCAAAAGCGATTTCCGCCGCGCCCGCGCCGCCGCGCAAAACATCGTGCCCAACAGCACCGGCGCGGCCAAAGCCATCGGTTTGGTGATTCCCGAGCTCAAAGGCAAGTTGGACGGCGCCGCCCAGCGCGTTCCGGTGGCAACCGGCTCGCTGACCGAGCTGGTTTCCGTGCTTTCCCGGCCGGTAACGGTGGAGGAAATCAATGCCAAGATGAAAGCGGCTGCAAACGAAAGCTATGCTTATACGGAAGATCCGATTGTGTCTTCCGATGTAATCGGTTTGGAAGCCGGTTCGATGTTTGATGCAACACAAACCAAAGTGATAACGGTGGGCGACAAGCAGTTGGTCAAAACCGTGGCGTGGTATGACAACGAAATGTCTTATACCTGCCAGCTGATCCGCACGCTGCAATATTTTTCCGCTTTGATGAAGTGAATGTTGCATTAAAAAATGCCTGTCTGAAAGTTTTCAGACAGGCATTTTTGTATAAACGGTACTGTTTTTGAAACAAACGGTATTTTATATAAAATTATATTCTTAATAAAATCAATAATATGATTCAAATGTCGAAAAATAATTACCGTTTATCTGTTCCCAACGGTAAAAACTTTGTCTAGAATGCAATCCAACAAAACAAAAAACAGATTCAATCAAATAAAAAATATTTACGGGCAGGCAAGAAATAATCGATTGCCGATTTATTTTAAAGCCGTTTTTCTATCAGATATTAAAGAAAAAGGAAAACCATCATGTTAGGCTTTTTATTCAACCGCAAAAACAAACAAAACAATGCTCCTGTTGTGAAACAACCCGTTGTGCAGGCCACTCTTGCCAAATTTGCGCTGGATAAAATCCAAGCTGAAGAATTCAGCTTCGACGACAGCGAATTGGGTTTGAATGTCAGCTTCGACGAAAAGCCGATGACCCGCGACCAAGTGCGCATGCTTGAGCTTGCAATGTAAACCGAATCACAGCGAAACCGCCCGAACAGATTGTTTTCGGGCGGTTTGCTTTTGCTTTGTTCAGACAGCCATTGTGCTTGTGTTAACATACAAACCTCAGCAATTAGGCTACAATAAGCTTCACGATACAACCCTTCCAAATTTAAAGAGAATTTTATGTTTAGTTTTTTTAAACGCAAGAAAAAACAAGAGCATACCGAGCTTGAAGCCGAACAGGAACACAGCCTGCGGGAGCGGGAAGAAGCTTTAAGCGATCCGGCTCCCGTTGAAGAGCCGGCAGGGCAAACGGAAGCAACCGTTTCCCTTGTTGAAGAGCAGGAACAAGCGGCAGATACATCCGAAGCGCAAACTTTGCCTGCCGAACCGGTACAAGATGCGGCCGTACCGGAAGCTTTGCCGGAGGAAGCCGAAACCGAGCCTGAGATTCAAGCCGGCCCGGAGGAAAAACCGCTTTCGGTTGCCGCGCAACCGGCTCCCCGGCAGGAAGAAAAACTCGGCTGGGCGGCGCGCTTGAAAAAAGGCCTCACCAAATCGCGCGACCATATGGCCAAATCGCTGGCCGGTGTGTTCGGCGGCGGTCAGATTGACGAAGATTTATACGAAGAACTGGAAACCGTGCTCCTTACCAGCGATATGGGCATCGAAGCCACCGAATATCTGATGGACGACGTGCGCAAACGTGTGTCGCTTAAGGGATTGAAAGACGGCGCCGAGCTGCGCCAGGCCTTGAAAGACGCGATTTACGACCTGCTCAAGCCGCTGGAATCGCCTTTGGAAATTCCGGAAGGCAAAGGGCCTTTTGTGATTATGATGGCGGGCATCAACGGCGCGGGTAAAACCACTTCCATCGGCAAATTGGCGAAATATTTCCAATCACAGGGCAAATCGGTGATTTTGGCTGCGGGCGACACATTCCGCGCCGCCGCCCGCGAGCAGCTGCAGGAATGGGGTGCGCGCAACGGCGTAACCGTGATTTCGCAGGCCAAGGGCGATTCTGCCGCCGTGTGTTACGATGCCGTGGAAGCGGCCAAAGCGCGCGGCGTGGATATTGTGCTGGCCGACACTGCCGGCCGCCTGCCTACGCAGCTGCATTTGATGGAAGAAATCAAAAAAGTGAAGCGCGTGCTGCAAAAAGCTATGCCTGAGGCGCCGCATGAAATCATTGTGGTGCTGGATGCCAATATCGGCCAGAATGCGGTGAACCAAGTGGTGGCGTTTGACGATGCGCTGGGCGTAACCGGCCTGATAGTAACCAAGCTAGACGGCACGGCGAAAGGCGGCGTGCTGGCCGCTTTGGCTTCCAACCGCCCTATTCCCGTGCGTTATATAGGGGTGGGCGAAAGTATCGACGATTTGCGCCCGTTTGATGCCGGAGCGTTTGTGGATGCTTTAATCGACGGATAATCCGGCTCGGATAATTAAAATGCCTGTCTGAAAAAGTTTTCAGACAGGCATTGTCCATTAACGTGCAGCGAACAGCAGCATGGCGCCCAAACCGAACAATACCATGCCGATGAAACGGTTTACATATATCTGTTTGCTTAATAAAGCATTACGGATTAAAGGATTGGCCAACACGGTGGCAACGGCGGCAAACCACGCGAAATGCGCCAGCGACATAAACGCCCCGTAGCCCACCTGCACCGGCATGGGCGTGGCAGGCTTGACCACTTGGGTGAATGTGCTCAACACAAACAAAGTGGTTTTGGGGTTGAGCGCATTGGTGGCAAAGCCGGTTTTGAATGCGGCCAAGCGGCTGATTTCGCTGTGATTGCCGCTTAAATCGACGTTTACTTTCCGATGGCGGAAAGTTTTGAACCCGATATACATCAAATAAAGCGCGCCTGCTGTTTTAACCAGGTGGAAGGCCGCGGGAAATTTCACCAGCAGCACGCTCACGCCCAGCAAAGTATAGCCAACGTGAATCCAAACGGCGGATGCGATGCCCACCGAAGTCCACACCCCTGCCCGCCGCCCGTAAAGATAACTGTTGCGCGTTACCATGGCGAAATCCCCGCCCGGGCTGACAACGGCCAAAATCGTGATGGCGGCAACGGCGAAAAGTTCGTTCATCAAGCACCTCTTTATATGAAAAAATTTCTGATATGATATGGAACAAGTGGCAGGCAGGAATGCCTGCTTTTTGATTAAAAGAGCGGATATTTTGAACAAAAACCGCTTTCAAAAAAATCGAAATAATGTCGGATAAGGTGTGAGATTTTGGAACATATTAAAAAGCTGCCCTTAAAGGCTTTGAAGTTTTTCTATTTTGCCGGCCGCTACGGCAGCTTGAGCGAGGCGGCGGAAAGGCTGCATGTAACGCATGGCGCGGTGAGCAAGCAGATGAAAATTTTGGAAGCGCATTTGGGCACCGCATTGTTTGTGAAACAGGGGCGCAGCCTTGCTTTGTCTGAAGCGGGCAAGCAATTGTATGACTCATGCGGTTATGCTTTTGAAGCGCTGGAAAACACGGTGCAGAAAATCAGCGGCGCGCGCAAACGGGATTTAACCGTGTCGTGCGAGCCGACTTTGGCAATGAAATGGCTGATTCCGCGCATCGACCGGTTTCAGACAGGCATGGGTGTGAACGTGGTGATTTTGGCGGCCGGCGGCGAAATAGATTTCGACAAACATCCGGCCGACATTGCCATCCGCCGCAACGATTTCCGTTGGTCTGCCGGTTTGTATGCGGAAAAACTGATTGATGAATACATCGGCCCGGTGCATAGTCCGGGCGTGAAAAGCCGCAACAGACTGCACACCCGAACCCGTATGCAGGCATGGGCAAACTGGGAGGCAGCCGCGGGGCAAAGCTTTGATGCGGAGAATGATGTTTTTTTCGAGCATTTTTATTTGTCGATACAGGCGGCGATTGCCGGCATGGGCGTGGCGGTTGCGTCTGAGTTGATGGTTGAAGCGGAAATCGGGCAAGGTATTTTGCAGGCGCCTTATGGTTTTGTGCCCGATGGATCGGCTTATTATGCGCTTTCGCCTACTGATTTTTCGGCCGATGCCAGAGTGGAACGCCTGGTTGCATGGCTGAAAGAGGAAATGCGGTAAACGCTTGCCCGATAAAGGCAAAGCAGCCGGGATGATGAACATGCCTGTCTGAAAAATGTTTCAGACAGGCATGTTTTATTTATCTTCCAGCCATGCCATGGCTTCGATTTTGTGGCCGTCCAAATCGCGCACGAAGCAGCCGTAATATTCTTTGCCGTAGTGCGGGCGAGGGCCGGGTGCGCCGTCGTCGGTGGCGCCGGCGGCCAGGGCGGCTTGGTAGAAATCGTCTACTTCTTCGGCGGTGGCGGCGAAAAAGGCGATGTGTACGCCGTTGGCGGTTTCCGCTTTTTGACCGTCGCAAGGCCGCGTTATCCAGAATTCGGGATAAGCGCGGCCATAGGCCATGGCTTGGTACTCGCTCAAATCGAATACGCGGCAGATGTTCAGCGTGGCGAGCACTCGGTCGTAAAAGGCGACTGCTTCGTCGAAGCGGTTGGTGCCGAGAGAAACGTGGGAGAGGATGCTTGGGTTTTCGTTCATGGTATGTGTTCCTATTGGTTGGGATGGATTGCAAGCTTGCCTTGCCGGTTTTCAGGCAGGCATTAATCTGCAAGCGGCAGATAGATATTGGTGCGCAATTCGTGCGGTGCAACTTTTTGCCAGTCGTTGAGGTATTCCTCAAAACACGGGGCGTCACGAACTTGGTAAGGGGTATTTAAAAGTTCGCTGTAAAACCATGTGTAGGCTTGTTCGAGGTTACTGTATGGCCCTTGATAAGGGTAAACGGCGTAGCGTCCTCCGGCAATGGTGCCGCTTTGGATGGGCGGATCGAAGCTGTGTTGCGCGGTGTTGAGGAAAATGGCGGCTTGTGCGCGCAGCTCCTGCTCGGGCGTGCAGGCGGGATCGTTGAAATAAATGCCGAAAAAACGGGCGTCCGGTGCAGGCAGTAGGCCGCGCAGGGTCAGCAGGCCTTCGATGAGTTCAAAAGATCGGCCGATGCGCATATAGCTGCCGTTGTGCGGTACTAAGGCAATCGGTAAGGGTTCGATGGTGGTGATTTCTATGGGCGGCCGGTTTGCGGGCGGACATGTTGATGAGGACTGATGGTGATAAGGTGCGTGCGGTTGCATGCGGTAAGCGCCGGGCGCAAGGCCGTAGGCTTGGCGGAAAATGCGTTCGAATGATTGGGTGTTGCCGCTGTATCCGCATTCGCGAGCGATTTCGGCTACCGGCTTTTGCGTGCTCACTAAAAGCTCTGCAGCATAGTGTAGGCGCAGGCGTTTGACGGTTTCGTGCACGGTTTCGCCCATCACGGCGCGGTAAATCCGGTGCCAGTGGTAGGGCGAGAGGCTGGCTTCTTCGGCAACGCGGTTTAGGTTGATATTTTGCCGGAAATGCCGGTGCAGATAATCAAGCGCTTTGGCGAAGCGCGTTTCATTGTATTCGCGGTGGCTCATAAGCGGCTCCTTGTTAGCTTAATGACAATAGCTTACATGAAGTGGGTGGATCAATCTTGCGGTTTTGCTTTCGGTTTGGATTTGGTAATCCGGAATAAAGTTTGATGTCGAAGATGAAAACGGCTGTATGGCGGTTTAAACAAAAATGCCTGTCTGAAAATGATTCAGACAGGCATAGGTGTGTTTCAGACAGGCATTATGCGGCTTCGTCAAAACCGCTATGGCGCAGGAGCGCGTCGATTTCCGGCTCGCGGCCGCGGAAGGCTTTGAACGATTCCATTGCGCTGCGGCTGCCGCCCATGGCGAGGATTTCGTTCCAGAATCTGGCGCCGGTGGCTTTGATGTCGTCGCTTTCTTCAAAAGCGGCGTAGGCATCGGCGCTGAGCACTTCGGCCCAAGCGTAGCTGTAATAGCCTGCAGAGTAGCCGCCTGCGAAAATGTGGCTGAAGCTGTTGGCAAAGCGGTTGAATTCGGGCGGATGCACCACGGCCACTTCTTTGCGCACTTCGTCCAGCGTTTTCGCCCAGTCGCCCAGTTTGGCAGGGTCGTTTTCGCTGTAAATCAGCATGTCGAACAGGCCGAATTCCATTTGGCGCACCATAAACATGCCGCGTTGGAAGTTTTTGGCGGCCACCATTTTGTCGAACAGCTCGCGCGGCAGCGGCTGGCGGGTTTCTTCGTGTTCCGACATTTGCACCAACACATCGTATTCCCACACGAAATTTTCCATAAATTGGCTGGGCAGCTCTACGGCATCCCATTCCACGCCGTTGATGCCCGACACGCCCAGTTCATCCACGCGCGTCAGCAAGTGGTGCAGGCCGTGGCCGGTTTCGTGGAACAAGGTGATGATTTCATCGTGCGACAGGCGGGCTTCTTTGCCGCCTACGGGCGGGGTAAAGTTACACACCAAATAAGCAACCGGTGTTTGCACCCGGCCGGCTTTTTCGGGCGCGATAAAGCGGCGGCGTCCGCGGTAATCGTTCATCCAGGCGCCGCCGCGCTTGCCTTCCCGGGCATACAGGTCGAGATACACGCCGCCGATGATGCCGCCGCCTTTTTCCAGCTCGAAATAGCGCACGTCTTTATGCCAAGTGGGCACGGTTTTTTCAATCAGGTTTACGCCGTAAAGTTTTTGGATTTGGGCAAACAGGCCGGCCAGCACTTTGCCGGCAGGGAAGTATTTTTTCACTTCGGTTTCGGAAAACGCGTATTTGGCTTGGCGCAGTTTTTCGCTGGCGTAGGTTAAATCCCAAGCTTGCGGGTCGTTGATGCCCAATTGCTCGCGTGCAAAAGCTTGCACTTCTGCCAAGTCTTTTTCGGCGAAAGGCTTGGCGCGGCGGGCCAAATCCCTGATGAAATCAAGTACTTGTTTGGGAGATTCGGCCATTTTGGTAACCAGCGACAATTCGGCGAAATTGCTGTAACCCAAAAGCTTGGCTTCTTCGAGCGCGATTTCCAGGCGGCGGGTGATATTGGCGGTGTTGTCCCATTCGGCTTTGCCGAATTCGCTGGCGCGGGTGGTGTAGGCGCGGTAAACGTCGGCGCGCAGTTGGCGGTCGTCGGCGTATTGCATGACGGCGAGATAATGCGGCATTTGCAGGCCGATTTTGTAGCCTTCTTTGCCTTCGGCTTGTGCGGCGGCGGCAAACATGGCTTTGGCATCATCGGGAATGCCGCTTAAGCGATCGTCGTTTTCCAGATAGATGGCAAACGCATCGGTCGCATCCAAAACGTTTTGGCTGAATTGGGCGGCCAGCTGCGCGCCTTCGGTTTGCAGCTCGGCAAAGCGTGCCTGCTGCTCGGGCGGTAATTCGGCGCCGCTCAACACGAAATCGCGCAAGTCGTGCTCCAATTTGGTTTTTTGGGGGGGGTCGAGTTTGTCAAATTCGGCCGATGCACGGATGGTTTTGAAACGCTCGTAAAGTTCGATATCTTGGCCGATTTCGGTGAAAAACACGGTAACTTCGGGCATCAGCGCATTGTATTCGGCGCGCAATTCGGGCGTGTCGACCACGGCGTTGAGGTGGGCGATTACCCCCCAGATTCTGCCGACGCGTTCGGTGATGTCGGTGAGGCGTTCTACGGTGTTGGCCCAAGTGGTTTCGCTTTGGGCTTTGACTTCGAAGATTGCGCGGCGGGCTTCTTCCATTGCGCTCTGCATGGCAGGCTTGATGTTTTCGATTTGGATATCGCTAAAGCGCGGCTCGTCGGCCAGATTCAGTAATACATTGTTTTGCATAAGGTTCTCACTTTGATGGTAGTCAGGCCGGGTGGATGCCCGTCTGAAAAATATCGTTGTAAACTTAAATGGGTGTTGGGTAACGAATGGATAAATAAGGGCAAATCGGGGAATTTCCAGCGGGTTTTTACTCCGATGCTGTCTGAAAATATTGCCGGATCGGGCTTTTCAGACAGGCATCGGCAATACCGACAGTATCAATGCCCTGTTTTCATCAATTTGAAACTTCACTTCGCAATCTCCCACGTTCATCACATATACGCGCTCGGGAATGTTTTGATAAGCCGGGCGCGGGTCTTGCGCGATGCTTTGGCTGATCAGCGAGGCAAACGCTTCGGTAAGATGCTGCCGGCCGCTTGCTTCGTGCCAAAGAATATCCAGCTGCGGCGGTGCGCCGTCGATAAAACCGGCGGCGGCGTTGGGTTTGGCTTCAACGAAAGGAATGTAAGGCTTGATGTCGATAACCGGTGTTTCGTCGAGCAAATCGGCGCCGCTGCACCATAATTTGACACCTGAATCGGTGGTGATGCGTTCGAGTTTGAGTAGGGATAAGCCCAAATGGTTCGGCCGGTGCGGGCTGCGGGTGGCAAAAACCCCTTTTTTCTGCTTACCGCCGAGGCGCGGCGGGCGAACCAATGGCGCCCAACCTTCGCCGAGCACGCCGTGAAAAATAAAATGTACCCAAATATAATCAAACGTTTCCAAGCCGCGCACGCAATCGGCCTGAAAACGCTTATCCAGCGAAATGCAGATTTCCGCGGCAGGTACCAAGCCGGGTTGGCGGGCAATGCCGAATTTTTGTTTGTAGGGCGAGCAAACGGTGCCGATGGTTTCTATGGTGTACTGCATGTGGATAAGTTTGTTGAAAAGTTTGTGGAATTGTAGCACGGGGTGCGGCTGCTTTTGTTATAATGTGCGGGTTTCAACGGTTTGGCGGGGCAGCAGATGATTGTTTCGATTGATGTGGATGCGCAGAAAACCTTTACGCCGCTTTGCCCGCAAGAGCTTCCTGTGGCAGAAGGCGATAAAATTGCGGATGAATTAAACGCGCAAGCCGCATTGGCCGATTTGCGGGTGATGACCAAAGATGCCCACAGCCCGGCTGCCCGATGGCTTGTGGATAATTCTGTGGATATGTTGAAACCCACAGGTTTGAAAAATGCTGATTTAACTTGGGTGGCTCATGCTATGGTGGGTACCGAAGGTTTCGAGCTGCTTGACGGCCTGCCGGATTTGAGCGGTTATGACTATTGTGTGTGGAAAGGCGTTGACCCGCAGCTTCACCCTTACGGCGCATGTTTTCATGATATTGAAGAGCGGTTGAGCACAGGTTTAATCGAATGGTTGGCTTTAAAAAATGCGCAAACTGTGATTGTGGGCGGATTGGCTACCGATTATTGTGTGAAAACCACGGTTTTGCAGTTGCTCAAAGGCGGCAAATGGCGCGTAATCGTAAACGAGGCTGCTTGCAGAGGTATTGCGCCGGAAACCATAGAAGCTGCCTGGCAGGAAATGAGAGCTCAAGGTGCTGTGGTATTGGAAAATGCTGAAGCAGTGGAAAAATATTTAAAATCAAATGTTTGATAGTGTTTCACGTGAAACAAAAGGTGCTTGAAGTTTTTCAGACAGGCATTGTGATGCAAGGTTGAGGAGTGTTGGAAATGAAGGTATTGCTTGTTCGTTTGTCCAGCATGGGCGATTTGATTCACACTTTGCCTGCAATTGAAGATTTGTCGCGTATGCTGCCGGATGTGGAACTGCATTGGTTGTGTGAAGCGGCGTTTTCGGATATTGCCCGTTTGCATCCTTTTGTGAAGCAAGTTCATACTTTGGAATGGCGGCATTGGCGTAAGCATCTGAATGAAAGCGGGACATGGCGGGCAATGAATCAGTTGCGCAAAACCCTGTGGCGCGAGCATTATGATTTTGTGCTAGACAGCCAGGGTTTATTTAAAAGTGCATTGTTTGCAAAAATGGCAAATGCGCCCACTCAAGGCTTGGATAGATACAGCGCGCGCGAAGGTTGGGCTGCTTTGGCATATAACAAAACTTATTATGTGCGCAAAGGCCAAGATGCGGTATTGCGTAACCGTTTACTATTTGCACAGGCTTTTGATTACAAGCTGCCGCAGGAAATGCGTTTTGGCCTGGTGGTGCCGGAGGCCGGAAGCTTGCAAGGCCTGTCTGAAAATTATCACGTTGCCCTTCATGCAACCAGTCGCGACAGCAAATTATGGCCTAACGAATATTGGTCGGCTTTTTTGGAAGAGCTGCATAAATATGACGGCAGCACGATTTATTTGCCGTGGGGCAATGAAACGGAAAAGCTTAGAGCCGAACTGTTTGCTGCCAAGTTGCCTTTTGCTGTGGCATGTAACAAATTGAATTTATTGCAGGCAGCATGGTTGTTGAACGGTGCAAAAAGCGTGATTGGCGTAGATACCGGGCTGCTGCATTTGGCTAATGCTTTGGATAAGCCGCTGGTTGGTATTTATACCGATTCGGATCCGGTCAAAACCGGCGTTCAAACCTCTGCATATGCGAAAAATATCGGCGGTATCGGACAGTTGCCGAAAGTGGAAGATACTTTCAGGTTATGGCAGGAATGCCTGTCTGAATATAACAGGCTTAAAGCATAATGCCTGTCTGAAACCGAGCAGTTGAGGGTTAATCCGGTTGGATTATCTTGTTATTTATGGTGTCGGGTTCAAGCACAAACACTACCTAATACAGATTCATCAATTTGTTTTCAGACAGGCATAGCCTCTTGAATTGGAAGCGGAAAAGATACGATAAGGAAAATCATGAAAGCATTGGTTGCAGTAAAGCGCGTTGTTGATTACAACGTGAAAGTGCGTGTAAAAACAGATGGTTCGGATGTGGATATCGGCAATGTGAAAATGTCGATGAACCCTTTTGACGAAATTGCTGTAGAAGAAGCCGTGCGTTTGAAAGAAGCCGGCAAAATCAGCGAAATCGTGGCGGTTTCTTTGGGTGAAAAGAAATGCGAAGATACTTTGCGTACAGCGTTGGCAATGGGTGCAGACCGTGCGGTGCATGTGGAAACCGATGCCGTGCTGGAGCCTCTGGCTGTGGCCAAACTATTAAAAGCAGTAGCCGAAAAAGAGCAGCCGCAGCTTTTGCTGCTGGGAAAGCAGGCGATTGATGATGATGCCAACCAAACTGCGCAGATGCTGGCTGCTTTGTTAAATGCGCCCCAAGGCACGTTTGCCAGCAAAGTGGTGTTGGAAGGCAGCGAAGTGTTGGTAACCCGGGAAATTGACGGCGGCTTGGAAACTGTAGCCTTAAAGCTGCCTGCTGTGATTAGCGCCGATTTGCGTTTGAATGAGCCGCGCTTTGTGAAGTTGCCCAACCTGATGCAGGCGAAAAAGAAACCTCTTGAAAAATTATCCCCAGAGAGCTTGGGTGTGAATATTGAAGCCCGCTTAAATGCGCAGCGCTATGCAGAGCCGAAGCAGCGCCAAGCCGGTGAAAAAGTGGCCAATGTTGCCGAACTGGTAGAAAAACTGCGCGCGGTAAAAGCGATTTAAGGAGCAAGAAATGACAGTATTAGTAATTGCCGAGCATAATAACCAAACCTTAAATCCAGCTACTCTGCACGCTGTTTCTGCTGCTGCCAAGCTGGGCGATGTGCATGTGTTGGTGGTTGGAGAACATGCCGAACCGGTTGCCCAACAAGCAGCAAAAGTGGCCGGAGTGGCGAAAGTTTTATTAGCGGAAGCGCCTCATTATGCCGAATTTTTAGCTGAAGAATTAGCCCCTCTGGTGATTTCTTTAGCTGCCGATTACCGTTATATCGGCGCCACGGCTACCGCCTTTGGAAAAAACTTGATGCCTCGGGTTGCGGCTTTACTTGATTGTTCACAAGTATCTGATTTAACAGAAATTGTTGATGGTAAAACGTTTGTCCGCCCTATTTATGCGGGTAATGCTTTTGTTACAGTAAGCAGTGAAGAGCCAAAGCTGGTGCTGACTTTCCGTGCGGCTGCATTTGAAGCCGCTCAGGCCGAAGGTAACAGCGCGGTCATTGAAAAAGTGAGCGTTACACCTGCGCAAAACTTAAGCCGTTTTGTAAACCGCGAACTTACTCAATCTGACCGCCCTGAGCTAACGCAAGCCCGGGTAATTGTGTCCGGAGGCCGTGCATTAGGCAGCTCGGAGCAATTCAATGCCCTACTCACTCCTTTGGCGGATGCTTTAGGCGCAGCAATCGGCGCTTCAAGAGCGGCTGTGGATGCCGAGTATGCCCCTAATGATTACCAAGTTGGGCAAACAGGCAAAGTGGTGGCGCCTGAGTTGTATATTGCAGTAGGTATTTCCGGAGCGATTCAGCATATTGCCGGTATGCAAGACAGCAAGGTGGTTGTGGCTATCAACAAAGATCCCGATGCACCGATTTTCAATGTAGCTGATTTTGCTTTGGTTGGCGATTTGTTCAGCATAGTGCCCGAGTTGACTTCGGCGCTTAAAAACTGATTGTGTTTCACGTGAAACATAAAGCAAATTGCAGGTTGTTTTTCAACCTGCAATTTGTTTACCCTTAAAGCTAATTTTGTAACGGAAAAAGTGGATTAATAAAGTTTAAAGGCTTGGCTATGAAAGCACTGCACCATCCCGACAAAATTTCATTTGCTTCTGATAACTATTCGGGTGTGCATCCTGAAATAATGCAAGCGCTTGCTGTTGCAAACGGTGGTCATGTGGGTGCTTATGGTGGTGATGTTTATACCGAATACCTGCAAGTCGTTATCCAACAACATTTTGGAGAGCGGGCTGAAGCATGGCCGGTTTGGAGCGGCACCGGCGCGAATGTTTTGGCATTGCAGGCTTTACTGCCGCGTTGGGGTGGTGTGATTTGTGCGGAGAATGCACACATTCATGCAGATGAAAGCACTGCGCCCCAATCGGTGGGTGGTTTTAAATTGTGGACAGTTGCGTCGCCATGCGGCAAATTGTCTCCCCGATTGATTGATACTCAGGCATGGGGCTACGGATTTGAACATCGCGCGCAACCTTTGGTAACAAGCATTACACAAACTACAGAGCTCGGAACTTGTTATGCGGTAGAAGAAATTAGAGCAATTTCCCGTCATGTACACAAATTGGGTATGACGCTGCATATGGATGGTGCCCGCTTGGCAAATGCGGCGGCGTATTTAGGCGTTTCTTTGCGGGAAATAACCACCGATGCAGGTGTGGATATACTCTCTTTTGGCGGTACAAAAAACGGTTTGATGTTTGGCGAATGTATTGTTGTGTGTAATCCTGAAGCCATAAAGGCAGATGCTTTGAAATATCTGCGTAAACTAAACTTGCAGTTGGCTTCAAAAATGCGCTTTTTGTCGGCTCAATTTATCGCTTTGTTGGAAAACGATTTGTGGCTTCGGTCTGCCGAGCAAGCAAACACAATGGCTTTGCGCTTGGCTGCCGGTTTGAGGAAGATTGAAGGCATAGAGATTTGCCAGGCAGTGGAATCCAATGCGGTTTTTGCCAAGCTGCCATATGGTGCGGCGGATAAATTACGCCAACATTATGCTTTTTATGATTGGGATAATGAAGGCACGATACGTTTGATGTGCAGCTTTGACACCCAAGAAGCCCATGTTGATGAGTTTTTGCAAAATGTGCGGCAGGTTTTAAAATCAATGCCTGTCTGAAAAACAAAACCCGGCTTGCTCAAGGTTGGGTAGAAATTTCGGTAAACAGATGGTTATGATAGGCACTTATAAAACGATTGCAGCTCCGGTGGTTGGCGAATTTAAAGATAAAGGCAGCCGATTTATTGCATTTGCCTACCCTGTTGACACAGCAGATAAAATCAAAACGCATGTGGATGAATTGCGGCAAGAGCATCATAAAGCACGCCATTGGTGCTATGCTTACCGCCTTGGTACGGAAGGTTTGCAGTTTAGGGCAAACGATGACGGAGAGCCTTCTGGCAGCGCGGGCAGGCCGATTTTGGGGCAGATAGATTCTTTTGGCGTAACCGATGTGCTGATCGTGGTGGTGCGCTATTTCGGCGGCACATTACTGGGCGTGCCCGGTTTGATTAATGCATATAAGCATGCTGCGGCTGAAGCATTGTGCCAAGCCGAAATTATCGAGAAGAATATCGAAAAAACGGCATGGATTATTTGTGATTATCCGCACTTGAGTGAAGCGATCAGGATAGCCAAAGCGAATAATGCCGAGGTTATCCGTCAAGATTTGGCGCTGGATTGCCGCTTAACCGTTAAAATACCTCTGGCTGATTATGAAAAATGCTTAGCTGCTTGGCAGGATACACGGCATATCGAAGTGCAATCGGAACCTTTCCGTAGTAATAACCCATGATTCCGCTTTACCAAACGTCGGGTATAAAATGCTTGTTATTGGACGAGCCAGCCGTAATGCCTGTCTGAAAAGTTGCAGCTTGATTAAACAGGGTTGTAAGAATTCACCTATAGCAAAGAAGCTTATTTTTGATATAAGGCAGTAATGCCGTAGCGGAATAAAGTTTATGTATCAGTTTTTAAAGCGATAAAGCTTACCTAAAAGTACAACACAATGTTTCCAGAATCCCCTTCGTCTTCCTTTTTACAAGGCTTGAATCCGGAGCAGCTTGCCGCAGTAACATGGCCGCCACAATCTGCGCTGGTGCTTGCAGGCGCCGGTAGCGGGAAAACCCGGGTGTTGACCACCCGCATCGCATGGCTGTTGCAGAGCGGGCAAGCCAGTGTCCACAGCATTATGGCGGTTACGTTTACCAATAAAGCCGCTAAAGAAATGCAAATGCGTTTGGGCGCCATGCTGCCGATCAATGTGCGAGCGATGTGGTTGGGAACATTTCACGGCCTTTGCCACCGGTTTTTACGCTTGCACTACCGCGATGCCGGCTTACCTGCTGCATTTCAGATTCTCGACAGCGGCGATCAGCTGGCGCTGATTAAGCGTATGCTGAAAGCTTTAAACATCGCTGAAGAAATCATTGCGCCGCGCACATTGCAAGGCTTCATCAACGCGCAAAAAGAAGCCGGTTTGCGCGCTTCTGTTCTGGAAGCGCAAGATCCGCATACCCGTAGGCTGATTGAATGCTACGCGGAATACGACACAATATGCTGGCGCGAAGGTGTGGTTGATTTTGCCGAATTGATGTTGCGCAGCTATGAAATGCTGTTGGCAAACGAAACCTTGCGCCGGCATTATCAAAACCGCTTTAACCATATTTTGATTGATGAATTTCAAGACACCAACAAGCTTCAATATGCCTGGCTGAAACTGATGGCCGGTGAGAGCGCGGCACTGTTTGCAGTGGGCGATGACGACCAATCTATCTACCGCTTCCGCGGCGCTCACATCGGTAACATGAATGCGCTGATGGATGAATTCGACATAGAAGCACCGATCAAGCTGGAGCAGAATTACCGCTCGGTCGGTAATATTTTGGCCGCAGCCAATGCCGTGATCGAAAACAATGACGAACGCTTGGGTAAAAATCTGCGCACGGATGCCGAGCTTGGCGACAAAATCCGCTTTTTTTCCGCACCCACGGATTTTGACGAAGCTTTGTTTATTATTGATGAAGCCAAGTCTTTGCAACGCGAAGGCTGGGCATTGAGTGATATGGCTGTTCTTTACCGCAGCAACGCCCAATCCCGAATTATCGAGCAAGCCCTTTTTCGCAGCGGCATCCCTTATAAAATCTACGGCGGTTTGCGCTTTTATGAGCGGCAGGAAATCAAACATGCGCTTGCTTATTTGCGCTTGGCAGCCAATCCCGAAGACGACAATGCTTTATTGCGCGTCATCAATATGCCGCCGCGGGGTATCGGTGCCCGAACTATCGAAAATATCCAAGCTACCGCTTCCGAGCAAGGTGTTTCGCTCTGGCAGGCCGCCTGCAGCATGGGTGCGAAAGCCGCCAAAGTAGCTGCTTTTGTGCGCCTGATTGAAAACCTGCGCAATCAAGTCGGGCAGCTATCTCTTGCCGAGATTATGAGCGGAGTGATTCATGACAGCGGCTTGGTTGAATACTACAAAACCCAAAAAGGCGATCACCAAGACCGGCTGGACAACTTAGACGAGCTGGTCAATGCCGCTGTGGTGTTTAAACCGGAAGAAAGCAATTTTGAGGTGTTGCCGGAAAACAGCGCGGAAAATCCGGCATTTGATGTGTTGGCATTTTTGAGCAACGCTGCGCTGGAATCGGGCGAAAACCAAGCAGGCGAAGGAGACGATGCCCTCCAGTTAATGACCGTACATGCGGCCAAAGGCTTGGAATTTGATGCCGTATTTCTCACCGGCATGGAAGAGAGCCGTTTTCCCAGCGAATTGAGCCTGGCCGAACGGGGCGGTTTGGAGGAAGAGCGGCGCTTGATGTATGTAGCGATTACCCGCGCCAGAAAGCGGCTGTATATCACGATGGCCCAACAGCGCATGTTGCACGGTCAAACACAATTCGGTGTGGTTTCGCGCTTTGTAGAGGAAATTCCCGAAGAGCTGCTGCATTATCTTTCGCCCAAAAAACAGGCTGTTTCAGGTTATGCTGCAAGCGGCAGCGCATTCAGACAGGCATCGGCAGGCAAAACCGCAAATTACTCGCCGCCGAAAGATTTTTCCGGTTTCCGCATCGGGCAGAACGTGCGCCATGCAAAATTTGGCACGGGCGTGATTATCGATGCGGTGGATAAAGGCGAATCGGCCAGGCTGACGGTGAATTTCGGCAAAGAAGGCATTAAAGAGCTGGATACGAAATTTGCCAAACTGGAGCCTGTCTGAACCCCCCTCCAACTGTTTGAAATACATATAGAAAGATCATTCCGAAGCATGAGCCGGCGGATAACGAAACACCCGATTAAACCATCAATGCCTGGCGGATTCGGATTTGAAGTGCAACTTTCCATAACAGAAAAAGGCCGGTATGCGGTAGCATACGGCCTTTCCTGCAAGAAAGATTGCCATGAGCTACACACAACTGACCCAAGACGAACGATACCGCATCCAATACCTGTCCCGCCACCACACCGTCACCGAAATCGCCAAACTGCTTAACCGCAACAAAAGCACCATCAGCCGCGAAATCAGACGGCACAGTACACAGAAAAAGCCATGCAACGCCGAAAAAGCCCAACAGCAAAGCCGGCTTACCAAGCAGCGTAAGCGAAAACCCTATAAGCTCCATTCCCGGCTGATTCAACACATCGACACCCTCATCCGACTCAAACTCAGTCCCGAACAAGTGTGCGCCTATCTGTACAAACACCACCAAATCACGCTCCACCACAGCACCGTCTATAACTACCTGCGCGACGACAAAAGCAACGGCGGCACTTTGTGGCAGCATCTCAGAATATGCAGCAAATCCTACCGTAAACGCTACGGCAGTACATGGACTAGAGGAAAAGTACCCGACCGCGTCGGCATTGAAAACCGACCCGCCATCGTCGACCAAAAATCCCGCATCGGCGATTGGGAAGCCGACACCGTCGTCGGCAAAGATCAGAAAAGCGCATTACTGACCTTGGTCGAGCGGGTTACCCGCTACACCATCATCTGCAAATTGAAGAACTTCAAAGCCAAAGACACTGCCCGCGCAGTCATCAGGGTATTGAAGGCGCATAAAGCCAGAGTCCATACCATTACCATGGATAACGGCAAAGAATTCTACCGACACATGCGAATAGCCCAAGCATTGGAGGCGGAAACCTATTTTTGCCGCCCCTACCGTTCTTGGGAGAAAGGGCTGAATGAAAATACCAACGGACTCATCCGCCAATATTTCCCCAAACAAACCGATTTCCGCAACATCAGCCATCGGGAGATACGCAGGGTTCAAGATGAGCTGAACCACCGGCCAAGAAAAACACTTGGCTAGGAAACGCCAAGTGTTTTATTCTTGAATCTGTTCCAACCTCTACTGCCTGAGTGTTGCACTTGAAAT
Source organism: Neisseria canis (assembly GCF_900636765.1). Classification (NCBI taxonomy): domain Bacteria; kingdom Pseudomonadati; phylum Pseudomonadota; class Betaproteobacteria; order Neisseriales; family Neisseriaceae; genus Neisseria; species Neisseria canis. The sequence goes on from NZ_LR134313.1 coordinate 697,880, forward strand.
TCGAATCTAAGCCTGTCTGAAACTTTTCAGACAGGCATTGATGGTTTGTGCTTGATATACGTTTAGATTAATATACCGAACTGATTGAGAATCATAGAAAGGATAATACGATGAAGAACTTTAACAAACCGTTTTCGATTGCGGCGCTTATCGCCGTGAGCTTGGGGCTGCAAGCCTGTGAAAGCGCAGCCAACAAGCCGCAAAGCGAGCCGACACAGGCCGCTTCTGCACAAGGCTATAAAGGGTTCCGCTTCAGCTTGGAAGAAATGCAGGATATCGCCAATCCCCAAAAGCTTTCTTGGCGCATTTTCTATGAAAAACCTTCCGAAGGCCCCGATGCGGCGTGGTTTGATGCGGTAAAACGCGGTGATTTGGCCGCTGTGAAAAAAATGGTCGAAAACGGCCAGAATTTGGAAGCCAAAGATGAAGCCAGCTTAGGGCAAACCGCTTTGGGCTGGGCAGCCTTTATCGGCTACGAAGATATGGTGGATTATCTGATTGGGCGCGGTGCAGACTTAAATGCCACCGACCGCGGCGATGTTTATAATGTGTTGAAATCGGCAGTTTTGGGCAAGAACACCAATATTGTGAAAAAAGTGTATGCCAAGCTGAAAGACAAAACCGATTTGAATGACCAAACCGTTGAGAGCGACGGAGAAACCCTGATTATGGTTGCCGCCAGCAATAACCGCATCGACACCGTAAAATATCTGCTTTCTTTGGGCGCAAACCCGAATCTGGTAACCACCCAAACCGATAAATCGGCAGGTTCGTATAATCAAAGCGCACTATCTTACGCCTGTACGCGCGGCCATAAGGAAATGCAGCAATTGCTGATTTCACACGGCGCGATCAACCACAGAACAGGTAAATCAAGCTGTGAATAAAATGGTTGGCTAACCGGTGAACGGTCATGGACGTAATGCCTGTTTGAAAGCGGTTTTCAGACAGGCATTTTTCTATCCTCTATCATGAATATGACAATACATGCAGCCGGAAAAGGAAGAATCGATTCAGCTTGCATCGTGCATCGGTTTATTCGCTATAATAAGCACTTAATATTCTGAATTTCAAACATAATTATCTTTTCAGACAGGCCTTGCAAATCACAAACGGAATAGCGCAATCATGTGGGAAACCATTAATTATTATCTTCACAACGGGCCGGTAAAAGCCGAAATCATTGAGTCGGTGCTGATGGTAATCGGCATTTTGCTCCTGCGCACGGTAATTTTGCAGACGCATTTCCGCAGCCATCCGACCATGGAAATTGAAGACAAACGCCGTTGGGTGGTGGCCAGCCGCAACATCACGCTGATTATGGTGATTTTCGGGTTGGCGATTATCTGGGCGGCACAGATTCAAACCTTGGCGCTTTCCATGTTTGCGGTGGCCGCCGCCATTGTGTTGGCAACCAAAGAGCTGATTATGTGCCTTTCCGGCAGTCTGTTGCGCTCAATGACCAAGCAATATTCGGTAGGCGATTATATTGAAGTGAACGGGCTGCGCGGGCGCGTGGTGGACATCAACCTTTTCAACACTTTGATGATGCAGATCGGCCCGAACCAACTCATCGGCCAGCTTTCGGGCAAAACGATTTCTTTTCCCAACAGTCTTCTGCTTTCGTATTCGGTTCAGCGGGATAATGTGCTCGGTTCTTTTGTGGTGCATACTTTTGAAATTTCCGTGCCGATTCACTTGGATTCGGATAAGATTGTGCCGGTTTTAGAGGATGTGTTGCAGAAAAAGTGTGCACCTTATATTAAAGTGATTGAGAAATATCTCGAAGAAGTGCAGCTCGAAAAACTGTTTATCACGCCGGCTGCCCACCCCCGAATCAGCCGGGTGCCTTTCGATGATAAAGTTTATAATTTGGTGGTACGCTTTGCTTCACCGGTGTCGAAGCGGCTGGAAGTGCAGCAAGCTGTGCTGGATGCCTTTATCCGCGTGCAATACCGTTTGATGAACCATAATGGCGGGCAAGAAGCCCATGGCTATGATAAACCCGTTATGCCTGTCTGAAACAATCCAATGGAAGAGCCATGAATGTATTAAACAGCCTAACCGCAAAATTGTCGGCCAAACAGCTTACCGTTACTTGTGCCGAATCGTGTACCGGTGGATTGCTGGCGGGCGAGTTAACGCGCCTGAGCGGCAGCTCTACCTGGTTTGAAACAGGTTTTGTTACTTACAGCAACGAAGCCAAACACAAGCTGCTGGGGGTGCGTGAGGAAACCTTGGCTCAATATGGAGCCGTAAGCAGGCAAACGGTTGAAGAGATGGCCGCGGGTGCGCTCAAGGCTGCGGATGCTGATTTTGCTTTAAGCATTTCGGGCATTGCCGGGCCAACCGGCGGCAGCGCGGAAAAACCAGTGGGCACAGTATGGTTCGGTTTGGCATCGGCTGAAAGTGTGGAAGCAAAATGTGTGAAGTTTGAAGGCGGCCGCGATGAAATCCGCGCGCAGGCGGTGGCATACGCGCTTGCGTGGTTGGATAGTGTGGTGCAATAATTTATCTTGAATTCAAAAAGTTAATTGCAATATTCGTTAATCGGTTTATCTGAGGAAAATAATATGTTCCTGCGGTTTTGTCGGTCTTTCATTGCCGTTTCCGTGGCTGTCGCTTTTTTAAGCGCGTGCAACCAGTCTTTACCGTCCTCTTCCGATACAAAATCAGCTGAACGCTCTCCTATGATGCAGCCCGCTGAGATGAGCATAGCCATGAGTGGGCCTGTCAAAGCTGCGGTGGAAATGCCCAGGCCGCGCGAAAATACCGAGCGTTACGGCAAAATCGACACCAATCCCGTACATGCCGTGGCGCAAACACCGGTTTCCACTTTCAGCATTGATGTGGATACCGGTAGCTATGCCAACGTCCGCCGTTTTCTGAGCAATTCGGGCAGGTTGCCGCCGAAAGATGCGGTACGCATTGAGGAAATGGTTAATTATTTCGACTACCATTACCCGCTGCCGGAAGGCGGCAAACCTTTTGCCGTGCACACCGAAACCGTTGATTCCCCTTGGCAGAAAGATGCCAAAATCATCAAAATCGGCATTCAAGCAAAAGATTTGGCGGTGAAAGCGCTTCCGCCGGCCAATTTGGTGTTTTTAGTAGATGTGTCGGGCAGCATGGATAGCGAAAACAAACTGCCGTTGGTGAAGCAAACCCTGCGCCTGTTAACCGAACAATTGCGCGAGCAGGACAAAGTTACCCTGATTACCTATGCCAGCGGTGAAAAGCTGGTGTTGCCGCCCACTTCGGGCAAACACAAAGAAACCATTTTGCGCGCTGTTAACGAGCTTAGTGCAGGAGGAGCAACCGCAGGCGAAGCGGCGATTCAAATGGCGTATAAAGAAGCGGAAAAAGCGTTGGTGAAAAACGGCATCAACCGCATTCTGCTGGCAACCGACGGCGATTTTAATGTGGGCATCACCGATTTTGAAACGCTCAAAAGCATGGTTGCGGAAAAGCGCAAAAGCGGCATATCGCTAACCACATTGGGTTTTGGCGAAGGCAATTACAATGAAAATCTGATGGAGCAGCTGGCCGACGCGGGCGACGGAAATTACAGTTACATCGATAACCGGAAAGAAGCCCAAAAAGTATTGCAGCGCCAGCTTTCCTCCACGCTGGCCACCGTTGCGCAAGACGTGAAAATCCAAGTTGAATTCAATCCGGCTACCGTAAAAGAATACCGCTTGATCGGATATGAAAACCGCCTGTTGAAACAGGAAGACTTCAATAACGATAAAGTGGATGCGGGCGACATCGGAGCCGGCCACAGCGTGACCGCGCTGTATGAAATTATTCCGGCGGGTAAACAAGGCTGGCTGAATGAATCGCGCTATCAAAAGCCGGCTCAAACGGCCGGCGGCAAAAACGAATACGCCTATGTGAACTTGCGCTATAAACTCCCCGGCCAAGAGAAAAGCATTTTGCTCAGCCAGCCGGTGGCGGTTAAAAGCAAGCCGCTAACACAGGCTTCAGACAATACCCGGTTTGCATTGGCTGTAGCCGCTTACGGGCAGGCATTGCGCGGCGGCGAGTATAACGGCAATATGGATTGGGGCAGCATCGTCCGGCTTGCCCAAGGCGCAGCAAAACCCGATCCTTACGGCTTGCGCGAAGAATTTATAGAGCTGGCGAAAATTGCCCAGAGCTTGAGCAGCAAAGCGCCGGAAGCGCAAATCAATCTGAAATGATAATGCGGGCTGTACCGCGGCAACCCGATGATGCCTGTCTGAAAACTTGCTGCCTGTTTCAGACAGGCATTTAACCCGCCAATACTGTTGATATGCAAAAATCATGTTTTCATCCCCTTCTTCCAACAAGCAACCTTGCCGGCCTTACAACGACCAAAACTGGCCGTTTCGAATTATGCTGTTAATCGTGTTTGCCGGTGCACTGGCATGGGGTGCCATTGTTTACTACATTTACCATCTGGCAGAAGAGGCTAAAAAACGCACGGTGCAGACCATTGCGTCTGCCGATGCCATTATGGTGTTGGGCAATGCGGTTAACCGCAACGGTTCGCCCAACCCCTGCCTGCGTTCGCGCGTAGAAGCCGGTGTGTCGCTTTATTATGCCGACAAAGCGCCTATGTTGCTGATGTCGGGCGGCACCGATAGCGATGGCAGCAACGAAGCCGAAGCCATGCGTGATATTGCTTTGTCATTGGGCGTGCCCGCCGCCCATATCCGGTTGGAAAACCGCTCGGAAAGCACTTATGAAAATATCGCGTTCAGCACACCTTTGCTGAGCGGCAAAGACAGGATTGTGCTGGTAAGCGACGGTTTTCATTTGGCCCGCGCCGAATGGCTGGCGGCCAAGCAGTGGCCTCGGAAAAACATCCAATCCTACTCCGGCGCAGGTTGCCGCGAGCCTGATTGGCAGTATACCCGTAAACTGATACGCGAAAGCCTGGCTTGGGCGAAGGCTCTGTTTGTGCATTAGCGGCCTGCCGAAAGCGTGCCATGAGATGCCGTTGCTTGAGGTATAATTATCCGCTTTACAGCGTATTACCGTGAAGCCTGCCTTTCTCCGAGGCTGATTTGCCCTAGCTCAATCCGAAACAGATAGGAACCCAACATGATCAACCCCATTTCCGCCCTTTCCCCGCTCGACGGCCGCTACGCCCAATCCGTAGAAGCCCTGCGCCCCATCTTCTCCGAATACGGCCTGATGAAAGCCCGTGTCAAAGTTGAACTCAACTGGCTCAAAGCTCTGGCCGCCGAACCCAAAATCACCGAAGTGCCCGCATTCAGCGACTTCACCATTGCCGAAATCGACCGCGTTATCGCCGAATTTTCACTGGAAGATGCCGCCGCCGTGAAAGCCATCGAAGCCACCACCAACCACGACGTAAAAGCCATCGAATACTGGTTGAAAGAGCGTTTTTCAGGCGTGCCCGAAGTTGCCGCCGCCAGCGAATTCATCCACTTCGCCTGCACCAGCGAAGACATCAACAACCTTTCCCACGCCCTGATGCTGCAAGAAGCACGCGAAGCCGTGTTGCTGCCGAAGCTGGCCGAAATCACCGCCAAACTCACCGAAATGGCGCACGACTTGGCCGCCGTGCCGATGATGAGCCGCACCCACGGCCAACCCGCCACACCTTCCACCTTGGGCAAAGAAGTCGCCAACGTCGTTTACCGCCTGCAACGCCAAATCAAACAGCTTACCGCACAAGAATTTTTAGGCAAAATCAACGGCGCGGTCGGCAACTACAACGCCCACATGGTCGCCTACCCCGATGTGGATTGGGAAGCACACTGTCAAACATTCGTCGAGCAGGCATTGGGCCTCACCTTCAACCCCTACACCATCCAAATCGAGCCGCACGACTACATGGCCGAGTTCTTCCAAACCCTCAGCCGCATCAACACCATCTTAATCGACTTCAACCGCGACGTATGGGGCTACATCTCCCTCGGCTACTTCAAACAAAAAGTCAAAGCGGGCGAAGTAGGCAGCTCCACCATGCCGCACAAAGTCAACCCCATCGACTTTGAAAACTCCGAAGGCAACTTGGGCATGGCCAACGCCGTGTTGGGTTTCCTTTCGGAAAAACTGCCCGTTTCCCGCTGGCAGCGCGACCTCACCGACAGCACCGTGCTGCGCAACATGGGCGTGGGCGCAGGCTACACCGTACTGGGCTTGACCGCCCACCTGCGCGGCCTGAACAAACTGGAAGCCAACCCCGCCGCCCTAGCCGCCGACTTGGACGCCACTTGGGAACTCTTGGCCGAACCGATTCAAACCGTGATGCGCCGCTACGGCGTGGCCAATCCGTATGAAAAACTGAAAGACCTTACCCGCGGCAAAGACGGCATCACGCCCGAAGTGCTGAAAGTGTTTGTCGAATCGCTGGACATCCCTGCCGATGCCAAACAGCAGCTGCTGGCTTTAACACCTGCACTGTATGTGGGCAAAGCCGAAGCGTTGGCCAGAAGGATTTAAAAATCAAAATGCCTGTCTGAATATTTCAGACAGGGGCGGATTCGGATTTGAAGTGCAACTTTCCATAACAGAAAAAGGCCGGTATGCGGTAGCATACGGCCTTTCCTGCAAGAAAGATTGCCATGAGCTACACACAACTGACCCAAGACGAACGATACCACATCCAATACCTGTCCCGCCACCACAGCATCAGCGAAATCGCCAAACTGCTTAACCGCCACAAAAGCACCATCAGCCGCGAAATCAAACGGCACTGCCCACAAGGGCAGCAATACAGTGCCGAAAAAGCCCAACAGCAAAGCCGGCTTACCAAACAGCGTAAGCGAAAACCCTATAAGCTCCATTCCCGGCTGATTCAACACATCGACACCCTCATCCGACTCAAACTCAGTCCCGAACAAGTGTGCGCCTATTTGCACAAACACCACCAAATCACACTCCACCACAGCACCATTTACCGCTATCTGCGTCAAGACAAAAGCAACGGCGGCACTTTGCGGCAGCATCTCAGAATAGCCGGCAAATCCTACCGTAAACGCTACGGCAGTACATGGAGCAGAGGCAAAGTACCCGACCGCGTCGGCATTGAAAACCGACCCGCCATCGTCGACCAAAAATCCCGCATCGGCGATTGGGAAGCCGACACCGTCGTCGGCAAAGATCAGAAAAGCGCATTACTGACCTTGGTCGAGCGGGTTACCCGCTACACCATCATCTGCAAGTTAAAGAACTTCAAAGCCAAAGACACTGCCAACGCCGTCATCAAGGTATTGAAGGCGCATAAAAACAGGGTACATACCATTACCATGGATAACGGCAAAGAATTCTACCGACACATCCGAATAGCCCAAGCATTGGAGGCGGAAACCTATTTTTGCCGCCCCTACCGTTCTTGGGAAAAAGGACTGAATGAAAATACCAACGGACTCATCCGCCAATATTTCCCCAAACAAACCGATTTCCGCAACATTAGTGAGCGGGAAATACGCAGGGTTCAAGATGAGCTGAACCATAGGCCAAGAAAAACACTTGGCTATGAAACGCCAAGTGTTTTATTCTTGAATCTGTTCCAACCTCTACTGCCTGAGTGTTGCACTTGAAATTCGAATCTAAAGGACATTCGATTGTTATGAAATATCTTTATTATATAAAAATTATATAAAAACTGTATTAGAACAACCCTGTGATGATGCCTTCATCGTTCACATCAATTCTTTCTGCCGCCGGGGAAGCGGGAAGCCCGGGCATTTTCATCATGTTTCCGCATAAGGCGACGATAAAGCCGGCGCCGGCTGATAAGGTAATGCCGCGAACGGTTATCCGAAAGCCGTTGGGGCGGCCTAAGAGCTTGGCGTTATCGCTTAATGAATATTGCGTTTTGGCCATGCAGACAGGCATTTTATCCAAGCCGAGTTTTTCCAATGATTGGATTTCAGCCATGGCTTCCGCGCTGAAATCTACGTCTTCCGTACCGTAAACCTTTTGAGCGATGGTACGGATTTTTTCGGGAATGCTTGCCTGTTCATCGTAAGCAAAAGAGAAGCGGTTGGGCTGTTGTTCGATGGCGGCCAATACTTTTTCGGCCAAATCAATACCGCCTTTCCCGCCTTTTTCCCACACCTCGGTTAAGGACACTTCTACGCCGTGCTCTGCACAGGCTTGCTTGATTAAATCCAATTCTTGATTGGTGTCGGACACAAATCGGTTGAGGGCAACCACAATAGGCAGGCCGAACACGTTTTTAAGGTTGTCGATATGTTTCAACAAATTGGGCAAACCTTTTTGCAGAGCTTCCGGATTTTCGCGGTTTAAATCGGGCTTTGCTACGCCGCCGTTATATTTGAGTGCGCGAACAGTAGCCACGATAACGGCTGCATCCGGCTTGAGGCCGGCCAATCGGCATTTGATGTCGCAGAATTTTTCTGCGCCCAAGTCGGCACCGAAGCCGGCTTCGGTTACGGCGTAGTCGCTCAAATGTTGAGCCAAAAGCGTGGCGGTTACGGAGTTGCAGCCGTGGGCAATGTTGGCAAACGGGCCGCCGTGTACGAATGCGGGCGTGCCTTCTATGGTTTGCACCAGGTTGGGTTTGATGGCGTCTTTCAACAAGGCGGCCATTGCGCCGTGGGCTTTTAAGTCGCGGGCGTAAACCGGCTGCCCGTCGTGGCTGTATGCGACCAGTATATTGCCTAAACGTGTTTTGAGGTCGGTCAAGTCTTTTGCCAGGCAAAACACGGCCATCACTTCGGATGCAACGGTAATATCAAAGCCGTCGGGGCGCATCACGCCGTCTGTGGGCTTGCCCAAGCCGCTGATAATGTTACGCAGTTGGCGGTCGTTTATATCGACGGCGCGGCGCCATAACACGCGCTTGGGGTTGATATTTAATTGATTTCCTTGGTAAATGTGGTTATCCAGCATGGCGGCCAGCAGGTTGTTTGCCGCGCCGATAGCGTGAAAGTCGCCGGTAAAGTGCAGGTTGATGTCTTCCATCGGCAAAACTTGGGCATAGCCGCCGCCTGCTGCGCCGCCTTTGATGCCGAAAACAGGGCCGAGCGAAGGTTCGCGCATGGCCACCGCAGCGTTTTTGCCGATTTGGTTCAACGCATCGGCCAAACCGATGGTTACGGTGGTTTTACCCTCGCCTGCGGGTGTGGGGTTGATGGCGGTAACCAGAATCAGGCGGCCTTGTTTTTTGGGCAGGGCAAACGCATCGGCGGGGTTGATTTTGGCTTTGTATTTGCCGTATTGTTCAAGTTGATCGGCAGAGAGACCGAGTTTGGCAGCTATGGTTTGGATGGGTTGCATCGCGGTTTTGCGGGCGATTTCTGCATCGGATCGGTGGCTCATATCGGCTCCTGTTTGGGTTAGGCTGAAATTGCACATATTATAGCCGAACTGGTTTTTCTTATTGAGATTGAGAAGGCTGCTTAATGGTTACGGGCTCTTGGTTTTATTGGGCGCTGGCTTCCGCTTTTTTTGCCGCGCTCACGGCGGTGTTTGCCAAAGTGGGTTTGCAGGGGATTGATTCGGACTTTGCAACCTTTATCCGAACGCTGGTGATTATCGCCGCGCTGGCGCTGTTTCTCACTTATACGGGCAAATGGCAGGGTGTGGAAGGATTCAGCGGGAAAAACTGGGCATTTCTGATTCTGTCGGGTTTGGCAACGGGCGCTTCGTGGCTGGCTTATTTCAAGGCTTTGCAGCTGGGCGAGGCTTCGAAAGTGGCGCCGGTGGATAAATTCAGCATCGTGTTGGTAACCGTGATGGCGGTGCTGTTTTTAAAAGAACGTCCGAGCGCGCAGGAATGGTTGGGCATCGGTTTGATTACGGCGGGCGTGCTGGTTTTGGCGTTGAGAAAATAACCCCGCTGTTGCGGAATGCCTGTCTGAAAAGAGCGCACCGGTTTTTTCAGACAGGCATGGTTATGCCGAAGCCGGTGCAATAAACTTTGCCGATTCGTGTACAATCTTGCCTTTTCCCAATCCTTCAATATCTTATGCCGCGCCCGTTTTCCGCACCGTTTTCCCGCCGTTTGTCCAGCCGTCTGAAACGCGGCGGCCTGGTCGCCTATCCCACCGAATCATGCTACGGCTTGGGCTGCCTGCCGCAGAACGTGCGTGCGCTGCAAAAATTAGTGCGCCTCAAAAAGCGGCCGCAGCATAAAGGCATGATTGTAATCGGCGACGGTTTGCTCCGCTTGCTGCCTTTGTTGAAAGGCCTGTCTGAAAAAGAACAGCAAGGCATTGCTGCCGCTTGGCCCGCGCCGCTCACTTACCTTTTGCCCGTTTCATCCAAAGCCCCCGTTATGTTACGCGGCAAGGGCCGCAGCAAGCTGGCCGTTCGGGTGCCGGCGCATCAAGGCGCACGCGCATTATGCCGCGCTTTGCGCACCCCGCTGGTTTCCACTTCGTGCAACAAAGCGGGCAAGCGGCCCTGCAAAACCGAGCGTGAAGTGCGGAGGCAATTCGGGCGGCAGGTTGCCGTTGTCGGCGGGCGCTGCGGCGGCGCCAAAACACCGAGCCGCATAGTGGATTGGGCGAGCGGCACGCGCTTGCGTTGATGCCTGTCTGAAACATAGGTTTTCAGACAGGCATTGTGGCTTATATTCCGCAAATGAAACAAAGCATTAAACATACATTAATGTATCTAAGCGCTATGCCTGCCTGAAACATTGCTACAAGCAGCCAAACCCATTAAAATACAAACATTTGAATCTAAATAAACAAGCATTCCAGCAATGACCCAGCCCTTTATCGAAATGAAAGACGTGGCCTTTGCCTACGGCGACCGCCCCATTTTGAACAATGTTAATTTCAGCATTGAGCGGGGTAATTTCGCCGCCATCATGGGCGGTTCGGGCAGCGGCAAAACCACGCTGATGCGCCTGATTACCGGGCAGATTCATCCGCAAAAAGGGCAGGTTTTGGTGGAAGGGCGCGATTTGGCCGCGCTTTCTGCGTCCGAACTGTATGAACACCGCCGCCGCATGGGCGTTTTGTTTCAACACGGCGCGCTGTTTACCGATTTATCCGTGTTCGACAATATTGCCTTCCCGATGCGCGAATTAACCGAGCTGCCGGAAGACGTGATTCGGGATTTGGTGATTTTAAAATTGAACGCTGTGGGGCTGCGCGGTGTCGAACATTTAATGCCGTCGGAATTGTCGGGCGGCATGGCCAGGCGGGTGGCCTTGGCGCGTACCATTGCGCTCGACCCGGAATTAATGCTTTATGACGAACCGTTTACCGGCTTGGATCCGATTTCGCTGGGCGTGATCGCTTTATTAATCAGCCGCATCAACACGGCGCTGCGCTCTACCAGCGTGATGGTGTCGCACGATGTGGCGCAATCGTTTGCCATTGTGAACCAAGTGATTTTTCTGGCGCACGGCGAAGTGATGTTTTCCGGTTCGCCCGAAGAAATCCACACAATGGATTCGCCGTGGGTGCAGCAGTTTATCGGCGGCAAGCCCAACGGGCCGGTGAGCTTCCGTTATCCCGCAGAAACCACCCTGCAGCAGGATTTACAGGTATAACCGGAATACCGGCCCTTTCAGACAGGCATCATGAATGCCTGTCTGAATCTGAAAAACACAATATGAAAACCCTATGAGCTTTTTCCAATTTATCGGCGCCAAAGTTTTAAACTTTCTGCAAATCCTCGGCAGCCAGATTCTGTTTTTTTTCAGGATAATCGGCGCTTCCGGTTCGGCCGTTATGCGGCCGCGCCTGAGCCTGCGCCAGATTTATTTCGCCGGCGTTTTGTCGATGCTGATTGTGGCCGTGTCCGGCCTGTTTGTCGGCATGGTGCTCGGCTTGCAGGGCTATACCCAGCTTGCCAAATTCAAATCGGCAGATGTTTTGGGCTTTATGGTGGCCGCTTCCCTGCTGCGCGAGCTGGGGCCCGTGTTGGCCGCCATACTGTTTGCCAGCAGCGCGGGCGGCGCCATGACCAGCGAAATCGGTTTGATGAAAACCACCGAGCAGCTCGAAGCGATGAATGTGATGGCGGTTGACCCCGTGTCGCGCGTGGTGGCACCGCGCTTTTGGGCCGGCGTACTTTCCATGCCGCTTTTGGCTTCGATTTTCAATGTGGCGGGGATTTACGGCTCGTATATCATCGGCGTACAGTGGCTGGGGCTGGACAGCGGCATTTTCTGGTCGCAGATGCAAAACAATATTTCGTTCAGCTACGATGTGCTTAACGGTTTGATCAAATCGGTGTTTTTCGGTGTGGCCGTTACCCTGATTGCCGTTTATCAAGGCTTTCACGCCAAACCCACATCGGAAGGCATTTTACGCGCCAGCACGCGCACGGTGGTTTCTTCCGCACTCACCGTTTTGGCCATTGATTTTATCTTAACCGCCTTTATGTTTACCGGATAACACTATGAAAAGAAGCACTTTAGAACTCTGGGTCGGCTTGTTTGCCGTAATCGGCATTGCCGCCATCGCCTTTTTGTCTTTCCGAGTGGCAGGCGGCGGGGCATTGGGCAGCTCAAGCGGGCAAACCTATACCGTGTATGCCAATTTTTCCGACATCGGCGGCTTGAAAGTCAAAGCCCCGGTTAAAGCGTCCGGGGTGCTGGTGGGGCGAGTGGGCGACATCCGGCTCGACCCGAAAACCTACCATGCGCAAGTGACCCTGGATTTATATAAGCAATACCAGTTCAGCAGCGACGTGAGCGCACAAATCCTCACTTCCGGCCTGCTGGGCGAGCAATATATCGGCCTCACGCAGGGCGGCGATATTGAAGAGCTTGCTGCGGGCGACACCATCACTTTAACCAGCTCGGCTATGGTATTGGAAAACCTGATCGGCAAATTTATGACCAGTTTTGCCGAGAAAAATGCCGAGTCTTCACCCGGCGGCAGCCCTGCGGCAAGCGGCACAACAGAATAAAGCCGCCATTAAACTTCACAAAACCAATCCAAATATAAGGAATACATAAATGAAAAAAACGGCCATCCTCTCAGCATTGGGCATAGGCGTGATGAGCATCAGTATGGCATTTGCCACACCGCAGCAGGCGGTTAGCCAAGTGCAGTCAAGCGCAGATCAAGTGTTGAGCATTCTCAGCAAGGCCAACGGCAGCAACAACGCAGCCATACGCAAACAGGCGGAAAACTATGCGATGCCCCATTTCGATTTCCAACGCATGACAGCGCTGGCCATCGGCAATCCGTGGCGCAGCGCCAGCCCCGCGCAACAAAAAGCCCTGACCGATGAGTTTAAAACGCTGCTCATCCGCACCTATTCCGGCACCATGCTGCAATATAAAAATGCCAAAGTAAACGTGGCGCCCAATCCAACCGTCAACAAAGGCGGCAAAGAAGTGGTGGTGCGCGCCCAAATTACCCCGGCCGGCGGCAAAACCGTGAATATGGATTTCACCACCTACCAAAGCGGCGGCAAATACCGCGCGTATAACGTGGCTATTGAAGGCGCCAGCCTGGTAACCGTGTACCGCGGCCAGTTTGGCGAAACCATCAAAGCCAAAGGTATCGACGGCCTGATTGCCGATTTGAAAGCCAAAAACAGCAAATAATGATGAACACCGAAATCCGTGAAAACGTATTGCTGCTGAGCGGCGAAGTAACCGTAACCACGGTAACTGCCGCTACCTACCGGCAATTCAGACAGGCATGTACATCACCGAAGGTCGACACCCTTGATTTATCGGGCGTTACCCGCGCCGATTCCGCATGCTTGTCGCTGCTGCTGAGCGCAGTTCGGCGCGAGCCCAAACCCGCTATCCGCAGCATCCCCGAATCTGTCGCCTCACTTGCCGAGCTTTACGAAATTCAAGAATGGATACGCGTATGAACAAGCACCAAACCGCAGTTCTGGCCAGCTTACTGCTTGCACTCAGTGCCCCCGCATCGGCCGAACACAATCCACACGACCCTTACGAAGGTTATAACCGCTTCATGTTTAAAGTGAACGACGTGGCCGACCGCTATGTGATGACACCTGTAGCAAAAGGCTACCGCGCGGTTACGCCCAAGCCCGTACGCACCGGTGTAAGCAACTTTTTCAATAACCTGCGCGATGTGGCGAGTTTCGGCAGCAACGTTTTGCGCTTGGACATCAAGCGCGCCAGCGAAGATTTGGTGCGCGTGGGCGTCAACACCACGTTCGGTGTGGGCGGTTTGATTGATGTTGCCGGAGCAGGCGGGGTGCCGAACAATAAAAACACATTGGGCGATACGTTTGCTTCTTGGGGTTGGAAAAACAGCAACTATTTCGTTTATCCGCTTACCGGCCCCAGCACCGTGCGCGACGCACTCGGCAGCACCATCACCACAGCGGCTTTGCCGGTGGATAACTATATTTTCAAAGATACCGGCGTGCGTATCGGTGAAAAGGCGCTGAATGCGGTAAACCAGCGCGAACAATACCTCGACCTCACCGCCAGCCTGGATGAGGCGGCCATCGACAAATATGCCGCAGTGCGCGACGTGTATATGAGTATGCGCGCCAAGCAGCTCGGCATTGCTCCGCCGCAGGCCGGCGAGGAAATCGATATTGACGATTTGGTAACAGATGATGCGCCGGGTGCCGAACCGGCGGTTGCGACAGAGAATGTTGAAGCGGAAAACATGTCTGTTGTACCTAGGCAAACCGATGCACCTGCTTCTGTGATTCAGCTGAAAAACGGGGAAACGGTAAGCATCAGCGATTATGTGCCGGCACAATAAGTTTTTTGATATTTTTAACCAAATGCCTGTCTGAAACGGATTTTCAGACAGGCATTTGGTTTATAGGGGTATAATTCATTTTGTTGTCATTTTTAAGAACCTATTAACCAATAAATTTTTGGGTATAAGGCAGCAAGTTGTATCAACTCCTCAGTAGAAATCAGTTGTTTGTGATATGGAACCAATCGAACTTATTTAAAAGGTTTTAGTCTGTACTACATTTTTCTTAAGATTAAAAACCTATGTAACCGAAAAACTATTGTAGCCGGTGTCAGGCGGAAAATGCCGATAATAAGTTATTTGTTGGAAGAAAAAGCGCGTGATATGAACTATTTGTCCACATGGCTACGGAAAAATAAGTTGATTTGCTAGATATTTTAGAAATTAAAAAATCAATAAAGTTAGAAGTTGTTTCTAATATTTTGAAAAAAACTTAAAACATAATGCAAGCCCAAACCATTCCCTCTAATTTAGAGAATCTTGCCAGACACAAGCAAATTCTTTTGCTGCAAGGCCCGATCGGCCCGTTTTTCCGTAACTTGGCACAGTGGCTGGAGCAGCAAGGGGCGGCGGTATTCAAATTTAACTTCAATCACGGAGACCAGGTTTTTTACCCCTTATCGGTCGGCAATACCCATAATTATCAAGGGCGTTATGAAGCGTTCCAATCCATGTTGGAAGATTTTTTGAAGGCCAACGGCATTCAGGCGGTGGTTTGTTTTGGCGACACGCGTCCGTATCATCGGATTGCCAAACAAGTATGTGAAGAATTAGGCAATATCAGTTTTTGGGCGTTTGAAGAGGGCTATTTCCGCCCGCATTTTGTTACGCTGGAAGAGCATGGCGTGAATGCTTATTCCGAGTTGCCGCGTCAAAAGCAATTCTTTTTGGATGCTTATGCCTGTCTGAAACAGCAAGAATATGCTGCACCCAAGCCCGTGCCGGACGGCTTTTGGCCGAGGGCGAAGCTGGCGGTTCGTTATTATCTGGCCGCCAGTTTGGGGCAGAGTAAATATCCTGATTATAAGCACCACCGCATTGATAAGCTGCGGCATTATGTAAAGCTGTGGACTCTTTCCGGCATCAAGCGCTTCAACTATATCTTGAACGACCATAATTTCGCCCGGCAAGTAGAAAACGGCAAGTTCGGACGCTTTTTCGTGTTGCCGCTGCAAGTGTTCAACGACAGCCAAATCCATGTGCACAGTGATTTTGCCAGCGTGCGTGAATTTCTCTTGTATGTGTTGGAATCTTTCGCAGCGCACGCGCCGTTTGATAAGGTGTTGATTGTCAAACACCATCCTATGGACCGTGGATTTATCGATTACCAGCAAGACATTGATTTGTTTCTGGACAAATATCCCCAATTGCGCATGCGTATCCATTATGTACACGACGTGCCGCTGCCGGTGTTTTTGCGCCATGGCGCCGGAATGGTTACGCTCAACAGCACAAGCGGCATTTCAGCGCTGGTTCACAATATGCCGGTTAAAGTGATCGGCCGGGCGCATTACGATATTCCCGGGCTGACTTCCCAACAAAGCCTGTCTGAATTCTGGCACCGGCCCGATAAACCCGATGCGGCTTTGTTTCATGCTTACCGCATGTATCATCTGAATGTTACCCAAATCAACGGCAGCTTTTACAGCCGCGTTAATTTACCCGAAATCAAATAAAACCGGCATCCGCCTTTATTTCGTTATATCGGCAATGCCTGTCTGAAACGAGCAGCCCGGGTTTCTGCGGAGCCAAAGCGTTTTTCAGACAGGCATCATTTATGTTGCCGACAATTACACAAAGCCCCTTTAAATTTTCGCACCCAGCCCATATGTTCCGTGCAACTTTCTTATAACCAATCCGAAACAAACCATCATGAACCAAGATTTTTACGAAACATTAGGCGTATCCAGAAGCGCCAGTGATGAAGAGATTAAAAAAGCCTACCGCAAGCTGGCAATGAAATACCATCCCGACCGCAATCCGGGCGACCAGGCGGCGGAAGAAAAATTCAAGGAAGTGCAGAAAGCCTACGATGTGCTTTCCGATGCGCAGAAACGCAGCGCATACGACCAATTCGGCCATGCCGGAGTCGACCCGAATATGGGTGGCGGATTCGGCGGGGGCTTTGGCGGATTCGGCGGTGCACAAGGTTTCGATTTCGGCGATATTTTCAGCCAGATGTTCGGCGGAGGCGGAGCAGGCGGCCGCCAGCAAAATTATCAGGGTGCGGATTTGCAGTATGCAGTTGAAATCACTCTGGAAGAAGCCGCGGCAGGCCTTAAAAAACGCATACAGATTCCTACCTACGAAGAATGCGATGTGTGCCACGGCAGAGGCGCCAAACCCGGCACTTCGGCGACAACGTGTTCCACCTGCCACGGCAGCGGCACCATCCATGTGCGCCAAGCCATTTTCCAATTGCAGCAAACTTGTCCGACCTGTCACGGCACGGGCAAGGAAATCAAAGATCCGTGCATCAAATGCCGCGGCGAAGGCCGTGTCAAAACCACCAAAACCGTTGAAGTCAATATCCCTGCCGGTATTGACGACGGCCAACGCATCCGCTTGAGCGGCGAAGGCGAACCGGGTAAAAACGGCGCGCCCAGCGGCGATTTATATGTGATCGTCCATGTGAAAGCACACAAAACTTTCGAGCGCAACGGCTTGGATTTGCATTGCGAATTGCCGATCAGCATCACCACTGCCGCGCTTGGCGGGGAAGTGGAAGTGCCCACATTGGAAGGCAAGGTTAAGTTGAGCATTCCGAAAGAAACACAAACCGGCCGCCGCATGCGCATCAGGGGCAAAGGCATCAAATCCCTGCGTTCGAGTGCACAGGGCGATCTATACTGTCATGTTGTGGTGGAAACGCCGGTTAACCTTACAGACAGGCAGAAAGAGCTGCTGGAAGAGTTTGAAAACATCTCTACCGGCCTGAGCCGCTCGCAAACCCCGCGGCAGAAATCGTTTAAAGATAAACTGCGCGATTTGTTTGAATAAAGCGGTTCGGATAAAACCGGAAATGCCAATGCTTGCCGTTGTAAAAAACGGCAAGCATTTTTTATGGATGGATAGGGTAAAATAAAAGTGGGTCATTATTACGGTAATGAAAAATTGCTTGGTCTATAATCCCGTTTTGGTAGTTCATGCAGCCGTGGAAACCTTTTGTTTTCCGTGACAGCAGAAACCCCCTTTTGCTTTGACTGAACCGTAGCCGTTTCCCGGCAATCTCATTTATAATTTGGTTCATAATCGGATTTCCCCCTGAGAATACATCATATATGACACTTCCCGCATTATTTATCGGGCACGGCAGCCCCTTAAATGCAGTTGAAGATACTGCCTACCGGAATTCCTGGCTGGATTTGGGTGAAGAATTACGCGATATTTATGATGATGAAATCGAGAATATTCTGTGTATTTCATCTAATTGGATAACCGACGGCACAGCTGTTACCGCCATGGACGAGCCGCCGACCATCCGCGATTTCAGCGGCTTTCCACCCGTGCTCGACAATATCTCCTATCCGGCACCGGGGAATCCCGAATTGGCGGCGCAAATACAGCAATTGCTTGCGCCCGAGCCTGTAACGGCGGATTTGTCTTGGGGATTGGATCATGCGGCTTGGATGGTGTTGCGCAACCTTTTTCCCGATGCGGATATTCCCGTGGTGCAGCTGAGCCTCAACCGCAATTTCAATGCCCGCCAGCATTATGAAATGGCGCAAAAGCTTGCTGTGCTGCGCAAGCAGGGGGTGTTGATTGTGGGCAGCGGCAACATTATCCATAATCTCGGCCTGCTTGATTTGCGCCACGCCAACACACCCGGCCCCGGCCACACTTGGGCGGAGCTGGCGCACCAGCTGACTTTGAAATGGCTGAAAAACAATAATCTGAATTCTTTGCTTGATGACGGACACTATCCCCAGCCCATCCGCATGTCTATGCCTTCCCCCGAGCATTTCTGGCCGCTTTTGTATGTGTTGGGCGTGCGCAAGGGGAAGGAATATATGGAAATTTTCAACGATGAAATCGTGGGTAAGTCTGTGAGTATGACTTCGCTGATTATCGGTATGGATTAGCCGGCTATGTCGGCCGGATAGCGGAATGCCTGTCTGAAAAGATTTTTTCAGACAGGCATTGTCATAATCAGCCGGTGAAACACGCTTCATAAAGCGGCTGCAAGGTGCGGATTTGCCGGCTGATCCAATTGATGCTGTCGGTTTGCCCCAGATTGTCCCGCTCAATGTGTTTGCCGATGCAGAAAAAATCTTCCGCCGAGAGCAGGGTAAACCCGTTTGCGGCCTGTTGCGCCACGGTCGGGTAATCGGCATATTCGCTTTCATTGCCGTGCCAGATATCGAAGCTGCCGAATGCGCCGTTACTCAGGGCGGCGGGCCATTGATTGTAATCGGCAAGTTTAATTGATGACCGGTCGGCTTTATAGCAATGCCAATCAAGGCTCACGGTTAAGCGGCGACGGTTGAGCAGTATGGAGAAAATAGCGGCGTCATTTTGGTGGTCGGCATATTTGAAATAAGCAAAAAAATGGGCGCGCACCTGCCAGCCGTTGCACCAGCGCTCGATATGCGGCGGTGCAAACGGTGCGCCCAACTGCTGCGCCACCTGCCGTATCGTATTTTGCCAATCCCGCCATGCGGCTTGGTAATCGGCTTTGATTTGCGGGATGGTTTCCGGCTGGTGTTTTTTAAGCTGGGCAAATTGGAAAAAGGGCAGGTTGAATAAATCGCAATGAGCGGCGGTAAGCATGGGCGAAGCTCCGATGTTACAGTTGGGTTGCCAAGTATAGCCAAATTGTGATGCGGCGGGGTTGGGCATTAAACCGATATAAGCGATATTTTCAGACAGGTATTCGGTTGTTTTACCTATTATGGTTTCATTGGTAAGATAGCGGTAAAAAATAAAACCGTTTTCATCAGTTTAAAGGAGCATTTATGAATAATCTTCCTGTGGAGCATTATGTGGTGGCCGCCGTTTGCGGCCTGTTGCTTGGCGTGTTGGTTACTTGGCTCTCGATGCGCGGCAACAAAGCCAAGCAGCGGGAGCACGAAGAGCTGGTGCGCGAATTTTCCGACTACCGTGCCAAAGTTGACCGCCATTTTGTCGACACGGCCGAGGCTGTGGATGAATTGAACCGCAGTTATCAAAAAGTGGTGCAGCACTTAAGCACCGGCGCGCAAAGCCTGATGGGCAAAGAAGCATTGCAGGAGCAGCTGAACCTGCGCAGCAACAAAGCGGTTACAGTGGCTTATCTGGCCGCGGCCGCACAAGAAGTCCGCCCCGAAACCGTAGCTGTGGCTGAAGCCGAAGAAACGGCGAAAGTGCCGCCGGCGCCCGAAACCGTTGTGCCGCTTGACGTTGCGCCGCTTGATCCGGTGGAACAGGAGCCGGTAAGCGCCGTGCCGGTTACCGATGCGCCGCCCACAGCCGATGTGCCCGAAAAAGAAATGCCTAAATCATAAACAGCCCGCCGCGCCATACCAAGCGCGGCTAAGTTGTGCAAACCTGCCATAAACGAAAACAAAGGAGAAATCCCCCTATGCAAATCAAAATCCCTGCCGTTTACTACCGCGGCGGCACATCCAAAGGCGTGTTTTTCAAACGCAGCGACCTGCCCGAAGCAGCTCGGGAAGCAGGTGAAGCGCGCGACAAAATCCTGCTCCGCGTACTCGGCAGCCCCGATCCTTACGGCAAACAGATCGACGGCTTGGGCAACGCCAGCTCGTCTACCAGCAAAGCCGTGATTCTCGATAAAAGCAGCCGCGCCGATCATGATGTGGATTACCTGTTCGGCCAAGTTTCCATCGACAAGCCTTTTGTCGACTGGAGCGGCAACTGCGGCAACCTTACCGCCGCCGTGGGCGCGTTTGCCATCAGCAACGGTTTGGTCGACCCGGCCAAAATTCCTGAAAACGGCATCTGCACCGTGCGTATCTGGCAGAAAAACATCAGTAAAACCATCGTGGCGCATGTACCCATGCAAAACGGAGAAGTGCTGGAAACCGGCGATTTCGAGCTGGACGGCGTAACTTTCCCCGCTGCCGAAGTGCAAATCGAATTTCTCGACCCGGCCGACGGCGAAGGCGATATGTTCCCTACCGGCAACTTGGTTGACGATTTGGACGTGCCCGGCGTGGGCGTGCTGAAAACCACGCTGATTAATTCCGGCATCCCTACCGTGTTTGTGAACGCCGCCGACATCGGCTATACCGGCAAGGAGCTGCAAGACGACATCAACAATGATGCCGCCGCGTTGGAAAAATTTGAAACCATCCGCGCATACGGCGCTTTGAAAATGGGCTTGATTAAAGATGTTTCCGAGGCCGCGACTCGGGCGCACACGCCGAAAATCGCTTTTGTCGCGCCCGGTGCAGATTATGTTGCTTCCAGCGGCAAACCGGTTGCCGCCGGCGATATCGACTTGCTGGTGCGCGCTTTGAGCATGGGCAAACTGCACCACGCCATGATGGGCACGGCATCCGTAGCGATTGCCACTGCCGCCGCTGTTCCGGGCACGCTGGTCAATTTGGCAGCGGGCGGCGGAGAGCGGCAGGAAGTAACGTTCGGCCATCCTTCCGGCACTTTGCGCGTCGGCGCTGCCGCCGAACAGCAAAACGGTAAATGGACAGCCACCAAAGCCGTGATGAGCCGCAGCGCGCGCGTGATTATGGAAGGTTGGGTACGCGTGCCGGATGATTGTTTTTAAAACAACGGGTTGATATTGAGAATGCCTGTCTGAAAATCGTTTATTGCGGATAAACGTGTTTTATCATAATCAGGCTTGCACCGAGTGTGTTGAGTTCCGGCTTTAGTAGATGCTCGGGTTAAGCCCGAGCATGACGGATGTGTTGATTATTAAGTTTATTTGCTACAAATGGATTGGCCGTATGCCTGTCTGAAACGCTTTTCAGACAGGCATATTTATTTCCTTTTCCTTTATTCACCCACAATGACCACATTCATATTTTCCGGCTTTACGCGGCGCTGCCAAGCGGAGGCCACGTCACGGGTGGAGAGGGCGGTGATTTTTTTCGGATATTGGTCGAGCCAGTCGGAAGGCAGGTCGTAAAAACCGATTACGTTCAAATAGCCGAGCAGCTTGCTGTTGGTATCGAAGCGCAATGGGAAGCTGCCGGTGATGTTGTCTTTGGCCTGCTGCAATTCGGCTTCGGTCGGGCCGCTGCGGATGAAATCGGCCAGTACTTGTTTGGCTGTGGCCAGCGCATCTGCGGCGTTGGCTTTTTCGGTGGCAAATCCGATGGTAATGGGGCCGGATTCGCGCAGCGGCGTCAGGCTGCTTGAGGCGCCGTAAACATAGCCTTTTTCGTCGCGCAATGTTTTCATCAGCCTGCTGTCGAAGCCGCCGCCGCCGAGAACGTAGTTGCCGAGGACTAAGGCGTAATAATCGGGATCGTCGCGTTTAATCAGGGGCATGGTCAGCAGAATTTGGCTTTGTTTGCCTGCGAAAGGCTGCTTGTCGGTTTGTGCGGCGCGCGGGTTAACCGGCGGAATCGTTGCGGAGGCTTGGTTTTTGGCCGGCAAATCGCGCAATATTTCCCGCACCAGTTTTTCGGCCTGTTGTTTGTTGATGTCGCCCACGATGGAGACCACGGCATTGTTGCGGGCATAGTGTGTGCGGTGAAAGGCTTTGATGTCTTCCGGTGTAACGGTGCGCAGGGTTTGCTCGGTTTGGTAGGCGGAGGCGGAATAGGGGTGGCCGGAATAGTTCAAACGGCTGGCGGCGCGTGCGGCGATGAAGTCGGGGCTGCTGAGCTGTTGTTTCAGGCCGATAATTGCCTGCCCTTGCGTGCGCTTGAACACATGCCCGTCATAGCGCGGCGATGCCAGCGAATCGCGCAACAGGCCGATTGCGGGCCGGAGCGTTTTTGCGCGGGAAAGGCTGCGCAGGGTAACGCTGCTGCCTTCTGCATCGGCGCTGCTGCTGATGCGGATGGCCAAATCTTCGCTGCGTGCGTTGAAAGCTTCTTCGTCAAGCTGTTTCGTGCCGTTGGTCAGCAGCGCGGCGGCAAAGTCGGCCGTGCCGCTTTTGCCTTGCGGGTCGGCAGCGCTGCCGGTGCCTTTGAATGCTACGGAAATGTCGACAATCGGGTTTTCATGACGCTCCACCAGCAATACGGCGGCACCGTCTTCGGTGCGCCAGCGTTGGATATCGATGGCGCAAGCGGGCAAAGCGGCGGTCAATGCGGCGGTAAGAACGAGTTTTTTCATAATTTTCCTTCATCATGCCATGCCTGTCTGAAAGCTTTTCAGACAGGCATATGGGATATTGGTTTGCATGGCTGTGCGAATGGGATCGTCAGCCGGACTTTATTTCGCACCTTCTTTCTGCGGTGTGACAATCATCAGGGTTTCGCGGGCGGGCGTAAGCAGCTTGGCGGCGGCCTGTACATCTTTTGCACTCACTTTCGCCAGTCGGCGGCGCAGCTCGGCTTCATCCTGATAGCTGAAGCCGTTGGCTTCCAAAGAGCCGATCAGGCCGGCCTGCGCTTCCATCGAATCTTTGCCGTAAATTTCCGAGGCTTCCATTTGTGTGCGCACGCGTGCCAGCTCGGCTTTGCTTACGCCGTTGGCTGCAATATCGGCAATTTCGCGGCGTATTTCGGCCGCCAATTCCTGCACGCTGGTGCCTGTGGAAGGCATGGCTTGCACCATAAACAGCGAAGACGGTTTGCGGCTTAACATATCGTAGCCCACGTTGATGTCGGCGGCTTTCTGGCTGCCGCGCAGCAGGTTTTTGTCCAAACGGCTGGAGTTGTTGCCGCCCAATACTTCGCTCAACACATCAAGCGCATAAGGCATGGTGTCGCCCAGCTGTTTGAGGGCGGGCACGCGGTAAGCCAGAATAAACATAGGCTCTGCCGTGATGGCTTGCGTTTGTGCGGATTTCGGCTCACGTTCGAGCGGCTCGTTCAGACTGTTGCGTTGCGGCAGCGTGCGCGAAGGAATGGCGCCGAACAGTTTTTCCACCGTGCCCAGCGTCTGCTTCGCGTTCACATCGCCAACAATCACCAGCGTGGCATTTTTGGGCGCATACCAGCTCCGGTACCAGTTGCGCAAATCGTCTGCTTTAAGTTTGTCCAAATCCGCCATATAGCCGATAACGGGCGCGCGCACCGCCGGATTTTGATAAGCGTTGAGCATCAAATGCTCCCAAAGCTTGCCGGAAGGATCGTCTTCCGCCCGCATGCGCCGCTCTTCGCGGATCACTTTCATTTCATTATCGAAATCTTTGTTGCTGAAATTTAGGTTGGCCATGCGGTCGGCCTCCATTTCCAGCACTTTCGGCAGGTTTTTTACCGCCAAATCGGTTACATACACCGTTTCTTCCTGTGAAGTGAACGCATTGTCCCGCCCGCCCAAAGCCGCCACGCGGCGCGAAAACTCGCCCGCAGGCACTTTGGCCGTGCCTTTAAACATCATGTGCTCAAGCGCGTGGCTCAAGCCGGTTTTGCCCGGCTGTTCATCCAAGCTGCCCACTTTATACCAAAGGCGCGACACCGCCACCGGCGCGCGCCTGTCTTCTTTAATAATGACCTTCATGCCGTTGGGCAACGTGTGTTTCAGGGTTTCGGCCGCAGCGGGCAGGGTAGCGGCCAGCAGTAAAATCAAAGCGGTTTTTTGCAACATAAGGGTTATCCTGTTTTAATGTAAAGCGCATGATAATGGAAACATAAGGTTTTCGGAAGTTTTGCTCCTGATATAAATGATATAGATTATCAAAATAATTTAAATTACCTGATTATTTTAAATATAATTACATCTTGTTTTATCAATCTGTAACAGAGAGAACGCTCATGAAAACCAAACCCCTTGCCCTGCTGGTAGCAGGCATTTTTTTGCCTGTCAGGCTTATGCGCAGGATGAAACCACGCAGCCTGCGAATTATGTTGTAACCGTGCCGACCGTAACGACTGAAGGGCGGCAGGCCGACACGCATTCGCTTAAAGGCTGTCTCAATTATGACGAGGCCGCCGCTACCCGAAACGGGCTGCCGGCCAAACAGATTCCGCAAACCATTGATATTCTTAATATCCAAAAAAACAAAAATTACGGCACCAACGATTTAAGCTCGATTCCGGAAGGCAATGCCGGCATCGATGCCACTTACGATATGTGCGGCGAGAGTCTGTTTATCCGCGGTTTTGAAGCCGGTGCCAACGATATTTACCGCGACGGGTGTGGGAAAGCGGGCAGGTGCGCCGCAGCACGGCCAATATAGAGCGCGCGTAGAAATCGTGAAAGGCCCCAATTCCGTGCTTTACGGCAGGGGAAATGGCGGCGGTGTGATTAATATGGTGAGTAAGTATGCCAACTTCCAGCCCAACCGAGCCGTCGGCATTGCCTACGGCTCATGGGCAAACCGCAGTATCAACGCGGATATCAACCAAGTGATCAACGACAATGTTGCCATCCGTTTCAATGCCGAATACGGCAAAGCCGATTCATTCCGCTAAGGCATCGACAGCCGCAACCGTATGGTTTCCGCCCGGCATCACGGTGAAAAGCGGCAACGGTTTGAAATGGACGGCCCAATAAAAACTGGAACTCCACGCTGGCGGCCTATAACCTGTTCGACAAACAATACTGACGTGCCAACGATATGCCCGGCTCGCCCCGCGCCTTTACCGCCCGTGTGAATTACAGCTTCTGATTTCAAGGATTGCATGTATTTAAGTGAATATGCCTGTCTGAAAGGTAAAGCTTTAACGATATATAAAGCGTTTCAGACAGGCATTCGGTTTGCCGACGCGTTATAATTGCCCTTTTCTTAAAACCAAACAGACACAACCATGACCGCTCTACATATCAGCCGTGCCTGCAAAACCTATGCCAACGGCTTTACCGCGCTCAAAGACCTGAGCTTTGATGTGCAGCAAGGCGAATTTTTCGCGCTGCTCGGGCCTAACGGCGCGGGCAAAACCACCCTGATTTCCGCTATGGCCGGTTTGAACCGCCTCACATCGGGCGAAATTTCCGTGATGGGATTTGACGTGGTGCGGCAGTCGCGCGAATCGCGCATGAACTTGGGCGTGGTGCCGCAAGAATTGGTATTCGACCCTTTTTTTACCGTGCGCGAAGCTTTGCGTTTCCAGTCGGGCTATTTCGGCATTAAAAAGAACGACGACTGGATAGACGAAATCCTGACCAACCTCGGCCTTCAGGATAAGGCCTCCACCAACACCCGCAACCTTTCCGGCGGCATGAAGCGGCGCGTGATGGTGGCGCAGGCTTTGGTACACCGCCCGCCGGTGATTGTGTTGGACGAGCCTACCGCCGGTGTGGACGTGGAGCTGCGCCACAGTTTGTGGACATTTATGCGCAGCCTCAACCGGCAAGGCCACACGATTATCCTCACCACGCATTATCTGGAAGAGGCGGAAGAAAACTGCCACCGCATCGCCGTGATGAAGCAGGGCGCTCTGGTGGCGCTGGATAAAACCGAAAACCTGCTGCAGGGCGAAAAAGGCGTGCGGGTGGAAATGCTGCTCGATGCAACCTTGCCCGAAGCGTTGAACGGCAAAATCGAGCTGGCTGACGGTTTGAAATATGTGTTGAAGCTGGCCGATTATGCCGAGTTGGCCGATGTGTTGATTTTCCTGAAAACGGCGGGCATCCGCATGATTCACCTGAGCGTGTTGGAAAAAGATTTGGAAGACGTGTTTACCAAGCTGACGGGGAGCGGACAATGAATATCAATATGACGGGTTTTTCCACCTTGCTGCGCAAAGAGGTGATGCGTTTTACCAAAGTGTGGCTGCAAACGCTGGGCGCGCCGGTGCTGACCGCGCTGCTGTATCAGCTGATTTTCGCGCAAGCCATAGGCAAACATGCCGAGGCTTTGCCGGGCGTGCCTTACAATGCGTTTCTGATTCCCGGCCTTGCCATGATGAGCATGATGCAGAATGCGTTTGCCAACAGCGCATCCAGCCTGATTCAGTCGCGCATTACCGGCAATCTGGTGTTTATCTTGCTGCCGCCGATTTCCAATGCCGCATTTTTTTCGGCTTATGTGCTGGCGGGTATTTTCCGCGGGTTGTTGGTGGGCGCGGGCGTGGTGGCCGCTACCGCATGGTTCGGCCTGCCGCTGCCGCACCATATCGGTTTTGTGCTGGCGTTTGGGTTTTCGGGCTGCCTGTTTATGGCGTCGTTGGGCTTGCTGGCCGGCATTTGGGCGGAAAAATTCGACCAGCTGGCCGCGTTTCAAAATTTCCTGATTATGCCGCTTACCTTTCTTTCGGGCGTGTTTTATTCCATCCACAGTCTGCCCGCTTTCTGGCAGGCCGTGAGCCATGCCAATCCCGTGTTCTATATGATAGACGGCTTCCGCTACGGATTCTTCGGTGTGAGCGATGCTCCCCCGTGGCTCTCACTTGCCGTGGTGGGCGGTTTTTCGCTGAGTGTTTCGGTGCTGGCGTTTTTGGTGTTGCGTTCCGGCTGGAAGCTGCGCGGGTAAAGCTTAGCGGCGGCACGTTTGGGTTTGACCTGTATGGTAAGAATGCCTGTCTGAAAAAGTTTTCAGACAGGCATTTGGTTTGGCGGCGGGTGTTTTCGAACCGTTCCGTTTCCGGTTTATATAATTTTTCATTCTATCTTAGGTATAAATAAGTCTTTCCGCTGCAACCGACCCCTCGCTTATGATTGGGGCTCGGTTTCAGAGTGGAAAGCAAAATGAATTACCTACCTTTATTCGCAGATTTAACCGGCCGGCATGTTTTGGTTGTGGGCGGCGGAGCCGTTGCAGAGCGTAAAGTGGAAATGTTGCTCAAAGCCGGTGCCGAAGTCGGGCTGGTGGCCGAAAAGCTTAATCCTGCTTTGGCGGAGCTGGCCGGGCAGCGGCGAATCGAATGGCTGGACACCAAGTTTCAGCCAAGCCGGTTGGATGCCGTTTGGCTGGTGATTGCCGCCACCGATAACCACGAGCTTAACCGGCAGGTATCCGAAGCCGCCGAAAGCCGCCGGATTTGGGCGAATGTGGTGGACGAGCGCGATGCCTGCTCGTTTATCTTTCCTTCCGTTGTCAATCGCAATCCTATTCAAATTGCCATTTCCAGCGGCGGCACCGCGCCTGTTTTGGCACGCCTGCTGCGCGAAAAATTGGAAGCGCTGTTGCCGCAAAACCTGGGTGCGATGGCGGAAACCGCCGCCCGCTGGCGCGGGCGCGTAAAAGCCAAGCTGCCTTCCATTGCACAGCGCCGCCGCTTTTGGGAAACCTTATTTACACATCCTGCATTTTTACGGTTGAGCGAAAGCAGCCAAACATCTGCTGCCGAAGAGTTTTTGTCGCAGCAGTTAAACGGTGCGCAAACAGGCTCGGGAGAAGTGTCTCTTGTGGGCGCAGGCCCGGGTGATGCGGGATTGCTCACGCTCAAAGGCTTGCAGCGCATCCAGCAGGCCGATGTGGTGTTATACGATGCTTTGGTTTCCGATCAAGTGTTGGAGCTTATCCGCCGCGATGCGGAAAAAGTGTTTGTCGGTAAGCGCGCCGGCAAGCACAGCGTCATGCAGGAGGCAACCAACCGTTTGTTGGTCGATTATGCGAAAAAAGGCAAACGCGTCGTGCGTTTGAAAGGCGGTGATCCTTTTGTGTTCGGCCGCGGCGGGGAAGAATTGGAAGCGTTGAAGGCCGAGGGGATTGCGTTTGAAGTGGTGCCCGGAATCACCGCGGCTTTGGGCGCCACCGCTTATGCCGGTATTCCGCTCACGCACCGCGACCATGCGCAAACGGCGATGTTCATTACCGGCCATTGCCGCGCCGGCAGCGATGACTTGGCATGGCAAACCATTGCACAAAGCAACCAGACGCTGGTGGTTTATATGGGCACGATTAAGGCCGCCGAATTGCAAACCAATCTGATTGCCCACGGCAGGAGCGCAGACACGCCGGTTGCCGTAATCAGCAAAGGAACCTTGCCCGACCAGCAGGTTTTTTCCGGCAAGTTGAACGATTTGGCCGTTTTGGCCGCCCAAGCGCCTTCGCCGGCTTTGTTGGTAATCGGCGAAACGGCGGGGCTGGGCAGCGATTTGGCGTGGTTCGGCGGCGCACCGCAGCAATTTGTCGATACCCGAAACGCATTGTGGCAGGTTCCAGAAGAACGAGCCTTGCCAAAGGCAGGTTGAGGAGTAGGCCGTGCAAACAGAATTGTATATTAAGCCTCAGCTGTGGCGTATTCCCGCCATACCGGCAACCGTAACCGAATGCCTGTCTGAAAAAACGGCCGGGCTGCAACAGAGGCTGCAGCTGATTGTGTCGCAACACCCAAATGCGAAGTTTGCCAGCAGCCTTGCCGTGGAAGATATGGTGATTACCGACGTATTGGCAAAGATGCAGGCCGGTATCGAAGTGTTTACCTTGAACACAGGCAGGCTCAATGCCGAAACCTTAGCTTTGGCCGATACCGTCGGCACACATTATCCCAAGCTCACCTTCAGGCTGTATACACCGGAGGCCGCGGCAGCAGAGGCATACATTTTGGAAAACGGGCCGAACGCATTTTACGAAAGCATCGAATTACGCAAAACCTGCTGCCGTATCCGCAAAGTAGAGCCGCTCAACAAAGCGCTGGCCGACGCCGATGCCTGGCTCACCGGGCAAAGGCGCGGGCAATCGGTAACACGCACCGAGCTGCCGTTTGTCGAAGAAGACAATTCACGCGGCATCCTAAAATACAACCCGATTTACGATTGGAGCGAAGCGGAAGTGTGGGCCTACATCCTCCAAAACCAAGTGCCCTACAACCCGCTTTACGAACAAGGCTATCCCAGCATAGGTTGCGAACCCTGCACACGCCCCGTGCGCATCGGCGAAGACATCCGCGCCGGCCGCTGGTGGTGGGAAAGTCAAGACAGTAAAGAATGCGGCCTGCATAAATAGATTTCAGACAGGCATTCCCGCGCTTTTGATGAAAGCCGGATTCCGCCCCGTAAACCCTCTATTCCATAAGGCAAACCATATGCAAACTTCCATCCAAAACCACCACCTCAACTGGCTTGAAGCCGAATCCGTTTACATCATCCGCGAAGTGATTGCCGAAGCGAAAAACCCCGCGCTGCTGTTTTCCGGCGGCAAAGATTCCGTAGTGCTGCTCGCGCTGGCCGTGAAAGCCTTCCAAATCGAAGGCCGGCCGCTCAAGCTGCCGTTCAAACTGCTGCACGTCGATACCGGCCACAACTACCCCGAAGTGATTGCGTTCCGCGACCAAACCGTCGCCCGTACCGGCGTGGAACTGGTGGTGGGCAGCGTGGAAGATTCCATCAAACGCGGCACGGTGGTTTTGCGCCGCGAAAACGACTCGCGCAACGCCGCCCAAGCCGTTACCCTCGTCGAAACCATTGAAGAACAAGGCTTCGACGCATTGATGGGCGGTGCAAGGCGCGACGAAGAAAAAGCCCGCGCCAAAGAACGCATCTTCTCTTTCCGCGACGAATTCGGCCAATGGGACCCGAAAAACCAGCGCCCCGAACTCTGGAGCCTCTACAACACCCGCCTCTTCCCCGGCGAAAACATGCGCGTGTTCCCCATTTCCAACTGGACGGAACTCGACATCTGGCAATACATCGCCCGCGAAAACCTCGCCCTGCCGCCGATTTACTACGCCCACGAGCGCGAAGTAGTAGAACGCAGCGGCCTGCTCGTGCCCGTTACCCCGCTCACACCCAAGCGCGACGGCGAAACCACACAAGTGCGCAGCGTGCGCTTCCGCACCGTCGGCGACATTTCCTGCACCTGCCCCGTTGCCAGCACCGCCGCTACGCCGGAAGACATCATCGCCGAAACCGCCGCCGCCACCCTTTCCGAACGCAGCGCCACCCGCATGGACGACCGCGTTTCCGAAGCGGCCATGGAAGAGCGCAAAAAAGCCGGCTATTTTTAGAACCGGCAAGCCGAAACCGATAATGCCTGTCTGAAAAAGCGTTTCCCAAAGCAGCCGGCTTTGCGCTTGATGCCGAACATTTCAGAGGCATTCATATAACAAAATCATCTTAAATTAAAACAAACCATTCTTTCCTTTTTTGAAGCTGCTTCAATAAAGTATTGCCGTTCAAGCCAACTTTAAAAGAAAGACAACCATATGACCACCACCGACCCGCGTGCCAAACTCCCCGACGCGCCGCTTGCCGACAACGAACGCTTGAAAGACCAAAGCCGCTATCTCGAAGGCACGATTAAAAACGACCTTTCAGACGGCCTCACCGGAGGCTTCAACGGCGACAATTTCCAGCTGATCCGTTTTCACGGCATGTACGAGCAGGACGACCGCGACATCCGCGCCGAACGTGTCGAGCAGAAACTGGAGCCGCTGAAAAACGTGATGCTGCGCTGCCGTTTGCCAGGCGGCATCATCCAGCCCGCGCAATGGCTGGGCATCGACGAATTCGCCACCGACCACACCCTTTACGGCTCCATCCGCCTCACCAACCGCCAAACCTTCCAATTCCACGGCGTGCTCAAAGAAAACATCAAACCCATGCACCAATGGTTGCACAAGCTCGGTTTGGATTCCATCGCCACCGCCGGCGACGTGAACCGCAATGTGTTGTGTACCAGCAATCCCGTTGAAAGCAGTCTGCACAAAGAAGCCTACGAATGGGCGAAAAAAATCAGCGAACACCTGCTGCCGAAAACCCGCGCCTACGCCGAAATCTGGCTGGACGGCGAAAAAGTCGAATCCACCGAAACCACCGCGCCCGCGCCGCTGCCTGAAAGCGTGAAAAGCGGCGATGCCACCGAACCCGTGCTCGGCAAAAACTACCTGCCGCGCAAGTTCAAAACCACGGTTGTGATTCCGCCGCACAACGATGTCGATTTACATGCCAACGATTTGAACTTCGTGGCTATCGGCGAAAACGGTAAGCTGGTCGGCTTTAACGTATTGGTAGGCGGCGGTTTGTCGATGGAGCACGGCAACACCAAAACCTATCCCAACACCGCCAAAGAATTCGGCTTCGTGCCTTTGGAAAAAACGCTCGATGCCGCCGCCGCCGTGGTTTCCGTGCAGCGCGACTGGGGCAACCGCAGCGACCGCAAAAACGCCAAAACCCGCTACACGCTCGAGCGTGTGGGCGTGGATGTGTTTATCGAAGAAGTGGAAAACCGCATGGGCGCGAAGTTCGAACCCGTGCGCCCGTATGAATTTACTTCGCGCGGCGACCGCATCGGTTGGGTGCAGGGCGAAGACAAAAACTGGCACCTTACCCTGTTTATCGAAAACGGCCGCCTGCTCGATTACCCCGGCAGACCGTTGAAAACCGGTATGCGCGAAATCGCCAAAGTCCACAAAGGCGACTTCCGCCTCACCGCCAACCAAAACCTGATTGTGGCCAACATCGCCCCGCGCGATAAAGCCAAAATCGAAACCATTGCCCGCGAACACGGCTTAATCAGCGATGCCGTTACCCCGCAGCGCGAACACAGTATGGCCTGCGTATCGCTGCCGACCTGCCCGTTGGCAATGGCGGAAGCCGAGCGTTTTCTGCCGCAGTTCACAGATAAATTAGATGCGTTGTTTGCCAAACACGGCTTGCAGCAAGAGCATATCGTGTTGCGCATTACCGGCTGCCCCAACGGTTGCGGCCGTGCCATGCTGGCCGAAATCGGCTTGGTCGGCAAAGCGGTAGGCCGCTACAACCTCTACACCGGCGGCAACCGCGAGGGCACGCGCATTCCGCGCCTGTTTAAAGAAAACATTACTGAGCCGGAAATTTTGGACATCATCGACGGCTGGCTGGGTGAATGGGTGAAAGGCCGTCTGAACAACGAAGGCTTCGGCGACTTTGCCGTACGCACCGGCATCGTGAAGCCCGTACTGGATGCGCCGCGCGATTTTTGGGCGGCTTGAACCGGTAAAAATGCCTGTCTGAAAAAGGTTTCAGACAGGCATCATGAAATCAATGCCACAAACCAACAGCAGCAAAACAAAGGATTCAATCATGAATGAAACCACCACACCGCTTTTGCGTTTTATTACTGCCGGCAGCGTTGACGACGGTAAATCAACCTTAATCGGCCGCCTGCTCTACGACAGCAAAACCCTGCTTACCGATCAGTTTGCAAAGCTCGACCATACCGTGCAAAACGGTCAAACGCCTGATTTCGCCAGCCTTACCGACGGCTTGGCCGCCGAACGCGAACAAGGCATTACCATCGATGTTGCCTACCGCTACTTTTCCACCCCCAAGCGCAAATTCATCATTGCCGATACGCCCGGCCATGAGCAATACACCCGCAATATGGTAACCGGAGCTTCCACCGCCGACGCAGCCATTGTGTTGGTGGATGCGACCCGTGTCGATTTTAGCGGAGAGGAACCTGCCCTGTTGCCGCAAACCAAACGCCACAGTGCCGTTTTGAAGCTGCTCGGCTGCCCGAGCGTGATCGTAGCGGTCAACAAACTGGATCTGCTGGGTTTTGATGCCGAAAAATACCAAGCCATTACCCGGGCTTACCGGAAGCTGGCCGAACGGATAGGCCTGACTGCACAAATCCATTTCCTGCCCATCAGCGCGCTCAACGGCGACAATATTGTCCAAGCCAGCAAGCACACCCCTTGGTACACAGGCCTGCCGCTGCTGCCTTTGCTGGAAATGCTGCCGGTAGTGCGCAACCGTGCGGAAAAACTGCCTGCACACTTTCCCGTGCAGCGCGTTGCACGGCAAGACGGCAGCAGCAGCGACGATTTCCGCGGCTATCAAGGCCGTCTTGAAGCGGGCGGTTTGAACGTGGGCGATGCAGTCAAAGTGCTGCCCGGCGGGAAAATCGCACGCATCGCAGAAATTTACGGAGCAAACGGCAAAGCCGGCAGCGCGCAAACCGGCGAAGTGCTTACCGTTACGCTGGATACCGATATTGACATTTCACGGGGCGACAGCATCGTTTCGATCGACAGCCCGATCACGCCCGGACAAAATTTCCAAGCCGCATTGTGCTGGTTTGATGAAACCCCGCTCAACCTGCGCCGCAAATACCTTTTGAAACAAAGTACGCAAACTACTGCGGTGAAGATAAGCGAAATTGCTTATGTGTGGGATGTCAACACACTTAGCCGCGTTCGGGCGGCAGACGCACTCAAGCTCAACGACATCGGAAGCGTCAGCCTGAAAACCCAACAGCCGCTCAACACCGGCACTTACGCCGAAAATGCCGCAACAGGCGCATTTATCTTGATAGACGAGGCCACCAACCATACCGTCGCGGCCGGCATGATACGGGGCGGCGATTCTTCAGGCACATTTGAAATCTGATACCGCCTGCCGTTTTCTGCAAAGAGAAAATCCCTACATACACAGGCCGATAACCAGAAAAACCATATCGAGGAACCGTTATGAACCCTATCCCTCCCGAACTGCTCGACCGATTGGCCGCCTTGTCTCCGCAACAATTGGCTTTTTTGTCGGGCTATGCCTGGGCCAAAAGCCAGGGCGCAGAATCAGGCACCGATCCGCTTGTGCGCCCTCTTCAAGCAGAACCGCAGACGGCACGCGCTGTGACCATACTTTCCGCTTCGCAAACCGGCAATGCGCGAAAAGTGGCCGAAGAGCTGCTGATTAAGCTGGAAACCGCAGGTGTCAATGCCAAACTTACCGCCGCCGCCGATTATAAAACCAAGCAAATCGCCGCAGAAGACATCCTGCTGTTGGTGACTTCCACGCAGGGGGAAGGCGAGCCGCCGGAAGAAGCCGTGCCGCTTTACAAGCTGCTGACCGGTAAAAAAGCACCCAATTTGAGCAAAGTGAGCTTTGCCGTGCTGGGGCTTGGCGACAGCAGCTACCCCGATTTCTGTCAAGCAGGCAAAGATTTCGATGCGGCGCTGGCACAGCATGGCGCTAAGCGTATCGGTGATTTAGGGGTGTGCGACCTTGATTATCAGGCCGCAGCCGCAGAATGGGTGGCGCAAACCGCCGCACGGGTGGCCGGGCTTGCCGCTGGCGGTTCGGCGGCATCCGCCTTTGCACCCTCAGGGCATAACCGACCCGACGGTGTGCATTACAGCAAAGAGCAGCCTTTTACCGCCGTGTTGTCTGCACGTCAGAAAATCACGGCACGCCAAGCTGAAAAAGATGTGGCGCATATCGAAATCGACCTTGCCGGCTCGGGCATCAGCTATCAGGTCGGCGACGCTTTAGGCATCTGGCCGGTAAACGATGAAAACTTGGTTGCCGAAATACTGCAACACAGCGGTTTGGACGGCAGCGAAACCGTGCAAAAAGCCGACGGCAGCCTTACCGACATCCGAACCGCCTTGCTGCACGATCTGGATATTACCCAAACCACCCCCCAATTTGTGCGGCAATACGCTGTGCTTTGCGGATCGGAAGCGCTCAAACGCACGGTAGAGGAAAGCGAAGCGCTCAATGCCTATATCGCCCTCACGCCGCCGGTGGGTGTGCTGGCGGCCTATCCCCACACCTGCGACGCACAAGCCCTGTTCGGGCTGTTCCGTGCGCAAACGCCACGCCTTTATTCTATTGCTTCTTCACAGGAAGAAGTGGGGGAAGAAGTGCACCTTACGGTAGGCGTTGTCCGCTTCGACCACCACGGCAACAGCTACACCGGAGCGGCTTCGGGCTGGCTCGGCAGCCGTTTGGAAGAAGGCGGCACGCTTCGTGTATTTGTTGAGCCGAACAAACTCTTCCGCCTGCCTGAAAACGGCGACACCCCCATCATCATGATCGGCGCAGGCACAGGCATCGCTCCTTTCCGCGCTTTTATGCAGCAGCGGGAAGCCAACGGCGACAGCGGTAAAAACTGGCTCGTGTTCGGCAACCAAAAATTTACCGACGATTTTCTTTACCAAGCCGAATGGCTGCAATACCGTAAAGCAGGCCTGCTTACCCGCGCCGACCTTGCATGGAGCCGTCAGGGCAAAGAAAAAGTATATGTTCAGCACAAGCTTGCCGAGGCGGCCGCGGAAATATGGGCATGGTTGCAGCAAGGCGCCCACATTTATGTGTGCGGCGATGCCGCCCGTATGGCGCGTGATGTTGAAAACACTTTACTCGGTATCATTGCCGAGCAAGGCAAAATGAGCAGCGATGATGCGGAAGATTATCTGAACGAAATGCGTGAAGACAAGCGCTACCAGCGCGATGTTTATTAAGCATGATTGGAAAGCCATGCCTGTCTGAAAACATTTTCAGACAGGCATTCTTACTGCCGCTTAATTTTCCGGCTCGAATTGCGCGGCATCAATCGGGGAATGTTGCTCGAAATAGTGTTTCAGTACTTCGGCATCGACAAAACCGGTGTTGACATAGGAAGGGTTGTCGGAAAGTTTGGGATAGCCGTCGCTGCCGTTGGCCAAGTAATCGGAGAGGCTGAGGCGGTAGGTTTTGCCGGCTTGCAGCGCTTGGCCGCCGATGCGGATGTTGCCGATATTGCCTGTTGCGTCGGTGTCGAAGGAAACGTTATCAAACTGCGGGTAGCCGCCGGAACCGGGCGGCATACGGCTGAGGGTTTGCAGATAGTTTTGCAGTTCGCTGCCGGTCAGCCCGACATGGCCGATCAGGTTGCCGAAAGGTTGCACGCGCAGGATGTCTTTGTAGGTAACGGTGCCTGCCTGAATGGAATCGCGGATGCCGCCGCTGTTCATTACGGATAGGTCGGATCGGGTGCGCACGCGCTGGGCATGGGCAATCAGGCGGCCGAGATTGGTGGGCTGCCGACGGACGATGCTGCGGTCGCCTTCGAGTTTGGCGGTGCTGCTGCCGATGCGGATGCCGAGCTTTTTATCGGCCTTGTCTTGGTATCGTTTCAATTTGGCCGCCAGCTTTTTGTCGGGCGGGATTTCAGGCTGGATGAGGGTGTATTCGGTTTTGCCATCGGCGGTTTCGGTTTTCTGTTTCAGGTTCACGGGGATGAGGCGGTAGGATTCGAGGGTGAGCTTGCCGTTGGTGAAGCTGAAATCGGCGCGCCCGAGGTATTTGCCCCATTCGCCCGCCTGCATGATCCATGTGCCGTTTTGAAAGTCGGGGCGGCAGCTTTGGCCGGGGCGGTAGTCTTTATTCAGTTGGCCGTTGCCGTCAACGCACACGGTGTGGTGGCTGTGACCGCCGATAATCATGTCGAAAGTTTGCGGCGGCAGCCCGCGGGCCAGTTTGATGTCGCTGTGATAGCCCAAATGGGTTAGGGCGATTGTGATGTCGGGTTTGCGGCCGCTTAAGTTTTGCAGGGTGCTGCGGGCTGCTTGGGCGGCGTTGTCGAAGTTGAGGCTTCGGGTGTAGTTGAGGTTGGCGGATACGGCCGTGTCTTCCGTTGTGAGGCCGACCACGGCGATGCGCAGCCCCTGTTTGCTGAGCAGGGTATAGGGTTTGACCAGGTGCAGGCCGCTGTGTTTGTGGCGGATATTGGCGGAAATAAAGGGGAATTTTGCCCATTGCTCCTGCATGCCGAGCATTTGCAGCGGGTTGTCGAATTCATGGTTGCCCAAAGTCATGGCTTCGTAGCCGATGGCGTTCATGGCTTCGATATCGGGGCGGGCGTTGTGGATGTCGGATTCGGGCACGCCGGTGTTGATGTCGCCGGCGCTGAGGATGATCAGCGAGCCGCCTTTTTGTTTGACTTCGTTGCGGATTTGTTTTACCAAAGTCTGATGCGCAGCCATGCCGTATTCGCCGCGCTCGTTCGGCCAGAAGCGACCGTGGGTGTCGTTGGTGTGTAACACGGTTAGGCGGTAGGTTTTGCCGCTTTGATAAGCCTGGGCAAAGGCCGGCAGGATGAGGGCGGCAAGGAGGATGGGTTTCATGGGAATGCTCCGGCTGTTTCAGACAGGCATTTGATTATATAGCGGATATGCCGGATGCGGTTGGGCAAAATGATTTGCCCCTCCCGGTGGCGGAAGGGGCAAAACGATTATGCCTTAACGGTTAACCCAAAGTGGCGTTCAATATCAAAAAGCAGATAACCGAAAGTATGGATGCGGCGGGTAAGGTAATCACCCAAGCCAAGCCGATGGGTTTCATCATGGCCCAGTTGGCGTTGCGGTTTACCAAGCCGATGCCCAATACGGCGCCGACCAAAATATGTGTGCTCGACACGGGCAGGCCGAGCAGCGAGGCCATCATGACCACCGAGGCGGCGGCCAATTCGGCGGTAAAGCCGGAAGAAGGGTGCATTTTCGCCAGGTTGGTGCCCACGGTGGCAATCACTTCTTTACCGATAAACCATAAGCCCACAATCAAGGCGATGCCGAAAGTCAGCATCACTACCGGCGGGATGGGGGCGGATGCGCCGATATCGCCGGTGCGCAAAACATCCATAATCGCGGCAAACGGGCCGATAGCGTTGGCAATGTCGTTGGCACCGTGGCTGAATGCGAAGCCTGCGGCGGTAAACACCTGCATCCAGCTGAACATCAAAAAGGTGGATTTGCCCAAATCTTTGCGTTTTAAAGTTTTGGCATAGATAAATGTGGCCAACCAAATGCCTGCGCCGATCATGCCGATTGTCAGGAAGCTTTGGATGGTGCTCATGCCCAGATCAAGGTTTTTCAAGCCTTTGAAAATCAGCATGGATGAAATAACCATGCCGCCGATTGCGGAAATAATCGGCACCCATGAATGGAGCGCGCGGTAGGCATCTACGCCCTGTTTGCGCTGGTCGATTTCATAGAGGCCTTTGTAGTAGTGGGATTCGAGTTCGGAAGGGTCGAAATCCTGTTCGCTGTAAATCTGTGCGTCGCGCGCCATGGCGGTGGCAACTTTGATTTTTTCATGTTCTTCCAGCGATTCGAAGCTCAGTTTGTGCTGTTCTTTGTGCAGCTTGCGTTCGGCCTTGATTTGTTTGAGTTGCTCTTCTGCCGCATCGTTGTAATCCAAAACGTGTTTTTTGATTTGATGGAATAAAACATAAGAAACCAAGCCGCCCAAAACGGGGGAAAGCACCCAGGAAACGGCAATCGAGCCGATGGCGTTCCATTTAACCAGCGAAAGCGACATTTCGCCGCCGGCGAGCTGGTAACCGAGCATAATCGAGCTGCCGACAATACCGCCGATAATGGCGTGGGTGGTGGAAACGGGCAGGCCTTTGTAGGTGGCAAACAGCAGCCATAAAGCGGCGGAAAGCAGCGCCGACATCATGATAAACACAAACTGCATCGGTTCCATAGGCAGCGCGCCGAGGTTGACGATGCCGCTGCGGATGGTTTCGGTTACCTGGCCGCCTGCGATGACCGCGCCGCTCACTTCAAATATGGCGGCTACCACGAGAGCCTGCGGGATAGTGAGTGTTCCGGCGCCCACACTGGTGCCGAACGAGTTTGCCACGTCGTTGCCGCCGATGTTGAAAGCCATAAACACGCCGAACAGGGTGGCAAGCAGGAAGACGGTGTTGTAATTGTGCTGGGTGTAATCCAAGCCCCAGAATATAAAATAGCCGAGCATGCTGATGAGCATGACGGCAAAAAAGAGATTGGTTTTGTGCATCGGACCGGTTTGCGCCTGGGCCATGACTTTTTTCCTTGTTTAAATGGGGGGGGAAGCGTTTTAAGCCTTATTGGTTTGTAATGGATTTAAAACGAATACAAAATACGCAAGAAATATCATAAACTCCCAATATTTCACTGATATTATAATTGGGTTAACCGGTATCTGAAAGAGAATTATGGCTAAAATGTTAAGATTTGTGGGTGTGGACAGCCCGTTGAAGTTTTATGCGGTCGTGCCCGATGCTAGCTGGGTTGAAAGAATGGTTAAGGCCGGGGCGGATACGGTGCAGCTGCGTACGAAAACGCTGCAAGGCGATGCCTTGTGTAATGAAATCGAGCGTTGTGTCAAAGCCTGCGAAGGCAGCCGCACCAAGCTTTTTATCAATGATTATTGGCGCGAGGCCATTGCCGCCGGCGCTTACGGCGTGCATTTGGGGCAGGAAGACATGGATGATGCCGATTTGCAGGCCATTGCCGATGCCGGTTTGCGCTTGGGATTGAGCACGCATTCGGTGGCGGAGCTTGACCGTGCTTTATCGGTCGGCCCGAGTTATGTGGCCAGCGGCGCGGTGTTTCCGACCACAACGAAAGTGATGAAATCCGAGCCGCAGGGTTTGGAGAAGCTGCGTGAATATGTGAAGCAGGCGGGCGATACGCCTGTGGTGGCAATCGGCGGCATTGACCTTGGCAATGCCCGCGAAGTGCTGGCGACCGGTGTGGATTCGCTGGCAGTGGTGCGCGCGGTAACGGAAGCCGCCGACCCTGAAGCGGCGGTCAAGGCTTTTCAGGCTTTGTGGGATTGAGCCGCGCCGTATTTCAGACAGGCATGATTGTATGATGCCTGTCTGAAACATTTTCCCTTTATCTGCGGCAATCGGCTATAATGTGCCGCAACTCTTAGGGGAGTAGCCATTCGGGCGGAGTTTCAGGCCTGCCCGGAACCGTTGTCAACATAATTGCCTTGCGGCATGGCAGCGGTATCTTTGCTTATGCTCAGACAGGCAAGACTTAAGACATATCCGGTGCCGCGGGCGCGCCGGGGTATGTCTTATTTTTTTGCCCGCACGGTTTTGAGTGATCTGGTTATGGAAGCTTTTGTTTCTTCAACGCTGGCGGTTGCCGTTGCCGAAATAGGCGATAAAACTCAGCTGCTTGCTCTGTTTCTCGCCGCCCGGTTTGCGCAGAAAAGCGCCATCATTTCCGGCATCTTTGTGGCAACTTTGCTGAATCATTTTGTGTCTGCCGTGTTGGGCGTGTGGATTGCCGAATGGGTAGCGCCCGAAACCGTGAAATGGATTGTGGGCCTCAGCTTTATCGCCGTGGGTTTGTGGCTGCTGCTGCCCGACAAGGATGGCGACGACGGGGGAAGGTGGTTGCAGTATGGTGCGTTCGGGGCAACGCTGATATTGTTTTTCTTGGCCGAAGTGGGCGATAAAACCCAGATTGCTACGGTGTTGTTGGCGGCAAAATACCAAACGATGTTTTGGGTGGTGGTCGGCAGCACGTTGGGCTTGATGCTGGCGAATGTTCCGGTGGTGTATTTGGGTGAGATGTTGATGAAGAAAATCCCTGTGGCTGCCGTGAGGGCCGCTGCCTGTATATTGTTCTGCATTTTGGGTGTGCTTACCTTGATGGGCGGCGGTATCAGCTTCGGTTAGCGCGGAATCTTTTCAGACAGGCATTGCGTTCGGCAATGCCTGTTTTGCTTGAGCTGCCGCGAATCGGTTTGCTGATATAATTTGCCCGGGATATTTTTAATCAACGATGACAAGCCGTGTGCAAGCACGGGCACGAAAGATCACATATGAACGAACAAACAGGAAACAGTGCGTCGGGTTGGCGCAGCAGGCTGCGGGCGATGGGTCCGGGCATTATGATGGCTTCTGCGGCGGTGGGCGGATCGCACATTATTGCTTCCACACAGGCCGGTGCGCTTTACGGCTGGCAGCTTGCGCTGATTATTGTGTTGGCCAATCTGTTCAAATACCCGTTTTTCCGGTTTGCGCCGCAATACACGCTTGAAACGGGAAAAACGCTCTTGGAGGGTTATGCGGAAAAGAGCCGGGTTTACCTTTGGGTGTTTTTCCTGATGAACCTTTTTGCCACCGTAATTAATACGGCGGCCGTAAGTATGCTGTGCGCTGCAATTTTGAACTTTGTTTTGCCCGGAGAGTGGTCGATGAACTGGCTTTCGGTGGCAGTATTGGCATCAGCGGTGTTGTTACTTTTAGTAGGCCCGTACCGTACGGTTGACGGTATGTCGAAAATCATTATGGTGAGTTTGACCATTACCACCGTAGCGGCGGTGGTTGTGGCGGCTGCCAAAGGCGCGCAGATGCAGGCGGGTTTTGTCGAGCCCAGCCCGTGGAACCTCGGTGCGCTGGCGTTTATCGTGGCTTTGATGGGCTGGATGCCTGCGCCGATTGAAATTTCCGCCATCAATTCAATGTGGGTGGCGGCCAAGCGTAAGCTGGAAAAAGTCAGCTACGAAGACGGTTTGTTCGATTTCAACGTAGGCTATATCAGCACGGCTTTGCTGGCGCTGGTGTTTCTTGCTTTGGGTGCGCTGGTGCAATACGGCTCGGGCACGGAAGTGAAGATGGCGGGCGGTGCGTATATCGGCCAGCTGATTAATATGTATGCCTCTACCATCGGCGAATGGTCGCGCTGGTTGGTTACATTTATTGCGTTTGCCTGTATGTACGGCACGACGCTCACGGTTATCGACGGCTATTCGCGCACCAATATGGAATCGTTGCGCTTGATTGTGGGCGGCGAACGCAACACCAACCGTATTTTGGCCGTATGGATTGTGTTTGCAGCGGTAACGGGGCTGTGCGTGATTCTGTTTTTCAAAGGCGCGGTGTTGGCCATGTTGAAATTTGCCATGATTGCCTCGTTTGTGAGCACGCCGGTATTTGCGTGGCTGAACCTGAGCTTGGTACGCAAAGGCAAGCATGCGTTGCAACCCTGGCTGATGGGGCTGGCTTGGATAGGCCTGCTTTATTTGAGCGGTTTTGCCGTGTTGTTTTTATTGAACCAAAGCGGTGTGCTGGCTTAGCGTTGATTGAGCCGGTAGAACAATGCCTGTCTGAAAACCGGTAATTCGGGCTTTCAGACAGGCATTGTTATGTGTTCAGGCTGCGTCGGTATTATTCGGCACGGAAGCTGTCGTGGCAGGATTTGCAGCTTTGACCCACTGCGCCGAACGGTTTTTTCACGTCATCCAGTTTGCCGGAAGCAGCCGCAGTTTTCAGAGCGGCAGTAGCAGCGGTGAATTTGTCGATTTCTTTCTTAAACTCATCCGGCTTGCTCCAGATTTCCGGTTTGGCTTCGGATTCTTCTTTAGCGCTTTCTGCAGTATAGTGTTCCCACGGCTTACCGGCATTGGCATCCAGATTGTCGGCCGCTTGTTGGAATGCTGAGGCGTCAAACTGCGCTTCGCCTTTTACCATTTTGCCCATAGCGCCGAGGTCTTCTTTGAAGGCCTCCATCAAATCGGCGCGGGCTTTAACAGAAGCTTTCGCGTCGGCAGCAGCGCCGGAGGCAGCCGCTTCGGCAGGCGTGGAGGCTTTACTCGCCGCTTGGTTGTTTTGACCGCCGCAGGCAGTCAGAAAAGAGAGCGCGGCCAAAGCGCCGAGCGTGTAGA
The DNA here is from genome assembly GCF_900636765.1 of Neisseria canis. Classification (NCBI taxonomy): domain Bacteria; kingdom Pseudomonadati; phylum Pseudomonadota; class Betaproteobacteria; order Neisseriales; family Neisseriaceae; genus Neisseria; species Neisseria canis. Next base: position 740,650 of record NZ_LR134313.1, read on the forward strand.
GAGATTTGTTCATGGTTTTGTCCTCATCATAATATTGTTATTGCGGCATATGCCGTTCGGCTGAGGGGAGCAGCCTGTGTCCAATTTAACAGGTGCAGGGGCGGTGCAGTCAAGCATTTTTGGATTTATGTGCCTGATTTTCTGATGAATAAAGCAAATTTGGATATGAAAAAGCCCAAACGCAAGGTTTGGGCTTGGGAATTTGGTGGGTCGTGAAGGATTCGAACCTTCGACCAACGGATTAAAAGTCCGCTGCTCTACCAGCTGAGCTAACGACCCGGATAATCTGCGCATTTTAAACGGCTGAAAAAGGCTTGTCAATTATTTTTTTAAAGCGGATGTTTGCGGTACAATTCTGCGGTTTTTTAATGTGGGATATGCTATGAAAGCCATGATTCTGGCGGCGGGACGGGGCGAGCGGATGCGGCCTTTAACGGATACCACGCCGAAACCTTTGTTAAAAGTAGGCCGCGAGCCTTTAATCGGCTGGCATCTCCACCGGCTGCGCGACGCGGGGTTTTCGGAGATTGTGATTAATCATGCCTGGTTGGGCAGCCGGATTGTGGAAACGTTGAAAGACGGTTCTGATTACGGCGTGTCGCTGGCATATTCGGCAGAAGGCGAGCAAGGCTTGGAAACGGCGGGCGGGATTGCTACGGCGCTGCATTTGTTGGGTAACGCGCCTTTTTTGGTTATCAACGGCGATGTGTTGACCGATATTGATTTCGCGGCGGCAAGGGCTTGTTCGGACAGGCTTCAACAAGAAGGCAGGTTGGCGCACTTATGGTTGGTTCCCAATCCCGAACACAATCCCAAAGGCGATTTTTCTTTGCTGGAAAACGGCACGGTGGCTTCCGAGGCGGACGGGGGCAGAAGGATGACGTTCAGCGGCATGGGGGTGTATGACCCGAAACTGTTTTGCAACACGCCGGTTCGGCAGCCAGCAAAATTGGCTCCGCTCTTGCGTGAGGCGATGAACAAGGGTTTGGTCAGCGGAGAGGCGCACGAGGGTCTGTGGCTGGATGTGGGTACGGTTGAGCGGTTGGCCGAGGCGGATAAGTTGGCGCAGGGCTGGTAGGGTTGGATTGGTAATTGAAATGCCTGTCTGAAAGCGGTGATTACGGTTTCAGACAGGCATTTTGTTTGTGTGCCCTTTGATGGAGCAGGCGGCGTGCTTTGGTACGCTGCACCATAAATTCCGCTATGCCCGGGCAGCCTATTTTGGTGGGCAAAGTGAATGCGCAAAGCCACCTGTAAGTGATGTGCTTGAACCTGTTGGGAAAGGGGTTATTTTGCAAAGGTCTCTGCCTGTTTGAAAAGATTCAGACAGGCATTCGGGCGGCAGGCTATTTAAAGTTTTAACCAATCACGCTGGTGTAGGTGTTTTCGGTGTTTACCGCATCGGGTAGAAACACCGACATTGCATAAGCGTTGCTGCTGTTTGCAGCATATTTGCCGAAGTCGGGATTGGATAAGATGTGGTTTTTGAATTCGAAGTTTTCGATTTGGAAAAAAGGCCCTCTGAAAAAATGGGATAGCTCAATTGAGCTGCCGTCGTCTTGGTCGAACAGGACAAAATAGTTGCCGACTTTTTAAACATGATTTCTTCGGGCGAGGCTTCGGTAAACTTTATCGTGTCTTTATTGGGCGGCTGAGCCGAAATCTCTGATGATATCGTTGCCGTGCAGTTTGCCGAACACGTAAGTATCTTGCCCGCTGCCGCCTTGAAGGGTATCGTCGCCGTTATCGCCATATAGCAGATCATCGCCGCCGTCGCCCCACAATTGGTCGTTATGGTCGCCTCCGTAAAGGGTATCGTTATTTGAACCGCCTGCAATTTTGTCGTTCCATGATCCGCCCTGGATAATGTCTTTGGTGTTGGAACCCAACAATACATCTTGTCCGGCCGAACCCATGCCTTCTACTCTGATATTGGCCATATCCTCAAAGCTGAGGGTTTTGTCTGTAAACTTGAATTGATAGTAGCGGTAATCTTCCGAACTTTTTTCTCGGTAGACTGCGAGAAATCGTAGATTTTCCCGCCGAAATAACGCCTCACGGTTACTTGGTCGTTATCACACGTTTTGATGATTAAATCGTTATCGGTGCGGGAAAATTTTGCAAAATATGAGGCGGATTCGGATTTGAAGTGCAACTTTCCACAACAGAAAAAGGCCGGTATGCGGTAGCATACGGCCTTTCCTGCAAGAAAGATTGCCATGAGCTACACACAACTGACCCAAGACGAACGATACCACATCCAATACCTGTCCCGCCACCATAGCATCAGCGAAATCGCCAAACGGCTTAACCGCTATAAAAGCACCATCAGCCGCGAAATCAAACGGCACTGCCCACAAGGGCAGCAATACAGTGCCGAAAAAGCCCAACAGCAAAGCCGGCTTACCAAGCAGCGCAAAAGAAAACCCTATAAGCTCCATTCCCGGCTGATTCAACACATCGACACCCTCATCCGACTCAAACTCAGTCCCGAACAAGTGTGCGCCTATTTGCACAAACACCACCAAATCACACTCCACCACAGCACCGTCTATAACTACCTGCGCGACGACAAAAGCAACGGCGGCACTTTGCGGCAGCATCTCAGAATAGCCGGCAAATCCTACCGTAAACGCTACGGCAGTACATGGAGCAGAGGCAAAGTACCCGACCGCGTCGGCATTGAAAACCGACCCGCCATCGTCGACCAAAAATCCCGCATCGGCGATTGGGAAGCCGACACCGTCGTCGGCAAAGATCAGAAAAGCGCATTACTGACCTTGGTCGAGCGGGTTACCCGCTACACCATCATCTGCAAGTTAAAGAACTTCAAAGCCAAAGACACTGCCAACGCCGTCATCAAGGTATTGAAGGCGCATAAAAACAGGGTACATACCATTACCATGGATAACGGCAAAGAATTCTGCCGACACATCCGAATAGCCCAAGCATTGGAGGCAGAAACCTATTTTTGCCGCCCCTACCGTTCTTGGGAGAAAGGGCTGAATGAAAATACCAACGGACTCATCCGCCAATATTTCCCCAAACAAACCGATTTCCGCAACATCAGCCATCGGGAGATACGCAGGGTTCAGGATGAACTGAACCATAGGCCAAGAAAAACACTTGGCTATGAAACGCCAAGTGTTTTATTCTTGAATCTGTTCCAACCTCTACTGCCTGAGTGTTGCACTTGAAATTCGAATCTAAGTTTGTCTAAAGTGTGGGAACCGAAAATATCGTCATCTCGTTTGGTGCCTTCTACTTTGACTGTGATCTGCCCAATGTCTTCCAAGGCTAAGGTTTGGTCTATAAAGGTAAATTCAAAATTGCTTGCGTTGTAGGAGTAATAGTTTTTCACATTGACTTGGTCTTCTTATCCGAAGGCCCGGATAATCAGATTGTCTCCTTTGCGGGAAAACACGGCGTCAGCCAGTTTGGCATTTTTTCAAAGGGGCTGAAGTAGATTGGCTCTAAATACCACACAAAAGCCGCAGAGTTTTTAACTGCTGCTTTGGTGTCCCGAAGTTAAAACGAAACTCACATTCTTTCAAGAACAGAGGAAAAGATTTTCGGTCGATTCCGTTGTATTTGTGCAAGACACGTTTCGCCTGATTCCAAAAATTCTCAATGCCGTTGATATGGTTTTGCCGGTCGGCAAACTTTTTGCCGTGATTAATCCTGTAATGGTGAAAACCGCTGACATCCAACACGTCTTAACTGCTCAGGCAGTCCGTATAAACTACGCTGTCAGGCCTGATTTTCCTTGTAATAACAGGAAATAAGCTTTCCTTTTGGGCATTATTCACGACAACCGTATAAACCTTGCCTCCACGTTTAAGGATACCGAAACCACCACTTTACCTGCTGCTCCCCTACCGCGCTTTCCTTTACCCTTCCCGTCGAAATAGCGCTCATCCAATTCTATAGAACCCTCAAAAACCTGATCTGCTTCCAAAGCCAAATGATGGCTGATAACAAGACGGATTTTGCGGTAAAAGAGAATGGCCGTATTGGGCTGAATACCCAAGATATCGGCAGCCGAACGTGCGGTTACTTCCAATACAAAATATTCAAGCAGTTTTCTTTGCAGACTCTTCTTTAACTTACAGTGGGTTATCTTTATTTTGGCAGCCTATCATGACTGCTAATCTACTTCAGCCCCAATCAAATATGCCTGTCTGAAAGCTTTCAGACAGGCATTTTGTGTTCTTATTTAAGATCAATAGCGGTAGGCCGCCAGCTTTTTCTTGATTTCCGGCAGCGCGGCCAGTGCGGCTTGTTCGCCCAGTTTGATGGCTTGGGCTTTTTGGTCGAAACCGCCTACCGAACCGAGCTTTTGCACTTGCGGCTTGATGACCACGTTGGCTTGGCGCAGCTGGTATTCCAGCGCGGGGGCGCTCATGATGTTGAGGCTTTGGTCGAGGTAGTCGAAAAAGCCGGAGCCGTTTTCGAGTTTGGCCGGTTTGGCGGAAATATCCACCGCAATCACAAAGTTGGCGCCTTGCTCTCTGGCAGCGGTAACGGGCACGGGAGCGGAGAGGCCGCCGTCGACATATTGGCGTTTGCCGATTTCGGCAGGCAGGAAAATGTTGGGGATGCTGGCGGAGGCGCGCACGGCCTGGCCGGTATTGCCGGTGTTGAAGGCTACGCTTTTGCCCGAGTTGAAGTCGGTGGCGATGGCGGCGAATTTAACGGGCAGGTTTTGCAGAGGGCGGTTGCCGACTTTGCGGTTGATGTAGTTTTGCAGTTTTTCGCCTTTGATGATGCCGCGGGTGGACAGGGTAAGGTCTACCAAATCGGCTTGGCTGAGGATTTCGGCTTCCAATTCGAGTCGGTCGGGCGACATGCCTGAGGCATAGAGGCTGCCGACGATGGCGCCGGCGCTGGTGCCGGTTACGACGTTTACGGGAATATTTTGCTGTTTCAATACTTTAATCACGCCGATGTGGGCAAAGCCTTTGGCTGCGCCGCCGCCGAGTGCGAGGCCGATGATGGCTTTGGGCTTGGCTGTCGGTTGGGGTGCAGGCGGGGTTTTGCGTCCGATTTGGCAGCCGCTGAGGATGAGGGCGCCGAGGGAGAGGAGTAAGACACGGCGGTTGAATTTTAAATGCATATTTGAATTCCTGTGTCGGTGTGTTTGGGGAAGTGTGCCTGCTGCTTGGCGGGAAGGGGGAAGAGGCTTGTTCAGGCAGGCATTATAAAGTGTGCCGATGCCTGTCTGAAAGCGGGTTTATGGTCAAATCATTTTAAGATAATGTAAGAGCAAAGGACGGTTTCAGACAGGCATGGTTGGGGCGGATGCCTGTTTGAAAAGCCGGCCTTTAAGCTTTGCCGGGCATTTTGGGGTAAAACTGCACGGGGCTGGCGCCTTCGGGCAGCACGGTTTTTTTCACGGCGTGGCCGTACACGGTTTCGAGCGTGATGCTGAAACGGCCTGCGGCGATTTGCTGCTCAACCAAGGCGCGGGCGGCGGCTTCGTCGCTGAAGGTGAGCGACGCCCAAATGCCCAGCGTGTCCATATCCTGCCAGAAGGTTTGGGCGCCGGTGTAGGAAAGTTCGAGCTTGGCGGTATCGGTAACGGGGTCGTAAAAGCCGCATTCGAGCAGTATGTCGCCCAAGTCGTGCATGTCAAACAGCATGGGCGCTTCCACGCTGATGCCGGCCTGTTTCAGGCAGGCACTGAGGCTTTGCAGGCTGTCGATGCCGAAGTGGGTGAAAAAGAGCAGGCCGTTGGGCTTGAGTGCGTGCGCCCAGTTTTTCAGCACGGGGAGAGGCTCGGAAGCGGTAATCAGGCTGAGGTTGGCAAACAACATGTCGGCGGCGGCTTCGGGCAGGGGTGCGGTGAGGCTTTGGCAATGTTGAGGTACGCTTTTACCTGCAAGCTTGGCGAAAAAGCCGGTTTTGCGTGCGGCGGCGGCTTCGTCTAAAAACGCTTGGCGCGGGTCGTATTCGCTGAAGGCGGCTTTGGGATAGCGCGCGGCAAGCAGCTTGCGGGTTTCGTCGTGGTCGGCACCGACGAGCAGGATGTGTTGCGGCGCATTGCGCAGCAGTTGCAGGCGCTCGTCGGTGTTTTGGGCGAGGTGGCGGTGTATCAGCCAGCGGTCGTTAGGGTTCATGGTGGGTTTTTTCAGACAGGCATGGATTGTTGTTCTGCAAAGGTTTTGAGCAATCGGGCGAATTCGTCGGCATGGCTCAGAAACGGCGCGTGTGCGGCTTTTTCCAGCGTGTGCATTCGGGCGTTGGGCAGGTGGCGCTCGAGATAGCTGCCCATGCGCGGCGGTGTGATGGTGTCTTTGCCGCCGTAAATCAGGCAGACCGGTTGCGGCAGCTCGGGCAGCAAAGTGCGGGCGTCGGCTTCGGCCAGCGCGTCGAGTGCGCTTTGCAGGGCGGCGGGCGCGCCGTGTTTGACAATGTCGGGCAATACTTTTTCCAGAATGCTGTGTTGGTCTTTTGCGTATAAAAATTGCAACTGGAGAAATTGTTTCATATATTTATGGTAGTCTTGCTGAAACAATTCAATCATTTTGGCTAAAGCGGGGTTGCTTAAGCCTTCGGGATAATCGGGCGCAGCGCGGAATTTGGCGAAGCTGGCGGTGAGGCAGAGCGCGCGCACTTTTTCGGGATGGCGGTGGGCGATGTGCAGCGACACCAATCCTCCGAGCGACCAGCCGAGCAGGCAGGCAGGCTCGGTGATGTGTTCGGCCAGCGCGTCGGCGGCGGCAATCACATCGAAGCTGCCTGCAAGCGGCGCTTGGCCGTGGCCCGGCAAATCCAGCGCCTGAATCTGCCAGCTTTCGGGCAGGCGCTCAATCAAATCGTCGAACACATGGCGGTTGGCCGCCCAGCCGTGGATTAAAACGAGATTATTTACAGGGGAAGTCATGGGTTTTCTTTCTTTCAGGCTGCCGCAATCGGAAGCCTGCTTATTATGCCATGATTCGGGCGCGGATAAGGGCTTGTGCGATGCCTGTCTGAAAGACTTGCACGTGTCGGCTTCGGATGCGGCCAACGTGTGCCCCCGCTGCGGCGGCACCGGCGCGGGGGCGGCGGTGTGCGGGCAATGCCAGAAAGAGCCGCCGCCGTTCGAGCGCTTGTGGGCTTCGGTGGAGTATGCGCCGCCGGTGAGCGGCATTCTGCACCGGTTCAAACACCGGCGCGACCGTTCGTTGGCGGCGCCGCTGGTGTCGCTGATGGCGTCATTGCCGCCGCCGTGGCTGGATGATGTGCGCATAGATACCGTGCTGGCCATGCCTTTGAGCCGCGAGCGGCGGCTGTTTCGCGGGTTTAACCAGTGCGACGAATTGGCCGAAGCGTTGGCAAAGCTTTACGGCTGGCAGGTGTTGCCGCACAATTCGGTTTTCAGACAGGCATCCGCGCCCCAGAGCACCCTGCCTTTTGAGGCGCGCAAGAAAAACGTGCGCGGCGCTTTTCGGGTAGATGCCTGTGTTAAAGAACGTAACGTGTTGTTAATCGACGATGTTTTGACCAGCGGCGAGACTTTGCGCGAATGTTCCCGAATGCTGCGCCGCTCGGGCAGCGGCAGCGTTTTTTGCTGGACGCTGGCAATATCCAAATTGAAAATTTTTTGATGAACTAAGCACTTATCTAGTATAGTGCGCCCCTGGATTTTGGAATCTTCATGTTTACCGTAGTTTTATACCAACCCGAAATTCCGCCGAACACAGGCAATATCATCCGATTGTGTGCCAACACCGGCATGGATCTGCATTTGGTCAAGCCGCTGGGCTTTCCGCTGGATTCGGCCAAAATGAAGCGGGCGGGTTTGGATTATCACGAGTTTGCCTCGCTCACGGTGCACGAAGATTTCGATGCCTGTCTGAAAGCTTTGGCAGGGCGGCGCATTTTCGCGCTCACCACCAAAGGCTCCGGCCGTTACGACCAAGCCGCATTCGCCCCGGGCGATGTGTTTTTGTTTGGCCCGGAAACGCGCGGCCTGCCTGCCGAAATTTTGGATGCCCTGCCTGCCGGGCAGAAACTGCGCCTGCCCATGCAGCCGCAAAGCCGCAGTATGAATCTTTCCAACACCGTGGCGGTGACGGTTTACGAAGCATGGCGGCAAAACGGTTTCGGCGGGCAGGTTTAGTCCGTTTATTATTTATCAGTTTTAAATCGACCGTACAAGAATCAGAACAAAAGCGGTTTGCGTTATTGACTCAAAGAATAGGAACCTGTTTTGACTAAAGCCACAAAAACCCTGTCTATCGGCGCTTTGGGCGCCGCCCTTGCGCTGATGAGCGCTTCGTCTTTCGGCAAAGACCGTTTGGTGTCCGAAAACCAAGTCCGCCACGAGCCGCTGATTAAGGCGGCCAATATGAGCTACAAAGTGCGCGGGATGCGCTACACGCCCGTTAAACAGATTAAAACTTTCAGTCAAACAGGCCAGGCCTCATGGTACGGCCCCGGCTTCCACGGTAAGAAAACCGCCAGCGGCGAACGCTTCGATATGCATGCTTACACTGCCGCACACAAAACCCTCCCCATTCCCAGCTACGCCAAAGTAACCAATCTTTCCAACGGCAAAAGCGTGATTGTGCGCATCAACGACCGCGGCCCGTTCCACGGCAGCCGGGTAATTGATTTGTCTAAAGGCGCGGCTCAGAAAATCGGCTTTTCCGGCGTAGCCAATGTGCGTGTGGAGCAGATTGTGCCCGGCCAAATCGCGGCTGCCCAACCTGAGCAGATTTATGTTACGCTGGCGGCGTTTGACAGCGAATCTGCGGCGCGTGATTACGCAGGCCGCACCAACAGCCGCCTGCAGGGCGCCGCTTCCGCCCACCGCGCGCTTACCGAGCGTAAAGACGGCCGGTATGTTGTGAAACTCGGCCCGTTTGCCAAACCGGAGCAGGCCGACAGCGCCCGCCAAATGGCGGTTGCCCAAAATTCGATTTAAAGCCTGAAGCCGCTTTAGATTATTGTGTTTTTTGTTTTCAGACAGGCATTTCTTGCAAGATGCCTGTCTGAAATGCGTTTGAAGAAAGCCTTATTATGATTAGCAGACTGACGGGAAAACTGGTGGAAAAGCAGCCGCCGCAGGTTGTGATTGATGTGAACGGCGTGGGCTATGAGGTGGATGTGTCGATGCAGACTTTTTACGCGCTGCCCGCGCTCAACGAAACCGTGCAGCTCTATACCCAGCTTGTGGTGCGCGAAGATGCGCATTTGCTGTTTGGTTTTGCTTCGGCGGCCGAACGCGCTACGTTCCGCCAGCTGGTTAAAGTGAGCGGCATCGGCGCCAAAACCGCTTTGGGTATTTTATCGGCCATGACTTCGGACGAGCTGGCGCAGGCTGTGGCGCAGGAGGATGTGAAACGGCTTTCTTCCGCGCCCGGCATAGGCAAAAAAACCGCGGAGCGTATGATTTTGGAGTTGCGCGGCAAGCTGGTGGCCGAGGGTGCGGGCGCAGGCCTGTCTGAAAGCATTCCTGCGGCGGATGAAACCGATGATGTGGTGAACACGCTGTTGGCGCTGGGCTATAACGAACGTGAGGCCAAAGCGGCGGTGAAGGGCATTCCGGCCGGCACGGATGTGAGCGAAGGCGTGCGGTTGGCATTGAAGAATTTGTTGAAATAGCCGGATTAAACAAATTAAAGATGACTTACATCGAATATGAATCCAAGCATGATCCATTAGATAACCGGCGCCTTGCCCGCAGCCGTTTTGCAGCATATTGTCTGCCGGCTGCTTTGGCGGCGCTGCTGTTGAACAGGTTTGTTCCGTGGTTTCTTGATGTGTTCGGTTCGGTCGGCTCCAATCAAACCCATTTGGGTAAGGCGGGCGTCGCTTTTGCCTTTTTTTCCTGCGTTTTGATTTATTATCAAAATAAACAATTGGATAAGCGCTGTAATGATGCGGGAAGGGGGTGGACGGTATGCAGGAGGGTGTATCAGTTGGGTATGGGCTCGGCAGTGCTGTCTGCGGTCATCCCGCTGTTGATGCCGTTTGCGCTGCTGGCTATGCTGGTGCAGTTTGTTTACGGGTTGGTCTTGCCGGCAAATTCGGAACCCAACTTGAGCGGCTACCCCAACAAACCTGCCGATACGCCGGTGTTGCTTGCAGCGGTTGCCACCGTATCGATTTATGCGTTTATACTGCTTGGGTTTCTGCATTATTTTTAAAGAGATGAATTTTTCAGACAGGCATTTCCCTTACGGCCTGTCTTAAATGGATGAAATGGATGATTAAGCGTTTTTTTGACTGGTTCGAATCCCGTATCGACCCCTATCCCGATACGCCGCCGAAAACGCCCGACAAAGGCTTGTGGCGTTTTTTGTGGAGCAGCATGGAAGGCATGCGCGGCTGGATTGCGGTGTTGGCGTTGATGACGGTCGGCATCGGCATTATGGAAGCCTTGCTGTTTCAGTTTATGGGCAAAGTGGTCGACTGGCTGGGCCAATATACGCCGCAAACCTTGTGGGCGGAAAAGGGCTGGGCTTTGTCGGGCATGGCGGCGTTGATGGCGTTTGCCGTGCTGTGGCATTTCATTGCATCAAACGTGCGCCTGCAAACCCTGCAAGGCGTGTTTCCGATGCGCCTGCGCTGGAATTTCCACCGCCTGATGCTGGGGCAGAGCCTCGGGTTTTATCAGGACGAATTTGCCGGGCGGGTTTCGGCCAAAGTAATGCAAACCGCGCTGGCGGTGCGCGATACGGTGATGACACTGGCCGATATGGTGGTGTATGTGCTGGTGTATTTCATCAGCTCGGGCGTGATTCTGGCGGCGTTCGACGGCTGGCTGCTGCTGCCGTTCGTGTGTTGGATTATCGCGTTCGGCACCGTGATGCGCGTGCTGATTCCCAAGTTGGCGAAAACCGCACAGCGTCAGGCAGATGCCCGCTCGTTGATGACCGGCCGCATCACCGATGCCTATTCCAATATCACTACAGTCAAACTGTTTTCGCACGGCGCGCGCGAGGCGCGGTATGCCAAGCAGTCGATGCAGGAATTTATGGTAACGGTGCATGCACAAATGCGTTTGGCGACTTTGCTGTCGACTTGTAATTTTATTGTGAATACGTCGCTCACCTTGTCCACCGCTGCCTTAGGCATTTGGCTGTGGCAGAACGGGCAGGTCGGCGTAGGCGCGATTGCCACTGCCACCGCCATGGCTTTGCGCGTGAACGGGTTGTCGCAATACATCATGTGGGAATCGGCCCGTTTGTTTGAAAACATCGGCACCGTAAATGACGGCATGGTTACTTTGTCTAAACCGCAAACCATTTTAGACAAACCGGACGCACTGCCGTTGAAAGTGGAGCATGGAGAAATCCGCTTCGAGCATGTCGATTTTTCCTATGATGAAGGCAAACCGTTGCTCAACGGCTTTAACCTTGCCATCAAACCGGGCGAAAAAGTCGGCCTGATAGGGCGTTCGGGCGCAGGCAAGTCCACCATCGTGAATTTACTGCTTAGATTTTATGAAGCGCAAAGCGGCAGCATTACCATCGACGGCCAAAACATCAACGACATCACCCAAGAAAGCCTGCGCGCCCAAATCGGCTTGGTAACACAAGACACCAGCCTGCTGCACCGCTCCGTGCGCGACAATATCATTTACGGCCGCCCCGATGCCACCGAAGCAGAAATGTATCAGGCCGCCGAAAAAGCCGAAGCCGCCGATTTCATCCCCAACCTTTCCGATGCCAAAGGCCGCAGGGGATACGATGCCCATGTGGGCGAAAGAGGCGTGAAACTTTCAGGCGGCCAGCGGCAACGCATCGCCATCGCCCGCGTGATGCTGAAAGATGCGCCGATTCTGTTGCTCGACGAAGCCACCAGCGCGTTGGATTCCGAAGTGGAAGCCGCCATTCAGGAAAGCTTGGATAAAATGATGGAAAACAAAACCGTGATTGCCATTGCCCACCGTTTATCCACCATTGCCGCTATGGACAGGTTGATTGTGCTCGATAAAGGCCGTATCGTCGAAGAGGGCAGCCATGCCGAACTGCTGGAGAAAAACGGTTTGTATGCCAAGCTGTGGGCGCACCAAAGCGGCGGGTTCTTGGCCGGCCATGCCGATTTAAGATTGGCCGATAATTGAGCCAAGGTTAAGTCAAAGTTAAGCCGAAAGTTGGTTTATGCGGTTGATAGCTTTGATTGATAAAGATGAACTAATCAACCCAAATGCCTGTCTGAAACCCTTCAGACAGGCATTTTGCTTTATAAATTTGACCGTTTAGATTTTTTATTATTCAAACACCATTTTAATATAAGATAATTATTATTTTTTAATGAATGGAAACATTCATACTTTAAATTCAGAAAAACAAACTGATTTTTTGAAGAAAACCCTGTTAAAGCCTGTCTGAAAAATATCTTCTGAAGCACCGGCAGGGTATCGACATCATCTTAGGAAAAAAATAATGACAGTAGAATCTGATAATCAACAACCAAACACAGATAACACCAAACCGGATTCCGGTAACCCGGCTCCTCCGCCCTCTGGTAACACGCCGAGGCATACCGTACCCTTCTTGGTGCCGGAACTCTCACTGACCAACCTTCCGGACGAAGAAGCCGACGCCGATGCCGGAAAAGCCGGGGCGGGTACAGAGAAAAAAGCCAAAAAAGCGAAGAAAAATAAAAACAAGGAAGAAAAGCAAAAGGAAGAAATTGTACCCATCGGTACGGCCAAAGGTGTGGAAACCATGTTCCGCAATGCCTTCCGCACGGAGATGGAATTGCTGGCTCTGGCGGCAACCAAAGCCAACATCATGATTTCGCTCAACGGTTTTATCGTATCGGCTTTGATGATTTCCGGCGCGTTCGTATTTGCGTCTTCCCCTGAATTTTTGGTGCCAGCCGGCATCTTTATGTTTACCGCGGCAACTTCCATCGTGTTTGCCCTGCTTTCGGCCTCTCCCGACAGGGCGGGTAAAATCCGTTCGATTCTGGATTGGTTTTCGGATTGGCGCAAAGGCCGTGCAAAATTGAGCGATTTGAAATCCAGAGTGGTGCGCCCCGAAGGCCACTTTTTCGGCGAAACCCCCAACATCCTGATTTATGAAGACCGTGTGAAAATTTCCAAAGAGCGCTATTGGAAAATGATGCAGGACATCATGGCCGACCGCGAGCAGGTTTACCATAAAATGAGTGATGAGCTTTATTGGTTGGGTTTGATGGCCAACAAGCAGTTTAAATATCTGAATATGTCTTACGCCGCTTTCCGTTGGGGTTTGCTGGCTTCCGTGTTAGCCTTTATCGGCGTGAAAACCCTGCCGCAGATTATTCCTGCGATGCAGCAAAGCAAACAGGAAGCCGAATTGAAAGGTTTCGGAATATACACATTTAAAGGTGTATACGAGCCTTCTGCCGTGCAGCAGCTTCCTGACGGACGTTTGCTCATTATGGAAGACGAAGCCACCCGCGCCGCGAGCATATTATCTTTTCAGGCGGACGGAACCCTTGCAGAAGACGATGCCGCAGACACGCGCGTTATACGCGGCTTCAAACGCAAATTGAGCGATTTGGAGGGCCTTACCCGCGATCCGGACGGTTATATTTATGCCATTACATCCCATGCAGTAAATAAAGAAGGCCAGCGCCGCCCCGACCGCGAACATTTGTTGCGTTTTAAAATCCAAGGGCATGATGTGCGCGAACTCAGCTATTTCGACAAATTGACCGACACTTTGGAGCAATCCGAGCAGCTTAAAGAGCTGTTCAAATCGAAAATCGGTACCACTTTGGATTTTAAAACCATCAATATCGAAGGTTTGGCTTTTGACCCGAACAAAAAGCAGTTGTTGCTCGGTTTGCGTGATCCTGAGTTTAACGAGCGCTCCATCGTGCTTTATATCGATAACCCGAAAGCCGTGTTTGAAGAAAAAGCAGAGCCGAATTTTGTCGATATAGCTTTTCTGGATATTAAAGGCGGCGGTATCCGTTCCCTCAACTACGATCCCGTGTTGAAATCCTTTATCATGACCAACGAAGTGAAAGATGATAACGGCACCAAATATTCACAGCTTTGGACGTGGAGCGGAGCGCCGAAAGACCCTGCAAAAGCCGTACCTTTGCCTAATCTCCGCCATATGACCAACGTAGAAGCGATTGATTCCATCAAAGTCAATGGTCAGCCGCGCCTGATATTGATGAGTGATGAGGGCGATGCAACCAAGCAGCTTACGGCCAAGTATATGCTGGTGGATTATAACGACTTGTAACAGAACCTCAGTAAAGCATTCGGCAAGGCAGATGCCTTGCCGAATTTTCAGACAGGCATTGTTACTCCATAAGTTGGCAGTAGCAATGCAAGAAATCAGATTGATTGAAGAAAGGAGCGCATATGCCTTCCAAACGCAAAGCATTTTATTGGAGCGTCCCTGCCCTGATTGCCGTTGGCGCATTATCTTGGGCGGTAGCCAAATCGGTTGTTCCCGAACAAATTACCAAACACACCTTGGCCGGCACCTATGAGCCGTCTGCCGTGCAGAGGCTGCCGGATGGAAGGTTGCTGGTTGCGGAAGACGAAGCAGTGCGCGCACTAAGCCTGCTTACCGTTAAGGACGACGGTACCCTGCAAGAAGATCAAGCCGCCGCTGAAGCATTGATGAAGAGCTTAACAGTCAAACTGGACGACCTGGAAGCCCTGGCGTTTGACGATAAAGGCTACATCTACGCATCCACCTCTTTTTCCCCAACGAAAAAAGACAGCCGCGAACCCGACCGCGAAAGATTCGTGCGTTTTAAAATCCAAGGCAACCGGATTCAAGGGCTGCAAGAAGCCGCCAACTTGAAAGAAGCCTTGCTGAAAGCGCCTGAAGTGCAGAAAACCATTCAAAGCAAAACCGGAAAACCGGTTGATTTCCACGATTTGAATGTGGAAGGCTTGGCATACGACACGAAAAACAAACGGCTGATGCTCGGTATCAGGGAACCGGTAGCCGGCGGATATTCTATGATTATCGCCATTGACAACCCGAATGAAATGTTCGAACAAAAAGCCCGGCCTAAATTCGGAACCGTATTCCTGCTTGAATTAGAAGGAGGAGGCATACGTTCTTTGGATTACCTGGCTGAAACCGACAGCTATTTACTTGCCAACGAGTTGGAAAACGAACAAGGAAAATTCCGTTCACTTTTGTGGAAATGGGATGGCCGACCCGAATCACAGCCTAAAAAAATAGCATTAAACACAGATGAAAAATGGAAAAATGCGGAAGCTGTTACCATGATTCAGGCAAAAGGCAAACAATATGTGCTGGTAATGTCGGATGACGGTAAAGCCAAAAAGAACAAACCATCGAGTTATATATTGGTAGATAAAGAACTTATAACCAAATAAACTATAATTTAGTTAAAAGATATAAAACCGTAAGGTTTCTTTGGATGCCGAACGGTCGGTTTTTTATAACCAGCCTATTTGCTGAAAACAAAAAATAACAAATTGGCATGATTTTTGCTTGATTCTAATGTGAAGTATTGAATTTTATAAGGCTCGATGGAGTTCGGGAAAGAGAAAAAACTTATTGTGGTTCTATTTTCCGATAAACGGTAAGGGTCTGCCTGAGATTCAAACAAATTGAAATGTAAAAAATCGGTTGGTGTTGCTCTGAGGCAAACAGATATGTTTTTTGTTACTGAGTGACGCAAATTGGCAGTTTGTAACGGTAATAGTAATTTTTATGGGTATATTATTGATTATTACTATTTCATATTTTTCAATAAATAAGCAAACTATTCATCTATATTAAAGAGAGTCAACAACTATGAATAAAAATTACCGCACAATATGGAACGATGCGTTAGGGGCATGGGTCGCTGTATCGGAGATTGAGAAAGCCAAAGGGAAGCCTGCGGGAAGCAAAGTAAGTACAGTTGCAAAAACAGGATCTTCAAAAAGTTTACAGTTGAAAATTATCATTTCTTCTTTAATAGCTGCATTGGGAATGTTTTCTTTTTCTTCATCTTTTGCAGCATCTGGTCCTTTGGAGTGCCGATGGAATGGAGCGGGAACTAATGAAGGCGCGCCTTCAAGTGGTGCCCATAATATATTGTGTGGATCAGGTACAGCAGGGAGTCAGGATCAATCAGTGGCAATTGGTCCGAACGCTAAAGCTAATGGTGCCCAATCAGTTGCATTGGGAGGGGATACTCTAGCCCAAGGCCATAACTCTGTTGCGATCGGGGGTGATGATTTATCCAAGGTGGCGAATAGAGCTAATACTTCCGATGTTGCTGTTAAATACAATCAGTTGACAGGAGATGTTTTATATAAACGGTATTTTGGTACAAGGGCAAATGCAGGAGGGGTTGCTGTAGGAACTTCTGCTATGGCCGGAGATTTATCTACCGCATTTGGTACGCGCGCAACAGCTGATGGAACGGCAGCTTTGGCCCTTGGTGTAGGCTCTTCTGCCGATAAAGAAAATGCAGTAGCTATCGGTGCGGGTTCTACAACAGCTAGTGATGCGACCGCTCCGCAAAGTGTAGAAATCAATAATGTTACTTTCAATTTTAGCGGCGGGCAAAATTTAACTGCCGGGGACCAAGTGTCTTTCGGTTCCCAAGGTTTTGAACGTCAGCTTAAAAACGTTGCTGCCGGCGTTGTTTCACAAAACAGCACCGACGGCATCAACGGTAGCCAGCTTTATTCGGTTGCGGAAGAGCTGACAAGGGTTCGCGGCAATGTGAATACGCTGCAAGACGAAAAAATCCATTTTTATAGTGTAAAAGACACTACTTCCAGCGAACAGCAAAAAGCAGGCAACTACAATAATGACGGTGCAACGGGCAATAATGCTTTGGCTGCCGGTGTAGGGGCGTCATCCACGGCATTAAGCAGTGTGGCGGTAGGTACCAACGTTGCGGCTACTGCTGACGCTTCGGTTGCGGTAGGTTCTCAGGCGGCGGCTTCGGGAGGCTCTGCTGTGGCTATCGGTAACACGGCCAAGGCCGTTCATGAACAATCCGTGGCGGTTGGTGAAAATGCCCAAGCTTCTGCCAAATGGGATATTTCAATCGGCCGTCAGGCGGGTTATAACCAAACATCGCCTGTAAGTGACGGCAGAAATATTGCTATTGGCGACGGCGCTTTAAAGGGTGCGGTTTCTCCAAACAACAATACTGCTTTGGGTACTTCTGCCGGCGACAGTCTGCAAGGCAGCCACAACATTATTTTGGGTGCCTATGCAAACAGCCCGACCGCCGGGCAAAAGGTAACTGCCGACAATACTATTGCAATCGGTCAACGGGCTTATGCAAATAAAACGTCTTCCGTTGCAATCGGCAACCGCAGCCAATCAACAGGCTCTGTCGCTTCGGCTTTCGGTGCGAGTGCCAATGCGTCGGGAACCAATGCGGTTGCAGTCGGCTTCAATTCAACGGCCGACGGAACGTCTTCCGTTGCGATTGGCGGAAGTAATGATGCGAATAAAACCGTTGCAAGCGGGCATTATGCCGTTGCTTTGGGCTTTAAGGCAGAGGCCGTTGGGGCAAGTTCGATTGCTCAAGGCCGAACTGCACGGGCAGGAGCATCCAATTCGATTGCAATCGGCGATGCAGCTCAAGTTAATACAACCGCCGATTCTACCGGTGCAATAGCTGTCGGTTTGAATTCCATATCGGACGGCAAAGCAGCGGTGGCAATCGGTAATGAAGCAGGTGCCAGCAAAAACCATACTGTTGCCTTGGGTGTGCGTGCCCAAAGTACGGTAGAAGGTGCCGTGGCTGTGGGCCAGAATACAGTTGCCTCGGGTACGAACGCGGCAGCTGTGGGCGCATTGGCCCAAGCTACTGCCAGCACGTCTTCGGCTTTCGGCCAAAATGCCCGTGCCACAGGCACGGCATCAACAGCAATCGGTAACGGCTCTGTTGCCAGCGGTAATAATGCCGCGGCTCTGGGTACAACCGCCCAAGCCTCGAATAACTCTGCAACTGCATTTGGCGATTCTGCACAGGCATCGGGAGGGTCATCTACTGCTTTGGGCGCATCTTCCCATGCAGGTGGTGATGGCGCCATTGCGGCCGGTTTGAGTGCAAATGCGACCGGTTGGAGAAGTACGGCTTTGGGTGTGCAAAGTGTGGCGAGAAGCTCTAAAGCTGTGGCGATCGGCGATAGCAGCCAAGCGACCAACAGTAATGCTGTTGCTATAGGTACAACTGCCGTAGCAAATGCAAAAGACAGTATTGCATTAGGTACGGGTGGTGTTGCTGGTGGTGATGTCGGATCTGTTGCAATTGGTAATACGGCACAAGCTACGCACAGTAATTCCATTGCAATCGGTACGGCTCGTGCTACAGAATCAAGTGCGGTTGCGATTGGTAATGAATCTGTTGCTGCTAAAAAAGACGGTTTGGCTGCGGGTTATCAAGCTTCAGTTGCAGAAGCCAGCGGGGTAGCGGTTGGTTCCAAAGCAAACTCAACGGTTGCCCAAGCCGTGGCCGTGGGGTACCAGTCAAGCTCGATGGGTTATCAAGCCGTAGCGGTAGGTTCGAATGCACGCACGGAAAAAGGGGGCACTGTTGCCGTGGGTCGAACAACCGTAGCTCGCGGCGGCAACTCCGTTGCCATCGGCAATGAAGCCCAAACCGGTATCGACGGTTCAACGGTGGTTGCCGACGGGAATGCTGCCGTAGCGATAGGCAGCCAAGCCAAAGCTCAGAAAGAGGATTCGGTTGCATTGGGCACCGCTTCGACTTCCGGAGGAGCCAGGGCGATTGCGATCGGTAAAAATGCCCAAGCTACCGGTTTGCAATCGATTGCGATCGGTGTGGGTAACGTGGTGAGCGGAGAAAATTCGGGTGCGATCGGTGATCCGAATACGGTAAGCGGTTCAGGTTCCTATGCCTTGGGTAACGACAATAATATTGAACAAAATAACACTTTTGTGGTGGGTAATAATGTTACTTCTTCGCAAGCCAATAGTGTGATTTTGGGCAATGCTTCCGCAGATAAAGCTGCTGTTGCGGTAAGTTCTGCCGAGGTAGGCGGATTTGAATATGGTGGCTTTGCCGGTTTGGGTTCTCCCGAAAATGGCGTAGTAAGTGTGGGCGCAGCAGGAAAAGAGCGTCAGCTTATTCATGTGGCAGCGGGCGAAATTTCCGCTTCCAGTACCGATGCCGTCAACGGCAGCCAGCTTTTCCGTGCACTTGAAAAAACACAACACCACTATTTCAGCATTCAAAATAATAATGAGCAGGGCACCAACTATTCGAATGAAGGTGCAACCGGTATCAATGCAATGGCAATCGGTAAAAATGCGGTTTCCAACGTGGAGGACGGTGTTGCTTTGGGTTATGGTGCCGTATCAAGCAATGACCAAGTAATGAATGCGAATGACAATATTCCCGATGCTTATATCGGCTCCGTAGCAATCGGACGCAATGCGCATACTTCGGGTAAATCAGCTATTGCTGTGGGCCTGAATACGGAAGCTTACGGCAGGGGTGCGATTGCTATCGGTGATTATGCCGATGCCAAATTCGGCCAAGCCATCGCTTTAGGTGCAGGTTCTGTATCCACTCGGGCCGGATCGATAGCGGTCGGTTCGGGTTCGCGTTCAACCGCAGACCATTCATCGGCTTTCGGTGTTGCGAGCAATGCATCCGTTGCCCGTTCTGTAGCTTTGGGTAGCGAGTCGGTTGCTGACCGTGGCGCATTGAGCAATGTTACAGTAAGCGCTACGCCGAGTACCCCCAACCAGCTTTATGCAAGCGAGCTAGCAAGTGATACTCAAAAATCAGCGGTAGTGGCTACTGTGAAGGGTAATTTGGCAGCCGTATCCGTCGGTTCGAATGAAAAAACACGTCAGATTATCAATGTGGCGGCCGGTTCTGCTGATTCCGATGCGGTGAACGTGGCTCAATTGAAAGCTGCGGTTCAGGCAACCCAACATCACGACTATAGTGTGAATAGCGTTGAACCACGTACAGACACCAACTACAACAACCGTGGTGCAACAGGCATTAATGCTATGGCGGCAGGAGTGTCTGCATCGGCGGCGGGAAATGAATCTGTTTCAGTAGGTTATTTGTCTCAGGCTGCAACCAATGCTTCCGTGGCCATTGGTAAAGGTGCATCTACAAGCGCAGGCGCTGGAAATCCTGCCGTGTTGAACCCTAATGGGGTAACTGCGGTAGGTGCGACTGATGGATTCAATACGGTTGCAATCGGTACGGGTGCGGTTGCCATCGGGGATCAAAGTATTGCAATCGGTAGAAATTCAGGTACCGGAGGGTTAGGTTCCAAAAATATCAGTATTGGCGATGCCGCAGGTCAAAATACGCAAACAGGTGAAAATATCTTTATTGGTTACCAAGCAGGTAAAAACCGTACTGCCGGTGCCGGAATGAATGAAGGAACGCCGTTTGTAGCCGGTAACAATATCGGTATTGGTAGCGACGCTGGCTCAAGTGGTGCTGGCGAACACAATTCTTCCATTGGCTGGAAAGCCGGCATGCAGCAAAATGGTGACCATAACGCCAATATTGTTGCTTTGGCTGGTCATAGCCAAACAGGTAACTTTAACTATAACATCGGTTATTTTGCCGGTGCTAGTACAAACGGCGATGAAAACATCAACATCGGTAAAGAGGCCGGTAGTAAAGACTCAAGTAGTGAAGCGCTTCGCAATAAGGCTATCAGTATAGGTAGTAAGGCAGGTGCATCGGCTACTAATGCGATTGCAATGGGTTCTGAAGCTAAAGCATCGGCTGAATATGCTGTAGCTGTTGGTGCTGCTGCTAAGGCGTCGGGTAATAACGCATCTGCTGTGGGGGTGGGTGCAAACGCTGCCGGTATGCGCTCAACTGCTTTGGGTAATGATGCCGCCGCACAGAGTGATCAGGCATTGGCTTTGGGTAACAACAGTATTGCGGCCAATGCAAAAGATGTTGCTTTAGGCGCAGATTCCGTAACCGAAGCAGCCCAAGGCACTTCATCGGCTACTGTAAACAATATTGCTTACGGTAACTTTGCCGGAGCCAATCCTGCTGCAACCGTGAGTGTTGGTAGTGGAAACCTTAAGAGAACCATTACTAATGTGGCCGCAGGCCGTATCAGCGAAGACAGCACCGATGCCGTAAACGGCAGCCAGCTTTATCTGACCCAAAAGGCTTTAGGTAATGTGGGCGGCAGTATTGCGAATGTGTTGGGCGGCAACGCCGTAATGGGTGAAGATGGCAATATTGCCATGTCCAATATTGGAGATACCAACCAAAATACGGTAGATGCTGCAATCAGGGCGGTTAACACGCAAGCTAACAACCCGTTGGTTTTCGGGGGAGACAGCGGCAGTAATTTCAACCGCAGGCTGGGCGAACAGGTGTTCGTGAAGGGCGGTGCGCAAGGCCAGTTGAGCGATAACAATATCGCCGTGGTATCCGACGGCGGCAACACATTAAATGTTAAATTGGCTAAAACTTTAACCGGTTTGACCAGTGCGCAATTTACAGATGGCTCCGGCAATCAAACTACTGTAAACGGTAACGGTGTGACTATAGCGCCTGTTAACGGCCAACCGGTACGCCTGTCTGAAAACGGTTTGGACAACGGCGGAAATAAAATTACCAATGTGCTTGCAGGTGATCAAGACAGTGATGCGGTAAATGTTAAGCAATTGCAGCAGGCCTTAAAAGATTTGTCCGTATCCAATTTGTCTGTGGTTGAAGCCAACTCGCCATTTTCATATGTGAACGGTGCCGGAGAACAGTTAATCCGTAAAGTTGACGCCCAGGGTCAAGTTACTTTTGTGACTGCCGAAGGTAACCGGCCTTACACAGGCAACGATATTACGATAGCCGCTTTGAATCCGAATAAACCGCAAACAACGGTGGCAACCAAAGTGGGTAATGTTGCTGCGGGTACCAAAAATAGCGATGCAGTTAACGTATCCCAGCTGACGCCGATTGCGCGGGCTTTGGGTGTGAACGTTGATGCGGCTACCGGTGCGGTTGCTGCGCCTTCATTCACGGTTAAACAGGCCAACGGTACACCGTATGCGCCGGCATCAACTGTGCAGGAAGCATTGGACAATGTCGGCAAGGAAATTCAAAAACCGATTACCTTTGCCGGCAATAGCGGCCAAACCGAGAAACGCTTAGGCGATACCTTAAACATTCAAGGCGGCTTGGGTGACACTGCGGCGGCATCAACACAAAATATCCGCACAAAAGTAGATAATGGTGTGATGCAGATTGAATTGGCCGAGCGTCCTCAATTCGGCAACCTTACCCTTAATGCAGATGGCAGCGGCAAGATTGCAGGCCTGTCTGAAGGTGCTGTAAATAACAACAGCCGAGAAGCAGTAAACGGCAGCCAGTTATATGAAGTGGGTAAAGGTGTTGAAAGCATTGTGGGCGGTTCAACCGTTTACAATCCGGATAACGGCACGTTTACCAATAACGATATCGGAGGTACAGGCCAAAACAATATTGATGCGGCCATCCGTGCGATTAATACGAGCGTGGGCGCAGCCTGGAATTTGTCTGCCGAAGGTGCCAACAGCAGCAAAGTTGCGTCAGGTAATACGGTTGACTTAAGCAGCAATGATAACAACATTGTGATCAGCAAAACGGCAACCAGTGACAACGTAACGTTCGATCTGGCGAAAAACCTGACCGGTTTGACCAGCGCGCAATTTACAGACGGTTCCGGCAATCACACTACTATAAACGGTGAAGGTATGACTGTTCAGCCGGTTGACGGTTCCGATGCTGTGAAACTGACCACAGCCGGCCTGAACAACGGCGGTAAGAAAGTAACCAATATTGCTAAAGGCAATGTCAGCGACAGCAGTAAAGATGCGGTAAACGGTAGCCAGTTATACGGTACAGCCAACAGCATCGCCCAGACTTTGGGCGGTGATGCGGCGGTCGGCGCCGACGGTAATGTGACGATGTCGGACATCGGCGGTACCGGTCAGAATACGGTAAATGAAGCCATCCAACATGTTGCCCAAGGCTTTAAACTGAATACTTCCAATGATGGCGGTGGGGAAGTAAGCAACAATAAAGAAGCTGTGGTTAAAGCCGGCGAAACGGTTACCGTGGATGCGGGCAGCAATATCAAACTTACCCAAACCGGTAAAACGGTTAGCGTAGCCACCAAAGCCGATGTGAACTTCAACAGCGTGGTCGCAGGTAAGGGTGTTAATGCGGTTACTTTGGATAGAGACGGTGTGAAAGTTAACGGTAAAACTTACGTTAGCGATGCCGGTTTGAATGCCAATAACAAAGTTATCAATAATGTTGCAGCCGGGAAACAGGCGGAAGATGCGGTAAACGTATCCCAGCTGAACCCGATTGCCCAAGCTCTGGGTGTGCCGGTAAACCCGAATACGGGCACTGTGGCCGCGCCTTCTTGGGTGGTTACCAAAGCGGACGGCAGCAAATACGACGGTGCATCTACCGTTCAGGATGCGTTGAACAATATTGGTACTGAAATCCAAAAACCGATCAATTTTGCTGGCAACAGCGGTAATACAGCCAAGCGTTTGGGTGAAACCTTTACTGTAAAAGGCGGTTTGGGCGCAGCGGCCAAAGCTTCGGATAAAAATATCCGCACCGAAGTTGGCAACAACGGCGAGATGTTGATTGAGCTGGCTGAAAGCCCAACCTTCGGCAATGTTGTGGTAAATGCGGAAGGCAGCGGAAGAATTGCCGGAGTAACCGCCGGCCAGGATGATCAGGATGCCGTCAATATGGCGCAACTGAAAGGTGTGAATAAGAATGTTGAAGGCAATATGCAAGCCTTGGGTGGAAAATATGATCCTGATACCAACACTTATACCCCACCGTCATTCGCAACCAAATCGGCAGACGGCCAAGCCAAGCAGTCGGTAAATACCGTTCAGGACGCATTGTCCAACCTTAATGACGAAATCGTAAAACCGATTACATTCAGCGCTGATGACGGTCAAAACAGCACGCGTGTATTGGGTTCGACTATGGCGATCAAAGCAGGTAATTTCAAAGGCGCCGCTTCTGCCGACAATTTGATTACCAGCAACGACGGCAACGGTACCATCATGATTAAACTCGCCGATGCGCCTACCTTTAAAGGTAAAGTAAGCGCCGTCGGTTTGGATGCGGGTAATCAGAAAATCACCGGTGTTGCCGAAGGCGAACAAGATCGCGATGCTGTCAATATGGCTCAGCTGAAAAAGGCGATGGAAGACATCATTGTCGAGAACCAAACGCTTGTAGAGGCCAACTCGCCGTTCTCTTATGTGAATGGCGCCGGTGAGCAGCTTATCCGCAAAGTAGACCAGGATGGCAATGTAAGTTTTGTGAAAGCTAAGGACAACATTGAATATAAAGGTAAAGATATCTTTATCAGCGCCTTGAATGCCGTCGATCCGCAAACAGCCACACCTACCCGTGTTACCAACCTTGCCAAAGGTACGGCAAATACGGATGCAGTAGCGGTTAGCCAGTTGCGGGATACCATCCGTGCTTTAGGTGGCCAATTCAATGAAGCAGACGGTTCGATTGCAGACCCCGTATACGAGATTCAGCGTGCTGACGGCACAACCCTGGAGAGGGTGGGCAATGTTAAGGATGCTCTGACTAAGTTGAATTCGGTGATGCAGGATCCGATAACCATTACCGGCAACAGCAATCAAGGTACGAGCGCGCGAGATAAGGGCAGCGACCAAAAACTCGGCTCTTTGCTGGCAATCAAAGGTGCATCCGTTGACGGCACGGCATCCGCCGATAATGTGCGCACTGTTGTCAGCGATAACCAAGTGGAAATCCAACTGGCCGATGCCCCTACATTCAAGGGTAAGCTCAGCGCCAAAGGTTTGGATGCAGGCGGTGAAAAAATCACCAATGTGGGCGCAGGTGAAAATCCGAATGATGCGGTTAATAAATCGCAGTTGGACGAGGTGCGCACTTTGGTGGGTGACGGCTGGAATATTTCCGCCAACGGTAAGGCTGAAAGCAAAGTGGTTCCCGGCAACAAAGTTGACCTGAATAACACCGATAGCAATATTGTGATCAGCAAAACAGCCGACAGCCACAATGTGACTTTTGACTTGGCCGAAAACATCAGCATCGGTAAAGCCAAACCGATCAGCATTAACGGCAATGCCGGTACAATCGGCGGGTTGACCAACACAACTTTCGATGCTGCCAATCCTGTAACCGGCCAAGCGGCAACCGAAGACCAATTGGCGGCAGTAGCCAACACACCGCTGATTTTTGCCGGTGATACAGGAGGCCTGTCTGAACGCAAACTGGGCTCTACCGTAACGGTGAAAGGCGGTGTAACCGAGGCCGACAAACTCACCGACAATAATATCGGTGTCGTTTCAGACGGCAACGGTACGTTGGAAGTGAAACTGGCGAAAAACATCAAGTTGGGCGCAGACGGCAGCCTGGCCGCCGGAGATACCGTTGTGAACAATGATGGTGTTTCAGTAGGCAATGATGTTGCTCTGACTGCAGACGGTTTGAAAGCCGGAGATGTGCGTGTGGGCAAAGCAGGCATTAATGCAGGCAATAAAACGATCAGTAATGTGGCCGATGCCGAAAACGATACTGATGCGGTTAACCTGAAACAGTTGAAAGACCTTGCAGCTGCATCCAGCAACAAAGTGGCGGCCGGTAAAAACGTTGAAATTACGCCTGAGAAAAATGCCGATGGCAGCACCACTTACAAAGTGGCCACCAAAGACGAAGTTGAGTTTACCCGTGCGGCCGTTGGCAGCGGTGAAAACCAAGTGGTGCTTGATGACAATGGCGTGAATGTAGGCGGCAATACCTACATCAGCGCCCGAGGCTTGGATGCCAATAATCAGAAAGTAAGCAATGTGGCGGCAGGCAATATCAGCCCGACCAGCACCGATGCGGTTAACGGCAGCCAGCTTTTCAATGCCGGTCGAAAAGTGGCCGATGCGTTGGGCGGCGGTTCGACGGTAGATGCCGACGGCAATGTTACTGCGCCTGCTTATGCTTTAACCGGCGGCAATCCGGCTACCGGTGAAAGCAAAACCTACAATAACGTGGGTGAGGCTTTGAACGGTTTGGATAAAGCAGTCAACCAGCCGCTGACTTTTGCAGCCGACAGCGGCAGCAATGTCGAGCGTAAGTTGGGCAGCACGCTCAATGTAAACGGCGACGGCAGCAACATCCGCACCGAAACCACGGCCAACGGTGTAAAAGTGGCATTGAACGACCAAATTTCGGTGAAACAGGTTCAGGTTGCCAACGGCCCGACCATCAACGGTCAAGGTATTGCGATGAACAATCAGCAAATTACCGGTTTGAAGAGCGGCTTGGACGGTAAAACCATCGACCAGATCAAAGCAGAGGGCAGCAGCAGCGAGCAATGGAACAACGCCGCTACCGTAGGTGATTTGGCAACGGTGCAAAACAACGTAACCAATATCACCAATGTTACCAACAACATTCTGGGCACCGACGATGGTAAAGGCAATACCTACACCAACGAAAAAGGCGAGCTGACCGAAGCCGGTAAATTGGCACTGAAAACTTACGACGTTGCCGGACAAACCGCAACCAACGACAACACTGTGATTTCGGCCATTAAAAATATGAACGAAGGCGGTATCAAATACTTCCATACCAACGACGATTCAGGCCAAACCACCGGTGGCACGGTTCAGGATACTGACGACTCGAGCGCATCAGGCAAATTTGCCACTGCGGTAGGTTTCAATGCGGAGGCCAACTCTGAAAACGCCCTGGCCATCGGTAAAGGCGCCAAAGCGCTGGCCGAAAACGCCTTGGCTATCGGTACGGGCAACATCGTTTCCGGCCGCAATTCCGGCGCCATCGGCGACCCGAGCGTTGTCAGCGGCAACAACAGCTATTCGTTGGGTAACAACAATACTGTTGCAACCGACAACACCTTTGTTGTGGGTAACTCGGTAACGCAAACTGTGGCCAACTCTGTTGTGTTGGGTAACGAATCTGCCGCGGTTGGAGTGCATAAAGCCGAAGCGGGCAGCAGCAACTATACCTACAAAGGTGAGAACGATGCCAATGTAGCGGGTGTGAAAGACGTTGTCGGCGTAGTGAGTGTGGGTAAAGACGGTCAAACCCGTCAGATCCAAAACGTAGCGGCCGGTGTGGTTTCCGCAACCAGCACCGATGCCATCAACGGCAGCCAGCTCTACTACACCAACAAAGCCATTGAAGAGGTGAAAGGCGGCGGTGCAGGTATTGTTCAATACAGCAATCCCGAAACGCCAACCCGGCCGAACGGCGGCACAGCGTCTAACGACGTTACCTTGGTCGGCGCGGATACCAATGCACCGGTTGTGCTCCACAACGTAGGTGCAGGTTCCGCCCCGACCGACGCGGTGAACGTGAACCAATTATTGGGCGTAGGCAACCATCTGAACCAGAAGATTGACGATGTGGGCAGACGCGCCAACGCAGGCACTGCATCAGCCATGGCCATGGCCGGCCTGCCGCAGGCTTACCTGCCCGGCAAGAGCATGATGGCGGTATCAGGCAGCACATACCGAGGCGAAAGCGGCTATGCCATCGGCTACTCCAGCATTTCCGACAACGGCAACTGGATTATCAAAGGCACAGCCGGCGGCAACTCCCGCGGCCACTTCGGCGCCACAGCCGGCGTAGGCTACCAATGGTAAGGTTCAACCCGTAAACACTTTTCAGACAGGCATTCTATGCCTGTCTGAAAAAAAGGATTAAAAATGAAACACAAACAAATCATTAAAGCGGGCGTAAGCCTGATGCTGGCCGCCGTGTTGTCGGCTTGTGCAACCAAAAGCGACGTGAAATCCGACGGCACCACCGACAACCCCGTATTTCCCGATGTGAAACGCGTATCCCCTTCGTTCGACCATAACCGCGGCACATTCCCGACCGCCGACGAATTGGCGCAGATTAAATCGGGCATGACCAAAGATCAGTTTTACAAACTTCTGGGCCGCCCGCATTTCAACGAAGGCATGTTCCATGTGCGCGAGTGGGATTACCTGTTTCATTTCCACACGCCGGGGCAAGGCACGGATAACGTAACCACTTGTCAATTCAAGATTATTTACGACATCAAAAAATATGCCCGCAGCTTCCACTGGAAAGCCGTCGATCCGGAAAACGCCGTGTGCCCGCCGATGAAGCCTTCTGAAGGCGCACACCGTTACACCATCGGCGCCGATGCCTTGTTCGGTTTCGACAAAAGCGGCATGGGCGACATCAATCAAGCCGGCAAAGAAAAGCTGGATGAATTTGCTGCCAAAGTGAAAACGTTCGACCGCCTTACCGCCATCCGCATTACCGGCCATACCGACCGTTTGGGCGACGATGCCTATAATCAACGCTTGTCGCAAGCGCGTGCCGAAACCGTGCGCCGTTATCTGATTAACCGAGGCGTACCCGCCGGCGTGATGAGCGCCGTGGGCATGGGTGAGAGCCTGCCGGTGCAGGAGTGCACCGGCAGCCTGCCGCGCAGCGAGCTGATTGAATGCCTGAAACCCAACCGCCGTGTGGAAATCGAAGTGGAAGGCTCCGGTAAGCTGTAATTAAGCCCGTAATCAAGAATGCCTGTCTGAAAAATTTCAGACAGGCATTCTCTATTGGTTCATCCCAAATGGTAAGGATTTTTCAATTGCCCGTCGGGATATGTTAAAATACGCTCCGTTTCCGACTCAAAGCCCTGTCTGAAACGGCAGGCAAATATCATGGACAGTCCCGGTTCATCTTATCTAAACCGCACAATCAAAAAAACATAATCATCCTGCCCGGAACGCTGCCGCGCCCCAGGCGGGCGGAGCAGTTATGAGCACAGAACCCCAAATCACAGAAACCGTTGAAGAGCGTGAGCACCAGCCGCTGAATATCGGCCGCATTCACGACCTGGCCGAGGCATTGCTGCCGGTATACAGCCAGATTGACCAGCACACCTCCATTTCCGACCCCGAATTAAACCAGAAGCTCATCGAATTGATGGGTATCCTGCGCGACCTGCACCCGGCCGACGTGGCAAACGTGCTCGAATCGCTGCCGCAAAAAGAGCGGGTGATTGTGTGGAAGCTGGCCGAGCCGGAAGACGACGGCGACGTGTTGCTCGAAGTATCCGACGCCGTGCGCGAAACCCTTATCGACGCTATGGATAAGGACGAGCTTCTGGCCGCGGTGGAAGACTTGGATGCCGACGATTTGGCCGAGCTGGCCGAAGATTTGCCGCAGCATGTGGTGGCCGAAGCGCTGCAAACCCGCGACGAAGAAGAGCGGGCGCAGGTGCAGGCGGCGTTGTCGTATGAAGACGACCAAGTCGGCGCGATCATGGATTTTGAGCTGGTGAGCGTGCGCGCCGACGTGGCTTGCGAAGTGGTGCTGCGCTATTTGCGCCGGTTTGAGAAACTGCCCGACCATACCGACAAAATATTCGTGGTGGATGAGGAAGATGTGTTAATCGGCGTGTTGCCCATCCGCAAGCTGCTGGTTTCCGACCCGGAAGAAACGGTGGAAAACGTGATGGCCAAAGATGTGGTTCGCTTCCGCCCGACCGACGACGTGGAAGAAGCCGCTCAGGCATTTGAGCGTTACGACTTGGTAACCGCGCCCGTGATTGACGAAAACAAAAAGCTGATCGGCCGTATCACCATCGACGATATGGTGGATGTGATCCGCGAAGAATCCGAAGCCGATATGTTGAACATGGCCGGTTTGCAGGAGGAAGAAGACCTGTTCGCACCGGTGTGGGATTCGGTGAAGAACCGCTGGGTTTGGCTGGCGGTCAACTTGTGTACCGCCTTTGTGGCCAGCCGCGTGATCGGCGCGTTTGAAGGTTCGATTGCGCAAATTGTGGCGCTGGCGGCGCTGATGCCGATTGTGGCCGGTATCGGCGGCAATTCGGGCAACCAAACCATCACCATGATTGTGCGCGCGATGGCGATGGGGCAGATTACCGGCCAGCAGGCGGGGCGGCTGTTAAACAAAGAAATCGGCGTGGCGCTGGTAAACGGTTTGATTTGGGGCGGCGTGATGGGCGTGGTGTCGTGGCTGCTCTACCAAAGCCCCGGTATCGGGCTGGTGATGGTGGCGGCGATGACGCTGAACCTGCTTCTGGCCGCCGCCGTGGGCGTGATGATTCCCGTGTTGCTCGACAAAGCCGGCCGCGATCCCGCGCTGGGCAGCTCGGTGCTGATTACCGCGGTAACCGATTCAGGCGGTTTCCTTATTTTTTTGGGGTTGGCCACGATTTTCCTGTTGTAGCCTGACCATATGCTTTCGGAATGCCCGGGTGCGCACCGGGCATCTTTTCATTTTAATACAGCAAGTAAACTTAAAAATCAGCCTATCCGTCATGCTCGGGCTTGCCCCGGGTATCTTGGGTTTCGGTAACTTTAAGAGATGCCCGGGGCAAGCCCGAGCATGATGAACCATGACAAAAATCAAGTTTATTTGCAATATGCCTGTCTGAAAACGCCATGAACATCAAAACATTTCTCGAAAACACCGCATTGCCTAAACTAGAAGCGCGTATGCTGGTGCAGGAAATTACCGGCTATACCCGCGCCCAGTTGATTACCCGCGACGAAGCATGCCTGTCTGAAAGCCAAAGCAGCCGGCTGCGCGGGCTTGAGGCGCGGCGTTTGGCGGGCGAGCCGATGGCCTACATTCTGGGCTGGCGCGAGTTTTACGGCCGCCGCTTCAAAGTTACCCCGGCCACCCTGATTCCGCGGCCGGAAACCGAACATCTGGTTGAAGCCGCGTCGGCCAAATTGCCGCAGGGCGGGGCGGTTTGGGATTTGGGCACGGGCAGCGGCGCGATTGCGGTAACGGTTGCGTTGGAGCGCCCCGACGCACAGGTATGCGCCAGCGACATCAGCCGCGAAGCCCTTGCCGTGGCTCAGGAAAACGCCCGATTGTTGGGCGCTCAAGTGGCTTTTGGCTGCGGCTCGTGGTTTGAAGCGCAATGCCTGTCTGAAAAGATAGGGTTTGACCTTATTGTGTCCAATCCGCCTTATATCGAAGCGGGCGATGCGCATCTGGGCGAAGGCGATTTGCGTTTCGAGCCTCAAACCGCGCTCACCGATTTTTCTGACGGGTTGTCCTGCATCCGCATTTTGGCCGAAGGCGCCGGCGCCCGTTTGAAGCCGCAAGGCTGGCTGATGGTGGAACACGGCTATGACCAGGGCGCTGCCGCCCGCCGCATTTTTGAGCAAAACGGTCTTGCCCAAGTACACACTTTGCAGGATTTGGCCGGGCTCGACCGCATCACGTTAGGGAGAAAAGCATAAGGAATGTGCGGATATTGCACGTTCACCCGAAATGCCTGTCTGAAAGCTTTCAGACAGGCATTTGTATTCTGTATCGGATTCCCATCAATACAATATTGTTTTCCCATTTTGAGAAAAGATATTGTTTAAATTTGTCAACACTAAACAAATTGGCATGTTATACTCGCGCGTTGTAATTATGTGTAGTTTATAAGCACCGCAAAAATAAAGATTTCCCACCTCAAAATCTTAGAATAAGGACTCTTCATATGGCTCTGTTTCTTAGCATTTTCCCCATCGTGCTCTTGATTTGGCTGATGGTGAAGAAAAACGGCATGGCCTCATACATTGCCCTGCCGCTCACGGCTGCGCTGATTTATATTTTGCAGCTCACCTATTTCGGTAACCCGTTTATGCTGCTTAATGCCAACATCGTATCGGGCTTGGTTTCCACGCTCACTCCGATTACGGTGATTTTCGGCGCGATTCTGTTTAACCGCATGATGGAAACCACCGGCTGCATCGACGTTATCCGCAAATGGCTCGGCAACATCAACCCCAATCCTGTGGCGCAGCTGATGATTATCGGCTGGGCCTTCGCCTTTATGATTGAGGGCGCCAGCGGCTTCGGCACGCCGGCGGCCATTGCCGCGCCGATTTTGGTCGGCCTCGGCTTCAACCCTTTGCGCGTGGCCATTTTCACGCTGGTAATGAACTCCGTACCGGTGTCGTTCGGTGCGGTGGGTACGCCCACTTGGTTCGGCTTCGGCTCTTTGAATTTGAGCGATGCCGATATTTTGTCTATCGGCAAGCAAACCGGCCTGATCCACTTTTTCGCCAGCCTGGTTATCCCGCTCATGGCCTTGAGCTTCATTACCAGCTGGCAGGAAATCCGCAAAAACATTGTGTTCATTTACCTGAGTGTGATGGTCTGCACCATTCCTTATGTTTTGCTGGCCACGGTCAACTATGAATTCCCGGCTTTGGTGGGCGGCGCAATCGGCCTGCTGCTGTCTGTGGGCTTGGCGAACAAAGGCGTGGGCTTGAGCAAAGAATACGAAAAAGAAACCGGCGGCGAGAAGCTGGGCGCTGCCGTGGTAATGAAAGCGCTGGCTCCTTTAGGCATGCTGATTGCTATTTTGGTGGTTACCCGCATCCAGCAGCTGGGCTTGAAAGGCTTGCTCAACGATGCCACCACGCTGTTTGCCGTACCGTTGGGCATCTTTGATTTCGAAGTGAGCCGCGCGCTGATTCTGAGCTTTAAAAACATCTTCGGCCAAGGCGTGAACGATGCTTATAAAACCCTGTATGTGCCTGCGCTGATTCCGTTTGTGGTAACCGTGTTGGCTTCCGCAATGATGTTCAAAACCAGCGGCAGCGACACCAAAGCCATGTTCGGCACGGCTATCCAGCAAGTGAAAAAACCGTTTTTGGCTTTGTTGGGCGCATTGATTATGGTGAAATTGATGTTGGTTGGCGGCGATGCTTCCATGGTAAAAACCATCGGTAGAGAATTTGCGGCCTTGGCCGGCCAAAACTGGATGTATTTCGCATCTTATTTGGGCGCAATCGGTGCGTTTTTCTCCGGTTCCAACACCGTATCCAACCTGACTTTCGGCGGCATCCAGCAGCAAATCGCTTTGGATACCGGCCTGTCGGTAACCCTGATTTTGGCTTTGCAGTCGGTGGGCGGAGCAATGGGCAATATGGTGTGCATCAACAATATCATTGCGGTGTGTACCGTAACCAATGTGCAAAACCAAGAAGGCGCAATTTTGAAGAAAACCGTGGTGCCGATGGCTGTTTACGGCGTGATTGCCGCAGTGGTGGCATTGTTGTTCCTGGTTTAAACTTCAGAGCATAAACCCGATGCCTGTCTGAACATTTCAGACAGGCATCGTCTTAATTAAAGCATTTGCCGCTTTTATATAGCTAATCCACTTGCATAATAACGATGCTGTCATACTCGGGCTTGACCCGAGTATCTTGAGTTTCAATAAGTTTAGGAGATACTCGGGTCAAGCCCGAGCATGACGAGAGTAGATTTGCCTTATCAGCCCGTTTGATGAAAGAAAGAATCTAGATGAAGCCTTTTTTAGTTTTCCCTCTACTGGCACTCGGCCTGCTTACCGCCTGCGACAAAGGCACGAAACCGGCCGACCCCGCAAATCCTGCCAAGCAGGAGCAGGGCAGCAGCTTTCGCGAAGAGCTGGTCGGCCGTTTCAGCGAACAATGCATGGCTTATGTGCCGCACGATTCCGCTGTGTTGCAGGCCAAAGCCAAGCAGCTTTGCGATTGTGCCGCCAAGCGGGTGGCCGATAATGTCAGCCTCACTGATTTAGGCGGCTTTTTTCAGGGCAATACGCAGGAGCTGCACGCGAAGTTTGCCGATACCGTTAGACATTGCGCGCAAGAACAGCTGCTGCCGGCGCAGGCCTCGGCAGCTTCCGCATCTCAAAGCCAAGCCAAATAATCAAAGCCTGTCTGAAATTTTCAGACAGGCTTTCTTCTGCGGTGCAACCTTCAGGAAACTTAAATATTAATCGTCATCGTCATCATCGTCGTCATCATCCCAATCGCGGTGTTTCTTGCGTTTGTGATATTTTTTCTTGTATTTCTTATGCTTGTAGCGGTGTTCCTCATAATAGTGGCGGTCACGTTCGCTCGCTTCCATTTTTTTATTATGGTAAGCATAAGCATTGCCCGCCAATCCGCCGATCGTTGCGCCGATTACCGCGCTGCGGGTATCTTTACCCATCGCTGCGCCTACCGCGGCACCTGCCGCCGCACCGGCAATCGTGGCCTTGGTTTGGTTGGTTGTGCCGCGAGCCTGCACCGTGCCCGCCGGCAATACCAGCGCAGCCGAAACCAATGCGGCCAATAAAGCTTTTTTGCCTATCATTGTTATTTTCCTTTCCGTTTACACAGAATCAAAACATAGCAGCATGCCCGAATCATCAGGCAACCGCTGTAAAACAATCATGACTGTATGTTTGAGCAATTAGAGCGGCGTGCTTGAAACAAGTTCCCGCAATGCCTGTCTGAAAAAGCTTTTCAGACAGGCATATCCGCCATTCCGGTTGCCGGCTCACTATATACCAAAACCCCGCCCTAAACACCTTTTTTATTGCTCAGCAAAATCCCGCCGAAAATCGCCAGAATCCCGATGAAATGATACAGATGAAACGCCTCGCCCAAGAGCGTTACCGCCAGCAGCGTGCCGAACACCGGCATCAAATGGATACTCAAGCCCGCGCGCACCGCACCCACACGCGCAATCGCCGCCGTGTAACACAAATAAGCCACCACCGAAGGAAACACGCCCACATAAGCAAAGCCCAGCAGCGCATCAGAGCTCCAGTTTACCTGCGCCCCGCCTGCTCGCTCCCAGAGCCACAAAGGCAACAGCACCAGCAAGCCCAGCATAATCTGCACCGCCGTCAAGCCAGTCCGGTTGATTTTCGCCGGCATATAGCGCATCCACAAAGTATAAAACGCCCAGCATACCACCGCCGCAAACACCCACAAATCGCCCGAATTAAACCGCAAAGCCCAAAGGTTTTCCAAACTGCCGCGCAGAATAATCGCCAGCACGCCGCATAATGACAGCAGCAAACCCGACACCTGAAACCGGTTCAACACCTGCCCGTAAAACACCGCCCCAATCAGCATAATCAGCACCGGAATACACGAATTGAGCAAAAGCGCGTTGGTGCTGGTGGTGTGGTGCAGCCCCGTATAAACCAAAGTATTAAACGCCGCCACACCGGTCAGCGCCGTACCGATAACCAGCTTGGCATGTTTGCAGTACAAACCCTTGTCCCGCCTCACCGCCGCCCAAGCAAACGGCAGCAGAATCAGCAGCGAAATCACCCAGCGCCCAAACGAAAGCGTAAACGGCGGAATATCATTGCGCACCACCCGCGCAACAATCACATTCCCCGCCCACAACAGCGGCGGCGTAATCAAAAAAGGCAGATTTTTAAACAAAGCAGGAGCAGCCATAGCAGCGGATAATCAAAAAAGATAAACAACCGCATGATAGCAAGGGCGGAACGGGCATACCATCGATTTATTATGCCCAAGGCTGCCTGACATAGTTTGCCTCCGCATTCCAGCCACCCATGCAAAGGATGCCTGTCTGAAAACCTTTTCAGACAGGCATCACTCTACCCCGGCTTGACCCGGCCGCCCCTTTTATAGTTAATCAACTTAACTTTTATTACGGCGTTGCTACGCCTTAGCTCAAAGAGAACGATTTTGTAAGCTGCTGAAGCAGCAACAAAATCAGTCCCGTACTATCTGTACTGTCTGCGGCTTGCTGCCTTGTATTAAAATTAATTTGATTAACTATATTTCATAGTCGCATAAAACAAGCCCAAGCCACAGGAGCCTCATAATGGAAAAACACAATATCTTCCACCCTCTGCCCGAACGCACCGACGCAGAAACCTTTGAAGACATCCTGTGCACACCGAATATCCGCATCGAGCGCATCGTTTCGCACGGGCAATCCTCGCCCGAATCAGGTTGGTACGACCAAGACGAAACCGAATGGGTGATTTTATTGCAAGGCGGAGCGGTGTTGGGTTTTGAAAACGGCAAAGAAATCAGCCTGCAAGCCGGGGATTATGTGCATATTCCTGCGCATTGCAGACATAGGGTGGTGATGACAGATAAGGAGGAGGTTACGGTTTGGTTGGCGGTGTTTTATTAATCTTGAATCTTTTAATAACTTTATTATATAGTATTGGCGTTGGAATATTTACTTGTGAAAGAATGGAGCTTTAAAATGGATCAAACCAACTTGAATGATTGCTTTGAGTTAGAAAATGACGAACAAGATAATTCAGAGAATCTCTATCCAGTTGAAAACTTCAAGTTAACTACAACCCCTAATGATTTTAATATATCAACAATTATTTCTTTTTTAGATGCGGGTATTTTTAAAATACCTGATTTTCAGAGAAATTATGTTTGGGATATAAATAAAGCATCACGTCTAATCGAGTCTTTATTGATAGGACTTCCTATTCCGCAAATGTTTTTATATGAAAAAGCAAGAAATGAGTTTTATGTAATTGATGGTCAACAGAGACTTATGTCAATTTATTTTTTTGTAAAAGGCAGATTTCCCAAACCTCAAGCTAGAATTCTCCTTAAATCGAATCACGATGAAAAGAAATTTATTAAAGAGTCATTTATTAATGAAGATGACTATTTCACTAATTTTTCACTAAAATTAGACTCTAAAAACAATCCAAATCAAAATAAATTTCACAATAAAAACTATCAAACTCTAGATAATGAAGATAAAATTACTTTAGATCTTGCAACTATCCGAAATATGGTTATAAAACCTGCTCAAGAAAGTGATGAAAATGTTCAAGCTATGTTTGAAATCTTTAATAGATTAAATAGTGGAGGCATGAATTTAAATAATCAAGAAATTAGAATGTCATTATACAACTCTATTTTCATGAGAGAACTTATAGAGTTAAATAAAAATTCAATTTGGAAGAAATTGATCAAGAAAACAGAAGCAGACCTACGATTAAAGGATGTGGAAACTATTTTACGTCTCTTTGGAATGTTATTAACCGGGTATAATAGCCTAATAGATAAAATTGAATATCAGAACTCTATTATTGGTTTTTTGAATAATTTTGCTAATGCTAGCAAAAAATTTAAACAAGATGAGATTCAACTTTTATCTAAAATTTGGTCTAAATTTATGGAGGAGTGTAAAAGTTTAGATTCAGTAGACTTTAGTTTTTCAAATGACCTAAACTCCAAGTTAAGCATCACAATTTTCGAGTCAGTTTTTTATGGATGTTGTAGAGACGCATACGAACAAAAAAACTTAGCTCTTATTAAGGTAACAAAACAATATGTAGAAGAGTTAAAAAACGATCATGAATTCAAGCTGGCTGCAACAGGAAAAACTACTTCAAAATCGAACGTTACTGATAGACTTAAACGTGCTTATGAAAAATTTCAGGTAGTCTCCCCTAATCGAAATTAAAGATTTTATAAAGAGGGAAAAGCTTATGAATATTAAAGAAGAGGATGAATTTCGCACTATTAACCTGTTGTATGATAATTATCAAAAAGATATAGAAGCCTTGGATGAATTACTAATTTCATCCCCTCATTTGGCTTCATTCAAATCATCATACATTGATTTATTTAGAAAAACATTTTTATTAGCTTGTGCTAATGCTTTTGAAAGACACTTATGTAAACAGTTGATTAAAGTATTCTGTCCCGAACAAGAACTACTATCCTGTTTTTTGAAAAAGCAAGCATTAAATCGAAAATACCATACATTATTTCAATGGGAATCTAGTAATGCCAATGCTTTTTTTGCATTGTTTGGTGATAACTTTAAAAATAATTTTTCTGCTAAATTAAGGGATAATTCACAATATAAAGAAGGAGAAGGACATTTTTTATTTTTAGGTAATAAACGAAATGAAATTGTTCATCAAGGGTTTGATTTTGTACCATTTACAGAAGATGTAAGTGATATATGGGAGAAATATAAAAAAGCTCTTGATTTTTATGTTTATTTATGGAAAGAATTAGAAGAGTTAGTAACAAGAGATAACTCTAATATTCAGACTGAAAATCATCAAACCGAATTAGCAGAATTTCATAACATTCAGAGTGAAATCTGATTCAAAAAATAATAGGGCATTTCTGTATTTGAAGTAACTTGGTTCTCTATAGTGGATCAACTTAAAAATAGTACGTTCGTCATACTCGGGCTTGACCCGAGTATCTCCTAAAGTTAGCAGAACTCAAGATACTCGGGTCAAGCCCGAGTATGACGGAAATGCTACTAAAATTAACTGTTTTAACTATATATTCAGAAAAATTCAGACGGCCTCGAATCCTTTCGAGGCCGTCTGAATTTTTCTAGCTTAAACGTTCAAACTACCTAAACACTCAAGCCGCGTTACCTTCTAAGAAGTCCTGTGCGAAGCGTTGCAGCACGCCGCCGGCTTCGTAGATCAGCACTTCTTCGGCGGTGTCCAAACGGCAGGTAACGGGCACTTCAACCGTTTCGCCGTTTTTGCGGTGGATAACCAGCGTTAAGTCGCAGCGCGGTTCGCGTTTACCGATCACATCGTAGGTTTCGGTGCCGTCGAGTTCTAAGGTGTGGCGGTTAACGCCTTCTTTGAATTGCAACGGCAGTACGCCCATGCCGATGAGGTTGGTGCGGTGGATGCGCTCGAAACCTTCGGCCACAATGGCTTCCACGCCGGCGAGGCGCACGCCTTTGGCGGCCCAGTCGCGGCTGGAACCTTGGCCGTAGTCGGCACCGGCCACGATAATCAGCGGCTGTTTGCGGTTCATATAGGTTTCAATCGCTTCCCACATACGCATCACTTGGCCTTCGGGTTCGACGCGGGCGAGTGAGCCTTGCTTGGTGGTGCCGTCTTCGTTTTTCACCATCTCGTTGAAGAGTTTGGGGTTGGCGAAGGTGGCGCGTTGGGCGGTCAGGTGGTCGCCGCGGTGGGTGGC
Source organism: Neisseria canis (assembly GCF_900636765.1). Taxonomy (NCBI): domain Bacteria; kingdom Pseudomonadati; phylum Pseudomonadota; class Betaproteobacteria; order Neisseriales; family Neisseriaceae; genus Neisseria; species Neisseria canis. The sequence continues at coordinate 779,367 of NZ_LR134313.1, forward strand.
GTAAGAGTTGAAGTCCTCTTCGGGCAGGCCCATTTTGGCGAGGTATTCGCCTGCCGCGCTGGTCGGCAGAATGGCGTTGGAAGGCGACAAGTGGTCGGTGGTAATATTGTCTGGCAGAATCGCCAGCGGGCGCATGCCTTTTAAGGTGCGCTCGCCTGCCAACGCGCCTTCCCAGTATGGCGGCCGGCGGATATAGGTGGACATAGGACGCCAGTCGTACAGCGGGCTGGGCGCTTTTTCGGCGGTGCCGGTGTCGAACATGGGGATGTACACGTCGCGGAATTGCTGCGGTTTCACATGTTTGGCAACGATTTCGTCGATTTCTTCGTCGGTCGGCCAAATGTCTTTCAGGCGGATTTCGCGGCCGTCTGAAACGCCCAATACGTCGTTTTCAATGTCGAAACGGATGCTGCCTGCAATGGCGTAGGCTACGACCAGCGGCGGCGAAGCGAGGAAGGCTTGTTTGGCGTAGGGGTGGATGCGGCCGTCGAAGTTGCGGTTGCCCGACAATACGGCGGTGGCGTACAAATCGCGGTCGATGATTTCCTGCTGGATGTTCGGATCGAGCGCGCCGGACATGCCGTTACAGGTGGTGCAGGCAAAGGCTACGATGCCGAAGCCGAGCTTTTCCAGCTCGGGCAGCAAACCGGCTTCTTTCAGATAGATTTCCGCTACTTTGGAGCCCGGTGCGAACGAAGATTTAACCCACGGTTTGCGGGTTAAACCCAATTCGTTGGCTTTGCGTGCCAGCAGGGCGGCGGCCACGACGTTGCGCGGGTTGGAGGTGTTGGTACACGATGTAATCGCCGCGATAATCACGGCACCGTCGGGCATCAGGCCGTCTGAAGGCTCTTCGTAGGGTGCGGCAATGCCTTTTTTGGCCAAATCGGCGGTGGCTACGCGGGCGTGCGGGTTGGACGGGCCGGCCATGTTGCGGGTAACGGTAGAGAGATCGAAGGTTAATACGCGCGGATATTCGGCTGTTTTGAGCGCATCCGCCCACAAGCCGGCGGTTTTGGCATAGTTTTCTACCAGTTTGACCTGTTCGTCGTCGCGGCCGGTCAGTTTCAAATAATCAATGGTTTGTTGGTCGATGGCGAACATGGCGGCGGTTGCGCCGTACTCGGGCGTCATGTTGGAAATGGTGGCGCGGTCGCCGATGGAAAGGCTTTCCGCCCCTTCGCCGAAAAATTCGACAAATGCACCGACCACGCGCTCTTTACGCAAAAATTCGGTTAAGGCCAACACGATATCGGTGGCGGTAATGCCGGACTGGCGTTTGCCGGTGAGTTTAACGCCTACAATATCGGGCAGACGCATCATCGAAGCGCGGCCGAGCATCACGGTTTCGGCCTCCAATCCGCCCACGCCTACGGAAATCACGCCCAGTGCGTCCACATGCGGCGTGTGGCTGTCGGTGCCGACGCAGGTGTCGGGGAAGGCCACGCCGTCTTTTACCTGAATCACGGGCGACATTTTTTCCAAGTTGATTTGGTGCATGATGCCGTTGCCCGCGGGGATAACGTCCACATTTTCAAAGGCGGTTTTCGTCCAGTTGATGAAGTGGAAGCGGTCTTCGTTGCGGCGGTCTTCGATGGCACGGTTTTTGGCAAACGCATCGGGATCATAGCCGCCGCATTCCACCGCAAGCGAGTGGTCGACAATCAGCTGGGTTTGCACTACGGGGTTGACTTTGGAAGGATCGCCGCCTTTTTCGGCAATCGCATCACGCAAACCGGCCAAATCTACCAGCGCGGTCTGCCCCAAAATATCGTGGCACACCACGCGCGCGGGGAACCACGGAAAGTCGATTTCCTGCTTGCGCTCAATCAGTTGGCACAACCAGCTTTGCAGCGTGGGCAAGTCCACCTTGTCGGCACGGTTAACCAGGTTTTCGGCCAAAATGCGCGAAGTGTAGGGCAGCGTGTCGTAAGAGCCGGGTTGGATATCTTCACACGCCGTGCGGGCATCGTAGTATTCCAAATCGGAATCGGGTAGGGGTTTGCGGTAGATTTGGTTGGTTTTCATGGTTAAGTCCTTTTTCAATGTTTTTCTTTTAGTGTGTTTTTTCAGACGGCATCAGGCCGTCTGAAAGCCGATAATCATAATTGATAACCGATTGATTCGATATTGGTATGCCTGCCTGAAAGCTTTTTCAGACGGCCATATATCATTTAAATATCAGGCACTGCCCTGCGCCATTTGCTGCCGAAAATATGCAGCGTCAGGCCGCCCATTACCACGACAATGCCCAGCCAATGCCATGCTGCCAAGCGTTCGTTTAAAACGAGATAGCCTGCCAACAAAGCAATCACCGGCACCAATAAAGCAAACGGCGTTACCCTGCCGGCCGGATGCTTGGCCAGCAACGCGCCCCAGCCGGTATAGCCGACCAAGCTCGCCACATAAGCCAAAAACAGAATGCCGACAATGCCTTTCCAAGTCAGGTTGGACACATGTTGTGCCAAACCGTCGGTGCCGTACAGCAGCAGCGAAGCCAGCGTAAATGCGCAAAATGCTGGAATACCGCCCCACACAACCAGCGACAAAGCGTTCACAGAGCCGATACGTTTCACAATAATATTGCCGCATGCCCAAGAAGCTGCCGCACCGAACACCGGTAGCATGGCCGTAATCGGCAGCTGGCCTTGATAATGGCCGATACCGATAAAAACCAGCCCGACAGCGGCGGTAAACATGCCCAGCAAATGATGCGCCAGCACCGGCTCGCGCAGCACGATTCCGGCAATCAACACGGTAAAAAACACCTGCACTTGCAGCATTAACGCCGCCAAGCCGGTAGGCAGCCCCCAATCCAAAGCGGTAAACATCAGGCCGAATTGACCGAAGCTGATGGTTAAACCGTAGGCCGCCAACAAATGCCACGGCACGGGCGGGCGTTTGAGTAAAAATACTGCGGGAAACACCACGCAGAAAAAACGCAGCATACCCAATACCATCGGCGGTATTTCGTTGAGGGCAAACTTCATAAACAGGAAATTCACGCCCCATATACCAATCACCAGCAATATCAGCAGATAATCTTTCAGGTTCATGAACAACCTTTCTTAAGGCGTGTTATCAGCCGGCATTGCGGCGGCACGTTGAGGGGCACAAACCACATCTGCTGCGACAACAATGCCCGCTTATTGTGCCGACGGTTCGGTTTGCCGTGCGGCGATACCGGCATGCGGCTAATGCGTTTTCGGCACGCTGAAACGCCATTTCGACAACGGCAGCGGTGCTTTTTCACACTTCTGCATAAACAAAGCGCGCCAACGGTGGGTGGCATCAAAGGTAGAGGCCGATTCCGCGCCCACGGTCAGGCACAAACCCGATCCGGCCAGCTCGATGCGGCCGTCTGAACGGTGTACGAAATGCTGCAAATGCTGCGATTCGAGAAACGGGCTGCGTTCGCCGCATAATCTCGGCATCACCGCCGCACCTGCCAGCACGGTATTGTTGATGCCGGCCACGGTTGCACATACGCCGTAAGCGGGAAAATGTATCTTGCCGTCTTTTTCCATTACCACGGCTTCGTCTTGATATAAGCCGGGTTTGCAGTTGTGTGCGGTCATCGGCATATCGAAGCGGATATGCTGCCCCGAACCCAAAATGTCCAAACAATAGCCGTCTTGCGGGCGGTCGAGATTGTCGGCCAGCCGTAAATGCCCGATTTGTCCGGGTGCGGCGGCAGGCTGGCCGGGCGCGGCATTTCCGGTTTCGGAGCAGGCGGCTAGGGCAATACAGGCCGTCACGCCGGCTAAAGTGTTCAAACAGTTGTTGGATTTAATCGTTTTCATGCGGTGTCGTACTCTTTCGTTTGTCAAGCAGTACCGGCATTATATTGGGTTTTTAGGGAAAAGTTTTTCAGACGGCCTTATGCCTGTCTGAACCATCAAAAAAGGTACGGTAGGCTTGCGCCGGCCGTACCTTGATTCGGTTTAGCGTTCTTCCATCGGCACGAAAGCCAAATCATCGGGGCCGGTGTAGTTGGCGCTCGGGCGGATGATTTTGCCGTCTTGGCGTTGCTCGAGCACATGGGCAGACCAGCCGGTGGTGCGCGAAATCACAAACAGAGGCGTGAACATGGCGGTGGGCACGCCCAGTTTTTGATAGGAAACGGCAGAGAACCAGTCTAAGTTCGGGAACATTTTTTTCTCGTTCCACATCAGGGTTTCCAAACGCTCGGCAACGTCGAACAAACGCATATCGCCCGCTTCTTCGCTCAATTCGCGCGCCACTTCTTTAATCACGACGTTGCGCGGGTCGGACACGGTATAAACGGGGTGGCCGAAACCGATAACGATTTCTTTGCGGCCGATGCGCTCGCGGATGTCGGCTTCGGCTTCATTGGCATTGCGGTAGCGTTTTTGAATGTCGTAAGCTACTTCGTTGGCACCGCCGTGTTTCGGGCCTTTCAATGCGCCGATGGCACCGGTGATGCAGGAATAAATGTCGGAGCCTGTGCCGGCAATCACGCGCGAAGTGAAGGTGGAAGCGTTGAATTCATGCTCCGCATACAGAATCAGCGAAATGTGCATGGCTTTGATTTGCGACTTGGTGGGACGCTTGCCGTGCAGCATGTGCAGGAAATGGCCGCCGATGCTGTCTTCTTTGCTTTCAACCTTAATGCGCTTGCCGTTGTGCGAATATTGATACCAGTAAAGCAGCATGCTGCCGAGGCTGGCGATCAATTTGTCGGCAATATCGCGTGCTTCGCTGGCCGGTTGGCTTTCGCGTTCGGGATGTACGCAGCCGAGCATAGAAACGCCGGTGCGCAAGACATCCATCGGGTGGGTGTGCGCGGGCAGGCTTTCCAACACTTGAATCACGCGGATGGGCAAACCGCGCAGGGACTTGAGTTTTTTCTTATAGGCAGACAGCTCGAATTTGTTGGGCAGGTGGCCGTGAATCAGCAGGTGTGCCACTTCTTCAAATTCGCAGTGTTTGGCCAAATCGAGAATGTCGTAGCCGCGGTAGCTCAAATCGTTGCCGCTGCGGCCTACGGTACATAAAGCGGTGTTGCCTGCGGGTACGCCTGAAAGGGCAACGGATTTTTTGGGTTTCGGGGCTGCCGGTGTTTTTTCGGTAGTCATTAGGGGTTCTCCTGTGTAGATTAAATGTTGTTTTCAGACGGCCTGTATGCACGCTCAAGCCTGCTGCCGTCTGAAAACAGGGCTTGCGTTTTTAAATAAATACTTGTTGCAAATGCTTGCTGCACAATCAGTAACCGTAGTGTGCCGCAAACAGGTCTACCTCCGGATTGCGCTGCCACACATATTCGGTATGCAGGGCGGTTTCTTCGGCAAGCGCGGTGCCGTAAGCATCGGCAATAAAGCCCAAAGCCATGTCCATGCCGGCCGACACGCCCGAAGAAGTATAAAACTTGCCGTCTTTCACCCAGCGAGCAACAGGCTGCCAATCCACTTCGGGCGATACGCTTTTCACCCACTCAAACGCCTTTTTATTGGAAGTGGCGCGAAGAGCATTTAAACACCCGGCAGCCGCCAGCAGCGCAGAGCCGGTACACACCGCCAAACAGGTTTGCGCCTGCGCCGCCCATGCTGCTAAAGCGGTTAGAAACGCTTTGTTTCCAACCAACTGCCGCGTTCCCTGCCCGCCCGGCACCAGTAGAAGGCTGCAAGGCTCAAGCTCAGAAAGCGGGCGGGTTTCAAGCCGAAAGCCCTGCCTGCTCTTTACCATACCGCCGCTAAAAGAAACATAATGCAGCCGCGCTTCGGGAATACGGTATAAAAACTCAACCGGCCCCATCAAATCGAGCGTTTCGTAATCTTCAAACAACAGGCAGTAAATATCCACGGCGAACCTTTCTGCCGGCAGTTGGTTTGGCTGCGGCGTTTTCAGACGAGCATTTTCAGACGGCCTGTTACCGCATTCAGGCTTTAACTGTTCGAGCTGAACAGCTTATCCAGCTTCTGCTCGAAATCGTGATAGTTGAGATATTCATAAAGCTCGGCGCGGGTCTGCATGGTATCGACCACATTGGCCTGTGTGCCGTCGCGCATAATCGCTTCGTACACATTCAGCGCGGCTTTGCTGGCGGCACGGAAGGTGGAAAGCGGATACAGCACCAGCTTCACGCCGTTTTCTGCCAGCTCTTTTTGTGTATAAAGCGGCGTGGCACCGAATTCGGTAATGTTGGCCAACACCGGCACTTTTACGGCTTCGGCAAACTTTTTATACATACCCAGTTCGGTCATCGCTTCGGGGAAAATCATATCGGCGCCGGCCTCTACGCACGCTTGGGCACGCTCAATCGCCGCATCCAAGCCTTCAACGGCCAAAGCATCGGTGCGTGCCATGATGACGAAGTTTTCGTCTACGCGGGCATCTACCGCCGCTTTGATGCGGTCTACCATTTCGCTTTGCGGCACAATGGCTTTGTTCGGGCGGTGTCCGCAGCGTTTTTGTGCCACTTGGTCTTCGATATGCACGGCGGCCACGCCTGCACGCTCGAAATTGCGGATGGTACGGGCGATATTGAATGCGCCGCCCCAGCCCACATCGATATCGACCAGCAACGGGGTATCGACATTATCGGTAATGCGCCGTGCATCAATCAGCACGTCTTCCATGGTGGTAATGCCCAAGTCGGGGATGCCGCAAGAGCAGGCCGCCACACCGCCGCCGGAAAGGTAAATGGCTTTAAAGCCGCTTTGGGTGGCAAGACGGGCAAAATAGGCGTTGATACAGCCGACAACGGCCAAAGGATTGGATTCTTGAACAGCCTCGCGGAACCGCAGGCCGGCAGAGTGGATACTCATTTTTAGATGCTCCTTTTGTATGTTTTTTTCTTGTGTAGGCAAATGTAGTTTCACTGGCAGCATTAGTAAAATTATTTATTCTGATGCCGTCCATCATTAATTTTGATGGGCTGTGCGCAAAGTCTGATTCTGGGCGGGATTAGATTGATAATGTATTAAATATTTTTGTGGAAGATGTGGTTTTTCTTTTGCGAATGTCTGTTTTACCTTCCAATTGATACCTGAAAATAATGCAAACTTTGTGTTAAAGCTAGTCGGACGGTTTGGAAAGCAGGTTTGTTATGATATGAAATAAACAATCATGGCGGGTTGTTTGAAAACAAACAATGCCTGTCTGAAAGTTTCAGACAGGCATTGTTTACTGCATGGTTTGCAATGCAGAGTTACCAAACATCCGATTTGATTTTACGCTTCAGGGTAGGATGCTCGGAAAGCTTGAACACCGGCTCTTTACCCATGCGCAATTTGCGCTGGTAGTCGCGCAGCAGCATAAACACCAGCGGGGAAAGTATCATGATGGCAACCAGGTTGATGAAAGCCATGATGCCCATGGATAAGTCGCCCATATCCCATACCAACCCCACTTTTACCACCGAGCCGAAGTAAACAAACGCCAACACGGCCATGCGGAACAATGCAAGGGTAAGGCGGTCGTTTTTAATAAACTGCATGTTGGATTCCGCATAGGCGTAGTTGCCGATAATCGAAGAATAGCAGAACATAAACAGCACCACCGCCAGGAAATACTGGCCGAACACGCCGATCTGGCTTTCCAGCGCGGCTTGTGTGAGCTGGCTGCCGGTAAGGTTTGCCGCATTAGGCACATCGGAGAGCAAAATCACAAATGCGGTGCACGAACACACGATAATCGTGTCTACGAACACACCCAACATCTGAATCATGCCTTGCGAAACGGGATGTTTCACATCGGCGGCAGCGGCGGCGTTCGGTGCGGAACCCATCCCGGCCTCATTGGAAAACAGGCCGCGTTTGATGCCTTGCTGCATGGCGGCGGCAACCGCGCTGCCGGCAAAGCCGCCTGCGGCAGATTGGAAGTTAAACGCGCTGTCGATAATCATGCTGAACATGGCGGGCACTTCCGAGATATTGGTTACCACGACAAACAGCGCCATCAAAAGATAGGCGGAAGCCATTAACGGCACCAATGCTTCGGCAATGCGCGAAACGCGGCGGATGCCGCCGAAAATAATCGGCGCGGTCAGAATCACCAAGCCCACGCCCAAAATATGCTTGTAGGAATGCCAAGCGCTTTCGCAATCGGCATTGCCGGCAGCGCAGCCGGAAGCGGATTTAACGGATTCGATAATCGTGTTGGCCTGAATGGCGTTAAACACGAAGCCGAAGCAGAGAATCAGGCTGAGGGCAAACAGAATGCCCAGCCATTTTTGACCCATGCCGCGCGTAATGTAATAAGCAGGGCCGCCGCGGAACTGGTTGTTGCCGTGGTCGCGGATTTTAAACAGCTGCGCCAGCGAAGATTCGGCAAAGGCGGAACTCATGCCCAAAAGCGCAGTCAGCCACATCCACAGCACGGCACCCGGCCCGCCCAGTGAAATTGCAATGGCCACACCGGCGATATTGCCTGTGCCCACGCGGCTGGCAAGGCCGGTGGCAAAGGCTTGGAACGGCGTGATGCCGTGGCCGTGGGAATCGTCGCCTTCGCTGCGGCTGCCCAGCATTTCCTTGATGCTGCGCGCCAGCAGGCGCACCTGCACGAAGCCTGTGGCAAGCGTGAAAAACAAACCGACGGCAACCAAAATAAACACCAGCCATGTCCACACATAATCGTTGCCTATGTTTACACTGCATTGAATCAGATCAAGTGCATATACATTGTGCTGGCCTTGATTAATGCATTCCGAAAAATTATCCATGTTGAAAATTCTCTCTTAAATAACCATGAGCTAAAGCTAATTCACTATATTTGAGTGTGCATTTTAATATAGGTTGTAAATTTGTGTGAGGCATTTTATGCCGCATTTGGCTTGTATGTCGCAATATGTCCGGCAACGGGCGGGATTGCAGGCTTGGGGATTAATGTGAAATACGGGTGGTAATGAAGCCGAATGCCTGTCTGAAAGGAGGATTTTCAGACAGGCATTATTGTGCCGTTATCATTTTGAAATAGCTTATTTGGCTATGGGCGTGGCTTGATAGAAAGCCAGTTTCAGCTCGCCGTTTTCGATTTCCCAAACCGATACGGCGCGGTTGTTGAGCTTTCTGGGCTGCCCGTCCACCAATATATCGGCTTGGAAATCGGCGCGCACCAAAATGGCCGTGCCCAGATGCCGGATTTCGTGAATGGGGTAATGAATGGTTTGGTAAACGTAAAAGCCGGAATGCAGCTTGTCCATTAAAGCATCCAAATCGTCTACGGTGCCGCTGGTATGCACATAACAGAGGTTAGGCCTGCACATGGCGGCAAATTCTTCGTAACGTTGGTTGATCAGGCAATCGGCTCTTTGTTGTTCGGCGGCGCGGACGGCTTCCTGCCAATTTTGTTCTGTGTTCATCAATCTTTCTCCTGTTCGGTTTGCGTTGTTGATTATTTTGCTGCCGTTGCATCTTAATTCTAATTTGTGCGTTTTATTGTTCTAAATTCCAAAACATTGTATTTGCCCGCAGCATGACTACAGTTGGGTTCAAACAGAATAGAATAATGACGGACTCTACCTTACGGTAAGGATTAGATTTATTTTCAACAAGGCAAACCACCATGATAGACAAAACAACCCGTTCTCTGGAGGATGTGCTGGCTCAAATTTCAGACGGCGCCCGTATTATGATCGGCGGTTTCGGTACGGCAGGGCAGCCTGCCGGATTGATCGACGGCCTGATTGAAACGGGAGCGAAAGATTTGGTCATCATCAACAACAATGCAGGCAATGGCGATTACGGTTTGGCCAAACTGCTGAAAACCGGTGCGGTGCGCAAAATCATCTGCTCTTTTCCGCGACAATCCGATTCGTGGGTTTTCGACGAACTTTACCGCGCCGGAAAAATCGAGCTGGAACTGGTGCCGCAAGGCAACCTTGCCTGCCGCATTCAGGCGGCGGGCATGGGGTTGGGCGCGGTGTTTACGCCTACCGGCTACGGTACGCTGTTGGCGGAAGGCAAAGAAACCCGCCATATCGACGGCAAAGATTATGTGCTCGAGTATCCCATCAAAGCGGATTTTGCGTTGATTAAAGCCTTCAAAGGCGACCGCTGGGGCAATTTGGTTTACCGTAAATCGGCGCGTAATTTCGGCCCGATTATGGCGGCGGCGGCCGATGTAACCATTGCCGAAGTGTCGGAAATCGTTGAATTGGGCGCTTTGGATCCCGAACACATCATCACACCGGGAATTTTTGTCCGGCACGTCGTTAAAATTTGATAAGGAGAGCAGCGGTGAACTACCAAAAACTCAACCGTGAACAAATCGCCATGCGCGTTGCCGCCGATATTCCCGACGGTGCTTATGTTAATCTCGGCATCGGGTTGCCGACCAAAATTGCGGCTTATCTGCCCGAAGACAAAGAAATCTTTCTGCATTCCGAAAACGGCCTGCTGGCATTCGGCCCGCCGCCCGCTCCCGGCGAAGAAGACCCCGATTTGATTAATGCCGGTAAAGAATACGTTACGCTGCAAACCGGCGGATGCTACTTCCACCACGGCGACTCTTTCGCCATGATGCGCGGCGGCCATCTCGATATTTGCGTATTGGGTGCGTTTCAAGTTTCGGCCAATGGAGATTTGGCCAACTGGCACACCGGTGCGCCCGATGCCATTCCGGCGGTAGGCGGTGCAATGGACTTGGCCGTCGGTGCCAAAAAAGTGTGGGTAACGATGGAGCATACAAGCAAGCAGGGCGAGCCGAAAATTGTGCAAAACCTCACTTATCCGGCAACCGGCCTGCATTGCGTTAACCGCATCTACACCGATTTATGCGTTATCGATTTAGACGGAGAGGGCTTGCGCGTGATTGAAAAAGTTGACGGCCTAGACTTTGAAGAACTGCAAAAACTGACCGATGCCCCCTTAATCGACGCCACAGCAGGAGCAAAGAAATGAAACTGAACGACGTTTATATTATTGATGCCGTGCGCACGCCTTTCGGACGCTACGGCGGCGGCCTTGCTGCGGTGCGCACCGATGATTTGGGCGCCGTGCCGATTAAAGCGTTGATGCAGCGCCATCCTCAAGTAGATTGGGCAAAAGCCGACGACTTGATTTACGGCTGTGCCAATCAGGCGGGAGAAGACAACCGCAACGTGGCCAGAATGTCTGCTTTGCTGGCAGGCATGCCGCCTTCCGTGCCGGCAACCACCATCAACCGTTTGTGCGGTTCGTCTTTGGATGCGGTGCTTACGGCAGGCCGTGCGATTCAAACCGGCGATGCCGATTTATTGATTGCGGGCGGCGTGGAAAATATGTCGCGCTCGCCTTATGTGATGGGCAAATCGGAGCAGGCTTTCGGCAGAAATCAAAAAATCGAAGATACCACGATGGGTTGGCGTTTTGTCAATCCGGCTATGAAGGCGCAATACGGCGTGGATACCATGCCGCAAACCGCTGAGAATGTGGCGGAGCAATTCGGTATCAACAGGGAAGATCAAGACCGTTTTGCCCTTGCCAGCCAGCACAAGGCGGCGGCGGCGCAGCAGCGCGGTTTTTTCGAGCGCGAAATCGTGCCGGTGGAAATCCCGCAACGTAAAGGCGGCAGCATTGTGGTGAATCAAGACGAGCATCCGCGCCCGGATACCAATGCGGAAGGCTTGGCAAAACTCAAGCCGGTGGTGTTTGAGGGCGGCACGGTAACGGCAGGCAATGCTTCGGGCATTAACGACGGCTCGTCTGCCGTTTTGCTGGCTTCTGCCAAAGCGGTGGAAGCCTACGGGCTGAAGCCGCGCGGCCGTTTGATTGCCGGTGTAACGGTGGGCATCGAGCCGAGGATTATGGGTTTCGCCCCCGCACCGGCAATTAAAAAACTGCTGGCCAAAACAGGCGTGGATTTGGCCGATATTGATGTGATCGAGCTGAACGAAGCGTTTGCCGCCCAAGCTTTGGCGTGTACCCGCGATTTGGGTTTGGCCGACGATGACCCGCGCGTCAACCCTAACGGCGGTGCCATAGCCATCGGCCATCCTTTGGGTGCTTCGGGCACGCGCTTGTTGGCAACTGCACTTAACCAGCTGGAAGTTTCAGGCGGGCGTTATGCGGTGTGCTCGATGTGTATCGGTGTCGGGCAAGGCATTGCGGTGCTCATTGAGCGATGCGACTAGGGGCGACAAGCAGCCTTTGGCAATCAGTTGTTCGTCCCATTGGGGCTGCTTGCGGATGTGTTCCGATAAAAAATCAATCATATGTCTGACTTTTTTGATGTTTTTGGAATTGGGCGGAAACACGGCCCGCAAGCTGTAAGCCGGAACGGGATAATCGGTCAGCACCGATACCAGCCTGCCTTCGAGCAGGCTTTCTTTCGCCACGATGGTCGGCAGGCAGACAATGCCGCCGCCGGTTAAAGCGAAGTCGTGCAGCAGGTGGATGGAAGAAGAATTGATGCGTGCAGAAACCGACACTTCCTGTAGTGAATCTCCGTTAAAAAATTTGATGCGGTTGCGTTCGGGATAGCCCGAGTAATAGCCCAGTTCGAAACGTGCAAGATCGTCGGGCGTTTTCGGCTCTCCATTACGGGCGATGAAATCGGGGGAAGCACAAAATACGCGGTTGACATAGAAAATTTTGCGATCAATCAGGCTTTCGCCTTTGGGCGGAAAAATCTGAAAGGCCACATCAAAGCCGCACGATACCGGATCGACCACTTTATCGCTCATCACCAAATCCAGTTCGATATCGGTATAGGTTTGAGTAAACAGAAACAGCTTTTTGCTGAAATAACCCAAACCGAAACCGGGGACTAAATGGATACGCAGTTTGCCTTTCAAATCGTTTTTGGCCATTGCCATGGCATCAACCAAAGTATCGAAGCGGTTTAACAGATCAACGCATTCGTCGTAATACTTTTCGCCGATGTCAGACAGGCGCACGGAGCGGGTGTTGCGGTGGAATAGCGGCGCGTCGACAAATTTTTCCAGCTGCTGGATGCGCGTGCTGATGACCGAACGCGCTACGCCCAGCTGTTCGGCCGCCTGAATGAAACTCCCGCTTTGTGCTACGCGCACAAAGGCCTCCATACATTGCAGTTTGTCCATGTGTTCCTCCTCTTAAAACCGGTGCGTTGAAATGATTTATAGACCCGCATCGATAAATTAACGGTTTGGCAGGTTTTTGCCAAACCGTTTCTTCAAACGGCGGATTCAAATTTGAAGTGCAACTTTCCATAACAGAAAAAGGCCGGTATGCGGTAGCATACGGCCTTTCCTGCAAGAAAGATTGCATATGAACTACACACAACTGACCCAAGACGAACGATACCACATCCAATACCTATCCCGCCACCACACCGTCACCGAATTAGAAAAGCGCATTACTGACCTTGGTCGAGCGGGTTACCCGCTACACCATCATCTGCAAGTTGAAGAACTTCAAAGCCAAAGACACTGCCAACGCCGTCATCAAGGTATTGAAGGCGCATAAAGCCAGAGTCCATACCATTACCATGGATAACGGCAAAGAATTCTACCGACACATCCGAATAGCCCAAGCATTGGAGGCGGAAACCTATTTTTGCCGCCCCTACCATTCTTGGGAGAAAGGGCTGAATGAAAATACCAACGGACTCATCCGCCAATATTTCCCCAAACAAACCGATTTCCGCAACATCAGCCATCGGGAGATACGCAGGGTTCAAGATGAACTGAACCATAGGCCAAGAAAAACACTTGGCTATATATTTGGTGATTTTGCTTCCAAAGCCCCATGAGCAATAATAAACATCCGCCGGAATGTAATGCAACATTCCGGCGGATGTTTTACCATTAGTTTGATTAAGCAGCAAAGCGTTTGGCTACTTCATCCCAGTTTACGATTTCCCAAAAACCTTTCAGGTAGTTCGGGCGGCTGTTGCGGTAGTCGATATAGTAGGCATGTTCCCATACGTCGCAAGTTAGCAGCGGAGTGTTGTCGGTAGTTAAAGGAGTGGCTGCATTGGAAGTAGAAACCAAATCCAATTCCCCGTTCGGGGTTTTAACCAACCACGCCCAACCTGAACCGAATGTTCCGGCTGCGCAAGCGTTAAAAGCTTCTTGGAATTTTTCAAAGCTGCTCCATTTGGCGTCGATTGCTGCGGCCAATTCGCCAGAAGGTTTTCCTTGGCCTTTGGGGGTAAAGCCCAGCCAGTAGAAAGTATGGTTCCACGTTTGGGCTGCATTGTTGAATACGCCGCCGGAAGATTTTTTTACGATGTCTTCCAATGAAACGTTTTCAAATTCTGTGCCTTTAATTTGGTTGTTAAGGTTGGTGATGTAGGTTTGGTGGTGTTTGCCGTAGTGATATTCCAAAGTTTCTTTGGATAAGTGCGGCTCTAAGGCATCCAATGCGTAGGGCAATTCTGGTAATTTGTGTTCCATTTCGTGTTCCTGTTGTGGTTGTTTTCGATAAATTTTTTGGTTTTGGCAGCTGTTTCGTGACAAAACAACATGTGGGAATTCTACCTGTTTTGGTTTTAAAAGACCAATAAAACTTATGCCTGGCGGATTCGGATTTGAAGTGCAACTTTCCATAACAGAAAAAGGCCAGTATGCGGTAGCATACGGCCTTTCCTGCAAGAAAGATTGCCATGAGCTACACACAACTGACCCAAGACGAACGATACCGCATCCGATACCTATCCCGCCACCACACCGTCACCGAAATCGCCAAACGGCTTAACCGCCATAAAAGCACCATCAGCCGCGAAATCAAACGGCACTGCCCACAAGGGCAGCAATACAGTGCCGAAAAAGCCCAACAGCAAAGCCGGCTTACCAAGCAGCGCAAAAGAAAGCCCTATAAGCTCCATTCGCAGCTGATCCAACACATCGCTACCCTCATCCGCCGCAAACTCAGCCCCGAGCAAGTGTGCGCCTATCTGTACAAGCACCACCGAATCACGCTCCACCACAGCACCGTTTACCGCTATCTGCGTCAAGACAAAAGCAACGGCGGCACTTTGTGGCAGCATCTCAGAATAGCCTGCAAATCCTACCGTAAACGCTACGGCAGTACATGGAGCAGAGGCAAAGTACCCGACCGCACAGGCATTGAAAACCGACCCGCCATCGTCGACGAAAAATCCCGCATCGGCGATTGGGAAGCCGACACCGTCGTCGGCAAAGATCAGAAAAGCGCATTACTGACCTTGGTCGAGCGGGTTACCCGCTACACCATCATCTGCAAGTTGAAGAACTTCAAAGCCAAAGACACCGCCCGCGCAGTCATCAGGGTATTGAAGGCGCATAAAAACAGGGTACACACCATCACCATGGATAACGGCAAAGAATTCTACCGACACATCCGAATAGCCCAAGCATTGGAGGCGGAAACCTATTTTTGCCGCCCCTACCGTTCTTGGGAGAAAGGGCTGAATGAAAATACCAACGGACTCATCCGCCAATATTTCCCGAAACAAACCGATTTCCGCAACATCAGCCATCGGGAGATACGCAGGGTTCAAGATGAGCTGAACCACCGGCCAAGAAAAACACTTGGCTATGAAACGCCAAGTGTTTTATTCTTGAATCTGTTCCAACCTCTACTGCCTGAGTGTTGCACTTGAAATTCGAATCTAAGCCTGTCTGAATATTTTTCAGACAGGCATGTGCTGTTTCTCAGGGCTTCACAAAATAAAGGACATAACGGCGAATACGCCCATAATCCACAGCCCCGACAACACCAGCCACATCACGCAATAGCCCATGATGTCGCGTGCCGACAGGCCGGCCACGCCCAGCAGCGGCAAAGCCCAAAAAGGTTGGATCTGGTTGGTCCAAGCATCGCCCCACGCAAACGCCATAATGGTTTGGGGCAAATCGGCTCCCAATGCTTTGGCCGCTTCCACCACTACCGGCCCCTGTATCGCCCATTGGCCGCCTCCGGAAGGAATAAAAATGTTGACCAAACCTGCCGACAAGAAGGTCATCACCGGAAAGTTGGCGGCATCGGATACCGATACGAACCATTGCGCCATCAGGTTGACCAAACCCGAATCGGTCATCATGCCCGCAATGCCGGCATAGAGCGGAAATTGGACGATAATGCCCTGAGTGGAAGATATGGCGGTTTTCGCCGCATTAAGAAAAGCGGCGGGCGAGCGGTGGAGCAGCAATGATGCCGCCAAAAACAGCATGATCACAATATTCAGATTAACGTCGAAACCTTTTTCGGCGAAATGTTTGCCTGCAAACAGCAAAGGCAGCACGGCCAGCAGCAGGTTAAACAGATAGCGCTGTTCCAGTTTTTCCGAAAAGAAGAGTGGGCCGGCGTGTTGCGCCGCTTGGTTTTTTTCAGGTGTTTCTTGGTGCGCCTGCGTTACCGAAACAGGCTGTTTGGGCGGCGACACGAAAGCATACATCAACAGCAGCAAAACCAAAATGCCGGCGGAAATAAGCAGATTCCATGAAGAATACAGGGTTTGCGACACCGGTATCACGCCGAGTGTTTCGTGTAAGAAGTGTTTGGGTGTCGCCACCACCAGCGGAATGGCCGAAGAGGGGCCGCGTATGATTTCTGCGCTGTATGCCGCCGCCACCACCAGCGGAAAATGCAGCCCCTGCACTTTTCTGCCCATTTCTTTGGCTACCATCGCGCCGACTACCAAGCCGAAACCCCAGTTCAGATAACATGCGGCAAACGATACCGTACCGGTGAGCATCAGTGCCTGCCGGGGCGTTTTGGCGGCATCGGTGAGCTTGTCTAAAAAACGGTTTACCGCCGGTGTTAATGCCAATATGTATCCCAAAAGCAGCACCAGCACCATCTGCATGCCGAAAGTGAAAAGCTTGGAAAAACCTTTGCCCCAGTAGTCGGCCATGTCAAAAAGGCTGTGGCCGCCTGCGGTAACGCCCGCTACCACAATCAAAGCGGTCAGTATGATGGCGAGTAAAAACGAATCGGGCAGGTAACGCTGCATTATTTTGCTTAAGAAATTGGCAATCATGGTTTCTCTCCTGCGCTGTTGAGGCGTGTTGCGACGGGGCGCATAAGGCAAATAAACTTTATTTCTGCTACGGTGTTGCTGCGCCTTGCTATAGTTAAAACACTTAATTTTATTAGTGTTTCCGTCATACTCGGGCTTGCCCCGAGTATCTTGAGTTCCGCTAACTTTAGGAGATACTCGGGTCAAGCCCGAGTATGACGAACGTACTATTTTTAAGTTGAGCCACTATGGTGTCTGCGGCTTGCTGCCCTGTATCCAAAATAAGCTTATTTGCCGTATCTTTGTTTCAAAATTTATTTCAAACTCTTTCATTTCAGACGGCCTTTGGCGGTTAACGGACGGCTTTGACCGTGCGGAAACCGACATGGCTGATGGCTAAGTCTTTTTCTTGCGGATGGCGGGCGGCGGCACGGTAGCGCATGCAGTAGTTTTCGGCGCATAGAAACGAGCCGCCTTTGATGGTGTAGCTGTTGAACGAATGCTGCATGTGGCCGGAATGAAGCTGGCCGATGCCCATATGGTCGTCGTGGTTGCCCGAAAAAGGCGTACGCGTGTATTCCCATACGTTGCCGATGGTGTCGAACAGGCCGAAGCCGTTGGCAGGGTAGCAGCCGACGGGAGCGGCATCGGCATGGCCGTCTTTACCGAGGTTTTGGTAGGGAAATTCGCCGTGCCAAGTGTTGGCGTCGATACGCTCGCGGTCGGTGCTGATGTCGCGTTCTTTACTGAAGCCTTTGGCGGCGTATTCCCATTGCTCTTCGGTGGGTAGCTCGCGCCCGACCCATGCGGCGTAGGTTTGGGCATCTTTCAGCGTGATCATGCGCACGGGTTCGTTGGGGCGGATGCTGCGTTGTGCGTCAGGCCCCCACGGCTGTTTCCAGCTGGCACCTTTTACCAGCCGCCACCAGCCCAGCTCGGCCACGGCCTGGGTGGGTTGGATGAACACTACGGCTTCGCCCTGCTGTTCGGCTTCGGTAACGTAGCCGGTGGCCTCTACAAAACTTTGGAATTGGGCGTTGGTTACTTCGGTGCGGTCTATCCAGAAATCACCGACGGTTCTGCGGCGGTTTTTGAGTGCAAATTCTTCGGGATAATGGTCTTCGCTGCCGATGTCGAAACTGCCGCCTTTGATTTTGACCATACCGGCATAGGGGTCTTGCTGCCATTTTTCGGGCAGGCCGGAATAGTTCAGACAGGCATCGGCGTTGCCCAAACCGGCTTTATCGGCAGCGGTATTTGCGGCAGCAGCTTTATCCGAAGCAGGCGCATTCTGTGCGGTTTTGGGGGTGTCGGGCGAACAGGCTGCGGTTAGGGCGGCAGCAAGGCAAAGGGTGAAACGGGTGTGCAGAGTGTACGGCATGGCGGCTCCTTATTCGTATCGCGGCAAAAAGCAGCGGTTGAGGCCGTCTGAAAAGCAAATGCCTGCCTGAAAGCGGCAGCCGTGTGTTTTGGCTGCCGCCGGGTAAAAGGCTTGAAAAGCGTGACGGCACACTTTAGGCGGTGTTTTCAGACGGCCTGACAGCGTATCAGGTTAACCGCCCGATTTTTTCAGGAAGTCGGGTTGGATACATTCGGTGTAGAAGCAGTTCATTTGGCCGTATTTGTAGCGCACGGGTGCTTCCACCACGCCTACGCGGCGGGCATAGCGGTTCCATTCGCCCGCCAGCTCGCGCGTTTTTTGCGGATGGCGCGCGGAGAGGTCGGTGCGGAACGACGGGTCGGTTTTACGGTTGTACAACGCCCATTTGCCGGTGCCGTAAGGCGGGGTTTGGTGCAGTGCCGCCCAATCGCCGCGGTAGAGTGCTTTGCGGTTGTTGAACTCCCAGCCCAAAGAGCGTTCGGGCAGCTTCTTGCCGGCGAACACGGGCAGGAACGAGCGGCCTTCCATGGACAGCAGCTTGTTGCCTTGATACGAGGCGGGGCGTTTGGCTCCGGTCAGCTCCAACACCGTGGGCACGAAGTCGATAACGTGCAGGGTTTCGCTTTGAATCTGCCCGGCCTTGATCTTGCCGGGATAGCGGATAACGGCCGGCACATGGATGCCGCCGTCAGACAAAATGCTCTTGAAATAAGGCAGCGGTGTGGAGGCAACCTGCGCCCATTGCGGCCCTAATGTAACATACGAACCTTTTTTGCCCATGTTGGCCATGCTGTTGTCGAAAGTGCTGTCCACCCATTCCCTGATGCCGTTTTTGTCTTCGGTGGTGCCGAGCGATTCGGGCGTGGCCGATTCGGCGCCGTTGTCCGACATAAACAGAATCAGAGTGTTGTCGAGTTCTCCCGTGGTGTTGAGATAATCGACAACGCGGCCGATGTTGTGGTCGAGGTTATCTACCATCGCCGCGTAAATCTGCATGGCTTTGGTTTGTTCCTGACGCTGCGCTTCGGTGAGGCGGTTCCAAGACGAAAACACGCCTTCCAGCGGATTGTTGATCTGGGTTCCGGGCGGCATCACGCCTTTTTCAATCATGCGTGCAAGACGCTGTTTGCGTACCGCATCGTATCCTTCGCGGTAATGGTTGCGGTATTTCTCCAAAAACGCATCAGGTGCCTGTAACGGCCAATGCGGTGCGGTAAACGCGAGATAACCGAAGAACGGCTGGCCGCGTTTGCGGTCGTTTTTCAGGTAGGAAATCATCCTGTCGGTAAAGAAATCGCTTGAGAATGTGAAGTCGGCGGGCAGCACGGTTTCTTTGCCGTCTTCAAAATAACGGGCTTTGTAATTGCCGGGGAACATCTGGCTGGCATCCATATGTGCCGCCCCGCCCGGCATCAGGGTGAACGAACGGTCGAAGCCGCGCGCTTTGGGGTGGCTGTCGTCGGTTGCGCCCAAATGCCATTTTCCGGTAACAAACGAAGCATAACCGTGGTTTTTCAGAATTTCGGCAACCGTCATCACTCTGCCGTTCAGACGGCCTTCATAACCGGGCTTGCCTTTTTGCTCGGGCTGGAGATATTCGGCCATCGTGCCGAAACCCGCCTGATGGTGGTCGTTGCCGGTGAGCAGCATCGAGCGGGTTACCGAACAGGTGGGGCCGGTGTAGAAATTGTTTAATACCGCGCCTTCTTTGGCGAGACGGTTGATGTTGGGCGTGGAAATTTCGCCGCCGAAAGGTTCGGTGTCGGAAAAGCCCAAATCGTCTGCCACGATAACCAGCACGTTGGGCGGCTGTTGGGCGGCAGGTTTGGCTGTGGCCGCAGATGTGCACAGCATGGCCGGCACGGATAAGGCCAAAATGATGGGTTTGATGTTCATGTTGTTTCTCCTCTGTGAAAAACAGGCCGTCTGAAAAAGTTATTTTTTATTTGTTTATTGTTTATGATGTTTTGTGGTTTTGTGCGGTTGAATGCGTTTGTTTGATGCTTGAAACGGGTTAACTTCGGGTATGGAAAACGTGTTGATTCAGTTATAGCGTGTGCGTCATGGCCGGGTTTGCCCCGGATATGACCTAAAATGGTATGACTGTAAATAAAGATAAAAATTCAAATAGTTAACGGTGAGTTTTAGGTTTGGCCGTGGGAAAGATAAACGGCTTGCTCGTCTTCCGATACGCTTTCCTGTATCAACGAATGGTTTTTACAGGGGCCGTCTACACACAGGCCGGTTTCGATATCGAACATGGCCGAATGGTGCGCGCACATGATGTAGCGGTTTTGGTAAGTGAAAAAACGGCCTTGGGCATTGTCGAGCTGGATGGAAAAATGCGGGCACACGTTGCGGTAGGCAAAGCAGCGCCCGTCTTTCCTGATCAACACGATGGTGATGTTCTGTTCAACGGGGTGGGGTACTTTGAACACCCCGCCGTTTTCGTCCAGCTCGGTCTGGCGGCAGAGAAAGGTTTTATCGCTCACGGCTCTCGTCTCCCGTTAGGATGAAATCGTATTCAATCAGCCGGTAATCTGTGTTCAGGCCGTAGCGTTCGCGGCTGGTGTCGTCGGCTTTTTCTTCGCTGTAACGCACAATCAGGCGGTCTTTCACGCCGAACACGGCATCGTTTTGCAGATATTCGTCGCCTTCGAGAAACAGGTGGGTAACCAAGCCTTGAAAACCGTCGGCCTCGATTTTGAAATGGATGTGCGCCGGCCGCCAAACGCTGCGCTTGGCATAAGCCATCAGCTTGCCCACCGTGCCGTCGTCGGGAATCGGGTAACTTACCGGCAAAATGGTTTGGAAGGCATAGCTGCCGTCTTCTTGGCTGAGAAACACGCCGCGGAGGTTGTCGGTGCTTTGGTGCGGGTCTTGGCCGGAATACATGCCGTTTTCGGCGGTTTGCCAAACATCGATGCGCGCGCCCGCAACCGGATTGCCTTCGATGTCGGTGATTTTGCCGCGCACCAATAAAGGCGGAGCCGCCGCATCATCGGAAATGATGCTGCTGCCGAACGGCCTTATCGGCATATTGTCGATAAAGAACGGGCCGAACACGGTGGAAGGCGTTTGCACTTCGTTTTTTTCGTGCAGAATCTGATCGATCAGCATCGACACGCCCAATACGTCCGACAGCAAAATGTATTCCTGACGCTGTTCGTGGCAGAGTTTGCCGGTTTCGGTTAAGAAGCGGATGGCCTGCTCCCATTCCTGTTCGCTCGGTTCGGTTTCGCGCACATATTCGTGCAGTTTTTTGATGAAAGTGGTAATGAGAAAACGGTGCCGCTCGTTTTCGATGTTTTGAAAACTGCGGATAACCTGTTCGGTCAGATTCATGCGTTCCTCCTTGGTAGCTTATTGTTTTGTTTATTTTATTAGTAGGCCGAAGGGATGCCCAAGCCGCCGAAAGCGTGCCTCGGGCAGGGTGGAGGCCGTCTGAAAACAGTATTCAGGCGGGCGGCCGACCTTCATGGGCTTTTTTCAATAAGTCGAGCAGCTCGTCGTAAACATACGGGCGCGGGTTGTAATAGGGGCTGTCGCACACGATACGGGCAACTTCTTCGGCTCCGTGTTCGGGAAAGCCGATGTCTTTCAGGGCCATCGGAATGCCTAAAGACTGGTTGAGGCGGTAAAGTTCGGAACCGCATGCTTGCGGGTCGGCGATATCCAAAGCCGAAGCCAGACGAGCCATTGCTTCATCGTCGGCTGAGCGGTTGTAATGCACCGAATAAGGCAGCATGATGGCATGGGCTTGGGCGTGGGGCAGATTGAACGTGCCGCCTAAGGTATGGCAGATTTTGTGGTGTACCGCCATGCCGACCGAACCCAAACAGATGCCCGCCAGCCATGCGCCGTAAAACGCCTGTTCTCGCGCCGTTTCGTCTTGAGGGTTTTGAACGATTTTAGGAAGCGCGTTTTTCAAAGAACGCACCGATTCTTCGGCCATCATGCTGATAATCGGGTTTTTGTTTTCCGCATAAAGGGCTTCAACCGCGTGAGCCATCGCATTCATGCCCGATGCGGCAGATATGGCGGCAGGCAGGGTAAAGGTCAGCTCGGGGTCGTAAATCACGGCTTTGGGCAAAACGCGGATATCTTTGCCGGTGGTTTTGCGGCCGTTGTCGGTGAGGCCGTAAACCGTGGTCATTTCGCTGCCTGCGTAAGTGGTCGGCACGGCCACTATGGGTACGCCCAGCTCCAAAGCCACGGCTTTGGCCAAGCCGATGGTGGAACCGCCGCCCAGCGCGATACAGCAGTCGATTTGGTGTTCGCGCACATAGGCCGAGGCTTTTTGAGCCACTTCCACCGGAACGTGCATCACGGCATGGGGGTAAACACCGGCGGCAATGTCGCCCAATGTTCCGGCCAGTTTTTCACCGGCGCTTTTTTGGTCGGGCGTGGTCATCACCAGCACATTACGGTAGCCGTAGCGGTCTAATATGCCGCGCAGTTCGCTGATGCGTCCTTTGCCGAAATACACATCCAGCGGCAAGGCTTGGTAATGGAAACGGTTCATAACAATTCCTTTGTATTCATGATATGCAGCTAAATCGCTTCACTTAATCGATTAAGTTGTGTCGCGCCGGTTCAGACAGGCATAAGCGGCGGGTAAGTGAAGTGTGATCCTGCTCTTGGAGGCAGTGTGGATATGAGGCAAGTGCGGCGGGCGGCTACCTGAAAGGGATTAGACTTGCCGCCCGAACGCTTTGCCTGCTTACTTGCGTCTGTCGAAGTGCGGCGGAATTTGCGCATCTACATTCACCCACACCGATTTGGCTTCGGTATAGTCGTGAATGGCTTCGAAGCCCATTTCGCGACCGTATCCCGATTTGCCTACGCCGCCGAAGGGGCTGCCGGGGTTAACGCGTTTGTAGCTGTTGATCCAGCACATGCCTGCGCGTATCTTACGGGCAAACAAATGTGCGCGTTGCAGGTTTTTCGTCCACAAGCCGCTGCCCAAGCCGTATTCGGTGCCGTTGGCGATTTCCAAAGCTTCTTCGTCGTTTTTGAAGCGCAGCACAGTAACAAACGGGCCGAACACTTCTTCTTGCGCCACACGGTCGGTAGGTTTGGCTTCCACCACGGTGGGCAAAACGTAGTAGCCGTTTTTCAACGCGGCATCTTCGGGTGCTTTGCCGCCGGTTAGGATTTTACCGCCCTGTTCGGTGGCGATTTCCGCATAGGAAAGCACTTTGTTGCGGTGCGATTCAGAAGTGAGCGGGCCCATTTCGGTTTCGGGGTTAAGCGGGTCGCCCAAGCGGATGGATTCGGCCAATTTCACGAATTTTTCCAAAAACTCGTCGGCGATGGATTCGTGCAGCATCAGGCGGGAACCGGCGATACAGGCTTGACCTTGGTTGTGGAAAATCGCCCATGCCGAGCCGTTAACGGCAGCATCAATATCAGCATCTTCAAACACGATGTTGGCACCTTTTCCGCCCAATTCCAGTTGCAGGCGTTTCAGGTTGCCGGCAGAGGCACGCACGATGCTTTGGCCGGTTTGGGTGGAGCCGGTAAAGGCCACTTTGGCGATGTCTTCATGGTCGGCAATGCGTTGTCCGGCGGTGTTGCCGTATCCTGCAACAATATTGACCACGCCGTCGGGGAAGCCTGCTTTCTGAATCAGTTCGGCAATTTTCAATGTGGAGAGCGGGGTGAGTTCAGAAGGTTTCATCACCACGGTGTTGCCCGCAGCCAAGGCCGGGCCGAGTTTCCATGAGGTAAACATCAGCGGGAAGTTCCAAGGTACGATTTGGCCGACCACGCCCACAGGTTCGCGCACAACGTAGTTTAAAAAGCCTTGTTCGACAGGAATAACCGAGCCTTGGATTTTGTCGGCCATGCCGCCGAAGTAGCGGAAGCAGGCTGCGGTACGGGGAACGTCCAAACGGCGCGAATCGCGGATCGGATGGCCTGTATCGAGCGATTCGATTTGCGCCAATTCTTCGGCATGTTCTTCAATCAGGTCGGCCAGTTTCAACAGCAAACGTCCGCGCTCGGCGGCAGGTGTGGCTGCCCATGCGGGGAAGGCTTTTTTGGCGGCGGCCACGGCAATGTCCACATCTTCCGCTTCGGCGGCGGCGATTTTGGTAATCAATTCGCCGTTGGCAGGATTGAGCACATCAATGGTGCCGCCTTTTTGAGCGGGAACGAATTTGCCGTTGATAAATAATTCTGTATTCATTTAACAAGCCTTTCTTTGTTTTAAATGAAGAGTGGTTTTGTGTCCGGTGTGTTTACATGCGTTTCCGGCGGGTTGCACCGAATAGCGCCGCTCTTTTTTAAAAGCCGGGCGCGGTGCGGTGCTTATCCGGAAAAGCCGGTGCGCTCGCGTCCGGCTTTTTCTATGATGGATTCGGGCTTAAAAAGCAACCGGATAAGGGGGCAATTCGCCTGATTCGTATTTTTGCGGCAGGTTGGGTGTAGCGTTTTCCCAAACCAGCAACATAGAACGTTTGGTCGAATAACCTTGGTGGCGGATATTGGCAGGCATGGCCGCAATGTCGCCGGCTTTCATAATCAGGCGGGCAATCGGTTTGCCGTCGTTTTTATCGGCGATATCCCAAGTGATTTCGTCGGAAAGCTGTAAAAACCACTCTACGCGGTCGTTACCGTGGAAAATCGGCAGAATGTATTCTTCGGTGGTCGGGCAGAAGAGGCTTTCTTTACATACCGAAGTAACCGAAGGGTTCCAAGTAACATCCGAGCGGGAAAGGTATTTGAACAGGTTGAAACCGCCCAATTGGCCTTCAAAGCCGGGTTCGCAATGGATTTCGGGTTCGTCTTGAACCACGTCTTGGAATTGGCGGTTTACCGGCAGATCGTCGCGCAACGGAGAATCGTCGGGCAGGCTGGGCATACGCTTGGTGGCAATACGGTAACGGTCGATGGCCGCTTCGTTGTTGCCTTCTTTGCGTCCGAATGCGCTGCCTGTTTCTTCGGGGGCGGCAAACGGGTCGAAGCTTTCGTTAACCCAGTCGTGCAGGATGGCTTTAAAAGTGGCCATAATCAGCGGGGTTTCGAAGTTTTCGATGTAATCCACACCGGCTTCTTTCAATACGCCGTTAAATGTGCCTGCATAAAGGTCTACGCTGCCGTAGTGGTTGCGGGTGCCGATAACGTCGTCAAAGTTTACCCAGCCGTAGAAAAAGCCCCAAGCCACATCGCGCATCAAAGCACGCAGGAAAGCATCTGCCGACATCAGGTGCGAATGGGTTTCGCCTTTTACGTTCCAAGTGATTTTGGCAAAGTATTCGTCACGCTCGAAAGTGAATTGACCCAAGCGGAATGTGCGGTAGCCGGTCAGCTCGTCGCGTTCGCCTGCCTGCACGCCGGCAGCCAGAAATTCTTCAAATTTTTTATCCATGTTTTTTCTCCTTCCGGGAGGGTTTATTGAATGCAGATGCTGTGCCATTTTTCGACCGACAGCGGGCCTTTGATGGTTTGGATTAAGATAACGCCGGGTTTGGCGGCTTCGAAACGGTAGGCGCTGCCGGCGGGCAAAATGGCCTGATGACCCTGCTTCAGAATGGCGTGTCCCATTTTTTTGCCTTGCGGGTTATCGCCGGCCAAGCGGGTGCCTTCTTCGGCTTCGTCAACCAAGGGCTGGTCGAGCTTGATATAATCAACGCGGATTTCGCCGTCCATCACAATCACGAATTCATCGTGCGAGGCGGTAAACCAAGGCGACGTACCTTCTGCTTTCAATGATTCGATAACGAATTTCAAATTCATGCCGACTACGCTTTTTTCGTAGGGGGCGGATTGCGAGGCAACTTCAAAAATATTGGAAAAAGCATAATTGCTTGCTTCTCCGCTGATCAGTTGGATAGAACCTTTTTCGTAATCGTTCAAACTGCCGAATCGGGTTGCTTTCGCTTGATTATTCTCCATGGCTGTATCTCCAGTTGGTTTGATTTCATTTCTGCATCAAGGGGCTAATGCAGTTGGATGTCAAAATACAATGAAACCCGGCAAACAACAATTCGGCAATTGCCGACATGACTGTTCGTTAAATGAAAGCAATAGTGGCGGTTTGATGAGGACAGTAAGCAGCAGAGGCAGAATGTGGTTGAAAAGCTGAATTCGGGTTTTGGTTTTAAAGTCAGGGGTTACGGGGTTTCGTGCCGTTTTTTCCGGAATGGGCGGATGCCTGTCTGAAAACGATTGAAATTACCCGATAAGTTTTCAGACAGGCATCCGAAGTAAATAAACTTAATCAGCAGGCCATCAGCCATACTTGGGTTTGGCGGAAATACCGTTTTTACGGTATAACCTTTTCACTATAATTATCCATTATCAGTTTAATCAAACTGGGCGATTTGGATGCTGAACCATTTTAAAGGAGCAGGGTAATGCCTTTTTTCCGGCTTAAGGCCTCTTTTTGGCAGGGATTGCTGTTGTGCGGTTTTTTGGCCGGCGTGTCGGTGGCTTTGGCGCCCTTGCTGGGAGAAGCGGTCAGCCCTTTGTTGGTGGCGATTGTGATCGGTTTGCTGCTCGGCAACAGCATTTATCCGCGCTGGGAGCAGGATTTCCGTGAAGGAACCGGTTTTGCCCAAAAGCAGATTTTGCGCACGGCGATTGTGCTTTACGGTTTCAAACTGACCGCACATGATTTGGCGCAGGTCGGTTGGAGCGCTTTTGCCGTTGATGCGGTTATGCTGGTGTCGACATTTTTGCTTGCGGTGTGGCTGGGCAGGCGGGTGTTCGGCATGGACAGGGATACTTCGGTTTTAATCGGTTCGGGAGCCGCCATCTGCGGCGCTGCGGCGGTGTTGGCAACGGAATCGGTTTTGAAGGCGGAGCCCCACAAAGTGGCCGTGGCGGTGGTGACTGTTGTGGTGTTCGGCTCGCTTTCCATGCTGCTTTATCCATTGGTGTATTCACTGAGCATACTGCCTTTCGACGCCGCCCAGTTCGGAATTTACACCGGTTCGACCGTGCATGAAGTGGCGCAGGTCGTGGCGGTGGGCGGCTCAATCAGCCCGCAAACAGCCGATATGGCGGTGATTGCCAAAATGGTCAGGGTGATGCTGCTGGCGCCGTTTTTGCTGGCTTTGTCTTATGCGTTGGCAAAAGGCGGCAGGCAGGGCGGTGTGCGGGGCAATATCACCGTTCCGTGGTTTGCCGTGGGCTTTATTGCCGTGGCAGCGTTGAACTCTTTACTGCCGGCGGATTTTTCGCCGTGGATACGCCGTATCGTTTATCTGGATGATATTTTGCTGGCAGCCGCTATGGCCGCTTTAGGTTTGACTACCCGTGTGAATACGGTCAGGCAGGTCGGTATGCAGCCGTTTAAGCTCGGCTTTTTGCTCTTTGTGTGGTTGGTTGCGGGCGGAGCGGCGGTTAACTGGCTGCTGTTACAGCCGTGAAACCGAATTTTTCCACTATGTCTTTAACTGCCTATATTTAAATATTGTTCATCATGACCCAACCCGTCCGCATTCTCGGCCTTGACCCCGGCAGCCGCACCACAGGTTTCGGTATTGTCGACGTTATCGGCCGCGAACACATTTATGTGGCTTCCGGCTGCATCAAAACCATCCCGAACGACGAGTTGGCCGGGCGCATCGGCGTGATTGTGGAACATCTCAACGAAATCATCGAAGTGTACCGCCCCAATCAGGCGGCGGTGGAACAGGTATTTGTAAACGTGAACCCTGCGGCCACCCTGATGCTCGGCCAAGCCAGGGGAGCCGCCGTAGCCGCTTTGGTCATGCGCGGGCTGCCCGTGTATGAATACACCGCGCTGCAAGTGAAGCAGGCGGTGGTGGGCAAGGGCAAGGCGGCCAAAGAGCAGGTGCAGCATATGGTTGTGCAGATGCTGGGGCTTTCGGGCACACCGCAGTCTGACGCTGCCGACGGCTTGGCCGTGGCGCTCACCCATGCGCTGCGCAACCACAGCCTGGCAGGCAGAATCGGACTGCGCGACATCCAAATCAAAGGCGGCCGCTTCCAGCCGTGAAACAGGCCTGTCTGAAATGCGGTAAACCCAAACAGAACAAAAGTTTCCCGCAATATTTCATCTATATCAAAAAAAGCCGAAGTGCTGACTACAAAGTGCTACATGCCACTATGTCCACTTAACCCGAATGGCGTATAATGATGATAAAAATTGTTAAAGAAAGAAAAAGGAAAAGTATGAAAAACCATCAATTGGAACCATTCCAAAAAGTAGAATTAGGCGAAGAAAAAGACCGTTTGCAGATTTTCGAGCAGGCCGTGCTGCAACATCAGGGCAGCAAATCGGGTGAGGATTCCAGCAGCGCGCCGCTTCCGGAAAGCTATCCTTACCGTACACGCATGAGCCGCCGCGTGTATGAAAAAGAGAAAAAACTGCTGCAAATCGAGCTTTTGAAAGTGCAAAGCTGGGTTAAAGAGAGCGGTCAAAAAATCGTGGGGCTGTTTGAAGGCCGCGATGCAGCCGGTAAAGGGGGCACCATCAAGCGCTATATGGAGCACCTCAATCCCCGCGGCGCGCGCGTTGTGGCTTTGGAAAAACCTTCCGAAAGAGAGCGCGGCCAATGGTATTTCCAACGCTATATCCAAAACTTGCCGACTGCCGGCGAAATCGTATTTTTCGACCGTTCTTGGTACAACCGCGCAGGCGTTGAACGTGTGATGGGCTTTTGCGAGCCGCACGAATATCTGCTCTTTATGCGCCAAACGCCCGAATTCGAGCGCATGCTGGTCGCCAGCGGCATTCATCTGTTTAAATTCTGGTTTTCGGTAAGCCGCGAAGAGCAGCTGCGACGCTTCATTTCCCGCCGCGACGATCCTTTAAAACATTGGAAACTCTCGCCCGTCGATATCCAATCGCTCGACCGCTGGGACGAATATACCGATGCGAAAAACGCCATGTTCTTCCACACCCACACAGGCGACGCACCGTGGACGATTATCAAATCCGACGATAAAAAACGCGCCCGTTTAAACTGCATCCGCTATTTCCTGCATAAGCTCGACTATCCGGGCAAAGACGAAAAAGCCATCGGCAAAGTCGACCCGCTGATTGTCAACGTGCCGACCACGCAGTTTAAAGACAATAATTTCGATATTATTGCCGACTAAGCGGTTTGCAATTTGATGCCTGTCTGAAAAGCCTTTTCAGACAGGCATTATTCATTTTGCTAAAATACCGTTTCTTTTTCCCGATAGGCCGTTTCCATGAGCAAACCCTCCGTTTCCCCCATGATGCAGCAATATCTCGGCATCAAAGAAGCGCATCAAGACAAACTCGTGTTCTACCGCATGGGCGATTTTTACGAGCTTTTTTTCGATGATGCGGTGGAAGCGGCCAAGCTGCTCGACATCACGCTCACCACCCGCGGCCAGCTTAACGGCGAACCCATCAAAATGGCCGGGGTGCCTTATCACGCCGCCGAACAGTATCTCGCCCGTTTGGTGAAGATGGGCAAAAGCGTGGCGATTTGCGAGCAGGTGGGCGAAGTGGGCGTCGGCAAAGGGCCGGTGGAGCGCAAAGTGGTGCGCATCGTTACTCCGGGCACGCTCACCGACTCCGCACTGTTGGAAGACAAAGAAACCAACCGCATCGTAGCCGTGTGCGTGGGCAAAAAACAGATCGGTTTGGCATGGGCATCGCTGCAAAGCGGCGAATTCAAAGCCAAGCTTACCGAAGCGGGCAAACTCACCGACGAACTCGCCCGCCTGCAGGCTGCCGAAATCTTGCTGCCGGATGCCAAAAACGCGCCCGAAATCAAGCTGCCCAATGCCAATATCACCCGGCTCAACCATTGGCAGTTTGCGGCCGACAGCGGCTTCGACCTGCTAACCCGCTATTTCGGCAGCCAGGATTTGCTCGGCTTCGGCCTAGACACCGAACAGCACGCCGCCGCTATCGGTGCCGCGGGCGCTTTGCTCAACTACATTCAGCTTACCCAATCGCAGCTGCCCAAACACCTCGACAGCCTCAGCCTCGAAACTGAACAGCAATATATCGGCATGGACGCCGCCACCCGCCGCAATCTCGAAATCACCCACACGCTCAGCGGCAAAAAGTCTCCCACCCTGTTTTCCGTGCTCGACCGGTGCGCCACCCATATGGGCAGCCGCCTGCTTGCCCAATGGCTGCACCATCCGCTGCGCAACCGCCGGCACATCGCCGCGCGCCAGCAGGCCGTGGCCGCTTTGCAAAACGAACAGAGCCGTATCCATGCCTGTCTGAAAAACATTGCCGACATCGAGCGCATCGCCGCCCGCATCGCCGTCGGTTCCGCCCGCCCGCGCGACCTATCCGGCCTGCGCGACAGCCTGTTTGCTCTGGCCGACATCCGCCTGCCCGATACCGCCGGCCTGTTGCAAACCCTGCAAAATATCTTTCCCGAAGGCGTGGCCGTGGCAGAGCGGTTGCAGGCTGCGATTCTGCCCGAGCCGGCGGTGTGGCTGCGCGACGGCGGCGTGATCAACCAGGGTTTCAACGCCGAGCTTGACGAATTGCGCCACATCCAAACCCACGGCGACGAATTCCTGCTCGCCCTCGAAACCCGCGAGCGCGAGCGCACCGGTTTATCCACCCTCAAAGTCGAGTTCAACCGCGTGCACGGCTTTTATATCGAACTTTCCAAAACCCAGGCCGAACAGGCGCCTGCCGATTACCAGCGCCGCCAAACCCTGAAAAATGTCGAGCGTTTCATCACGCCCGAATTGAAAACTTTTGAAGACAAAGTGCTGGCCGCGCAAGACAACGCCCTTGCGCTGGAGAAAAAGCTCTATGAGGCTTTATTGGCGGACTTGCAGGCAGAGCTGCCGCTGTTGCAGAAAACCGCCAAGGCCGCCGCCGCGCTTGATGTGTTGTGCAGTTTCGCCGCCCTGGCCGACGAGCAGAATTACCGCTGCCCCGAGTTTGTCGATTATCCCTGCATCGA
Source organism: Neisseria canis (assembly GCF_900636765.1). Taxonomy (NCBI): domain Bacteria; kingdom Pseudomonadati; phylum Pseudomonadota; class Betaproteobacteria; order Neisseriales; family Neisseriaceae; genus Neisseria; species Neisseria canis. The sequence goes on from NZ_LR134313.1 coordinate 810,507, forward strand.
AATCGAAAACGGCCGCCATCCCGTGGTGGAGCAGCAAGTGCCCCGCTTTACCGCCAACCATACCCGTCTCGACAACAAGCATCGTTTGATGCTGCTTACCGGCCCCAATATGGGCGGTAAGTCCACCTATATGCGCCAAGTGGCACTGATAACCCTGTTGGCCCACACCGGCAGCTTCGTACCGGCAGATGCCGCCAAAATCGGCCCCGTCGACCAGATTTTCACCCGCATCGGCGCTTCCGACGATTTGGCTTCTAACCGCTCCACCTTTATGGTGGAAATGAGCGAAACCGCCTATATTCTGCACCACGCCACCGAGCAATCGTTGGTGTTGATGGACGAAGTGGGGCGCGGCACCTCCACGTTCGACGGCCTCGCGCTTGCGCAGGCCATTGCCGAGCATCTGATTCAGAAAAACAAATCCTTCAGTCTGTTTGCCACCCATTATTTCGAGCTGACCCGCCTGCCCGAGGCCCACGCAAGTGCCGTGAACATGCACCTTTCCGCGCTGGAAGAGGGGCTGGATATCGTGTTTCTGCACCACATCGAGCCCGGCCCTGCCAGCAAAAGCTACGGCATCGCCGTGGCCAAACTGGCCGGACTGCCCGCCCGTGCGCTCAAAGCCGCCCAAAAACATTTGGAAACATTGGAAACCCAGGCTGCAGCCAACCGCCCTCAGATGGACATCTTCAGCCAATGCCTGCCTGAAAGCGAACCGGCCGTACAGCCGACGGAATACCCTGCCGCACCTGCCGGCCCCGTTCTTGAAGCCTTAAGCGCGCTCAACCCGGACGAACTGACCCCGCGCGAAGCCTTGGATTGGCTTTACCGTTTGAAAAAGTTAGAGCAGGAATCGGGCAAATCAGCTTAAAAATCAGCCTACCGATGGGCGTGTTGGTTAACTCTTACGGCAAAGCACAGCAATGTCGTGATAATAAGAATGCCTGTCTGAATATGTTTTCAGACAGGCATTCTTTATGGTCGGCCGATGTTGCTCCCTCGGGGCAAGCCAAAGCATGATAATGCTGTGATAAAAATCGGTTTATCTGTATTAACGCACCGTAATCACTTCCAGCATATTGGTTGAACCGGACTGGTGCATCGAAGAGCCGCTGGTCAGGATGTATTGGTCGCCGCTGCACAATACCCCGCGTTTGAGCAGGGCGTGTTCCACTTCGGATACCGCAATTCCGTGGTCGACGCTGGTGTTGACTTTAAGCGGGCGCACGCCTCGGTACATGGCCATGCGGCGCTGCGCATGGATGCTGGGCGTGAGCGCGTAAATCGGCAGCTGGATGCCGTGGCGGCTCACTTGGAAAGCCGTGTGGCCGCTTTCGGTTAAGGCCACGATGGCTTTGGCATCCACTTGGCGGGCAACGTGCACGGCACCGCTTGCAATCGCTTCGTCAACACGGTTTGCCCGTTCTACCGCTTTTTCGTCAATGCCGATGAGGGAATCCTGTTCGCGCTCGGCTGCGGCGCAGATAATCGCCATCTGGCGGACGGTTTCAAAAGGGTAGGCGCCGATGGCGGTTTCGGCGGAACACATCACCGCATCGGTGCCGTCGAGCACCGCATTGGCCACATCGCTCACTTCCGCGCGGGTCGGCACGGGGTTGGTAATCATGCTTTCCATCATCTGGGTGGCGGTAATGCTGAAACGGCGCATTTCGCGGGCGCGCTTAATCATCCGTTTTTGCAGCGCAGGCACGGCCGCATTGCCCACCTCCACCGCCAAATCACCGCGGGCAACCATAATGCCGTCGGAAGCTTCGATAATCTCATCCAAATGTTTGATGGCCTCGACGCGCTCGATTTTCGCCACCAAACCCGGGCGCACGGCATCACTGCCGCTCATTTCCTGCTCCACCAGCGCGCGGGCGGTGTGCATGTCTTGGCCGGATTTCACAAAGCTTACCGCGATGTAGTCGCAACCGATGGCTACGGCGGTTTTCAGGTCGCGGAAATCTTTTTCGGTTAATGCGCCGGCAGAAAGGCCGCCGCCCTGTTTGTTGATGCCTTTGTTGCTTTTGAGCGTGTGGCTGTTTTGCACGGTGGTGAGGATTTCGCTGCCGTTTACGCTGTCCACAATCAAAGTGAGCAGGCCGTCATCCAGCAGAAGTATATCGCCGGGCTGCACATCTTCGGGCAGGTTGCGGTAATCCAGCCCCACCCGCTCGCGGCTGCCTTCGCCTTCCAATGCGGCATCCAGCAGCAGTTTTTCTCCGGCTTCCAAGTCGATGGCGCCGCCGGCCAATTTGCCGATGCGGATTTTCGGGCCTTGCAAATCGGCCATAATCGCCACTTCGTGCCCTGCACGCTTGGCTGCTTCGCGCACGATTTTGGCATTTTCCCGATGGAATTCGGGCGTGCCGTGGCTGAAATTGAAACGCACCACATTTACGCCGCCGATGCGGATCATGTCTTCCAGCAATTCCACATGATTGCTGCCCGGCCCCAAAGTGGCCACGATTTTGGTGTTGTGGCGGATGCGGGTTAAATCACGGTTTTGAGTGTTCATCAGCGGCTCCTTTTTGACGGTGTTGCGGGTATTGTAGCGCGGGGAAGCTTTGGCATGTATTAAAATTACAAACATTATGACTTGGCTCAGACCGATTGCACAGCCAAAACAAACCATGCCTGTCTGAAACCGCATTTCAGACAGGCATGGCAAGTCAGGCTCAAGCTTTATTTGTAATTCGCCGAAACGCGCATATAGTGTTCTGCCGAATAAACCAAGCCTTCCAGCTCTTCATTTGTCAGCTTTCTCACCTGTTTCACGGGCGAACCCACATAAAGGTAGCCGCTTTCCAAACGCTTTCTCGGCGGCACCAGGCTGCCTGCGCCAATCATCACATCGTCTTCGATTACCACGTCATCCAAAACAATCGTGCCCATGCCCACCAAAACGCGGTTGCCGATGGTGCAGCCATGCAGCATCACTTTATGCCCGATGGTTACATCCTCGCCGATAATCAAAGGCGATCCTTCAGGGTTTTTCGCATTTTTATGCGTAACATGCAGCATGCTCAAATCCTGTACATTGCTGCGCTTGCCGATGCGGATTTTGTTGACGTCGCCACGGATTACCGCACACGGCCACACCGACACATCTTCTGCCAAAACCACGTCGCCGATTACCACGCAGGCAGGGTCGATATAGCAGCTCGGGTCAATTAAGGGTTCCGTATCGAGGTAATTTCGAATATTATGCTTATCCATTATGAATGCCTGTCTGAAAAATTGTTTATAATACGACGCATCTTATCAAAGCTTGTTGCACATGAATACCATAGAATGGCTCTGCCGCTTGATTGCCTACGACACAACCAGCCACAATTCCAATTTGGCGCTGATTGACAGCGTAGCCAACCATTTTCTGTCTCACGGCCTAAATCCGTGGGTTACCAAAAATGAAGATTACAGCAAAGCCAACCTCTTCGTAACCATCCCCGCGGCCGACGGCAGCGAGCAGGGCGGATTGATACTTTCCGGCCACACCGACGTGGTGCCCGCCGAACACGAAACCTGGCTTTCCCATCCGTTCCGCGCCGAAATCAGAGACGATAAACTCTACGGGCGCGGCGCCGTTGATATGAAAGGCTTTATCGCCGCCGTGCTTGCCGCCGTGCCTGCCATGAAAAGCGCACGCCTGAAATACCCGCTGCATATTGCCCTTTCGTATGACGAAGAAGTAGGCTGCCTCGGCGCCCCCGATATGATTGAAGAAATACAGGCGCGCGGGCTTAATCCCGAATACTGTATCGTCGGCGAACCCACCGGCATGAAAGCCGTGTTGGCGCATAAAGGCATCCACGTTTTCCGCTGCCGCCTGCACGGCAAACCCGCGCATTCCTCATTGCCCGACCTCGGCGTGAACACCATAGAATACGCCGCACACCTGATCTGCTTTATCCAAAAACTTGCCGAGCGTTTCAAACATCCGCCTTATCACGACCCGAGTTTTAACGTTCCCCATTCCACCCTGAGCGTGAACACCATCAGAGGCGGTAATGCCAACAATATCGTGCCTTCGTTCAGCGAATTTCATTTTGATTACCGTAACCTGCCGCAAATGAGCATGCTCGATGTAATCGACCCTTTATCCGACTACATCCGGCACGAGCTGGAACCGTTGATGCAGAAAACCGATCCGCACGGTCTGGTTGAAATCGACGAAATGGTGAGCGTGCCTGCCATGTCTGTTTCCGGCAGCCCCAAAATTACCGGCCTGCTCAACGTATTGCAAACCCCAACCGCCGAAGAAAACGTGTCTTATACTACGGAGGGAGGCCTCTTTCAGCAAACCGGCATCCACACCATCATCTGCGGCCCCGGCAATATAGAGCAGGCGCACCGGCCAAACGAATTTATCGAGCTGGCGCAGCTGGCGAAGTGTGATGTGTTTTTGGCAAGGCTGATTAAGGCGTTTTCGAAGTGAAGCAATAAGAGAGTATTAACAAATGCCTGTCTGAAAAGTTTCAGACAGGCATTCTCAGTAATATCTATTTTGTTATATCTGTGTTTGGTCTTAATATTAATTAAATTTGTAGAAGTGTAATCAATTAAATTAATTTTTGATACAAGGCAGTAATTAATAAGATAATAAATTGGTACGAAAAGAGCAGAAACGTTGTAACAAAAATTAAGCTAATTGTCTATATAAAAATAAGAAAGATTTAGTATGTGTCATAATCACACAAACGCTTATATCTATGTCATAAATTGTAACAGGTTAATACTAGACAAAGATTGTCTGAGTTTTTGGTATTATTATCAATTAAATGTACAACTATTTATTTGTAAGTTTGTTCGGTTAGTATTGGGAGGTAAGGTTATTCGGCATTGCCAAGTTCCATTAATAGGATTTCGTTCTAAACGAACAACTGTTCCCGTTAATAGGGTACTTACATCCCCACCTAAAGTTGCCTCTAGTCCGGAAAATGAATTTCCATTATTGGTAATTGTAGCTAAACTCACGATATTGGAAGTAGGATTACTGCCATTTAAACCGATATATTCATAAACCGCACCATTAGCATAGGGTTGCCTATTTTGAGTAGGGTCAACGGTAGGAAATCCACCTTGAGAGAGAATAGTATCAATACCCGCTTTGGCAGAAGACAATTCATATACAACTCTTGTGAGTTGGGACTTTGCTATATAATTTTGAAATATAGGTATTGAGATTGCCGATAGTACGCCGATGATGGCTAATACGATCATTAATTCAATTAAACTAAATCCAAGTGAGTCATATTTATTTTTAGCCATAGCCCTCCCCGCTTAAATAAATTTAATTTTGAATTTTTTTATTAAAAAGTTATTAAAAAATTTTTCAATAAATTTTGAAAATGTACTTTATTTGAAATAAGCGTACTACATCCTAAGCATGTAGTACGCTTTTGTTTTAACTTAATATAAGGTATAAGTAAAGATAGTTAGAAAATTATTGTAATGTAGTTGTACAGCCGGCAGGACGGAAATCTCCTGCAACATTTGTAGAACATGTCCAAGTGCCAGTATTATCGCGCGCCCATCGAACACGTTGACCAGTTAAAGTGGCTGCTGCATTGTTACCAAATGTTGCAATAATTGTTGCAGTATTGTTGCCAGTAATTGCTACCTGAGGTACACCTGTACCAGCTGGAATAGTTTCACCAGTTTGTGCGGCTCCATTGAGAAGGCTTGAACCAGTAGCGCCGATAACGCAAGCAGTAGCTACATTAGTATTTGTAGGTGCTGCTACTGTAGTTCGACCGTTCAGCATGCAGGTTTCAACAACAGTTTTCAGATTGCCAGCTTCACCCATAACGCGAGTTACTTGTGAGCGGGCAATATAGTTTTGATACATCGGCAGTGCAATCGCAGCCAAAATACCGATAATGGCGATTACGATCATCAATTCAATCAGGGTAAAGCCTTTTTGTACAGCTTTCATTCTTTCAAACTCCGTATTTATTTAAGTAGTAAAAATTTATCCCGCAATGTATTTGGTAATTTCTTCAAACCATAATAAAGAAGGGAACTTCATCAGTTGCGGCGGGCTGTTTCCAGCATTGCTGCAGACATGAGGTATGTAGCAATAGGTGTGCCAAGATTTGAAATTGGGTAGATTTTGATTTTATTTGTTTGATTTTTAATGAATTAATTATTTATTTTTGCTGTTTGGTAATTTTGATTGATGGTGCCGCTCAGTGGCAATGTGCCGTAATTTGTCAATTAATGAATAATATTTACATATCTTGACTGACATTTTTTGTCAGCCTGCTTAAGCGGGGAGTTTGTGCCGACAAGTGATTTGGAGGCAATGGAAAAATTTATTTTTATAGAAATAGTTACTGTGTTTGTTTAAATAATGGATAATTGGTTTTATTTTTTGATAAAAGGCGTTTGGCGTTGGATTGTTTGGATTGGTTTACAATGTTGGCTGGTAAAGAGGATGAATAGAGAATGCCTGTCTGAAAAAGCTATCTTACGTTCATTAGAGTATTACTGAGTAAAACGATGTGAGTTTAAGCTGCACATTGACCAACTTAAACTTAAGAAGGCAAAGCTACGATATTCAGGCTTTGATTTGTCATCGTTGCAATTACTGAAAAACACTTGGGCGAAGCCTGGGTGTGATGAAATTGTTTTATCTGGTATGGTTTGGTTATATAAGAGAAAAAACGATATTTATCTGTCTGTCTTTAATTACAAATTGGCATTGTAATATTCATAAGCCTTATCCATATTTTCAAATTGATGCAAATGTCCTGCTTCCAGCACCATGGCATTATCACAATACTGCTTCATTGCACTATGGCTGTGGGAAACCAAAATAATGGAGCGGTCTCTTCGTTTTTCAAAAAGCTCATATTTACATTTTGCCGAAAAGCGTGAGTCTCCCACCGCAATCACTTCATCAATCAAATAGCAGTCAAACTCAACCGCTAGCGATAAAGCAAATGCCAACCTTGCTTTCATACCTGAAGAATAGCGTTTTACCGGTTCATATAAATATTGCCCCAGCTCGGAAAACTCTTCAGTAAATCGTTTTACATAATCAGTGTCTACATCATAAATGCGGCAGATAAAACGCAAATTATCCATGCCGGTCAGGCTGCCTTGAAATGCACCGCTAAATGCTAAAGGCCAAGAGATGCTCATGGTTCGTTTGATTTCGCCAGAGGTAGGTGGCTCCACTCCGCTGATCAAACGGATTAAAGTTGACTTGCCTGCACCGTTGCGGCCAAGAATGCCGATTTTTTCACCTTGCTTAAGCTGGAAATTGATATCGTGCAATACTGTGCGCCAACCAGTGTTTGTGCGATATTGTTTTGATACATGTTCAACTGAAATCATTCTGGTTCCACACCCTTACTGAAATTATTCACCATAGCTAAACCAATTAACAGTAATATTAAATTGCAGATAAGCAAAAACCAGATGTTTTCGTATGTGACGATTGAATCGCCAAAATATCCGTGGCGAAACATTTCCGTACCATGCACCATCGGAACCATCAGAGCGTATTCTTGTACTTGATGGGGTAGGGTGTAAACAAAGAAAAAAGCACCGGATAAAGGCAGCGTGATAAAGCTTAAAGTGTTCCATAATTTTCCGAATGCCTCGAAATTAAAAGCAATCGAGCAAATTACCAAGCCTAAGCCGATTGCGAAAAAAGCCATCATTAACCAAGCAACCAGCATATAAAATATATCCGCCGGAGGGTCTATCCATCTCATTAGCACAAACACAGTAACAATTGCAATTTGAGCAATTGTTGCCCCTGCGATTTCTAGTAATATCCGTGCGAAAATGGTGTCTAATACTCGTACGTTCCGGTGATATAGCAAACTTGTATTGGCCGAAATGGCACCGATTGCCCTGTTGGAGGCATTACGCCACATCATCGCCATAGGGTATCCTGTGAGTACAAAGGCGATAATGTTTAAGGTGGAATATTTATCTGCTTGCATGAACTGCCACATTGACACAAGTAGCACTGTTAAAAGCAAAGGCTCTACAAACAGCCATAGAAAACCGATATTATTGCGGCCATAGCGAGTGATAATTTCGCGCATCAGGAGCGCGCCGATAACCCGCTTCTGGATTAACAGTGATTCCCAAAATGAAGTTTTATGCAATTCTTTCATCAGTTTTTATGCTCGCGCACGCTGGCTATCAATAAGCTCAAAATTCCATACATCATCAAACCGATGATAAAAGTAGCAACAATATTATAAAAGCGGTGGGGTTTGGTTGCTAAATCGGGCTCGCTCGGCTGGGACACTACTTCTAAATAGAGCTGTTGGCGGTTGGCTTCTGCTTTGGCGCTTTCAAGTGATGTAATAGCAGCTGCTAATTGCTTGGTAGCCAAGTCATTTTCCAAAAACAAGCGCTGATATTCTTCAGCTTGGCCTGTTAGAGACTTTGAACCTCCGCCGGAAATCATTTTTGTTTGCTGGGCAATTTCTTTCCGCAGGCTTTGCTCACGAGCTTTGAGGCCTTGAAGCTGAGGATTATCCGGGGTAATTGCTTTTACCTGATCCAATTGTGTTTGAATCACAATCAATTCGTCTTGCAACTTGGAAACCAAGCCTATCTGCACTTCTGATTGGGCTTTTAAATCGAAAACTTTATTATTGGTGCGGTAATTGGTCATATTGGCCGCGGTTTTTTTTACCCGCTGTTCCGCTACCTTAACGGCATCTTCAGCATAACGAATGGTATCCTGTCGGGCCCTTTCGTTAAGTTTATTAATCAAATGTTCACCTTGTTTCAGCAAAGCTGCATTGATCTTTTTGGATTCTTTTGCATCAAATGATGTAACTTCCAACAAAGAAATACCGGATACTGCATCAAAATTAATCTGAATTTTATCTTTGTAATATTGATAAAAAGCCTCATTCGATCCAAATAAGCCAAAAGCATTAAAACGGCTGAATATATCGCCTTTTTCCTCATAAAAAGCCCGAACCGGTAAAGCTTTTCCCAGCTCTGCTAGCGCCGTGCGCGAATACATATAATCACGTACTGTATAAGTATCGTCTTGGGCGCGGGAGAAGCCAACATTTTGCAATAATGCCCCTAAACCACTTAAAGAGCTTTGGCTTTTTGAAGAACGCACTACAAAAGTAGATTCTGATGTATATTGATCCGATGCTATTACACTAAAATATACAGCAGAAATAAAAGTGGGGATTACTACAGTAGCCCAAAGTAAAGGTGAAATTTTTTTAGTTAAGCTTTTTTTCTTATTTAATTTTTCAACAGGCCCTTGAGTCTGCTCTTCAACTATTGTTTCTTGTTTTGACATATCCGGTTACAACCTATCAATTTGCAATATTATCAATGCTATTTACCCCGCTAACCACAGGAGAGAACACAAATTGTAAGAATTTTTGCACCTCCTTTAATGGGGCGTTAGAAACGTATACTACGTCTTTATTCTGTACAGGAAAACGTTGCATCCAGAAAAAAGAATTTGCATCAGAAAGATTCAAACGGTAAACCACAGGAATTTCAGCGTCATAAGCATATCCTTCTGCCAACCAATTTCCTTTCTCTTCATCGGGTAAATCTGCCAGAGGTTGATAACGGAACACAAAAACCCCTCGAGCATCCGATCGGTTATCTTGTAAACCGCCCATCCTCCCAATCGCCTCCGCTAAAGATAGGCCTTTAACTGAGAAATTAATCTGCTGGCTATGTCCTACTGCACCCATGGAAGTAAAGCTGTATGGTGTTGTGATCATAGTAACTATGTCATTACGACGCAAAAGAATGTTCTGACGAGGATTGGAAACCAAATCCTCTAGGGCTACAGTTTTGACTTGATCGTCTCGGGTAAGCTGGATATTGGTGTCTTGTACATTCGCTGTAGAGCCACCGACAGCGGCAATTGCATCCAATATCCGTTCTCCGGCTGCTGTTAAAGGCATACGGATACTATTGCCTGCCCGAATAACTGACACATTTGCCGCATTATTGTGCGCTAACCGTACCATTACTTGAGGTTGATTGGCTTTTCTATGCAGGCTCTTTTTGATTTGTTCCTGAATTTGGAGGGGTGTTTTGCCTGCTACATGAATATTACCGACAAAAGGAATAGAAATCATACCCTTTTGATTAACCATCTGTTCGGGCAATTTAGTTGCCTGGGCGGTTCCGGTTCCTGCAACAGAAAGTGAGCCTCCAAATAATACAGCCGGAGCCGCTTCCCAAATCGTAATATCTAGTACATCACCTATACCCACTGCATTAGGTGACGCTTGATTGCTTTCCAGTGACAAAAAAGATTGCCGTAACTGTTGCTGATAAAGATTACGTACAACAGTATCATTAACTTCAATCAATTCAACTTTAGGCACGTTAACATTGGTTTGCTGTCTTTCTAATTGACTGATTTTACGGCCGCTTGGTCCAGAGGACGGAATGCTGCCGCAAGCACTAAGCCCAAGTATAATCATCACAAGTATTAAAGGCTTTTTCATATTTCCAAATAACCTAGATTGCTGGTTAAAGCACCTTTTAAAGTTTTCAATAAACACACAAAAGTCTGAATATATTACACATCAGATTCTGTATCCAATGCCTGTCTGAAAATGAGATTAACATTATAAATTTAATCCCATTTTCAGACAGGCATTATGCTGCATTCATTTCCCTTTTGCAGCCATAATCAGTAATGCTTTCAATTGCATAGACCTACGCCCAAGCCAACTGCTGTGTATTTTTCCAGTCCGTTTTATTTTTTGTTTGTTCAAAACATCAACAATAGCGAAAGCATCCACGAGCTTTCCCGTGTTCGGATGAAGATAAACCGGATAACGCATCATACAACCAACGACTAATTCATAGATCGTTAAACGACGTGTTCGCCTTGATAAAGGCACCATATCTTCGGTCAAGCCCCAGCCCGCGTAAAAAGGAAGTCCATAGCATACGACTTTTTTCCCCCTTAGCAAAGCCTCGAAACCAGCGAGAGAAGTCATTGTGTGAACCTCGTCTACCTGATGGATACATGAAAGAATATCTGCTTCCGATACAATTTGATCAGCAAAAGATAAAGCCGCTTCTTCTGAAACCATACCTACTCTGTTGCCACTCACCACATCAGGATGGGGCTTAAAAACAATATAAGCATCAGGATTTCGCCGTCTTACCGTTTCCAACAAAATCAGATTTGACTGTATTTCCGGAGAGCCATAGCGGATAGAAGCATCGTCTTCCACCTGACCCGGCACTAAAATAACCTTTTCCGGTCGAGGTTCTGGCAATGGCATTCCTCCAATGCCTACATTATATTTGCCAATATTTAATTCATTGAGTTGCTTAATTAATAGTTGGGCAGCATCTATTTCACATTGATCAAATATAGTTTCTTGTAACAGACTTTCCAAACGCGAAACTGTACGTGCATCAAAATAAATACCTTTATTATCTATAACCAATGACAAAGGTGAGGCTAAATTCGATCCTAAACCTACTGAGCGGATAAAACCATCCTCCATAGCCAACACCGGAACCCCATATTGGGCTGCCCAGCGTTCAGCATCCTCTTGCTTGCGCCCCCATACTAAGATTTTTGTATCTTTTGTTAATTTTTCCGAATCAAAATCTGTTACAGAATTAAAAAATTTTAATCTATTCGAAGGTGTTTCTAAAAAAGGAGAGATGGTTTTCTTCTTCCACCAAGATAGACCGGTTATCCAAATCTCTCCTTCTAATAATGTTTCATGCTGTTTATTTTGGCGCAAGTAATCAATTACATCAAAAATCGAACCTTCTTTTCCAAAAAAAGGATTGATATAACAGCTATAGCATAAATATGCCGCAGTAAAGAGCTCCAAAATAGTTGCTTCAGTTCGGCGCCCTAACTGTTTGAGAGGCAAAATTCCTTCATGTCTATCATCTGTTACCCCCCAACCTGCGTACCATGGCAATCCAAAAGTAACAACCCTTTTATTTCTTATTAATGCTTCAAAACCGAATTGGGATGTGACCGTATAAACCTGATCCATTTTTTTCAGTAAAACAGACGGATTCAAATTTTCCGAAATTATCTTTACTTGATCGTTTTGCAATACGTCAGTTAAACACCCTTGCTTTTTTCCTGATAACACATCAGGGTGTACTTTAATCCATAAAACAGCTTCAGGGTTTTCCGCTTGGGCAACCTTAAACATCTCCAAAAAAGTTTCTTTGCTTGCGCCGCCATACTGCAAAGCCAAGTCGCCAACAGTTTGATCTACCAATAAAATATTTTGGCAACTTTCATCTACTGATAACGAATCAGGCCAACTATCTAAGTTACGGTTATATTTGGATAAACCATATTTTAAGACAAGATTCAAAGCCTTCTGTGCTTCATTCGATTTTGAGTGTAATAAGTTTTTGTCTCGAATCAAGCGCTCCAGCTTTGAAGGATTTGTTGCATCATAATAAATCCCCACATCATCTATTACCAATGATAAAGGAGCTTCTCCTTCCACTCCCAAACCCATTGATCGTAAAAAGCCATCTTCCAAGTAAATAATTGGTTTTTTTAATATCTTTTGAGCAAACAATCTTCTTTTGGGGTGCTTTTTACCCCATAAAATAAAGGCATCATCAAGCAAATCAGAAGAAAGAAGAGATTTCAGATATTTCCGTTGCCGAAACAAACCCAAACTGGAGAGCATCATATTATTTTTTAGAAGCAATCACTGCTTCGATTTTTTCCAAAAATTTTTGCCATGTAAAATTATTCAACACAAAATCTGCACCAGCCTTAGCCATTTCTAAATCTTGTTTGGACGGGCCATGTTTTAAACGCTCAAATAAAGCTACTGCCTCATCTTCAGAGTGAACAATATGGCAGTAATCTTTAAATAACCTATCCATCGCCAAACTTGGTGTCGAAACTAAAATACCACCGCAAGCCAACACTTCTACCACACGACGGGAAAACATAGTTGGAGAATCTTCAATCGTATTCACATTAAGCGATACGGCAAATTGCCTGTAAATATCAGCTGTTTGAACATAATCTACAGCAGGACGTACTGTTAAGCCAAATTCTGCTTCTGGATAGCGGTAATTATCTGATTTTCTATCAGAATTTCGATCAAAAATCGTTACTGGCAGACCTGCTTTGGCAGCTGCTCTAAACAATAATTCTTGCCGCTCCCTGCGCTTATTATGGATATGTTTGCTGTAGCTGCCAATAAAATTGGCGGCCATATACTTAAAATTAAACCCTTGATAATTATGGATTCGAGGTTGAACAGGAAACATAGCTACATCAACCGTAGTTTCTGATGGCACGACTACTCTATATCGTTCTACGCAATTTTGATCTACGGTAAAAATATGGTCGAAATGTTTGGCAGAATCAATAAAGCGGTCAAAATGAATCGAGTCTTCTTTATTCCAAAAAACGGTGGGAATTCCCTTGTCTTTGGCCGTCTGAACCAAACGCACTAATTTTTTGTTAGTACGCTTGGGATTGTCGGGATAAGCAGCAACTTTATATTTCCAGCAATTTTTGTAGCCGTTCCAAGCGGATTCGACCAATAAAATCGGATTATCTTTGTTGCTAAGTTGCCACCAAGACTCTTGAATGTTGATGTCTTCACAAAGTAAAGATTGGCGAGTCAGTTCATCGCTGATTAAATAGCATTTCATCAGCTAACCTTATGGATATTAGTTTCCAAAATTACACTCTTTCCTTTTGGATAGAACTCTTGAATAGAGAAAAACACTTTGGTACCAGCTGGGATTTTAAATATGATTTCTCGTTCATACACTTGATATGGCTGAGTTGTAATATATTTAAAATACCCGATTTCCGCCCAATCAGATTTAGCATATTTTTGTTGCGTATAAAATTCGCTATTTTCCGGCTCATATTTAACCGTATGAAGCAGATCTCTTTGGCCAACTTGATGATTGCCAGCCAACATAATATTGATAGACACAGTAGAATCTGCATCTTTTTTACCTTGTAGGATTAAAGGCTGATATGAAGAATCATCCTTCTTTTTAATCGGCAGAGCATCCATAAAAAGCGGCAAATAATCTATATGGATAATATTCTGCTCCAAATTCTTTTGATAGATATTTAAATGATTGATATAGTTCAATAAATGCAGGTAAACCTTTTTGTCATAATGATAAGGTTGAAGCCCCCATTTGTGCTCATCATCCGCTTTTAATAACTCCACAGGATATTCAAGAACTTTAATCCCACTTGATTGCTCGATATAGGTATACAGTTTACCCAACCAAGCATTATTTTCATCAATCCACGACTGATAAGTATCAGCAACAACATTTCCGTCCGATACCGTTTTATTGGTCCAAAAAACCTTATTCAAAATAATTTTATGTAGAAAATTGTGTTGCTTGGCTAAGGCTATAAACTTATCCCAACCTTCTTTCCATCTCTCAAAAAATTCATTGCTGTTAGATGGAATTACTTTTCCTGATTTATCGTAGTGGCAATTATTGGATAGCTCAGGGGATAAAGTAAAAATTTCATTTTGCTCCGATGCAAACAAATTAAATCTTTCATCAATCAAATCAATAATCAGCCAATCAAACTGATTATGAGTAAGAGAATGTTCTGTTTTTTTTAAAACATCGTTTTCTACCATACGACGCTGAAATGCCGAAGGAATAGTAGATAAATCTAATCCTTGTACTACATTATGATGAAACGCACTGGCAAATGAGGTTCTTGCCAAATAGGAAGTGATGTTATAGTTCGCCCCTTCTTTCAATGCAAAGGCATCTCGGCTGACACAAGATCCTAAAATAAATAGCTTGTTCATATTTTACTAATTTTTAAATGTTTTATATTTTAAATCATATACTTGTGTTTTACCTTTAGGGTAAAAGTCTTTAATAGAAAATTCCACAATATCTGATAATGGAAATGGAATTGTGAAAGTTATTTCGTATCTTCCCACTTTTGTTGGTATATACTTAAAAAGCCCTATATCTGATGCAGATGATAATACCAATCCATAATTAGCTGGTTTTGCTTCATTAAAATATTGGGGGGTAAATGATAATAATAAATCTTTTGAGCCTACATTATCATCAGACTCTAAATAAAGCGTAATTTCAAAAAAATTATCATCATTATTACTTTTTTCAATTTTAATTAATTTATTTTTATAGTCTGCAAAAAATTTTCTTTTCTCTACCCAATTTCTAACGTCATCTTGATAAGAATCAAAATAAGCAATAGAGTCCGCTACACTTTTATACATTAGATGCCCAGTTTTAGGCACAATTTCTAAAAAATAATTCACATCTAACTCATCGCACTTATTAATAAAATAATAGATATGCTCCTTCAGATAATTAAACGGATGAAAGCGAGTTTGGGTAATAAAAAATGTAGGATATTTTCTTTTATCAACGCTAGCTAATAAACAAGTTAAATCTGTCCAATAAGGAAAGTCCTGATTTAAAACTACATCTAAGCAATTTTTTATTAGATGATTATTATCTGTATATTCTGTATTTTTGAGTCTAATTTGTGGGACGTTTGCGAAAACAGCTTCGGCACCACATAATAGACCAAATAAAATAGCACCATATCCTCCCATTGAGGAACCCCAAAAATATAACCTATCGCTTTGAGTTTCTTTCTTAATCTGCTCAATTAGCTTAAGCATTAAATCTTTTACAAAAAAATCTCCATTTTCACCAAGAAACCAAGTACCGCCATTATTAAATCCAAAATTGTCCAACGGACAAACCACATTCCAATCTGAGTGGCAAAAACTACTTGGGACGGAACTAAATCCTTGACCATGCAGAATAAAAACTGTTCTAGCTTCGTGCGGTTTTTCAGCCAACCTTAATGCATAGTGTAATTTGCGGCCATAATTATCTTGAACAAAAGGATAGACAATATTTGACATTATTTTTCCTTATGCTATTTCAATCAATTCTATATGAGAAGATTGAAAACGTTCGTCCCACACAACAATTTTCACCTGTGATAGTTTTGCTGGTTGGTCAAGAGTAAAACACAAATTGTCAGAACAAACTCCATTTGCACAGTTTAAATATTTAAACCAACCTATGTTGTTGTAGTTGGAAAAACTCAACCCTGAAATTACCTTAACGTCCCGATCAAAAGTAAAGGAAATTAGGAAAGCTTTTGGAGAAACGGCCTTCTCTGAAGAAACTATTTTATATTTACCTTCATATAGATTCTTGACTTTAGGGTTAGTGATATGAAAGCTGGTATTTTTATCCAAAATTTCAATATCATTTACTTGGTAATAGTATTCTTTATTTTCAACAAAATTTTGGATACTATATTTTAGAGTAGGAAATGCTTTTTCTAATTCTTCAATATTTTCACTTCTAGGGTATTTTGCCAACTCGGCTTCAATCGAAATATTTTCAGTATTCGCTGTTTGAGAGAATCGGTAATGAGTGTCTTGTTGCTTATGGTAGGTTTGTAAATACATTATATTGCGTGAATCAACAATTACAGGAATATTCTGATCCAAATTATGATGACTATACATTGGAGGAAGTTCTAAATTTCCATTTTCCCAATAGCCAATATACGCTTGTCCCATAGATGGATATTTCTGTACTACATTTCTAAAATCGATGTAATTATCATCTTTATAAAATGCAGCAATGCCTTTACCAAAAGATACCGCCATATTCTTATAGGCTTTGGTATTATATTTAGCCAAATTCTCCAAATAATCAACTGATAATAGGTCGTCGTCATCTAACCGGAAAAAAGCAACCGAACCATCTTTTTTATCTTTCAATACCGTATAAATCGGGTTCTCAGGATGATTATCAGATTCACACAAATATAAAAACGGATATTTTTTCTGCAAATCAAATAGCATATTTTTCCATTTTTCAGGCAAAATAGATGAGTACAAAACAATATAAAGAAAATCAAATTGTTTCTGCATTTTTGCCATTATTGGTAACGAAATTTCTGCAAAAATTTTTGCTCTGACACTCATTCTCTCATCCGAAAATAGATGAGCAATATATTCCTGTTCTGTAAAGTTTGATACGTTCCAAACATTGCTTTTAGGAATATATAAACTAAATCTTGTCTGTCCGATAAAATACATAAACGTTCTCCCAATTAAAATCTAAATGCTTTTAAATACTGAAGCTCAATCTCGGCATCTTTCTGCCATAGCACCAATTTCAACTGCTCCACTTTGTTTTTCCCGCTTAACGGTATTTCCAAAAAACAGGCAGTATCATTTTGGGTGGTATCTAAATATTTATATAACCCAATTTCTTTGATATCAGACGGTTTAAATCCTGAAACAGGCTCGCTGTTGGCTGACTTTAATGCTACCAACGCCGCATTTACCTTGATATTTTCTGATAGTTTAAAGTTATATTCCAAAATCAGCTTACAATCACTTTGTGCATCCTTCGGCAAGTCAATCGCAATGGTTTCGGCGGTCAATTTACGGTTTTGGATTTCTGCAATCTGTTGCTGTTCAAACGCTTCGGCAATTGGCGCCGGTGCATAAGCAAAACGTGCTGCCGATAAATGTATTTGTTTGCGTAGCTGTCTGACGAAATATTCAACCGAATAGCGGTCTTTGATCAACTCTATGCCTTGTTGTTTGTAGAGGTCGAACTTAGCCAAGTTGTTTTGGCGGTTGATATGGTCTGCCATTGAGTTGATGGAATCGAAAATATATTTTTCAGGATAGATGTATTCTACGCCATTCCAGTTGAGCAGCAGCCCTTGATTGCCCGCAGAAAAGCCGTCTGCCGGTGCGATGTGGAAACTTTCGGGAATTTCTTCATTATCGCTGGTTGATAATATGAAACCGATATCTTTTAATTCTGTTCTGACATCGACCCAGCCTTTGACTACAACGGATTTTTGCAAATTATTTTGCTGAATATACCGCTTGCACTCGTCGAAATATGCCATCTCGGTTTGGTTGTTTTTTACCCAAGATAGATCTTCGGGCATTTTTCCATACACAAACAATTTGTATTTTTTATTTGTTTCCACTAATTGTTTTAATACTTTTAAGGCATTCAGGTAGCCTTTTCGGGAAGGCAGAATACCGATAATACCAAGATTAAAGAGCTTTTCTTTGTTATTAGACTGCTCGTAATTTTCGCTATCCAAGTAGTTTGGCAATAAACAGGCTTGAGCTCTCGGAATACGGGTGTATTCAACTAATTTTTCAAAGAAATAGAGTGATACGGCAAAAACTCGGTTGACTTTGGTAAAGTCGATCTGTTTAAACCATTGTGTTGTCAGCTCAAAACGGTGCATTCTGATAAAAAGCTTCTGATTGGTTCTGACACGCTGGCTATACCAAACAGCATTGCCCAACATCCATTCACAGAAGATGATTTCAGCCCATTGCAGGCAATCTTCGCTGTGTTGTTCGTTGTGTGCATTATGTCCTGTCCACTCGTCTATGCGGATTTGGTAGAACTGTTCCAAAGTCGGTAAAACGGGCTTGATAAATTTTAAATCATAGCCTGCCACAACCATTCGCTGTTTGATAGCGTTCAAAAAGCCGTTGTAGTTTTGACTATAAATTTCGTTCAGAACGCTTTTAATTCTTTCACTATAATTAAAGGTTTCAACCAAGCGGCGTTGTTGATTGATAAAATCCGCCAATTCGATAAAGTCGCTCTCGCTAATATCAAAACGGTTGTAGGTAATCATAGACTGAATTGCTGTCTGTAAGCCTACCTGTAAGCGGATTTGGTAATAATCCACACCTTGTTTGGATAATTTTTCTTGTGCGGTTTGCCATACTATTATATGGTTTTTTAATTCACGGGAGCCATAATTTTGGGTAGACGAGGCTTCTTCATTGATTTTTTTGTTGTAAACAAATGTTGGGTGATCGATATAGACAATATTTTCCGCAACTGAAAACACATCGGATAAATACAGAGTATCTTCACCTATTCTCAAATCAGAACGCCATTTAATCTGATTTTGGTTAAGCAACTCTCTTTTGATCATACTGGGTACGGTGGTGCTTTGTTTGCTAATGATTGTTTCGATCATGCCCCGTTTATCCAAACCTGAGATATTTCCTTGAATACGATTAGCAATACTCCGCTTATTTCCATCGTCAACAATTAAGTAGCCGCGAACAATATCAGCATTATGTTCTTTTGCTGTTTGAAAATGTATGTTCAGAGTATCGCTGAGAATTTCGTCATCACAATCTAAAAAGAAAACATATTTTCCGACCGCTTGAGATACGCCTAAATTACGCGGTTCAGACGGTGAGCCGCTATTCTGCGGCATTTGTAATACTTTCCAATTTGACTGCGAAGCAACCTGCTCTTTTAAATGAGACAAGGTGTGGTCGGTAGAACAGTCATCTACAAAGATCACTTCATATTGTGAAGCGGGATATTCAATCTTCTGTAAAGAAGCGATACAGGCTTCTATTTTTCCAATTGCATTGTAACAAGGAACAATAATGCTGATATCCATCATTTCCCCTCGTGTTTGTTGATGTAGTAAACAGGCAATTCAACGGCTTGCTTAAAATATTTAACCGCTTCTGAAAATTTTTTTGCTGAGGCAAAAATATGGTTCATATTCATTGTTGATTCAAAGATGTATTTTTGGTTTTTATGCGGCGTTAAGGCGATATAACCATCAGAAAGATAGCTACTGTGCAATAGGGCTTTTTCGACAACAGAGGGATTTAATACTTCCAAATTATCCGTTAAAACAAAATACGGGGTGTCGAGATATTGAGTATTCTGCTTGCCATAACGCAAAAGATATGATTCGGCTAGCACGTTTATCTTGCCGTAGTTAAAATCGGTATATAGCTCCGCAGACTCCAAACCGGAAACATTATCGTCAAGTACAGCAAGTAAGCGGTACTGTGGATGGCTGAACTTTTGTTGGAAAAGACGGATGGCAGCTTTCAACTGCAATTTCCCCGTTACCTTCACAGCTAAAGTTACTTTCTCCAGTTGTTTGTTATACACTACCCCTACTGTATCTAAAATGGTTTCAAAGCGTTTTTGATAAGTGTGGTTTGCCAAAACATTATTCAGATTTTCTTCACGAATACGTTCAATGGTTTGGTTGTCCAAATCTTTCAGCCTGTTTGGTTCTGTATCTAAAAAAATGACATTCTTGCCAAAAAGACGATCCATTCCCTTGGAATAGTTTGACAAAACTAAGGTATTGCTTGACATCAATTCAAATACGCGACGAGCAAACATCGTGTCAGAATCGACTACTGTATTTAAATTTAATCCAAATAAGCTAGATTTATAAATTCTGCTTGTTTCTTTATTGGAAACACTTGGCTTTTCATATTCCTGATATTGCTCAGGAATTAAATGATTTGGATCATTATCACCATAATAGCGGTTATAAAACTCCAGTTCGTAACCACTATCAATCAAACTGTCAAATAATTGATACATTGTTTTGGAACGCTCAACATGATTTGCATACCAACTTCCAGCAAATACTATTTTTTCAGTACGTGGTACAGATGGATTATCAATAGGATTAAAAACCGCAGGATTAGTCGCAAACGGTAGGGCGTATACATTTTTTAAACCGTATTCTTTTTGATACAGTTCTACGCATTCTTGTGCTGTGGTAAATACAAAGTCGAACAGACAGGCCGTCTTGACAAAATCGTGAACACGGTCGGGATAATGGGTTGGGTCTTCCTTGTTCCAGAAAACTGTCGGAATGCCGTTTTTATCGCAATAATCGATGATTTCAAGCAATTCAGTGCGGTTTTCTTTTTGGAAATTTACGCTAGCGTAGATTTTGCCCTTCCATGGACGTGTAACGCTGTCTGTGCCACTCCAAGCGGATTCGCAAAAAAACAGATCGGGTTTTTGTTGCGAAAAAACTGCCTTCCAGTTATTAGGTGTAATAATGATTGGGGTGAATTCGTTTTGAAATGAGTTAAAACTAAACTCATCCAAAATAACAGCTACTTTTAAGTCTTTCGCGGTTTTATGAGCAAAATTGAGCTTAAAGGCTTTACGCTTTTGCTTAGAATGATGAGCCGTTTTTTGAATAGCTGATTCTTCAAGAGGTTTGACAGGGGTGTTTACCAATGTTTCAAAAGTATCATCCACCACTTTTTTAGTGGAAAACGGTTCATACCATTTGACCCATCTTTTTTCAAACGAAGTTAACGTGTGTTTTTTCTGCTTGCGGGTCAAATGCTCTGCATAAATGGATAATAAGGCTTTGGGTGTAATGAAGTGTCGGATTGGATGTTGAAGGAAATCCAATATCAAACGCCCAAATTGGTAAGCAATGGTTTGATTGTGCTTATCTTGAAAACGTTGGGTTAATAAGAGCTGATATTTGCTTTTTTCGATACGCAAGTGATATAACTCATCTTCTAATTGATGAATCTTTTGTTGTTGTTCTGCTTGAGTGTCTTCTAATAGACGATTAAATACCTTGATGATTTTTTCCAGTTGTGCATCATCAAGGTATGTATTTTCCTGCTTGATGCGGGATTTTATACCTTCTAACTCCTTGTTATTCATAGCCAGCTTATTTCCTAATGTGATGTAATTGCTTTCATTTTTACATGTTATCTAAACAGAAAATCTATAAGTTATTTAAACCGCTTATCTTGATTCGATATTATCTGCAACCTGAATTTTGTGCTATTTTGATTCAATAATAGTTTTAATCCTGTTGATTACAAAATTCCCTTAGTATCTACCACAACCGCTTTTAGGGATGCAAACTGAATGGCTTTAAATTCTTTATGATCAACCAATACCACCAGCACATCGGCATCTGATAGGGCTACTGCTAAATCAATCTGAACAATATTCTTAGCCAGTAATTTTTCAGGCAAAACTGCTACATTTGGTTCAACTGCCAAAATTTGATTTGGGTATTTTTCAGCTAACTGCTCAGTAATTTTTAATGCCGGGCTTTCACGTAAGTCATCAATATCGGGTTTGAATGCTAGGCCTAGGCAGGCAATTTTGATGTCGCTTAGGGTTTTATCGGGATTTTTTTGTAAGGCCTCAATGACGGCATCGTTTACTTTATTGATGACCCACTCGGGTTTTCCATCGTTTACTAGGCGGGCGGTGTGAATCAATTTGGCCACATCGGGAGTTTTATTGACGATAAACCATGGATCAACAGCAATACAGTGTCCGCCTACGCCGCAACCAGGCTGTAATATGTTGACGCGGGGATGTCGGTTGGCAAGAATAATTAATTCCCATACGTTGATGTTTAGCTTATCGCAAATAATAGAGAGTTCATTGGCAAAAGCTATGTTGACATCGCGGAAAGAGTTTTCGGTAAGCTTACACATTTCAGCAGTGCGGGCATTAGTAACGATGCAGTCGCCTTTGACAAAAATTTTATATAAAGAAGCAGCCTGATCGGAGCATTTAGGTGTGATACCGCCGATAATGCGGTCATTTTCGATTAGTTCACGCATTACTTGACCGGGTAACACTCTTTCGGGGCAGTGAGCAATACGGATATCTGAGCTTTCTCCGGCTTGCTGGGGGAAAGTTAAATCAGGGCGTGCTTCTGCCAACCATTCAGACATTTGCTCTGTTGCTCCTACGGGCGAGGTTGATTCGAGAATAACGAGGTTGCCTTTTTTCAAGACTGGCGCAATGGCTTTACTGGCTGCTTCAATATAGCTGAGATCGGGTTCGTAATTTGAACCTTTAAAAGGAGTGGGAACGGCAATTAGAAAAGCATCTGCAGGTTCTGGAACAAGTGTTGCTTTCAGCATTCCTTTTGACACGCATTCATGTACGGCAGTGTCCAAATCCGGCTCTACAATATGAATTTTGCCTTGGTTGATGATATCGACGGCGTGTTGATTAACGTCTACTCCAATGACTTTTACCCCGTGTTGTGCAAAGGCTGCCGCGGTGGGTAAACCGATGTAACCCAAACCAATAACTGAAATTGTTTGATATTGCATTTTATTTATTCCTGGCAAATTTTTGATTGTTTCATAATATGGATGAAACTAAAAATTGAATCTTTGTTATAAATATCTTAATAGTGTTTCTACAATCCTACTTGACGCTTTTCCATCTCCGTAAGGATTATTTGCTTCTGCCATTTTTCGATATGAATCTTCGTTTTCTAACAGCTCTGTGCATTTCTTGACAATTTTATCTGAGTCGGAACCTACCAGTTTAACTGTGCCTGCTTCTACTGCTTCCGGTCGCTCTGTTGTGTCGCGCATCACAAGAACAGGCTTGCCTAGTGAAGGGGCTTCTTCTTGTATGCCGCCGGAATCTGTCAAAATAATTTTTGATTTTGTCATTAGATAGACAAAGGGGAGGTAGTCTTGCGGTTCAATTAAGTGGACATTTTTCTTGTTGGAAAGAATTTCCAACAAGGGTTGCCGAACCATCGGGTTCATGTGTAAAGGCAATACAAATTGGATATCTGGATATTTTTCAGCCAAACTTGCAACAGCTTTTCCAATATTCTGTATGCCCGAACCATGGTTTTCCCTGCGGTGCGCAGTCACTAAAATCATGGGTTGATCATTTTTTGTAAATGGAAAAAGGTGTTCCATTTGCAATTTAAGTTCCGGCTGCTGCAATTTTTCTTTAACCATTAATAAAGCATCAATAACGGTATTACCTGTTACAACTACTTTATCCGGATTAACATATTCCTGTAATAAATTTGTTTTTGATTGTTCGGTAGGTGCGAAATGCAGATTGCTTAACACTGAAGTTAGACATCGATTGGCTTCTTCAGGCCATGGGGAATAGATGTTTTGGGTACGCAAACCGGCTTCAACATGGCCTACTGGAATTTTTTGGTAGAAAGCTGCCAAGCTTGCTGCAAATGTGGTGGTGGTGTCGCCATGCACTAAGATGTAGTCCGGGCGGAATTCCGTTAGAATAGGTGTTAAACCGTGCAATATATCGGTTGTGATGCCATGCAAAGTTTGCCCTGGTTTCATGATATTTAAATCATAGTCAGGGCTTATTTCAAATAAGTTCAATACTTGATCCAGCATTTGGCGGTGTTGGGCTGTAACGCATACTTTAGATTCTAATTCTTTAGTGTTTGATAAGGCTTTTACCAAAGGCGCCATTTTGATGGCTTCAGGCCTGGTTCCAAAGACCGTGAGTACTTTCAATTTATATTTCCCCATAATTAAAATTAATAAAATGACATTTCATTAATTACCTTGAGTATTATACCCAATACAAATATCAACTGACAGAAAAAAATGAAGAATTCACATTTTTTTGTTTTTTTAGTCTCTATTTTTTAGGCAATGAGTTAATCTTAATTGTAAGAAACTCTAGCGTTGTTTACAGTATTTGAAAGACAATACTGCCATGAACATCCATAAAAACACCCGCCTTACCCCGCACCAACGCCAAGCCGTTTGGCGCGCCTATACGCAGGATAAAATCACCGTTACCTCACTGGCCCGGCAATACCAAGTCAGCAGGGTTACCATTTACCGCATCCTAAAGGCCGCACGGTTGCAGCTGCTCGCACCACAAAACAGCACCAACAACCGTTTCAAACAGGCCAAATACGGAATGAAGCGTTTGGCAAAAGTGGAAAAAACATCGAAGAAAAGCTCAAGAAACAGGCCAAACGCTACAACAAATCCTATCCCGGCGAAATGGTGCATTTCGACACCAAACGACTGCCTTTGTTGCAAAACCAAAAAGCAACCGCCTCGAGAGATTACCTGTTTGTCGCCATTGACGACTATTCCCGCGAACTGTATGCGGCCATTTTGCCCGACCGTACAGCGGCTAGTGCGGCCAAGTTCCTTTTGCGTGATGTGATTGACTGTTGTCCTTATACCATCGAATGCGCCTATTCGGACAACGGCATGGAATACCGTGGCAATGCGTCGCATCCGTTTGCGGTTGCCTGTGTGCAGAACAACATCAACCAGAAGTTTACCCGTATTGCCCGACCGCAGACCAACGGTAAGGCAGAACGGGTAATCCGCACCCTGATGGAAATGTGGCATGACAAAGTTCCGTTTATGGATTCGGAACACAGGCAGAAGGAATTGTGCCGTTTTGTGAATTTTTATAATACGGTTAAGCCGCATAAGGGCTTGAAGGGCGATACGCCTTTTGAGGTTTTACAGGCTTATTTTTCTCAATCTGTTGTGTAAACAACGCGAGGATTTCTTACATCTAATCCCGTTTCATATAAACGGATTTTTCAAAAATAATGTGTTAGAGTAGCTATGCCTGTCTGAATTTTCCTGCCTTATTACTTTGTCTTATAATTTGCAACATCAAGCATCTATCATCACATATAAGGATTCTTAATGAACATCGGCAATATTTCCCTTTCGAACCACCTTCCTTTCACTCTTTTCGGCGGCATCAATGTATTGGAAGATTTGGATTCCACGTTGAAAGCTTGTGAACATTATGTGGCGGTTACCCGCAAGCTGGGGATTCCTTATGTGTTCAAAGCTTCTTTCGATAAGGCTAACCGTTCCTCAATCCATTTTTTTCGCGGTGTGGGCTTGGATGAGGGGATGAAGATTTTTGAAGCGGTTAAAAAAGAGTTTGGTGTGCCGGTGATTACCGATGTGCATGAGCCGTGGCAGTGTGAGCCGGTGGCTGAGGTAGCGGATGTATTGCAGCTGCCTGCTTTTCTTGCGCGCCAGACCGATTTGGTGGTGGCGATGGCGAAAACCGGTAAGGCGGTTAATATTAAAAAGCCGCAATTTTTAAGCCCTTCGCAGATGAAAAATATTGTGGAAAAATTCAAAGAAGCGGGTAATGACCGGCTGATTTTGTGCGAGCGCGGATCCAATTTCGGCTATGATAATCTGGTGGTCGATATGCTGGGTTTTGGTGTGATGAAGAAAACCTGCCCTGATGTGCCGATTATTTTTGATGTGACGCATTCTCTGCAAACGCGGGAGTCGGGTGCGGCGGCTTCGGGCGGCAGACGCAGCCAGGTGTTGGATTTGGCGTTGGCAGGTATGGCTACCGGTTTGGCCGGGCTGTTTTTGGAAAGCCATGCTAATCCGGATGATGCAAAATGCGACGGCCCGAGTGCGCTGCCTTTGGGCAAGCTGGAGGATTTCTTGCTTCGTGTGAAAGCGGTGGATGATTTGGTGAAATCATTTCCTGAATTGGAAATCCAATAATGCCTGTCTGAAAAGGCTTTCGGTCAATAAAGTGCGGCCGGCATTCTTTCATGGAAAAAGGGTGCGGCTGTTTGAATTTATAAAACTATGTTTTCAGACAGGCCTGTTGGGCGGTGGCCTTTGCGGGCTTTGGTGTTTTCATACGAAGCGGCGGGTTAAAGAAGTATAATGGGGTTCGTTGAAGCCAAGCAGGTATGCCGTTATGCCGCCGGAGAAAATTTATTACGCGGTAATCATTTTGATTTCCGCCGTTTCCATTTTGCTCAGTCCGTTTTTTTATGTGCGGGCCACAAAGCGCGTTAAGTCGCGGCATGAGATTAAAAACGACTGGAAAATGGTTGTGATCAGCAGCATGATTATGTTTGTTGTTTTGCTGCTGATTTGGTTGGTTTTGTGAGGATTGGTGCCTGTCTGAAACCTTCTTTCAGACAGGCATTGCTGTTTGTGCTTCCTCAAGCTGCTGCCGGTTTAATGGCTGGTATGCGAGGTTTCTACGCCTGCTTTGATTTCGCCGTAGGCTTGGGTATTGCCGGAGTTTCCGGTTTGGGTGCAGGCGGCGAGTAAGAGGCCGGTGATAAGGGCCAGGCTGATGGTTTTCATTGAGTCTCCTTTCGTTGTGGCAAGTAAACAGGTGTTATTTTCCGATGCAGAATCTTGAGAAAATCACACCCAGTAAGTCGTCGGCGGTAAATTCGCCGGTGATTTCGCTGCATGCCGCTTGGGCAAGCCGCAGGTGTTCGGCGAACAGTTCTATTTGGTGGTTGCCGCAGAGGGCGGCGTTTTCCAATTCGGTTTTTGCTGTGTGCAGTGCGTTGATATGGCGGCTGCGGGCGAGGAACAGACTTTCGCTTTCGCCTTGCCAGCCGATTTCCTGCAACAGGGCTTGTTTCAGTAAATCCAAGCCTTCGCCGGTTTTGGCGGAAAGCTTGATTAAGGTGTCGGCGCCGCTCAAGGCCGAATGCCTGTCTGAAAACATGCCTGCCGGCTCTCCGGAGAGGTCGGTTTTGTTGTGGATTTCGATTTTTTTCAGGTTTTCAGGCAGGCTTTCCAAGATGCCGCGGGTTTTGGCATTGATGCCTTCGCGCGGGTCAATCAGGATTAGGGCAACGTCGGCTTCGCGCACGGCTTTTTGGCTGCGTTCTATGCCGATTTGTTCGACGATGTCGTCGGTGTCGCGCAGGCCGGCTGTGTCGATAATATGCACGGGCACGCCGTCGAGAGTGATTTGTTCCCGAACGGTATCGCGGGTGGTGCCGGCGATGTCGGTAACAATGGCAATGTCATCTCCGGCGAGTGCGTTGAGCAGGCTGGATTTGCCGACATTGGGTGCGCCTGCCAAAACCACGTTCATGCCTTCGCGCAAAATGGCGCCTTGTTCGGCGCTGGCCAACACGGTTTGCAAACGTTCCTGCAAGGCATGCAGGCGGCCTTTGGCATCGGCTGCTTCGAGAAAGTCGATGTCTTCTTCGGGGAAGTCGAGTGTGGCCTCTACCAGCATGCGCAAGGTAATCAAGTCTTCAACCAAGTCGTGTATGTGGCGGGAAAAGGCGCCTTTGAGCGAGCGCACGGCCATGCGGGCGGCGGATTGGCTGGATGCGTCGATTAGGTCGGCCACGCTTTCGGCTTGGGCGAGGTCGAGTTTGTTGTTGAGAAAGGCGCGTTTGGTGAATTCGCCCGGTTCTGCCATGCGCGCGCCCAGTGCGAGGCAGCGTGCAAGCAGCATCTGCATCACCACAGGCCCGCCGTGGCCTTGCAGTTCGATTACGTCTTCGCCGGTAAAGCTGGCGGGGGCGGCGAAATAGAGCAGCAGGCCGCTGTCGATGGTTTGGCCGTCTGCATCTAAAAAGTCGGTGTAGAGTGCGGTGCGCGGTTGGGGTGTTTTGCCGCCGCTCACGGCTTGTGCGAAAGACAGCAGGTTTTTGCCGGAAATGCGGATAACGCCGACGCCGCCGCGGCCGGGGGCGGTGGCGATGGCTGCGATGGTGGGGTTGGATGATAGGGCGGTCATGGCATGGCGGTAAGGTTCAACAGGATGGGGGGATTATAGCAAGGAGCGGGAATGCCTGTCTGAAAATGCGAAAAGCCGGAGCTTAAACGGCTCCGGCTGCTTTGGTTAACCCAAAACTTGTTGGACTTTTAAGATGTCGTCCAGTTCGATATCGGATTCGATGCCTTGGAATGTGATGGTGTTTTGGTAGGTGTGGCCGTCTTGCGTGCCGGTGAAATGCAGCACCTGGTTGTATTGATCCCATTCGAGCGCATGTTTTTCAGGATCCAGCAATTCGGTAAACACGAGTTTGTCTTGCTCGAAATTGAAGTTGACAATGGTGTCTTGGCCGCTGTCGCTATTGGTTACGAACACATAGCTGTCTTTGCCTTGCCCGCCGTGAAGTTTGTCGTTGCCCGCACCGCCGATCAGGATGTCGTCGCCGGCTTCGCCGCGCAGGAAATCGTTGCCGCCGTTTCTGCTGCCGTCGATGAGCTTTTCCCAGTTTTCCTCAATAAAGTAGCGGACCGCACCGTCACTGCTGCTGCCCAATTCGTTGCCGACGTGGGTTTTTAAGGCTTCGAATGCGCTGCTCCCGTTTTCTGCGGTAAAGCCCAAGTTCGCAGTGCTGATGTTGTCGCCAAACAGAATGTCGTTGCCGTTGTTGCCGGACAGGGTGTCGTTGGTGGCTTGAACGGTGTAGATGATGTTTTTGCCGTCGACTTCGACGGTGGCGGTGTTGTGAATGTCGCCGATTAACACGTCTTTGCCCATATTGCCGTGTAAATCGGCGCTTTCGCCGCGGCTGTTGTCGCCGGTTTTCAGTTGGTAGGCGTAAGGGTTGTCTTCGGTGTCGTTCACGCGTATGGATAAGATTGATCTGTCGAAATCGGGGCCAGCGGCCAGCGGGGTGTGGGCGCGGATTTTGTTGGTTGAGTTATAAACAATATCGGGTACCAAGCCGGTAAAGCCTTCTTGAGGGACGAAAGTATAGCTGCCGTCGGTGTTGATGGTAAGGGTGCCGACACCTTCGATTTCGTGGGCTTCGTCTAGGGAAACATGCTTATCGTTGATTCTGACCGAGTTGAGGTAGGGCGGCTGGTCGAATGATTCGTGAAACATTTCCTGAAACAGGGAGCCAGAGATTTCTTTGCCTTTGGCGGTCCATACGTTTTCATCTTCGTCAATCAAGACCACGCCGCCCGGCCTGCGACCGACGCTGAAGTCGTAAATTGTGGTGGCGGTATTTTTGTCGGCATCCATAGATTCGAGCCAAACCGAGTGATTTCCGGCTTTGATGCCTTCCAATTTGTAGGTAAAATTGCCGTTTTCATCAAGCAGGTCTTTCAGGGGAATCCGCTGCCCGTAGTCGATTTTTAAATAGGCCGCTCCGCTATCCGGTTCCACTTTGCCACGGATTTCCATATCTTTCGAATAAGAGTGCCAAACGCCTCGGTCGTTCGGCTGCATGGCTTCGCCGTCGGATAAAATTTCCAAAGCTTGATTGTTGCCGTTGATTTGACCTGACATTTTGGTGATGATGCTGTTGCCGGAGGCGTCGGCGGTCTCCAGTTCTATCCGGATTTCGCCTTTGTTGGCGCCTAATGCCTGAATGTAGGCAGAGAACGAGCCGTCTTCTTTAATGTCTGTGTTTCTAACGGGCAGGGAGTAGCTTTGTTCAACCACTTCATTGTTGGCCTTGATTACGGAATAATAAGCCGTAATTTTGACATCCTGTGCGCCGCGGGCAACCTGACCGGTAATTTCCAATAGCTGCTTATTGGTTTGGAAATAATTGTTTTCAGGGTTGCGGCTTTCTGCTCCGTTGATGCTTATCCATTGGTAATCACTCATCATTACAATCCTTTTCTGTTGTTGAATGGAATAGTTTTTTTGTTTATCATTGTTAAATAAATCATTGTGTTGTGGCTTGATGCTTGTCTGTTAATGATATTTGATTATGCTTTTGGCGTAAATAAAAAAGAATGCCTGTCTGAAATCTTTCAGACAGGCCTATGTATCGAAGAAGACAAATCAGAAGATGCCGAATGTTTTGAGTACGGAATAGGAAATGAAATTGGTAAACGGCGTCAGAATCGTGCCCAGCAAACCGGTAGCCAGTAAGAAGATCAAAATCCACATGCCGTAAGGCTCGAGTTTTTGAAACTGCACGGAGGCACGCGGCGGCAGCATGCTGTCGACAACCCGGCCGCCGTCAAGCGGGAGGATGGGCAGCATATTGAGTACAAACAATACGGCGTTGATGCCGATGCCGTAGCCGGCCATGCCGGATAAAGGCGTTTGGAAATCCGATGGGGCATAAGGCGCAAGCGCTATGACCGCTCCCCAGCCGAAAGCCATAATCAGATTGGATAAAGGGCCGGCAAATGCCACTGTGAACAAACCCATCCGCATATTGCGGAAATGGCGTGGAATAATCGGTACGGGTTTGGCCCAGCCGAATAAGAAAGGCGTAAATAAAAACATAAATAGCGGAACTATTATCGTTCCTATCAAGTCGATATGGGCTATAGGATTTAATGTGAGCCGCCCCAGCTGTTCGGCGGTGCGGTCGCCCCAATAGCGTGCGGCATAGCCGTGCGCCGCTTCGTGCACGGTAATCGCCAGCAAAACGGGTAATACGGCCAATAAGAAATTAGCCAGATTGAACTCTTGAAACATTATTTTCCTTTATTTTTTAAGGTTTATGAGGTTGAACGTATCGGCCGGAAACAGCGGCTTTGTGCGAAAAATAAAATATTTTAATTGTTGTTTTCAAATTAAGGGGTATTGAAATGAAAAAAAATTTAATTTATACGCAAAATCAGAGGTTTTATGAAATACCGATCAGAGATTGATGGTTTAAGAGCGATTGCCGTAGTGTCGGTTATCCTGTTTCACGCAGGTTTGCCCTTTTTGTCGGGCGGATATGTCGGCGTCGATATTTTCTTTGTAATCAGCGGTTATTTGATTTCTACCATTATTTTCGACGAGGTTGAACAAAAACGGTTCAGCTTCATTACTTTCTACGAGCGTAGGGCGCGCCGGATTGTGCCGGCTTTGTCGCTGATTATGCTGTGTTCCATTCTCCCTGCGTATCTTTTGCTGCAACCTGCCGATTTGATCAGTTTCGGTAAAAGTTTGATTGCCATACCGGTTTTTCTTTCCAATGTGTTGTTTTGGAGCGAGCGCAGCTATTTTGGCTCAGCGACCGAGTTAAAGCCGTTGATTCATACTTGGAGCTTGGCGGTGGAAGAGCAGTTTTATCTGCTTTATCCGGTATTTGTGATTGCCATATTCAAGTGGTTTAAAAAATATCTGGCAGTGATTCTTGTGGTAGCGCTAGTTCTTTCACTAGTAGCTTCTTATTATGTGACCCGCCTGCATTTTGAAACCGGATTTTTCCTGCCGTTTACCCGGGCGTGGGAAATGTTGTTGGGCGGTATGGCCGCTTTGCTGATCCGTAACCGGATAGTGGAAAAATATCCGTTTAACGGTACGGTTGTATCCTTAATCGGCTTGGCAATGATGGTTTATTCAATCGTTGCGTTTGACGATAAAACCATATTCCCGGGCATTGCTGCGGCTGTTCCCGTTATCGGCACGTTTTTGGTGTTGGTTTCACCGCAGCAGGGCAATTGGGTACACAAATTTCTTTCGAATAAACTGTTTGTATTTTTGGGCTTGACAAGCTATTCGCTGTACTTGTGGCACCAGCCGATTTTTGCTTACATCAACCACATGCAGTTGGGGCACGGTTGGCTTTATGCAAGCATAATCCTTGTCGTGATTTTATCGGCTATCAGTTATAGGTGGGTCGAAACACCGTTTCGCAACAAGCAGCTGATGACCAGAAAAACCGTGTTTTCCTTTACCTTGATTACATCGGTGTTTTTCATCATAGTCGGCGGCATTATTGTGTGGAACAAAGGCTTTGTGAACCGCTACAACGAAGCCGACCAAAAGATTCTGTCCAGCGTTGCCGGGGCGGGCGAATACAATTCGAAGCGTTTTGATGACGCTAAACTGGTCGAGTTCGAAGGAGAGGGTAAACGTAAGATATTCTTGGTGGGCGACAGTTTTGCCAAAGATTTTATGAATTTGATATATGAATCCGGTCAGGACAAACGCTTCAGTTTCTCAACCAAGCAGATCAACTCGGAATGCGGCAATATTTACGTGCCGTTTGACAAAGATGCCCACATTCCTCCAATCCGTCGCCTGCGTTGCGATTCTATCGGTTGGTTTGAATCGGATAAAGTGAAGCAGCGTATGCAGGAAGCGGATGAAATCTGGCTGGTCGGCAAGTGGCAGGCTTGGGTGGTGCCGTATATCCGCCCGAGTATCGAGCAGATGGAAAAAGATTTCCGCAAGCCTGTTAAAGTATTCGGCATCAAAGACTTCGGTAAATCTTCTCCGGTTGTGGCCATGAAAGTCCCTGCGGATAAGCGTTTGTCTTATACCCAGCCTGCGGCGCAGGAGGCGGTGGATGTGGAGCAAAAAATGCGTGAAAACGTGCCTGCCGAGAAATTCCGCAGCCTCTTGTCGCTCTATTGCGGCAAAGATTTCGCCACTTGCCCGATGTTTACCGGTGACGGCAGCTTGATTTCGCAGGACGGCGGCCATCTCACGGAGCCGGGAGCGGCCTATCTGGCAGATAAGCTGATACCGCTGTTGGAGGATACTCAAGGCCGATAGCAAGGGTGTTGGAAAATGCCTGTCTGAAAGCGTGTAAGCGGCTTTTCAGACAGGCATTGTTTTATGGGTAGTATTTACGCCTATGGTAAATCAACTTAAAAATAGTACGCTCGTCATACTCGGGCTTGACCCGAGTATCTTGAGTTGCGGTAAGTTTAGGCGATATTCGGGCCAAGCCCGAGTATGACGGTATCGTTATTATGTAAGTGGATTAACGATATGTGCCCAATCAACTTGAAAATTCCCAGCCCTGCATACTCGGTTTAAGCTTATTGAAGAGAGGTACAAATGCCTGTCTGAAAAGCACCTTACATGCTTTCAGACAGGCATTGTTTGCCGAACGGCAGACATTATAGGCCGAACAGTGATTTGTCGCCTTTGCCTTCGCGAACCAATTCCACGCCGTCGGTCATGTCCACCACGGTGGTCGGCTCTGTGCCGCACCAGCCGCCGTCGATAACCAAGTCAACCGAGTGTTCCAAGCGGTCGCGGATTTCATAGGGGTCGGTCAGCGGCTCGTCGTCTTCCGGCAGCATCAGGGTGCAGCTGAGCAGCGGTTCGCCCAGCTCCTGCAATAAGGCTAAGGCGATTTTGTTGTCGGGCACGCGCAGGCCTATGGTTTTGCGTTTGGGGTGCAGCGTGCGGTTGGGCACTTCTTTGGTGGCTTGCAGGATGAAAGTATAGCTGCCCGGGGTGGCGGCTTTCAGCTGGCGGAACTGGCTGTTGTCGACTTTGGCATAAGTGCCCAGCTCGCTCAAATCGCCGCACATCAGGGTAAGGTGGTGTTTTTGATCGATTTGGCGGATGCGCAGGATGCGTTCCATGGCGTCTTTGTCGCCCAAATGGCAGCCGAGGGCGTAACAGGAGTCGGTGGGGTAAACCACGATGCCGCCTTTTTTCACGATTTCGGCGGCTTGTTTGATTAAGCGCTCTTGCGGGTTGTCGGGATGGATGGCGAAAAATTGTGCCATGGTGTGTGTCCTTTTGGTCGGGTTTGTGTATGGTGTATCAGATTGTTTTCAGACAGCATTGTTTAAGGCTTAACCTGTTTTTTTAACAAGCCGTCATATTTTGTGTCGGCGGAATTGGTTTGCTTGTCTTCTTCGGGATCATCGGGAAACCAAATCTGTTTATGCTCGGTCGGGTCGGCCGACAGGGCTTTGAGCAGGCGCGCATACTCCGGTGAGGCGGCCAAAAGCTCCCGCGCGGCGTGTTTGAGTTTGTTGATGTCGTCGTGCGGCAGGTAAAAGCTGGTGGGGATATTCAGCACGCTTTTACGCAATTCCGATTCAGGTAAGTCGCGCAGGTTGAGGCTGATGAAATACATGCCTTTATGACGGCCGTCGGAGTCGTTGCGGGCGGTGTCGTTCCATTGGTCGGCAAAAGAGCGTACCCGGCGCAGCGACTCCTGCGAATATTGGTCGATGGGGATGTTGATGATGGCGTTCAATACATCGGAAACGCCGGGAATATTCGGGCTTTGGTCTATCTGGGTGTCGATTTGGTTTTGCGCATTCACGTTGATGAGGATCACTTTTCTGGCACCTTTTTCTTCGATAACGCGCTGATACAGGTTTTTATCCGAATAGGCTTCCGCAATATCCAAAAGCCCGCGCAAGCCGAGGTTGTCGGTGAGGCCGCCGTCGATTAAGTGGATATAGGGGCGGGCGTTACTGTTGTTGTAGCGTTCGAAAATATTGCTGATTTCTTTCCTGTTTAGGGTTCGCAGGGAGTCTTTATCGGCACTTTCCAGCGCTTGCCGCAAAGGCTTGGGCAGGGTGTAGCCGCAATTGCCGCCGTTATTGTTGAGCGTGACGGGGGCAAACACCAGCGGCACGGAGCTGGACGCGGCCACCGCCCGTGCGATGCGCAGCTCGGAAAGGTTCAGGCACATCGAATCGAAGTATTCTTGGGTAAAATCAAACCTTTGGCCGGTTGACATGTCGGTGGCTGAAATCACGGCAAACGGGCCTTTGCGGCGCTTTTCCAAGTCGCCGAAGGTGGCGTTTCGGAACAGGGTGTTTTCAAACTGTTCTTGTAGTAAGTCGCCGCGGCCGTATTCCGGTGATGTCAGGCGCGGCAGGTTGGCCAACGAAAAAGCCTGCTTGGTTATTTGCCTTTGGAAATTCTGCTTGAGGAAGCGGCGTTCAAATGCCGGAATCACGTCTTTGCCGTGCAGGGAAAAATAAGCGGCCAGCACGGAGCCGCCGGACACGCCGTATACCAAATCCACGCTTTCAAGCAAGGTGCGCTCCTTGCCGTCAAACCACACCTTCTGTTTGCCCAATTCTTCTAATACGCCGTAGCCCAAAGCGGCCGCACGCGTGCCGCCGCCCGAAAACACCATAATCATATAGATGTCGTCGTTGTTGCGCACTTCCCAGTTTTTTTCCAGGCGGTAGCCTTTGTTGGTGTCGATTGCGCTGATGCCCGCCAAAGGCTGGTATTGCACGAGCGTGCAGGCTGAGAGGAAAGCTGCGGTCAGAGGGGTAAAGTGTTTGATGAGTTTTTTAATCATTCTGTTCGGTATGGTTTTGAGTAACTTGATCGGCTGTTTGTGAAATTGATTGTAAAGCAAAACACAGGGCAATGGCAGCCCGGATTGGTATTTTCAGACAGGCATTCGGGGCTTGGGTGCCGGTTCGGATTGTGGGTGTGGGATGTAAAGAATAGGGTGGCAGCGGTGCAGATTTTTCCGCAGTTTAAATTCTAAAAGCATAAATTTCCCAGCTATATCAATATCAGACCGATTGTTTCCGATAGCCGGTCAAACTAAATGCTTCTGCTAAAATTTAAAAACCGTTAGTAAATTGCTAAATAATATAAAGAATGCATAAACAATGCATCGGCAAGAAATCGTTTAACCACTTAAATAATTAATAAAAACAATATGCTCACTTTACTTATTCTGGTCTCCCTGATCGGGTTTCTGGTGTCTAAATACCGGAAACTCGGGGCATTTAATCCGTTCACGCTCTTTTTCGGTGTGTGGTCGGCGATTTTCATCGCCTATAGTTTCTTTCAGGATATTTATTATCCGGTTTCTTCCGAATACCTTCTGATTCAGATATGCGTGCAGCTTTGTGCGCTGTTTGTGATGCTGTTTGCCCGCGCGCCTGCATATCTGCCCGGTGCGGCTTCCCGGTCGGTGTACGAAGTGAATAAGCTGACGTTTTTTATCGTGCAGCTTATTCTGCTGGCGGGCGTTCCGATGATTTATCTGAAAGCCACGGAGCTGGCGGGCGGAAGCGTGTTTACCAGCGTCGGTTACACGCGCCTGCGTTATGCTTTTAATATGGAAGGCGCCAGCGTGGGCATTTTGCGTTATTTCACGCCGCTGTCGTTTGTGGCTTCTGCTGTTGCGGTGTATTTCGCGACAAAAAAACAGATAAGCAAGTTTAGCGCGCTGCTGACGGTGTTTTCGGGCTTGTGCTACGCATTTCTCGCCACGGGCCGGACGTTTTTCCTGCTGATTTTTATCCTGATTGTCGTTCCGTTGGCGGTAAGCGGCAAAATCAAAGCCAAAACCCTTGCGGTATTGGGCGCTTTGTTGGTGTGCGTGTTCTTCCTGATTGCTTGGTTAACATCGAAAGGTACTTCGGTTAACGCTTCGTTCAGTGAAAACGTGGCGGGGTTTGTCGACAGTATGCAGAGCTATCTGGTTGCGCCTTTTGTGGCTTTATCCATGCTGTTCGACAAGCTGACCACCATGCACTACGGCGACTATTCTTTGCGCTTTGTGCTCAGTCTGCTTTCTTCGCAAGGTCTTACCGACCCGCCTGCGCCGATTGTGAAGGGCTATCAGTTTACGCCCATCCCTACCAATCTTTATACGGTTTATGAGGTGTATTTCAGGGATTTCGGTGTGTTCGGCTTTTTCATACCGATTGTATTCCTGCCGGTGCATTGGATGTTTTATAAGCAGGCTAAGCGCAACAACGATTTCTTTATCATTGTGTATGCCATATCGGTGTATCCTTTGCTCACCCAAATTCTGCAAGACCAATACATGACCTTGATTTCGACATGGATTCAAATGGTTTTGGCGTGTATTGTGTTGATTAAAAAACGCGACATCAGGCCGTAAGCCGCGGTGATGGATAAATGCCTGTCTGAAAAGCATCGGCTTGTTTCAGACAGGCATTTTGATTGGGCGGCTATATTTTGAAATGCGCCCAAACCGGTCGGCAGATTTCCGGCAACTCCGGGCAAACGCCCAAGATGCCGCCGCTGAAATCGCCGGCTCGGTGGAAGTCGCTGCCGGTGCTGGACAGCAAACCGTAACGTTGGGCGAGCAGGGCGTAGTTTAAGCGGTCGTTTTTATCGCAGCTGCCGCTGTGTATTTCGATGGCTTGCCCGCCCAGCG
Organism: Neisseria canis; assembly: GCF_900636765.1. Lineage (NCBI taxonomy): Bacteria > Pseudomonadati > Pseudomonadota > Betaproteobacteria > Neisseriales > Neisseriaceae > Neisseria > Neisseria canis. The sequence goes on from NZ_LR134313.1 coordinate 847,708, forward strand.
CTTTGAATGTTTCAAACAGGTTGCGTTTGGCGGTGGCGGAAAAACCGTAGCGCATGGGGTGGGCAATCACTGCCAGGCCGCCGGCGCCAAGGATAGCGGAAACGCTTTCTTCCAAACCTGCCCATTCGTGTTTGACCGAAGCGGGTTTGCCCTCGCCCAAATACTTGGTAAAGGCCTGCTGTTTGTTTTTGACGTGGCCGCGGGCAATTAAAAAATCTGCCAGATGCGTGCGCGATACCATTTCAGGATTGGCTGCCAATGCCAGCGCGCCTTCGTAAGCACCGTTTATGCCTTTTTTTTCGAGCTTTGCGGAAATGGCGGCCAGCCTTTCCTGCCTGCCTTGCCGCACCCGGGCGAGCAGGGTTTGCAGGGTAGGGTCGTGTTCGTCAAAATCCAGGCCGACAATATGTACGGTGCGGCCGCGCCAGGTTACGGAAATTTCTACGCCGTTGATGAAGCGGATGCCGAGTTTTTGCGCTTCGGCACGAGCTTCGGCCAAGCCCCCTGTGTGGTCGTGGTCGGTTAAGGCCAGCATGGAGCAGCCGTTTTGCGCGGCCAAGCGAACCACTTCGGCCGGGCTTAAGGCACAGTCGGACACGGTGGAATGGCAGTGCAGGTCAATCATGCGGCTTGCTGCTTTCCTGAGATTGTGCGGCGCGCGCGGCTTTCAGGCGCTGCTGTTGTGCGTCGTAGGCGGCTTTTTCATTGTAATAAATGGTTTGGATGCAGGCTTCGCCGCATTCGCTGCCGCAGCATTCCCAATCTTCGGGTTTTACCGGCTCGGGCAAAAGGGGTTCAGACAGGCATTCCTGTTCAGGCTTCTGGGTCGTGTCCATCGCAGATCTCCAAAGTGCAGCCGTTGAATTCAATGGTTTCGCCGCCGCGGATTTTGGCGGTTTTGCGGGTTTCCACCGCGCCGTTGCGCCTTACTTCGCCCGCGGCAATCAAGGCTTTGGCCTGACCGCCGCTTTCTGCCAAACCGGCGAGCTTGAGTAAGTCGCACAGGGGGATGTATTCGTCGTTTTCCAGATATACGGTTGCTTGCATAGTGTGTTCTTCATCAATATCGCAGCAGCCCAAAGCTGCTTTTCAGACAGGCATATTCTACACGAATGCGCTTGTTTAAGCTGTGGGGCTGTTTTATGCTGCGCTGCCATCCTAATTTTCTGCTAATTCCATTGGGATAAATTGGAGCCCGATTAATGAATTCGGTCGGCTGTAAACGATATTTAAGGAGGCTGTTATGGCTGTTACACGGGAAATCGGTGTTGCTTTGTTTTTGGCGATTGTTTTCGGCATTGCCGCCAGCGCGGGCGCCGTGGCTTTCTCATTGGGCATGTTTGCTCCGGTGTCGGGCGGGCAGGCCGCCGCTGCGGCCGTTGCCAAAGTAGGCGGCTATGCCAAAGAAGTAGAGTTTGAATACAACTATCATACGGGCGGCCACTATGAGGTGGACGTTTTAGCCGAAGGTTTGAAACACAAGGTGATTGTGGATGCTTCCAGCGGGCAAGTGCTGGGTGTCGAGCAAAAGCATAAGCACAAGCGTTATTAACCAATTTGCTGAAAGCCTAATGCCTGTCTGAAAAAGGTCTTGATGATTTTTTCAGACAGGCATTGCTGTATTTCAACCCTGTTATAATATCCTTTTACGTTTCCCAACACCTCCCGCCATGACCGATCCCATCTACATCCCCCTGCGCCTGCACACCGAATTTTCGATTACCGACGGCACGGTACGCATCAAAGATGCCGTGAAAAAAGCCGTTTCAGACGGCCTGCCCGCGCTGGGCGTGAGCGACCTGATGAATACTTTCGGCTTGGTGAAATTCTACAAAGCCTGCCGCAGCGCAGGCATCAAGCCAGTGGCGGCGGCGGACGTGTGGATCGAAAACCCCGCCGCGCCCGACAAACCTTTCCGCGCCATGCTCATCGTTAAAAACGACAGCGGCTACCTGCGCCTGAGCGAACTGCTCACCGCCGCCTATGTGGGCAAAGACCGCAACGTCGATCATGCCGAACTGCGGCAGGCGTGGCTGGCAGAAGGCGACAACAGCGGCCTTATCTGCTTATCGGGCGCACACTACGGCGAAGTGGGCGCAAACCTGATGAACGGCCATGCCGATGCGGCCAAAGCGGCGGCGCAAAAATACGCGGCGTGGTTTCCCAATGCCTTTTACCTCGAACTGCAACGCCTGCCCGAACGCCCGCAATGGGAGGCTTCCGTATCCGGCAGCGTCGAAATCGCGGCGGAATTGGATTTGCCGGTAGTCGCCACCCATCCGACCCAGTTTCTCAACCGTGAAGATTTCCAAGCCCACGAAGCTCGGGTGTGCATTGCCGGCGGCTGGGTGCTGGCAGATAAAAAACGCCCGCAAGAATTTACGCCGAGCCAGTTTTTCGTATCGCCCGACGTGATGGCCGAGCGGTTCGCCGACCTGCCCGAAGCGCTGCAAAACACGGTGGAAATCGCCAAACGCTGCAACCTCACGCTCACGCTGGGCAAAAACTTTTTGCCGCTGTTCCCCACGCCCGACGGCATGTCGCTCGACGATTATCTGACCCAGCTTTCCAACGAAGGTTTGCAAGAGCGTATGGTGCAGCTTTACCCCGACGAAGCGGAACGCGCCGAAAAAATGCCCGAATATCAGGCACGCTTGGATTTTGAATTGGGCATCATCATCCAAATGGGCTTTCCGGGCTACTTCCTCATCGTACAAGACTTCATCAACTGGGCGAAAAACAACGGCTGCCCGGTGGGGCCGGGGCGCGGTTCGGGCGCAGGCTCGCTGGTGGCCTACGCGCTGAAAATCACCGACCTCGACCCGCTGAAATACGCGCTGCTGTTCGAGCGGTTCTTAAACCCCGAGCGCGTTTCCATGCCCGACTTCGATATCGACTTCTGCCAAAGCAACCGCGGCCGCGTGATTGAATATGTGCGCGAAAAATACGGTGCCGATGCCGTGAGCCAAATCGTTACCTTCGGCACCATGTCGTCCAAAGCCGTTATCCGCGACGTGGGCCGTGTGTTGGAATTGCCGTTCGGCCTGTGCGACCGCTTGTCGAAACTGATTCCGCTCGAAGCCAACCGCCCCGTGAGCCTTGAAAAAGCGATGGAAATGGAGCCGGAAATCCGCCAGCTGATCGAAGAAGAAGGCGCGGAAGAGTTGATGACGCTGGCGCAAAAGCTGGAAGACCTCACCCGCGGCCTCGGCATGCACGCGGGCGGCGTGTTGATTGCGCCGGGCAAAATTTCCGACTTCAGCCCCGTGTATCAGGCCGACGAATCGGCCTCGCCCGTGTCGATGTACGACAAAGGCGACGTGGAAGACGTGGGCTTGGTGAAGTTCGACTTCTTGGGCTTGCGCAACCTCACCATTATCGAAATGGCGCAGGAAAACATTAAAAACACCGTCGGCGAAGAAATCGACGTAAACACCATTCCGCTCGACGACCAAGCCGCCTATAAAATCTTCCGCGATGCCAACACCACCGCCGTCTTCCAGTTTGAATCGACCGGCATGAAAAAAATGCTGAAAACGGCGCACACCACCAAATTTGAAGAGTTGATTGCCTTCGTATCGCTCTACCGCCCCGGCCCGATGGACAACATTCCCGATTTCGTCGCCCGCATGAAAGGGCAGGCGTTTGAATACATCCACCCGCTGCTGGAGCCGGTGTTGGAGCCGACTTACGGCATCATGGTTTACCAAGAGCAGGTGATGCAGGCCGCACAGGTAATCGGCGGCTACTCGCTCGGCGGTGCGGACTTACTGCGCCGCGCCATGGGTAAGAAAAAGCCCGAAGAAATGGTGAAACACCGCGAAATCTTCGCCAAAGGTGCGGAAGAAAAAGCCATTTCCCGCAAAAAAGCCGACGAAATTTTCGACTACATGGAAAAATTCGCCGGCTACGGCTTCAACAAATCGCACGCCGCCGCCTACGCGCTGATTTCCTACCAAACCGCATGGCTGAAAGCGCATTATCCCGCCGAATTCATGGCCGCCACCATGTCGAGCGAGTTGGACAACACCGACCAGCTCAAACATTTCTACGACGACGCACGCGCCAACGGCATCGAATTTCTGCCGCCCGACATCAACGAATCGGATTACCTGTTTACCCCCAACAACCGCAAACAAATCCGCTATGCCCTCGGCGCCATCAAAGGCACCGGCGAAGGTGCGGTAGCTTCTATCATGGAAGCACGCAAACAGGGCGGCAAATTCACCGGGCTGCTCGATTTCTGCGAACGCGTCGGCAAAGAACACATGAACCGCCGCACCCTCGAAGCCCTGATACGCGGCGGCGCGTTCGACAGCATCGAGCCCAACCGCGCCATGCTGCTCGCCAACATCGACCTGGCCATGAACAACGCCGACCAAAAAGCCGCCAACGCCAATCAGGGCGGGCTGTTCGATTTTGCCGAAGATGCGATTGAAGCCGTGCAGTTGGCGGATGTTCCAGCTTGGGGAGAAGCGCAAAAGCTGGCTGAAGAAAAACAAGTGCTCGGCTTCTACCTTTCCGGCCACCCGTTCGGGCCGTTTGAAAAAGAAGTGCGCCAGTTTGCGCCGGTTAAACTGAACAAGCTCAAACCGCAGGAAAATGTGAGGGTGGCGGGTTTTGCCACGGCTGTTCGTTCCATGATGGGCAAGCGCGGTCGGCTGGTGTTTGCAACATTGGAAGACCCTTCCGGCAGGGTGGAAGTGATGGTAACGGGGCAGGCTTTGGAGCAGGGTTCCGCCGAATTAAAAGCCGACCGGGTGTTGATTATGGAATGCAAGGTCAGCCGCGATGATTATGGCGGCGAGGGCGGCTTGCGCATTATTGCCAACAATGTGATGACGTTGCAGCAGGCGCGCGAGCAGTTTGCACGCAATCTGACATTGCGCTTCAACCCGCAGCATGATATCGAAGCGGCTATCGCGGTGTTGCAGCTTTACCGGGCTACCGATATGCAAACGCAAACCGTGCCTGTGCGCGTGTTTTTCCAAAACGACGGGGCGCGAGGTGAGCTGGAGGTCGGCAGACGCTGGAACGTTACGCCTAAAGCCGAACTTTTTGACAGCCTGACTGATATTTTGGGCGAATATCATTTGACGGTAGGATGGTAAGCTGTTGAAATATAGCAGATAAAATTATTTGTGATACTCAGTGGCGGGACGCGGCAACACACCGGCAAAGTTAACTTGATTGACAGTAAAGTAAAAGGTAATGGCGGATTCGGATTTGAAGTGCAACTTTCCATAACAGAAAAAGGCCGGTATGCGGTAGCATACGGCCTTTCCTGCAAGAAAGATTGCCATGAGCTACACACAACTGACCCAAGACGAACGATACCACATCCAATACCTATCCCGCCACCACACCGTCACCTAAATCGCCAAATGGCTTAACCGCCATAAAAGCACCATCAGCCGCGAAATCAAACGGCACTGCCCACAAGGGCAGCAATACAGTGCCGAAAAAGCCCAACAGCAAAGCCGGCTTACCAAGCAGCGCAAAAGAAAGCCCTATAAGCTCCATTCCCGGCTGATTCAACACATCGACACCCTCATCCGCCGCAAACTCAGCCCCGAGCAAGTGTGCGCCTATTTGCACAAACACCACCAAATCACACTCCACCACAGCACCATTTACCGCTATCTGCGTCAAGACAAAAGCAACGGCGGCACTTTGCGGCAGCATCTCGGAATAGCCGGCAAATCCTACCGTAAACGCTACGGCAGTACATGGAGCAGAGGCAAAGTACCCGACCGCGTCGGCATTGAAAACCGACCCGCCATCGTCGACCAAAAATCCCGCATCGGCGACTGGGAAGCCGACACCGTCGTAGGCAAAGATCAGAAAAGCGCATTACTGACCTTGGTCGAGCGGGTTACCCGCTACACCATCATCTGCAAGTTGAAGAACTTCAAAGCCAAAGACACTGCCAACGCCGTCATCAAGGTATTGAAGGCGCATAAAGCCAGAGTCCATACCATTACCATGGATAACGGCAAAGAATTCTACCGACACATCCGAATAGCCCAAGCATTGGAGGCAGAAACCTATTTTTGCCGCCCCTACCGTTCTTGGGAGAAAGGGCTGAATGAAAATACCAACGGACTCATCCGCCAATATTTCCCCAAACAAACCGATTTCCGCAACATCAGCCATCGGGAGATACGCAGGGTTCAGGATGAACTGAACCATAGGCCAAGAAAAACACTTGGCTATGAAACGCCAAGTGTTTTATTCTTAAACCGGTTCCAACCTCTACTGTCTGAGTGTTGCACTTGAAATTCGAATCTAAGCCTGTCTGAAAGTGAGACATGACCAGTCTTGGGTTATGCTTGATCGTTGAGTCATGTTATCAATAGTTGACAAGAAAAACTTGAATAATAGGATATTAGCTAATTTTCATCAAGATTTTATTTATTGTTATATATAATATCTTCATCATTGTCATATATTTTTTTAATTTCAACTAAAGTTCCATTGTTGTCATGTGTGAATTCTTGTGTTAATTCATTAATAAACTTGAAATTTAATTCAAACTGTTGAGTTTTTACAGTAGATAATAGCCCGTTTGAATTGTAAAAATAGAATTCTTTACGGCAGCCATATTGTCCGACAGAAATTGATGATTCAATTTTGCTATTTTCATAAAAATAATATGTTATATTAGATAATTCTCCATCATAAGAATAGCTAATTGATTTAAAAGGAAGTGAACCATTATTTTCGTTGTAGAAAAAAAATTGAGCATCAAAATTATTAAAGCTACTCCATTCCTTAATTAAAATAATCCGATTATTTTTATCAAAGCAATATTCAAATTTATTATCTTTATTTTTAGGAGGGTTATCCAATAAATCACCTTTTTTTATACCAAATCTCTGGAATGAATAAATAGGGATGTCATAATGCGGTAATGCTGAAAATTCAAATCTTTCTATATCATTAGAAATATCATTTACTAGTTCTTCAATGTTCTTTTTCTCAAAATATCTAAATTCTTCTACAATTTTTTCAAAGTCCATTTAAATTGATCTCCTTAAAATAAATGGGGCTGTCCTAGATAACTAGGTCAAATTCTCTCTTACTAATTGTTTTAAAATGGATAATTGAGACTTTATTTCACTGTGGTTAAAACGCCATTCGCACTCCTTCAAATACAGCTCAAAATGAGCTTTGGGAATGCCATTGAACTTACGTAAATGACGTTTTGCCTGACTCCAAAAATTCTCAATGCCGTTTATGTGGTTTTGCTTGTCCGCAAAATGTGCGCTGTGATTGATACGAAAATGGTTAAATTCGCTGACATCCAATACATCATAGCTTTGTAACAGTCCGTATAAACAATACTGTCAGGCTTAACCTGCTCTCGGATAATAGGCAGTAAGGTGATCGTTTCGGTATTCGGAACGGCGACGGTATAAACCCTACCGTTTCGCTTTAACAGCCCGAACACCGGCACTTTTCCGGCTGCACCGCGACCACGTTTGCCTTTTCTACGGCCACCAAAATAGCTTTCGTCGGCTTCGATTTCACCGTCGAGCATTTCCAAATGCGGGCTGTTTTGATAAATCAGCAAACGTAGACGATGAAAGTAGTAAGCGGCAGTATTTCTATGAACACCTGTTAATTCCGCTGCTGTTCTAGCTGTTACGCCGGCAACGAACAGCTCGATTAGCTTGTGTTGTTTATACTGACTTAAACGGCTTCATAAGGGTTATTTTAAATGCTTTTGAATAACCCTAGTTATCTAGGACAGCCCCAAATAAATTATAAATAAGCTCAAATACTAAAAGTTCCACTTTGAAGTTCTCTACCGATTGCTCTTAACTCTTTTTTGAACAAAACGGGATCATTTATATCTTTTAGCCTATCATAAACATTTTTTTTGTACGTATTGGTATGAACTTTACTATGTGCATGTGCGCTACATGCTCCAGGGTTATCTTGATTACATTTATCTTTTACTGCACTTGAAGTTGGAAGAAATACACTATTTGCAGCATCATTTATCTTTATCCCCATGGTTTGCATTTTTTCTCTTAATGCAACCATCCTTGTGTCCATTGAATTAGACATCACTATATGGTGTGCACTGTTCTTATAATTTGGTTCAGGAACATTTTTGGCATTCATATTTTTTCTCAGTTCCTGTGCATCGCTACTACAATCTAAGCCCCAAGGATCAACCCATCCCTGAGTATTAAGCGCAAATAGGTAAAAATTACTGCCACCCATCAACCCAATCGGGTCTTGATTGACAAACCGACCCGCATCAGGTTCGTAATACCTAAAGAAGTTGTAATGCAGCCCCGTCTCTTGGTCGCAATACTGATTCTGTAACCTAAACGGCTGATGTGCTGTTTCCGTTATGTTTGTTTCGCTCTTCAGCTTACCCCAACCGTAATAATCCCCAAACCAAAGCAGATTACCGTCTTTATCGGTCATTTCTCTCGGTATGCCGATTTGGTCGCAATGGAAATAGCTGGTTTGTTGTTTAGCCTCGCCTTCTGTATCTGTCCAATCACGGATTTGCGCCAGTGGTTCGTAACTGTCTGCATCGGTGTAGATATAGGTGTAGAGGCCGTCTGAATTTTGTTCCCGTAACAGATGGCTGCCGTCCCAAAGGAAGGTAATTTCACTGTCTAAAATATCTTTGCTGTTCGGTGTATTCAGACAGGCATGGTCTTTTAGGCCGTCTGAAAGGGTTTCAGCACCTCCGTTTTCTTTCAGACGGCCTTTGCCGATTCTTCTGCCCAAGGAATCGTAGTGGTAAGCCCAAGTCTCTTTACTGCCGTCTTTCTTAAAGATTTCCACTTTAACCAGTTGGTCATGCAAATCATAGAAATAGTTTTGCACTTCGCCGTTTGGCAGTTCGCGGTGGATTAGATTGCCGAGGTCGTCGTAGTAATAGCTGATGCCGTTGTAGTGTTTGATGCGGTTGTCGGTTACGGCGTTGAGGCCGTCTGAAACAGTTTGGCCGTTGGTGGACTAAGGATTACTTATAACTTCTATATTTGGATTTTGGAAAGTGTACTCTAACCAAGCTTTAGATTTAGAGCTGCATCCTTTAAAGGATATATCATTGTTTTTTATAGAAAATTCTTGTATTAATTCAAAAGGTTCTATTTCATTTTCTAAAATAACTTTTATCAATGGCTTTTCAAAAGGTGATTTAGATATAAAATGCTTTCCACTAAACTTAGACCAATCTTTAATTTTAATTGTAATGTTAGAAATGTATTGCCTCAAAGATTTTGAGTAAGCTTCTGAAAAATAATAAACTATTTCATTTTTATTAATGATTGCTTTAGTTATAGGACAATCGCTAATACTTAAATCATGTATATTCATTTCATTGCCTTTAAATATTTCAACAACTAATTGGGTAGGATGGGAATGTGAGCATCGGGAGATGTTCTATCTACAATATTTCCTTTAATATCTAGAGAGTTTCCTTGTCTATCATATAAATGTGCATGATCATTTGGAGTTTTATCATCAGGAGGATCTAGCCTAACAGCACATTTTCCAGTATCTGTATAATTCCATTGCATAAATCTACCATCAGGTGAACCACCTCTCCATGAAATATTTTCTGATTTTGATAAAACATCTGCAATCTGTTGGCGATTCATACTAGATAGATTTAAACCAACTAAAGGATTTAAACCTAAAGGGTCAATCCAAACTTGCCTATTAGGTGCAAAATGATAAAGATTATTTCCTCCAAGCAGTCCAATTGGGTCTTGATTGATAAACCTACCCACATCAGGGTCGTAATACCGGAAGAAATTGTAATGTAGCCTGATTTCGCTGTCGCAATACTGGTTTTGGAGTCGGAACGGCTGGTGCGCCCTTCCCGTTACGTTGGTTTCTTTGGTTAATTTTCCCCAAGCGTCATATTCGCCTAACCAAAGAAGCTTACCGTTTTTATCAGTCATTTCACGCGGTATGCCGATTTGATCGCAATGAAAGTAATTGATTTCCTGTTTGCTTTCGCTTTCCGTGTTTGTATAGTTGTGAATTTGCGCCAGCGGTTCGTAAGAATCTTGGTCTGTGTAGATGTAAGTATATAGGCCGTCTGAATGTGTTTCCTGCAACAGGTGGCTGCCGTCCCAAAGGAATGTGATTTCGCTGTCTATAATATCTTTGCCGTTTTCAGCTTTCAGACGGTCTTTGCTTACCCTTCTGTCCAAAGCATCGTATTCAAATGCCCAAACTTCTTTGTCCCACTCTCCTGTTTTGGCGTTTTTCTTAAACGTTTCCATTTTAACCAAACGGTCGAACAAGTCGTAATGCAGGTTTTGGGTGCTGCCGTCCGAATGTTCTTTGTGGATGGTGTTGCCGAAGTCGTCGTAGAAGAATTTTATGCCGTTGTAAGCCGCAATGCGGTTGTCTTTTACCTGTTGCCCGTATTCGTTAATCAGGTTGTAGGCGGGGTCGAAGGCAAAGGTTTGGTTTTGCACTTTCAGGGGCTGGCCGAGTTTGTCGTACTCGAAATGCGTGGTACCCGTCCGCTGGTCGCTGCTGTGGAGCAGGTTGCCGGTTTTGTCGTAGCCGTAGCTGCGTTTGACCGCGGTTTGGCTGTAACCCGCTGCTACTTTGTTTTTGCCGTTGCCGCTTTCAGACAGGCTGTTGAGCGCGGCGATTTGTTTTTTCAGACGGCCCAGCGGGTCCAATTCGTAGCGGCTGGTTAAAGCACCCTGTGTCCTTTGGATTTCGCGGTGCAGTTTGTCGCGTTCGATGTCGCTGACGACTTCGCCGTCGAGGTTGATTTGGTGCAGGTGGCCGCTGCCGTAATACAGGTAGTTGATCTGGCGGCCGTCGGGCAATACGGTGGTGGTGCGGTTGCCGTTGAAATCGTAATGGTAATGGATACTTTGGGTCTGCGTTAAAAACAGCATATCGTACTGCGGGTCGCGCCAGTCGGTGTCTATCAGGCCGTTTTGCTCGTTCTCTTCTCGGGTCGGTACCTTCCACCGGTGTTGGCCGATGAGTTGGCCGTTGGGGTTGTAGTCGAAACAGGTTACGGTGTCTCGGTTGGCGGCACGGACGAGGTTGCCGTTAAGGTCGTAATGATAGGCGGTTTCCTGAATATTGCCTGTGTTATCGTGGGCAAGGGTGTGTTTCAGACGGCCTAAGATATCGCGTTGGAACTCGGTGATTCTGAGCGGGGTTTTGTCTTTAAGGCCGTCTAAAATTTTTTAGATTTAATGTAAATTTAACTACGTTTCTTTCAGAAAATCGTAAAATTTTTTACATAAATCTTTTTGAACGTTAGATAGTAGATAAAGAAATCCGCCTACATCTTGATCTTGTTCAACACCATCAAGAAAGTTAGCATTTAAAAAATATAATGTTAATTCTTGTATGCTTTTCTCGAACTCATTATTTAAGCTATCTAAATATCTCAGTGCTAAATTCTCACGTTGATTTAATTGTTTTAAAGAAATTTTTTTATTCAAATACCCTTCTGCAAACTCAATATCGGTAGAGAAACGATAATTGTCGCTTAGAGTAACTACATATTTTTTAGTAAAAAATAGCAATATTTTAACTTCATCTACAACAGAATAATTAACTAACAAACCCTCCGATAATATGTTATTTAAGACAATATTATCATCTCGTTCTACGTTATTATTTATCTGTTTATGAAATTTTTTTTGGACTTTTTTCATCTATTTAAATTCCTAATGAATGAACAGCAGGTGCGCAGTTTGGACATGGTGGTAAAGCTTTTTGATCTATATTTCTTGTAACTTGAATGGCTGAGCATTTATGTTTAGTCAAAAATCTCTTTAAGTCCACCGGTGTATTAAGGTTAAATTCATCAGCAATTTGACTTAATATATCTGCTTCAACGCATTTTCCACTTCTCCCATCTTTTTTATGTTTTTTAAACAATCTTTTTATTAAGGGGTGTCTAGCTCCTTGCCCTCCCGCTCCAGAACTATATCCCGTAAATGTTCTAAATTTATTACTGCCCGTTTTATTCATTTGACACCTCATTGTTCCCCAAGATCCTGATGAGTGCCAACCTAAAATATCTACCCATGTTAAGACATTAGGAGCAAAAGAATAAAAATTATCTCCACCCCACAACCCAATCGGATCCTGATTCACAAACCTACCTACATCAGGTTCGTAATACCTAAAGAAGTTGTAATGTAAGCCCGTCTCTTCATCGTAATATTGGTTCTGCAACCTAAACGGCTGGTGGGCGTTGTTAATGTTGGTCTCGCTTTTCAGCTTACCCCAACCGTAATAATCCCCAAACCACAACAAATTACCGTCTTTATCGGTCATCTCTCTCGGAATACCGATTTGGTCACAATGGAAATAGCTGGTCTGTTGTTTAGCCTCACCCTCTACATCCATCCAATCATGGATTTGCGCCAGCGGTTCATAGCTGTCTGCTTCAGTATAGATATAGGTGTAGAGGCCGTCTGAATTTTGTTCTTGTAACAAGTGGCTGCCGTCCCACAGAAAGGCAATTTCGTTGTCTAAAATATCTTTGCTGTTTGGTGTATTCAGACAGGCATGGTCTGTTGAATGCCTGTCTGAAACTTCGGTACCGTTTGCTTTCAGACGGCCTTTGCTAACCCGTCTACCCAAGGCATCGTAATGGTAAGCCCAAGTCTCTTTCGTGCCGTCTTTCTTAAAGATTTCCGCTTTAACCAGTTGGTCGTGCAAATCGTAGAAATAGTTCTGTACTTCGCCGTTTGGCAGTTCCCTATGAATCAGATTGCCGAGGTCGTCGTAGTAATAGCTGATGCCGTTGTATTCTTTAAGACGGTTGTCTTTTACTGCGTTGTCCCGATGCCTGTCTGAAAGAATATTGTGCGCGGGGTCGAAAGCAAACAGTTCATCACCCGCTTTGGTGATTCTGCCCAGTTTGTCGTATTCGAAATGTGTCGTTCCCGTCCGCTGGTCGGTGCTGTGGAGCAGGTTGCCGGTTTTGTCGTAGCCGTAGCTGCGTTTGACCGCGGTTTGGCTGTAACCCGCTGCTACTTTGTTTTTGCCGTTGCCGCTTTCAGACAGGCTGTTGAGCGCGGCGATTTGTTTTTTCAGACGGCCCAGCGGGTCCAATTCGTAGCGGCTGGTTAAAGCACCCTGTGTCCTTTGGATTTCGCGGTGCAGTTTGTCGCGTTCGATGTCGCTGACGACTTCGCCGTCGAGGTTGATTTGGTGCAGGTGGCTGCTGCCGTAATAAAGGTAGTTGATTTGGCGGCCGTCGGGCAATACGGTGGTGGTGCGGTTGCCGTTGAAGTCGTAATGGTAGTGGATACTCTTGGTGATCGGCTGGAACAGCATATCGTACTGCGGGTCGCGCCAGTCGGTGTCGATCAGGCCGTTTTGCTCGTTCTCTTCTTGGGTCGGTACCTTCCACCGGTGTTGGCCGATGAGTTGGCCTCCTGCGTTGTAGTCGAAACAGGTAATGCTGTGCCGGTTGGCGGCACGGACGAGGTTACCGTTAAGGTCGTAATGATAGGCGGTTTCCTGAATGTTGCCTTTGTTGTCGTGGGCAAGGGTTTGTTTCAGACGGTTTTACGGTTCGGTTGGGTCGAGGCTCAACTTACGCTTGCTACATTTTTTATTGCGAAATTTTTCCGTATTCATAATCTGCTATTTCTTTAGAACTTAAATATTCTAAGTAATTTAAAACTATTTCTATATTTAATGTTATTGGAATGTTTATAGATATAAAATTTGAAGAAAATTTCTCATAATCACAGCCCATTTCTTCAAAATGACTAATACATTCATCTATTTCTTCTTCACTAAAAAAAATAACCCTTATCGTACTATTTCCAGATGATTTAACTGTTTTTTTGTAATATAAATTTTCATTTTTTTCTATGACAGATACAGTATCATCAAAAGAAACATCTTTAGTGTAAAACGGTATATTTTTAATTTTAAAAATATTATCTTCTACTTTATCACCCCAAATACTTTCTTCACTTACTGGTGGATAGCCATCTTTAATAGTTAATTTAAAAAAAATTTTTTTCATAATAAAATTCCTCATTTATTACTTTTTTGTAAGTTGCAAGTTCTACAAAGTATTTGCCCATTTTCAACAGTTCCTGAGCCACCTTTAGATTTAGGGATAATATGATCCACATGTGCTTCATTTTTTGGGGGTGTAACTCCCCGTTGATGTCTTTGAGGTTCAACTACTTCTTTTCCACACCTGCTACAAATCATTTTTCCATTATTGTCAGCTGCATTTTGCTGTTTAACTGCTTTTTTACCTGCGCGAGTAAAGTCTTTACCTGGTCGAGTTCCTTGCTTACTTAGCATTTTTACAAAAAGTCTAACAAGCTGTGCCATTAGCCCAAGAGGGTCAAACCATACTTGGGAGTTAAAAGCAAACTGATAAAAATTACTTCCTCCCCATAACCCAATCGGGTCTTGATTGATAAACCTACCGCAGTCCGGTTCGTAATATCTGAAGAAGTTGTAATGTAACCCCGTCTCAAGGTCAAAATACTGGTTCTGCAACCTAAACGGTTGATGCGCTGTTTCCGTTACGTTGGTTTCGCTCTTCAGCTTACCCCAACCGTAATAATCCCCGAACCACAATAAATTGCCATCCTTATCGGTCATCTCGCGCGGGATACCGATTTGGTCGCAGTGGAAATAATGGATACTTTGTTTGGTTTCTTCTGTGTGTGTCCGGTTGAAGATTTGCGCCAGCGGTTCGTAGCTGTCTGCATCGGTGTAGATGTAAGTATAGAGGCCGTCTGAATTTTGCTCTTGCAACAGATGGCTGCCGTCCCAAAGGAAGGTAATTTTGCTATCTATAATATCTTTACTGTTCTCGGCTTTCAGACAGGCATTGTCTCTTAGGCCGTCTGAAAGGGTTTCAGCACCTCTGTTTTCTTTCAGACGGCCTTCTGCTGCACCAGTTCGTTGCCGGCGTTGTAGTGATAGGCGGTCAGTTTATGGTCGAAACCGCTTTCGGCCACCAAACGGTCGAGCACGTCGTAGGCGAAGCGGTAGCGGGCGCCGTTTTCGTTGGTAAGGCCGATGAGCCTTCTTGCTTGGTCGTAGTGGTAGCCGAAGGTGTGGCCCAGCGCATTGGTACGCTGTGTCGGCAAACCGTCTTGGCCGTATTCGTATGCGGTGGTGTGGCCTTCGCCGTCGGTATGGGCGGTCAGGCGGTCGGCAGCATCATAACGGAAGGTTTCTTTGCTGCCGTCGGGATAAAGGGCGAGGGTGAGGTTTCGGTTGGTGTCGTAATGGTATTCGGTGTGTTGGCCCAAGGCATCGGTGATGCGCGCCAACTGCCCTTCGGGGGTGTAGGCCAGTTTGGTTTGGTAGCCGGAGCAGTCGGTAATCAGGTCGGGCTGGTGGTTATGGTCGTAGTGATACTCGGTGGTGCTGCCTTTCGGGTCGGTAACGCTCAACAGCAAACCGTTGCCGGCATACTCGAAACGGGTGGTGTGTTTGAGCGGGTCGGTGTGGGTGAGCAGATTGCCGGCTTCGTCGTAGGTGTAGCTGTCGTAGTGGCCTTCGGCATCGCTTTTGCGGATCAGGCGGTAGCTGTCGTCGTAGTCGAAATGCAGCATGGCGCCGTCGGGGCGGACGATGGTCTCGATTTGGCCTTCGTTGCTGTATTGGTAACGGGTAACGCGACCCATTGCGTCGGTGTGGCTGAGCAGACGGCCCAAGCTGTCGCGTTCCATCAGCACTGCGCTGCCGTCGGCAAACACCCGTTTGGTCAACTCGTTGTTATCGTCGTAATGATATTGTTCGGTGCGCCCCAAGACATCGGTAACTTCGGTGTAGCCGTCGTGATAAGCGAAACGCCATTCTTCGCCCAACGAAGTCCAGTTGCGCAGCACTTTGCCGGTGGGAGTGTAATGGCTGTATTCGTAATAGGCGGTCAAACCCGCCGCATCGGTGTGCGACACCATCAGGTTGTTTTGATAGGTGAAACTGCGTTTGACTGCGCCGTCGCGGCCGATCACGCGCAGCAAATCGCCGCTGCCGCTGTATTCGTAGCGCACCAATGCCGCCCCGACCTGCGCGGCTGCGCCGACAGCGGGCAGGGCATCAAGCAGCGATACCGACAATAAGCGCAGTTTGGGCGAGGTTTCGTCGGCGACATTGCCGAAATGTAGATAAAACACCCGCCCGTTGCCGTCGATAATGTATTGCGGCAATCCGGTCAGCGGGTGGTAGATAAAACGCTGATGGTTACCGTTGGCATCTTCCACCGCCACCAACGGCAAGAGGCTGCAACTGTCGCCGTTCGGATCGTCTTCCGAGACCGCCAGCGGCGCGAAACGCAACGAAACAGAACCATTCAACGAAGCAATCACATAATGGCCGTCTGAATTCTTACTAAACCAGATTTGCTCGCTTTCGAACAACACCGGTTCTTCATCGTCTTCGTCCACTTCCGGCAGCGGAAACAGCCGCCCCTGGTCATCGATATAGGCCAAGCCTGCCGCATCGCGGATGATGCGTTGGCTGCCGGGTATGCTCCAGCCCTCGCCGAGCCAGCCGGTGCCGTCTTGGTCGGAATAATAGCTGCGGTTCCATACCAGCGGCATCAAGCCTTCGAAAGCAAAGTCGGTTTCGTTCTCCAGAAATTTCAACCCGTGAATCGGATTGACCGGGCGGCCGACCGCCGCTGCCATCTTACAAGAAATACACGGTTTGGGGGGCCTCGGCTTCTTATACTTATTGTTCATATGGAACATATCGCCGGCACGGACGATATAGCGTTGGCGGATTTTAACCGAAGAAGAATGCATCATCGGCCAGGCCGGTTGGGTGGCGGTGCGGGAAATCACCCCTTTGCGGCCGGGCAGGGCGATTTCGTCGCCGTAGGTTTTATTGGTTTTACTGGCATTGAAGACAAAAGCCTGCTTGCGGTTGATTCTGACGTCCTCGGTAACGTTTTGGGCACCGCCGAGGTCGGCGAACAGAGGGAGGGGAATCGGCGGCACTTGCGGCGGAGCGGGCGGGGGCGGCCAACAGAAGTCGGGCACCATAAAAACCACGCGGAACTTGCTGCTCTTACGGGCGATTTTGTTGACGGCCATGAATATGCTCCTGTTTCGGTAATCTGCTTAAAGCGGTTTGCGTTTGGAAATCAATCGGTTTATGCGTGTGCCGTTAGTGATGGCGGTATGGGGATAAATTCGGTTTGCGAATCGCGGCAGGCTTGGGCGGCTGCGATTTGGTCTACAGGATTGTGCTTCTGCGCTTTTAGATAACCTGGAGTTTTGTTGGGTTGAAGCCTAATAGATGTTTACTGATTCGATACCTGCATGAATATGAAAGTAGGTATCGAATTATTGATTTCTTTCTTGAAGAAATTGATTAAAATTTAAAAAAAAGTTATTCAATGCTATCTCTTCATCTTGATAAAGGAAAAATAACAATTTATCCCATGAAACGCTATATCGATCAATGTTGAACTTTTCTTGAATCCAATCTGTAAATTCTATAAGTATTTCTGAATTATCTATATGCTTAGGATTTCTAAAATGCCAACCATCTAGAAAAGCTTTTAAGCAAAAAATACTATTGTGCCCGATATACATCATTGGTCTTTTTTCTATTTCTAAAATAAGTTTTACAATATTATTTTGCATTTTTAATCTTTCTTAAAAAGAAACTGATGAAAAACTATGTCCACCTGGTGAAAAAAGGTCTGAAACCCATTTATTATGTTCAATGCCTCCTGGATTCATATTGTCGAATACAGTGTCTCCACATTTAATCGCATGATGAATTCCATTTTCTGAAATATTTGCTCCTGCTTTATCACTCCAAATATTTCCATAGGCTCCTTTATTTGAATGAGTTTTAACTTTTACTCTTTCTCCACTAATACCTTCTTTTTCCATTTCTTTCTGCAAAGCATCTGCAAAATCTTCACATTTAAAACGTTGTTTAACTTTTGGGCTTAAGCGACTAGCTAATTCTTTTACCTTTTTTGCATCACAACTCCAGCCTAAGGGGTCAATCCATTTTGACGTATTAAAAGCAAAAGTATAAGAATTTATTGAACCATTCAGCCCAATTGGATCCTGATTAACAAACCTGCCCACGTCAGAATCGTAATAACGGAAGAAATTGTAATGCAGCCGGATTTCACTGTCGCAATACTGGTTCTGTAATCTGAACGGCTGGTGCGCGGTTCCCGTTACGTTGGTTTCTTCGGTTAATTTGCCCCAAGCATCATACTTGCCGAACCAAAGCAGCTTACCGTTTTTATCAGTCATTTCTCTCGGTATGCCGATTTGGTCGCAGTGGAAATAATTGATTTCCTGTTTGCTTTCGCTTCCCGTGTTTGTGTAGTTGTGAATTTGGGCTAGGGGTTCGTAACTGTCTTGGTCGGTGTAGATGTAAGTGTAAAGGCCGTCTGAATTTTGTTCCTGAAGCAGGCGGCTGCCGTCCCACAGGAATGTGATTTCGCTGTCTAAAATATCTTTGCTGTTTGGTGTATTCAGACAAGCATTGTCTCTTAGGCCGTCTGAAACGTTTTCAATAGTTTCCATACCGCCGTTTTTCAGACGGCCTTTGCTTACCCTTCTGTCCAGCGCATCGTATTCAAACACCCAAACTTCTTTGTCCCATTCTCCCGTTTCGGCGTTTTTATTAAATGTTTCCACTTTAACCAAGCGGTCGAACAAGTCGTAATGCAGGTTTTGGGTGCTGCCGTCCGAATGTTCTTTGTGGATGGTGTTGCCGAAGTCGTCGTAGAAGAATTTTATGCCGTTGTAAGCCGCAATGCGGTTGTCTTTTACCTGTTGCCCGTATTCGTTAATCAGGTTGTAGGCGGGGTCGAAGGCAAAGGTTTGGTTTTGCACTTTCAGGGGCTGGCCGAGTTTGTCGTACTCGAAATGCGTGGTACCCGTCCGCTGGTCGCTGCTGTGGAGCAGGTTGCCGGTTTTGTCGTAGCCGTAGCTGCGTTTGACGGCGGTTTGACTGTAACCCGCAGCTGTTTTGCTTTTGCCTCTGCCGCTTTCAGACAGGCTGTCGAGTGCGGCAATCTGTTTTTTCAGACGGCCTAGCGGGTCCAATTCGTAGCGGCTGGTTAAGGCACCCTGTGTCCTTTGGATTTCGCGGTGCAGTTTGTCGCGTTCGATGTCGCTGACGACTTCGCCGTCGAGGTTGATTTGGTGCAGGTGGCCGCTGCCGTAATACAGGTAATTAATTTGTCTGCCGTCGGGCAGGACGGTGGTGGTGCGGTTGCCGTTGAAGTCGTAATGATAGTGGATACTCTTGGTAATCGGCTGGAACAGCATATCGTACTGCGGGTCGCGCCAGTCGGTGTCGATCAGGCCGTTGCGGGCGTTCTCTTCTTTAGTCGGTACCTCCCATTGGTGTTGGCCGATAAGTTGACCGTTGGGATTGTAGTCGAAACAGGTGATGCTGTGCCGGTTGGCGGCACGGACGAGGTTGCCGTTAAGGTCGTAATGGTAGGCGGTTTCCTGAATGTTGCCTGTGTTGTCGTGGGCAAGGGTGTGTTTCAGACGGCCTAAGATGTCGCGTTGGAACTCGGTGATTCTGAGCGGGGTTTTGTCTCGGAGGCCGTCTGAAAGTAGAGAGGTGTTGGTTTCGCCAACGGGTTATTGAAGTTTTTATTATGGTGAAATCTGATTATGCAGATAATCAAATAATTGATTGGCAATAAACTCAGCATGATCTTTTTGAACGGGAAATTCAAAGTAATAATACTGATCGTTATATTTTTCTGTAATGTATCCAGGCATGCAGAAAAATTTATTATAAAATGAAAAAATCTCTTTCACAGACTCTGAAATTTCTTCTAAATTATTAGTAATATCAGTTATATCATAGAAAATTTCACTATAATATTTATCAAGAGAGTTTATTGTAATAAACGGGAGTTTTTCTTTATTACAAAATTCCCAATGTTGAGAAGCTAAAGAGCTATTTTTATAAACAAATTTATTCATAAAATATTTAATCACTTAAATTTAAAGTCAGTAACATGGCTCATTTTCCCTTTAGGATCAAATCTTGCCATATAGTGAACTGTCACACCATCTACTTTTTGCTCCATTTTATTCCATCCTTTTCCTGCATAACACTTATCTTTTATCTGGCTTTCATCAATAAGAACATCTCCTTTTTCAGGGTGTTTTTTCACTTGATCCATTATTTTGCTTTCTAGTCGATTTCTTGGCTTGGTTCTTCCTGTTGATTTTGTAGAAACAAATTTTGGTTTACGGGAAGAGGATTTCTTTTTTAACCCAAGGGGATCAATCCAATCTTGTGCATTCGGAGCAAAAGTGTAGAAGTTATCATCACCCCACAACCCAATCGGATCCTGATTCACAAACCGCCCCACATCAGGATCGTAATACCGGAAGAAATTGTAATGCAGCCTGATTTCGCTGTCGCAATACTGGTTTTGTAACCTGAACGGTTGGTGCGCCCTTCCCGTTACGTTGGTTTCTTTAACCAGTTTGCCCCAAGCGTCGTATTCGCCGAACCATATCAGATTGCCGTCCCTGTCGGTCATCTCGCGGGGAATGCCGATTTGGTCGCAGTGGAAGTAGTTGATTTCCTGTCTGCTTTTGCCTTCCGTATCGGTGTAGCTGTGAATTTGCGCCAGCGGTTCGTAACTGTCTTGGTCGGTGTGGATATAGGTATATCTGCCGTTGCCGTACATTTCTTGAACCAAACGGCTGCCGCTCCATACAAACCCGGTAACGTCTTCGAGGCCGTCTGAAACTTGCCCGCCGTTTTTCAGACGGCCTTTACTGATTCTGCGACCCAATGCGTCATAATCAAACAGCCATGTCTCTTTTACCCATTCTCCCGTTTCGGGATTGTGTTTGAAGGTTTCCACTTTTACAAGCTGGTGGAAGACATCGTAATACAGGTTTTGGGTTTCTCCGTCGGCAAATTCTTTGTGTACAGTGTTGCCGAATGTGTCGTAAAAGAATTTTGCGCCGCCGTATTCGGCAAGGCGGTTATCGTGTATTTTGCGCTCGTGGCTGTCGATAATGTTGTGTGCGGGGTCGAAGGCGAACAGCCGGTTGCACGCTTTGATGATTTTACTGAGTTTTTCGTACTCGAAATGCGTTGTGCTTCTTCGTTAGCTAGTGTTATGGATCAGGTTGTCAGTTTACTTTTATCCTTTAAGTTTCCTAAGAATGATGTTATGTTCCAGAAAATGACATCAATTGTTCTGGCTTTAAAGTTAAGAGTGCAATTGTTTTTCCTTCATTATCACAAAATTCAACCTCATATGCTTCATAAGGATTTGAATAAACTTCTACAATTGCACCAATATCCCCCTTTCGTAAATTAAATCTAGGGAAATCTTGTTGTAATTGAACTACTTCTAGAAGAGAATATTTCACAGATACTTCCTTAAAATAATTAACTACAAAACGTATGTAGTTGTTAATCGCGGAATTGATTTTCCACTATCAATTATCCAACCTGTCCTAACTGTGGCAGTTTTTCCATTTGGACCAGTCATTGGAATATCAACGGTATAACGTTGACCATGTTCATCACATTTGCCTAGAGTTGCAGGGTTTTCACAAACACCTTGTTGAATTTTCTCAATTAATTCATCTGCATTTGATTGATTAAATCCTAACGCGGATTGAAAAACTTTTGCTTTATTTCCACCGACTGGGTGTTCTGTATTCAAGGCATATCCTTTGATTTTTTTAGGGTCAATGACAGCTTTATCAGCATTTGGTAATGTGGATTTAGGACAAAGACCTAATGGGTCAATCCATATTTGAATATTGGGAGTTAGTCTGTATGAATTATCTCCACCCAATAAGCCAATCGGATCCTGATTAACAAACCGTCCAACATCAGAATCGTAATACCGGAAGAAATTGTAATGCAGCCTGATTTCGCTGTCGCAATATTGGTTCTGCAACCTGAACGGCTGGTGCGCGCTTCCCGTTACGTTGGTTTCTTTAACCAGTTTGCCCCAAGCGTCGTATTCGCCGAACCAAAGCAGTTTACCGTTTTTATCGGTCATTTCACGCGGTATGCCGATTTGGTCGCAATGAAAGTAATTGATTTCCTGTTTGCTTTCGCTTTCCGTGTTTGTATAGTTGTGAATTTGCGCCAGCGGTTCGTAAGAATCTTGGTCTGTGTAGATGTAAGTATATAGGTCGTCTGAATGTGTTTCCTGCAACAAGTGGCTGCCGTCCCAAAGGAAGGCAATTTCACTATCTAAAATATCTTTGCCGTTTTCAGCTTTCAGACGGCCTTTGCTTACTCTTCTGTCTAACGCATCGTATTCAAATGTCCAAATTTCTTTATCCCACTCTCCCGTTTCGGCGTTCTTCTTAAATGTTTCCACTTTAACCAAACGGTCGAACAGGTCGTAATACAGGTTTTGGGTGCTGCCGTCCGAATGTTCTTTGTGGATGGTGTTGCCGAAATCGTCGTAGATGAATTTTATACCGTTATAGGCGGCAATGCGGTTGTCTTTAACCTGCTCTCCGTATTCGTTGATCAGGTTGTAGGCTGGGTCGAAGGCAAAGGTTTGGTTTTGTACTTTCAGGGGCTGGCCGAGTTTGTCGTACTCGAAATGCGTGGTTCCCGTCCGCTGGTCGCTGCTGTGGAGCAGGTTGCCGGTTTTGTCGTAGCCGTAGCTGCGTTTGACCGCGGTTTGGCTGTAACCCGCAGCTGTTTTGCTTTTGCCTCTGCCGCTTTCAGACAGGCTGTCGAGTGCGGCAATCTGTTTTTTCAGACGGCCTAGCGGGTCCAATTCGTAGCGGCTGGTTAAGGCACCCTGTGTCCTTTGGATTTCGCGGTGCAGTTTGTCGCGTTCGATGTCGCTGACGACTTCGCCGTCGAGGTTGATTTGGTGCAGGTGGCCGCTGCCGTAATACAGGTAATTAATTTGTCTGCCGTCGGGCAGGACGGTGGTGGTGCGGTTGCCGTTGAAGTCGTAATGATAGTGGATACTCTTGGTAATCGGCTGGAACAGCATATCGTACTGCGGGTCGCGCCAGTCGGTGTCGATCAGGCCGTTGCGGGCGTTCTCTTCTTTAGTCGGTACCTCCCATTGGTGTTGGCCGATAAGTTGACCGTTGGGATTGTAGTCGAAACAGGTGATGCTGTGCCGGTTGGCGGCACGGACGAGGTTGCCGTTAAGGTCGTAATGGTAGGCGGTTTCCTGAATGTTGCCTGTGTTGTCGTGGGCAAGGGTGTGTTTCAGACGGCCTAAGATGTCGCGTTGGAACTCGGTGATTCTGAGCGGGGTTTTGTCTTTAAGGCCGTCTGAAAGCGGTGTTCTGTCTGTGCTTTTAACGGGTTGGCCGCCGTATTGCGCCATCAGTTTGGCGGCTACGGAGGCATCGTCGCCGTATTCGCTCTGCTGCACCAGTTCGTTGCCGGCGTTGTAGTGATAGGCGGTCAGTTTATGGTCGAAACCGCTTTCGGCCACCAAACGGTCGAGCACGTCGTAGGCGAAGCGGTAGCGGGCGCCGTTTTCGTTGGTAAGGCCGATGAGCCTTCTTGCTTGGTCGTAGTGGTAGCCGAAGGTGTGGCCCAGCGCATTGGTACGCTGTGTCGGCAAACCGTCTTGGCCGTATTCGTATGCGGTGGTGTGGCCTTCGCCGTCGGTATGGGCGGTCAGGCGGTCGGCAGCATCATAACGGAAGGTTTCTTTGCTGCCGTCGGGATAAAGGGCGAGGGTGAGGTTTCGGTTGGTGTCGTAATGGTATTCGGTGTGTTGGCCCAAGGCATCGGTGATGCGCGCCAACTGCCCTTCGGGGGTGTAGGCCAGTTTGGTTTGGTAGCCGGAGCAGTCGGTAATCAGGTCGGGCTGGTGGTTATGGTCGTAGTGATACTCGGTGGTGCTGCCTTTCGGGTCGGTAACGCTCAACAGCAAACCGTTGCCGGCATACTCGAAACGGGTGGTGTGTTTGAGCGGGTCGGTGTGGGTGAGCAGATTGCCGGCTTCGTCGTAGGTGTAGCTGTCGTAATGGCCTTCGGCATCGCTTTTGCGGATGAGGCGGTAGCTGTCGTCGTAGTCGAAATGCAGCATGGCGCCGTCGGGGCGGACGATGGTCTCGATTTGACCTTCGTTGCTGTATTGGTAACGGGTAACGCGCCCCATGGCGTCGGTGTGGCTGAGCAGACGGCCCAAGCTGTCGCGTTCCATCAATACAGTGCTGCCGTCGGCGAACACCCGTTTAGTCAACTCGTTGTTATCGTCGTAATGGTATTGCTCGGTGCGCCCCAAGACATCGGTAACTTCGGTGTAGCCGTCGTGATAGGTGAAACGCCATTCTTCGCCCAACGAAGTCCAATTGCGCAGCACTTTGCCGGTGGGAGTGTAATGGCTGTATTCGTAATAGGCGGTTAAGCCCGCCGCATCGGTGTGCGACACCATCAGGTTGTTTTGATAGGTAAAACTGCGTTTGACCGCGCCGTCGCGGCCGATCACGCGCAGCAAATCGCCGCTACTGCTGTATTCGTAGCGCACCAATGCCGCGCCGATCTGTGCGGCTTCGCCGACAGCGGGCAGGGCATCGAGCAGCGATACCGACAACAAGCGCAGTTTGGGCGCGGCGGCATCGGCGACATTGCCGAAATGTAAGTAAAACACCCGCCCGTTGCCGTCAATGATGTATTGCGGCAAACCGGTCAGCGGGTGGTAGATAAAGCGCTGATGGTTACCGTTGGCATCTTCCACCGCCACCAATGGCAAGAGGCTGCAACTGTTGCCGTTCGGATCGTCTTCCGACACCGCCAGCGGCGCGAAACGCAACGACACCGAACCGTTTAACGAGGCAATCACATAATGGCCGTCTGAATTCTTACTGAACCAGATTTGCTCGCTCTCGAACAACACCGGTTCTTCATCGTCTTCGTCCACTTCCGGCAGCGGAAACAGCCGCCCCTGATCATCGATATAGGCCAAGCCCGCCGCATCGCGGATGATGCGTTGGCTGCCGGGTACGCTCCAACCCTCGCCGAGCCAGCCGGTGCCGTCTTGGTCGGAATAATAGCTGCGGTTCCATACCAGCGGCATCAAGCCTTCGAAAGCAAAGTCGGTTTCGTTCTCCAGAAATTTCAACCCGTGAATCGGATTGACCGGGCGGCCGACCGCCGCTGCCATCTTACAAGAAATACACGGTTTGGGGGGCCTCGGCTTCTTATACTTATTGTTCATATGGAACATATCGCCGGCACGGACGATATAGCGTTGGCGGATTTTAACCGAAGAAGAATGCATCATCGGCCAGGCCGGTTGGGTGGCGGTGCGGGAAATCACCCCTTTGCGGCCGGGCAGGGCGATTTCGTCGCCGTAGGTTTTATTGGTTTTACTGGCATTGAAGACGAAAGCCTGCTTGCGGTTGATTCTGACGTCCTCGGTAACGTTTTGGGCACCGCCGAGGTCGGCGAACAGAGGGAGGGGAATCGGCGGCACTTGCGGCGGAGCGGGCGGGGGCGGCCAACAGAAGTCGGGCACCATAAAAACCACGCGGAACTTGCTGCTCTTACGGGCGATTTTGTTGACGGCCATGAATATGCTCCTGTTTCGGTAATCTGCTTAAAGCGGTTTGCGTTTGGAAATCAATCGGTTTATGCGTGTGCCGTTAGTGATGGCGGTATGGGGATAAATTCGGTTTGCGAATCGCGGCAGGCTTGGGCGGCTGCGATTTGGTCTCCCCGTTCGTGCCGCGCGATAAATCTGAGTTGGCACGAGGCGATTTCCAGCTCTTCCGCAAAAGAGGTTCGGTAGTTGCAGTCGATGCGCCGTTTTTCCACATCCACAAACACGGTGTCCAACACCATATCTTTACACAAAGACTGATTGGCTGCGGTATAGGCATGGATGAACACGGTTTCTACCGGCAGTTCGACGGTAAAATGTTGGTTGGGCGCTTGGAAGGAATGCACCATGCCGGTGAAACCGAGTTCATAAATATGGTTGGGTTTCAGATGGGGCAGTTGCAGCGACGGATGCGCACCGTTCCAATATGCCATAGAAAAATCTTCCGGCAGCAGCGGGGCGCGGTTTTCAATCCAATGGGTGTCGGCGGTGCCGGTATGTTTGGCGCGTTGGGCGAAGTAGCGCGGCATGAAACCGAAGCCTTCGGGGGAGGCTTTTTCGGCAGGATCGCGCACGGGCTTGGCCGGATCGTAAATCTGATGGGCTCTCAGCATCCGCTTGAAGCTGTTTTTTTGCAGGAAAGATTTCGGGTAATAGCCGATGCCGATGGCGTTTTCCTGATAGCCCGTGTGGTCGTCTTCAACTTCGCTCCCGCCGAAAGCAAATTCATAAAATTATCATATGTAATTTCCGATTTTATTTTTGAAAAATACAAATAACTTAACCCAGATAGGAGTTGCTAATCCCCAAAGTCCTCCTAGGATTATTCCCTCCACAATTAATATATTTTCTCTCTTTATTTGAATCAGCAAACCAAGCATCATGCCAAATAAAACTTGTATAATAGATAAGTATTTACAATTTTTTCTTTCTAATTCAAGATAAAATGATAGTAGAAGGGAAAAAGAAATAATAGGAAATATAGTTAATTTAACTACAATATCATTCCCATAATAAGACATCCAAAGCCAAAGACAAAACCATGAAACTAAGAAGCTTATCCAATATTTTTGAATAAATATTTTTATCTTATTAAACATAGAGATTCCTTATTCGCACGAAGAGTTACTAAAGACACTATGTTTTTCACCACCAACGACCGTTTTAATTAAAGTGCTAGTTGCAAAAACAGCAGCTCCTATTGCAGCAAATTTTTTCATTTGAGATATATTGTTTGCTGCATTCTTATTAGCTTTACTAAGTTGTCTTCCTGCACGCCTACGTGCTTTTCCAGCACCTCTTTTCCCAAATAATTGGTTGTATTTGTTTCTAAATCCTCTTGATGCAAACTTATTTTTCATGAAACTAAAAGCATTTTTTCCAACTTTAAATGCACATTTACCAACTGTAGCTGCACCCGGGATTGTCGGAATAATGCCACCAATTACTGCGCTCACAGCTACCGAATTCCAATTGATACAATCTAGCGGTTTGTCTGTTAGGAAATTCTCCGCGACTTGAAAGCCCACATCCACTGCTGCACCTGCTAATACTCCTATAGCAATCGCAGCCAATATAGGTAAATTACCACTGGGATCGATCCATGAACTGGTATTAGGTGCAAAACGATATAGATTTTCTCCTCCTTCTAATCCAATCGGATCCTGATTAACAAACCTACCCGCATCAGGTTCGTAATACCTAAAGAAGTTGTAATGTAACCCCGTCTCTTGGTCGCAATACTGATTCTGTAACCTAAACGGCTGATGAGCTGTTTCCGTTATGTTGGTTTCGCTCTTCAGCTTACCCCAACCGTAATAATCCCCAAACCACAGCAGATTGCCGTCTTTATCGGTCATTTCTCTCGGTATGCCGATTTGGTCGCAGTGGAAATAGTGGGTTTGCTGTTTGCTTTCGCCTTCTATATCCGTCCAATCACGGATTTGCGCCAGCGGTTCATAGGAATCTTGGTCGGTGTAGATGTAGGTATAGAGGCCGTCTGAATGTGTTTCTTGTAACAGATGGCTGCCGTCCCAAAGGAAGGTAATTTCGCTATCTATAATATCTTTACTGTTCTCGGCTTTCAGACAGGCATGGTCTTTTAGGCCGTCTGAAAGGGTTTCAGCACCTCTGTTTTCTTTCAGACGGCCTTTGCTGATTCGTCTGCCCAAGGCATCGTAGCGGTAAGCCCAAGTCTCTTTACTACCGTCTTTCTTAAAGATTTCCACTTTAACCAGTTGGTCGTGCAAATCGTAAAAATAGTTCTGCACTTCGCCGTTTGGCAGTTCGCGGTGAATCAGGTTGCCGAGGTCGTCGTAGTAATAGCTGATGCCGTTGTATTCTTTAAGACGGTTGTCTTTTACTGCGTTGTCCCGATGCCTGTCTGAAAGAATATTGTGTGCCGGGTCGAAGGCGAAGCGTTCGTTGCCCGCTTGGGTGATTCTGCCCAGTTTGTCGTACTCGAAATGCGTGGTTCCCGTCCGCTGGTCGCTGCTGTGGAGCAGGTTGCCGGTTTTGTCGTAGCCGTAGCTGCGTTTGACCGCGGTTTGGCTGTAACCCGCAGCTGTTTTGCTTTTGCCTCTGCCGCTTTCAGACAGGCTGTCGAGTGCGGCAATCTGTTTTTTCAGACGGCCTAGCGGGTCCAATTCGTAGCGGCTGGTTAAGGCACCCTGTGTCCTTTGGATTTCGCGGTGCAGTTTGTCGCGTTCGATGTCGCTGACGACTTCGCCGTCGAGGTTGATTTGGTGCAGGTGGCCGCTGCCGTAATACAGGTAATTAATTTGTCTGCCGTCGGGCAGGACGGTGGTGGTGCGGTTGCCGTTGAAGTCGTAATGATAGTGGATACTCTTGGTAATCGGCTGGAACAGCATATCGTACTGCGGGTCGCGCCAGTCGGTGTCGATCAGGCCGTTGCGGGCGTTCTCTTCTTTAGTCGGTACCTCCCATTGGTGTTGGCCGATAAGTTGACCGTTGGGATTGTAGTCGAAACAGGTGATGCTGTGCCGGTTGGCGGCACGGACGAGGTTGCCGTTAAGGTCGTAATGGTAGGCGGTTTCCTGAATGTTGCCTGTGTTGTCGTGGGCAAGGGTGTGTTTCAGACGGCCTAAGATGTCGCGTTGGAACTCGGTGATTCTGAGCGGGGTTTTGTCTTTAAGGCCGTCTGAAAGCGGTGTTCTGTCTGTGCTTTTAACGGGTTGGCCGCCGTATTGCGCCATCAGTTTGGCGGCAATACTGGCATCGTCGCCGTATTCGTTTTGCTGCACCAGTTCGTTACCGGCGTTGTAGTGGTAGGCGGTCAGTTTGTGGTCGAAACCGCTTTCGGCCACCAAACGGTCGAGCACGTCGTAGGCGAAGCGGTAGCGGGCGCCGTTTTCGTTGGTGAGGCCGATCAGCCTTCTTGCTTGGTCGTAGTGGTAGCCGAAGGTGTGACCCAGCGCATTGGTGCGTTGCGTCGGCAAACCGTCTTGGCCGTATTCGTATGCGGTGGTGTGGCCTTCGCCGTCGGTATGGCTGGTCAGGCGGTCGGCAGCATCGTAACGGAAGGTTTCTTTGCTGCCGTCGGGATAAAGGGCGAGGGTGAGGTTTCGGTTGGCGTCGTAATGGTATTCGGTGTGCTGGCCTAAGGCATCAGTGATGCGCGCCAACTGCCCTTCGGGGGTGTAGGCCAGTTTGGTTTGGTAGCCGGAGCAGTCGGTAATCAGGTCGGGCTGGTGGTTATGATCGTAGTGATATTCGGTGGTGCTGCCTTTGGGGTCGGTTACCGACAGCAGCAAACCGTTGCCGGCGTATTCGAAGCGGGTGGTGTGTTTCAGCGGGTCGGTATGGGTGAGCAGATTGCCGGCTTCGTCGTAGGTATAGCTGTCGTAATGGCCTTCGGCATCGCTTTTGCGGATCAGGCGGTAGCTGTCGTCGTAGTCGAAATGCAGCATGGCGCCGTCGGGACGGACGATGGTCTCGATTTGGCCTTCGTTGCTGTATTGGTAGCGGGTAACGCGGCCCATTGCGTCGGTGTGGCTGAGCAGACGGCCCAAGCTGTCGCGTTCCATCAGCACTGCGCTGCCGTCGGCAAACACCCGTTTAGTCAACTCGTTGTTGTAGTCGTAATGGTATTGCTCGGTGCGCCCCAAGACATCGGTTACCTCGGTGTAGCCGTCGTGATAGGTGAAACGCCATTCTTCGCCCAACGAAGTCCAGTTGCGCAGTACTTTGCCGGTGGGGGTGTAATGGCTGTATTCGTAATAAGCGGTCAAACCCGCCGCATCGGTGTGCGACACCATCAGGTTGTTTTGATAAGTGAAACTGCGTTTGAGTGCGCCGTCGCGGCCGATAACGCGCAGCAAATCGCCGCTGCCGCTGTATTCGTAGCGCACCAACGCCGCTCCGACCTGTGCAGTTTCGCCGACAGCGGGCAGGGCATCAAGCAGCGATACCGACAATAAGCGCAGTTTGGGCGAGGTTTCGTCGGCGACATTGCCGAAATGTAGATAAAACACCCGCCCGTTGCCGTCGATAATGTATTGCGGCAATCCGGTCAGCGGGTGGTAGATAAAACGCTGATGGTTACCGTTGGCATCTTCCACCGCCACCAGCGGTAGTTCGGCGCAGTTGTCGCCGTTCGGATCGTCTTCCGAGACCGCCAGCGGCGCGAAACGCAACGACACCGAACCGTTTAACGACGCAATCACATAATGGCCGTCTGAATTTTTGCTGAACCAGATTTGCTCGCTTTCGAACAACACCGGTTCTTCATCGTCTTCGTCCACTTCCGGTAGCGGAAACAGCCGCCCCTGATCGTCGATATAAGCCAAGCCCGCCGCATCGCGGATGATGCGTTGGCTGCCGGGTACGCTCCAGCCCTCGCCGAGCCAGCCGGTGCCGTCTTGGTCGGAATAATAGCTGCGGTTCCACACCAAAGGCATCAAGCCTTCGAAAGCGAAGTCGGTTTCGTTCTCCAGAAACTTCAACCCGTGAATCGGATTGACCGGACGGCCGACCGCCGCCGCAGCCTTACAGGAAATACACGGCTTGGGCGGCAGTTTCTTCTTATACTTATTGTTCATGTGGAACATATCGCCGGCACGGACGATATAGCGTTTGCGGATTTTAACCGAAGAAGAATGCATCATCGGCCAGGCCGGTTTGGTGGCGGTGCGCGACAACACCCCCTTGCGGCCGGGCAGGGCGATTTCGTCGCCGTAGGTGCGGTTGGTTTTACTGGCTTTGAAGACGAAAGCGGGTTTGCGGTTGATTTTAACGTCTTTGGCAACGGTTTTAGCACCGCCCAAATCGGCAAACAGCGGGAAGGGAATCGGCGGTACGGTAGGCGGAGCGGGCGGGGGCGGCCAACAGAAATCGGGCACCATAAACACCACGCGGAACTTGCTGCTCTTACGGGCGATTTTGTTGATGGCCATGAATATGCTCCTGTTTCGGTAATCTGCTTAAAGCGGTTTGCGTTTGGAAATCAATCGGTTTATGCGTGTGCCGTTAGTGATGGCGGTATGGGGATAAATTCGGTTTGCGAACCGCGGCAGGCTTGGGCGGCTGCGATTTGGTCTCCCCGTTCGTGCCGCGCGATAAACCTGAGTTGGCACGAAGCGATTTCCAGCTCTTCCGCAAAAGAGGTTCGGTAGTTGCAGTCGATGCGCCGTTTTTCCACATCTACAAACACGGTGTCCAGCACCATATCTTTACACAAAGACTGATTGGCTGCGGTATAGGCATGGACGAACACGGTTTCTACCGGCAGTTCGACGGTAAAGTGTTGGTTGGGCGCTTGGAAGGAATGCACCATGCCAGTGAAACCGAGTTCATAAATATGGTTGGGTTTCAGGTGTGGCAGTTGCAGCGAGGGATGCGCGCCGTTCCAATATGCCATAGAAAAATCTTCCGGCAGCAGCGGGGCGCGGTTTTCAATCCATTGGGCGTCGGCGGTGCCGGTATGTTTGGCGCGTTGGGCGAAGTAGCGCGGCATAAAGCCGAAGCCTTCGGGGGAGGCTTTTTCGGCAGGATCGCACACGGGTTTGGCCGGATCGTAAATCTGATGGGCTCTCAGCATCCGCTTGAAGCTGTTTTTTTGCAGGAAAGATTTCGGATAATAGCCGATGCCGATGACGTTTTCCTGATAGCCTGTGTGGTCGTCTTCAACTTCGCTCCCGCCGAAGGCAAATTCATAGCGGATGGGCAGGGAGAGGATAGGGGAGGGTTCGCCGACAGACCAGCCCACGGCTTCGCGTATCCAATAGCGCTCTCCCGTAACGGCAAGGGTTTTGCGGTAATCGCCGATGCTGACCGAGGCGGCGAATTGTCGGGCGGGCAGATCGTCGGGTGCGTAGGCTACCGCATTGATCACAAAATCCGTTTTAGGCTTATAGAGGCAGAAATCGCTTTCCAACTCGGTGGCGGTTTGCGACGGCTCGCCGTAAAAGGTATCGGCAAACGTAAGCGGCGTTTGCGTGCGGGCAAACTGTAATTCCGTCTTGCCGGTTGCCGGGTCGATTTCAAACTCATAGCTGACTTTGGCTACCACAACATCATACGTTCGATCCAATTGGTCGACGTTTTTAAACTGTTGTGTGTGGAAACAGGTAAAGTTTTCCAGTTCGAACATGGCGGTTCTTCTCTAGTTGATGTCCACTTTTTTACCGTCCATATCCACCACTTTGGTGCCGACGACTTTGATTTTTTTGCTGACAATCGCAATCTTGTTTTTATCCATCACAATCATGGAATTACCGACTTGCAGGGTAATTTTGGAATTGGCGGACAAAGTAATGTTGCGGCCGGCATTGAGGCCGATGT
This sequence comes from Neisseria canis, assembly GCF_900636765.1. Classification (NCBI taxonomy): domain Bacteria; kingdom Pseudomonadati; phylum Pseudomonadota; class Betaproteobacteria; order Neisseriales; family Neisseriaceae; genus Neisseria; species Neisseria canis. The sequence continues at coordinate 880,061 of NZ_LR134313.1, forward strand.
TCATGCCGGCATTGATGTTCATGATCAGGCCGACGCTGTGCATTTCCGCCGCGCCGACGTTGGTCATCCAACCGCCGCCGACGTTCAGCATATAGCCCGCACCGATATTGGTCATCTGGCCGATGCCGACGTTGTTCATACCGTTTTTGCTCACCGTTTCCTGTTTGTTGCCGCCGATGCTGCTGACTTCGTTCGAAACAACGGTTTTATTGCGGTTGGCACCGACGGTAAATGCTTGGTTTTGGCCGACGGTAACGTTTTGATCCTGCCCCACGGTCAAAGCCTGACTTTGGCCGATGGTTACATTTTCGTTTTGACCGACCGAACGGCTGCGGTTCATCGCCACGTCGACGCTTTGGTCTTTACCCACGCTGGTACTTTGGTTTTGGCCGACACTGATGCTTTGGTTTTGGGTGATGCTGGCCGTTTCGTTCTGGCCCACCGATTTGGTGCGGTTTTGGGTAATCGAAGCCGTTTCGTTTTTCTGAACGGTTTTCGCCCTGTCGCCCACCACCGTTACCGTTTCATTATTGCCGATGGTGGAAGAAAAGGCCGTCTGAAAAAGGGGGATGTTTTTTCAGACAGCCTTGCGGGGCGTTGGGGCGAGACCCTATACATTTACGAAAGACATGCGGATTCAGTTAGTGACTATTTTTGTTATGTTTTCAGCTTTATTTCTCTTTTTTGATCATCAAATAATAAATTTATTTTTATTCCTGTTTTGTCAAGACATCCAATAATACTTTTTTGCATCCAAAACTCACCCAGATCTTTACGATTCAATTTATAAAATTTATTGCTAAAATATCCACAAGCTTTTGATGAATTTTCATATCCAGCAATATTCATTAAAAATTCCCCTAGATACTTATCTGAAATTAGATAAATATTTTTCCTTTTTAGTAGTTGCTCTGCCAGATAAAATTTACTATTAATCCCCCCTTTTTTAATTTGTTTGCAATAAATTTTTATGCAACAATTAAATATATCTTGCTTTGAAATCAAATCAATTTGTTTTTTTCCAAAAACATAGTTATCCATAAGTACCGTCGCCATCAATTCACTTTGATAAATACCTAATGATGTCATAAATTCTATTTTTTCCATTAATTCTGATTTATTTTTTATATTCAAGATACTTTGGCTTTTCATAATCTAACATTCCTTATGTATATCCGAGTTGCTGAGCTAATGTCTTGTTAGGGGCAGAAGGGGCGGCTATATCTCCCATTTCTCTCGCCTTTGTAGGCACATGATCACCACATCCATCAAGAATTGCTTCGGTTATTAGAGCACGTAAACTTTGCTGTTCCTTAGTAAATTTTTCAACATGCCCTATATAAGAACCATGTATAGGGTGTTTATTTCTTTTATTTTTGTGTCTTGAAAATAATCCATGCCTATCTAACAATAAATCACCATATCTTTTTTCAACTTCAGAAGTTTTTTTATTTATACTTTCAATAATAGCTTTACACTTTTGAGGACATTTTTCTAATCCTAAAAGGTCAATCCACCCTTGCACATTAGGAGCAAACAAGTAAAAGTTATCCCCACCCCACAACCCAATCGGGTCTTGATTGACAAACCTACCGCAATCGGGGTCGTAGTAACGGAAGAAGTTGTAATGCAGCCCCGTCTCTTTATCAAAGTATTGGTTCTGAAGTCGGAAAGGCTGATGCGCTGTTTCCGTTACATTGGTTTCGCTTTTAAGCTTACCCCAACCGTAATAATCCCCGAACCACAACAGCTTACCGTCCTTATCGGTCATTTCGCGCGGCATACCGATTTGGTCACAATGGAAATAGCTGGTTTGCTGTTTAGCCTCGCCTTCTTCATCCCTCCAATCACGGATTTGCGCCAGCGGTTCATAACTGTCTTGGTCGGTGTAGATGTAAGTATATAGGCCGTCTGAATTGTGTTCCTGTAACAGATGGCTGCCGTCCCACAGGAAGGCAATTTCACTGTCTAAAATATCTTTACTGTTCTCTGTTTTCAGACAGGCATTGTCTTTTAGGCCGTCTGAAAGGGGTTCAGCATTTCCGTTTTCTTTCAGACGGCCTTTACCTATTCGTCTGCCCAAAGCATCGTAGCGGTAAACCCACGTTTCTTTATACCAATCGCCGTCGGCATCTTTGCGTTGGATTTCCACTTTAACCAGTTGGTCGTGCAAATCGTAGAAATAGTTTTGCACTTCGCCGTTTGGCAGTTCGCGGTGGATCAAGTTGCCGAGGTCGTCGTAGTAATAGCTGATGCCGTTGTAGTGTTTGATACGGTTGTCGGTTACGGCGTTGAGGCCGTCTGAAACGGTTTGGCCGTTGGTGGACAGGATATTGTGTGCCGGGTCGAAGGCGAACCGTTCGTTGCCCGCTTGGGTGATTCTGCCGAGCTTATCGTACTCGAAATGTGTCGTTCCCGTCCGCTGGTCGCTGCTGTGGAGCAGGTTGCCGGTTTTGTCGTAGCCGTAGCTGCGTTTGACGGCGGTTTGACTGTAACCCGCCGCTACTTTGTTTTTGCCTTTGCCGCTTTCAGACAGGCCGTTGAGGGCGGCAATCTGTTTTTTCAGACGGCCTAGCGGATCCAATTCGTAGCGGCTGGTTAAGGCTCCCTGTGTCCTTTGGATTTCGCGGTGCAGTTTGTCGCGTTCGATGTCGCTGATGACTTCGCCGTCGAGGTTGATTTGGTGCAGGTGGCCGCTGCCGTAATAGAGATAATTGATTTGTCTGCCGTCGGGCAGCACGGTGGTGGTGCGGTTGCCGTTGAAGTCGTAATGGTAACGGATACTTTGGGTCTGCGGTAAAAACAGCATATCGTACTGCGGGTCGCGCCAGTCGGTGTCGATCAGGCCGTTTCGGGCGTTCTCTTCTTTAGTCGGTACCTCCCATTGGTGTTGGCCGATAAGTTGACCGTTGGGATTGTAGTCGAAACAGGTGATGCTGTGCTGGTTGGCGGCACGGACGAGGTTGCCGTTAAGGTCGTAATGATAGGCGGTTTCCTGAATGTTGCCTTTGCTGTCGTGGGCAAGGGTGTGTTTCAGACGGCCTAAGATGTCGCGTTGGAACTCGGTGATTCTGAGCGGGGTTTTGTCTTTAAGGCCGTCTGAAAGCGGTGTTCTGTCTTTGCTTTTAACGGGTTGGCTGCCGTATTGCGCCATCAGTTTGGCGGCCACGGAGGCATCGTCGCCGTATTCGCTCTGCTGCACCAGTTCGTTGCCGGCGTTGTAGTGGTAGGCGGTCAGTTTGTGGTCGAAACCGCTTTCGGCCACCAAACGGTCGAGCACGTCGTAGGCGAAGCGGTAGCAGGCGCCGTTTTCATTGGTGAGGCCGATGAGCCTTCTTGCTTGGTCGTAGTGGTAGCCGAAGGTGTGGCCCAGCGCATTGGTTCTTTGCGTCGGCAAACCGTCTTGGCCGTATTCGTATGCGGTGGTGTGGCCTTCGCCGTCGGTATGGGCGGTCAGGCGGTCGGCAGCATCATAACGGAAGGTTTCTTTGCTGCCGTCGGGATAAAGGGCGAGGGTGAGGTTTCGGTTGGCGTCGTAATGGTATTCGGTGTGTTGGCCCAAGGCATCGGTGATGCGCGCCAACTGCCCTTCGGGGGTGTAGGCCAGTTTGGTTTGGTAGCCGGAGCAGTCGGTAATCAGGTCGGGCTGGTGGTTATGGTTGTAGTGATACTCGGTGGTGCTGCCTTTGGGGTCGGTAACGCTCAACAGCAAACCGTTGCCGGCATACTCGAAGCGGGTGGTGTGTTTCAGCGGGTCGGTATGGGTAAGCAGATTGCCGGCTTCATCGTAGGTGTAGCTGTCGTAGTTTCCTTCGGCATCGCTTTTGCGGATGAGGCGGTAGCTGTCGTCGTAGTCGAAATGCAGTATGGCACCGTCGGGGCGGACGATGGTCTCGATTTGGCCTTCGTTGCTGTATTGGTAACGGGTAACGCGGCCCATTGCGTCGGTGTGGCTGAGCAGACGGCCCAAGCTGTCGCGTTCCATGATGTTGGTGCTGCCGTCGGCAAACACCCGTTTGGTCAACTCGTTGTTATAGTCGTAATGGTATTGCTCGGTGCGCCCCAAGACATCGGTGACTTCGGTGTAACCGTCGTGATAGGTGAAACGCCATTCTTCGCCCAACGAAGTCCAATTGCGCAGCACTTTGCCGGTGGGGGTGTAATGGCTGTATTCGTAATAGGCGGTCAATCCCGCCGCGTCGGTGTGCGACACCATCAGGTTGTTTTGATAGGTGAAGCTGCGTTTGACCGCGCCGTCGCGGCCGATAACGCGCAGCAAATCGCCGCTGCCGCTGTATTCGTAGCGCACCAATGCCGTCCCGACCTGTGCGGCTGCGCCGAAAGCGGGTAGGGTATCGAGCAACGATACCGACAACAAGCGCAGCTTCGGTGCGGCGGCATCGGCGACATTGCCGAAGTGCAGGTAGAACACCCGTCCGTTGCCGTCGATAATATATTGCGGTAGCCCCGTAATGGGATGATAAACGAACCGCTGGTGGTTGCCGTTGGCATCTTCCACCGCCACCAACGGCAAGAGGCTGCAACTGTCGCCGTTCGGATCGTCTTCCGACACCGCCAGCGGCGCGAAACGCAACGACACCGAACCGTTTAACGACGCAATCACATAATGGCCGTCTGAATTTTTGCTGAACCAGATTTGCTCGCTTTCGAACAACACCGGTTCTTCATCGTCTTCGTCCACTTCCGGTAGCGGAAACAGCCGCCCCTGATCGTCGATATAAGCCAAGCCCGCCGCATCGCGGATGATGCGTTGGCTGCCGGGTACGCTCCAGCCCTCGCCGAGCCAGCCGGTGCCGTCTTGGTCGGAATAATAGCTGCGGTTCCACACCAAAGGCATCAAGCCTTCGAAAGCGAAGTCGGTTTCGTTCTCCAGAAACTTCAACCCGTGAATCGGATTGACCGGACGGCCGACCGCCGCCGCAGCCTTACAGGAAATACACGGCTTGGGCGGCAGTTTCTTCTTATACTTATTGTTCATGTGGAACATATCGCCGGCACGGACGATATAGCGTTTGCGGATTTTAACCGAAGAAGAATGCATCATCGGCCAGGCCGGTTTGGTGGCGGTGCGCGACAACACCCCCTTGCGGCCGGGCAGGGCGATTTCGTCGCCGTAGGTGCGGTTGGTTTTACTGGCTTTGAAGACGAAAGCGGGTTTGCGGTTGATTTTAACGTCTTTGGCAACGGTTTTAGCACCGCCCAAATCGGCAAACAGCGGGAAGGGAATCGGCGGTACGGTAGGCGGAGCGGGCGGGGGCGGCCAACAGAAATCGGGCACCATAAACACCACGCGGAACTTGCTGCTCTTACGGGCGATTTTGTTGATGGCCATGAATATGCTCCTGTTTCGGTAATCTGCTTAAAGCGGTTTGCGTTTGGAAATCAATCGGTTTATGCGTGTGCCGTTAGTGATGGCGGTATGGGGATAAATTCGGTTTGCGAACCGCGGCAGGCTTGGGCGGCTGCGATTTGGTCTCCCCGTTCGTGCCGCGCGATAAACCTGAGTTGGCACGAAGCGATTTCCAGCTCTTCCGCAAAAGAGGTTCGGTAGTTGCAGTCGATGCGCCGTTTTTCCACATCTACAAACACGGTGTCCAGCACCATATCTTTACACAAAGACTGATTGGCTGCGGTATAGGCATGGACGAACACGGTTTCTACCGGCAGTTCGACGGTAAAGTGTTGGTTGGGCGCTTGGAAGGAATGCACCATGCCAGTGAAACCGAGTTCATAAATATGGTTGGGTTTCAGGTGTGGCAGTTGCAGCGAGGGATGCGCGCCGTTCCAATATGCCATAGAAAAATCTTCCGGCAGCAGCGGGGCGCGGTTTTCAATCCATTGGGCGTCGGCGGTGCCGGTATGTTTGGCGCGTTGGGCGAAGTAGCGCGGCATAAAGCCGAAGCCTTCGGGGGAGGCTTTTTCGGCAGGATCGCACACGGGTTTGGCCGGATCGTAAATCTGATGGGCTCTCAGCATCCGCTTGAAGCTGTTTTTTTGCAGGAAAGATTTCGGATAATAGCCGATGCCGATGACGTTTTCCTGATAGCCTGTGTGGTCGTCTTCAACTTCGCTCCCGCCGAAGGCAAATTCATAGCGGATGGGCAGGGAGAGGATAGGGGAGGGTTCGCCGACAGACCAGCCCACGGCTTCGCGTATCCAATAGCGCTCTCCCGTAACGGCAAGGGTTTTGCGGTAATCGCCGATGCTGACCGAGGCGGCGAATTGTCGGGCGGGCAGATCGTCGGGTGCGTAGGCTACCGCATTGATCACAAAATCCGTTTTAGGCTTATAGAGGCAGAAATCGCTTTCCAACTCGGTGGCGGTTTGCGACGGCTCGCCGTAAAAGGTATCGGCAAACGTAAGCGGCGTTTGCGTGCGGGCAAACTGTAATTCCGTCTTGCCGGTTGCCGGGTCGATTTCAAACTCATAGCTGACTTTGGCTACCACAACATCATACGTTCGATCCAATTGGTCGACGTTTTTAAACTGTTGTGTGTGGAAACAGGTAAAGTTTTCCAGTTCGAACATGGCGGTTCTTCTCTAGTTGATGTCCACTTTTTTACCGTCCATATCCACCACTTTGGTGCCGACGACTTTGATTTTTTTGCTGACAATCGCAATCTTGTTTTTATCCATCACAATCATGGAATTACCGACTTGCAGGGTAATTTTGGAATTGGCGGACAAAGTAATGTTGCGGCCGGCATTGAGGCCGATGTTCATGCCGGCATTGATGTTCATGATCAGGCCGACGCTGTGCATTTCCGCCGCGCCGACGTTGGTCATCCAACCGCCGCCGACGTTCAGCATATAGCCCGCACCGATATTGGTCATCTGGCCGATGCCGACGTTGTTCATACCGTTTTTGCTCACCGTTTCCTGTTTGTTGCCGCCGATGCTGCTGACTTCGTTCGAAACAACGGTTTTATTGCGGTTGGCACCGACGGTAAATGCTTGGTTTTGGCCGACGGTAACGTTTTGATCCTGCCCCACGGTCAAAGCCTGACTTTGGCCGATGGTTACATTTTCGTTTTGACCGACCGAACGGCTGCGGTTCATCGCCACGTCGACGCTTTGGTCTTTACCCACGCTGGTACTTTGGTTTTGGCCGACACTGATGCTTTGGTTTTGGGTGATGCTGGCCGTTTCGTTCTGGCCCACCGATTTGGTGCGGTTTTGGGTAATCGAAGCCGTTTCGTTTTTCTGAACGGTTTTCGCCCTGTCGCCCACCACTGTTACCGTTTCGTTATTGCCGATGGTGGTAGTGCGGTCGTTATTGACATTGCGGGTTTCGTTGTTTTTAACCAGCGATGTCAAATCTTTCTGCGCCTGAAAATTCACCATTTCAGAGCCCGCGGTATCGTTGAACATCAACTCATTAAAGTTGGAAAGCGGCGAATTGAAACTTTTACTCTTAATACCGGATTGCTTGGCGGCGGCGGGGAAGCCCCACGGTGGCGACATTGCGCTGTTATACAGACGGCCTAATACGATCGGCCGGTCGGCATCGCCGTTAATGAAGTCGACCAACACTTCTTCGCCAATACGCGGCGTATTGATGGAACCGTATCCCGCACCGGCCGAGCCTTGCGTTACGCGCACCCAGTTGGAGCTGTTTTCATCCATTTTGCCGTAGCGGTCCCAATGGAATTGAACTTTAATATCGCCGTATTCGTTGGTATAAACTTCTTCTCCGGCCGGGCCGGTTACCGTTGCAGCCTGCGTACCCAACACTTTCGGTTTGGGTGTTTTCAGTGGCGGGCGGTATTGGTACGACTTCGGCAATACGCGGAATGAGATTCTGAATTTGCCGATACGGTCGCCGGTGGTATAGCCGGCTTCTTCAAAATCGTAGTTTGCCTTCAAAATCGTATATTCGGTATTGGATGACGAATGCGGGTGTCTGCTCAGAGTAAACGTATAGCCCGGAGCAACCGTTAATGCCGTGCCGGAGCCGGTAATGACTTTGGTTTGGCTCTTCAAATCTTCACTGCGCACTTGGCTGTAATTCTGCGCTTCGGAAACATCGCTGAAGCCGGTATAGAAATCATAGTGTTCCATGGTTACCGAGCTGAAATCGTGAACGGAATCCTGCGATTTCATCGGCACTTTGGCATTTTTGTAATTGTATTCTTGTGTAACGAACTGGCTGGATTTAAGAGAGTCCCGCTCTTCCCAGATGTCGATATAAGCGGTGCTGGGCGCACCCGGCGCGGTTTGGCGGGAGTGGTAAGGAATGTTGGAAGAAGGAATCGCCTGCAAAATGCCGACATCGTCGGCGATAACCAGCTCGTGCGAGCCGTTGCTGTGGGTGAAATAATAGTAAATGCCTTCTTGTTCAAACAAACGGTTTAAGAAATGAAAACTGGTTTCTTGATATTGAACGCAAAAGCCTCTGGTGCGATAACCTTTTTGGCATTTAACCTGATAAGGAAAACCGAATGCAGATAAAACTTCGTTGGCAATATCGAGCACCGATTTATCAACAAACACCCTGCTGTCTACATTTTGAGTGAGATACCACATAAACGGGCGGGCGGTACAAGCATAAGCATGGTAGCCCTCTTCGTCTTCATCTTCGCCGATGTAGCCGAAATCGGTAACCAAGCCGTTCAGGTAGCGCGGGCTGCCCGCTTCGGTGTCGATTTCCAGCGTTACGGGCTGGCCGATGATATCTTTGCCTTGTAAATTGGAATCTTTAGAAACAAATGTGATATCAAATTCAAAAAGATTGGAAACGGATTCCGCCCCAAGCATTTTTTTGAATAACAGTTGTGGTCCCAAAGGTGTATGAGCAACGATCGTTCTATTCATTTCGGGAAATTCCTTATTCACATTAAAAACCAACATTCCGTTTGTTAAGCGCCTAAACCTTTATTTTCATCATTTGCAGGATTAGGGCGGAATGATTTCGGAATATGTTATTTTCAGACGGCCTACTTGTATCTATCCTTATTAGACGCTTAAACGCACTGAAAATTCCTTAATTTATTTAAATTAAAGGGGTTCGATGCGGTAGAGGTTGTAAATTCAACCACAACGTTTTTGCCTTGGATGTTGTATTCAACCACAGTGGTGTTTCCTGTTTGGCGGACGATTTTTCCTTTTTCAATCAGGCGGAAGATTGACCACGGCCCGGTGGCGCTGATACCGGCGCTGTTGATTTGAGGGGAAGAAATGTCTATTTTGGCCAAAGCGTTTTCATTTTTAGACGGCCAAGTAAAGGTCGCAGGATTAACAGGCCCGTGGCTGTATACATAGCTTTTTCCGTCGTACGAAATATTTACGCTCTCCAAGCTGGCATCGAGAATCAAAACTTTAACTGCGAAATCAAACGAAGGGGTTTCCGAACCTTTGTCGAAATAGCCTTGTCGGATGGCTGCTATGTCGTCCAATTTGGAAAAGCGGTCTTTAAACGCGCTGTTTTTAGCCGTTAATGTTTCCAGCTTTTCCGAGCGAGCCAACACGGCAGCTTCGCCTGATAAGTTGGTAAATTTGTTGTAGATGCCGTTAGGGCCGAAGATGCTGGAGAAACTTTCCAAGGCAACATTGTTTTCCGACCCTCTTTCGAAAGGATAGCCCTGTTGGCGTGTTTCTTGGCAACTGTTAGTTAGAGTAGCCAATTGTTTTTCCAAAGTAGACATGAGTTTCTCATCGACAATCTTATCGGTGTTTTTCAAGATAATCTCAGAAAAATTGTCCAGCATTTGGCGGAAAGGTGAGGGCAGTCGGTTTACTTCGGCCTTGTATTTCACAAAAGGATCATCGGGAGGTAGATCCACCCCTTTTTCTACCGCAACGTTAACGGCAACCAAATAAACATACAAATCGTTAATGGCTTCGGTAATGGCGTTAATGGCGGGAGGCTGATCATTTGTGGTTTCGGTCAGTATATGGAAGTCTGCAAAAGCATCATCAACAGGTGTTGCTTGTTTTAAAGCGGCCAATTCGTTTTTCACATTGGCTTCACCTTCAGCGCCTAAAAGCTTGGAGAGGCCGGCTCTGTTTAACCAATCGGCAATTTTGCTGCCTGCTTTTTCAGTGACCCGATTATCAATGGTTAGCGTTGTGTTATCGCTAATTCCTTTGATGATATTAGCCAAAGGGGAATTTTTTTCAGACAGCAGTTTGGCAATCTGAATGCTCTCGCGCGATGATTTCGGCGTAACCAATGACAAGTCGGCTAAATAATGATTCCATACTCTAATGTAGTTGCTGAAATAGAGCCTTTGGGCATCGGAAAGAACGGAAGCCTTGCTTTGGCTTAAAGAGGCGTAATTACCCAGCACCCAATTATCTTCGTTAAAAAACTGTTCTGCCGATTTAACCATGGCAGGTAATACTTTGGTGATGTATGCCTCTTTGGTATAGATGAAGTTAATCGGTTCTTTTAAAGCCCCGCCTGTTTTGCGACGGAACAACAAGTGGCTTTGCACACCGCCCATGCTGGAAAAGGAAACAGGCGTCACCCCTTCTTTTCCTGAGCGGGCAACCGCATTCACGGTATCTTCCAATACCATGGTGGCAATGTCTCTTTGTGCAATTTCCTGACGGCGGCGTTCTACCAATGCTTCATCATAGGGTACGCTGGGCGTGATGCTTTGCTTGGAAAGGATTTGGTTTAACGCTTTCTCAACAGATTTTTTCTGCTGCTCGCTCATGCCTGAAGATTCTGCTTTAGACAGATTAGACATCAGCCAGTTTTGCATAAAAGCCGCATCGAAATGTTCTTTATTAAACATCATCAGATAGGCTTTTAAAGCGTTATAGCCATTGATGCCGTCTGAACCGCTGGTTGTGCGCAGAAGCTCGTCCAGCTTATAGCTGATTAAAGGCATTACGTTGTCTTGGAGAATTCTGCGGTAGGCAGATTCACCCACGTCCTCCATTTGAGCGCCTTGATACAGACCCATGCGGTAGCCGAGGGGAGGGGACGAGAGATCGGGAATTTCGCTGCTTCTGGTGGTGTCTCTAACGTGTTCTGCAAACGTTACCGCTTTAAGCAAATCGGGCGCATCCGCATATTTTTTTGCATCCATGCCCAATTTGGTTGCTTTACTGCCGACCTGCTCCAAATAGGAACGGTTATTGGAGTAGCTGTTCAACATCATGGTCAAGCAGGTAATTACGGTAGCCGCAATCGCGCCGACGCCGAGCCAATACAGCATTTGGTTTTTGACGAACCAAGATTTATTTTCCCCGGCTAAGTTTGCTTCGCTGAGGATAACGTCGGAAAACAATCTGTTCAGGAAGAAGCTGCGATCAGAGGTCTGAGCTGCGGTTCTCTCCGAATCCAAGTATTTTCTTGATAATTGGAAATCGCTTTGCAAACCTTCCAAGATGGGATTGAGATGCTGCCCGGTTTGAGTACCGCTTGAAAAGTAAACACCTCTCCATGCAATCGGTTGCTCAAATTTAGAAGATTTGGATAGCTCTTTAAAGAGAGAAAGCACGGCTTGGTTCAGACGTTCAAACTCTTCAGGGAAAGCAAAAGCAGCAGCTTTGTCTTCAGAAGATTCCAGTTGATGGATAGTACCCAACATAGAAGAGCGCAATTTATCCACAATCTCCGATAAGGCATTGGATGCGGTGGCAATCGGCGTTTCCATTCCTTCTGTGTCAGACAGGGAAATACCTAAGTATTGGTTTCTTTGCTCTTCTGTTAAATGAGCGAAGAATTTATCAAAACCATGTAGCAAATCCAGTTTGGTAATCATGAGGTAAACAGGGAAATGAATACCTAGTTTGGTATGCATTTCGTGGATTCTTTTGCGTAGCTCTGCCGATATTTCCGTGATATTGGTTTTACCGCCCAATAAGTCGTCCACGCCCACAGTAACCAATACACCGTTGATAGGTTGTTTGGGGCGGTAGCGTTTCAGCAACGATACAAATTCTTCCCAGTCGCTGGAATCTTTATTGCTGTGGTTATCGTGCAGAGACAATCTGCCGGCAGTATCCAGCAAAACGATTTCATCAGATAAAAACCAATCGCAATCCCGTGTGCCTGCCAAGCCGCTGACAGACGTTCCCAAAGTGCTTTCCAGTGGGAAATTAAGGCCGGAGCGTTTCAGAGCTGTGGTTTTACCAGAGCCTGCTGCGCCCAAAACGACATACCACGGCATTTGGTAAAGGTATTGGCCTTCTTCCAGTCTCGCCAATAGGCTGTTTTTCGATTTGGAAAACTTGGCGTTTTTCAGCACTTTGTCCATCTCGGCAAACTGGCGGCTCATAGAGCTGATATCGCTTGCACTTTTCAAAATGGGTTCTTGTGCGGCTTTGATTTCTTTTAATAAAGCAGCATTACGGCGCGATTCGCGATATTGACGGAATACGGCTTTAGCCAACCAAATACCGACAATGGCAGCACACACGGCAAAGCGCACGACTTTGCTCGCTAAAGGACGGATTTCTCCTATGGAAATCAGCGGGCCGATAAACCATACCAATATAATCAGACCGGCGATACCCAACATTACCCATAAAGAACGGGAACCTAGAAAATAAAGAATTTTTTTCATGTTTGTTTTTCCGTATCAATCCAATTTCAGATTATTGACCTGCACTGACATCGCTGCTTGGTTGGGCAGCCGGAGCGTCGGTTTGCACTTCTACTGCGCTGCCCAGTTTAGGGCCGCTGCCAGTCGTGAATAGGGTAATTTCAACCCGTCGGTTTTTGGCTCTGTTTTCCACCGTATCATTCGGTACAACCGGATTGGTCGAACCGCGTCCTTCCGAACGGATACGCGTTCCGCCGTTTTTAACGTAAGTTAAGAGAATTTCTTTTACCGCATCAGCCCGACCTTGTGAGAGATGCCAGTTGGACGGGAAATTCAAGCTTTGAATAGGCTTGTCATCGGTATAGCCTGTAACGACAATTTGCCCTTCGACACTATCCAAAGCCTGACCGACCGTAGCCAAGACGGGGTAGTATTGGTCTTGAATCTGTGCGGAGCCTGATTCAAACAAACCGTCGCCCAAAATGGTTACTGTGCTTCTGTCTTGGGAGTCTTCAACAGATACCAGTTTTCTGGCGATTTCGTTTTCCAATAAAGGCCGCAGGCGGATGGTGTTTTTGGTTTCCTGCTGTTTAGGTGCGACAGCGGGAAGTTTGAGGCTGTTTACTTTTGTGCTGGCGGTATCAAAGTCATCGCCCAACGACCATTGCATCGCGAAATAGCCTATTCCCAAAGCAACTGCGCCTAATACGCCTACTACCCATAAAGGAATGGTCAGCCGCTGTTTTCGCTGGATGGTATTGGTAACAATCGGATCGTGCTTGAAGAGATTAACGGTTTGATCCGGCCGTTTGCTGTGAATCAAGGCGAGCAAGTCTCTTTTGATTTTGTCGATTTCCAATTCGCCGCTGTTTAAAACTTGGTATTTGCCTTTGTAGCCGAACTGCAGGCACAAGTACATAAACTCTAATAAATCGATGTTTTTATCAGGGTCTTGCTTTAAGTTTTGAATAATTTCAAAAAAGCGCTCACCACCCCATGTCTCATCGTAAAAGGACACCAGCAGGCTGTTTTTCGACCACGTTTCATCTGCCCAGCCTGCACGGACTGCCAATTCATCTACGAATGTACACAAGCAGTATTTCGCAGCTTGAATGGCATCATATTTCGCTCCGTTTTTCTCAGCATTCTCTTCAAAGTTATTGATTAAAAGAGAAAACTTATTAATCAAGCTGTCGGTAGAGAGTTGACTGGTGGTTTGCTGCATGGCATTCACCAAGATAAAAACGGGTTTGGCAGCTTCAATCAAAGGGTTGTAGATATTTACTGCGCTATGTGCTGCATTATTCTGGTTATTCATAATGAAATTCCAAATTAAACCAAATTAACTCAAAGACTTAATTGCCCAAAATTCAACATCTAAATTCGGAAAATTACCGGCTAAATGGAAGGCCATGCCCGAAGAAGTGTCAAACATATCCCACATCTCGTGTTTTTTATCCAACTCGAAATAAACATAGCCGCTGTGGTAGGGCAATTCTCTCGGTGCAACGGATAAGGCGTGTACCCTGATTCCGGGCAGGTGGTAGGCGACTAATTCTTTTACTTTTTCCACCGTACCTATCTTCACCACGCTTGGAATTTTTTGGCGCAATGCTTCGTTCGGCATATCGGCTTTGATGGCGAGAACGAATGAGGCTTTATCCAGCAGGCTTTGATCAGGCGTTTGGGCAACGTGCGTTGCCTCGTCGCGCATGTCGAGAGGAATTCTGATCGCTCTTTGCTCAAGCACGATAGAAAGTGATTTACGCAGATTGAAAAATAATTTTCCGAAGCATGAGGCCAAGTCGTTGTGCTGATACACAGGAATTTCGCCTACTTTGCGGGCAGGTAAGAAAGTCATCAAATCGGCACACAACTTCGACAGATTAACGAATAATTGTTCCGGATGGGTTTGGCGGGCGCCTTCATTTTCATGGTGTAAATAGGCCAAATATCTGTTGATGGTTTGGAGCATCATGAAATCCATCACTTCAACAGAACCTCCAGTATTGGGATCGTTTACAGCATTGGCCAAGCTATTGCTTTTCTGCATCAAAAGGCCGTATATCTCTGAAATATAAGCCTTTAAATGCTGTTGCTTTTGGCTGCCGAGACAGGGCGGGATATAGGATTCGTCTAAGACCACCTCGAAATCTGCCGAACTGGAATGGATAAGCGCTATGGGGAGGGCAGTTTGTCCGCTGGTAACATCGCTTTCTAAAACCAGCATGGGGTTAAGCTCTGCCAACGTAACTTGGCGGCCGTCTAATTCGGTATTGGTGGTATCTGCAAGTGTTTTATCAAATGCTTTATAGCGGTGAGGGGCAGTTGAGTCTTGATCCGGAAAGCAAATCTCATTGTTCACGGAAGAGGGTAAGTTAACGGCCAAGCAGATTTTGGTGTCTTTAATATTGGCAGGAACGGTTAAGTTCAGATTTTCGAGTTGTTTCTGAGAAAGTAAAAAGACCGAGCCGTCGGGAAACACGCCTTCTGCTTCATGAATACCGATTACCCCGCGCTTGAGGCCGTCTGAATCCAAAACGAGTGAAGAAAATCCCCAAAAATAGCCTTCACGGGAAACGGCTAATTGACGTAAACCGGATTCAATGTAACGTTCAAATTGCTGGAAATGTTGGGGAGCAATGAAGATTCCCTCAGACCAGACCACTTTTGCTTCTATCGCCATGTTTTCAACCTAAATCTTCTATATAAAGTTATTATTTTTCTTCACGGAAAACGCCTTTGCTAAGGTCGCTGTCGTGTTTGCGGACTTTGCCGTTTTCTTTGATGCGTTTGTTGTCGGGGTGGCGCTCTTTATATTCTTGCAGCATGTTGCGCATTTCTGTCTTTGATAACTGACTTAATTTGTTTCTGCCTAGATTTAAATAGAAATAATGTTTGCCAAATTGATACCAGCGTTTTTTCTGTTTCAATAAAATCAGTTGCCATCGGCTGTTATCTAAATCGCGATAACTTGCTACTACACCTAAATATTTTAGATGGGAATCTATTTTAATTGGCAATATCTTTACTGTGTTTGGATACAGCATGAATTGGCTTTGTTGGATTAATTTATCGCCTAAAGTTTCTTTGGCGTTGTTGGTAAGCTCAAAATAATTTGCTTTTTTAAACTCACCATCTGAAGTTAACTGGTATAAATCCAAACGTATGGGAGAAGGCCGACCTACCAAATCAAAATTTACATCAGGTGAAATAATGATTTGTAGGTCAATCATTTCACCGCTTTCATCAGATTCTTTTGGCGGTTTATGATTGGAAGCACATGCGCTTAGCATTAAAGGTATCACCAAAAATAGTATGTATTTCATCAAATCTTTATGCATCTTATATAGCCTAATCTTAATCTATAACTTTATTTATAATAACTTTTGAAATAAATATTGATAGTGTTTTGTTTCGTACTGGTGTTTACATAATGATTTGTAAACATTGCTTATTTAAAATGTTAGAAGGGTTAAACAAATTTTAGTTTTTTCTTTTTACTTAAAATTATCTTTTTTCTTGAATTTATATTTGTATATAAAGTCATGGTCTTTCACGCCGATGCTTACCGCCGAAACCTGTTTGCCTTGCGTTGCACAAGTGAGCAGTTCGCGGCTGATTTGCGGCAGAACGGTGTTGGTGAGAATCGCATCGATCATGCGGCCGCCCGATTCGACTTCGGTACAGCGCGAGGTAATCAGCTTCAGCACTTCGGGTGAATAGGTCAGGTCGATGTTGTGGTTGTCCTTGATCCGTTTCACGATGCGGCCCAATTGCAATTCAACGATTTTCGCGAGCATATCGTCGGATAGCGGATAGTAGGGGATAACCTGCATGCGGCCCAGCAGGGCGGCGGGGAAAACTTTCAGCATGGGCGTGCGCAAGGCTTTGGCCAAGCCTTCCGGAGTCGGCAGCATGTCGGGGTCGTCGCACATGTCCATAATCAAATCCGTACCGACGTTGGTGGTGAGGATGATGATGGTGTTTTTGAAGTCGATGTAGCGGCCTTCGCCGTCTTCCATCCAGCCTTTGTCGAATACTTGGAAAAAGATTTCATGCACGTCGGGGTGCGCTTTTTCCACTTCGTCGAGCAGGATAACACTATACGGTTTGCGGCGCACGGCTTCGGTCAGTACGCCGCCTTCGCCGTAACCGACATATCCCGGCGGTGCGCCTTTCAGGGTGGATACGGTGTGCGCTTCCTGATATTCGCTCATATTGATGGTAATCACGTTTTGCTCGCCGCCGTACAAGGTGTCGGCCAGAGCCAGCGCGGTTTCGGTTTTACCCACACCGGAAGGGCCGGCCAGCATGAAAACGCCGATGGGTTTGTTGGGGTTGTCAAGATTGGCACGCGAAGTCTGAATGCGGCGGGTAATCGCATCTAAGCCGTGGCGTTGGCCGATGATGCGTTTGTTTAAAGTGTCGGCCAGTTGCAATACGGCCTCGACTTCGTCTTTCATCATTTTGCCGACGGGAATGCCCGTCCAGTCTGCCACCACGTCGGCAATCGTGCGGCTGTCGACCAACGGCATGACCAGCGGTTGGATGCCTTGCAGTTCTTTCAGTTTGTCGACCAGCTCTTTTTGGCGTGCGTACAACTGCTCGCTTTCATCATCGGCGGTTTCTTGCCCTGCCTGCATGATTTGTTCGCGCACGGCCAACAGCTCGGCAACCAAGCCGGTTTCTGTTTGCCATCTTTCTTCCAATTCTTTCAGACGGCCTTCAACTTCAGCCAGTTCTTTGCCGATATTCGCCATCCGTTCTTCGGAATCGAAACTGAGTTTTTTCTCGCGTTCCAGATGGGCTTGTTCGAGTTTTAATGCTTCGGATTTTTTTTGCAGATACTCGATGCTGCCCGGTACGGCGTGCTGGCTGACCGCAACGCGCGCGCAGGCGGTATCGATCAGGCCGACGGCTTTATCGGGCAGTTGGCGTGCGGGAATATAGCGGTGGGAAAGTTTTACGGCCGCCTGAATGGCTTCGTCGAGAATAATCACATTGTGGTGTTTTTCCAGCGAGGTGTTCAACGCTCTAAGCATGTTGACGGCTTTTTCTTCGTCGGGTTCGTCTATCTGCACGACTTGGAAACGGCGGGTAAGGGCGGGGTCTTTTTCAAAATATTTTTTGTATTCCGCCCATGTTGTTGCGCCGATGGTGCGCAGTTTGCCGCGGGCCAACGCGGGTTTGAGCAGGTTGGCGGCATCGCCCGTGCCAGCTGCACCGCCCGCGCCGATTAAGGTATGGATTTCGTCAATAAACAGCACAATCGGTGTGGGGCTGGATTCGACTTCGTCCATCACCGCTCTGAGCCGCGATTCAAATTCGCCGCTGATGCTGGCACCGGCTTTAAGCAGGCCGATGTCCAGCAGGATTAACTGCACGTTTTGCAATCCGGGCGGCACGTCGCCTGCGGCCAAGCGCAAGGCCAACGCCTCGACCACGGCGGTTTTGCCGACACCGGCTTCGCCCGTGAGAATCGGGTTGTTTTGGCGGCGGCGCATCAGGATGTCGATGATTTGTCTGATTTCGGCATCGCGGCCGGTGAGAGGGTCTATTTCGCCGTTTTTAGCTTTTTCGGTAAGGTTGCTGCCGTATTTGGCCAACGCACTTTCTTTGTGGGTGGCGGTAGGCTCCGAAGATAAGGCGTTTTTAGCGGCATCGAGATTTTCTTCCGAACCGGCGGTAATGGCGATGATGTCGTCTGCCAGCGTTTCGGGTTTGATTTTGAGGAATTCCGATGAAATGTTGGCCAAGATGCCCTGCAAAGTTTTATTTTGCAGCATGGTGTAGAAAATATGCGCCGTGCGGATTTTGTCGGTGCCGAATTTCAGCGAGCTGTATGTCCAAGTTTGTTCGACAAGGGTTTGGATATGCTCGGAAAAATCGATAACGGCAGTAGCGCCGGCGGGCAGTTTTTCCACGGCGGCCAATACGTCTTTGCGTACTTTCGCTTCGTCTAAATTGAAACGGTTTATCAGGCAGAAAATGTCGGTTTTTTCGGTTTGCAGCAGGGAATGGAGCCAGTGCACCAGCTCGACATAGCTGTTTTCCCGAAGGCGGCAGAATGTGTAGGCATTTTCCAGAGTTTTGTATAAGGTAGTATTCAACTTACCGAATAATACGCTGCGGCTGATGTCTGACATAAGATTTCCTTAAATAATCCAACATGTCCAAAACGGTTTGTAAGAGGCTTTTATCAGGATGAGGCCGTCTGAAAAAGCCGTTTAACGGTTGCTGACGATTAAGTCTTCAGCGTCGCGGGAAACATTGCCCAGCCAAGTCGACAAGCCGAGCTGGGTTTGCCCGCCCAAATCCATCGGGGGAACTTCTTTTTGCATCAAAACGGGCTGTATGTCCCATTCGTATTCGTCTGCGGCAAACAGGCGCACCCATTCCCGCAGGCGGGCGGTGTTGGTGCCGTCTTTGAAAAACGACCGGTAGGCCGGCAGGGTCAGCGGGCCGACGATGATGCGGAATTTGCTTTGAACATCGTAAAGTTTGTCGCCCAGCAGCAAACCTTCTCCCAGCGTATAGCCGCCTGTTGCGCCGATTTGCGTTTTTTCCTCGGCAACTTCAACCCAGTATCCGACATTGGTTTGAATGGTAACGGGCGTTTTGAAATAGCGGTTGAGCAACTGTTGCAGGTTGGCGGCGGAACGGCTTTGTTTCATCAGCAAACCGGCAAAATAACGCTTGGCAAATTCGTGAATCCGGCCTTCGTTGTGTATGGGCGGGGTATTCAGGCCGTTGAAGCCGGCGATGTATCTGCCGAAGCGGTCGTCGGCGTTTTTGTCTAAAGAAGTAATGCTCTGCGCGTTGGCCCATGCCCGATAAAACAAGACCGCCAAACGGTGTTGCAGCATATTGGCAAAGCCCGTCCACGTGCGGTCGCCGTGCTGGTGTTGGCGCTCGTAGGCATATTCGGTCAAATGCAGGGGTAGGGGGCCGGAAGGGCCGAACAAACCGAAGCCGTTGATGGAAATTTCCGCATAATGGGGTGACAGCGTTACCGATTGGATGTTGCGCGGAGAAAAAATAAGCGAAGGCTCTTGACGGATTCTGATTTTTTCCATTTTCGGGCTGACTGCCTTGCCCAACATTTTGCCGCCGGTAACAAACTTAACCGACTCAAGCTGGCGCAAGAGTGAAAAGTAGTCATATTTATACGGCTGGGAGGTGACTTTGTTTAAAAAGCCGGTGAGTTTTTCATCCCAAGCATCGTCCAGCGGGTCGCCGAAATCCGTTTGCACGTTAACCGGACTCATATGATTACCCTTTCTCCAACCGCGGTCGGCCACGTGGCCACATGCCCTTGTTGGAGCGTGTCGATTTGCAGTTGTATGAATGAGTTGATCGACACCAAGCGCCGGAAGTAATGGTTTAAAACCGAGCCGAACAGGAAGGGATGGATGCCGCCCAATTGTGCGTCGTCGAGCGTAACGGTGATTTTGATGCCGCGCACCGGAGCGGCGGTACCGTGATGGCGAACCACTTTATTCACGACGGTGGTGTCCACCCGCGTGATCGATTCAATCTGTTTCTTCAGCAAGTCGTTTTCGGAAGAAACAAACACCATCAATAATTCTTTCAAGGTAACGGGGGCATTTTCTTGGTCGGTGTTCAGCAGCGACAGATAGTTCAGGCTCAATTGGTTTAAAAACGGCCAAAGCGTTCTGTCTTCGCTTACCGCCGCTAGAGGCCGCGTCAGCTTGGAAATCAGTTTGATCGAGCTGACCGGCAAAAAGCCTTCGATTAGGAAATCCGACTCGCCATCACGCGGCATCATCAGCGGCAAATCCCTGCTGGTACACCAAGCATCGACGGAAAGGTGCTGGATGCCTGAATTGAAGGCGTAGTCTTTATTGTCGGCCAGCGACAAAAACACTTCGCTACCCAGATAGGAAGAGCGGAAACCGTTTTTAACGGCATTTTCAGACGGCATCCTGTCTGCCCGCCGCGCCGAAAAATAAGCATGTTGGGTTTGCGCTTCTGGAAACAAACCCATATCCGGCGCTTTGTACATCGGTGAAAAAACCACGGTTTGGCGGTTGTTGGTGTCGAAGCCTTTCACTTGCTCGATAGAGTGGACTTCGTAATTTAACGGCTGGGTGCGGTCGATAACGACATGGTGTTCCCGATCTTGAATGTTCACGGGGAAGCGCGCGCTCTTTTTCCTGAATAGATTCACCACCGGCACGGCGTTTACGGAAAAATCTTCCACGCCGACCAGCTCCGTCAGTTCGGATATTTTGTGGCTGAACAAAAATGACAAGCTGAAATAGCGTTTGCGGTAAGTGATGATTTTTTTATTGATGCCCTTGTCGCTCACGATTTCTTCCAACTGTTCGGGCACTTTGGGCAGATGGCCTTCTTTTTCGGCCTGCCGGACAGCTTGTTTGATGTCTTTTTGGGCAATAAACAGGAATTTTTCCGGTAACCGCGCATATTCCTGAAGAATCCGAAACGCGCTGACCGATTTGTCCAGATTGAAAGACAAGGCTTCGTCTTCGCTAAATCCGCTGTGTTCCGGTTTGGACGGCAGCAGGAAGTGCCATTGTTTGGGGTTTTCATAACTGTGGCAGACTACGCCCACGCATTCGGAAGCCAGCAGAAACAGCAAAGAAGACGATTTGGAAAGCTCCGTGCCTAAAAATACAGGTAATGCGTCCGGCAGCATTTCCGAGCACGCCCCGGGCACGCTAAGCGAGAAATCCAAGCGCAGGGCGGATTGCACTTTTTTGCCGGAAGAGGGTTTGAGCATGGGAAGCGTACCCGGCAAATAGCCGAGCGAATCGGTATATTTGGCTTTTTCTATACGCAGCGGCAGGATTTCGGTGGTTTTGGTTACCGAAAACGGGCAGCTTACCTTGAATTCGTCAATCGGCAGCGACCTCAATATTCTGCCGCGCTCCAGCAGATTGATAACATCGGCGTTGTATTGGCCGGCGGGTTCTAAATTGACAATGGCCGCCGCCGGTTTTTGGTTGATGAAGTCGGGGTAAACGACTTCTAAAATTCTTTGCACGAAACGGGGATATTCCGCATCCAGTTTAAGCTGGGTGCGGGCGGTGAGAAAGCTCACGCCTTCCAGCAGCCGTTCGACGTAAGGGTCGGGAATGTCGGAAGTATCCAAGGCCAGTCGGGAAGCTACTTTGGGATATTTGAGCGCGAACTCCCTGCCCATTTCTTTCAGGAAGGCCAGCTCTTTATTGTAATAAGACAGTAATTTGTTATTCACGGCCCGTTCCCCCTTCTAATAAATTAAACAGCCCGGTTTCGATATCCATGCTGGTTCGCAGCAGGAATTCTTTTGGATAAGGGTTGAGTTTCAGATGGCCTTTGATTTCGATAATCAGTTTGTTGTGCAAGGCATCGTCGTCATCGTCTTCGGTGTTCACAATCACTTGCAGCGATTTGCTGTCGAGTCGCGGTTCGAAATCAATAACGGCCTGCTTGATGTTTTGCTCTACGTCCTGCCATTCTATGTCGGAAAAATTCACGCCGGAAAGGGGCGGAATGCCGTAGTTGAGCGTGGACGAACGCACGTTTGCGGGCAGGTGTTGCTCCATGGTTTCCGCCTGCAGGTTACAGGTGTTCAGCAGGTAAAGAATATCGCGCAGCACGGCTTGCCGATATTGGTCAAGATTGATGGCCTGATCGGGTCGTGCTTCTTTTTTCTTGCGCGGCTCTTCGTCGGTGAGTCTGTCGAACAAAGAAGGCAGCAGTTGGTTTCTGAATGGCGACATGATTAATTACCGTGGCTGACGGATGGGTGGGTTTAACGGTGTTGTCCGAATTTAATGCTGCGGATATCCAACAGGCCGAAATCGTGGTTGTCGGTGTACAGCATCTTCTGGCCGATGCCGGTGAAAAGCCGGTCTGCCGCTTCAACCCAGTCGGTTTGCGCGCATTGCAGCAGCAGATCCGACCATTCCGATTCTGCCTCGGGTAAAACGGCATAGCGGGCGGGGCTGGTGCATTGGATGCATTCGCCGTGGCTGAATGTGATTTCAGACGGCCTCCAAATCACGTCGAGCAAGGAAGCGGGCGCTTTGAAAGAAATGCTTTCGATGGAGCCCCAAGTTTGCCAGTAGTAGTGGCCGCGGTAGAAGTATTCGTAAACAAAAGCGGTACGTACGTCGCCGTCCATAATCCAGTTGTTGCCGGTGTCTGCAACCGATTTGTCGGCCAGAAGATAGCTAATGTTTACCGGTGTTTCGTCGATGTGGTCGGATAAAGCGGCATAGCCGTCGGAAAGG
This sequence comes from Neisseria canis, assembly GCF_900636765.1. Lineage (NCBI taxonomy): Bacteria > Pseudomonadati > Pseudomonadota > Betaproteobacteria > Neisseriales > Neisseriaceae > Neisseria > Neisseria canis. The sequence continues at coordinate 902,847 of NZ_LR134313.1, forward strand.
GCCGTGCTTTTTTGCTCTGCTACATAGGCGACCAAAGAGAGTTGTTTTTGCAGAATATCGAGCTTGCCGGCGTGCTGTTCCAGCGTTTTCGGCTTTTGCTGTGCCGATAAAACGGCTTGGCGGCGCATTTCGGCTTCGATATTTTCAATGAGATAGAGCATCAGGGGCTTTTGGCTGTTGGGGAAGAGCTTTTGGTATTGCCCGATCTGTTTCAGCGCCTGATCCCATTTTGCGCACAGGCAGAGATATTGAATCAATGCCAAACGGTGTTCCTGATTGTCGGGATTTGAACGCACCAGCTCAATCATGTCCGATAATTTAGTTTTCAAATCCATCTCAGCAACTCCTTGTTTATTTTTGTAGAAAGTGTAGTAAGAGCGAAAGCCCGAATCAACTTTTCAAGAAGGGTAGAGGCCGTCTGAAAAGTGTATATATGTAAAGCCTGACTTAAAACGCCTTTTAAGCCAGGCTTCTCCAACTAAACATGCATAAGGATTATGCAGATTTGTTTTCTTTGATGTTGAAGGCCATCTGAACTTCGGCGCCTTTGGAACCTTTATCGGTTTGTTCCCAATATTGGTTTTTCACTTTGGCAGCTTGGAATGAGTAACGCATTTTCAGCGCGTCATCACCTTGTACGCCGATGAATTTCACACCGGTTACCAAAACGTCTTCCAATGTGGTGCGCGAATATTCGATCTGTTCGCCGCCGGCTTTGCACACGGAGATTTCTACTTTGCTCAAGTGTTGGCCGGTAGCACAGTTTTTCAGAATGGTCGGAGCGGCTTTATCAATGGCGGTCACTACGGTCAAGTCGTTAAAATTCACTTTGCCGGCACCGCCGCCACCACCGCTGGTCATCGAACCGGGCTGCTCGGCACCCCAGTCGAAACTTTCGATATTGGTCCAGTCTTTGTGGTTGGCATCTTTTGATTCACCGTTTACACCTTCAACTTTCATGAACATATCAATAGCCATGTTTTACTCTCCTTGTTAAGAAATTTAAGCGATCAGACAACAGGGCATGAGTATGCCCGACTAAATAAACCAAACCCGACTATTCCTGTTTAGCCGAAGGCAGTTTGGAAACTAAGCGCAATGAAACGGTAAGCCCCTCAAGTTGGTAGTGCGGCCGCAGGAAGAATTTGGAAGTGTAGTATCCGGGGTTGTCTTCCACTTCTTCCACCACTACTTCCGCCGCCGCCAACGGTTTGCGGGCTTTTGTTTCTTGGGTAGAGTTAATCGGGTCGCCGTCTACATAATTCATAATCCATTCGTTCAGCCAGCGCTCCATATCTTCGCGTTCGCGGAAGGAACCGACTTTGTCGCGCACGATACATTTCAGATAGTGGGCGAAGCGGCAGCATGCAAACAGATAAGGCAGGCGGGCGGACAAACGCGCATTGGCCGTAGCATCGGGATCATAATACTCGGCAGGCTTGTGCAGGGATTGCGCGCCGATAAACGCTGCCAAATCGGTATTTTTGCGGTGGATCAGCGGCATAAAGCCCAATGCTGCCAGCTCGGCTTCACGGCGGTCGCTGATGGCGATTTCGGTCGGGCATTTCATGTCCACGCCACCGTCGTCGGTCGGGAAGGTGTGGCAGGGCAGGTTTTCAACGATACCGCCGGATTCCACGCCGCGGATAGAAGTACACCAACCGTAGTATTTGAACGAGCGGTTGATGTTCACCGCCATCGCATAGGCTGCGTTGGCCCAAGTGTATTTGTTGTGATCCGCACCTTCGGTTTCTTCCTCGAAATCGAATTCGTCCACAGGATTGGTGCTGGCGCCATAAGGCAGGCGCGACAAGAAACGCGGCAAGGCCAAGCCGATGTAGCGTGAATCTTCGGAATCACGCAGGCTGCGCCACGGTGCGTATTCGGCGTTTTGGAAGATTTTGCTTAAGTCGCGCGGATTGGCCAATTCCTGCCAAGATTCCATCTGCATCAGTTTGGGCGATGCGCCGGCGATAAACGGGCAGTGTGCGGCCGCAGCAATTTTTTCGAGGCTGTTGAGCATTTCCACATCGGGTGCGGAATGATCGAAATAATAGTCGCCAACCAAGCAACCGAAAGGCTCGCCGCCGAACTGGCCGTATTCTTCTTCGTAAATACGTTTGAATAGCGGGCTTTGATCCCAAGCCGTGCCTTTAAAGCGCTTCAGGTTGCGGGCGACTTCTTTTTTGGAAATCGGCAATACTTTGATTTTCAGCAGGGTGTCGGTTTCGGTATTGGTAACCAAATGATGCAAACCGCGCCATTCGCCTTCCAGCTTTTGAAAATCTTCGTGGTGCAGAATCAGATTGATTTGTTCGGAAAGTTTTCTGTCGAGTTCGGCAATGATTGCTTCGATGGTTTGATAAGTGTCGTCTGAAATCGTAACGACATTTTGCAAGGCTTGTTGCGCCAATGTCGCTACGGCGTTGGTTACGGCACTTTTGGCTTCTTCGGTTTTGGGTTTGAATTCTTTTTGCAGCAGTTGTTCAAATTCACTCGCTGCAAACGCGGTTTGCGCGCCGCCGCCCCCTTGGATATCTAATTGCTTTTCAGCCATGATTCACTCTCGCTTTATTGGTTTTCATCCGAAATTACTGCCCGTCTTTGGGTGTTGCTTTCGGTGCGGCTGCAAGGCTTTTCAGCAGCTCGCTGTCACCCAAGACTTTTCCGATTAATTCCTCCGCACCGCTCTTGCCGTCCATGTATGAGAGCAGGTTGGAAAGCTCCGTGCGCGCTTGCAAAAGCTCGTTTAGAGGTTCTACTTTTTTGGCTACTGCGGCGGGTGAGAAATCGTCCATGCTTTCAAATTCGAGCTCTACGTTCAGATTGCCTTCGCCGGTGAGCGTGTTTTTCACGTTGAATGCCACGCGCGGTTTGAGGGCTTTCATACGCTCGTCGAAATTATCTACGTCAATTTCCAGAAACTTGCGTTCGGCCAATTCGGGTAGCGGTTCGACGGGCTTGCCGACCAGATCGGCCATGACACCCATCACAAACGGAAGTTCGATTTTTTTCTCGGAACCGTACAGTTCTACATCGTACTCAATCTGTACCCGCGGAGCCCGGTTGCGGGCAATAAACTTTTGACCAGATGATTTGTTTCGTGACATGTTCAGTAACCTTTAAATGATTAAAGCTGTTTTCTCTCAACAAACTTTAGCTTATTACAAATAGACTATTTCACTCGCCGGAAGTTCCAGCTTCTTCTTCCGGTTTGCCGATTAAAACTTCCAAATTGGCAATGCTTTCTGGACTGATATCTTTCATGATGTCGTAGAAGTCCATATTCATCAGACGCTGTACCCTGCGGATAAACAGCGGGGCAGGGTGGCTGGGCTCAAGGGTTTCAAAATAGACGCAGATTTTTTCCAAAGCCAAATCGACATCGGCGCGGTTTTTGATATTCAGACGGCGCCACGCATCGGCATCTTGGAAAGACGTTTGCTCTTGTGTGCCGGTTGGGGCAGAAGTTTCGGCTGTTGGGTCCGTTTGTTCCGCCTGTTGCGGCTGCGGAGTGCTGCCGTCGTTGTAATTGACGGCTTTATGAATCAGGGTGAGCGGCTTTTGAATGACTTCGAAATTGAGGGAATGCTCGTCTTGCAGCTTGGTTGAGAAAGTGTTTTGGATGTCTTTCAGATGGCCTAATGCTTGGATTAAAGCCACCAATTCCGGCTTACCGGTGTCGGCACTTACCCTGATGTCGAGCATCAGCCGGTCTTTTCCGCCCGGATAGCTTTGCGGATCGTTACCTTGTAACACCGAAACCGCTTCTTTGACGGTAACCGGTTGCTGGGTCAGCCCGTTTATCAACAGTTTGGCCGGAAAAATTTCTTTAACGATGCCGTCGAGCGTAGTAAAAGAACTGAGCGCATTGATGCGGTAAAACGGGTCGTATTCGCCGTCTTCATCTTCGAGTTTGGGGAAAACCGAATCCCAATATGAATCAATATTGGCTTTAACGGCTTCGCAGCCGGCGCAGAATCCGACAAGCCCGTGTTTGGCAGTGAGAGCTTGCGTGTAATAAGCCAAGACGCGCAGGTCTTTCGATTCGGCCAGCAATTGGTTGCATAATTTCTCTACCGTTGCCCAATCCGGTTCTTCCGCAGGAATAATGGTGTCGCCGTATTGTTGCTCGGGTTTGCCTTCCGCCGCGCTTTGCAGTTCCAGAAAGCGGCTGTCGTATTCGATATCGACTCCTGCCGGAGCTTCTGCTGAAATCGGTTCGTCCCACCGGGGAAATGTTTTCATGAGCTTACGATCCAAATAATTTATTAAATAAAGAGCATGAAGGAAGCCCTTGGTGTTCTATATGGCGGCCGCTTTCGCTTTCCTGCCAAAAACTGCCGGTATCGCCTGAATTAGATAAATAGTTTCGGAAAGGTTCGGATAAAAGAACGGAGCTATGGCTTGTGCCGGCGTTAAAGCAATTTTTGATAACGCATTTACCGTTGTTTAAGGTGTTGCGGAAGAAATCTGTTTTTTCAGCAATAAAGCTGATGGAATCTGATAAGTCGGAATGAGAGTCGGGTTTGCAGAATAATACGAAAGGATATTGCCTTCCTGTTTGGTCGGCGCTGAGAGCGGTGATGCCCGTATAAGCCATACCGTCGGATAGTTTGATGCAAAATAGCCAAATTCGCGGCGCGGCAAATGTTTTTCGGGTAAACGGGATTAATCTGTCTTGGCTGGTGCAACGGCCAAACCAGCCGTCCCAAAAATGTTTATCGTCGGCTTGAAGATTATCGGAAACAATAAAATCGCGAGATTGGCTTAGTTTGCCGAAAAAATAGACTTCTCTTTGTAGCATTAATCGTAATCCCAACAATGGATGAAATGACGATTATTCCCCTACGGATATTTTTATTTTGAATTTTTCGGCTACTTTACCATAATTTTGATTGGCGCATTAACACTATTTATTTTCAGACGGCCTAACCATTTACCTAAGTTATTCTTCTTGAAAGGAACAAATATTAAGTTTTGATGTCTGATTAAAATTGCTTTTGGTCTCTTGAAATGCAAAGCGGCATTTTCAAATGAGCAGAAGCGATTTAAAATTTATTTCAGAAATCTTCGGTCGCTCTATATTTTAATTTTAAAACAACGGAATTTTGACGGAGTAATCTCATGGCATCTTTCGGCAACACCATAGGCATTCTCATTCCCCAGCCTTCCGCGCCGGCCATGGTATCCCAAGGCTCCGCCAATCCGCCCGAACCGCTGACCAATGCCGCCGGCCCCGTTGATGTGATCGAAATGGTGGCCGATGTCGCTTCTACCGCTTTATCGATTGTTTCCCCCGACTCTGCCGTATCCGCAGCCGTTGATGTGGCTTCTACCGTGATTTCCTTAGCCTCGATGATTCCCGGTGTGCCGGGGCCGAAGCCGCCTACTAAAAAGACCGTTAAAGGGTTCAGTGGCGGCGGTGGAATGGGATTTAACGGCGGGCTGGTTACTCAGGGGAAAGGTAAAAAAGGCAGGGGGCGTAAAGGCAGGCCCGCAGGAGGAAGGGGAGCCGGTTCGGGAGGTTGTCCGTGTAAAGGCGGTGGCAAGGGCGGTGCAGTCGGTCGCCCGGTGAATGCCATACTGGGTATTAAAGTCCTTCCTGGAGAAACCGACTTCGTTTTCGATTCCCCTCTCCCCCTAATCTGGCAGCGCAGCTACTATTCCGACCAACCCGGTAACGGCTGGTTGGGGCAGGGCTGGTCGCTGCCGTTTTCGATGCGGTTGGAACGGGTGGAAGACGGTTTCCTCTACATTGACGAACAAGGCCGGGAAATTCCGCTGCCGGATATCGACGACGAACCGGACGAACCTTCTTCGGCCGCAGACGATGAAGACGACTTCGACACAGAAGAGGCCGACCCCGTTGCCGACCCTGCGGAAGAAGACCCCTACGGTTTGGAAGATGCCTATTTCGACCACGAAGAGCAAATCTATTTTTCACAAGTTTCAGACGGCCTCTACCAAATTGCCTCTGCCGACGGCGGTGCCCGTTTATGGTTTGCCGAAGTCGACGAAGGCGACGGCATTTACCAGCTCATCGCCCAACTCGACCGCAACCATCACCACATCCGCCTTTGCTACGGCGACAACGGACTGCCGCACAGCGTCTACGACAGCAGTGGTCGGCAGTTCCAATTACACTTCTCCTCCATCCGCCTAAACGACAGCGACGAAGTATTCGATGCCGCTGCCGAACACGGCGTATTTGTCGGCAAAGACGACAATCTTTACGTCAACCGCCTAACCTCGGTTACCTTCAACAGCCGCGAACTGGTGCGTTACGGCTACGACGGCTACGGCGATTTGACTGCTGTTTACGGCCGCGACGGCAAACGTCTGCGCGGTTTCGCCTACCGCAACCACATCATGATTGAGCACAACCAGCCCGACGGGTTGGTATCGCGTTACGAATACGACCGTTACGACACCGACGGCAAAGTGCTCAACAGCCATACCAATCTCGGCGAAGCATGGACGTTCGACTACCGCGAGGGCTACACCCGCGTTACCGACGCATTGGGCAGGGAAGAGATTTACGGTTTCGACGAGAACTACGAAGAGATTTACCACATCGATGCCGACGGCCACCGCACCGATACGGAACGCGACGACTGGGGGCGGATTACCCTTCAACGCGACGAACTCGGCCGCGAAACCCGTTTTAGTTACGACACCTTCGGCAACGTTATCAGCATCACCGCGCCCGACGGCAGCCTCACCCAAATCGACTACCACGACACTTTAAACCTGCCGGTTGCCGTCAACGACCCCGCCGGCAGAATCACCGAATACGCCTACGACGGGCGCGGCAACCTGATTCAAGTTACCGACCCAGCCGGCCACTGCACCGGGTACACCTACAACGAACAATGGCTGCCCGCCGCCATCACCGACGCACTGGGCAAAACCAAACAGCTCGAATACGATTCACACGGCCGACTGATCCGCTATACCGATTGCTCCGACCAAGCCACCCGTTTCAGCTACACCGAATACGGCGACCTCGAAACCGTTACCGATGCCCTCGGCCATACCACCCGCCACCATTACGACGCAGCCGGCAACCACATCCGCAGCGACTACCCCGACGGCAGCAGCGAAAGTTTCGAATACGACCGCATCAACCGTCTGATTGCCCATATCGACGGCCTCGGTGCCAAAACCGAATACGAACTGGCGGTGGACGGTTTACCGGTCAAACGCACCAACGCCCTCGGCCATAGCTTCGGCTACCGCTACGACCAAGCCCGCAGATTAACCGTCCTCACCAACGAAAACGGCGACAGCTACCGCCTCGATTACGACAACACCGACAACCTGATTCAGGAAACCGGCTGGGACGGCAAAATCACCGGCTATGCCTACGATGCCGCCGGCCAACTGACCGAACAAACCGAATACGGCCTTTCAGACGGCCCCAATGCCGACCGCCCCGAAATTTGGCACATCCACCGCTTCAAACGCAATATCCTCGGCCAGCTGGTGGAAAAAACCAGCCGCCGCATCGACGGCACCCCCGTTCCCGCCGAAGAGGGCAAACACTACAGCCGCATCCGCTTCGACTACGACCCGCTGACCGGCAATCTGGTCAAAGCCCGCAACCGCCACAGCAGCGTCGAACTCGTTTACGACGTACTCGACCGGCTTGTCAGCGAAACCACCGTCCACAACGGTCAAAGCGCCAGCGTCGGCTACGCCTACGACCCGCTCGGCAACCGTATTCAAACTGTTCTCCCCGACGGCCGCAGCATCAACTACCTCTACTACGGCAGCGGCCACCTGCACCAAATCAACCTCGACGGCGAAGTCATCAGCGACATCGAACGCGACCGGCTGCATCAGGAAATCCGAAGAACCCAAGGCGCCTTAACCAGCCGCTACGACTACGACCCGATGGGCCGTCTGAAACACCAAACCGCCACCGCCAACCGCACCTTGCAGCACAACGGCAAACTCAATACCCTGGTCGGCGGCGCAGTGCGCCGAAGCTACCGCTACGACCAAGCCGGCAACCTGATTCAGACCGCCGACCAACGCAGCGGCGTATTGGATTATGTGTACGACAAACTCGGGCGGATTGAAAGCGCCGTCAACAAACAAACCGGCAGCAGCGAAAAGTTCGCTTTCGACCCCGCGCACAATATTTTGTCTGATAACGTTTCAGACGGCCTCAAAGACACCCAAGGCCTGTCTGAAAACCTTTCAGACAGGCCTCACACAGGCCGTCTGAAAGGCCGCAACATCGGCAAAGGCAACCGCCTCGAAGCATACAACGGCACCGAATACACCTACGATGCCCTGGGCAATATGATTTACCGCCAACTGCCCAATGGTGAAAGCCAGTTGTTCCAATACGACAGCGAAAACCAACTCGTACTGGCCGAGATTAAAAAGAACAGCGGCGAAAGCCAAACATGGGAATACGCCTACGACCCGTTCGGCAGACGCTTGAGCAAAGAACGAACCGATAAAGGTGCCTTAACCGCTACCGCGCCGAAACAAACCCATTTCGTATGGGACGGCAGCCGCCTGCTGCAAGAATATAACTACCGCGGCAGTTACAGCTATATTTACACCGACCAAGACAGCTACGAACCGCTGGCACAAATCTTCGACAACGCCAAAGACGGCAAACAATATTTAAGCTATTTCCACAACGACCAAATCGGCATCCCGCGCGAGATGACCGACCAGCTCGGCAATCTGCTGTGGTACGGCGAATATACCGCTTGGGGCCGTCTGAAAACAGACGAGCGGGTTTATCAGCATGTGCACCAGCCGTTTAGGTTGCAGAACCAGTATTGCGATGAAGAGACGGGGTTGCACTATAACCTTTTTCGCTACTATGAACCGGATTGTGGTCGGTTTGTGAATCAGGATCCGATTGGGTTGTGGGGTGGGGATAATCTTTATCAGTTTGCACCCAATAGCCAAAAGTGGATTGACCCATTAGGATTAACATCGGATCCTTATGCTTTTTTTGATGAAGCTATTAAACGTCAAGGAAGTATTCCTAACGGTTCGAGTTATCCTGCAAGTTTCAAGCATTCTTGGGTTGGCTCAGACGGATTAAAATATACAGTTCGTGCTCATCCAGCGAATCCTGCGTATGGAAAAACTGGAAGTATTTTTAGGGTATCAGCACAAGAAATAGGTAAAGGAACGAGTTATCTAGGAACTGACGGTAATTGGCATCATGAATCAACTTTAAAACCAGGAAAAGCAGGAAATACTAACCCTAACTTTAATAATCAAGCTGCAAGAGACACACATATTCAAATTGATCCAAATAAAAAAGTTGGTCATGCACTTGGTGCATGTGGAACAGCAATGAAAGATACATAAGGAAGCAGCAACATGGATACTTCTATAACTCATGAATTAGCAAAATTAAATAATCACATAAAAACAAACTTTAACTGGTTAGATTTTCAAGTTACTCTGCTTGATTTTACAAAAGTGAATATTATTGCTAGTGATGATCCAAGCTATTATTTTAACTATGATATAGATTTGTATAATGTTAAATATTTATCTGGAAATTTAACATGGAGTGTAGATGTTGATGAGTGTATTACTATTGTAGAGCTTATTGATAAAAAGAATTACGATTACTTGCCAGAGTTACAAGAAAATTGTTTTTTTTTAAAATTTCATAATACAGATTTAGCAACACCTCCTTTTATTATTATGGCAAGTAATATTAGTGTTTCTTATGAGAAAAAATATTTTAATGATCAATACAACTAGATACATAAGCAAGTATAGGTTGTACTGCAAAACTCAACAAAACCATATAGACTTAGCCAAAACCTTTCAGACGGCCTTAAGTGATTAAGGCCGTCTGAACCCTGTTCTTTAACAACCCGAACCTATCAAATACCAAAATAAATACGGGTAAGATTGGTTACCCGTAATCATTTGCTTTTTCAGATGGCCTCGTTAAGTAACGTCATCTGAAAAAATTCTTGCTAGCCCACTCATTACCCAAATCGACTACCACGACACTTTAAACCTGCCAGTTGCCGTCAACGATCCTGCCGGCAAAATCACCGGCTACGCCTACGATGCCGCCGGCCAACTGAGCGAACAAACCGAATACGGCCTTTCAGACGGCCTCAATGCCGACCGCCCCGAGATTTGGCACATCCACCGCTTCAAACGCAATATCCTCGGCCAGCTGGTGGAAAAAACCAGCCGCCGCATCGACGGCACCCCCGTTCCCGCCGAAGAGGGCAAACACTACAGCCGCACCCGCTTCGACTACGACCCGCTGACCGGCAATCTGGTCAAAGCCCGCAACCGCCACAGCAGCGTCGAACTCGTTTACGACGTACTCGACCGACTCGTCAGCGAAACCACCGTCCACAACGGCCAAAGCGCCGCCGTCGGCTACGCCTACGACCCGCTCGGCAACCGTATTCAAACCGTTCTCCCCGACGGCCGCAGCATCAACTGCCTCTACTACGGCAGCGGCCACCTGCACCAAATCAACCTCGACGGCGAAGTCATCAGCGACATCGAACGCGACCGGCTGCATCAGGAAATCCGAAGAACCCAAGGCACCTTAACCAGCCGCTACGACTACGACCCGATGGGCCGTCTGAAACACCAAACCGCCACCGCCAACCGCACTTTGCAGCACAACGGCAAACTCAATACCCTGGTTGGCGGCGCAGTGCGCCGAAGCTACCGCTACGACCAAGCCGGCAACCTGATTCAGACCGCCGACCAACGCAGCGGCGTATTGGATTATGTGTACGACAAACTCGGGCGGATTGAAAGCGCCGTCAACAAACAAACCGGCCGCAGCGAAAAGTTCGCCTTCGACCCCGCGCACAATATCCTGTCGGATAAGGTTTCAGACGGCTTTAAAGACACCCAAGGCCTGTCTGAACACCTTTCAGACAGGCATCACATAGGCCGTCTGAAAGGCCGCAACATCGGCAAAGGCAACCGCCTCGAAGCATACAATGGTATCGAATACACCTACGACGCCTTGGGCAATATGATTTACCGCCAACTGCCCAATGGCGAGAGCCAGCTTTTCCAATACGATACCGAAAACCAACTCGTACTGGTCGAGATTAAAAAGCCCAAAGGCAATACCGAGATATGGGAATACGCTTATGATCCGTTCGGCAGAAGACTGAGCAAAGAGCGTAAAGACAAATTGGCGTGGACGAGCACCGCACCGAAACGGACGCATTTCGTTTGGGACGGAACAAGACTGCTTCAGGAATACAACTACAAAGGCAGCTATACCTACATTTGCACCGACCAAGATTCTTATGAACCCTTAGCCCAAGTCTTTGATAACCACAAAGACCAACAACAATATCTTTTTTATTTCCACAACAATCAGATTGGCACGCCTCATGAGATGACCGACATCCACGGTAATTTACTGTGGTATGGCAGTTACTCGGCTTGGGGTTTCCTTACATCTGAAAAACGCATCTATGAAAACGTTCATCAGCCTTTCAGGCTTCAAAACCAGTATTTTGACCAAGAAATAGGGCTTCACTATAACTGCTTCCGTTACTATGAACCAGATACGGGTCGGTTTGTGAATCAGGATCCAGTTGGATTGTTAGGTGGAGATAACTTTTATTTCTTTGCTCCTAATATCCAAGATTGGCTAGATCCTTTAGGTTTAGCTCGAGCAAGAGCTAGGCCAGGAACATATGGCGCAGAAAGAAGAACCCATACTGGCGGAGAAACTAATCATGTTCCTGCTTATGATGCATATAAAGGATTGGATGGTGCTCCATCTCGACATTATGGCCCAGCATTTCACATGGATAGAGCAGATCATAGAAGCATGACAACTACAGGTTCATCTCATCGTTCTGTAGCTTATAGAGCGCAACAAAGAAGTCATATAAGAGTGGGCCGCTGGGATTTAGCTATGGAAATGGATATTCGAGAAACAAAAACAAAATTTGGTGATAAATATGATCGACGTATGAGAAGAATGATTTCAGAAGCTAGAAGACAACGCTTGCTTTCTAGAAAGCAAGCAGCACGACTACGTAGAATTATTGGAAGATGTTCATAATTTTTTGAGTATTATGATTTAATTACAGAAAGGAAATATCATGAAAATGTTAATTAATTCTTATAAATCGGTAGGTGAGTTCACATTTGGTTCCTCACTTGCTGATGTAAAAAAACAGCATGGAGAGCCAGCACGTTTAATTGAAGATAATATTATGAATAACATTGTTGAACAAAGAAATGCTTGTGAATTGGTTTATGAAAATAATATCCTTGTGTATGTTAATTGTTTTAAAGACTCTAATCCTCAAATAAATGGTATTGATATTTTTAAAGAATCTATTGAAGCCTTGAAATCCATGGATTCCGATTTTATTGAGGGAAAGAAGTATATAACTTTTAGAAATTTGGGAATTTGTGTAGGTGGTATGCTAGGGAAAAAAATACCTGAAGGAAAAATATTAATAGCATTTGATAAAAATCATTTAGATTTTTTTGAAACATTTACTGAAGTATAATTTTTGAGGAATATTTTTTTATTAATATTCTACTCAACTACTTCATCTTCCCCTCTTTCCCCTTGGGCAATCATGGTATCTTGTGGCAACACCATAGGCATTCTTATCTTCCAACCTTCTGCATCAGCCATGGTGTCCCAAGGCTCCATCAATACGTTCGAACTGCTGACTGATGCCACCTACCCCGTTGACATAATCGAGATGGTGGCTCAAGCATCACACCGGCCTCATAAAAGGCCGTAACATCGGCAAAGGCAACCGCCTCGAAGCATACAACGGCACCGAATACACCTACGATGCCTTGGGCAATATGATTTACCGCCAACTGCCGAATGGTGAAAGCCAATTCTTCCAATACGATACCGAAAACCAACTCGTACTGGCCGAGATTAAAAAGAACAGCGGCGAAAGCCAAACATGGGAATACGCCTACGACCCGTTCGGCAGACGCTTAAGCAAAGAACGAACCGATAAAGGCGCCTTAACCGCTACCGCGCCGAAACAAACCCATTTCGTGTGGGACGGCAGCCGCCTGCTGCAAGAATATAACTACCGCGGCAGCTACAGCTATATTTACACCGACCAAGACAGCTACGAACCACTGGCGCAAATCTTCGACAACGCCAAGGACGGCAAACAATATTTAAGTTATTTCCACAACGACCAAATCGGCATCCCGCGCGAAATGACCGACCAATTCGGCAATCTGCTGTGGTACGGCGAATATACCGCTTGGGGCCGTCTGAAAACAGACGAGCGGGTTTATCAGCATGCGCACCAGCCGTTTAGGTTGCAGAACCAGTATTGCGATGAAGAGACGGGGTTGCATTACAACCTGATGCGTTACTATGAACCGGATTCAGGGCGGTTTGTGAATCAAGACCCGATTGGGTTGGACGGTGGGAATAACTTATATCGATTTGCTCTCAACTCACAAATGTGGTTTGACCCTCTTGGACTTAAAGAACTCTATTATCTTGTTGCAACAAAAGATGGTTTTTACCCTGTAATGGAATGGGGTAAGAAAGCACCTTGGGCTCATATACTGAAAGAAGGGGGGGATTTAAACCTGTAAAGGAATGGGGGAAAGATGTAAGCTATATATTTTTAAAAAAAGGAGAGATATGGAAAATTGGGGAAACTAAAAATATTGTAGGAGGAAAACAACGGCGATATTCAGAAGCATGGCTACGTAAGAGAAACTTAGAATACCGAACTGTCATGAGGGGGCCGAAATCTTGCATGCGAGACTGGGAATATAAAAAAATATTGAAATACATTAAACGCTGGGGAAGATTGCCTGCTGGTAATAAATGTAAACATTAAAACGAATAAAAGGAATGTATTATGGAAATTCGTACAACGAGTGATGGATTTAAATGGACATCTGTATCTAATTTAGCAAGAGAGCTTGAGGGTTTACAAATCGTTTTAAATAGATTTAATTCTTTTCCATTTAATATCGGTATTTGTTTAAGGGCATTGGAACAAGATAGTGGTTGGACTTCAAAAAGTCGACATTCTAAATCTGATAATTATTTAAGTATAGATATTGTAGTATACGAAGAAGATTTGGCTTGGGTTAAAAATGACTTAGGTTTGAAAAGGAAAAAATTCGGTATCGAATTCTATGAGTTCTTTACTTCGGCAATGAAAAAATACGAGAAAAAGTTTCCTATTCTAAGAGAAATCAACCCAACTTTCTTAAATGAAGTTAAAAATTGGTTGATTGAAAATAATTGGATTGATAGTTAACTATATATTTTAATTTAGCTTAAAATCTACTGAAAACCTTTTTAGACAGTTCTTCTTGTTCTTTAACAATTTGATTTTCTAACTGTCGTTTACGGCCGCTACACCGAACGCGACGACTGGGGGCGGGTTACCCTTCAACGCGACGAACTCGGCCGCGAAACCCGTTTCGGCTATGACACCTTCGGCAACGTGATCAGCATCACCGCGCCCGACGGCAGCCGCACCCAAATCGACTACCACGACACTTTGAACCTGCCGGTTGCCGTCAGCGACCCCGCCGGCAGAATCACCGAATACGCCTACGACGGGCGCGGCAACCTGATTCACATCACCGACCCCGCCGGCCACAGCACCGGGTACACCTACAACGAACAATGGCTGCCCGCCACCATTACGACGCAGCCGGCAACCACATCCGCAGCGACTACCCCGACGGCAGCAGCGAAAGTTTCGAATACGACCGCATCAACCGTTTGATTGCCCATATCGACGGCCTCGGTGCCAAAACCGAATACGAACTGGCGGTGGACGGCTTACCGGTCAAACGTACCAACGCCCTCGGCCATACCTTCGGCTACCGCTACGACCAAGCCCGCAGACTAACCACCCTCACCAACGAAAACGGCGACACCTACCGCCTCGATTACGACAACACCGGCAACCTGATCCAAGAAACCGGCTGGGACGGCAAAATCACCGGCTACGCCTACGATGCCGCCGGCCAACTGAGCGAACAAACCGAATACGGCCTTTCAGACGGCCTCAAAGCCGACCGCCCCGAAATTTGGCACATCCACCGCTTCAAACGCAATATCCTCGGCCAGCTGGTGGAAAAAACCAGCCGCCGCATCGACGGCACCCCCGTTCCCGCCGAAGAGGGCAAACACTACAGCCGCACCCGCTTCGACTACGATCCGTTGACCGGCAACCTGATCAAAGCCCGCAACCGCCACAGCAGCGTCGAACTCGTTTACGACGTACTCGACCAACTCGTTAGCGAAACCACCGTCCACAACGGCCAAAGCGCAACGGTAGGCTATCAATACGACCCGCTCGGCAACCGTACCCAAACCGTTCTTCCCGACGGCCGCAGCATCAATTATCTCTACTACGGCAGCGGCCACCTGCACCAAATCAACCTCGACGGCGAAGTCATCAGCGACATCGAACGCGACCGGCTGCATCAGGAAATCCAAAGAACCCAAGGCGCCTTAACCAGCCGCTACGACTACGACCCGATGGGCCGTCTGAAACACCAAACCGCCACCGCCAACCGCACCTTGCAGCACAACGGCAAACTCAATACCCTGGTCGGCGGCGCAGTGCGCCGAAGCTACCGCTACGACCAAGCCGGCAACCTGATTCAGACCGCCGACCAACGCAGCGGCGTATTGGATTATGTGTACGACAAACTCGGGCGGATTGAAAGCGCCGTCAACAAACAAACCGGCAGCAGCGAAAAGTTCGCTTTCGACCCCGCGCACAATATTTTGTCTGATAACGTTTCAGACGGCCTCAAAGACACCCAAGGCCTGTCTGAAAACCTTTCAGACAGGCCTCACACAGGCCGTCTGAAAGGCCGCAACATCGGCAAAGGCAACCGCCTCGAAGCATACAACGGCACCGAATACACCTACGATGCCCTGGGCAATATGATTTACCGCCAACTGCCCAATGGTGAAAGCCAGTTGTTCCAATACGACAGCGAAAACCAACTCGTACTGGCCGAGATTAAAAAGAACAGCGGCGAAAGCCAAACATGGGAATACGCCTACGACCCGTTCGGCAGACGCTTGAGCAAAGAACGAACCGATAAAGGTGCCTTAACCGCTACCGCGCCGAAACAAACCCATTTCGTATGGGACGGCAGCCGCCTGCTGCAAGAATATAACTACCGCGGCAGTTACAGCTATATTTACACCGACCAAGACAGCTACGAACCGCTGGCACAAATCTTCGACAACGCCAAAGACGGCAAACAATATTTAAGCTATTTCCACAACGACCAAATCGGCATCCCGCGCGAGATGACCGACCAGCTCGGCAATCTGCTGTGGTACGGCGAATACACCGCTTGGGGCCGTCTGAAAACAGACGAGCGGGTTTATCAGCATGTGCATCAGCCGTTCAGGTTGCAAAATCAGTATTGCGATGAAGAGACGGGGCTGCATTACAACTTCTTCCGTTACTACGAAGCAGAGACAGGACGCTTTACCAACCAAGACCCGATTGGGCTAGAGGGTGGAGTGAACCTGTATTTTTTTGCGCCTAATGCTCAAGGGTGGATTGATGCTTGGGGGTTAACACGAGTTTATCACTATACCAGTAAAGCAGGTTATAACGGCATTATGGGAACAGGGGTAATAGAAGCGAGAGATCCCGGTAGTCGCGGAAAAGGAGCAATTAAAGGTAAAGAAAAAGGTGTCTATGTAACAACAATGAATCCTGAGCAACTAGATGCCTCGAAAGCTCGAGGCCAAATGGGGTTAACTGGAGAAAAAAGTACACACTATATTTCATTTGAAGTGGATGATAGTGAAATAAAACGTGTTGATCGACAAGATGGCGTAAAAAGATTGTATCTGAAAGATGATGTTCAGCTGAGGGATAGCAATAATAAACTAAAACAAGGCATAGAACATGGTGCTTGTAATAGTTCATCGAAACGAAAGAAAGGGAAAAAGAAGGGGAAATAATATGGTTTGGACAGAAGGAAGTTTCTATCGCTTTTATACAGACAAGGAAATTAACAAAGTTTACAAAAATTTCATTAAAGAAATTGAAGAAAATTTAGGATTTAAAAATGAGTACGTTGAATTTGATGGTGAAAAAAATATTCTATTTTATAAAAACAAAAAAATGTTAAATGCGCATTTAGAAAAAGGTTATCATCTCAATAAAAATGGAGAAGGATGCTTTGGAATAGAAAGTAAAAAAGTAAGTATGAATCAAATTGCAAGCTTGCATACATTTAATGAAGATACTGACTTTGATCCGTATGATATTAATTTAATTTTTGGCACAGCTTATTATTATTTTTTAGTTTTGCCAGAGCCTATTGAAAACTCAATATTCTCAGAAAAAGTTTTAAACTTATTCATTAAAGTTTTACAACAAGCGTAGATTTGGTTGCCAAACCCAACAAAAATCGCAGCCTTAACCAAACCCTTTCAGACGGTCTTAGCTCTCTTCATAGGCCGTCTGAAAAAAACTCCCCATATTACGCTATAATCCTTTAACCCCGTTTTCAGACGGCCTCGGCTTTCATTTATCCAACAACCCTTTAACCCTCGGACAACCATGGCATCCATCGGCAACACCATAGGCATTCTCATTCCCCAGCCTTCCGCGCCGGCCATGGTATCCCAAGGCTCCGCCAATCCGCCCGAACCGCTGACCAATGCCGCCGGCCCCGTTGATGTGATCGAAATGGTGGCCGATGTCGCTTCTACCGCTTTATCGATTGTTTCCCCCGACTCTGCCGTATCCGCAGCCGTTGATGTGGCTTCTACCGTGATTTCCTTAGCCTCGATGATTCCCGGTGTGCCGGGGCCGAAGCCGCCTACTAAAAAGACCGTTAAAGGGTTCAGTGGCGGCGGTGGAATGGGATTTAACGGCGGGCTGGTTACTCAGGGGAAAGGTAAAAAAGGCAGGGGGCGTAAAGGCAGGCCCGCAGGAGGAAGGGGAGCCGGTTCGGGAGGTTGTCCGTGTAAAGGCGGTGGCAAGGGCGGTGCAGTCGGTCGCCCGGTGAATGCCATACTGGGTATTAAAGTCCTTCCTGGAGAAACCGACTTCGTTTTCGATTCCCCTCTCCCCCTAATCTGGCAGCGCAGCTACTATTCCGACCAACCCGGTAACGGCTGGTTGGGGCAGGGCTGGTCGCTGCCGTTTTCGATGCGGTTGGAACGGGTGGAAGACGGTTTCCTCTACATTGACGAACAAGGCCGGGAAATTCCGCTGCCGGATATCGACGACGAACCGGACGAACCTTCTTCGGCCGCAGACGATGAAGACGACTTCGACACAGAAGAGGCCGACCCCGTTGCCGACCCTGCGGAAGAAGACCCCTACGGTTTGGAAGATGCCTATTTCGACCACGAAGAGCAAATCTATTTTTCACAAGTTTCAGACGGCCTCTACCAAATTGCCTCTGCCGACGGCGGTGCCCGTTTATGGTTTGCCGAAGTCGACGAAGGCGACGGCATTTACCAGCTCATCGCCCAACTCGACCGCAACCATCACCACATCCGCCTTTGCTACGGCGACAACGGACTGCCGCACAGCGTCTACGACAGCAGTGGTCGGCAGTTCCAATTACACTTCTCCTCCATCCGCCTAAACGACAGCGACGAAGTATTCGATGCCGCTGCCGAACACGGCGTATTTGTCGGCAAAGACGACAATCTTTACGTCAACCGCCTAACCTCGGTTACCTTCAACAGCCGCGAACTGGTGCGTTACGGCTACGACGGCTACGGCGATTTGACTGCTGTTTACGGCCGCGACGGCAAACGTCTGCGCGGTTTCGCCTACCGCAACCACATCATGATTGAGCACAACCAGCCCGACGGGTTGGTATCGCGTTACGAATACGACCGTTACGACACCGACGGCAAAGTGCTCAACAGCCATACCAATCTCGGCGAAGCATGGACGTTCGACTACCGCGAGGGCTACACCCGCGTTACCGACGCATTGGGCAGGGAAGAGATTTACGGTTTCGACGAGAACTACGAAGAGATTTACCACATCGATGCCGACGGCCACCGCACCGATACGGAACGCGACGACTGGGGGCGGATTACCCTTCAACGCGACGAACTCGGCCGCGAAACCCGTTTTAGTTACGACACCTTCGGCAACGTTATCAGCATCACCGCGCCCGACGGCAGCCTCACCCAAATCGACTACCACGACACTTTAAACCTGCCGGTTGCCGTCAACGACCCCGCCGGCAGAATCACCGAATACGCCTACGACGGGCGCGGCAACCTGATTCAAGTTACCGACCCAGCCGGCCACTGCACCGGGTACACCTACAACGAACAATGGCTGCCCGCCGCCATCACCGACGCACTGGGCAAAACCAAACAGCTCGAATACGATTCACACGGCCGACTGATCCGCTATACCGATTGCTCCGACCAAGCCACCCGTTTCAGCTACACCGAATACGGCGACCTCGAAACCGTTACCGATGCCCTCGGCCATACCACCCGCCACCATTACGACGCAGCCGGCAACCACATCCGCAGCGACTACCCCGACGGCAGCAGCGAAAGTTTCGAATACGACCGCATCAACCGTCTGATTGCCCATATCGACGGCCTCGGTGCCAAAACCGAATACGAACTGGCGGTGGACGGTTTACCGGTCAAACGCACCAACGCCCTCGGCCATAGCTTCGGCTACCGCTACGACCAAGCCCGCAGATTAACCGTCCTCACCAACGAAAACGGCGACAGCTACCGCCTCGATTACGACAACACCGACAACCTGATTCAGGAAACCGGCTGGGACGGCAAAATCACCGGCTATGCCTACGATGCCGCCGGCCAACTGACCGAACAAACCGAATACGGCCTTTCAGACGGCCCCAATGCCGACCGCCCCGAAATTTGGCACATCCACCGCTTCAAACGCAATATCCTCGGCCAGCTGGTGGAAAAAACCAGCCGCCGCATCGACGGCACCCCCGTTCCCGCCGAAGAGGGCAAACACTACAGCCGCATCCGCTTCGACTACGACCCGCTGACCGGCAATCTGGTCAAAGCCCGCAACCGCCACAGCAGCGTCGAACTCGTTTACGACGTACTCGACCGGCTTGTCAGCGAAACCACCGTCCACAACGGTCAAAGCGCCAGCGTCGGCTACGCCTACGACCCGCTCGGCAACCGTATTCAAACTGTTCTCCCCGACGGCCGCAGCATCAACTACCTCTACTACGGCAGCGGCCACCTGCACCAAATCAACCTCGACGGCGAAGTCATCAGCGACATCGAACGCGACCGGCTGCATCAGGAAATCCGAAGAACCCAAGGCGCCTTAACCAGCCGCTACGACTACGACCCGATGGGCCGTCTGAAACACCAAACCGCCACCGCCAACCGCACCTTGCAGCACAACGGCAAACTCAATACCCTGGTCGGCGGCGCAGTGCGCCGAAGCTACCGCTACGACCAAGCCGGCAACCTGATTCAGACCGCCGACCAACGCAGCGGCGTATTGGATTATGTGTACGACAAACTCGGGCGGATTGAAAGCGCCGTCAACAAACAAACCGGCAGCAGCGAAAAGTTCGCTTTCGACCCCGCGCACAATATTTTGTCTGATAACGTTTCAGACGGCCTCAAAGACACCCAAGGCCTGTCTGAAAACCTTTCAGACAGGCCTCACACAGGCCGTCTGAAAGGCCGCAACATCGGCAAAGGCAACCGCCTCGAAGCATACAACGGCACCGAATACACCTACGATGCCCTGGGCAATATGATTTACCGCCAACTGCCCAATGGTGAAAGCCAGTTGTTCCAATACGACAGCGAAAACCAACTCGTACTGGCCGAGATTAAAAAGAACAGCGGCGAAAGCCAAACATGGGAATACGCCTACGACCCGTTCGGCAGACGCTTGAGCAAAGAACGAACCGATAAAGGTGCCTTAACCGCTACCGCGCCGAAACAAACCCATTTCGTATGGGACGGCAGCCGCCTGCTGCAAGAATATAACTACCGCGGCAGTTACAGCTATATTTACACCGACCAAGACAGCTACGAACCGCTGGCACAAATCTTCGACAACGCCAAAGACGGCAAACAATATTTAAGCTATTTCCACAACGACCAAATCGGCATCCCGCGCGAGATGACCGACCAGCTCGGCAATCTGCTGTGGTACGGCGAATATACCGCTTGGGGCCGTCTGAAAACAGACGAGCGGGTTTATCAGCATGTGCACCAGCCGTTTAGATTGCAGAACCAGTATTGCGATGAAGAGACGGGGTTGCATTACAACCTGATGCGCTACTATGAGCCTGATTGTGGTCGGTTTGTGAATCAGGATCCGATTGGGCTATGGGGTGGGGATAATTTTTATTTGTTTGCACCAAATACTCAGAATTGGATTGATTCTTTTGGCTTGGCAAGAAAGAAAAAGACCAGTCGTCGTACTTTAGTTAAAAATTGGTCAAACTATGTAGGTTCTAGACCTATTCACGATGAAGTTCATCATGGTTTTCCTGAAGAATTTGCAGATAGATTCAAAAAAATCGCTGATATCGATATCAATGACCCTAAATATTACTATGATCTGACAGTTGCACGACATAGACATCTACCTCGTGGAGTTCATACAAACGGTTCCAGACTAGGCAAAAATTGGAATAAAGTATGGGCTGGTATTTTAGATAGAGTTGAGAAAATGAACTTATCTAAAAATGAAGCAAAAATTTTCTTAGAAAAAAGGTTAAGAGAATTGGCAAGAAAAGAAAGGATTAGTAAATATAATGCACAAGCTGTTCGAGGTGCCAGAGTTTCTATGTTCTCAAGAATAACAAATATTATTCAAAAATTCTTTAAAGCTAAATGCTAGAAGTCTTAGGAGTTTTAAATGTTTACAATACAATCAGAAGACAATATTTTTGAAGATTTCAAAAGAAGAAGTACAAAAATAACCAAATTAGATAAATTACCTAAATTGGATAATTTGTATCTACTTTTTTTATCTGAATTTGAAGGTTTGCAAATTTCTTCTTCTATATTTATTTTCGGATATGAAAAAGCTCTAAATGAAAATAGATATTTAGAAAAAAACTATCCTGAATGTAGTGAGCAATTTTGGGTAATTGGTGCCGCTGGACAAGGTGATGAATGGTTTATAAATAAATCTAATTATCTTATTTATTATTACGATCATGATTTAGGTGAGTATGAGAATAGTGCTTTTGATTGTTTAAATATTTCTTTTCTACAGTTTTTGCAACTTGCTTATTTGTATAAAGAATTAGAAGACTATCAGGATAATCACTATGATTTAAATAGTGAGACACAGCTTCAATTTATTAATGCCGTAAATATGCTACATAAGAATTTATTTGATATTTACCCATTCGAATCTTTTTAATAATTTTTAATAAGCCGTAGTCTGCATGACATATCCATTCCACAGGTAGCAAACCGTAGCCTGCATAAAATGCCTGTTTCGCAGGTAGGGTGTGTGCCTTAGGCACGCACGATTCCTATTTCTTATGTTTTCAAGGCCGTCTGAAAAAATTAGTTAAAATCTTTTTCAGACGGCCTTCCGTTCTTTAACAATTTAAACTTGCTCATGGCGGTGCCCGTTTGTGGTTCGCCGAAGTTGACGAAGGCGACGGCGTTTACCAACTGATTGCCCAACTCGACCGCAACCATCACCACATCCGCCTTTGCTACGGCGACAACGGACTGCCGCACAGCGTTTACGACAGCAGCGGCAGGCAGTTCCAATTACATTTCTCCTCCATCCGCCTAAACGACAGCGACGAAGTATTCGATGCCGCTGCCGAACACGGCGTATTTGTCGGCAAAGACGACAATCTTTACGTCAACCGCCTAACCTCGGTTACCTTCAACAACCGCGAACTGGTGCGTTACGGCTACGACGGCTATGGCGATTTGACTGCTGTTTACGGCCGCGACGGCAAACGTCTGCGCGGTTTCGCCTACCGCAACCATATTATGATCGAGCACAACCAGCCCGACGGGTTGGTATCGCGTTACGAATACGACCGCTACGACACCGACGGCAAAGTGCTCAAAAGCCATACCAACCTCGGCGAAGCATGGACGTTCGACTACCGCGAGGGCTACACCCGCGTTACCGACGCATTGGGCAGGGAAGAGATTTACGGTTTCGACGAGAACTACGAAGAGATTTACCACATCGATGCCGACGGCCACCGCACCGATACGGAACGCGACGACTGGGGGCGGATTACCCTTCAACGCGACGAACTCGGCCGCGAAACCCGTTTTAGTTACGACACCTTCGGCAACGTTATCAGCATCACCGCGCCCGACGGCAGCCTCACCCAAATCGACTACCACGACACTTTAAACCTGCCGGTTGCCGTCAACGACCCCGCCGGCAGAATCACCGAATACGCCTACGACGGGCGCGGCAACCTGATTCAAGTTACCGACCCAGCCGGCCACTGCACCGGGTACACCTACAACGAACAATGGCTGCCCGCCACCATTACCGACGCACTGGGTAAAACCAAACAGCTCGAATACGATTCAGACGGCCAATTGATCCGCTATACCGATTGTTCCGGCCAAGCCACCCGTTTCAGCTACACCGAATACGGCGACCTCGAAACCGTTACCGACGCCCTCGGCCATACCACCCGCCACCATTACGACGCAGCCGGCAACCACATCCGCAGCGACTACCCCGACGGCAGCAGCGAAAGTTTCGAATACGACCGCATCAACCGCCTGATTGCCCATATCGACGGCCTCGGCACCAAAACCGAATACGAACTGGCGGTAGACGGCTTACCGGTCAAACGCACCAACGCCCTCGGCCATACTTTCGGCTACCGTTACGACCAAGCCCGCAGATTAACCGTCCTTACCAACGAAAACGGCGACAGCTACCGCCTCGATTACGACCACACCGACAACCTGATTCAAGAAACCGGCTGGGACGGCAAAATCACCGGCTACACCTACGATGCCGCCGGCCAACTGAGCGAACAAACCGAATACGGCCTTTCAGACGGCCTCAAAGCCGACCGCCCCGAAATTTGGCACATCCACCGCTTCAAACGCAATATCCTCGGCCAGCTGGTGGAAAAAACCAGCCGCCGCATCGACGGCACCCCCGTTCCCGCCGAAGAGGGCAAACACTACAGCCGCACCCGCTTCGACTACGATCCGTTGACCGGCAACCTGATCAAAGCCCGCAACCGCCACAGCAGCGTCGAACTCGTTTACGACGTACTCGACCAACTCGTTAGCGAAACCACCGTCCACAACGGCCAAAGCGCAACGGTAGGCTATCAATACGACCCGCTCGGCAACCGTACCCAAACCGTTCTTCCCGACGGCCGCAGCATCAATTATCTCTACTACGGCAGCGGCCACCTGCACCAAATCAACCTCGACGGCGAAGTCATCAGCGACATCGAACGCGACCGGCTGCATCAGGAAATCCAAAGAACCCAAGGCGCCTTAACCAGCCGCTTCGACTACGACCCGATGGGCCGTCTGAAACACCAAACCGCCACCGCCAACCGCACCTTGCAGCACAACGGCAAACTCAATACCCTGGTCGGCGGCGCAGTGCGCCGAAGCTACCGCTACGACCAAGCCGGCAACCTGATTCAGACCGCCGACCAACGCAGCGGCGTGTTGGATTACGTGTACGACAAACTCGGGCGGATTGAAAGCGCCGTCAACAAACAAACCGGCAGCCGCGAAAAGTTTGCTTTCGATCCGGCACACAATATCCTGTCGGATAAGGTTTCAGACGGCCTCAAAGACAAAGGCCTGTCTGAACACCTTTCAGACAGGCATCACACAGGCCGTCTGAAAGGCCGCAACATCGGCAAAGGCAACCGCCTCGAAGCATACAACGGTATCGAATACACCTACGATGCCTTGGGCAATATGATTTACCGCCAACTGCCGAATGGTGAAAGCCAATTCTTCCAATACGATACCGAAAACCAACTCGTACTGGTCGAGATTAAAAAGCCCAAAGGCAATACCGAGATATGGGAATACGCTTATGATCCGTTCGGCAGAAGACTGAGCAAAGAGCGTAAAGACAAATTGGCGTGGACGAGCACCGCACCGAAACGGACGCATTTCGTTTGGGACGGGGCGAGACTGCTTCAGGAATATACTTACAAAGGCAGCTATACCTACGTTTACACCGACCAAGATTCTTACGAGCCGCTGGCGCAAGTCTTTGATAATCACAAAGACCGACAACAATATCTTTTTTATTTCCACAACAATCAGATTGGCACGCCTCATGAGATGACCGATATCCACGGTAATTTACTGTGGTACGGCAGTTACTCGGCTTGGGGTTCGTTATCTTCGGAAAACAAAATCTATCCGAATATTCATCAGCCTTTCCGTTTGCAGAACCAGTATTTTGATGCTGAAACGGGGCTTCATTATAACTTCTTCCGTTACTATGAGCCGGATACTGGTCGGTTTGTGAATCAGGATCCGATCAGATTGGCAGGTGGTGATAACCTTTATCAATTTGCTCCTAATGTTTACTCTTGGGTTGATCCTCTTGGTTGGATTCCTAGGATGCCTACTTGGTTACCTACAAAACAAGGCTATCAGAGACAACATTTAATCCCTTACTCCTTGAGAAATCATCCTATTTTTGCAAATAGTGGTAGAAGCATACATGGAGCTACAAATATGATGTATCTCCCTGTAAATGTAGGAATTGATCCTAACCCCAAGCTAGGACTCCATCGAGGATGGACAATAGAACATAAACTATATAATGAAATGGTGGGACGACGATTAGATAACTTACAAAGGCTTGCGAAAAGAAATAAATGGAGTAACAAAAAAATTGCCGAGGAAGTGTTGAAATTACAGAGTGAATTAAGAAGGGGCTTTAAAACAGGTAAATATACGTGTGCTAGCCCAATTCAAAAGAAATAGTTTCAGAAAAGGAAAAAATATGAAATTTTACAATATATATTCTGCAGTTGATAATGAAGCTGCCTATGTAGATCTGAAGCAATCAGATATGGGTATTGATGATTTTATTGTTTATGATGAAGGCAGCTATCAGGAAGAAGCTATCTTTATTGCACAGGAAGGATATACTTTAAAAAATATATTTCAAACTGATTTCATCAAAACTATACCTAATATGCTTTTATTCTCTGAAAATTTTGTTAACAAACTATCTAAAAATTTAGAGAAAGAATTAGAGTTTTTCCCTGCAAAACTTAGAATTCAAAATAAAGAATTGAAATGCTTTTTAGCAAAGATAAAATTATCAGTTCCATTAGTTGACTTTGAAAAATCAAACTTTTATGAAGTTGATGGTGAGAAATTTATTGATTATCCTCCTGTTTTCCTTGAAAACATCCAAGGATTTGAATATTGTGCTAAAGAAAATTCTGATGACTTAATTTGGATTTTTACAGAAAAATTTAAAGATTTAGTTCTTGATAATGAGCTAAAAATAGAATTTTTACCTGTTTAAAATAAAATTAGAAAAATAGTTTGTGTGTAAAAGCAAATTGAGTTGAAACCAATATAAAGCAATCATGCCGTCTGAAAACTTTATCCGAAACTTTTTCAGACGGCATTTTCCTGTTTTTTAAAAAATTAACTTCTTTAAGAATAGCAACGACTAAATACAACCAGCCGCTACGACTACGACCCGATGGGCCGTCTGAAACACCAAACCGCCACCGCCAACCGCACTTTGCAGCACAACGGCAAATTCAATACCCTGGTCGGCGGCGCAGTGCGCCGAAGCTACCGCTACGACCAAGCCGGCAACCTGATTCAGACTGCCGACCAACGCAGCGGCGTATTGGATTACGTGTACGACAAACTCGGGCGGATTGAAAGCGCCGTCAACAAACAAACCGGCCACAGCGAAAAGTTCGCCTTCGACCCCGCGCACAATATCCTGTCGGATAAGGTTTCAGACGGCCTCAAAGATAAAGGCCTGTCTGAACACCTTTCAGACAGGCATCACACAGGCCGTCTGAAAGGCCGCAACATCGGCAAAGGCAACCGCCTCGAAGCATACAACGGTACCGAATACACCTACGTGTAAGAAATCCTCGCGTTGTTTACATAATCGTTCAACTATTGTTGCGACATGCCCAACTCGTCGGTAGCCTTAATCAGGCGGCGGTTTTCCCAGCCGTATTTATGGCCGATATGGACGGGCGGTTTAACAATATTACCGCTAGCATCCATATACGAACCGTCTTTTAATTTTGTATAACGTCCATAAACATCCTTCTGGGTCTGCGAGAGCAAAGACGGACGCGTTAAATTGGTTTTCGGCTTATTGGGATTATGGGCATATGTTCCATTCGCATTTCTATACACGCCGTTGGCATCAGGCTTGGCGCATTTACCTACGCCGCAATTTTGCGGTTTAGGCGGTTGCAGTCGAACCGGTTTAGGTGCCATTCCCGGCATTTTTACCTTCGGTCCCCGCCTGCTGCCCGTTGCCATAATTTCTAGTTGTTCATGCAATGGCCTCTTCAGATATTTCTGCGACCAAGCATCTATTTCCTCGTAACTCGGAATATCAAACTCAGGAGGCGATATTTGTTTTGGCCGATATGCCTCGGGAATAGATTTACCGGCATCTAGAGGCTCCAACCCACGCGGGTCTGACCATACTGCAGCGTTTGCTGCAAATTGGTAAAGGTTATCCCCGCCCCACAACCCGATCGGATCCTGCTGCGTAAACCGCCCGCAATGCGGATCGTAATAACGGAAGAAGTTGTAGTGCAGACCCGTCTCTGCATCCGCATACTGGTTCTGCAATCGGAACGGTTGATGCACGTCTTCTTTCAGGTTCGCACTCTCTCTCTGCATTATTCAGTTTACCCCAACCGCCGTATTCTCCGCGCCAAACAATGTTGCCCTCCGCGTCCGTCATCTCGCGCGGAATGCCGATTTGGTCGTTGTGGTAGTACAGAATCTGTCTGTCGGCTTTGCCGCCGTCCCGGTTGGCCGTCTGAACGATTTGTGCCAACGGTTCGTAGCTGCCCTGTTCGGTATAAACGTAAGTATAGGTCGCTTTATCGCCGTATTCCTGCAACAGGCGGCTGCCTTCCCATAGGAAACGGGTTTCCGTTTGGTTGTGGGCGTTCTGTTTGCTCACCCTTCTGCCCAAGGCGTCGTAGCGGTAGTGCCAGTGTTCAGACCGCCTTCCCTCTTGTTCGATACGTGCTTCTGTTAACTGGTTGTCGGCATCGTAGCGGTAATACTGGCTTTCGCCCGTGGCGTGGTTGTGGCGTTCGCTCAGGTTGCCCAGCGGGTCATAAACATAGTGGATGCCGTTATAGTCGGTGAGGCGGTTGCCGGCCACTTTGACACCGTCGCCGCTGATATTGTGGGCGGGGTCGAAGGCGAAGCGTTCGTCGCCGGCTCGGGTAATCCTGCCCAGCGGGTCGTAGGCGTAGTCTTTATTGCCGTGGTGTCGGTCTTCGGTTTGAACCAGATTGCCGTTGGTATCGTAATGGTAACGGCGTTTGATCAGGCCTTTCGGCTCGGTGGCTTTGCCGCCGGGTGCTTCGAGTTGTACCAGCTGTTCTTTCAGACGGCCTAAGGGGTCCGAAATCAGGCGGGTATGCAGTTTGCCGGCGCTTCTGGATACGGGGCGGTGCAGGTCGTCGCGCTCGATATCGGTAATGGTGTCGCCGTCGAGGTTGATGTGGTGCAGATGGCCGCTGCCATAATACAGGTAGTTGAGGGTCTCACCCGTCGGCAGGATGGTTTGGGTGCGGTTGCCGAGGATGTCGTAACGGTATTCGGTGACTTTTTCGCCTTCGCTGTTGTGCGGTTGCAGAATGTCGAGGCGGATGGGTTCGCTGAGGGGGCGGAACCGTTCTTTGCCGAGCAGGCTCTCGGCAATATGGAGTCTCTGCAATAAGCCTGTTTGAAGGCAGGCTTCATTCAGAATATCTTATAACCGATACCAGCCTGATTTCGGAATCATTGTCCTGTTTCCATGCGATTAGCGGGCGGGTGGCGGGCTGTATCTCTTGCAATGCTGACGTAAGCATTAGCCAGTGATTAAACGATTTGATGTTTTTATGTTTGGAAGTTATTTGTTTTAATTTTAGTATGTTACTATTACAAAACCAACCTGTTTCAATTAGTCTGCTTCTGAGCAATGCAGTGGCCTCTTCTGAAAAACCTATTAAGCTGAGAGAGTTTGCCAATTGGTTTTCCAAGGTATATTGTTTGAACTGGGTTAATGCCAAATTTGATTCTTGAGCGGAAAGCAGATTAAATTTGATGGTGCGGCTGATTTCGGCTTGCTTTTTGGGAATGTTTGGCGGAGAGAAAACCAGCCATGCCGTTTGTTCGGCAAAAGTACCATCATCCTTTTCATCGGCAATCATGGAAACAATCACGCTCAACTCCTCCTGAGGTTGCTCCGTCCATAGCGAAACAAAATCCAAGTCATTATGGCCGATATTGGTCAAATAGATTTCTACTTTATCCTCATAAGGTTCAGTTAGTGTGCCAAACAGGGGCCATTGCTCCTGAAGTATGTCCATTGCGAGAGTGGAATCTGCCACAGCAACATAAACCGTTATCTTTTTATGTTGCGACTGTTTAAATAAGGCCTCAAATTTCTTTGTAAAAAAAGCGAGACTGTAAGCGTATTTTTGTGGCGAGTCGTCTGAAAGCGCATAATCCGATTCCACTACGGCAATTTTTTTTCCGGCCCATTGCGTCCACTGCTGACGGATATTCTGTTTTTCGTTTTCCCATGCCTGGTATGCAACTGTTTTGTTGGTTTCGGCGACAACCATGATCGAAAAGCCCAGCAGCCATAAAGCAAAGGGAAACGATCCCGATAAAACCAACATTGTCGTGCCGATTTTCAGTTTGTGCCAAAACAGCCAAACGGCTGGCAGCCACAACAGGTAAACCACTATCAGCCCGAACAGCCAGGCAAATATGCTGTTCCATTTGGTTTTTTGTGGCTTTTTAAATAAGTCGGGAATATCGGGAATCGGCCAAGGCATATTTTTCCTTTGTAATCAAAGTGAGAATAAGAAAGAAGGGGCGAATCCATCCGAAACTTTCGTCAGCCCCGCACCGGTTCAATCCTGCAATGCCAAACGGGTGGGATCCAGTATGATTTTTTCCTCAACCCCTTCCGCCGTCAGATAAACATCCAATTCGTCGTACTTCTTGTCGAAATCGGCCTGAAAGGTAATCGGTTTGCCGTACGCGGCCATTTTTTCAAAGGCGGCCATAATTGCTTTTTTATCAAATTCCATCACATATGAGGCTTTGCTGCCATCAGCCTGTTTAATAATAAATATTATTGCTTCTGGCACAGGGGCATCGCGGAACCGCCCGACTTCTTCTTTCGGGGTCAGCAAAAACTCCCCGTTGACATAATTGGCGTCGTAATCGGTTAACACATTGGGGCGGTTAACGGCCAGCCGCCATCGATAGGTTTTAAAGAAGCGGTTCCAATAGGCGGGGTCGTTGGGCGGCGGGGTTTCTTTCAATGCCGCTATCGATTCTTGATGCACTTCGTTTTTATCTTCAAAAAAATGTTTTTTGGCATCGTCCACATACTGCCGTCTCGGTTCCACATCGGAAACCATCTCGGGATAGCCGCCTATCCCGCGGGCAAAGCGTTCCCAATCGGTATCGGTTTTTTGTGCTTGGTATTGGCCGATAAAGCGAACCTGCCACCCGCCCAGATACACAAACACCTGCCCGGTAGGGACGGCATTGATGATAAATTGGTCAAAAGGGCATCTGGCCTCGCTGTTCTTTTCTCTGATGCTGATATAGTCACACTGCTTAAACAGCTCGGTCAGCCGCTCTTTGGGCATCGCAAACTTACCCTGCCAAAACTGGTTGTCCAGCGGATTGAACCAAAGGATATGCAGGGTGCTCGGTACCGGGAAGTAGTCGTTAGGCGAACTTTGGCTTCCAAAACCTAAACTGGCTCCCCCACTGTTACCGCCAAAATGAATGATCAGTTCGCCCTTTTCATCGGTAAAGTAGGTGTCGGCAAAGCTATGTTTGGCTTCATAAAATTTACTGATGTAAACCTGATAACGTACCCAATCTTTCTGTTTCCAATACTGCATAAACCACCGTCCTGTTATTGATAATAAAACGACAACCGCCAATCCGATTGATATTTTTGCAATCCTTCCCATCAGCGGTATCCTTCGGTTACTTTGGGGCGTACCGGCCTCATCGGGTTGGGCTTGCCGTTTGAACCGCGCTCTTTGGCTTTCGGGGTGCCGGCATTGGGGTTGAAGGGTTTGTCGGTAGCGTCCAACGAAATATATGAACAGCGGTGGTTAATCTTTCTCATCTTATTGTCTCTTGAAGGTATGCAGGCCGCCTGAAATATGTTCAGACAGCCCCGCACCGGTTCAATCCCGCAATGCCAAACGGGTGGGATCCAGTATGATTTTTTCCTCAACCCCTTCCGCCGTCAGATAAACATCCAATTCGTCGTACTTCTTGTCGAAATCGGCCTGAAAGGTAATCGGTTTGCCGTGCGCGGCCATTTTTTCAAAGGCGGCCATAATTGCTTTTTCATCAAATTCCATCACATAGCTGCTCGGAATGCCAATGCCGTCGGATTTTTTAACAAAAAACACCACACGGTACGGTACGGGAGCATCGCGGAACCGCCCGACTTCTTCTTTCGGGGTCAGCAAAAACTCCCCGTTGACATAATTGGCATCGTAATCGGTTAACATATTGGGGCGGTTAACGGCCAGCCGCCATCGATAGGTTTTAAAGAAGCGGTTCCAATAGGCGGGGTCGTTGGGCGGCGGGGTTTCTTTCAATGCCGCTATCGATTCTTGATGCACTTCGTTTTTATCTTCAAAAAAATGTTTTTTGGCATCGTCCACATACTGCCGTCTCGGTTCCACATCGGAAACCATCTCGGGATAGCCGCCTATCCCGCGGGCAAAGCGTTCCCAATCGGTATCGGTTTTTTGTGCTTGGTATTGGCCGATAAAGCGGATCTGCGCTCCGCCCAGATACACAAACACCTGTCCGGTAGGGACGGCATTGATGATAAATTTATAAAAAGGGCATCTGGCCTCGCTGTTCTTTTCTCTGATGCTGATATAGTCACACTGCTTAAACAGCTCGGTCAGCCGCTCTTTGGGCATCGCAAACTTTCCCTGCCAAAACTGGTTGTCCAGCGGATTGAACCAAAGGATATGCAGGGTGCTCGGTACCGGGAAGTAGTCGTTAGGCGAACTTTGGCTTCCAAAACCTAAACTGGCTCCCCCACTGTTACCGCCAAAATGAATGATCAGTTCGCCCTTTTCATCGGTAAAGTAGGTGTCGGCAAAGCTATGTTTGGCTTCATAAAATTTACTGATATAAACCTGATAACGTACCCAATCTTTCTGTTCCCA
Organism: Neisseria canis; assembly: GCF_900636765.1. Lineage (NCBI taxonomy): Bacteria > Pseudomonadati > Pseudomonadota > Betaproteobacteria > Neisseriales > Neisseriaceae > Neisseria > Neisseria canis. The sequence continues at coordinate 935,280 of NZ_LR134313.1, forward strand.
ATACTGCATAAACCACCGTCCTGTTATTGATAATAAAACGACAACCGCCAATCCGATTGATATTTTTGCAATCCTTCCCATCAGCGGTATCCTTCGGTTACTTTGGGGCGTACCGGCCTCATCGGGTTGGGCTTGCCGTTTGAACCGCGCTCTTTGGCTTTCGGGGTGCCGGCATTGGGGTTGAAGGGTTTGTCGGTAGCGTCCAACGAAATATATGAACAGCGGTGGTTAATCTTTCTCATCTTATTGTCTCTTGAAGGTATGCAGGCCGCCTGAAATATGTTCAGACAGCCCCGCACCGGTTCAATCCCGCAATGCCAAACGGGTGGGATCCAGTATGATTTTCTCCTCAACACCTTCCGCCGTCAGATAAACATCCAATTCGTCGTACTTCTTGTCGAAATCGGCCTGAAAGGTAATCGGTTTGCCGTACGCGGCCATTTTTTCAAAGGCGGCCATAATTGCTTTTTCATCAAATTCCATCACATAGCTGCTCGGAATGCCGTCGGATTTTTTAACAAAAAACACCACACGGTACGGTACGGGAGCATCGCGGAACCGCCCGACTTCTTCTTTCGGGGTCAGCAAAAACTCCCCGTTGACATAATTGGCGTCGTAATCGGTTAACACATTGGGACGGTTAACGGCCAGCCGCCATCGATAGGTTTTAAAGAAGCGGTTCCAATAGGCGGGGTCGTTGGGCGGCGGGGTTTCTTTCAATGCCGCTATCGATTCTTGATGCACTTCGTTTTTATCTTCAAAAAAATGTTTTTTGGCATCGTCCACATACTGCCGTCTCGGTTCCACATCGGAAACCATCTCGGGATAGCCGCCTATCCCGCGGGCAAAGCGTTCCCAATCGGTATCGGTTTTTTGTGCTTGGTATTGGCCGATAAAGCGGATCTGCGCTCCGCCCAGATACACAAACACCTGTCCGGTAGGGACGGCATTGATGATAAATTTATAAAAAGGGCATCTGGCCTCGCTGTTCTTTTCTCTGATGCTGATATAGTCACACTGCTTAAACAGCTCGGTCAGCCGCTCTTTGGGCATCGCAAACTTACCCCGCCAAAACTGGTTGTCCAGCGGATTGAACCAAAGGATATGCAGGGTGCTCGGTACCGGGAAGTAGTCATTGGGTGCGCTTTGTGCGCCTTCACCCAGTACATCGCCATCGCTGTGTCCGCCGTAGTGAATAATCAGCTCGCCTTTTTCATCGGTTAAGTATGAGTCGGCAAAGCTGAGTTGTGCCCCATAAAATTGACCGACATACACCTGATAACGTACCCAATCTTTCTGTTCCCAATACTGCATAAACCACCGTCCTGTTATTGATAATAAAACGACAACCGCCAATCCGATTGATATTTTTGCAATCCTTCCCATCAGCGGTATCCTTCCGTGACTTTGGGGCGTACCGGCCTCATCGGGTTGGGTTTGCCGTTTGGGCTGTGCTCTTTGGCTTTCGGGGTGCCGGCATTGGGGTTGAAGGGTTTGTCGGTAGCGTCCAACGAAATATGGATAAAGCCGGCGTATAGCTGCTTCATTTCCTCCGGCGGCAGCAGCGGCACACTGAAATCCAAGCCGTTTTGCCGGTAATTGGCCTGAACATAGGCGTCGGCCAGGCGGTAAAACTTATCCAATACGGGTACGGCCTGCATTTCCCGAATCCGTTTATCCAACTGGGAGTCTGTTTTTTTGGTAAAACCGGCTTCTTTAACCATCAGCGACTGCATAATGGCGGCCGTCACAAACTGGTAATCGATTTTAACGTTGCGGCGGCTGCCGGTTACATTTTCGTTAACATTGAAATCACTGACATAATGATGACGGAATTTCAACTGCGCTTCGGTGAAATAGCCTTTTTCCAGATACCATTTATAGTAAATATGCTTGTCTGAAGTGCGGTTAATGTCTTTGTTGCTGAGCAGCAGATCCACATCGTGGTGCGGCTCGTAATAGCCGCCGCCCACATCGGAGTGCGCTCCGGGAAAACTGCATTCGAAGCCGCGCCCGTCTTTGACCGCCCCTTTGATGGAGGTAAGCGGGAAATGGTAGCGGTAGTCGTTTTGCGCGGTAAAATGCACGATGCGGCGGATGCCTTCGGGCGCGCCGACATCCAGCTTGAATTCTTTCACATCGTTGTAATGGTCTGTCCCCACCGAAGAAACGGTGTCGAACAGCCCGACAAAATTGATGGTAAAGCGTTTTCCCGAACCTTTCTCCGCCTGCCGTATTTTATGGCAGAAATAGCGGGCATAGGCCGCACCCCGGCTGAAGCCGTATACGTTCAGACTGGCCAGTGTGGTCTCGTTTTCTCCCATAATATCAAAAACCGCCCGAACCGCCTCATCCACCCGCATCCCTATCCCGCTGCCGCCGCCGGCGGCACCCAGCCCGGGCATAGACTGGTCCTCTTTACCCCGGAAGGTACCCGCCCCTTCGATATAGACGGTTTGGTGTTTCCTCGGCTTTTTTTTGTGTGACAAATACAGCATGGCCACATTGGAATAGTAGTTGTTGTAGCTCACGCTTTTGCGCAGCGTATCGGGTTGGCGTTTGAACGGGCCGCTTCTGCGGTTGGCTTCGGTATTGAAATAATTGTTGCCGGTGCCGTCGAAATAAACGCTGATGGTCAGGGGTTTGAGGGTAACCTGCACCTTGGTGTTCGGAGGCGGATTGGTGGTTGCACTGCCTAACACTTTCTCTTTGGGTTTTTCAATGGGGAGCATAATTGATCCTTTGCACTTAATCGTCGAAATCTGTCAGAATGTCCAAACCTTCCCTGTCCATACCGCTGTCGATACGGACAGTCATGCCGTTTTCATCGGTGATACCGCGATAAATTTCGCCGGTGGAAGAAACCATTTTATATGGGAAGCCTGCCATTGGATTGCCTTCGTCATCCAATAACAGGAAAGCTTCGTTATTGCTTTTTGAAAATTCAGGTAGCGGTGTCATGATTGTATTCGGTCCCGTTACTTGGAAACCGGCACACCTTATCCTTACCGTCTGTGGACAACCCAGTTCGATATTGCCGTCTTTAATCTTGATATACGCCCCGCCGCTGGTGAGCAGGATTTCGTCTTTAGCTGCCACGGTTACTCTCCCCGCGCTGCTGGTAAGGGTTGCGTCTTTCAATGCATTGACCCGCATTTCATCATTTTGCGCCTGAATTTCCACCGCCCCTTGGTTGGCCTGGATTTTCATACCGCCGTTTTGGGCAAACAAATTGAGGCTGTGCCGTGCGTGCGCGGTAAAGTTGTTACCGCTGCTGATATTCGTATCGCCGCCGCTGATGAGGTGGAAGTGCTCCCCTGCGGTATGCAGTTGGCTCTTCAGGGTGGCGGAGGCGATGCCGTCGGGCGCGCTTTGGACAATGGCGGCACCTTTGAGGTCGGTGTATGCCTGTTTCAGACGGCCTTCGGTTGCCGCAACGGCGGTAGATTCGTTTTGGGCGGTCAGTGCGGCTTTGTTCAGGCTTTTGGCTAAGGCTAAGGCCTGTTCCAACTGGCGTATGGTGTTGTCCATGTCCAGCACGTTCCCCTCCGCACGGCTTTGGCCGTCTGAAGAAATCAACAGTCCCTTAGCGGCGCGCAGTACGCCCCAGCTGTCGGTACGCAGCTCGAAGCCTTCGCCGTTGTCGCCGCGTTTTTGGCGTTGGCTGTCGACGATATGGCCGAGGTTGAGCTGGGTTTTACCGTATTCGGTCGCCAGCTTAATGTGTTCCTGACCCTGTTTGTCTTCCATCCGCAGTTTGTTGTTCGCCCAGGTGCGGATGACGTTGCGGGTGTTCCAATCGGCGGGAACATGGTCGGGGTGGGAACTGTCGTGCATCACCCCGCTGATGTAGGGTCGGTCGGGATTACCCTGCACGAACGACAGCATCACTTCGGTACCTTCGTGCAGCGGAAAGTGTTGGCCGTAGTCGGGGCCGGCATAGGGTTTGGCTAAGCGGATGGGACGGCTTTCTCCGCCCGGGCTCCATTCGTCGAGGTCGAACGGCAGCTTTACTCGGTAGCGCCCCATCTCGTCGATATAGGCATAAGTGTAGTTGCCGGGGCTGGTGATGCGGGCGGGCAAGGTACCGCTGATACTCGGCCGGGGCGTGCCCCGTTGGGGGCGGAATACGGTTTGTGCGGGGATGGCGGTGAAGTGGTGGCTGTATGCTTGGTCGCGGCTGCCGCGGTGAGAGACGGACAGCACCAGCCAGCCGTCGGGCGCCTCATGAAAGGCGGGAGAAGTTTGAAACACCTTACCGGGGCATAGCGCGGTCACATTGCCGCTGCCGTCCGCCTCGATCCGACGGCACAGATTGAGCTGCTGCAACAGGCCTGTCTGAAGGGCGGCCTCGTCGGGCGACTTTTGATGCAGCCCCCAAAAGGAGTCGGAGCCGAGCAAAACCGAAGCATCGTCGGCCCGGTTGAACTCCTGGTGGGCCAAATCGGTATCGGCATCACGGTAATTGTAGTCGCCGACGCGTACGGATTGCACAATCGGATTGTGTTTGACCCGCAAATCGAATACCGCCTCCTCGCTGGCGCTCTCCAATCCGGCATGAGGGCGGAAGGGGTAGGGCGGCACCTTATCCCTTAGATAATGGGCGGGGGCATCGCCGAACACCACCACATCCCTGTGCTGCCCGGATTGCTCGAAGACAAACCAAATGCCTTCCTCCTCGCATAAGCGGCAGATAAAGTCGAGATCGCTTTCCTGGTATTGGGTGACATACTCGCGTACCCCGTAAGAACGGCTTTGGTTGAAGCGGAAATCGACGCCGGAGAAACCGCGGTGTTTCAAAACCGCGGCAATGATGTCGGGTACGGACTGGTTTTGAAACAGTCGTGAAGCGCGGTGGTGGGCGAGTGCGGCCAGTCGCGGCGCCATGATCAGCCGGTAGAGCGTTTCATCGTTGGATACGGACAGTTTCTCGCAGGAAGTGACGATACCGTTCCAGAGTTTGAGCGGTTCGGGCGCATACATCGGGTTGAGATTGGCGAGGGTTCCGGCTTCGGGGAGGACGGAGAATCGCAGCTGTTGGTTGATATAGGAAGAGAGGGGTAAATCGGCATCGGGAGAAGAGAACCAGACTTCGATCCGGTATGGCCGGTTGACGGTTTCGGTAGCGTCGAATCGTGAAACGGAGAGCTCGGGCGAGAATCGGGAGAAGTCGAGATGGTAGGCTTGGGTGCGCATGGGGATTCCGGTAACCAAGGAGGTAAAGAGATGACGGAAGGTTAGCCTAAAGGGGCGGTTTTGCCAAGTGTGCGGATGCCGGTTTGAAAAGGCGGAGGGGGTGGGAAGTTGAAGGAAATAAAAGGTTTCAGACAGGATTTGGCCTGTCTGAAACCTTAATTTAAATATGTTGTGGATGTTTTATCGCACAAGTGCTATCTTGAAGTGATACTTAGAAATATTTGCGATTTATGAATAGCATTGCCAAGACTATGATATAGATAAAACCGCTTATTTCTTTAAAGTAAGAAAGAAGCGGTTTAGGTTTGATAAGTGGATTATTTTTTTTCTTTGGGCATTTGAGAAACCAAGGAGAGGTTGACGTCTAGGCCTTCAATTTGGAAGTGGGGGCGAGCATACAGACGTACCTTGAAGAAGCCGGGATTATCTTCAATATCTTCTACGGTTACTTTCGCCTCGCGCAGAGGATGAGTAGCTTGCAATTCATCACTTGGGTCGGTCATTTCGGTAACCAAAGTGTTAATCCAAGTGTTTAGTTCCAGCTCCAGCATGCGGCGGTCTTTGGTCGTGCCGATATTTTCACGCTGAATTAGTTTTAGATAGTGTGCTAAACGCGACAGCAGGAAAACGTAAGGTAGACGTGCATTGATACGGCTGTTTGCTGTTGCTTCTTTAGTTTCATAGAGTGCTGGTTTTTGAGTAGAGTTTGCTGAGAAAAAGCAGGCATAATCACGGTTTTTGTAGAATGACATTGGGATAAAACCCAGATTGGCAAATTCAAATTCACGGGTTTCCGGAATCAATACCTCTGTCGGAATTTTTACCTGATTACCAGTGCCCAAGTCATACATGTGAATCGGCAAATCTTCAACTAAACCTCCTGCCTGCGGACCGCGGATTTGGACACACCAGCCGTTATTGACAAAACTGCGTACCATGTTAGCGGCAAAGGCAAAAGAAGCGTTAGCCCAGAGATAACGTTCGTGGTCTCCGCCTTTGACTTGCTCTTCGTAGTTGAAGCTGCGTACTGGTACGGTATCGCTACCGTAGGGTAAACGTGCCAAGAATCGAGGCAATGTCAGACCGATGTAGCGAGCATCATCCGAATCACGGAATCCTTTCCATTTAATGTATTCGGCACGATCTAAATAGTTTACGAGATCTTTAATCGCGGCAACTTCTTCCATACTGTCTTTGCCAAAGAAGGCGGGACCAACGGAACCGATGAAAGGCATATGTGCAGAGGCTGAAACGCGTGAAATATTGCGCAACAAGGCAATATCTTGAGGATTACGGCCAAACTCGTAGTTGGAAATAATAGCGCCAATGGGTTCACCACCTGGGGTATCATATTCGCTGATATAGGTATGGCGATATAATCCACTTTGGATGATTTCAGCTGAGTCTTCAAAGTCTTGGATTAAGTCTTCTTTAGTAACATCTAAAATTTCGATTTTGACATTGCGGCGAAAATCGGTTCGGTCTACCAAGAATTTTAAACCGCGCCAAGCGGATTCAATTTCTTGGAATTTTTCGTGATGTAAAATTTCGTCTAATTGGCGGCCGATTTGCTCATCTAAACGGGCGATATGGAAGTCCAGTAAGCTTTTGTCTAAGCGTTCCACTTTTTGAGAGGACTCTTGAATCATTTTCAAAAATACGCTGACAGCAGCAGTAATACGTTCATCAGCTGATGATTCGGACATTTTTTCATTGCTTTGGAATGCTTCAATATCAATTACTGAGTTGACGGTATTTAAGTTGATTTTTTTGCATAAGCTTTCGTAAACACTTGTACCAGCTTCTTTTTCAATAACGGTACTGTGTGATACTTTTTGACTCTTTTGCATTTAGTTGTTTCCTTATTTTAAGATATGCTGGTTAGTTAAGGTTTGACAACAGGGGCCACTTTTTCTAATTGGCTACGTAATTCGTCAGAAAGGTCTTTGTCTTGCAAGATGGCTTCCAATTCACGGCGGAAGCCCGCATCATCAAGTAAGTTGGATTTTAGATCACGCAACAGATTGCGCATGGCCAAGAGCGCACGCAATTCAGGCACACTACGGGCGATAGTTTCTGGGTGAAAATCATTCATAGATTTGAAGTCTAATTTGACATGTAAATCATCGTTGCTATTTGAAATGGTATTTCTAACCGCTAAATCTAATTTGGGGTTAAAATCAGATAAAACCGAATCGAAATTATTTTTGTCGATATTTATCTTTTCTCTTTCGGATAATGGGCGATGCTCTTGCCCGCTGCTATAATCGCCAGTTACCAGTAATTTAAGCGGGAGCTCAACCTTTTTTTGTGCCCCTCCGGTATGTAAATCTAATTTGATATTAATACGTGCTGGTGGTACTTCGTTTTGAAAACTTTTGCTCATTGTTTATCCTAAATTCTAATCGTTTATCAAAATAGCCCTGTTGTCTGGCTGGAAAGGTTTACCCTTTATAAATTTAAAGTAGGGATTCAATAGTGAACCTAAAATATGAGCCGGTAGTGAACTTGGCTTATTGATTTAATATTAAGCTGCTGCTTAACTATATTGGCAGTATAAATGTTACGATATACTGCTGTCTACGGTGTTTAATTGAGTGATATATGAAAGTAAGATATAGTGAAAATTTATAAGCCTTTATGGGAAGAAGGAATTTTACTGTCGCCACAGCATTTCCAGCAACAAAATCGATTTGAAGAATATGTTATTTCTTCTGTAATCAAAATGGGTGGCAGCTTCCAATGGGGGATATTCTCTAGAATGCTGGATGAGAAAGCGCTAGAGTTGGGCTCCGTGAAGCTGGATACTTTTCAATTGTGCATGCCTGATGGCACTTTTATAGATACTTATTTGTTTGGCAGTTATATTTCTTCTCGGGATTTGCAAGATATTCCAACGGAAAAAAGTCAGGTTTTAGTTTATCTTGGTTTACCGAGATGGCAGAACAATACATCAAATTTAGCTGATACTGGTGATGTGCTAGGTAATCCAAGGCGTTTTACGAAGCAGTTCGAAGTAGTATCTGATATTTTCTCCAGTGAAGAAACAGAGTTGGCAGTAGAGCGGTATAATTTACAATTGCGCTTTGAATTTGAAAATAATGAAAATTATATCTTATGTCCTGTCACACGGTTGATTCGTAATGAGCGTGGCCAGTTTGTTTTTGATGTGAATTATATACCACCGTTGTTGACCATTATGGCATCTGATTGGTTGGTGGACTATGTGAGGCGCTTAAATGGGCTGATTTTGTCTCGTATTGATAGTTTGTCGGCTAGACGCCGGGCGCGTGGCGCTGATTTAGTTGATTTCTCGGTATCAGATTCTATTTTATTTTGGTTTCTGCATGGTTTAAATAGTATTTTTCCTGAGTTGGAGCATTTGTCTAAGCACCCCGAACATCATCCCGAGGACTTATATCGCTTACTCATACGTTTACTGGGTATGTTGTACACTTTTCGGGTGGATTCTTCTGTTGTGGATGTAGATGACTATGATCATTATGATTTGTATGGAACATTCAGTAGGCTTGAAAATAAAATTCGCAATTTATTGGATGAGGTAATTCCGTCACCCGTTATAGAGCTTAGCTTGGAACACATAAAAACCACTCAGTGGCGTGCGCAGATTTTTGATAGCCGGATTGATGAAAAGGCGGAGTTTTATTTGTCGGCGCATTCTGATGCAATATCTTTCCTTGATTTGCAGAGGCAACTTCCTTTGGTAAGTAAAATAGGTGCGCCAGACGAAGTCGAGAGGGTAATTAATACGGCAGTTATAGGTGTACCTTTACAGTTGTTAAATCAAACTCCTCCGGGATTGCCATTCAGAATGGATAATGTGTATTTTAAATTAGATAAGCATCATCCTGCATTCAAACGAATGATGCAGGCTCAAGCTTGTAGTATCTATATGCCAGCTTCTATTGCGCGTTTGCAATTAAGTCTTTATGCTATTGTGAGTGTATGAAAAATGAATCAGATGTTAATCAGAGGTAGTTTGCTTGATACGGCATTGGTTGTGTCTGCTTTGTCTTTTGGTGCCCAGCCGGAACATTCGGTTTCTTGGTACGAGTATTGTAAAAATTTGGTTATTCAGCTCAAACAAAGTTTGGCTGAGGGGGATTATGCTGAAAGTGAGATAGAACAAATATCTTATGCACAATGTGCACTTTTAGATGAAGCTGCTCTGAAGTTTTTAAAAGGGGCTGATCGTGATGTATGGGAAATGGAACCGCTACAGGTACACTTTTTTCAGACGTATAATGCTGGGGATGTGTTGTGCAACCGGATTGAAGAATTATCCAAATCGCCCTCACCCAATCCTAGATTGGCTGAAGCATATTTAAGTATTATGAATTTAGGTTTTAGAGGACGTTATGTGTTGGATGAGGCTGAAGCAGATCGGTGGCGTGAGCAGTTAGCTAAGTTTGTACCGGTTGAGTTGAGTGTAGACAAGACATCTGATGGTTATTTCTTTTTTATTGATAAAAAAGGAACTCCTATTAAAAATAGTATTAGAGTTAACCCGACATGGGTCTTTATTGGCTGTACCTTTTTTGCTGTTTGTGTTTATCTGATATTTAATTATTATCTTGATAATTTGGCTCAAAGTCTTCAAATAAAAGCGTAAATGTAATGAGTGATAGAAAACCTGCTTTTTTTATTGTTCTATTGACGGGTATTTTGGCTGTTTTTTATATTATTATCGTTTATTTGGAGGCTTCATGGAGTGTTAAAATTCCCCTTCTGGTTACATGTGCTGTTTTAGGTTTGGCTTTCTGGAGGAGGATGAAAGGAGCTTTGCAGGCCCCTTATTCAATTGTTAGGGAACCGTGGTCACATATTCATAAGATTTTGCAGGGTGTTGAGCAGACGGATACTTATGTTTTATGTTTGGGAAATTCTAATCAATATAGTTGCTCTTTTCGATCTGTTATTGTTAGGGAGGGTGTAACTTATTTAAATATTACAAACCCAGAACATCTAGTTGGTATGGTAGATAAATTATTAATCTATCTACCCAAGAAGATTTTGAAGTTTAGTATAGAGCTCTCTCTTTTTCCTGCTTTATCTCGCGATGATGGGGTGGTTTTAAAAGACTGGTTGCGTAATATTCTTTTTTTACAGAATTACTTAAATGCCAATGTTCCTGTTAATATAGTGTTACATATGCCAATCAATAGTGGACGTAGTGTATTGCCGTGTTGTACTTTGGGTTTGAAAGGAGGGGTAACTGAAGCAGATATTTGTCGGTTGATACAACAATTTAAACAAGTTTTGGGAGAGTCGTTTGTCAAGTATTGCCATAGTTCCAATAATAATCATTATATTAGCTTGATTCACATATTATCTTATCTAGAGGAGATTCTTAGTAAACAAGTTGATATGGGATGGTCATATATTAATGTGCGCAGCATCACGGTGGCGATGGATGGTAGTGGTGATAATCAATCTTTATGGTTTAACTATTTTAAGCAAACAACTGGTGGGTTAGTTTTTCCTTTTGAGTCAGGCGCTCACGAAGTATTGTATTACACCCCGGTATCTTTGTTAAATAAGAATACCGTTTATCGCAGGAATATGGTTATTGATGTTGGATTCAAGGTATTATCCATTATTGCTCTTACTTTTTTAGTGGCATCATCCTTTTCTACTATTAATAATAGCCGCCTTTTGGAGAGGATTAATCAGCATATTTCTGATTTTAAAAAGTATTCTGATAAGTCTGCTGAGGAAACTCAATTTTCGGTGAGACAGTTGCAACAAGATTTACAGTTATTGAAAAAATATCAAAATGAAGGCATACCAGCAAATTTAGGCTTAGGTCTATATCGTGCACAATTATATATTCCTGAGTTAGAGAAAAATTTAGCAAGTATCAAATCAATTACACCTAAACCAGATCCTGTTAAGTCGGTGGTACTGACTTTGGATAGTTTAGCTTTGTTTGACAGTGGGCAGTATGAGTTAAAAAGTAATGCTAATAAAGCCTTAATTGGTGCATTACGAGCAATTGAGGCTCAACCGGCTACTCAGGTATTAATTGAGGGGCATACGGATAATATTGGCAACCCTGCTTCCAACCAACAATTATCTGAAAAGAGAGCCTTAGCTGTCCGGGACTGGTTGGTGGAGTCGTCTAATATTTCTATAAATCGTTTTGCAACCAAGGGGTGGGGTCATAGTAAGCCGGTGGCTGAGAATAATTCTGAGGAGGGGCGAGCTAAAAACCGTAGAGTTGAAATTATTCTAATTCCCAATGAGATAATAACACAACCTTAAGGGCTATAAATGGTATTTAAGTGTTTTGAATATAATATTTAAGTTTAATGCTCAATTTATATTCAAAATTTTTGGTAATCTATTACTTTAATTATTACTTTAATATGGAGTAAAATATGGCAATTCCTGCTTATATGTGGTTAAAAGATGATGGCGGTTCAGCCATCAAAGGTTCTGTAGACGTGAATGGTCGCGAAGATAGTGTGGAGATTGTTGAGTTCCAACATAATGTACGTATTCCAACTGATGCGAATACCGGTAAGTTAACCGGTACTCGTGTTCATGAGCCGATTGTATTGTTTAAAGAATATGACGCTTCATCTCCGTATTTGTATAAAGCAGTAACTACTGGTCAAACTTTGAAAGAAGTGGAAATTAAGTGGTATCAAATTGATGACGCTGGTCAAGAGAAAGAGTATTTCAATACTAAGTTGGATAATGTAAAAGTAGTGGCTGTGGCTCCTGTTATGCACAATATTAAGGATCCAGCACGTGAGCGCTATAATCACTTAGAGCGTGTTGAATTACGTTATGAAAAAATCACTTGGACTTACAAAGACGGTAATATCATTCATGCTGACAGCTGGAATGAAAGCCGCGCTTAAAATGACAAGTGTAAAGTGCTGCCCTCGTGAAAAAGGCAGCACTTTTTAATTTAGGGGCTGTCCTAGATAACTAGGGTTATTCAAAAGCATTTAAAATAACCCTTATGAAGCCGTTTAAGTCAGTATAAACAACACAAGCTAATCGAGCTGTTCGTTGCCGGCGTAACAGCTAGAACAGCAGCGGAATTAACAGGTGTTCATAGAAATACTGCCGCTTACTACTTTCATCGTCTACGTTTGCTGATTTATCAAAACAGCCCGCATTTGGAAATGCTCGACGGTGAAATCGAAGCCGACGAAAGCTATTTTGGTGGCCGTAGAAAAGGCAAACGTGGTCGCGGTGCAGCCGGAAAAGTGCCGGTGTTCGGGCTGTTAAAGCGAAACGGTAGGGTTTATACCGTCGCCGTTCCGAATACCGAAACGATCACCTTACTGCCTATTATCCGAGAGCAGGTTAAGCCTGACAGTATTGTTTATACGGACTGTTACAAAGCTATGATGTATTGGATGTCAGCGAATTTAACCATTTTCGTATCAATCACAGCGCACATTTTGCGGACAAGCAAAACCACATAAACGGCATTGAGAATTTTTGGAGTCAGGCAAAACGTCATTTACGTAAGTTCAATGGCATTCCCAAAGCTCATTTTGAGCTGTATTTGAAGGAGTGCGAATGGCGTTTTAACCACAGTGAAATAAAGTCTCAATTATCCATTTTAAAACAATTAGTAAGAGAGAATTTGACCTAGTTATCTAGGACAGCCCCTTAATTTAAACTTCTTAAGTTTTGCAATTATTATCAATTATCGTTTTTAAAGATTAGAGAGTTATCATGTCCATCCAAGACCAAGCTTTGTTGTTACGCCGTTTGAATAGGCATTGTCAAGAGGCAATGGAAGCTGCCGCTAGTTTGTGCCAAACTCGTGGCCATGCAGAAATTACTGTCGATCATTTGTTTATCAAATTGTTGGAGCTTGGTGACGGAGATGTTTGCGCTCTGTTGCGTCGGTATGAAATCGACTCTGAAGGTATTTGGAATCCTTTATTGGCAACGATGGATAAATTACCTCGTAATATACGAGGAAATCCCTCATTGTCTATGTCATTGAGTAGCCTGTTTTCGGATGCATGGTTGTTTGCATCAGATAGTGGCTATACTGAGATTCGGTCTGCTCATTTATATATGGCACTGTTACACGGATCTTATCGTTTGATGACTCAAGATGCTTGGCCTCTATTGAGCTTGACAGAAACGCAGGTTAGTCGTTTATTAGGCTGGCTGGATGAGGTTTCTGTCGAAGGAAATAAAAATACTTTTGCTTTGGAAGTAGAATCTTTTTCAGACAGGCATTCTGATATGAGCCAAGAGGAAAGGTCGAATGCTATTGTTTCTGCTAACCAAAATGAAGCATTGTCTCGTTTTACAATTAATTTAACAGAAAAGGCATGTAAGGGTAAAATTGATCCGGTGTTTGGAAGGGAAACAGAAATTCGACAAATGATGGATATTTTATCCCGCCGCCGCAAAAATAATCCAATTCTAGTTGGTGAACCAGGCGTGGGTAAGACTGCATTGGTTGAAGGACTGGCTTTAAAAATTGCAAGTAATGAAGTTCCCAAAATCTTGGAAAATACACAGGTTTTGGTGCTTGATTTAGGCTTATTACAAGCAGGAGCAGGTGTTAAAGGGGAGTTTGAGCAGCGTTTACGTAATGTTATTGAAGCTGTGCAGAGTTCGGACGAGCCGATTTTATTATTTATAGATGAAGCACATACTTTGATTGGCGCTGGTAATAGTGCGGGCGGTGCAGATGCAGCAAACTTATTGAAGCCCGCATTGGCAAGAGGTGAGCTACGAACCATCGCAGCAACAACTTGGAGTGAATACAAACAATATTTTGAGAAAGATGCGGCACTGGAGCGTCGTTTTCAAATGGTTAAGGTAGATGAGCCAGATGATGAAGCGGCATGTACCATGTTGCGCGGCCTCAAGCAGCGTTATGCAGCTTACCACCAAGTTCATATTCAAGATACAGCAATTGTTGCTGCTGTGCGTTTATCTCGTAAGTATATTACTGGTCGCCAGCTACCCGATAAGGCTGTGGATCTATTAGATACTGCTGCTGCACGTGTTCGCATGAGCTTAGATACCGTACCACACATATTTGGTTTGATGGAAGCGCAGTTATCATCATTGCAACGTGAGTTGGAGGCATTGCAGGCAGATAATCAATTAGGTCGCTTGAATATAAATAAACATGAACAAATTAGAGCAGTTGAGACTGAAATTTTGGAATTGAATGCCAAAAAAAATTCATTGCAACAACGCTACCAAGTAGAAAAAGCTTTGGCTGATACCATTCAAAAATTGATGAAACAGGTTAAAAACCCAGAGTTGTCAGTTGTAGAGCGTGAGCAAGTACAACGAGATTTAGCTGATAAGCAGGCTTTACTGGATGATAGTGCTACAGAGCAGCCACTTGTTTTTACCAGTGTGGATGAAGTTATTGTTGCTGATATTATTGCTGACTGGACTGGAGTTCCTGCTGGTATTGTACTGAAAGATGAATTGGACAATTTGTTAAAATTAGAAAGCCTGTTGCAAAACCATGTGGTGGGGCAGGATGAAGCGATACATGCTATTGCACAAAGTTTACGGGCAGCAAAAGCTGGTTTGAAAACCAATGATGCTCCGCTGGGTGTATTTCTGTTGACAGGGCCTTCGGGTGTTGGCAAAACAGAAACTGCTTTGGCTTTGGCTGATACTTTATTCGGCGGAGAAAAGTCTCTTATAACCATTAACCTTTCTGAATACAGAGAGGCGCATACGATATCTCAATTAAAAGGTTCGCCTCCCGGTTATGTGGGTTATGGCGAAGGAGGTGTGTTGACTGAAGCTGTGCGTCAGAAGCCTTACAGCGTAGTGTTGTTGGATGAAGTAGAAAAGGCTCATAAAGATATTCTTAACCTCTTCTATCAAGTATTTGATAAAGGTATGATGCGGGATGGTGAGGGGCGTGAAATCGATTTTAGAAACACGGTTATTTTGATGACATCTAATTTAGGAGCGGATAAATTAACACAGTTGTTGCAGCCAGCTTCTGAAGCTGAGGAGTCTCAACGTGACGAGTGTAACGAGGTGGATCAGGAGGGGGCGGTAAGTGTTCCTGAGCAGCAAAATGGTATTGCCGATTATCAAATCGAAGCTCTTGCCCAGCCTATTGAAAAAAAGGTTAAATCTAATCAGATAAAAGAAGAGAAGATAGAATATAGCCTGTCTGAATTAGAAGACATCGTTCGTCCAATTCTATTGAACCATTTCCAAGCTGCGCTATTAGCACGTATGCAAGTTGTGCCCTATCGTCCACTGGATAAAATGGCATTGGCTCGAATTGTCGGTTTTAAATTAGATAAAGTGGCAAAACGACTCTATGACCAACAGCAAACACGATTGAGTTATAGTGACGAATTAGTGGAGTTGTTGGCTGATTCTTGTAGAGTGGGTGAAAGCGGTGCGCGCAATATTGATCATCTGCTGAATCGTCAGATTATGCCAGCTATTGCACAGAACTTTCTACATTGGCAGAAGAGTGTTGGACGTGTGCCTTCTCAAGCACAGCTAACAATAGGAGAGGATGGTGTTGATGTGTTATTCAGTTGATTATAATTACTCTTTAGTTATATTGATCCGAGAACAGAGTCGTTGCAAGGTTTCTAGTTTGAAACATTTTTTAAAAGTGTGGTCAATGTTGGGATAGGTTAGCAATGCGGTTAAGTGGAACCTTGCTCTGAAATAGGTACTGAAGCACTTCAATTAAAGAATCTATAAACTCTAAAAACTCTAATTTTTTGTTTTTGGGCTTGGTATGAATATTATTGTTGTCTCAGAATAAGATATTCGTATCAAGTCCATATTTGAATATATTGGAAAAATGCAAGGTAAATTACACTTGAGGAAGTGGGTATCTTCTATACTTTAATTTTAGGGGCTGTACTAGATAAGCAGTCATGCTAGACTGCAAAAATGAAGATAACTCGTTGTAAATTAAAAAAGAGTATTCAAAAGAAGTTGCTTCAATTTTTGTACTTGAAGTAACCGCCCGTTCTGCTGCCGATTTGTTAGGCATCCATTCCAATTCAGCGGCTCTGTTCTACCGCAAAATCCGCGAAGTCATCAGCCATCATCTTGCTTTGGAGGCCGATGCGGTTTTTGATGGCGCTGTCGAATTGGATGAAAGTTATTTTGGCGGATACCGTAAAGGCAAACGCTGTCGCGGCGCCGCAGGGAAAGTGGCGGTTTTTGGCATCCTCAAACGCGGCGGGAAGGTTTATACCGTGGTGGTGGAAAACGCCAAACGGGAAGGCTTGTTGCCTGCTATTACAAAGAAAATCATGTCGGATAGCATTGTCTATACAGACGGTCTGAGCAGTTATGATGTGCTGGATGTGAGTGGTTTTACCCATCATCGTATCAACCGCAGCAAATTATTTGTTGATCGTCAGAACCACATTAACGGCATCGAAAATTTTTGGAATCAGGCAAAACGGGGACTTCGTAAATACAACGGTATCGACCGCAAATCTTTCCCGCTGTTCTTGAAAGAATGCGAATTTCGTTTTAATTTTGGCACACTGTCTGAGCAGCTTAAAATGCTGCGAAAATGGTGTGATGTTTAGGGCTTATCTAGTACAGCCCCTTAATTTTACCTGTTTACTTGTATAAAAATAAAAATTAAAGAGAGCATTGCCAGAGTGATTTATTTGTTTTGGGTTTCTGTCTATTTAGAAAGTTTGTATGGTTGCTTATCGTTATTTTTTTGCCTTTGCTGGCTTCTTGCTCCTTGCTAATAGTTCTGTTTGTGCAGTGACAACCTCCGCAGAAAACTATTTAGGTATGTTGATCGAAAAAGATGAATACGTTCGTTTGCAAGATTGTGATGAACAGATGGAATATACCTTGGCACCTTCAGGTAAGTATGGTTATGATGCAATTGCGGAGTTAATCAGTCTGAGAAAAAATACTACGGCAAATATTCCTATCAGTGTGCGTTTGAATGGCAGTATTGAAGAAAATATTAATAATAATAAAAACCGATATTTTTTAGTGAATGATATCGCATCAGTTCAGACTGGTAAGAGTTGTTATATTGCTCCAACCAAGCCTCTTGAAGTTTTTCAGACGGATGATGTTATCAAAAAAGGCCTGTCTGAAAAAGAAATTGACAGCCAACTGTAAGAAACTCTAGCGTTGTTTACAGTATTTGAAAGACAATACTGCCATGAACATCCATAAAAACACCCGCCTTACCCCGCACCAACGCCAAGCCGTTTGGCGCGCCTATACGCAGGATAAAATCACCGTTACCTCACTGGCCCGGCAATACCAAGTCAGCAGGGTTACCATTTACCGCATCCTAAAGGCCGCACGGCTGCAGCTGCTCGCACCACAAAACAGCACCAACAACCGTTTCAAACAGGCCAAATACGGAATGAAGCGTTTGGCAAAAGTGGAAAAACACATCGAAGAAAAGCTCAAGAAACAGGCCAAACGCTACAACAAATCCTATCCCGGCGAAATGGTGCATTTCGACACCAAACGACTGCCTTTGTTGCAAAACCAAAAAGCAACCGCCTCAAGAGATTACCTGTTTGTCGCCATTGACGACTATTCCCGCGAACTGTATGCGGCCATTTTGCCCGACCGTACAGCGGCTAGTGCGGCCAAGTTCCTTTTGCGTGATGTGATTGACTGTTGTCCTTATACCATCGAATGCGCCTATTCGGACAACGGCATGGAATACCGTGGCAATGCGTCGCATCCGTTTGCGGTTGCCTGTGTGCAGAACAACATCAACCAGAAGTTTACCCGTATTGCCCGACCGCAGACCAACGGTAAGGCAGAACGGGTAATCCGCACCCTGATGGAAATGTGGCATGACAAAGTTCCGTTTATGGATTCGGAACACAGGCAGAAGGAATTGTGCCGTTTTGTGAATTTTTATAATACGGTTAAGCCGCATAAGGGCTTGAAGGGCGATACGCCTTTTGAGGTTTTACAGGCTTATTTTTCTCAATCTGTTGTGTAAACAACGCGAGGATTTCTTACACTGAAAGTTTGGTCAATATGTTATGGCCGCATTATTTGCGGATGATACCTTCATTGACAATATTGGAAATCCAGCCAGATAGAAATAAGCTTCAAAGTAATCAAATTGTAGAAAAAGGACTGGTAGTGCAATCTGAGCCTGTCAGTTTGAATGATAGGTTGACACGTTGTATTTATCGAACTACAGGTGATACAGAAATTCTTCCTATTCAATTGTTGGGTACTTTTTTAGATTATGATGCACATGGGCGTAGTGTTATTCGAATTTCATTTTCTCTTGATAGGCAAGCACAACGTAACAATCTGGATTTGTCTTCATTACGCTTGTATATTTCTGCAGAAGAGCCGGTTGCTTTTGCTTTGCGCTACGCATTATTACACCAAGTACATTCCATTAAATTCAGTTTGAATCAATATACAAATGTGGAGAAGAATATTCATTTGAAGCAAGTAGGTTTTTCAGATGATAATCGTTTATGGGGAGGGGATAGTAATAGTTTTTATGGATATCAATTGCTCTTGGAATATTTTTGTTTTAAGCAAAAATTCTTCTTTATTGATTTAAAAGGAATAGATATAAATTGGCTATCCGAAAATTCAGAAGTATTTAGTGTAGAGATTGTCTTAACCAAGAATTATCCAGCAGAGTTGAAATTTGATGCTGATGTATTGAAGCTGAATTGTACCCCAGCGATTAATTTGTTCGATATGGAGGCAGAACCGGTAAGAGTTGATCATAAAGCTTATGAATACCCAGTTAAGCCACTTTTACATGAAGGTATGCAGGTGGAAGTTTATTCCATTGAGGAAGTGGTCGCAGTCAATAATGCTACTGGGCAACGTCATGCTTATGTGCCGTTTTCCTCATTCCGTCATCGGGGTGGTTTAATGAAATATGATGCACCTGAGCGTTACTTTCATACTAAAGTTAAGCGGGGAGTCAGCGGAGGGCATGAAACCTATCTGATGTTAGGAGGACAGCTTTGGGAAAAAAATATTCAATTGCCGTCTGAAACTCTATCATTAAAAGTGGTAGGTACTAACGGTATGCTACCACGTAAGACTTTGCGTGAAACCCAGATACAGGACCGTAACACAGGGGAACCAAATGTGATTTTGGTGCGCAACATTATTACACCTAGCTTGTCGTGTTATCCACCTATGGAAGACCGTTTTCAATGGCGTATCCTTTCCCATTTGGCACCCAATTATCTTTCATTGATTAACTCAGACAGTCTGAAAGGTACTTTGGCAATTTATGACTGGACAGAAGATGAGCTGAATAAACGTAAGCTGAATGGCATAATGGAAGTGAAACATGAACAGGTACAACGCATTGAGAAAGGAGCTATACATCGAGGCATCCATATCACGGTAACATTGGATTCCAACGCTTATGCGGGGGAGGCAGAAATTTATTTGTTTGGTGAATTACTGAGCGAGTTTTTCAGTATGTATGCTGATTTGAATTTGTTTACTCGGCTGAGTATTGTTTCTTTACCGTCAGGAAAAAAATATACATGGAAAGACAGCAAAACCACTACCGTACGGTTTTAGAAACAGCAAATCAAAGTGTCGAAGATGAGAGTCTAGTAACGGATATACCGCTATGGGAAATCCCTAAGCCTAAGGTTCAACAGCAAATCGAAGAAGGTGGTATTTTTGACAGTGTGTTAGGGCAGCAAGTTGGAGATACTGCTGCTCAAATAAACTTTTTCCAATTTTGTCGTATTTTAGAAAGTTTATTGGATCAAGATACGGCTGGTGGGTTACAAGGGGTAGTGCGTTTCCGAAGAGTCAAATCGTTGTCTTTTCCTGCAGGCGAAATTGCAGAAGTCGAGCATGTTCCTGAATACAGATTACCTTCGGTACGTACAACTTTTTTGGGACTTTATGGTGTTGACGCAGTATTACCCGATTACTTTTTCAACGATATTGCAACTAATACTGAGGGTAGTGAAAGTCTTGCAGCATTTTTAGATATTTTCAACCATCGGATTTCTATTCTGTTTTATCAAGCTTGGTTGAAATACCGTTACCCGTTCCAGTTTACTTTTGGTGGTTCAGATGACTTGTCTTTGTCTTTATTGCACCTAATTGGACAGACCACAAAGGGGGATGCACTAGGGCACAATATTCTATCCAACCCGATTTTAGATAGTAAAATTTTGGGGTTGTTAAGTGTTTTTCATCAACGTACGCGTACTAGTGATGGAGTGAAGAGCATAGTGAAATATATCAGTCCTAATGCAGCGGTAAATGTAACAGAATTCTGTCAACAATGGATAAATTTGGATGGAGACCGGCAGCTGGGTAATGCGCCGTTACGATTGGATGGGGGAAGTGCTGTTTTGGGGCGACGGATTAAAGATTATAATCATCTGATTGATGTTGATATTACCCCAACCAGGTTTGAAGCGGTACAAGAGCTTTTACCCAAGGAACCTTTGCATCAGAGGTTGATGGAGTTGTTAAAAATTTATTTGGGACATCGCTTAGATGCTTCAATCTATTTAAATATTAAAAAAGAATGGATTCCTCAAGCAAAATTGTCATCAGTTCACATACTTGGCATTAATACAGGATTAGGGAGAGGTAAGGCGGATAAGCGTATTAAAGTTGGAAATTGCCGATTAGGTTGATAGATAAATGCTTAATTCCAGATAGACATAGTCTTCAAAGATGACTAAAGAAGAAGCATAAACTCAGAAAAACGGATTACGAAAAATGAAAATTAGCGTAAAACTCATTATCAAAATATTATTGATATTTAGCCTACCGTTGCTGGCGTTGGCAGGTTGCGGGACTTGGCAGTCAGTAAAAGACGGTACCGTTAATGTTACGCGTAATGTTTTTTACAGCAAGCTGAAAACATTGAAAATTGATCTTATCGCACGTCATGCCCTTAACCAAAATGAACGCGGACAATCTCTATCTACCGTGGTGCGTATTTATCAACTCCAAGATAAACAAAAGTTTGAGAGTGCGCTCTATCGTGATTTACTGAATCAGGATAAGACAACGTTGGGTGATGATTTATTGGAAGACAAAGAAGTGATTATACGCCCGGGTGAAGCAATTGCAGTTGATAGTGAAATTCACAAGGATATGGATTACGTAGGAGTAGTGGTTTTTTTCAATCGAACTGATGATGAACAAGATTGGAAAATGTTGATTCCAAAAAAAGAATTATCCAATAAGAAATCGCTTCCGATTGAATTGGTGGATCGGAAATTATTAAAAATAAATAAGAAAGAAAAATAGGTAAGATTAAATGGAAGCTGGGTTATATGAAAAACTGACGGGTTATTATTCTGATGGTGTGGCAATTGAAGGAATGTCCAGCAGCAGACAGTTAATAAAAAGTGTGTTAGATAATATCCAGCGTATTTTAAATAGTCGCAGTGGTGCGATTAAACATTTGCCTGATTATGGTATTCCGGACTTGAGTATGGTCTATAAAAATCTACCGTCCAGTGCTCATGATTTACGCAACTGTATGAAGCAAACATTGTTGAAATATGAACCGAGGTTAACCAGTTTAAACATAGAGCTAACCGAATCCAAAGATAATTTAATGATACTTTGTTATCAATTGGATTGTAGTATTGAAAGCGTCGGATCGGTAATCATTGACACTTATTTTATGCCGGAGGGGACGGTTACTGTTAAAAATAATGTTTCTTGATAATCAGGAAAATATATAGTCAATCTACTTAATGTTAATGATATCGTCATTAACATTAAGTAGATTGACTATAGTTTACAGGATTGGATAGAGATAACAGTGAGACCTTTGCGTTGTAGAAAATCCTAGCGTTGTTTACAGTATTTGAAAGACAATTCTGTATGAACATCCATAAAAACACCCGCTTAACCCACATAGCCGTCAAGCCATATGGCGTGCTTATACCCAAGACAAAACCACCGTTACCTCTTTGGCTAGGCAGTACAACGTCAGCAGAGTAACCATTTACCGCATATTGAAAGCCGCCCGGCTGCAATTGCTGACCTCCCAGAAGAGTAAAACAGGCTAAATACGGTATGAAACGTCTGGCTAAGGTCGAACGGGAAATTGAAGAGAAATTAAAGAAAAAAGCCAAACGCTACAATAAATCTTATCCTGGCGAGATGGTTCATGTTGATACCAAACGATTGCCGCTACTGCGCCATCAAAAAGCAACCGAACAGAGGGATTATCTGTTTGTTGCTATTGATGATTTCTCTCGGAAGCTGTATGCGGCCATCTTGCCTGACCGTACTTCGACCAGCGCGGCCAAATTCCTAGTGCGAGATGTGATCGACTGCTGTCCTTATACTATAGAGTGTGTTTATTCCGATAACGGCATGGAATACAAGGGCAGCGCCGCCAATCATCCGTTTAGCGTCGCATGCTATGAGAACCATATCGGCCAATTGTTACCCGCGTCGCCCGACCACAAACCAACGGTAAAGCGGAGCGGGTAATACGCACGCTGATGGAGATGTGGCACGACAAAGGGCAATTTAAAGATTCGGAACACCGGCGCAAGGAGTTGTGCCGATTTGTAAATTACTACAATACAGTCAAATCACATAGCGGTTTGAAAGGAGAGACACCTTTCGAGGTATTGCAGGCTTATTTTTCTCAACCTATTGTGTAAACAACGCGACGATTTCTAACACAAAGTGAGTGCGCAAAGCCATCTGAAGGCGATGTGTTTGAACCTGTTGAAAGCAGCCAACAGGCTGCGTGGGTCTGTTGTTGCCTGAATAGCAGCTCACATACCCGATTATCGGGTATGTGAGGAGAATAGAGAGATGATTTAGAACGGAAAACAGCCGAAACCCTGTGTTTGGGTTTCGGCTGTTGGGTAAAGATGTTATTTTGCAAAGGTATCGGCTTGTAACCTGGTAGAGCGCTGCGTTTCGGGTTGAAAACAAAATGCAAGATACTCGGGCTAAGCCCGAGTATGACAAGCGTACTATTTTTAAGTTGATACACTATAGAGATTAGCTTTAACTGAAAGTCGAATGCCTGTCTGAAAAACCGTTTTCAGACAGGCATTCGAGTATCTGGCGAACAGGTCAGCGCCTGATGGCTTTATCCGCAATATCCGTGCGGTATTGCATGCCGTCGAACGAGATGTGTTCAAGCGCTTGGTAGGCTTTGGCTTTGGCTTCAGCCACGCCGTTGCCCAAGCCGACTACGCATAACACGCGGCCGCCGTTGGTGAGGATTTCGCCGCCGTTGCCTTGGATGGTGCCGGCGTGGAACACTTTGCCGATGGCGTTAGCTTCATCCAAGCCGGAAATAGCGTCGCCTTTTTTCGGGCTTTCGGGGTAGTTTTGCGCGGCCAGCACCACGCCCACTGCGGTTTGCGGGCTCCATTCCGCTTCAACGCCGTCCAGTTTGCGCTCAAGTGCGGCTTGGATTAAATCGACAAAATCGCTGTTGAGGCGGCTCATAATCGGTTGGGTTTCGGGGTCGCCGAAGCGGCAGTTGAACTCGATGGTGTAGGGCGCGCCGCTTTCGTCTATCATCAGGCCGGCATAGAGGAAGCCGGTAAATTCGTTGCCGTCGGCTTTCATGCCGCGCACTGTGGGCAGGATGATTTCGTTCATCACGCGCTCATACACGGCATCGGTTACCACGGGTGCGGGGCTGTACGCGCCCATACCGCCGGTGTTGGGCCCTTGATCGTTGTTTAACAGGCGTTTGTGGTCCTGGCTGGTGGCCATCGGCAACACATGTTCGCCGTCAACCATTACGATAAAGCTGGCTTCTTCGCCTTGCAGGAAATCTTCAATTACCACGCGCGCGCCGGCGTTGCCCATTTTGTTGCCGAGCAGCATATCGTCGATGGCGGCGTGTGCTTCGTCCAAAGTCACCGCCACAATCACGCCTTTGCCTGCGGCCAGACCGTCGGCTTTAATCACAATCGGCGCGCCTTTTCGGTTTACATACTCATGCGCCTGATCGGCCTGCTCGAAGGTTTGGTATTGCGCAGTGGGAATGCCGTGTTTTTTCATAAAGGCTTTGGCAAAGTCTTTCGAGCTTTCCAGCTGCGCGGCAGCACGGGTGGGGCCGAACACGGGCAGGCCGGCGGCGCGGAAGTCGTCCACAATGCCGGCGGCCAGCGGCGCTTCGGGGCCGACCACGGTAAAGGCGATATGTTCGGCTTGGCAAAACGCGATTAAATCTTGATGCGCGGTTTTATCGAGATTCTGCAATTTAGGCTCTTGCGCCGTGCCCGCGTTGCCCGGGGCGACAAAAACAGTTTCCACTTTGGGCGATTGTGCCAGCTTCCAAGCTAAAGCGTGTTCGCGCCCGCCGCTGCCGATAACGAGAAGTTTCATAGCTTTCCTTTGCGGTAAGGTTTCAGACAGGCATTATAGCGGATTTCACGATATGCCTGTCTGAAAGCCCGCCGCTGCCGAAAGCATTTTATTCTTCTTTTTTATTATGCATTTTCTTAGCTAACTTAAGCATGGTTACCCTGACTGTAAGAATTATCAGCGTGAAGCCTGCGCTAAGCAGCACTGAGTTTAAGAAGCTGTATCCCGATGCAAAATAAAACATAAGAAACAACACCATCAATACAATCGCAAACATTATTTGCTCGCTGGGTTTGAGTATGCTTTCTTTTGTATTCATATAAGCTCCAAAATAACATTTGATATTTAATCTGTTAAACAACCGGGCAAATGGAATGTTCCGCATTTGCCCGGCTGGTTTTCAAAAATTTTCATTTAATATGTTTAAGGCCAATCTGCTTCAGCTCTATTAAGTTGAACCCTTTACCTGTGCGGAAGCCGCCAAACTATTAGGCAAAACATACACAACGAGGCCGTCTGAAACCGTCAAACCAGTTTCAGACGGCCTTAAAAGCGCGTACAATCACGCTATTTTTCTTATTGCATTCAACACCATGATTTACCCCAAAACCTATGATGTCATCGTGGTCGGCGGCGGCCATGCCGGCACCGAAGCCGCCCTCGCCGCCGCACGCATGGGCGCGCAAACGCTTTTACTCACACACAATATCGAAACCCTCGGCCAAATGTCGTGCAACCCCTCCATCGGCGGCATCGGCAAAGGCCATCTCGTGCGCGAAGTCGATGCACTCGGCGGAGCCATGGCCTTGGCTACCGATATGTCGGGCATTCAATTCCGCCGCCTAAACGCCAGCAAAGGCCCCGCAGTACGCGCCACCCGCGCACAGGCCGACCGCATTCTGTATAAAGCCGCCATCCGCGAAATGCTCGAAAACCAGCCCAATCTCGAGATTTTCCAGCAGTCGGTTGAAGACATCACGCTCGAAGGCGAACGCGCAAGCGGCGTGAAAACCGCCATGGGCGTCGAATTCAAAGGCCGTGCCGTTGTACTCACCGCAGGCACATTCCTTGCCGGCAAAATCCACATCGGCTTGGAAAACTATGCCGGCGGACGCGCAGGCGACCCTGCCGCACAAGGCTTGTCGGGTCGTCTGAAAGAACTCAACCTGCCGCAAAGCCGCCTCAAAACCGGCACGCCGCCGCGCATCGACGGGCGCACCATCGACTTCTCCAAACTCATCGAGCAGCCCGGCGACACCCCCGTACCCGTGTTTTCCGTGCGCGGCAGCGCCGCCTTGCACCCGCGCCAAGTGTCGTGCTGGATTACCCACACCAACCTGCAAACGCACGACATCATCCGCTCCGGTTTCGACCGCAGCCCCATGTTCACCGGCAAAATCGAAGGTGTCGGCCCGCGCTACTGCCCCTCGATTGAAGACAAAATCAACCGCTTTGCCGACAAAGACAGCCATCAAATCTTCTTAGAACCCGAAGGCCTGACCACCAACGAATACTACCCCAACGGCATCTCCACCAGCCTGCCGTTCGACATCCAGCTCGCCCTCGTGCGCTCCATGAAAGGCTTGGAAAACGCCCACATCCTGCGCCCCGGCTACGCCATCGAATACGACTATTTCGACCCGCGCAACCTCAAAGCCAGCCTTGAAACCAAAAGCATCGCCGGCCTGTTTTTCGCCGGACAAATCAACGGCACCACCGGCTACGAAGAAGCCGCCGCACAAGGCCTGTTGGCCGGAGCCAACGCCGTACAGTATGTGCGCGAACGCGACCCGCTGCTGCTGCGCCGCGAACAAGCCTATCTCGGCGTGTTGGTAGACGACTTAATCACCAAAGGCGTAAACGAGCCTTACCGCATGTTTACCAGCCGCGCCGAATACCGCCTGCAACTGCGCGAAGACAACGCCGACATGCGCCTTACCGAAGACGGCTACAAAATCGGCCTCGTTACCGAACCGCAATGGCAGGCTTTCGAGCAAAAACGCGAACAGATCGAACGCGAAATCCAGCGCCTGCGCAGCACATGGTACACCCCCGCCAAACTGCCCGAGAGCGAACAAACCCGCGTGTTCGGCCAAAAACTTTCCCGCGAAGCCAGCCTGCACGACCTTCTGCGCCGCCCCAATATCGACTACGCCTCGCTGATGACTTTGGAAGGCGCACAGCCCGAACAATGCCTGTCTGAAAATGTGATTGAGCAGGTGGAAATCCAAGTGAAATACCAAGGCTATATCGACCGCCAAAACGAAGAAATCGAAGGCCGCCGCGACATCGAAACCCTGAAACTGCCATCTGAAATCGATTACGGCAAAGTCAAAGGCTTATCCGCCGAAGTGCAGCAGAAACTCAACCAGCACCGCCCCGAAACCGTAGGCCAAGCCTCGCGCATTTCCGGCGTGACCCCCGCCGCCGTCGCCTTGCTGATGGTACATTTGAAGCGCGGATTTAAAGATGCGAAGTAGGGCGGTGGTTTCCGTACGGACGGTAAATCAACTTAAACCGCTATAGCCAATCCATTCAACTTTTACTACACGTTGCTGCGCCTTAGCTCAAAGGGAACGATTTTGTAAGCTGCTGAAGCAGCAACACAGTCAGCCCCCTACTACCTGTACTGTCTTCGGCTTGCCTTGTATTCAAAATTAAGTAGATTGACTATATACACTTGTTAAACCCGATGATAACGGTAGGCATAATGATCTAATGCGTTTAACGGTAAAAATGCCTGTCTGAAAAAGTTTCAGACAGGCATTTTTGCTTTCTCACTCAAAAAATCAATAAAGCTCCTCACTTTCGCACTTAAAAAAGCACGATCCACATAAGCTGCATAGAGTTTGACCGCTTTGATATGGTAATCCGGTAGCAGTTGTATCATGTTTCCGGCCGCTACATCTTCGGTAACGCACCATGCAGGCTGGAAGCCGATACCGGCTCCGGCACGGATCAGGCTGCCGACCATAAGGGTGCTGTCGCTGTGAATGGTTGCATTTAATTCCAACAGGCATCGTCGGCCGTTCTGCTTATGTTGGATTTCGATGCGGCTCATATCGGTGTAGGAAGGCAGTAGTGCAGGATGCTGTGAGGCTTCTTCGGGGCTTTCCGGTATACCGTTGCGTTGCAGGTACTCCGGTGAGGCAAGGAGGAAAAACTCTATATTGGCCAATGGCTTGACAATTAGTGATGGTCCCGGGTCGTTGGAAACGCGCAGGGCGAGGTCGAAGCCGTCGGCGATTAGGTCGGTGTGTCGGTTGCTGAGTACCAAGTCGAGGGATACTTCGGGATAGCGTTGTTTGTATTCGCTGATCCAGCGGCTGACACGCGGGCTGGCAAACCATTGCGGCATGGTAATGCGCAGGATGCCTTGCGGTTTTTCGGTAACGCCTGCGGCTTTTTGAGCGGCGGTTTCGAGTGTTTCGAGAGCGTGGCAACATTGGCGGTAATAATCTTCCCCGGCCTCGGTAAGGCGGAGATTGCGGCTGTTGCGGTGTAAGAGTTTGGTTTGGAGGGTATTTTCCAAATGACTTATGTGTTTGCTGGTCATGGCGTTGGAAATACCGAGGCGTTCGGCGGCGCGGGTAAAACTGCCGTTCTCGACTACTTGGCGAAACACCTTGAGGCTGAACAGTGTATCCATGATTTCTTATTAAGAAATGATTATTAAACAAAAAGAGTATATATCTACTGAAAAGAAATATCTATACTGCGACCATCTTTTAACTGTATGAGTAATCTCCATGACAAATACTAATCACGATTTAAACCGTTTCCAACCCATATTGTTGTCTGTTCTTCGTATCACGTCGGCTTATATGTTTATGCTGCACGGCACGGCAAAATTGTTTGAGCTGCCGCATATCGGAATGTTTGACGGTTTGCAGCTGGTATCTATTTACGGTTTGGCAGGTATCCTTGAAGTATTCGGCGGTATATTGCTGCTTTTGGGCTTGTTTACCCGTCCCGTAGCATTTGTGTTGTCCGGTATGATGGCTGTTGCTTATTTTATGGCTCATGCGGCTCAAGCCCCTGTTTTACCGTTGATAAACGGAGGAGAACCTGCGGCATTGTTCTGCTTTATTTTTCTGTATATCGCGGCGGCCGGCGGCGGCGCTTGGGCTTTGGATAACAAATTGGGTAAAAAAGCATAACGCCGTTCGAAGTTGTTTTGCTTTCCGGCCCTTGCTTAGGGAATCCATATGATTCAATTTATGGCAACTCCTTACTTACTATATCAAGCAAGGCAGCTTTTTTAACAATTTGTTTTTTATCATTATCTGTTCCGTCATGTTTGATCTTGGCTCAAGTATGGCGGACATAATGTTTTATTGTTTTATTAAGTTTATTTATCACGGTTTTACCAAACCAGCGTTATCC
Source organism: Neisseria canis (assembly GCF_900636765.1). NCBI lineage: Bacteria > Pseudomonadati > Pseudomonadota > Betaproteobacteria > Neisseriales > Neisseriaceae > Neisseria > Neisseria canis. Next base: position 964,176 of record NZ_LR134313.1, read on the forward strand.
CTTTTTAAGGGGAACCGTTATATTCCAAACTAGTAATATGAACAGAATCCCTGCTTTATTCCTCGGCCACGGCAGTCCGATGAATGCAATCGAAGCCGATAATCCTTTTAACACCGGCTTTAAACAGGTGGCGGAAAAGTTTCCCAAGCCCCGTGCCATATTGATGATTTCTGCCCATTGGTACGGCGATGCTTTGCAAGTATCTGGCAGCACCGCTCCGGCCATGATTTATGATTTTTACGGCTTTCCCGAAGAGCTGAACCAAGTGCAGTATCCTGCTTCCGGCAGCCCCGAACTTGCCGCCGAAGTGCAGCGTTTGCTCGCGCCCGAACCGGTATCCGTCGATATGCTTCGGGGGTTCGACCACGGCACATGGGGTGTACTCAAGCATCTTTATCCCGAAGCCGACATTCCCGTCGTGCAACTGAGCCTGAACCGGAATCAACCCGCCGAATGGCATTTCGCACTGGCGCAAAAGCTCAAGCCCTTGCGCGAACAAGGCGTGTTGGTTGTCGGCAGCGGCAATATCGTTCACAACCTGCGCACCATCAGCTTTGCCCATATCCGCCAAGCGGGTGCGGCTTACGAATGGGCGGAAACCTTCCGCCGCGACATCAACCAAGCCATTTTGAATCGGGACAACGAAACCTTGATCCACTACTTGCGCTTGGGCGAGGCTGCCGCTTTATCTGTGCCCACGCCCGAACATTACCTGCCCCTGCTCTACATTATGGCGTTGCGCGATGAAGAAGATGAAGTCAAGCTGTTCAACGACGTGATTGTCGGCGGTTCGTTAAGCATGACTTCGGTGTTGCTGGGATAATTTTTTCACTTATACTTTGAATCAATGGCTTATACTTTTCAGACGGCCTCAGTTATATAGAATGAGACCTTTGTAAAGCCTTCAGATGTGGATGCAGTTCAAGGCGTAGCAGCACAGCGAGTGCAGACATATCAGATAGATAGGCAAACGAGCGGGCAGCGCACAACGCAGAAATGCGCCGCAGATGGGAGGGTTACAAAAGTCTCAGGCCGTCTGAAAATCCCATAAGCGCATTATGAATATCCCCAACATTATCCGTTTTGCCGATTATCTGGTTGACCGCCCCGCCGAATCGGTACGCACGGTGCTGCATCAAGGGCGGCAGATGAACATGGTGCTGTGGCAGATTCCGCCCGGCGGCAAACTGCCTGCACACCGCCATCCGCAAGGGCAGGATATTTGGCTGGTGCTGCAAGGCCGCGCCGAATTATTGGATGATGAAAACAGCGGCCGGATAATCGGCGCGGGCGAAAGCATTGTGATCGATTCAGGCTTGATACACGGAGTGCGCAATAACGGAGCAGAAGATTGCGTGCTGGTTTCAGTGGTGTATGCCGAAGCGGGGTTTGAAGCGGTTTGAACAAATGCCTGTCTGAAAACGTTTCAGACAGGCATTATGGTTTTATCATGGCCGGGTATGGCCAAGCTGCGCTAGATTAAGTTGATTGGCTGTATCCGTTAAAACACTTTTACCAGCGACAGACCGACTTCGTTTTGCCGGTATCGGTACAGCCATTCGATGTTGCTGTTGACCCTGCGGTGTTTGAAGGTGAAGGTCGGTTTCATGCCGGCAATGCTCCATCGTTCGGCGCCTGCGCTCAGGATGTAGATTTGCTCGTTGTCGCGGCGGCGTTGTTCGAAAATGGCGTCGTCGGCTTTGTAGGAGCGGTGCTGGAGAATGGCTAAGGCGGAGGCATCGAAGCCGCCGGCGAACTGTTTGCCCGCGCCTATGCGCAAGGCCGGTTGGCGGTAATCGCCTTGGCCGTCTTCGGTGGTGCGTTTTTGCCAGTCCAAACCGCCGAACAATGCCCAGTCTTCCCGCGGCATATAGGTTAGGGTGTTGTAAACGGCGAATGAGTTGCCGTTGTTATGGGCGGATTCTTCGTCGAAATATTTGAGCTTTTTCCATTCGGTTTCGGTGTTCCATGCCCATTTGCCTTTGTTTTCGTTCCATTCGGCGCGCGCGCCGTGAGCTCGGTGCGAGGCATGGCTGCCCTCGGCGCTCCATTCCCATAGGGGTGAGAGGGTGAGCGAGCGGCGGGCGTTGGTAAACTGGTAGCCTGCGCTGAGGTTGAGCGTGTGCTCGTTATGCTCTTGCCGGTTGCGGTACACGCGGCCGAAAGCCAGCGCGCGTGCGGCGATGCCGTGATGCCCCTGTACTTGCCAGTGCTTGCTTAAGGCTGCTTCGTATTTGAGACCCAAAGCGCTTTGCGGCTCGGGCGAATTCCAGTAATCGATACATTCGCCTTCAAATTCGGCATTGCATTTGAAGCCTCCGGCACCTTCGTTGACATTGCTGTTCCACACGCTGCCGATGTTGAACGAGCCTTGCAGGCTTTGCCGTTGGTCGATGGCGGTCTGAAAAGACCGGATGTTGCTCAAAACCGGCTCGGGCAGCGGCTCTTGTGCTGCTTTGGCAAATTCGGCGGCGGCTTCGCGGTTTAGGTGGTCGTCAAACAGCAGGCGCGCCAAATCGAGGCGGCCGCGGGTAAAGTCGGGCTGGCGTTGCAGCAGGGTTTCGTATTTCTGCCGCGCCGCTTTCATATTGCCGTCGGCTTTGCTGAGCGCGGCATCGGCGAAGAGCGCCAGGTCTTCATCGTGATCCGGCTGCTGCCGGTACTGGGCCAACAGGCGGCGCACTTCAGGCCAGTCGCTGTGGTTTACGGCTACAAACAGAGCCTCGCCGGTGTCCTGCTGTATTTCCTGCTGCGGGTTTTCCATGCCTGTCTGAATGGCATCGTCTGCCACGTTTTTTCTTTCCTGCACTTGTACTGCCTGCCGGGTGTTCTGCCAAAGGCGCTGTGCCGTGTCGTCTGCCGCAAAGGCGGGCAGGGAAACGGCCAAGCAAAGGTACATGGATTTTTTCAACATATATGCCTGTCTGAAAAGTTGGGGGTGTGTTGAGGATGGCCGATAAAGATAAAGGGCCAATCCGTTTGGTAATTATAAATTATATAGTGGATCAGCTTAAAAATAGTACGTTCGTCATACTCGGGCTTGACCCGAGTGTCTCCTAAAGTCAGCGGAACTCAAGATACTCGGGCCAAGCCCGAGTATGACGGAAATGCTACTAAAATAAAGTTTTTTAACTATAAGGTAATTATAAAGGCCTACGTTAAAGCAGGCCTTCTTAGATGGATCACAGGGTGATCAGATTATTTTTTGGTACCGCCGAAAGCCGTATCCAAGTTGTGGTTGGTTTTGAACTTGGTTACGCCGGCCAGGCTTGAGGCACCGTTGCCGAAGAAGTGGCCTTCGGTTTTGCCGTAGTGTCCGTTGGCAACGGCATGACCTTTAAATGAAGCTTTGTGCGGCTTGATGTGTGAATAGATGTCCATCTTCACAGCCGAGTTCTTCATTGAGCCGGTCAAAGTGCGTTTGCCGAAATCGGCGTGCAATTGGCCGTGCAGCTGGTTGTTGCCGTTGTAGTTGTTGATGCCTTTCACGTTGTAAGTGGCCGTGCCGGACATCGGCATGTTGGTGGCGCGTTTGTCGCCTGAATAGAAAACGCCGCGGTTTTTACCTTTAACATACTCATTGCCGTTCCACTCGCCGTAGTAAACTTCTGAGCCGCCGCTTTTAATGGTGTTGAAAGCGAATTTGCCCATGTGGCGGCCGTGTTTTTGGTCGTGCGCATGAATGGTTTTTACACCGTTTTTATCGCTGCCGGCAGCGTAGTGGTTCAGGTATTTGTAGTGTACATGCGATTTTTTAGCCACATTTTTCAGCACTTTTTCGCCCACTTCTTCAGAGGCAGGTTTGCCCCATTTTACTTTCTTGGCCGGTACCCAGCCTGCGTCCGGATAGTAGTAATCAGAACCGGCGTAAGCGCCTGAACACAGCAAAGCAGCCATCAGGGTCAGAGTGGTTTTTTTGATATTCATAATGAACTCCTTAAAAGGTAATGGGCATTGGAAGCTGTTTATTTTGTTGCCTCGGTTTGCCCGGTGGGGGATTGGGTTATTTGTTTTTTGATACGGGTTCATTGTAGGAAAGTAAAGTTATGACAGAATTAGCAGACATTTAAATTAGATAAACTTGTGCAGCTTTATGTATGAAAACGATATGCTTGTGTTAAATCGGTTAAGGTGAAATATTAGGGTTTAATAAGATTCATTATATTAAACAAAAGGTTGGGTTTGGTTGCGCGCATCGGAAAAGTTTAATCTGTTATATTAGGCTGCCTAAATCAAATAAGGCAGCCTCAACGCAGAAACATGCCTGTCTGAAAAGGCCGGGCTTAGCCTCCCGCCCCAACCGTTTTCAGACAGGCATCTTCCATTTAGACAATATTAAAGATAGAAAAGCATAAACAATGAGCGATTTAACCCTAATCTCCCGCAATAAAATGTTCAACGGCCATCACGAGCGTTACCGCCACTTTTCCGGGAGCACGCAATGTGAGATGACTTTTTCCGTGTACCTGCCGCCGCAAGCGCTGCAAGGTTACCGCGTGCCGGTTTTATATTGGCTCTCCGGCCTGACTTGCACGGATGAAAACTTTGCCGTCAAAGCCGGCGCTCAGCGTTTTGCGGCGCAGTGGGGCATCGCGCTGGTGATGCCCGACACGTCGCCGCGCGGCAGCCGAGTGGCCGATAGCGAAAGCAGCGATTTGGGGCAGGGCGCCGGTTTTTATGTTAATGCCACCGAAGCACCTTGGGCGGCACACTACCGGATGTACGATTATGTGGCGCACGAGCTGCCCGAGCTGGTTGAAGCCAATTTCCCCGTGACCGACCAACGCAGCATCGCCGGCCACAGCATGGGCGGGCACGGCGCTTTGCTGATTGCTTTGAAAAATCCCGGGCGTTATGCCGCCGTGTCTGCTTTTGCACCGATTGTGAACCCGGGCGAAACGCCGCTGGGCCGCAAAGCATTTACCGCTTATTTGGGCGGCAATCCCTCTGTATGGGCGGAGTACGACAGCACGCAATGGGTTGAACATGCCGAAAAGAAACTGCCGATTCTGATTGACCAGGGCGATGCCGACGGTTTCTATCCCGAAGAGCTGCAACCGGAAAAATTCGTGGCTGCCGCGCGCAATCAGGGCTTTAAGGTTCAATTCAATATGCGCAAAGGTTATGACCACAGCTATTTCTTTATCGCCAGCTTTATCGATGTGCACATTGAATTCCACGCCGATGCTTTGGGCTTGTAGGCCTTGCCGCAGTTTTTCAGACAGGCATTGCCCGGTTTGCCCTTTATGGTATATTCCAACATTCAAAACCTGAAACAAAACACATCATGAGCCTGAACAGCAAACTCCCTTTTCCTTCCCTTCCCGAAGATGTCCGTTCCGACATCCGCGCGCGTGAGTCTTACCACTTGCTCAAAATCATGTCGGAATTTGTGGAAGCCGGCGAAGAGCTGCGCGCCATCCAGCCCGCCGTGAGCATTTACGGCAGCGCCCGAACGCCGGCCAACCATCCCGATTACCTGTTTACCGAGCGGCTGGCGCGCAAACTTTCCGATGCCGGATTTTCGGTGATTTCCGGAGGCGGGCCGGGCATTATGGAAGCCGCCAACAAAGGCGCGTTTGCAGGCAAAAGCCCCGCAGTCGGCCTCAACATTACCCTGCCGCACGAGCAGGCGGCCAACCCTTATCAAGACCTTTCCGTAACTTTCCAGCATTTTTTTCCGCGTAAAGTCATGTTTGTCAAACACGCCGTGGCCTATGTAACCATGCCCGGCGGCTTCGGCACGCTGGATGAACTGTTTGAAAGCCTCACGCTCGTGCAAACCGGCAAAACGCCCGCCCGCCCGATTATTCTGGTAGGCGAAACCTTTTGGCGCGGCCTGATTGATTGGGTAAAAGCGCAGTTGCTTGCCAACGGCATGATCAGTCCCGAAGATATGGATTTAATCCGGTTGATGGACGACGAAGACGAAATCGTCGCCTATATTTTCGAGCACTACGAACGCACGCAAAACGGCTTTTGCAGCACGCCGGTGCAGCACACTTGGGAGTTGGGTTTGTAGGCAGCGTTGAAATAAACCTCTATCCACTTGCATAATAACGATACGGTCATACTCGGGCTTGACCCGAGTATCTCCTAAAGTCAGCGGAACTCAAGATACTCGGGTCAAGCCCGAGTATGACGGAAATGCTACGGAAAGATCCTTTAAAATGAATTTTGCTTCCTAAGCTCCTAACTATATATTTTTTCGGTTGGTTCACGATAACAAACAGCCGGCAAGATAAAAATGCCTGTCTGAAAACATTTTTCAGACAGGCATTTGCTTAACTCATGCTGCTTAGCTGTAAATCTCGGCACCTTTCTTCATAAACTCAATTGCTTTTTCTTCCATGCCTTTTTGCGCGGCGGCGTAGTCGCGCACTTCCTGCGTGATTTTCATCGAACAGAATTTGGGGCCGCACATCGAGCAGAAGTGGGCGATTTTCGCGCCTTCGGCCGGCAGGGTTTGGTCATGGTAGCTTTCGGCGCGTTCGGGGTCGAGGCCGAGGCGGAACTGGTCGCGCCAGCGGAATTCAAAGCGGGCTTTCGATAAGGCATTGTCGCGCAACTGTGCGCCCGGCCAACCTTTGGCCAAGTCGGCGGCGTGGGCGGCCAGTTTGTAGGTGATGATGCCGGTGCGCACGTCTTCTTTGTCGGGCAGGCCCAAATGCTCTTTCGGAGTCACATAACACAGCATGGCTGTGCCGTACCAGCCGATATTGGCCGCGCCGATGCCCGAAGTGATGTGGTCGTAGCCGGGCGCAATATCGGTAACCAACGGGCCGAGTGTGTAGAACGGCGCTTCAAAGCAGTGTTGCAGCTCTTCGGTCATGTTTTGTTTCACGCGTTGCAGCGGTACATGGCCGGGGCCTTCGATCATCACTTGTACGTCGTGCTTCCACGCTTTGGCGGTCAGTTCGCCCAGCGTGTGCAACTCGCCGAATTGCGCGGCATCGTTGGAATCGGCAATGCAGCCGGGGCGCAGGCCGTCGCCGAGGCTGAACGATACGTCGTAAGCCTTCATGATTTCGCAGATTTCGTCGAAATGGGTGTAGAGGAAGTTTTCCTGATGGTGCGCCAAACACCATTTCGCCATAATCGAACCGCCGCGCGACACGATGCCGGTGATGCGGTCGGCAGTCAGCGGCACATAACGCAGCAGCACACCCGCATGGATGGTGAAATAATCCACGCCTTGCTCGGCCTGCTCGATTAAGGTATCGCGGAACAAATCCCACGTCAGGTCTTCGGCCACGCCGCCCACTTTTTCCAATGCCTGATAAATCGGCACGGTGCCGATGGGCACGGGCGCGTTGCGGATAATCCATTCGCGCGTTTCGTGAATGTGCGCACCGGTGGACAAATCCATAATTGTGTCGGCACCCCAGCGCAGCGACCACACCATTTTTTCCACTTCTTCGGTGAGCGAGGAAGTAACGGCGGAGTTGCCCAAGTTGCCGTTGATTTTCACGCGGAAATTGCGGCCGATAATCATCGGCTCCAGCTCGGGGTGGTTGATGTTGGCGGGGATAATCGCGCGGCCGGCGGCAATTTCGCTGCGCACGAATTCGGGCGTGATTTGGTCGGGATGGGTGGGCAGGTTCGCGCCGAACGATTCGCCTGCGTGCTGCTTGATGATTTTGGCGTAACGCGGGTCGCGCCAGATTTCTTCCATTTTCATGCGCTCGCGCAGGGCGACAAACTCCATCTCCGGTGTGATGATGCCTTGCCGCGCATAGTGCATCTGGGTTACGTTTTTGCCTGCTTTGGCGCGCAGAGGCTGGGTGATTTGGTTGAAACGCAGATGGGCGGTTTTCGGATCGTGAGCACGTTCAAGGCCGTATTCGCTCGACAAACCGGGCAGGATTTCGGTGTCGCCGCGCTCGGCAATCCAGGCGCTGCGCACATCGGGCAGGCCTTGTTTGAGGTCGATTTTGGCCGACGGGTCTCCGTATACGCCGCTGGTGTCGTACACCGGAATCGGTGGGTTCGGCTCGCGGCCTTTGTCGGTAACGGTATCGTCTTGGGCGATTTCGCGCAGCGGCACGCGGATGTCGCTGCGGCTGCCTTGCAGATAAACTTTGGTGGAATTGGGATAAGCAAACTGAATGCCCAAATCGTGGGAAAGCTGGTCGAGTTGCTTAGCTTCATTGCCGGTGGTTTTTGTGGCCATAAAAATGCTCCTGTTTCTCAGTCGGGGGATGAAACAGGAGCGGTGTGTGTTTTCAGACAGGCATTTGCTCGGTTGATCCCTGCTTAAACAAGCAGCTTCGCTGAAAACTCCCCACGCAAGTATTATCTTGTTCGGGTAAAAGGGTAACTCTCAGCCGCGCCTTAATGAAAAGGTGCAGCACCCCTGTTTCTTAACGGCGATTAAAACATAAAGCGCCGGTGCTTGCAAATGCCTGTCTGAAAAGGTTTCAGACAGGCATCATAGCCAAGAAGCATAAAATCCTGTATCGTATCCACCACGCAAGCAAGAGGAGTATTACAATGACTACATCAAAAAAAGACGACGTAGATTTAAGCAAAATCAAACCACAGCCCTACGAAAGCTTTGAAGAAGCCGAGCGCCGGCGCGAAGAAGAGGCCACCGAAGTACACGAACCGCTAACCGAGCGGCAAAAAGAAATCGTGCGCGAACAAAGCAGCATCAACCCGATCACCCAAACCGTGAGCGATGCGATGAAAGAAGTCAACAAGGTGCTCGAAATCGACCGCAAATTCGAAGGCTTTATAGAAGAAGACAAAAAATAAAGTGCTATTTATCGAAATGCCTGTCTGAAAACCATACTTTTCAGACAGGCATTCGCTATACATTACACAAAATTAACATTTCCCCTAAGTTCCCACTAAATATCAACCTGTAATATAGCAGCCTGAAAAAACGTAATTAAGTAATAACGTAATAAGTAATAAAAGGAATAAACAAATGTTTAACACCGCAAAAAAACTGGCCGTCGCCACCGCCCTGATTCTCGCCACCGCCTCCACCGGCGCCGTCGCAGCCGACGCATATGTTTCACCCAAACACGCCGCTTTGGCGCAAAGCAAAATTTCCGCCCAGCAAGCCATTGATATCGCATCCAAAAAAGTAAAAGGCTATGCCGAAGAAGTGAACTTCGAGCACAAAAGCATCAGTAGCTACTACGAAGTCGACATCATCGCCAACGGCCAAAAACACGAAATCAAAATAGATGCCGCCAACGGCAAAATTTTGGCAGAAAAAACCAACCCCCATTACAACCAACCCGCCGCACAACCTGCCGTTTCCCTCAGTCAAGCCATTGCAGCCGCACTGGCCAAAACCGGCGGCCACGCCAAAGAAGCCGACCTGAAACACAGAGCCGGCGAAGTGTTTTACAAAGTGGAAACCGTAAACAAAGGCCAAAAACAATATGTGAAAGTCAACGCACAAACCGGCACAGTAGAAGCCGTGCAGTCGCACGACCATTTTTAATTGCTACTGTGTTGCCAAACCGCCTGATTGGATTCAGGCGGTTTTTTGTTATAGCAAAAAGGAATGCCTGTCTGAAAGCGTTAGTTTCGCAGAACACCACGCGGCTTGTTTTTAGACAGGCATTTTTGATGTGTGTGGACTGGAGCAAATAGTTCTCTTTAGTATAAATTAATTTTAAAAAAATAACCAAAGTAATTGAAACTTTTAAAATATTTGAAATACTTTTAACAAAGTGCTATTTTGATCATATTCTTTAATTATTTAAACGTTTTTAGTTGGTTTTATTTTTTTTGAGGTGTTTGTATAGGATTAGATTTGTTCTTTATTTCATAGGTATATAACTATTAATTTAAATATGAATGAAATAGATCAAAGGTGGAATATTTTTTAGATTAATTGGGTATATTTTTATTGATTGTAAGTATAGCTATTCCTGTTTTCTCTAACTCTAAAGAGTATCTCTAGTTTTTTCGATAAAGAGTTTTAAGAAAACAGGTAAGTATAAAAAGGATTAATTGGTTATGAAAATGATTCTGCATCTGGTTATGCTAAATCTCAGCAGGCATACTATGATTTTTGGATAAATGGAGTATGTGTATTGCTTTTTATTTTAGAGTTGGTGCTTATTCTTTTATTTAATATAGTTAATTATATATTATTTAATTGTTATTTTTTATAATAACTTGTTTTTTAATTTTGAGTAGGTTTATGAAAAATTATAAATTATTAGATTATGTTTTGAATTTTTTATTATTGGTTTTGATTTTTGCAATATTTTTTTTAATAAAAAATAATATTGATTTTTTAAAGTTAATTCGGATGTTACAACCACTTTTTTGGTTGTTGACTTTATATTGCTCTATGGTTTTCTATTTTTATTGGTATTTAATTGAGGTGAAATTAAAGGAAAGAGAGGAGCGTTGTTTAGATAATCTATCAAGTAAGAAAAAAAAATATAGAATATTAGGTGTTGTTTTTGGAGTTTTATTGCTTTTGTCAATTTTATTTAGTTCATAACTGAAAAAGGTATAACATGTCTGTTGCAAAAACTATTGAGTATGGGGCAGTATTTATAACTACTGCAGATGCCTCATCATCTGTTACAAATGACTCTAGACCAATTAATATATTAAGTAACGGAGGACAAGTTATTAGTGCTGTTGCTTCTCTAGCGGGGCCTGCAGGAACAATTGCGACAGCTCCGGCTGCACTGACTTTGACGGCTGGGAAAATTATTACGGATGCCAAAAATGGAGATGCTATTAGCTCCGGAGATGTGTTATCCATAACAGGTAATACTGTTGCAATTATTGGTGCTGTTGGTGTTGCTCTCGGTGCACCCGTAGCAATTCCAGCTTTAGCAATTGGTACGGCTATCAATGTACTTGGTGTTGCAGTTAATCAAGGGTGGTTTGAAAAGGCATTTGATGATTGGAAAAATGAAGTTAACCGCGACGGCAAATACAACGTCAATGATCCTTTGGTTCTTGATCTCGACGGTGATGGCATAGAAACCGTAGGCTCTCAGGGCTATAAAGGCACATTATTTGACCATAATAAAGACGGTATCCAAACAGCAACTGGGTGGGTAGCTTCAGATGATGGTCTACTGGTTATTGATCTCAACTCAGACGGCGTTATTAACAACGGTAGCGAGCTTTTCGGCGACAGCGCAGTATTGAAAGATGGCAGCAACGCTGCACACGGCTATGCGGCTTTAAAAGAATTCGACAGCAATGCCGATGGGATGGTTGACGCCAAAGACGAAAACTTCGACAAACTGCGCGTATGGCGTGATTTAAATCAAGACGGCATTAGCCAAGAAGGCGAATTATTCACCTTAGAATCTCTCAATATCCAATCGCTGGATGTAGCCTATCAAGATGTGAATACCCGTTTGGGCAACGGAAACACCATCGCACAAAAAGGCAGTTATACCCTTGCAGACGGCCAAACCCGAGAGATGGGTGATTTGCTCTTGGCTGCCGATCATCTTCACAGCCGTTACAGTGATTCAGTAAAGCTCACAGAGGAGCAGATGCAGGCGGCAAACTTGAAAGGCATAGGCAGATTACGCGATTTGCGCGAAGCTGCTGCACTATCGCCTAAGCTGGCCGAAGTGCTGGCAGCCTACAGCAAAGCTGAAACCAAAACAGATCAACAAGCTTTATTAGACACTTTGGTAGGTGAATGGGCAAAGACCGACCCGCGTTACGGTGGCAATATTGTGTTTGCCGCTCCGTATATTAAAACCGCCAGCGAAGGTGTGGCGCTTACACCTGCGCAAGAGAGGGAAATGTTGAGTAAAGTCTATATCCCTTCCAAAGAATATCTCGATATGGTGGATCAAACCTGGCATAAAATCGCTGCATTAGATGCGTTTTCAGGTGAAAAATCCAACACTATTTATGTTTCTTCAGATAGAGACATCGCTAAATTTTTCCAAGCAGCGAATAAAGCCTATGATACTTTAGGTCAAAATATCTATAAGGCATTGCTATTCCAAACCCGTTTGCAGCCTTATCTGAATGAAATTGGTATCAAAGTTGAAAATAGTGAATTTTCATTTGACTATAATGGGATAGCGGCTAAATTCGGCGATATCTATGTGCAGAATCCACAAAAAGCATTTGTAGACTTGGGCGAGTTTATTGCCTACAGCAGCGACATGGGAAATGGTTTAGAGCTTGCTGCTTTATCTTCACTGATGGCGGGATATGCACAAAATGCAGTAAGCGACGGCACATTTGAGCAATATGCACAGGCTTTAGGCAGCGATGTGTTGGAAAAACTAGGCCATAAGCTGGGCACAAACAATGACGATAGTTTGTCAGGCAATAACTTGGCTAACTTCTTATTAGGTAATGTCGGCAACGATCGCTTATATGGCGGTAACGGTGATGATATTTTAGGTGGCGGCAGCGGCAATGACGAGCTGCAGGGCGGATCCGGAAGTGACACGCTTGACGGTGGCAGCGGTAATGACAAACTATACGGTGGTTCTTCCGAAGCAGACACCTATGTCTTCACCAAAGGCCACGGACAGGATGTCGTCAACGATTATGCTTACCAAGCCGAACATACCGATACCCTGCGCTTTGACGGTGCCAACTTTGCCGATGTGCTGTTTACCCGCAAAGCCGATGATCTGGTTATCAAAGCTTACGGCGGTGACGACCAGGTAACGGTACAAAATTACTTCAACAGCTCGTCCTACCGTTATTATCAGTTTGCCTTTGCCGACAAAACCGTGACGGCGGACGATATGGCCGCTCTAACGGTTGCCGGCGAAGGTACGGATAAAAACGATACGCTTAACGGTTGGAATACCGTGGATGTATTGGACGGCGGTTTGGGTAACGACACCCTATACGGTTACAACGGCAACGACACCCTGCGCGGTAATGCCGGCAACGATTATCTGAACGGCGGTGACGGACAAGACCGTTTGGAAGCCGGAGCGGGTGACGACCGTCTGTACGGCGGCAATGGCAACGATACGCTGCTGGCCGATTCCGGCAACAATGAATTGTATGGCGAATCGGGTAACGATACGCTGATCAGCGGCAGCGGTAATGACAAACTATACGGTGGTTCTTCCGAAGCAGACACCTATGTCTTTACCAAAGGCCACGGACAGGATGTCGTCAACGATTATGCTTACCAAGCCGAACATACCGATACCCTGCGCTTTGACGGTGCCAACTTTGCCGATGTGCTGTTTACCCGCAAAGCCGATGATCTGGTTATCAAAGCTTACGGCGGTGACGACCAGGTAACGGTACAAAATTACTTCAACAGCTCGTCCTACCGTTATTATCAGTTTGCCTTTGCCGACAAAACCGTGACGGCGGACGATATGGCCGCTCTAACGGTTGCCGGCGAAGGTACGGATAAAAACGATACGCTTAACGGTTGGAATACCGTGGATGTATTGGACGGCGGTTTGGGTAACGACACCCTATACGGTTACAACGGCAACGACACCCTGCGCGGTAATGCCGGCAACGATTATCTGAACGGCGGTGACGGACAAGACCGTTTGGAAGCCGGAGCGGGTGACGACCGTCTGTACGGCGGCAATGGCAACGATACGCTGCTGGCCGATTCCGGCAACAATGAATTGTATGGCGAATCGGGTAACGATACGCTGATCAGCGGCAGCGGTAATGACAAACTATACGGTGGTTCTTCCGAAGCAGACACCTATGTCTTTACCAAAGGCCACGGACAGGATGTCGTCAACGATTATGCTTACCAAGCCGAACATACCGATACCCTGCGCTTTGACGGTGCCAACTTTGCCGATGTGCTGTTTACCCGCAAAGCCGATGATCTGGTTATCAAAGCTTACGGCGGTGACGACCAGGTAACGGTACAAAATTACTTCAACAGCTCGTCCTACCGTTATTATCAGTTTGCCTTTGCCGACAAAACCGTGACGGCGGACGATATGGCCGCTCTAACGGTTGCCGGCGAAGGTACGGATAAAAACGATACGCTTAACGGTTGGAATACCGTGGATGTATTGGACGGCGGTTTGGGTAACGACACCCTATACGGTTACAACGGCAACGACACCCTGCGCGGTAATGCCGGCAACGATTATCTGAACGGCGGTGACGGACAAGACCGTTTGGAAGCCGGAGCGGGTGACGACCGTCTGTACGGCGGCAATGGCAACGATACGCTGCTGGCCGATTCCGGCAACAATGAATTGTATGGCGAATCGGGTAACGATACGCTGATCAGCGGCAGCGGTAATGACAAACTATACGGTGGTTCTTCCGAAGCAGACACCTATGTCTTTACCAAAGGCCACGGACAGGATGTCGTCAACGATTATGCTTACCAAGCCGAACATACCGATACCCTGCGCTTTGACGGTGCCAACTTTGCCGATGTGCTGTTTACCCGCAAAGCCGATGATCTGGTTATCAAAGCTTACGGCGGTGACGACCAGGTAACGGTACAAAATTACTTCAACAGCTCGTCCTACCGTTATTATCAGTTTGCCTTTGCCGACAAAACCGTGACGGCGGACGATATGGCCGCTCTAACGGTTGCCGGCGAAGGTACGGATAAAAACGATACGCTTAACGGTTGGAATACCGTGGATGTATTGGACGGCGGTTTGGGTAACGACACCCTATACGGTTACAACGGCAACGACACCCTGCGCGGTAATGCCGGCAACGATTATCTGAACGGCGGTGACGGACAAGACCGTTTGGAAGCCGGAGCGGGTGACGACCGTCTGTACGGCGGCAATGGCAACGATACGCTGCTGGCCGATTCCGGCAACAATGAATTGTATGGCGAATCGGGTAACGATACGCTGATCAGCGGCAGCGGTAATGACAAACTATACGGTGGTTCTTCCGAAGCAGACACCTATGTCTTCACCAAAGGCCACGGACAGGATGTCGTCAACGATTATGCTTACCAAGCCGAACATACCGATACCCTGCGCTTTGACGGTGCCAACTTTGCCGATGTGCTGTTTACCCGCAAAGCCGATGATCTGGTTATCAAAGCTTACGGCGGTGACGACCAGGTAACGGTACAAAATTACTTCAACAGCTCGTCCTACCGTTATTATCAGTTTGCCTTTGCCGACAAAACCGTGACGGCGGACGATATGGCCGCTCTAACGGTTGCCGGCGAAGGTACGGATAAAAACGATACGCTTAACGGTTGGAATACCGTGGATGTATTGGACGGCGGTTTGGGTAACGACACCCTATACGGTTACAACGGCAACGACACCCTGCGCGGTAATGCCGGCAACGATTATCTGAACGGCGGTGACGGACAAGACCGTTTGGAAGCCGGAGCGGGTGACGACCGTCTGTACGGCGGCAATGGCAACGATACGCTGCTGGCCGATTCCGGCAACAATGAATTGTATGGCGAATCGGGTAACGATACGCTGATCAGCGGCAGCGGTAATGACAAACTATACGGTGGTTCTTCCGAAGCAGACACCTATGTCTTTACCAAAGGCCACGGACAGGATGTCGTCAACGATTATGCTTACCAAGCCGAACATACCGATACCCTGCGCTTTGACGGTGCCAACTTTGCCGATGTGCTGTTTACCCGCAAAGCCGATGATCTGGTTATCAAAGCTTACGGCGGTGACGACCAGGTAACGGTACAAAATTACTTCAACAGCTCGTCCTACCGTTATTATCAGTTTGCCTTTGCCGACAAAACCGTGACGGCGGACGATATGGCCGCTCTAACGGTTGCCGGCGAAGGTACGGATAAAAACGATACGCTTAACGGTTGGAATACCGTGGATGTATTGGACGGCGGTTTGGGTAACGACACCCTATACGGTTACAACGGCAACGACACCCTGCGCGGTAATGCCGGCAACGATTATCTGAACGGCGGTGACGGACAAGACCGTTTGGAAGCCGGAGCGGGTGACGACCGTCTGTACGGCGGCAATGGCAACGATACGCTGCTGGCCGATTCCGGCAACAATGAATTGTATGGCGAATCGGGTAACGATACGCTGATCAGCGGCAGCGGTAATGACAAACTATACGGTGGTTCTTCCGAAGCAGACACCTATGTCTTTACCAAAGGCCACGGACAGGATGTCGTCAACGATTATGCTTACCAAGCCGAACATACCGATACCCTGCGCTTTGACGGTGCCAACTTTGCCGATGTGCTGTTTACCCGCAAAGCCGATGATCTGGTTATCAAAGCTTACGGCGGTGACGACCAGGTAACGGTACAAAATTACTTCAACAGCTCGTCCTACCGTTATTATCAGTTTGCCTTTGCCGACAAAACCGTGACGGCGGACGATATGGCCGCTCTAACGGTTGCCGGCGAAGGTACGGATAAAAACGATACGCTTAACGGTTGGAATACCGTGGATGTATTGGACGGCGGTTTGGGTAACGACACCCTATACGGTTACAACGGCAACGACACCCTGCGCGGTAATGCCGGCAACGATTATCTGAACGGCGGTGACGGACAAGACCGTTTGGAAGCCGGAGCGGGTGACGACCGTCTGTACGGCGGCAATGGCAACGATACGCTGCTGGCCGATTCCGGCAACAATGAATTGTATGGCGAATCGGGTAACGATACGCTGATCAGCGGCAGCGGTAATGACAAACTATACGGTGGTTCTTCCGAAGCAGACACCTATGTCTTTACCAAAGGCCACGGACAGGATGTCGTCAACGATTATGCTTACCAAGCCGAACATACCGATACCCTGCGCTTTGACGGTGCCAACTTTGCCGATGTGCTGTTTACCCGCAAAGCCGATGATCTGGTTATCAAAGCTTACGGCGGTGACGACCAGGTAACGGTACAAAATTACTTCAACAGCTCGTCTTATCAATATAAACAATTTGTTTTTGATAATTCAAGTGTAAAAGTAGATGAAAATATTAATATTAGTATTGTTTAACTAAGATTCAAATATTGTAACCTCTTTAAATTTTATCAAAAATTTAAAGAGGTTTTTATTTGATTTTGATATTTTGTAATAAAATACTATGATATTGACTATAAAGCTATAGTGGGTTTATCATGTTTGAGCTTACTTGGAATATCTAGTTATGTTATTGAGATTCAAGATGTTGATGGTGAGCTGTAGGTGTTACGATAGTTGTTAACATTAAATAGTTTAACTGTAACTGAATTCTTTAAAATTACCGACCTTTCCTAAAAAGCATAGTACAATACACACTTTCCGTTTCTCTTTTCCCAGTATGTCCGTCAAAATCCAAACCCGTACATTTAATCCCGAAACCTGCAAAGCTTTGATTGCCGCCGGAGCGGATCCGTTGCTGGCGCGTTTGTGCGCGGCGCGTTCGGTGGAGAGGCCGGAGGAGCTGCAAGACCGGTTGGCGGGGTTGTTGCCGTTTGAGGGCTTGAAGAACTGTGAAGCGGCGGCGGTGCGATTGGCGGATGCGGTGCAAAAAGGGGAGCGGATTCTGATTGTGGCCGACTATGATGCCGACGGCGCAACGGCTTGTGCGGTGGGGATGAAAGGTTTGGGCGCGATGGGCGCGCGGGTGGATTTTCTGGTGCCCAACCGTTTTGAACATGGTTATGGTTTAACGCCCGAGCTGGCCGAGTTGGCGGCGGGGCAGGGCGCGGATTTGCTGCTGACGGTGGATAACGGCATTGCCAGCACGGCGGGCGTGGCGCGCGCGCAGGCGCTGGGCTTGGATGTGTTGGTTACCGATCATCATTTGCCGGGCGATGCGCTGCCGGATTGTTTGATTGTGAACCCAAACCAGCCGGGCTGCACGTTTGCCAGCAAAAATCTGGCGGGTGTGGGTGTGGTTTTTTATGTGTTGATGGCTTTGCGCTCGGGGCTGCGCCGCCGTAACTATTTTTCAGACAGGCATCCCGAACCGAATTTGGGTGATCTGCTGGATTTGGTGGCGTTGGGCACGGTGGCCGATGTGGTGGCACTGGATCACAATAACCGCATTTTGGTGTCGCAGGGCTTGAAGCGGATGAGGGCGGGCAAGATGTGCCACGGTATCCGCGCTTTGTTTGAAGCGGCCAAGCGCGATTGGCGTAAGACGCAGCCTTTCGATATGGGCTTTGCGTTGGGGCCGCGCATCAATGCGGCGGGGCGTTTGGACGATATGTCGCTCGGCATCGCCTGCCTGCTCGCTGATAGTGCTGAAACGGCGCAAGGGTTTGCCTCGCAACTGAATGATTTGAATATCGAGCGGCGCGAAATCGAGCAATCCATGCTGCAGGATGCGCTTGATACGTTTCCCGAAACGCTGCCGGCCGGCCAAACCACGGTTACGGCCTATCGCGAAGATTTTCATCAGGGCGTGGTCGGCATTGTTGCCAGCCGTTTGAAAGACCGTTTTTACCGCCCCGCCATTGTGTTTGCGCCGGCGGATAACGGCGAATTGCGCGGCTCCGGCCGCTCCATCCCCAAGCTGCATTTGCGCGATGCGCTGGATTTGGTGTCGAAGCGTTATCCCGACTTGATTTTGAAATTCGGCGGTCATGCGATGGCGGCGGGTTTGAGCATCGCGGCGGAAAACGTGGGCAGGTTTCAAGAAGCATTTGAGCGCATTGTGGGCGAGCTGCTTTGCGAAGATGATTTGTCGCAAACCTATATTACCGACGGCAGCCTGCCTGCCGAGCAGATTACATTGGAGCAGGCGCAGAATCTTGCAGGGCAAGTTTGGGGGCAGGGCTTCGCACCGCCGAGTTTTACAGATGAGTTCGCAGTTATCCGCCAGCAGGCAATGGGCGTGAACCATAAAAAAGTGTGGCTGCAAAAAGAAGGCTGCCAGTTTGAGGCTATGTTTTGGCGCTGTACGGAGGAAATTCCCGAACGCATCCGCACGGTTTACCGCCCGATTGTCAACGAATGGCGCAATAATTTGGAATTGCAGCTTTATATCGATTATTGGGAAGCAGCTTGATGCTGAAAGGAATATGCCTGTCTGAAAAAGGTTTCAGACAGGCATTGTTTTGTAAGTTTAACCTGAATTGTGATTTAAGGGCACAACCACAGCCATCATCGTGTTAGCACGAATGTGATGAATATATGGCTTTAAAGCAAACCGTAGGCAGGCTAGTCTGCCGTTTTATCATGCCTGTCTGAAAAAATTATGGAAAGGAACAATATGTCTCTGCAAATCTATCTTGTGCGCCACGGCAAAACCGTGTTCAACACCATAGGCCGCCTGCAAGGCTGGAGCGATTCGCCGCTCACGGCCGAAGGAAAAGACATTGCAGCCCGCCTGGGGCGCGGCTTGGCCGAACGCAATATCCGTTTCGACTCCGCCTTTTCCAGCACCGCACCGCGTGCCGCCGAAACCGCCCGCATCATTTTGATGCATCAGGGGCAGGCCGGTTTGCCGCTGGCACAGTTGCCCGATTTGCGCGAATACTGTTTCGGCGGGTTTGAAGGCGAGTTCAACCACGCATTACACGAAATGATTGCCGCATCATTGGGTTTGCCCGATGTGCAGGCATGGAAACAGGCCTATCAAAACGCCGACCACCATTTGCTGGCGGAAACAGTTGCCGCGCTCGACCAACTCGGTTTGGCCGAAAACGAACAACAGTTCGTTACCCGTCTGCAAAATGGCATGGCGGAGGTGGTGCGGCAAAGCAACGGCGCTCAGCGCGTGTTGGTGGTAGCGCACGGCATGGCGATTACGTCGATACTGAAAAATATTGATTTCAACAGCATTACCTACCGCAGCGTAGAAAACGCTTCCGTGTCGCGGCTGAGGTTTGAGTATGGAAAATGGAAGATTGACAGCGTGGGGGAAACCGCATTTTTGATGGATTGAAAAAGCATGTTGGAAACGGTTTGCCTATAAGTTAATCAACACATTTTTAATACAAGGCAGCAAGCCGCAGACAGTACAGATAGTACGGGACTGATTGTGTTGCTGCTTCAGTAGCTTACAAAATCGTTCTCTTTGAGCTAAGGCACAGCAACGCCGTAGTAAAAGTTAAGTTGATTGACTATAAAAACCTACATAATATTTGTTTGATTGTGTAATGGTTTGAAAATAACTTGATGTTACTTTTAATTTTAATAATAATTCCGCCTGTTATCTAATGCATAAACGGTCTGGTAAATAGATTTCTGGTATCTGGATTCATTGGATAAAAATCAAAAAATTTAATAAATAAGGACTTAAACACATGAAAGCGGTTAAAAATCTTTTCGTACTCACTTCAACTATGGCTGCATTGTCTGCATCCGGTATGGCTTATGCAGAGAGCGTAAGTTCTGAATTCCATGTAACTATCCGTATTACACCTGTTTGTGAAGTGGAAACCAGTACAGGCAATGCACCTACTCAAGAACTTACAACGCCTTCAGCTGGAGCCGATATTGATTTCGGTGATCATCTTTCCAACAGCAAAGCTGAAGTGAGACAGATGAGCAAGGCAGGAGCAGGCGGCGGTATTCAGGTTAAATGTACCAAAGGAACTTCCTATCAAATTGCTTTAACACCGGATAGTACAAGCAGCACCACCGGAGCTGGCACAATGAGTGGTTTGCCTGGTTCGGCTGCCGCTAATGCCAACGATAAAATTGCTTATACGCTTTATAAAGATGATGGTTACAGCGAAGCTTGGGGTAACCAAAAAAATGTTAATACATTGACTGGAACTGGCGAGGGTATTGCTTCACCTATCCACCATCCTGTTTACGGTAAGGTGGCTGGTACAGAGTTGGATAAAACTGCAGGCCGCTATATTGACCGTGTAGCCGTCGAAGTTTCTTATTAATTAACTTTCAACAAAATCAAAGCTGATATATATGGCAAGCCTTAAATATCAAAAGGCCTGCTTGTTGGCCGGTTTGGCGCTGGGTGCAGTATCCGGCGCCTTTGCCGCCGGTCTGCAAGTCAGCCCGACCGGTTTATCCCTGCCCGCCAAACAGCGGGCAGGCGTTTTCACGTTAACCAATACCGGTGCCAAGCCGCTTACCGCGCAGGTGCGCGTGTACCGCTGGAGCCAAGACGGTGAAGGCAAAGACGTGCTCACACCCAGCGGCGATGTTGTGGCCAGCCCGCCGATGGTGAAACTGGCTGCCGGGAAGGCACAGCAATTCCGCGTGATCCGCACCAAGCCCGCCGCACCGCACGAAGAGGCGTTCCGCTTGGTGGTAGACGAATTGCCCGCCCCTGAAGACAAACCCCAATCCAGCCTGCAATTTGTGCTGCGCTATTCGATTCCGCTGTTTTTAAACCAAACCGATTCACCCGAGCCGCAACTGCAATGGCGTGTTGAGCGCGCAGCGGGCGGCAAAAGCGTGCTTACCGTTAAAAATATCGGCAAGGCTTATGCCCAGTTGAGCAATATTTCTGTGAAAAACGGCAGCAAAGACAAGAGTTTGGCCGGCGGCTTGGCCGGATATGTGTTGCCGGGCAACACTTGGAAAAGCGTAGTGGATGCCGATCCTGCTTCTTTGAAAAACGGCGGATTGTCGGCCACGGTAAACGGTCGGCAGATAAAGCCGGAGGTTCAAGGTGCAGTACGTTAATACTGCATTTCCTTTAAAACAGATTGTTTCCGGCATTTTCTTGTTTTTATACACGTTTCAGGCATCCGCCGAAACTTTTGCTCCGGAAACCGCCGCGTATGCCCAAGAATGGCTGCCGGTTTATCCGCAGGTGTCTGTAAACGGCAGCACGGCGGAAGGTCTGTTCAAATTTATGTCGCACCACGGGCGTTTATTCGTCAAAGCGGATACGCTCGCTTCTCTCGGCATCCATACGCCCGATTCGCATATACGGCAGGCCAAGCAGGCCGAAGGGCAGATTGGCACCGAAGGCTCTGCCGCGCCTTCAACCGATACAAACCCGAGCACAACAGAATCCGAAACCGAACTTGCCGCTTCGGAAACGCCGTCTGAAAAAAGCCTGTCTGAAAACTTGACCGAGCTTGACGGGCAATCCCCAACACACAACCAAGCACACCGAGCAGGCAATCCAACTGCCGCCGACACCGCTTCATCCGGCTGGCTCGAGCTGGAAACCATTCCCGAACTGCACGTTCAATACGATGCCGCCGCCCAAACTTTGGCACTTACCGCCCCTTTGGACTGGCTCAACCTGCCCGTAACCCATATCGGTAAAGAAACCGAACAAGCCTACCGAATTGCCCGCCCCGGTTTCGCGGGCGTGTTGAACTATGATTACAACATCACGCGCAACAGCAACGGCGGAACCGGCCACGGCCTGCTGACCGAAGCGCGCCTGACCACTCCCGCCGGCTATCTGAGCCACAACCATCTGTGGAGCCGCCATCAAGAAAACGAGCGCAGCACCAACAAAAACGTGCGTTTGGACACCTATTGGCGCAGCACTTGGCCGGAACAAGGCTTGGTGCTGACCGCCGGCGACATTTTTGCCGGTCAGTTGAGCGGCAGCAGCTCGCGCTTGGGCGGCATCAAACTCGAACGCACCTACCGCACCCAACCGTGGCGGAACACCGCGCCTTTGCGTTCTTATTTGGGCGAAACCACCTTGCCCGGCACCGTCGATTTATATCTAAACGGCGTGAAACAATACAGCCAAGATGTCGCCGCCGGTCGCTACGAAATCACCTTGCCGCCTTCCATCAGCGGCAGCGGCACGGCACAAGTGGTGGCAACCGACGTATTGGGCCGCCAAGTAACCGTTGATCTGCCTTTATACCGCGGCACCGGCATGCTGGCCAAAGGCTTGAACGAATGGTCGTTGGAAGCAGGCTATTTGCGGCGCGGCTACGGCATCAGCGATTTCGACTACCACAAAACACTAGTTGCAAGCGGCGCAATACGCTACGGCATCAGCCACTTCCTAACCGGCCAGCTTCATGCGCAGGGCGGCGGCGGATACCGCCAGTTCGGCGCGGCGGCCAACAGCGTTATCGGCTCGCTGGGGCAACTGAACCTCAGCCATGCGCAAAGCCGTTTCAAACAGCACAAAGGCGCACAAAGCAGCATATTTTTCAGCACGCAAAAAGGCGCATGGTCGTTTGGCGCGGGCTGGAGCCTTTACAGCAACCGTTTTTCCGAATTAAGCCGGATTCTCGATGAAAAAGTATTTCAGCCCGAGCCCGGCCACATCCGCACCGCCTCCGCCTCGCTCGGCTGGAGCAGCCGCAAGTTAGGCTCGTTTGCACTCTCTTATCTGCACAACAAACGCAGCGCAGAAAAGCAAACAGACAAAATCGGCACACTCAACTGGAATGTGAATATCGGCAAACGCCTCGGCGTGTATCTGAATGCCGCACACCATTTCAACAACAGCGAACAGCGCAGCCTCTACGGCGGCATATCGCTCAGCTTGGACAAAGGCTATTCCGCCAATGCCGGCAGCCAGCGCGACGGCAGCGGCAACCGAAGCCACCGCGTCTCTTTAAGCAAATCTTCCGCCGGATTGGGCAGCCCTTCTTGGAACATCGGCTGGCAGCAGCAAAGCAGCAGCCACACCAAACGCCAAGGCCATCTGAACGGCTATCTGAACCAGGATACCCAATACGGCGACTTCAGAGGCAGCGTTTACCACACCAACGGCATGACCAACTGGAACACCGGCGTGCGCGGCGGCATCGTGCTGATGCGGGGCGACGTGTTCGCCACCCGCACCGTGAACGACAGCTTTGCCGTCGTCAACGCGGGCGGCATGGGCGGCGTGCCCGTGATGCTGTTTAACAACACCGTCGGCAAAACCAACCGCAAAGGCCTGCTGCTGGTGCCCAACTTATCGGCTTACCAGAAAAACTCGCTTGATATCGACATTACCGATTTGCCGCAAAACGTGCAGGTAGAACACTCGCGCGTACAGGCCGTGCCGACCGAACGCTCCGGTGTGGCGGTGGATTTCAAAATCAACATCATGCGTGCCGCCGCCCTGACCTTGAAACATTCAGACGGCCTCTTTGTAAAAGACGGCTCGGTGATTCGCAGCGAAGACGGCACGCCCGTTGCCGTAGTCGGTTTCGACGGACGCGCATTTATCGAACAGTTGGCGGAAGGCCGCAACCGCTTTACGGTGCAACAGCCCGAAAACGGCGGCGAATGCCGCTTTGAAGTGGATTATCAAACCGAACAACACAAAGACAGCCTGCCCGATTTAGGTGAAATGATATGTTTACAATCAACAAAATAGAGAAAAAGCCACGGCAAACAGGCAACCCTGCCCGCCTGACGGCCGCCTTGTCCGCCATATTGCTGAGCCTGCTGCCTGTTCAGGAGGCTTGGGCGAAGTGCAGGGCCGACATGCAAAATGTCGATTTCGGCAATGTGGATATACTGTCGCCGCAGCCGGCCGCCACTCAAGCGCAAGTATCCGTTACTTGCCAAAAAGGCGATACTACACCCGAGAGTATTGAGCAACTATTCAATATATGTTTGGCAGTAGACGGCGGACGGCATAACACACGCCAGATAAACCCGCGCAACATGTGTTCGAACGGAATCTGTGATTTGTCATACAATTTCTATACCGACCCCGGCCACACAATCGTTTGGTCTACTCCGAGACAGGGCGGCGATACCATCAATGCCACCGTTATCATTCCTCCCGGACGCAACTCTGTAACCGTTAACCTGCCTGTATACGCCAAGTTGGCTCCTCCATTTACAAATACTGTACCAGGGCTGTATACCGCAGATTTTTCAAAAGGGTCTACTTCATTGGCTTTCAGTCCAAAATCATCATGCGGCCTAGCATCGGATCGTTTCGAGTTTACCGCATCCGCCACTGTTATTCCCAGCTGCATCATCAGCGAGGCAAGAGACATCAACTTCGGCACAGTTCAAACAAACGCTACCAACCTGCAAGGCCAATCGTCTTTTAAAGTAACCTGTACCCAAGGCACGCCCTACAAAATCGGCCTGCAACCTTCCAATAACAATCAAAACGGGCAAGGGGTCATGCGGGCTGTGCAGGCAGGAAACCCCGACGGCGTACCCTACCAACTGCGTTCGACCGCCGGATTAAACGGCACCGTTTGGGGAAACACGGCAACCGCCCAAAGCACCAATAACGGCGTAGCCGGAACCGGTAGCGGCACGGCACAGAAACACGATGTATATGCCACCATCAGCTCAGTTAACAACTACCGCCCGGGCGAGTATCGGGACAGGGTGATCATTAACGTTCATTATTGAAACAGACGGATAGGCTTGCCCGCGCCGAACCGCTTGAATACCGCATAGGGTTTGTCGGCAGGCAAGGATACCCGCCCTACGGCGTTTTGATATTTTCCAGCCTGTTTGTTTGGGCTGCATACGGTAGGCCGTCTGAAAGTTTATTTTCAGACGATCTCACCAAAATCAAGCGATTCAACTATATCTGTCCGCTTCCAAACCATTTCAGCTAAACAACACCGAAGCGTTGCCGATGCCGCCGATGGATACCGACATGAAATCGCCTGCGCCCACGTTTTCCAGCGGCACCAGCGCGCCGGAGAGGATGATTTCGCCGGCTTTGAGCGGGATGCCGAAGCTGCCTAGGGTGTTGGCGAGCCAGGCGACGCAGTTGACGGGGCTGCCGAGGGCGGCTGCGCCGGCGCCGGTGCTGATGATTTTGCCGTTTTTCTCGACCACCATGCCGCAGGTACGCAAATCGACTTGGCGCGGGCTGACGGCGGTGTCGCCCAGAATCAGCAGGCCGCAGGAGGCGTTGTCGGCAACGGTGTCTTGGATTTTGATCTGCCAGTTTTCGATGCGGGAATCGACGATTTCAAAACACGGCATCACGCATTCGGTGGCGGCGATGACGTCGGCGGCGGTTACGCCGGGGCCGTTGAGGTCTTTTTTCAGTACAAAGGCAATCTCGCCCTCGGCGCGCGGCTGCATCAGCATTTGGCTGATGGGCATGTCTTGCCCTTGGCTGAATACCATTTTGTCGGTGAGGAAGCCGAAATCGGGCTGATCGACTTTGAGCATGGATTGTACGGCGTGCGAGGTGAGGCCGATTTTTTTGCCGATCACTTTTTCGCCTGCGTCCAAGCGGTGTTGCAGGAAGGCTTGGGAGATGTGGTAGGCGTCTTCGATGGTGATGTCGGGTGCCTGTTCGGTAAGCGGACGGATGGCTTGGCGGTTGGTCATGGCTTGGTAGAGCATGGTGCCGAAGCGTTTAATGTCGTCTTGGGTCATGTGGTTTCTCCGCTTGAGGCCGTCTGAATGTTCAGACGGCCTTTTGTTATGGGTTGTCGGGTGGCGGGAATGCCCGCCCTACGGGTTTTCAGACAGGCATTTCTTCTACTCTGTCTGCATGCCGTCATGCTCGGGCTTGACCCGAGTATCTTGCGTTTCAAAAATGCTGGGAGATGCTCGGGTCAAGCCCGAGCATGACGGACGGTGCTGTTTTTAGCGGTGGCAGGGATGCCTGCCTTACGGGTTTCAGACGGCCTGCTTAGAGTTTGATGCAGATGTTTTTCAGCTCGGTGTAAAACTCGAGGCCGTGTACGCCGCCTTCGCGGCCGATGCCGGATTGTTTGGCGCCGCCGAATGCGGTGCGCAGGTCTCGCAGGAACCAGCTGTTTACCCACACCAAACCGGCTTCCATCTGCTCGGCCACGCGCACGGCGCGGCTGCTGTTTTCCGTCCAGATGGCTGCGGCAAGGCCGTAGCGGGTGTCGTTGGCCAGCGCAATCACTTCTTCTTCGCTGTCGAAGGGGCGGATGTGGCAGCAGGGGCCGAAGATTTCTTCGCGGATCACGCGGGCCTCGTCCGGCAACCCTGTCCAAATGGTCGGTTCTATCCATGCGCCGTCTTGCAGGGCTTCGCCCATGTCGGGTATGCCGCCGCCGATTTCTACGGTTGCGCCTTCTTCTTCGGCCAGTTTGTAGTACGACAGCACTTTATCGCGGTGTTCCAAACTGATTAGGGGGCCGAAATTGGCTTCGGGGTCTTCTGGGCGGCCGGGCTTGAGTTTGGCCACTTCTTCTTTCATGCGTTTTAAAAAGGCATCGAAGAGCGGGCGTTCTACATATACGCGCTCGGTGCCGAGACACACTTGGCCGCAGTTGACGAAGGCGGAACGCATGGTGCCTTCGACGGCTTTTTCCAAATCGCAGTCGGCAAACACGATGGCGGGGTTTTTGCCGCCGCATTCCATCGAGATGTTGCGCAGGCCGACGGCGGCGGCTTTCATGATGATTTCGCCGGTGCGGGTTTCGCCGGTGAAGGTGATGGCGTCGATGTCTTTGTGTTCGGTAAGGAAGGCACCGGCGGAATTGGGGCCGAAGCCGTGCACAACGTTGAACACGCCGGGCGGTACGCCGCATTCGTTCATTACCTCGCCCAGCAGGGTGGTGGTGGCGGGGGTTTCTTCAGACGGCTTCACAACCACGGTGTTGCCGCAGGCCAAGGCGGGGCCGACTTTCCATGTCATCAACAGCAGGGGCAGGTTCCACGGGGCAACCACGGCAACCACGCCTTTGGGGGTGCGGTGGCCGACGTTTAATGCGCCTTTGCCGTCGGGCGTGTCGAGACGGAAGCCTTCGGTGGGGTGGTTGGCCAGGGTTTCGGAGAAGGCTTTGAAGTTGGCCGCGCCGCGCGGGATGTCGATATGGGCGGCCATTTTGCGCGGCTTGCCGGTATCGAGACATTCGGCTTCGAGAAATTCGTCGAAGCGTTCGTTGATGCGGTCGGCCACTTTATTGAGCAATTCGATGCGCTCTGCCTGCGTGAGTTTGCCCCACGGGCCTTTGAGTGCGGCGCGGGCGGCGGCAACGGCGGCATCGACTTCTTCTCTGCCGCCTTCGTGTACGATGCCGATCACGCTGTTGTCTACGGGGTTGCGGTTTTCAAAGGTTTTGCCGCCGGCGGAGCCGACGTATTTACCGTTGATAAAGTGTTTGAATTCTTTCATGTTTCTGCCTCTGTTTTCGATAGGGTTTGTGCAAGCTTTTCAGACGGCCTTGATGCCTGTCTGAAAAGAACGGTTAGACCGCTCAATACTTCATCGATAACCGCCGTCATACCCGGGCTTGACCCGAGTATCTTGGCTTTCAGTCGGTTCAGGGATATTCGGGTCAAGTCCGGGTATGGCGGCCATTCATGTTCAGACGGCCTCCTGTTTCAAGCAGGCCGTCTGAACATGCCGCTTAAGTCAATACGGTTAAGAAACGCTCGTTGAGCACGCGGTCGTGGTAGAAAATGGCTTTGCCCAGCTTGTCGGCATCCCAAGTAACGGGCGGGTGGTCGGGATAATAGTAATCGCCGCCCGCAAATACTTCGTTGCGGTTTCCGGAGGGGTCGAAGAAATAAATCGTCTGCCCGTGGGTTAAGCCGTGGCGGGTCGGGCCGATGTCGATGGAGGTATCGGTCATGGAGATTAAATCGCCTGCCAACAGCACGTCGTTCCATGTTTCCAAGTAAAACGAAGCATGGTGGAACTTGCCTTTTTCGGGGTGGCGGATAAAGGCCACGTCGTGCGCTTTCATCGAGCAGGTTAAAAACTGTGCGGCCCGCGCGCCCTCGGGCGTAACCACCTGCTCGGCCAAACCGAAACCCAACACTTGGGTAAACAGATCAAACGTGCGGTCGAGATCGTCGCCGTAAAGCAGGCAGTGGTCGAAACGGGTGGCCTTCATGCCTTTCAAATCGCGCGGCCACGCTTCGGGGTTGTGGTTGCTCACACCGTATTTGCCCGGTTGGTCTTTGGTGGCAAACAGCTCGAACACATGGCCTGTGGGCGCGGTAAAACGCACGCGGCGGCCGCAGCCTTTCAGTTCGCCGGCGGGGATGTCGTGCACGTCCAAACCGCCGAAATCAACCAGCTCTTGGCGCAGTTGGTCTAAGGTGGCTTCGTCAACCACTTTAAACGCCATGAAATCCATACCGGCTTCGTCTGCCTCGCGCAGCACCACCGAAAAACTGTCTATTTCCGTCCAGCCTTTAAAATAGCGGCGGCCCTGCCCGTCGGTGCCGACGGGAATCAAGCCCAACAAGTCGCCGTAATGTTTCACGGCTTCATCCATATCCAATACCCGGATTTGCACATGGCCGGGGCGCATCACACCTTTTCTCATCTTCTTTCTCCTTGTTTGTATCCAGCAAACAATCTAAAAACGCCATAACGGGCGAACCGATACGCAACCCAAGCGGCTTGAAGCGGCGGTTACGCAAACGGGTTGTAGGGAGTGCAGGGCTTTTCGCTCACCA
This sequence comes from Neisseria canis, assembly GCF_900636765.1. Taxonomy (NCBI): domain Bacteria; kingdom Pseudomonadati; phylum Pseudomonadota; class Betaproteobacteria; order Neisseriales; family Neisseriaceae; genus Neisseria; species Neisseria canis. Next base: position 993,296 of record NZ_LR134313.1, read on the forward strand.
CTTCCATATCGCTTTCGGGAAACACCCGGCAGGCCAAAACCACGCCCTGCGCCAAGTCTTGCTCGTTGATATGGGTTTTGCTCATGGCTTTTTTGCGGTAGCTGCCCGACACGATGCGGATTCTGCACACGCCGCACCCGCCGCCGCGGCAACCGACGGCAATCGGCGGCTGCCCGTTGCGCTCCGAGGCAACCAGCAGGCTTTGCCCTTCTTCAACCGTGATATTGCGCAAACAGCAATCCGAATCGATTTGCTCTTTGATACATACCGTGTAGCACATCACCTCACCTCCTTGCTGCTTGGGTGGTTTCAGACGGCCTCCATGCCGTCTGAACACACTAAGCACCGTCAGCGGCCTTTGGCTTTGGCCGACTCTCCTGCAATACCGAAATGCTGCTTGGGCATTTCGTTAATCAGCACCCGCACCGATTCTTTGGGCGCACCCACGGCGCGGATCATGGCTTCGGTTACTTCGCGGATAACGGCTTCTTTCTGCTCGTCGGTACGGCCTTCCATCATGTGGACTTGAATAATCGGCATGGTTGTTTCCTTTCTTTAGGTTTATTCAAAACGGCCGCTGATGCTGCCCAAATCTTGGAAATGCACGCAGAACGAGTCGCCTTTTTCCACCTGTACGGCGGCGGTAATCGCGCCGATCATCACAAACGAACCGGCCGGTAGATATTCGCCGCGCTCGGCCAGCATGTTCGCCAGCATGGCCACCGATGCGGCCGGATGCCCCAACACCGCCGCGCCCGCGCCGGTCTGCACCACTTTGCCGTTGATTTCCATCACCACGCCCAGCGTTTTCAAATCCAATTCGCTCGCGGGTTTGGCACAGCCGCCGGTAATGAAACGGCTGGAAGAAGAGTTGTCGGCAATCACCGATTTCAAATCGAATTTGAAATCTTTATAGCGCGAGTCAATCACTTCGATGGCGGGCAGCACGAAATCGGTGGCGGCCAATACGTCGCCGATGTGGCAGCCGGGGCCGCGCAGGTCGGCTTTGGTTACAAACGCCAGCTCGGCTTCGATTTTGGGGTGGATCAGCTCGTCGTGCTTCACAGCCGCGCCTTCGGGCACGCTGAAATAGTCGGCCAGAAAACCGTAGCAAGGGTGTTCCACGCCCATTTGGCTCATCTTCGCCCATGAGGTCAGCCCCATTTTCATGCCGACGATTTTGTTGCCGCGCGCTTCTTTGCGGCGGCGGATTTCCCATTGGATATCGAAGGCGTCTTCGTAATCCATATCGGGGAAATCGTCGGTGATTTTGGTGACTTCATAAGCCTGCAATTCGGCGTTTTCCAAATGTTCGGCCAGTTGCTCGATGTGTTCTCTGCTTAATGTGCTCATGCTGTTTTGCCTTTCTGCTTGGCCATCGTGAGTGCCAAATCTTCGATCATGTCTTCCTGCCCGCCGACGGTGCCGCGCTTGCCCAGCTCCACCAAAATTTCGCGGGCAGACACGTCGTATTTGGCTTCGGCGCGTTTGGCAAACAGCAGGAACGACGAATACACGCCCGCATAACCCAGCGTGAGCGCGTTGCGGTCAACGCGGATGGGTTGGTCCATAATCGGCACCACGCGGTCTTCGGCTACGTCCATCAGTTTGAAGAGATCGGTGTCGTGCTCAACGCCCATGCGCTCCAACACCGCCACAAACACTTCCAGCGGCGTATTGCCCGCGCCTGCGCCCAAGCCTGCTACCGAGCCGTCGATGCGGTTGGCGCCGGCGTGCACGGCGGCCAGCGAGTTGGCAATGCCCATACCGAGGTTGTGATGGCCGTGGAAACCCAATTCTGTTTCGGGCTTCAGGGCTTGGCGCAGCGCACCGATTTTTTCTTCCACTTCTTCGGGCAGCATGTAGCCCGCCGAATCGGTGCAATAGATGCAGTTGGCACCGTAGCCTTCCATCAGCTTGGCCTGCTCGATCAGTTTGGCGGCGGGCACCATGTGCGCCATCATCAGAAAGCCGACGGTATCCAAGCCCAGCTCGGCGGATTTGGCGATGTGTTGTTGGGAAACATCGGCCTCGGTGCAATGCGTGGCAACGCGGATGCACGACACGCCCAAGTCTTTGGCCATCAAGAGATGGTCAACGGTGCCGATGCCGGGCAACAGCAAGGCCGACACTTTGGCCTGCTTCATTTTGGGAATCACGGCGCCGAGGTATTCTTCGTCGCTGTGGGCGGGAAAGCCGTAGTTGAGCGACGCGCCGCCCAAGCCGTCGCCGTGGGTTACTTCAATCAGCGGCATACCGGCTTCGTCGAGACCGGTGGCGATGTTCACCATTTCGTCTAACGAAATCTGATGGCGTTTGGCGTGCATGCCGTCGCGCAGGCTCATGTCGTGCAGGGTAACTTTTTTACCTTTTAAATCCATTTCGTTCTCCTTAGCGTGCGGGCAAAGTCAACACGCCGTTGGCCGCTTCTTCGGCAAACATTTCGGCGGTGCGCAAACCGGCGGCGGTCATGATGTCGAGATTGCCGGCATACGGCGGCAGAAAATCGCCCAAGCCCTTCACTTCTACGAAAATCGACACTTTGTTGCCGTCGAACACGGGGCCGTTGACCAGTGTGTAGCCCGGCACATAACGCTGCACTTCGGCCACCATGCGCTGCACCGATTCGGTAATCGCGGCTTGGTCGGGTTCGCTTTCGGTGAGGCAGTGGATGGTGTCGCGCATCATCAAGGGCGGTTCGGCCGGATTGATGATGATGATGGCTTTGCCTTTTTTGGCACCGCCCACCGTTTCCACACCCTGCGCGGTGGTACGGGTGAATTCGTCGATGTTGGCGCGGGTGCCGGGGCCGACCGATTTGGACGACACGGTGGCGATGATTTCGCCGTAGCTAACCGGCTGAACGCGGGAAATGGCCGCCACCATCGGAATCGTGGCCTGCCCGCCGCAGGTAACCATGTTGACGTTCATTTCCAGCTTTTCGGCATGGGCTTTGAGATTAACGGGGGGAATGCAGAAAGGGCCGACGGCAGCGGGGGTCAAATCAATCATGATCACGCCCTGCTCGTTGAGCTTGCGGCTGTTTTCGGCGTGGGCATAGGCCGAAGTGGCATCGAAGGCGATGCGGATATCGTCTTCTTTCACATACGGCAGCAGGCCGTCCACGCCGGTGTCGCTGGTTTTGATGCCCATGTCGCGGGCGCGCTTCAAGCCTTCGGATTGCGGGTCGATGCCGACCATCCACACCGGCTCTATCCACTCGGAACGCTTCATTTTCATCAATAGGTCGGTGCCGATGTTGCCCGGCCCGATAATGGCCGCTTTTAGTTTTTTACTCACGGCTTTCTCCTCTTATTATCTGGTTGTTCGGCTGGGTTTTCAGACGGCCTGTCTGAACATCTGAACCGTGGTTCAGATTTTTTTGAACAAGGCCGAACGGGTTTGTGTTTCGCTGCCGTCGGCAGCAGTTAAGAAACGCTCCATGTGGATGTCGCGCTCAAACAGGCGGCTCTGCATCAGGGTGGATACGGCCGCTTCTATCATCGGCGGCGGGCCGCACAGATAAGCTTTGTGGCCGCTGCAACGGTTGCTGAAATAATCGGCCACGGCTTCGTGTACGAAACCGTTGAAGCCTTGCCAGTTTTCTTCGGGCAGGGCGGCGTTCAATGCCGGAATGTAGTGGAAGTTTTCATGCGCTTCGGCCAGCTTTTCAAACCGCTCGCGGTGGTAGAGTTCGGCTACGTTGCGCGCGCCCTGAAACAGGTAAATCCGGCGGCTGTCGCCCGCTTCCAGCAAGTCGAGAATCATGGATTCGGGGCTGGACAAACCCGAACCGCCGGCAATGAAAATCACATCTTGGTCGTCGGATTTGCGCACGAAGAATTGGCCGTAAGGGCCGGAAAGCGGCAATTCGTCGCCTTCTTTCAGGTTTTCGTGCAGCCAGGTTGTGGCCGCGCCGCCTTCGACTTTACGCACATGCAGTTCAACCGTATCGGCCATCGACGGCGGATTGGCAATCGAAAACGCACGCGTGCCTTCCACGCCCGGCACTTGCAGGTTGATGTATTGGCCTGCCTGAAACTGCATGGGCCGGTCGAGCTTCAGCGTAATGCCCAAAATGGTGGGGGAAAGCGGTTCGGCTGCTGCCACGGTAGCGGTGTAGTCTTCCACGGGGTAGCCTAAGAAATCGGGATCGACATCAATGTCGGCTTCGATGGTTACGTCCGATTCCGGCATGAAGCAGCAGGCCAAAACCTTGCCCTCGTCGCGCTCGACATCCATCAAGGCAAACGGTGAGGCGTTGCCCAAATCGCCGTAACCGTCGGTTACCTGCACTTTGCAGGTGCCGCAGGTGCCGTGGCCGCAGGCAAAGGGCAGCCACACGCCCTGACGCAGCGCGGCATTCAGAATGGTTTGGCCTTCTTCCACTTCGATCACATCGCCGGTCGGCTCTACTGTTACTTGGTAGCTCATTGCACCCTCCTTATCTGCTTATACGCCGCTGCCGTTCCAGCCGTTGAGGCCGGGAGTGTTGAAGCGCAGCAGGGATTTATGGTCGAAACCGAGCTGTTCGAGGGTTTTGCCGTCATCGGGGGCAAGCGCACGTCCGTTCAACTGCCACTCGACATCGTCCCATTTGATGGAATCGAAGTCGGGGTGCTGCGAAAATCCCTGCTTAAGCACGTTTTGGCGGAAATCTTGGAAGGGCATATCGGGCGGCAGGGCGAAAGCCAGCGCCGAACAAAACAGCAGGTGTTTGTCCCAGCCGACAAATACTAAAATGTTGCCGCCGAAGTTTTCGCGACGGTCGCGCACTTCGCCGCAGTAATTGCTCACAATGGCTTTGGTAGGCATGGTGTTCTCTCCTTTTATTTATCGGGTTGTGTATGCAGCCTGTTCAGACGGCCTCTGCGTCTGCGGCAGGCCGGTGCGAACAAATCGGGCGGATCAGGCCACGCCTTTCCATTCTTTCCATCTTTGTTCGTCGGGAGAACCTTTCATATCCAAGTTGTCGGCTCCCACATTGAGGCGGTAGTAGTCGCGCAAAATGCTTTCCAAATCGGGGCCGCCGCAGTTGCCTTGGAGAATTTGATGAACCGGCAGCCAGGCCTGTACGAATTTTTCGGGTTCGTCCACAAAAATATCGTGGCAGCCGTCTGAACACATGTGGTAACGCTCGCCTTCAAATTCGGCGCTGCGGTAGCTGATTTCGCCGGGGTCGCCGTTCATTTCGGTAAAGCCCATCGGCACTTGGCACACTTGGCACAGTTGCGGCAGGCCGTTTGAATAGAAGCGTTTGCCTTCGGCTTCCATTTTTTTCGCCAGCTCCCAGCGCGGGCGGTAGTATTTGTCGAAAGTGTCGGGGTATTTTTCGCTCAGCCAATCCAGCTCTTCGTCGGTCGGAATCCAAGTGTGGAAGCCCGCCGCGTGGCCGAAGTTGTAGAAAATCCACCACGCTTGATGGGAAATGTGCTCTTTTTCTTTCTCGATCACATCGCTGTATTTGGGCAGGCGGATGCCGTAGCGCGACAAATCTTTAAACAGCGCGCCGCCGGCTTCTTCGAAATACACTTCCCATGCTTCTTTCCACGACATCACTTTGTTGGGGAGCATGTAATCCATCATCATGGCCACGATAGACAGCAGGCGGGTGCCGCGCCAAAACCATTTGTCGATCCACTTCTGCACGATGGGCAGGTTGTCTTCGTGCTGTTCCAACAGGAATTTGATGATTTCGAGGCCGAGCGTCATGTGGCGGGCTTCGTCGGATTGCGCGCTGAAACCGAAGGTAACGGTGGCCATGTCGCCGTTGTGCGCCGCGCCCGACATAAACGGCACAAACAACAGATTGGTCAGCACATATTCAAACGAGAAGCTGATGGCCAGCAAAAATTCAAACGGCCCTGCCGAACGGGCGTCTTCGAAGAACGATTTGGGCACGGAGAGATACCACACGCGGTCGTGCATGTGGCTCCAGTCTTGGAAGCCGTCGAAATATTTGTTGTAGTGGCTCATGGCGTGGATTTGGGTTTGCACATGGCGCAATTCGTCGATCGACTGCATTTGCGAGGCAATGCGCGCCCCGATGCCGCCGAACTGGCGGCCTACATGGGCATAACCTTGATAAGCCTGATATTCGAGCGGGGTAACGCCGGTCAGGAAGATTTTGATGGCGTTCACATAGCGCGGATCCGAGATATTCAACTGGCCGTTGTTTTGGGCAAACGCATCAAAAATGGCATACAGTTTTTTCTCTTTTTCGGCCTGATATTTCCAATAGGCATCCATGGTGAGGCGGAACGGGTCTTCCCATTTCGACCAATCGGTAATTTTGATGCCTTCAAAGTCTTCATACGGAAACGCTTCTTTGCGGTCTTGATAGGAAAAATCCCAATCCAAATCGCGGGTAAGCAAGCGGTATTTGTCTTTTAAATTCAGTTTTGCCATTGTTTTTTCTCCTCTTTAATCCTCAAACCGGCGATTAACGGTTCCAGCTTAACGTGAGGCTTTCGTCGTCTTCGTCCACGTTGCCGCCGATGGTAACCAGATTCAGATGCAGCTCCTGCACCTCCCAACTTTGCCCCAGCTTTTCTTCTACCGTGGCTTTGTTCACCACCAACTTGCCTTCACACTCCATACGGATCATGGCGGGCTGGTAAATCACCACCACATCGGGATTGTCCTGTTCGACGGCTTCAACGATATAGCGGGAAGTGTCGTTGTCTTGCAGGGCGAGATAAACTTTTGAACTCATGCTTATTTTCCTTTTTCGATTAATCCGGTTTTCGCGGCGCGCTGTTGGATTTGGGCGGCGGTTTCGGCCAATATGTTTTCGGCTTCGCCGCCAAACAGGTCGGCAATGATGGGGCGGTAGGCGGCAAAAGCTTTTTCCTGCCATTTTTCCATCCAGCTCTTGAGCTGTTCGCGGTTGGCTTCGTTTTCGGAGGCCAGCGTTTTCAATACGTTGTCTGCCCAGCCGGCTTGGTCTTTCAGACAGGACTGCATGAATTCGGTCAACATGGAAATATCGCGCGCGCCGTTGGCAGAAAGCCAGTTATCGAAGTGCTGATAGAAAACGATGTTCAGCAAGGTATCCACCACCAGATTTTGGGCGACGAACAATTCGCCCCAGTCTTTATGTACCAGCAGCTCTTCGCACAAAGCGCGCACGCCCTGCCACGCGGGATCTTCCATCCACGCTTTTTTGGCCACGGCTAAGGATTCGCCGCTGTTGTCGTCCAACGAGAGGCCGATGCGCGAGAGGTATTGGGCGATGCCCAAGCGGTCCATCGCGGCATACAGGCAGGCTTGGGTTAAAGCGGTGCCGTAGCCGTAGGCGCAGCACGACATCATGTTCAGGTTGGCGGTTTGCTCGACATGGCGCAGCGGCAAGAGGCCGGTGATGATGCGCGTTTTCACACTTTCTTTAATCAGCGAAGCGAGATTGCGCTTTTCAAAAAAGGCATAGTTGCTCTCGGCTGTGTCCTGCATCTTGGCGCGGTTTTGCACATAAGCGCCGTAGTAAAACTGGCGCGGGTCTTTCAGCGCGTACCAGTCCTGCATGGTCAGCGCGGTGTGGGTGGGATCGTTCAGCTCTTTTTCGGGCATCCAGAGCGGGCGGTAATGGAAATTGACGGCGGCTTGGGCGTCGTAAGTGGCTTCCTGATAGCGGGAAGCGGGCTTCTCGCCGAAGCGGCGGGCGATGTGCGCGTAGGTTTGGCGCACGGGGTCGATGGTGGCGGTTTTGATTTCCAAAGACATTCTGTTTCTCCTTCTCCTCGGGGGATGGTTATGGCTGTGAAGCAGACTGTTTTCAGACGGCCTTAACTTAAATGCCTGTCTGAAACCGCGTGCCGCAGCTATTGTGGTGTTGGCGGTTTACCGCAGCTCGGCTTCGGTGCCGTAGCGCCATTTGGCGGCTTCTTCGTCGTTTTTCTCCGCTTGTTCTTCGGTCATGTACACGACTTTGTTGCGTCGGCAGAACAGATCAAAACAGTCTTTCGGCATGATGAGTTCCACAAACAGCGACGGGTCGTTAATCGCAAAGTCAAACTCGACAAAACGGGCATCCGGCTCGCTGCGTACCCGGACATACTTTACAAATCTGGCCGGTGCAGTTGTTTGCATATTCATCCACTTCCTTTCTTAAACGGGCAGGCCGTACGAAAAGACTTAGCATTTTTGATGCCAAATCCAACTTTCAATCACAATTTGTTGATAATTAAAAGAATAAAAATTTTATGGGCAAATATGCGGCAGAGATATGAAAGACAAGCTGGAAAAATATTTCATCATTTGGTGAAGCGCAGCAGCCGTTTTCACCAAATAATCAAACAGAATTGAAAATATGTATATAAAACATAGTGATACGAGTTACAAAAATCATTGAAATATTTGACAAAATATTGATAGGTGTGAATATTAGTAAGCAGGGCGCCATCAAATGCCTGTCTGAAAACCGTTTTTCAGACAGGCATTCAGATACAAACAAACGAATAAAGGCCGCCGGGATAATGCGTACAAAGGAGCACTGCTATGCCACCACACCAAACAGGGCAGATAGACAAACAAGACCTGATCGATCAAATCAGGTTTGATGTGGAGAACGGAAAAATCTGGTTTTGCGAACAGCGCATGCTGCTGAGCCACGCCTACGCTTTATGGCGGCTGCGCGAAGATTTGGTCGAATCTTTGGGCAAAGAGCGGGCCAAACGCTTTTTCATGCGCTACGGCTATTACGCCGGCGTGCAGGATGCCGAAATCGCCAAAAAAGTGCGTTCCGGCAGCGACCCGAAAGACGCATTTTTAGTCGGCCCCCAGCTGCATACCACCCGCGGTATGGTAAAAGTCACACCCGTTACGCTGGAAATCGACATCGAACACGGCAAGTTTTACGGCGTGTTTGCCTGGGAAGATTCGTTTGAAGTGGCCTACCACAAAAAGAAAAACGGTATCAGCCAAGAGCCGGTGTGCTGGACTTTACTCGGCTATGCCAGCGGATACAGCAGCTATTTCATGGGCAAACAGATTGCCTTTACCGAAACCCAATGCGAAGCCATGGGGCATACCCACTGCCACATCATCGGCAAACCGATAGAAGAATGGGACGAAACGACTGATTTGGAGCGCTTGATGCTGCCTGATCCTGTAGAAGAAGAACTGTTCAGCCTGCGCAGCGAGCTGGACGAACTCAAACACCGCAAGCAAAACGACCTGCTCGAGCAAGGCAGCCTGTTTGATGCCGTGGGCGAATCCCCCGCCTTCCGTCACGTGTGCGAGATGCTCAACAAAGCCTCCAAAAGCAAAGCCGCCGTGTTGCTCGAAGGCGAAACCGGCGTCGGCAAAGAAGCCTTTGCCAAAGGGCTGCACGCCGGCAGCGACCGCAGCAACCAGCCTTTCGTCGCCATCAACTGCGCCTGCATCCCGTCCGAACTGATCGAAGCCGAACTCTTCGGCGTCGAACGCGGCGCCTTTACCGGCGCCACACAAAGCAAAGCCGGCAAGTTTGAACGCGCCGACAAAGGCACGATTTTCCTCGACGAAGTCGCCGAACTGTCGCCGCGCGCACAAGCCGCATTATTGCGGGTTTTGCAGGAAGGCGAACTGGAGCGCGTAGGCGGCGCACAAGTACGCAAAGTCGATGTGCGGCTGGTGGCCGCCACCAACGAAAGCCTCGCCGACGCCGTGGCCGCCGGCAAATTCCGCGCCGACCTCTATTACCGCCTCAACACCTTCCCCGTCTATATCCCGCCCTTGCGCGAACGAAGGCAGGATATTCCCCTGCTCATCAAATACTTTCTCGAAAAATACAGCGCGATTTACCAGAAAAAAATACTCGGCATCAGCGACCACGGCCGCGAGCTTCTGCTCAAACACCAATGGCCGGGCAACATCCGCGAGCTGGAAAACGTAATCGAACGCGGCATCATCCTCACCGAACACAACCACTTTATCGAGGCGCAAAATCTGTTTCCCCATTTTACGCCCGGTTACGATTATTTCAGTATCGCCGGCGACGCACTTTCCGCCGGAATAGATGCAAACCTCAAAGATACGTATATCGGTCAGCTGCTGGAACAGGGCTTTGACCTGGAAAATTGGATTGCCGATATTCTTCAGGAAGCCGTGCGCCGCAGCGGCGGCAATATTTCCGAAGCCGCGCGTAAACTGAATATCAGCCGCGCCACACTGGCATATCAGCTGAAGAAATACGGTTTGCATTCCGAATAAACGCAATCAATACGGCCGATATAACCGTGCCTGTCTGAACGTTTTCAGACAGGCACGGCTGATTCGGATGCACTGTTGCGGCAACGGATTACGGTTTGATTAATTCCAATTCCACGGGAATGGATTTTTCCACGGTTTCTCCGGCAATCACTTTCTTGGCAGCTTCTACGCCCAGTTCTCCGATTTTGGCCGGTTTTTGGGCGACGGTTGCGGCCATTTTGCCGGCTTTAACCGCGGCTTGGGCGTCGTCGGTTGCATCAAAGCCGACCACGATAACGTCTTTTTTATTGGCTGCTTCCAAAGCTTTTACCGCACCTAAGGCCATTTCGTCGTTATGGGCAAATACTGCTTTAATGTTCGGGTGGCTTTGCAGAATGTTTTCCATTACGGTCAAGCCTTTGGTGCGGTCGAAATCGGCCGGTTGTTTGGCAACGATTTTAATGGTTTGTTGTGCGTCCATCACTTGGTGGAAACCTTCGCCGCGCTCACGGGCGGCGGAAGAGCCGGGTATGCCTTCCAGTTCGACCATTTCACCGCCTGAGGGCAGTTTGCTGACGATATATTCGGCTGCCATTTTACCGCCGGCAACGTTGTCGGACGCCACATGTGAAGCCACTTCGGCACCTTTCACCGAGCGGTCGATGGAAATAACGGGAATGCCTGCTTTGGCCGCACGGTTGACTGAAGCGGCTGCGGCTTCGGAGTCGGTGGGGTTGATCAGCAGCACTTTGATATTTTGCTGCAGCAAATCGTCCACGCCGGCGGCTTGTTTGCCCGAATCGTCGTTGGCGTCCACTACCACCAGTTTCAAACCGAGTTTGTCGGCTTGCGCTTGTGCGCCTTCTTTCAGGTTAACGAAAAACGGGTTGTTTTGGGTGGAAATGGCCAAGCCTACGGTGTCGCCGGTTGCGGCTTCGGAAGCGTCGGTTTTGTTGTCGGCCTGTTGTTGGCCGCAGGCGGCAAGCAGAACGCCGGTAATGAGTAGGGCTGAGGCTTTGCGTAAGAATTTCATCGTGGTTCTCCATTGTGAGAGGGTAAGAAAAATCAGGCGTTTTTGCGGTCGAGTAAAACGGCAAACAGAATAACCGCGCCTTTGATAATCAGTTGGTAGTTGGCCGATACGTTCAGCAGGTTGAGGCCGTTGCTCAATACGCCGAGCAATACCACGCCAACGAGTGTGCCGAACAGCCAGCCGCGCCCGCCGGACAGGCTGGTTCCGCCCAATACGACTGCGGCAATCGCATCCAATTCGTACATCACGCCGGCGTTGGGGCTGGCGGAAGAAAGGCGGCTGGTAACGACCAAAGCGGCCACGGCGGAAAGCATGCCCGATAAAGTATAAACCCAAAGTTTAAGGCTTCTGACTTTCAGGCCGGAAATGCGGGCGACGTCTTCGCTGCCGCCGAGCGCGTAAACGTGGCGGCCGAAACGGGTTTTTTTCAACACAAACCATAAAACGAAATAAACGGCCAGCATCAACACCACAGGCGTGGGAACGGTGTTGAAAAGATAGCCCGAGCCGATATCGTTAAAGAAGCCGTCTACATTGATGGTAATCGGTTTGGATTGGGAATATTCCTGCGCGATTCCGCGGAAGAGAATCATGGTGGCCAGCGTGGCGATGAAGGGAGCGATGCGGCCTACCGACACCAACAGCCCGTTTACCGCACCGCAGGCGGCGCCGAGCAGAATGCCGATGCAGGATGCTAAAATCGGATCCATGCCTGTCTGAATCAGGCTGGCGGTGATGATGCCGACCAAAGCCAGAATCGCGCCGACCGATAAATCGATGCCGCCGATCAGAATCACAAACGTCATGCCGAAAGCCAGCAGGCCGCTGTATGTTACTTGGCGCAATACGCTGAATAAGTTATTAGAAGTCAGGAAGTTGGGCGTGGCCGCACTCAATACGGCCGACAATACCACCAAACCCAATAAAGGCCCCATTTTTTTGACGGTGGCGCCGATAGACAATGGTTTCATGCTGCGTTTCCTCCGGCTGCCAATGCCATGATTTTTTCTTGGTCAGCCTCTTTGGTATTCAAAATGCCGTTCAGACGGCCTTCGCACATCACCGCCACGCGGTCGGATACGCCGAGCACTTCGGGCAGCTCCGACGAAATCATGATGATGGCTACGCCTTCACGGCTTAATTCGTTGATGATGCGGTAAATTTCGGCTTTGCCGCCCACATCTACGCCGCGTGTCGGCTCGTCGAGAATCAGGATTTCCGGCAGTTCCATCAGCCATTTGGCCAACACGACTTTTTGCTGGTTGCCGCCGGAAAGGCGGCGCACGGCTTCTTCGGTGTCGGCCACTTTGATTTTCAGCTTCTCAACCGCTTGTTTGATGTAGCTTTTCTCGTGGGCGCGGTCAACCATGCCGTTTTTTACGGGCAGATGCACCAGCGTGCTGTTTTCGCGAACGCTCATATCAAGAATCAAACCTTTGGCTTTGCGGTCTTCGGTAACGTAAGCGATTTTATGGGCGATGGCATGGCGCGGGCTTTTGATTTGCACGGGCTTGCCGTCGATTTTGATTTCGCCTTCCGCCAGCGGGGATAAGCCGAACAAGGTGTTGGCGATTTCGGTGCGCCCCGAGCCGATAAGCCCGGCAAATGCCAGAATTTCTCCGGCACGCACTTCAAAGCTGACGCCGCTGACGTTGAGGCCGTTTGAAAGATTGCTGACTGCCAATTTCACTTCGCCGATGTTGCTGTTGCGTTCGGGAAAACGCTCGTTCAGTTCGCGCCCCACCATCATGCTGACCACATCGTCGAAATGCGTATCGGCAATCGCTTTGGTGCCGACCGAAATGCCGTCGCGCAATACGGTTATGCGTTGGCAGATTTGGAAAATTTCTTCCATGCGGTGCGACACATAAACCAAACCGACGCCTTTTTCGGCAAGCTGCCGCACAATCCCGAACAAGCGTTGGATTTCAGGCTCGGTTAAGGCGGCGGTAGGCTCGTCCATGATAATCACTTTCGCATCAATCGAAAGCGCGCGGGCGATTTCTACCAATTGTTGCTGACCCACCGATAATTCTTTAATCAAAGTATCGGGGCCGAAGTTGGCCTGCAATGCGGCAAGCTGTTCGGTAACAATTTTGGTCATTTGCTGCTTTTGCAGCACGCCGTGTTTCACGATTTCCCGCCCGAGAAAAAAGTTTTCCACAACCGTCATTTCCGGTAGCAGGTTGAGTTCTTGGTGGATGATGGCGATGCCTAGCTTTTGTGCGTCGACAGGTGTTTTGATGGTTTCTTCGCGGCCATCTATCAACACCCGGCCTTCTTCGGCCTGATAAATGCCGGTGAGGATTTTCATCAGGGTGGATTTGCCCGCGCCGTTTTCGCCCATCAGGGCATGGACTTCTCCGGCGCGCAAATCAAAATCCACACCGCGCAACACCTGCACGGGGCCGAACGATTTGTTGATTTGCCGCATCTCCACCAATAATTTCGGCTGGTTCATTAAAACGGCACTCCGGAATGAAGAATAATATTGGTGTAGGGGGTGGTGTCGCCGGTCCGCACGACGGCACGGGCGGTTTGGGAAAGCTGCTTGAGCGTTTCGTGGCTTACGGTTGCGGTTTGAATGCGGTTGTTTTCAGCATGGTTGTGCGCAAACCGCCATAAATCGGCGCTGTGCGTTTCGGTTTCTTTTGCCAGCGTGATTTTTTCCAAGCAGATTTCCTGCAATACGGCATCCAATACCTGCCGCAGCGCGGGTACGCCCAAGCTGACGGCCAAGTCGATGCAGGGAACGCCGTGGGGAACGGGCAGGCCGGCATCACCGATTACCAGCATATCGCCATGCCCCAAAGTGGCGATGAGTTTGGAGAGTTCTGCGTTGAGTACACCTGTTTTTTTCATGATGGTTCCTTTGCGTAAATTCTCTGTTTGTGCTGAAGGGCAGCAGCCTGCAGAAGCACTTGATTTTTTGAAGACAATTCGGAACTACTTTTGATTACAAGGCGTAAGTATAATGGCTGGTTTGACCGCATTTCAACGAATATTTGGGAAACGGTTGATTTTTGTTAAGAAGGCTTTGCAAAGCACCTAAACAAACGCCTGTCTGAAAAAACGTTCAGACAGGCATGGCTGTTCAAGTGTGGGAAGCCTGCACCGGTTTGCAGGCAATCATGTAGTTCACGTCGGTGTTCTCGTTTAGCGAATAAACTTTGGTCAGCGGGTTGTAGCCCATGCCCTTGGTGTCTACCACGTCAAGCCCGGCTTGGCGGCACATGCGCGCGAGCTCGGCGGGGGTGATGAATTTTTTCCAGTCGTGCGTGCCTTTGGGCACGAGGTTTAAAATGTATTCGGCACCGAGAATGGCGTGAACGTAGGATTTCGGGTTGCGGTTGATGGTGGAGAAAAACACCGTGCCGTCGGGTTTCACCAGTTTGGCGCAGGCGCGGATGATGGAAGCGGGGTCGGGAACGTGCTCCATCATTTCCATGCAGGTTACGATGTCGTAACTGTGCGGGGCTTCGGCAGCCAAGTCTTCCACGCTGATGCAGCGGTATTTTAGGTTGTCTATGCCGGATTCAAGCGCGTGCAATTCGGCGGTTTTCAGTGATTTTTCGGCCATATCGATGCCGGTTACGGCTTCCGTACCCAGTTTGGCCATGCTTTCAGACAAGATGCCGCCGCCGCAGCCGACATCCAGCACGGTTTTCCCGGCCAGCTGCCCGTGCCGGTCGATATAGCCCAGCCGTAGGGGATTAATGTCGTGCAGCGGTTTGAATTCGCCGGCGGTATCCCACCATTTGTGGGCGAGGCGGCTGAATTTGTCGATTTCGGCATCGTCTATATTGCGTTCGGTTTCGGTGTGCTGATCCATGGTGTGCTCGTTGGGATAATGAAAGATTATTGGCGGTATTTTAACCCAGATTGGGAGGGGGCGCAGGCTGGTTGATGCCTGTCTGAAAAATCGGTTAGAGTAGTAGGGTAAATTCTTTGAAGGAAAAGAAGCCGATTATGTTGAAAAAATTATTGGTTTTTTCCGTTCAATGCATGTTTATTTCCTACATTCTGGTGGCGGCTGCACTTTATTGTTTTCAAGAGAAGTTGATATTTCTTCCCGCTCGGCTGGAGAGCGGTTACAGATTTGATCTGCGTTCACCGTTTGAAGAAATCAATTTGGCTGCGGACGGTGCTGTGTTGAACGGTTTGCGTATTCATGCGCAAAAGCCTAAAGGCGCATTGCTGTTTTTTCACGGTAACGCAGGCACGCTGCAAGACTGGAGCCCTGTTGCGGAGCGGTTTGCGGCGCTTGGTTATGAAACTTATCTATTCAATTACCGTGGCTACGGTAAAAGCACCGGCAGGATTTCCAGTGAAGCGGTGCTGTTTGATGATGCGGATAAAGCGGTTGAGTATGTGCGGAACGATTTTGGCGGAAAGCCGGAAGTCGTGGCCGGCTACTCGATGGGCAGCGGTTTGGCGGCGCGGGCGGCCAGGCAATACGGTATCAGGAAGTTGGCTTTGTTTGCCCCGTATTTCAAGCTGGATGATTTTTTGCATGAGAAAGTGGTTTGGATGCCAAAATTTCTCATCCGCTACCGTATTCCTACCGCAGATTTTATTGCTGCGGCCAAGCAATCGGAGATTACTTTGCTGCATGGCCGGCAGGATGCGCTGATTGGTGTTGAAAACATGCATAAACTGTCGAAATTATTGAAAAAGCAGGATAAAGCGTTTGAGCTGGAAGCAGACCATAACACGATTATGTTGAAGCCTGAATTGTGGCAGATTTTGCAAAATAGGCTGTAAAGGTATTGATGCCTGTCTGAAAGTTTTCAGACAGGCATTCTTAAATCGGCACAGCCGGGTAGGTAAGCGGGTAGTACCGCAACTGTTCAACCGGCCGACTATACTGCGCCGGATAATGGTACACTTGCCGCCTTGTTGCCAAGAGTGAAACCATTTGAAAATGAGAAGAATATTGTCGTCGCTGCCGGTGTGGATTGTGTTGGCGGATATGCTTTACGGATTTTCGGCCAACCTGGCCAAAAGCCTGCACCTGAACAAACAGGAGCTGCACAAAGACGGGCTGCCGGTTGCGCCCGAAATCGCGTTTAACGGCTTGCAGGTGCTGGCGAACGGCGGCATGGTGCTGATTGTGGGTTTCGGGCTGCTGGTGTTGCTGCGGCTCAACCGCACCGTGCTGCAAAAGCGCGTAATGCATATCGGCTTTTTCTCCACGTTGGGCTTGCTCGCTGTATTGGCGTTTTCATTGGGTTCATTGTGGGAATGGGCTTGGGCTTTGGTGAAAATGGCGGGCAGGCAGCAGGTGGTGTCTTTCGCCAATCCGCGTTATCTGATTGTGGCGCTTTGCCTGCCGTGGATTGCCATGCTCGCTATCGTGCGTTTGGCGGGTTGGTACCGCTTGAGCAGGCGGCAGGAGCGGTTGGCGGCAGCGCAAGCAGGTTATGCGACAAGCGGAGAGGAAACGCCGCCGCAAAACGGATAATGCCTGTCTGAAACCGAATACCGCCGCCACTTCATGCTATAATCGCCGCCGCATACAGGTAGAACAGGCAATCGCCGCGCAAGGTTTCGTGCCTTGCGGGGAGGAAAGTCCGGGCTCCGCAGAGCAGAATGCCGGCTAACGGCCGGGCGCGGCAACGCGACGGAAAGTGGAGCAGAAAGCAATACCGCCGATGGCTGCTTTGCGCAGCACAGGTAAGGGTGAAAAGGTGCGGTAAGAGCGCACCGTGCACTTGGTAACAAGGCGCAGCAGGCTAAACCCCATTCGGAGCAAGACCAAACAGAACACCACGACGCTGCTCGCCGAGTGTTCGGGTAGGTTGCTGGAGCGCATCAGCAATGGTGCGCCTAGAGGAATGATTGCCCAACGACAGAACCCGGCTTATCGTTTTGCCTGTATGCCTTTATTTTTTATCTTGAATTAAACAATGCCTGTCTGAAAACAAGCTAAATAAGTTTTCAGACAGGCATTGGCTTATCGGGGGTAAAACCGATCAATCGTGCACTTTCAGCAGCTCCACTTCGAATACCAGCGTGGCATTGGGCGGAATCACGCCGCCTGCGCCGCGGGCACCGTAACCCATTTCGGGCGGAATGGTCAGCTTGCGTTTGCCGCCTTCTTTCATGCCGCCGAAGCCTTCGTCCCAGCCGGCAATCACTTGGCCTACGCCCAAAGTGATGGTGAGCGGCTGGCTGCGGTCGATGCTGGAGTCGAACTTGGTGCCGTCTTCCAGCCAGCCGGTGTAATGCACGGTAATTTCTTTACCTTTCACGGCTTCTTTGCCGCTGCCGGTTTCGATGTCTTCAATCTTCAGGCTCATAAACGCTCCTTACTGTTGCGGGTTGGAAATGCCCGAAGCGTAACACAGCTCAGCTGCCTACGCATTGGTGCAGCGGGATTTTGCTTTTTTGGGGAGAGCGGATGCCTTTTTTGCGCTCATAGCGGTTCCATGCTTTTTCATGGAAATAAAACACCACGGTGTTGGCCAGCGGTTCAATCAGCGCCACCGCGCTGGAAATGCCGATGCTGCCGGTAAGCAGATAAGCGATGCTGAAGGCAACGCCGAAGTGTAAAATAGCAAAAGTGATGGTTTTCAACATAATCTTAAGTGCGGTTTGTGTTTTAATAATGAAACACAATATCATTTGCCGCCGCAGAAGCCCATGTGATTTTCTTAATCTGATGTTAGCTAAAATAAATCGTTATTCTTTTTAAGATTTAAAATGCTAAAAACACAGACTTCAATAAAGGAGCAAAGCATGCTCAATATCGTGATTCTCGACCGTGATACCTTACCCGGCCAAGCTTTCCAGCCCAAATGCCCGCACACGCTCACCGAATATCCTTACACCGAGCCGGAAGACACCGCCGAGAGGATTGCCGGTGCCGATGTCATTATTACCAATAAAGTAGTGATTAATGCGCAACATATCGCCGACAATGCGCAGCTTAAGCTGATTGCCATTGCCGCTACCGGTTATGACAATGTGGATATTCAAGCCGCCAAAGCGGCGGGCGTTGCTGTGTGCAATATCCGCGCCTATGGCAACGAATCGGTGGCCGAACATGCGTTTATGCTGATGATTGCCCTGATGCGCAACCTGCCTGCCTATCAGCGCGACGTAGCCGCCGGCGTGTGGCAGCAGGCGCGTTTCTTTTGCCATTTCGGCGCCCCCATGCGTGATTTGAACGGCAAAACGCTGGCGATTTTCGGGCGCGGCAACATCGGCAAGATGCTGGCCGGCTATGCAGAGGCGTTTAAAATGAAGGTGGTGTTCGGGGAGCACAAACATGCCCAAACCGTGCGTGAAGCTTACGTGCCGTTTGAAGAGGCCATCCGCAGCGCCGACGTGGTTTCCCTGCATTGCCCGCTCAACCCGCAAACGCGCAATATGATAGGCGAAGCCGAGCTGCAAAACATGAAACCCGGCGCTATCCTGATTAACTGCGGACGCGGCGGCCTGGTTGACGAACATGCCCTGATTGCCGCGCTGAAATACGGCACGCTGGGCGGCGCCGGTTTCGACGTGCTCACCGAAGAGCCGCCGCGCAACGGCAACCCACTGCTCAAAGCCCGCCTGCCCAACCTGATTGTCACGCCGCATATGGCCTGGGGCAGCATCGAAGCGCGCAACCGTTTGTTTGACATCCTGCGTGAAAATGTGGAGCGCTTTGCAGAGGGCAAGCCGCAGAATGTGGTGGTGTAGCCGGTTATGCCTGTCTGAAAAAGATGGATTCAGACAGGCATAGTGTTCAATGTTAAAATACCGGCTTGATACACTCAGGGTGCGGGCTTTCTTGCCCGCCCGCTTTTTATTGCTGCCGACATGCTGACCGACCTAGAAAAAAACGCCATCCGCGACCATTACCGTGCCATTTCCGAAAACCTGCCTCAGTTCACGCCGCGCCCTTCGCAGCGCGAAATGATTGCAGCCGTGGCCAACGCGTTTTCACGCAGCAAAGTACGGGAAGAGGGCGAAGAAGCCCCCGAGCGCGAGGGCGAGAGTATTGCCGTTATCGAAGGGCCCACCGGCGTGGGCAAATCGCTGGCCTATCTGCTGGCGGGCGGCATTATGGCGCAAACGCGCGGCAAGCGCCTTATTGTGTCGAGCGCTACCGTGGCGTTGCAGGAGCAATTGGTCAACCGGGATTTGCCTTTTCTGGTGGAAAAAAGCGGCCTTGAATTAAGTTTTGTCCTTGCCAAAGGGCGCGGCCGCTATTTGTGCCCCTATAAGCTTTACCAGCTTACCCAAACCAATGCGCAAACCAACCTTTTGGGTTTTGAGGACCTGCCTTCCGTGATGTTCAGCGACAAGCCGAGCGCACAAGATTTGGACACTTTGCGCAAGCTGTCGGACGAATTTGCCGCCCGCCGCTTCAACGGCGACCGCGACACGTGGCCGGAAAAAATCCCCGATAAACTGTGGTTTCAAATTACCAACGACCGGCACGGCTGTCTGAAAGCCGCCTGCCCCAACCGCCCCGAATGCCCGTTTTTTTTAGCGCGCGAAACATTGGAAACCGTAGATGTGGTGGTGGCCAACCATGATTTGCTGCTTTCCGACATCAGCATGGGCGGCGGCGTGATTCTGCCTGCGCCTGAAAACAGTTTCTACTGTATCGACGAAGCCCACCATCTGCCCAAAAAAGCCCTCAGCCGATTTGCCGCCGAACATTCGGTAAACCTGGCGATGTGGACGGTAGAAAAGCTGCCCGCCATTGTGAACAAAGTGGCCGCGTTAACCGACAAAACCGAGCCCGCCAACCTGGCCGACGAAGCCGCTGCCGGCCTGCAGGAAAGCCTGTCTGAATGGCTGTTCCACCTCGGCAGCGAACCGAAGCTGGATTTAAGCGGCAAAGACAACGATCCCGTTTGGCTCTGGGAAGACGGAAAAATTCCGCCCGACTTGGCTTTGCTGGTTTCCAACACGAACACCGCCGCCAAAAGCCTGCTCAAAAACATATATAGCTTAAGCGACGCACTGGCCGCTGCCCGCCGCGACAAAGACAAAGACGGTCCGCTAATCGACCGCCTTACCGGCGAATTAGGCCTTTTTGTCGCACGCGTCGAACAAATCGCCGCCGTGTGGGAGCTGATGGCAACTGAGCCGGAGGAAGGCAAGGAGCCGTTGGCCAAATGGGTGGAACGCAAAACCGGCGACAAAAACGACTACATATTCAACGCCAGCCCCATCAGCAGCGCCGGCCATCTGGCCAACGGTTTGTGGCGCCGCGCCGCAGGTGCGCTGCTGACCTCGGCTACTTTGCGCTCGTTGGGCAATTTTGATTTGCTGCTGCGCCAAACCGGCCTGATATGGCTGCCCGAAACCACCACGCTGGCTCTGCAAAGCCCGTTTAATTTCGCCGAGCAGGGCGAACTTTATATCCCGCCGCTGTCTGCCAGCCCGAAAACGCCGGATGCCCACACCGACGCCATTGTCGAATGGCTGCCCAAACTCATATCCGCCGAAGAAGCCATCGGCACGCTGGTGTTGTTTACCTCGAAAAAACAGATGAACGAAGTGGCCATGCGTTTGCCGGAAAGCCATCTGCCTTATCTGCTGATACAGGGCGAAATCCCCAAAGCCGTGCTGCTGCAAAAACATTACGAAGCGATTGAGGCTGGCCGACCCAGCATCATTTTCGGGCTGGACAGCTTCGCCGAGGGCTTGGATTTGCCCGGCGAAGCCTGTGTACAGGTCATCATTGCCAAACTTCCGTTTTCCATGCCAGACAACCCGATTGAAAAAACGCAAAGCCGCTGGATTGAGCAGCGCGGCGGCATTCCGTTTATGGAAATTACCGTACCGGAAGCCAGCATCAAACTGGTGCAGGCCGTGGGCAGGCTTATCCGTACCGAGCGCGACTACGGCCGCGTAACCATCCTCGATACCCGCATCCAAACCCATTCCTACGGCAAACGCCTGCTCGCCTGCCTGCCGCCGTTTAAGCGGATCGGCTAAGCGGTAAAGTCGAAATGGTTAACATCAGGGTGAAACTATGCCTGTCTGAATTTTGTTAGGGATTACATGTAGCTACACCTGATTATCTATAGAGATTAATTACCTTATGCTTACGGTAATTCTCAGAACCATAAATTTATTCAAATATTCATAAAATCAGAGATTTCCGAATAATTGTTATGCTTGCAAGCAGCTGCAGAATGCCTGTCTGAAAAACACATTTTCCGCTGTTTTATCCGCTATATTTCCGAATAGTGATAATTAAAACATTTAGATAATTGGTTTTTCGGTAAATTGAGCATAAAATTCCAAAAAATAAAAAAATAAGACTTTCCGGATTTCAGACAAAGGATTTGCATGTTTTTTGTGCAATAAATAAAACAATGAATGCGGCAGGCGTGCTATGCATATTGAAAATATTAAGAAAAGTTAAATTGAATTAAATACAGTTTAAAATAATCACGCCTAAAAATGCTCAAAAAATAAGCAAAATAATCTTATAAAATCATTTAATGATAATCGTTATCATAAAAGTATTGAAATTATTGAACTTTTTCAAAAAAATCGGGAGTGTTTAACTTTTAATCAGCAGTAATTTTGGCTACAATAGCCTACATTTATTTTATCTATTTGTGCTTAACAAAACAGGTGTAAAAAACCATGTTAGCTAACTATTTCCCCGTTTTAATCTTTTTGATTGTCGGTTTGGCAGCGGGCATATTGTTTTTGGTGCTGGGTAATGTGCTCGGCCCGAAACGCCACTACCACGAAAAAGACACGCCGTTTGAATGCGGTTTCGAAGCATTTGAAAATGCCCGTATGAAATTCGACGTGCGTTACTACTTGGTGGCGATTCTGTTTATCTTGTTTGATTTGGAAGTGGCATTCATGATTCCGTGGGCAGTGGTGTTTAAAGACCTGATGGTTTCCCACGGACAGTTTGCCTTCTGGTCGATGTTTGTGTTCATTGTGGTGCTCACGGTGGGCTTTATCTACGAATGGAAAAAAGGTGCGCTGGAATGGGAATAGAAGGCGTTTTGAATAAAGGCTTCGTAACCGCCAGCGCGGATACGGTGTTGAATTATGTGCGCACAGGTTCGTTGTGGCCGGTAACTTTCGGCTTGGCATGCTGTGCGGTAGAAATGATGCAGGCAGGTGCGTCGCGTTACGACCTCGACCGTTTCGGCATTATTTTCCGTCCGTCTCCGCGTCAGTCCGACTTGATGATTGTGGCCGGCACTTTGTGCAACAAGATGGCACCCGCGTTGCGCCGCGTGTACGACCAAATGGCCGAGCCGCGCTGGGTGTTGTCGATGGGATCGTGCGCCAACGGCGGCGGCTACTACCACTATTCTTATTCAGTAGTCCGCGGTTGCGACCGTATCGTGCCGGTAGACGTATATGTACCCGGCTGTCCGCCAACTGCCGAAGCCTTGATTTACGGCCTGATTCAGCTGCAAGGCAAAATCAAACGCACTTACACCATTGCCCGTAACTAGGAGAACAAGATGCACGTAAACGATTTGTATCCGGTTGTCCAAAACGTGTTGGGCGATAAAGCAAGCAAAGTGATCTTGGCTTTAGATGAAATTACCGTTGAATGCCAACCCGAGCACTACCTGAATATCATGACCACGCTGCGTGATCATGCCGACCTGCACTTCGAATCGTTGGTAGATTTATGCGGTGTCGATTACAGCACCTATAAAAACGAACCGTGGGAAGGCAAGCGCTTTGCCGTAGTCAGCCAGTTGGTGTCAATAAAAAACAACCAACGCATCCGCGTACGCGTGTGGGCGGCAGATGACGATTTTCCTGTTGTCGATTCCGTTACCGATATCTACAACAGCGCCGATTGGTACGAACGAGAAGCCTTCGACCTGTTCGGTATTCTGTTCAACAACCACCCCGATTTGCGCCGCATTCTCACCGACTACGGTTTTGTCGGCCATCCTTTCCGCAAAGATTTCCCGATTTCCGGCTATGTAGAAATGCGCTACGACGAAGCCGAAAAACGCGTGATTTACCAACCCGTAACCATCGAGCCGCGCGAAATTACCCCGCGCATCGTCCGCGAGGAGAACTACGGTGGCTAATAAATTAAGAAACTACACCATCAACTTCGGTCCGCAGCACCCTGCCGCACACGGCGTATTGCGTATGATTTTGGAGCTGGAAGGCGAAACCATCGTCCGTGCCGACCCCCATATCGGCCTTTTGCACCGCGGTACCGAAAAACTGGCCGAAACCCGCACCTACCTGCAAGCCCTGCCTTATATGGACCGCTTGGACTACGTTTCCATGATGGTCAACGAACAGGCGTATTGTTTGGCAGTAGAAAAACTGACCGGAGTCGAAGTCCCTATCCGCGCCCAATACATCCGTGTGATGTTTGCCGAAGTAACCCGCATTCTGAACCACCTGATGGGTATCGGTTCCCATGCGCTCGATATCGGCGCGATGACTGTATTCCTCTATGCTTTCCGCGAGCGCGAAGAGTTGATGGACTTATACGAAGCCGTATCCGGCGCCCGTATGCACGCGGCCTACTTCCGCCCCGGCGGCGTATATCGTGATTTGCCCGACTTCATGCCTAAATACGAATCGAGCAAATTCCGCAATGCCAAAGTGCTGAAAAAGCTCAACGAAGCCCGTGAAGGCACCATGCTCGATTTTATCGAAGCTTTCACCGAACGCTTCCCTTCTTGTGTAGACGAATACGAAAGCCTGCTTACCGACAACCGTATTTGGAAACAGCGTACAGTCGGCATCGGCGTGGTTTCGCCCGAACGCGCCCTGCAAAAAGGCTTTACCGGCGTGATGCTGCGCGGTTCGGGCATCGAATGGGATATCCGCAAAAAAGCCCCTTATGATGCCTATGCCAACGTTGATTTCGATATTCCCGTCGGCGTAAACGGCGACTGCTACGACCGCTATCTGTGCCGTATCAACGAAATGCGCGAATCCAACCGTATTATCAAACAGTGCGTGCAATGGCTCAAAGCCAACCCCGGCTCCGTGATTGTCGATAACCACAAAGTCGCGCCGCCCAAACGCACCGAAATGAAAATGGGTATGGAAGACTTGATTCACCACTTCAAACTGTTTACCGAAGGCATGCACGTGCCCGAAGGCGAAACCTATGCCGCAGTCGAGCACCCCAAAGGCGAGTTTGGCATTTATATGATTTCAGACGGCGCCAACAAACCTTACCGCCTGAAAATCCGTGCCCCCGGCTTTGCCCACCTGCAAGGCATGGACGAAATGGCACGCGGCCACATGTTGGCCGACGTGGTAGCCATCATCGGTACGCAAGACATCGTATTCGGAGAGGTAGACCGATAATGTTATCCGCAGAATCTTTAAAACTGATAGATGTTGAATTGGCGAAATACCCCGCCGACCAACGCCGTTCCGCCATCATGGGTGCATTACGCATTGCCCAAGAAGAAAAACGCTGGCTCACGCCCGAAACCATAGAGTTTGTGGCCGATTATGTCGGCATCGCACCGGCAGCCGCTTACGAAGTTGCCACTTTCTACAATATGTACGACCTTGCCCCCGTAGGCAAATACAAACTTACCGTCTGCACCAACCTGCCTTGCGCCCTGCGCGGCGGTGTGAATGCGGCCGAATACCTGAAACAGAAACTCGGCATCGGCTTTGGCGAAACCACTTCAGACGGCCTTTATACCTTAATGGAAGGCGAGTGCATGGGCGCATGTGGCGATGCCCCCGTGATGCTGGTAAACAACCACAAAATGTGCAGCTTTATGACTGAAGAAGCGATTGAAGCGAAATTGGCGGAGTTGAAATAAAAGCCAGCCTGAAAGGTAGAAGATTGAGGTTGGTTTGAAAACCCGGTAACACCGCAAAGACCGTCTGTAAAAAAGTGGGTCAATTAAGTTGTTAAGCAGGTTATGAACTCAAAAGAATTGGTGAAATATTTTTATGAGCAGATTTTTTCGAGAAATCTGATGGATGAAATCGAAAATTATGTTGATGAAAAATGTAATTTGAGAGTGGGAACAGAAATATTTCCAATAGGCTTAGATGGTATGAAAAAGCACATTTCAGATGTGCGGGAAACGTATCCTGATTTTACAATCCAAGTTATTAACCAATTCTCAGAAAAAGAGTATGTAATTTCAGAAATTATTGCAATGGGAACCCATAAAGGCGTGTTTTTGGGAATACAGCCGACAAACAGGAAATTGACTTTTACTGGAATTGATGTCGATAAAGTTGAGAATGGTAAGATTGTAGAGCACAGTGGGGCAATTAATACTTTTGAAACTTTTATTCAAGAAAATATTATAAAGATTTGAATAAATAGGATAGTAAGCCGTAGGTCGGATCCAAGAATGCGACCCACAAAACTCGGCATCGGCTGCGATGAAATCACTTCAGATGGCCTCTACACCTTAGTGGAAGGCGAGTACATGGTAAACACAACCACAAAATGTGCAGCTTTATGACCGAAGAAGCGATTGAAGCGAAATTGGCGGAGTTGCAGTAAGGGCTACCTGAAAGGCCGTCTGAAAAGAAAGGAAGCAAAAATGGAAGCAAAATGCTTGTGTGGTGCCGTATCCATAAAAGTTGAAGCTGACCGCAAGCTGCACGCCTGCCATTGCGGCAAATGCCGTACTTGGGGTAGTGGTGCAAGTTTTACCTTGACGGCCAAAAAACCTGAAATCAGTGGCAGCGAACATATCGGCCGCTACTGCTCGTCCGAATGGGCGGAACGCTGTTTCTGCAAACAATGCGGCACGCACCTGTTTGTGCAGGTGGGCGACGATTATTACATCAATGCGGGATTATTTGCCGATAACGCCGATTTTGAGCTGGAAAGCCAAATTTTTATCGACTGCAAAGCACCGTATTACGATTTGGCCAACGATACGCCGAAACTGACCGAGCATGAGTTTTTAGCCATGATTGGCGCGGAGAAATAACGGGCAGCAAGCCGTAGGTCGGATTCTTGAATCCGATACGGCGAAGCATTTTAAACACTTTAAAAAATCCCTTTTCAGACGGCCTCAACAAGGCTACCTGAAAAGCCGTCTGAAAACCCTTCAGACAGGCATGTAAAAAATATCAGCGCATAACCGCATCAGGCGGTTGGGCGGCAAAACAAAAGATTGAAGAAGATTAACCGATTAGGGCTAAGCAAATGGCTATTTTCCAATCAGGCGTGATTTTTGAAAACGTCGATACCCGCAATCCCGACTGTTGGCACTTGGAAGCATACCAAGCGCGTGGCGGCTACCAAGCACTGCGTAAAATCCTGACTGAAAACATGTCGCAAGACGACGTGATTGCCGAAGTCAAGACTTCGGGCTTGCGCGGGCGTGGCGGTGCGGGCTTCCCCACCGGTTTGAAATGGAGCTTTATGCCCCGTTCCTTCCCCGGTGCGAAATACGTCGTCTGCAACACCGACGAAGGCGAACCCGGCACATTCAAAGACCGCGACATCATCAACTTCAACCCCCATGCGTTGATCGAGGGCATGATCATTGCCGGATACGCAATGGGCGCGGAAGCAGGCTACAACTATATCCACGGCGAAATCTTCGAAGGTTACCAGCGTTTTGAAGAAGCCCTGGCCGAAGCCCGCCAAGCCGGTTTCTTGGGTAAAAACATCATGGGAACGGATTTCAGCTTCGAGCTGTTTGCCGCCCACGGTTACGGCGCATATATCTGCGGCGAAGAAACCGCCTTGCTGGAATCGCTCGAAGGCAAAAAAGGCCAACCGCGCTTCAAACCGCCGTTCCCCGCTTCATACGGCCTGTACGGAAAACCCACCACCATCAACAACACCGAAACTTTTGCTTCGGTGCCGTTCATTATCCGTGACGGCGGACAAACCTTTGCCGACAAAGGCATCGAAAACGCAGGCGGCACCAAACTGTTTTCCATTTCCGGCCACGTTGAACGCCCCGGCAACTACGAAGTGCCGTTAGGTACGCCGTTTGCCAAACTGCTGGAAATGGCCGGCGGCATGAAAGACGGCAAAAAACTCAAAGCCGTGATCCCCGGCGGTTCGTCTGCGCCCGTATTGCCCGGCGAAGTAATGATGACCTTGAACATGGATTACGATTCCATCGCCAAAGCAGGTTCCATGCTCGGTTCGGGCGCGATTATCGTGATGGACGAAGACGTGTGCATGGTCAAAGCCCTCGAACGCTTGAGCTACTTCTACCACGAAGAATCCTGCGGCCAATGCACTCCCTGCCGCGAGGGTACCGGCTGGTTATACCGCGTGGTGCACCGCATTGCCGAAGGCAAAGGCCGCCCCGAAGATTTGGACTTGCTCGATTCGGTCGGCAACAATATGGCCGGCCGCACCATCTGCGCCTTGGCCGATGCCGCCGTATTCCCCGTGCGCAGCTTTACCAAGCATTTCCGCCATGAATTTGAACACTATATCGAGCATGGCAAACCGGCTAAAGAGCATAAGTGGTGTTAGTAAAAGCCGGCTGGTTGGAAAGTAGTGCCTTTTCAATAATAAGGTTGGTTTTTTTTCATTGATTGATTCAGTTTGGTTTTTATAAAACTTCAATGTGAAAATGTTGGTTGATTATAGTCAAAATATTTCTCTCGAATTGGTCTAATTGGCTGCTTAAATTTTAATTTGAGGATGAGATTGTGAAAAAAATAAAATTCTTTTCTAAGCAAACAGCTTGGGTTTTTACTGTATCTGTTGCTGTTTCAGCAGTGGTATTTGGCTTGGTGTCCGAGTCTAATCATCGGCAACAAATGGATTACGCAGATTTGGCGGATAAGGATTTGCTTTCACATCAACATAAAGTGGAGGTGTGGAAGGATCCCAATTGCGGTTGTTGTACTGAATGGGTTAAGCATATGGAGGATAACGGCTTCCAAGTGGTTGTACACAATACTGGTAATCGTGAAGCGAGAGATGAGTTAGGGATGCCGCAAAAATATGGGGCGTGCCATACAGCCAAAGTAGATGGTTATGTTATAGAAGGACATACACCTGCAACGGATATTCGCCGTTTGCTCAAAGAAAAACCAGAGGCTTTGGGTTTGGCAACACCTGGTATGCCGTTGGGTTCTCCTGGTATGGATGGAGAAATGTATCAAAATCGGAAGCATCCTTATGATGTGTTATTGGTCGCTAAAAACGGGAGTAATCAAATTTATCAATCTTACTAATATGTAAGAGAAGGTTGGGTTATTAATTCCAGTAAGAGTAGGTTGGGTTGTAAAACCCAACACAAATATCAGGCCGTCTGAAACATTGGGTTTAAAACCCAATCTACTTACATGATTGATTCCCTTTCAATCAGGCAGAATTTGCCTTGAAGCTTTAAAAAACTAATTAATGAAGTCGGAATTGAAAAACAGGCTGCCTGAAACACAGTCAAAAATAAAATGCCTGTCTGAAAACTTGGTAAACGTATACAACAAATAAAAAAACAGTATTTCAGACGGCCTCATTTAAATTTTTAATAAAACCGTAACTAGGAACATTAACCATGTTACAAATTGAAATCGACGGTAAACAGATTGCAGTCAAGCAGGGTGCGACCGTAATGGAAGCGGCGCACGAGCTGGGCACTTATATCCCGCATTTCTGCTACCACAAAAAATTATCCATTGCCGCCAACTGCCGCATGTGCTTGGTGGAGGTGGAAAAAGCCCCCAAACCCCTGCCTGCCTGTGCCACGCCGGTAACAGACGGCATGGTGGTGCATACCCATTCCGCCAAGGCCAAGCAGGCGCAGGAAGGCGTGATGGAATTTCTGCTCATCAACCACCCGCTGGATTGCCCGATTTGCGACCAGGGCGGTGAGTGTCAGCTGCAGGATTTGGCCGTGGGCTACGGTAAATCGTCGAGCCGTTATCAAGAAGAAAAACGCTCGGTTGTACCCAAAGATATGGGGCCGTTGGTGTCGGCGGAAGAAATGAGCCGCTGTATCCACTGTACCCGCTGTGTGCGCTTTACCGAAGAGATTGCCGGTTTGCAGGAAATCGCTATGGCCAATCGCGGCGAGTTTTCCGAAATCATGCCGTTTATCGGCAAAGCGGTGGAAACCGAATTGTCCGGCAACGTGATTGATTTGTGTCCGGTGGGTGCCTTAACCAGCAAACCGTTCCGCTACGATGCCCGCTCTTGGGAATTGAGCCGCCGCAAAACCATTTCCGCGCATGATGCTTTGGGCAGCAACTTAATCGTGCAAACCAAAGACCACACCGTACGCCGCGTGTTGCCGTTGGAAAACGAAGCTGTGAACGAATGCTGGATTTCCGACCGCGACCGCTTCGCCTACGAAGGCCTGTATCACGAAAGCCGTCTGAAAACCCCGAAAATCAAACACGGCGGCCAATGGCATGAAGTGGATTGGCAAACCGCGCTCGAATATGTGCGTAAAACCTTAGATTGCATTCAAAAAGAAGACGGCCAAGATGCGGTAGGTATTTGGGCTAACCCGATGAACACTATTGAAGAGCTGTATCTGGCCAAAAAACTTTCAGACGGCCTCAATATCAAGCATTTCGACACACGCTTGATGCAGCAAGACAGCCGCCTTGCGGGCAGCTTGAAAGGTGCGCAATGGCTGGGTCAAAGCATTGAAAGTTTGGGCAATGCCGATGCCGTGCTGGTTGTAGGCGCGAATCTGCGCAAAGAACAACCGCTGCTGACTGCCCGTTTGCGCCGTGCCGCCAAGTCTTATATGGCTCTGAGCATCATGGCGAGCAGCAAAGAAGAATTGCACATGCCTTTGTTGGCACAAGAAGCTGTACATCCGAACGAATGGGCAGGCCGTCTGAAAAATATGGCGCAAGACCTTGAAAACGCTGTTTCAGGTAGCCTGAAAAATGCCGAAAAAGCGGCAATCGTGTTGGGTGCTGAAGTGCAAAACCACCCTGATTATGCGGCGATTTATGCTGCCGCTCAGGAATTGGCCGATGCCACCGGTGCGGTTTTGGGTGTTCTACCGCAAGCCGCCAACAGCGTGGGTGCGGATGTGTTGGGCGTGAACCGCGGCAATAGCATTCAAGAAATGTTGGCGCAACCGAAAAAAGCCGTGTTGCTGTTGAATGTAGAGCCTGAAATCGATGTGGCAAACGGCGGTAAAGCGGTAGCTGCATTGAAGCAAGCCCAAAGCGTGATGGCATTTACGCCGTTTGAAAGCGAAACCTTGCGCGAAGTGTGCGATGTGATGTTGCCGATTGCGCCGTTTACCGAAACATCGGGCAGCTTCATCAGCATGGAAGGCCGTCTGCAATCGTTCCACGGTGTGGTAAAAGGCTTTGCCGATTCGCGTCCGTTATGGAAAGTTTTGCGTGTGTTGGGCAATGTGTTCGAGCTGGAAGGCTTCGAATACGACAGCAGCGAGCAGGTATTGAGAGAAGCGGTAAACAAAGAAAGCTTGCCTGAAAAACTGAACAACCACAGCACTTGGCAAGGCGAAGCCGTTCAGACGGCCTCCGGTTTGGTGCGCGTAGGCGGTGTGGGCATCTACCATACCGATGCGATTGTGCGCCGCTCCGCTCCGTTGCAAGCGACTTCACATGCACAAGTGCCTGCCGCCCGTATTCATCCGAACACCTTGGCTGCTTTGGGCTTGCAAGACGGCGAGGCCGTGCAGGCAGGGCAGGGCGGCGCAACGGTTGGTGTGCGTGTAAGCGCCGATGCGGGCTTGCCTGAAAATGTTGTGTATCTGCCGCTGCATACTGAAAATGCTGCGTCGGGTGCGTTGATGAACACTATCGAACTGACGCGGGGTTAATCATGCAGGAATGGTTCCAAGCCTTGTTGGGTAATGAGATCGGCTTAATCGTTTCGATTGTGCTGAAAATCGTGATTATCTTGATCCCGTTGATTTTGACGGTGGCGTATCTTACCTACTTCGAGCGTAAGGTAATCGGCTATATGCAGCTGCGCGTCGGCCCGAACGTAACCGGCCCGTTTGGTTTGATTCAGCCCTTTGCCGACGTGCTGAAGTTGCTGTTTAAAGAAGTTACCCGTCCCAAACTGTCTAATAAGGCGTTGTTTTATATCGGCCCGATGATGTCGCTGATGCCTGCGTTTGCAGCTTGGGCGGTGATTCCGTTTTCTGATGAATGGCTGCTGACCAATGTGGATGCGGGTTTGCTGTACATCCTCATGATTACTTCTCTGTCCGTATATGGTGTGATTATTGCGGGTTGGGCTTCCAACTCCAAATATTCATTCTTAGGTGCCATGCGTTCTTCAGCCCAAACCATTTCTTACGAAATTGCCATGGGTGCGGCATTGGTATGCGTGGTAATGGTTTCGGGCAGCATGAATTTCAAAGAAATTGTTGCCAGCCAAGCCCAAGGCATTGCCGGCGGTTCGATTTTCTCTTGGAACTGGTTTGCTTTGTTCCCCGTATTCATCGTGTATCTGATTTCCGCCGTAGCCGAAACCAACCGTGCACCGTTCGACGTTGCCGAAGGCGAGTCGGAAATCGTGGCCGGTTTCCATGTGGAATATTCGGGCTTTGCATTTGCCCTGTTCTTCCTTGCCGAATATATTTTCATGATTCTGATCGGTGCGCTTACCGCCATCATGTTCTTAGGCGGTTGGCTGTCTCCGTTCCCGCAAACCTGGGGCATTATCGGTACGCCGAGCGCATTTTGGATGTTCTTGAAAATGGCCTTTATCCTTTACGGCTATTTGTGGATTCGTGCCACTTTCCCGCGCTACCGTTACGACCAAATTATGCGTTTGGGCTGGAAAGTGCTGATTCCGGTAACTTTTGTGTGCATCGTATTGCTCGGCTTGTGGATGATTTCGCCCTTGAGTTTGTGGAAATAAGGGAGAGAGTGAATTATGGCTAATTTAGTAAAAACCTTCCTGCTCGGCGAATTGGTAAAAGGCATGGGCGTTACGCTCAAAAACTTTTTCGCCCGCAAAGAAACGATTATGTTCCCCGAAGAAAAAACGCCGCAGTCGGTGCGTTTTCGCGGCCTGCATGCCCAGCGTCGCTATCCGAACGGGGAAGAACGCTGCATTGCCTGCAAACTGTGTGAAGCGGTTTGCCCGGCAATGGCGATTAATATCGAAAGTGAACAACGCGAAGACGGCAGCCGCCGTACTACCCGTTACGATATCGATTTGACCAAGTGCATTTTTTGCGGCTTTTGCGAAGAAGCCTGCCCGACCGATGCCATTGTGGAAACCCATATTCTCGAATACCACGGTGAGAAGCGCGGCGATTTGCACTACACCAAACCCATGTTGCTGGCGATTGGCGACAAATACGAAGCC
The DNA here is from genome assembly GCF_900636765.1 of Neisseria canis. NCBI lineage: Bacteria > Pseudomonadati > Pseudomonadota > Betaproteobacteria > Neisseriales > Neisseriaceae > Neisseria > Neisseria canis. The sequence goes on from NZ_LR134313.1 coordinate 1,025,710, forward strand.
GAAATCGCCAAACGCAAAGCTGCCGATGCACCCTACCGCTAAAGGAACAGAACCATGACTTTTTCTCTGATTATGTTCTACATATTGGCGGCCATTATCCTATTCGGTGCGGTAAAAACCGTTACCGCCAAAAACCCGGTGCACGCTTCTTTGTATTTGGTGCTTACTTTCTGTATGTCGGCAATGATGTGGATGCTGATGCAGGCCGAATTTTTGGGCATTACCTTGGTTGTGGTGTATGTGGGCGCAGTAATGGTGCTGTTCCTGTTTGTGGTGATGATGCTGAACATCGACATCGAAGAAATGCGTGCCGGTTTCTGGCGTAATGCTCCGGTGGCTTTCACAGTAGGTGTGCTGATGGCCGTTGCGTTAATTATGATTTTGATTGCACCTGATACCAATTTGGCCGCATTCGGCCCCATGAAAGATATTCCCGCCGATTACAGCAACGTGCGCGATTTGGGCAGCCAAATTTACACCACTTATTTGCTGCCGTTCGAATTGGCTGCGGTGCTGTTGGTGCTGGGCATGGTGGCAGCGATTGCGTTGGTACACCGCAAAACGGTTAACCCCAAATATATTAATCCTGCCGATCAAGTGAAAGTGAATGCCAAAGAAGGCCGTATGCGTATGGTGAAAATGGAAGCTGTGGTGCATAAGCCCGCACAGCCTGAAACAGATTCAGACGGCCAGGCAGAGGAGGGCAAAGCATGATTACGATTACGCATTATTTGGTGCTCGCCGCCTTGCTGTTCGGCATCAGTGCGATGGGTATCTTTATGAACCGCAAAAACGTGTTGGTATTGTTGATGTCGATCGAGTTGATGCTGTTGGCAGTGAATTTTAACTTTATCGCGTTTTCACAATACCTTGGCGATACTGCGGGGCAGATTTTCGTGTTCTTCGTGCTAACTGTTGCGGCAGCCGAGTCTGCCATCGGTTTGGCGATTATGGTATTGGTATTCCGTAACCGCAACACGATTAATGTAGCGGATTTGAACAGTTTGAAGGGTTAATCGGGAGAAATAAGAAAAATGAACGATATGAGCTTATATCTGGCGATTGCTCTGATTCCGCTGGCAGGTTCTCTGCTGGCCGGTTTGTTCGGCAATAAAATCGGCCGTGCCGGTGCACACACGGTAACCATTTTAGGCGTAGCCGTTTCCGCCGTATTATCGGCTTATGTGTTGTGGGGCTTTATTAACGGCTCGCGCACCAAATTCGATGAAAATGTATACACATGGTTAACCATGGGCGGGATAGATTTTTCTGTCGGATTTTTAGTAGACACTTTAACAGCCATGATGATGGTGGTGGTAACCAGCGTTTCTTTAATGGTGCATATCTATACCATTGGTTATATGCACGACGAGAAAGTAGGCTACCAACGCTTCTTCAGTTATATCTCGTTGTTTACGTTTAGCATGTTGATGCTGGTGATGAGCAATAACTTCATTCAGTTGTTTTTCGGTTGGGAAGCCGTAGGTTTGGTTTCTTATCTGCTCATCGGTTTTTATTTCAAACGTGAAAGCGCGATTTTTGCAAACTTGAAGGCTTTTTTGGTTAACCGCGTAGGTGACTTCGGTTTCATCTTAGGTATCGGTTTGGTATTGGCTTATTTCGGCGGCAGCTTGCGTTATGCCGATGTGTTTGCTTATTTGCCAAATGTAGTAGGCATGCAGATTTTCGGTTGGGATTTGATTACCGTAACCTGCCTGCTGTTATTTGTGGGTGCGATGGGTAAATCTGCCCAGTTCCCGCTGCATGTTTGGCTGCCCGATTCGATGGAAGGTCCGACACCTATTTCTGCATTGATTCATGCGGCAACCATGGTAACGGCCGGTTTGTTTATGGTATCGCGTATGTCGCCGATTTATGAATTGTCTACTACGGCACTTTCGGTGATTATGGTAATCGGTGCGATTACTGCGCTCTTTATGGGCTTTCTCGGTACGATCCAAAACGATATTAAACGCGTGGTGGCTTATTCTACCTTGTCTCAATTAGGTTATATGACTGTGGCCTTGGGCGTGTCTGCCTACTCAATCGCCATGTTCCATGTGATGACCCATGCTTTCTTCAAAGCATTGCTGTTCTTGGCAGCGGGTAGTGCCATTATCGGTATGCATCACGACCAAGATATGCGCCATATGGGCAATCTGAAAAAATACATGCCGATTACCTGGATCACTATGTTGATTGGTAACTTGTCTCTTATCGGCACGCCTCTGTTTTCAGGTTTCTATTCGAAAGATTCGATTATTGAAGCCGTGCATTTTAGCGATCTGCCCGGTAGCGGCTTTGCTTACTTTGCCGTGCTCGCCAGCGTATTCGTTACAGCTTTTTATGCATTCCGCCAATACTTTATGGTTTTCCACGGTAAAGAAAAGTGGCGTGAAATCCATCACGAACACCATTCAGACGGTCACGATGACGGACACCATCACGGTTTGGGTAAAAACGACAATCCGCACGAAAGCCCTTGGGTCGTAACTCTGCCTTTGGTTTTACTGGCCATCCCGTCTTTGATGATAGGCTATGTAGTCATTGAGCCGATGTTGTATGGCGATTTCTTCAAAGATGTGATTTATGTCAACCATGAAGCGCATCCGGTTATGGCGCAAATGAAAGAAGCATTCCACGGCCCATTGGCTATGGTTTCACACAGTTTGCAGACACCGGTTTTATATTTGGCAATCGGCGGTGTTGTAGCAGCATGGTTTCTGTATGTGCAAGCGCCCCATTTGCCGGCCAAGATTGCTTCGGCATTCAGCCCGATCTACAAACTGCTGGATAACAAATACTACTTGGATGTGATTTATTTCAATGTATTTGCAAAAGGCAGCCGCGCATTGGGCAATTTCTTCTGGAAAGCCATCGATACCGCCATTATTGATAATGGATTGGTTAATGGCAGTGCGAAGTTGGTTGGCGGCATTGCTGCTCAGGTTCGTAAATTTCAGACAGGCTTTATCTACACTTATGCCGCATTTATGGTATTCGGTGTGTTGGCTCTGATTGTGACCTTCTTCTGGGGTCTGTTTGTGAAGTAATGGTACGAATTCAATTTTAGAATAACAGGTTACGAATATGTTTGATAACTTACTCAGCTTGGCAATTTGGGTGCCGATAATTGCCGGCGTGCTGGTCTTGGCGACAGGATCAGACCAGCGTGCGGCCTTGGCGCGTATTCTTGCTTTGGTAGGTTCGCTGGCAGGTTTTTTGGTAACACTGCCGCTGTTCACGCAATTTGATCGGTTGAGCGGCGGTTACCAGTTTACCGAATTCCATAGTTGGATTCCTATCTTGAACATTAATTATGCCTTGGGTGTCGACGGCATTTCCGTTCTGTTTATTATCCTAAATGCTTTTATTACCTTGATGGTGGTATTGGCGGGTTGGGAAGTGATTCAGAAGCGCCCGGCACAGTATATGGCGGCATTCTTAATCATGTCAGGGCTGATTAACGGTGCTTTTGCTGCGCAAGATGCCATTCTCTTTTACGTGTTTTTTGAAGGTATGTTGATCCCTCTTTACCTGATTATCGGTATGTGGGGTGGCCCGCGTCGGGTGTATGCTTCCGTAAAGCTGTTTCTATATACTTTGCTGGGTTCGCTGCTGATGCTGGTTGCTTTGGTTTACCTGTCATATCAAGCGGGCGGCAGCTTCTTAATTGTAGAATTTCAAAATCTGAAGCATATTCCTTTGGGTATTCAGCAACTTTTGTTTATTGCTTTCTTTTTGTCGTTTGCAGTAAAAGTGCCGATGTGGCCGGTACATACATGGCTGCCTGATGCGCACGTTGAGGCGCCTACCGGCGGTTCTATGGTGTTGGCAGCGATTACCCTGAAAGTAGGTGCATACGGTTTCTTACGCTTTATCCTGCCGATTCTGCCAGACGCTTCGCGTTATTTTGCACCGATGATTATTGTGCTCAGCCTGATTGCGGTAATCTATATCGGTATGGTGGCTTTGGTGCAAACCGATATGAAAAAACTGGTGGCATATTCATCCATCAGCCACATGGGCTTTGTAACATTAGGTATTTTTCTGTTCAGCGGCATGTTTTCCGGCGCTAATTTGGGTGAGTTGAACGACTGGGGCCTGAAAGGTGCGATTGTGCAGATGATTTCCCACGGTTTCGTATCGGCTGCTATGTTTATGTGTATCGGTGTAATGTATGACCGTTTGCACAGCCGCAATATCGCCGATTACGGCGGTGTGGTCAACGTGATGCCTAAGTTTGCTGCTTTTATGATGCTTTTCGGTATGGCTAATGCCGGCCTGCCTGCTACTTCGGGCTTCGTAGGTGAATTCATGGTAATTATGGGTGCTGTGGAAGTGAATTTCTGGGTGGGAGCGTTGGCTGCCATTACCTTGATTTACGGTGCATCTTATACTTTATGGATGTACAAACGGGTGATTTTTGGTGAAATCAAGAACCCGGAAGTCAAAGAGATGAAAGACATCAACTGCCGCGAGTTCGCTATTTTGGCGATCTTGGCAGTAGCCGTGCTGGGTATGGGTTTGTGGCCGCAACCTTTTATTGAAGTCGTACATCAAGCTGCGAATGATTTGATTGTACAAGTAGCGCAAAGTAAGATTTGAGGTGTGTGAATGAACTGGACTGATTTAAATTTAAATATCGCCATGCCTGAAATTGTGCTGCTTTCGGCATTATTTATCGTATTGCTGGCGGATTTATGGATTAGTGATGCCAATCGTAAAATCACACATTATCTGAGCCTGCTGACTTTGGTATTGGCTGCCGGTGCGCAATATATGGTGTGGTCACCCGCGAGTACACTGGCATTCAATGGCTTCTATGTTGCAGACAGTATGTCGCAATTGGCAAAAATGGTGATGTATGCCACCGTATTTGCAATATTTGTTTATGCCAAGCCTTATAACCAAGCGCGCGGTATTTTCAAAGGTGAATTTTATACTTTGTCGCTGTTTGCGCTCGCTGGTACCAGCATCATGGTCAGCTCAGCCCACTTCCTGACTGCTTATTTGGGTTTGGAGCTTCTCTCTTTGGCTCTTTACGCGTTGATTGCTTTGCGCCGCCATTCTGCGAATGCTGCCGAGGCTGCATTGAAATACTTTGTTTTGGGCGCATTAGGTTCGGGCTTGCTGCTTTACGGTATTTCTATGGTTTACGGTGCAACAGGTTCGCTTGCTTTTGCGGATATTCTGGCGCAGACCCATGTGATGGGCGGTTCTCCATGGCTGCTTAAGTTGGGTTTGGTATTCATTGTGGTTGCCGTTGCATTCAAATTGGGTGCGGTTCCCTTCCACATGTGGGTGCCGGATGTTTACCAAGGCGCGCCAACTTCCGTGGCTGCTTTGGTAGGTACTGCGCCCAAGATTGCAGCGGTGCTGTTTGCGTTCCGTATTTTGGTGGGCGGTTTGGATACCGTATCTGCCGATTGGAGCAAAATGCTGATTATTTTGGCTGTTGCTTCATTGGTGATCGGTAATTTGGCTGCCATTATGCAAAGCAATATCAAACGCATGCTGGCTTATTCAACTGTGTCACACATGGGTTTTATCCTGTTGGCGTTTACCGCGGGTATGATAGGGTTTGCTTCGGCACTTTATTACGCGCTGACTTACATTGTGATGAGCTTGGTAGCGTTCGGTGTGTTGATGCTGCTTTCCAATGAAGAACATGAGTGCGAAGAAATCAATGATTTGGCCGGTTTGAACCAGCGCAATGCTTGGTATGCTTTTCTGATGCTGCTGGCTATGTTTTCGATGGCCGGTATTCCGCCGCTAATGGGCTTCTATGCGAAATTTACAGTTATTAATGCCATGCTTGGTGTCGGTCATATTTGGTTGGCTGTGTTCGCTGTGGTGATGTCGTTGATTGGTGCTTTCTACTATCTGCGTGTTGTGAAAGTGATGTATTTCGGGAAAGCGGAAACCGAGCGTCCGGTTGAAAGCGGTTTGCCGGTAAAGGCTTTGTTATCTGTGAATGCATTTTTACTGTTACTGTGGGGTGTATTGCCGGATAGCGTGATGCAATGGTGTATTGTTGCTGTCCGCCAGGCTGTGGCCATGCAGTAAATAATGCCTGTCTGAAAAATAAAACGGCAACCATAGGGTTGCCGTTTTTGTTAATATAATGCCTTATTTAAAGATATTTCAGACAGGCATTGTATTTCTAGGCGGTTGGTTTGAACAATGCCTGTCTGAAACGCAAAGCATACGGAATTATGAACGCATCTATGTATATTTTGTTGGTGTTGGCGCTGATTTTTGCCAACGCTCCGTTTTTAACCCAACGTTGGTTTGGTTTGATCAAACTGAAGCGTAAACATTTTGGCCACCATTTGGTCGAGCTGGCGGCAGGCTTCGGTTTCACAGCTTTTCTCGCTTTTTTTCTGGAAAACCGCTCGGGCACGGTGCATCCCCAAGGCTGGGAGTTTTACGCGGTTGTGGTGTGTTTGTATTTGGTGTTTGCCTTTCCTTGTTTCGTGTGGCGTTATTTCTGGCATGCGAAAAATCAAGATTAAACATTGAAATATAGCTGTTTGTGAATTGTGTCTTTCTTCAAAAGAGATAACGCTATGCAAAAGATAACCCATAATCTGGCCGAGGCCAAAACAATCGTTGTAAAAGCAGGCTCCAGTTTGGTTACTGCGGAAGGCCGCGGGATTGATCAGGCTGCTTTGGATAATTGGGCGGTGCAAATTGCAGCGCTGAGAAGTCAGGGTATTGAAGTGGTGTTCGTATCCAGCGGTGCCATTGCAGAAGGCATTAAGAGGCTGGGTTGGCTCAAGCGGCCTAAAGCCGTAAACGAATTGCAAGCCGCCGCCGCAGTAGGGCAAATGGGGATTGCGCAGGCATATGAAACAGCATTTTCACCCCACCGCATACATACGGCGCAAATTCTGCTGACCCACGATGATTTGAGCAACCGTACACGCTACCTGAATGCGCGCAGTACATTGAAAACCCTGTTGGCAAAAGGCATTGTGCCCATCATCAATGAAAACGACACCGTAACCACCGATGAAATCAAATTGGGTGATAACGATACCCTCGGTGCATTGGTAGCCAACTTAATCGAAGCAGATGCCCTGATTATTCTGACTGATCAGCAGGGGCTTTACGATAGTGACCCGCGTAAGAACCCGCAAGCTGAATTTATCCGGCAGATTTCCGCCGCGCATCCTGATTTGGAAAGTATGGCCGGAGGTGTGGGCAGCAGTGTGGGTACCGGCGGCATGTATACCAAAGTGCTGGCTGCGAAACGCGCCGCTTTAAGCGGCGCGGCCACGGTAATTGCATCGGGCAGGGAAGAAAACGTGTTGCTGCGTTTGCTAAAAGGCGAGAGCATAGGCACATTGTTTACCAGTGAGCAAAGCCGAATCAATGCGCGCAAACAGTGGCTGCTCGGGCATGTGCAGATGGTGGGGAGCGTTGTGATTGATCAAGGCGCGGAAAAGGCGGTTGCCGAGCAACACACCAGTTTGTTGCCGGTAGGCTGCATCAGAGTAAACGGCCATTTTTACCGAGGCGAATTGGTTGCGGTGTTAAATAAAGAAGGCAAGGAAATTGCGCGCGGGTTGGTTAATTACAGCAGCGAGGAAACGGCAAAAATTTTGCAGACCCCATCCGGTAAAATTGCCGATCGGCTGGGCTATGCGCATGAAGACGAATTGATTCACAGAGACAATATGGCGCTTCATTGGTAAGCATAAAACGGAAAATGCCTGTCTGAAAACCTTTAGCTTCGTGGAAACTCGCGTTGCTCGTTTTCAGACAGGCATTTTCTATTCTTTTAACACAAATCAGGCTTTTGCAGCACGCATATTATCAATAAATTTATCAAACAGATAAGCTACATCATGCGGGCCCGGGCTGGCCTCGGGGTGGCCTTGGAAGCTGAATACCGCCCGGTCGGTAAGCTCGATGCCTTGCAGCGAACCGTCAAACAGAGAACGGTGGGTAACTTTAACATGTGCAGGCAGGCTGTCTGCGTCCACTTCAAAACCGTGGTTTTGGCTGGTAATCGCAACTTTGCCGCTTTCCAAATCTTGCACAGGATGGTTGCCGCCGTGGTGGCCGAAAGCCATTTTTCGGGTTTTTCCGCCAATAGCTAAGCCTAATAATTGGTGGCCTAAGCAAATACCGAAAACAGGTTTTTTGCTTTCCAGTAATTCTTTCACCGCTGCAATCGCATAATCGCATGGCTCGGGGTCGCCCGGACCGTTGGACAGGAACACACCATCCGGGTTCATGGCCAAAACATCTTTGGCCGGCGTTTGCGCAGGCACTACGGTTAAGCGGCAGCCGCGTTCGGCCAACATGCGCAAGATATTGGTTTTTACGCCGAAATCATAAGCCACCACATGATAAGGCTGCTCTTCCGGGGTTTGGAAGCCTTTGCCCAATTTCCACTCGCCTTCCGTCCATTCGTAAGGCTCGGTGCAGCTCACTTCTTTTGCCAAGTCTTTGCCGACCATGCTGCCGAATGCGGCAATCAGTTCGCGTGCTTTTTCTTCCGTGGCGTCTTCTCCGGTAAGGATGGCACCGGCCTGCGCGCCTTTGTCGCGCAGAATGCGGGTTAGGCGTCGGGTATCGATATCGGCAATGGCCACGGTTTGGTTGCGCACCAAATATTCCTGCAAGCTTTCTTTACTGCGGAAATTGCTGTGTAAAAGCGGTAGGTCGCGGATAATCAGGCCTGCCGCATATACAGAGCGGCCTTCCACATCTTCTTCATTGGTGCCTGTGTTGCCGATATGCGGATAAGTAAGGGTAACGATTTGTTTGCAGTAAGAAGGGTCGGTAAGGATTTCCTGATAGCCGGTCATGGATGTGTTGAACACGACTTCGCCGGAGGTTGAGCCTGCGTGGCCGATTGAAGTACCGAGAAATACGCTGCCGTCTGCGAGAACCAAGATTGCGGGGGTTGTCATGATGGATTCCTGTTTAATCTTTAATGAATCTGATGCGGCTTGGCAAGCAAAGGGAAACCAAGCGGCCGGTAACGGCTGAAAAAAAACACGCTTCGCAACTTGCAGCCAAGTTGTGTGACGTGCTTTAGCTAAAACGGTTTAAATGTTTTAGAAGCGGTTTATTTTAGAATAAATCATGCTTCTGCTCAAGGGAGCAAAAGTAAATAAGGCCTGATACCATGCAAAAAACAATGGATACGTTATGAGATGAATGGATGCTAACTTGGGCTAAGCGGCATGAGTTCCAATCAAAACCATGGAACAGCATAGTTTGCACTTAGAAAAGTGAAACCTTTTTATCGGAATCGGGTCAGTTATACTTAGGTTGAAGAACCGAAATAATCATTTTCAATCAAGCCCGGCAAACTCAAATAGGGCGGGAATTAGAGAGGAGTTTACAAAAATGACTAAATCATTATTAGCTGTGATGACGATGGCTCTGGCATTGACTGCTTGCGGAGAAAAGAAAGTCGATACGCCTGCAGCATCCGGTGCGGAAGCAACCGGCAGCGCCGCAAACTTGTCACCTGAGTGCCAAGCTTATTTTGAGCGTATGGAAAAATGTTTTGCCAAAGGTGGCGCTCAAATCGAAAGCTTGAAAGCCGGTTTGGAAGAATCTAAAAAAGGTTTGGTTGATTTACCGGCCGATCAACAGGCTCAAGCGTGTAAAATGGGTAACGACCAATTTACCCAAGTTGCTCAAGCAGCAAAATGTGAATAAAGAATGAGGCTGATATATCAAAATGCCTGTCTGAAAACTTTCAGACAGGCATTTTTCATTAGGAAATTAACATGTTCTAACAAAGGGCTTGGATTTTGATTATTAATCAACTTAAACTTTACTGCGGCGTTGCTGCACCTTGCCGTACTACCTGTACTGCCTTCGGCTTGCTGCCTTGTATTAAAAATGTGTTGATTAACTATAGGATGATTTTCATTTGGTGAATCAATTTAGATGATTTTGGGCGCAGATTCCTATCTGAATAATTTAGTAAATTGGCGGTAGATTAATGAGATAAAAGGTTTTTTGGATTCGTTATGTGAAAATAATTTGCAAATAGAAATAGTTGCTATTAATATCCGTTTCCTATGGAAAATGAACGAATTTTAATACCTTCAGTTTTGGCGGTTATCACACTTTTACATGTGGGATTGATCGCTGCATTATGGAAAATGACACCTCCGAAGCCTATGGAAATCATGGAAATCGAGTTTGTCGATTTGGGCGGCGGAGGTGGCGGCGGCGGAGCGGGAGAGCCTGCTGTTTCCGAGAAAGCTGCGCCCGAGCCCAAGCCGGTGCCGCCGCCTGCAGTTAAACCCAAGCCTGAACCTAAACGGGTCGAGAAAAAAGTTGAGGCGGCCAAGCCCAAAGTGGCTGCTGTGAAAACCCAAAACAAGGATGCGGATTTTGAAGCCAAGCCGAAAGTTGAAGCCAAACCGAAGTTTGAACCGAAACCCGAATCCAAACCCAAACCCGAACCCAAACGGGAAGTAGTAAAAGAAGTAAAACCTGAACCGCAGGAGAAAGCAGAACCACTGCCGAGGAGGCAGGAAACATTTAAACCGAGTGCCGGCGAATATCAGCAAAGGTCGGGCGGCGCTTCCGGCAGCGGCAACAAATCTGAAGCCGGTAACGGCTCAGGCTCCGGAGAGGGATCGGGAACCGGTTCGGGAAGCGGAAAGGGTTCGGGCAGCGGTTCCGGTTCGGGCAGCGGCAAAGGCTCTGGCAGCGGTTCCGGTTCGGGTGGTGGAAAAGGTGACGGCGCAGGCTCCGGCGGTGTGAGGAATATAGGTTCGTTCGGCGTGCCGAGTTATCCGAGCATTTCAAGGGAAAACGGTGAAGAAGGAACTGTGCGTTTAAAGGCCACGGTAAGCCCCGGAGGCGGCGTGAAGGTTGAAGTGATTAAGAGCAGCGGCTATTCGCGGCTGGATAATGAAGCCAAGCGCACGGTGCGGGGCAGCAGTAAATTCAGCGGCCCGGGCGTGTATGTGGGCAATGTGTCTTTCAGGTTAAACCAATAAAAGCTTTTAAAGAGGGCAGGAGTGGTGAGGCCTGTCTGAAAATGCCAAACGGTTTGCAACAGTATTTTAGTTTATTTTTGAGTAACGGAAATATTATGAATTTATCTTTAGTTTTTCAATCGGGCGATGCCGTTTTGATTTCGGTGTTTATGATTCTTGTGCTGATGAGTATTGCCACTTGGAGCATTATCATTATCCGTGCCATTAAATTGATGAAAGCAAAATCTGCGAATGCGCAGATTCATGATACGGTTTGGTCCAACAAATCGTGGCAGGATGCGGAAAAAATGGCGGCACAAAACCATTCGCCGATGGGCGAGCTGCTTCAGGATGCGGTGCGCGCCAATAAGCTGTATCACAGCGGCAGCTCGCAGGATTTGTCTACCCATCTGCCGTTCAACCAATTTATGCTGCGTCAGATTCATCATAAGATGGGCATGATTATGCGCAAGTTTGAAGGCGGTATGACGGCTTTGGCTTCGATTGGTGCCACAGCGCCGTTTATCGGCCTGTTTGGTACGGTTTGGGGTATTTATCATGCGTTAATCAACATCAGCCACAGCGGCCAGATGAGCATTGCTGCGGTGGCGGGTCCGATCGGCGAGGCGCTGGTGGCTACGGCGTTTGGTTTGTTTGTGGCGATTCCCGCGGTTTTGGCCTATAACTTTTTGGTGCGCAGCAATAAAAAACTGGGTCAGGACATGCATGCTTTCGCGCACGAGTTGCATGTGCAGATTTTGAACAGTAAGGAGTAAGCGGTGAAAGATTTTGGACACGGCTACGGCCAAGACGAATCGCCGATGGCCGATATGAACGTTACCCCGTTGGTTGACGTGATGCTGGTGCTGTTGATTGTGTTTATGATTACCATGCCGGTGCTGACGCATTCCATCCCGATTCAATTGCCCACAGCCTCGGAAGCGGCCAAACCTAAAGACGAGCCGAAAGAGCCTTTGCGGTTGGCGATTGATGTAAAAGGAAAATATGTTTTAGGTGAGAAAGAAACACCGCTTGCCGATTTGGACGATGCCTTGAAAGAAGCCAAAACTAAAAACGACAATGTGGTTTTGGCGATTGATGCCGATAAAGACGTATCTTACGATGCGGTGGCTCAGGCGCTGAACGCAGCTAAGGATGCGGGTGTGTCGAAAGTGGGCTTTGTAACGGAAGTGAAAGCGAAATAGAATAGCTTTAGATAAACCGATGCCTGTCTGAAACCTATTTTCAGACAGGCATCGGTTTTGTGTGTTGATGACTGTATCGTTGTGAAGCGGTGAGCCTTACGGCAACATCTTTATTTCGATTTATCTTCCAAATAGTCCACCGTGTCTTTTTTCCCGGGGCTGTCGGTAACCGTATATTCACCCTCAATCACATCGTCTCGGTTACCATAGCGCCTGTGGGCCGTGTAAGTAAAACCGTCCTGCTCATTGCTGTGGCTGCTGCCGCTCAAATCGGCCACCGGTTTGCCTTTGAAAGGCAGCATCAAAACCAAGGCGGCAAGCATGGAAACAAAACCCGGGCTGAGCAGCAAAACCCCTGCTACGGCATAGCGAATCGGCCAAAGCAGCTGGTAAAGCGACACTTTCCCTCCGGTACGCATGGCCGCCGCAGCCAGCAACACGCCCGAAGTACCCATGCGGCGCAGCATGAAAATCCCGAGCACAAAGCTGGCAATCATCAGCAAAAGGGTTACGCCGCCGCCGAGCCAATCCGCCACCCACACGATGGACATGATTTCCAAAAACAGCATAACCAAAAAAATGATACCGAAATATTGCATGTCGCGTTCCTTGTTTGCATGAGCCTGTAACATAACGCCAAAACCATTTGTTTTCAAGAAACAGTTTTGCATTATTCCGCCGTAAAAAAAGGTAAAGCAAGCGCCAAATACGGCGAATTTGTTTATCCTTTGCGCATTATGAAAAAGAACACTATTTTTACACAATTGATGAATGCCGCCTTAGCCGGCATTGTTTTATTGACCGCAGCCTGTGTGGGCGCGCCCAATACCAAAGGTCCGGTGCCGCCCGGCTATTACCGCGTACAAAGCGGCGATAACCTTTACCGCATCGGCCTGCGTTTTGGTCAGAGCGCCGCCACTTTGGCTAAATGGAATAACCTTGTTGACCCAACCCGTATCGAAGTAGGGCAGGTGCTGAAAGTGAGCGATAAAGCCGATAAAGGTGGCGCCGGTGTTGCCCCTGTCGCCAAAGAAGTGAAGCCCACCAATACGGTTATGCCGATGAAATGGCCGGTGGACAATCGCCAAATCATTGCCAACTACAACGGTTCCACCAACAAAGGCATTGATTTTGCAGGGGAACGCGGCACGCCTGTGCGTGCGGCGGAAGCAGGCAAAGTATTGTTTGCAGGGGAGGGCGTGCGCGGCTACGGCAAGCTGATTTTAATCAGCCACAACCGCAGCACCTTAACCGCCTATGCCCATAACGACCAGATTCTGGTTAAGAAAGACCAAACCGTAAAAGCCGGCGAGCAAATCGCCACCATGGGCGACAGCGAAACCGACCGCGTGAAGCTGCATTTTGAAGTGCGCGTGGGCGGCAAAGCCGTGAACCCTCTGACTTATCTGAATCAATAACCGGCTTTGCCCAAGCATGGGTTTAAGCGGAGTCTAAATAACCCGATAACTGAATCACCGGAGAGCTTCAGCACAAACAGCTATCCGGTGATTCAGTTATTTGGTTATATAATGCCGCTATTCTTCATATGCCTGTCTGAAACATGAAATCCACCCGCCGCCAGTTTCTCGGCTATACCGCCACACTCACCGCCGCCGCATCCGCTTCATGGCTGATACACCGCCATTTAAACCCGATGCCGGGCATAAAGGTCAACCGTGTCGGCCTGCCGCTGGGGCATCTGCTGCGCGACGGCGCCTTGCTTCAAACACCGGCCCAAACCTACCATTGCGACACACTGATTCTCGGCAGCGGCGCAGCGGCATTGAGCGCCTTGTGGTATCTGGAAAAAAACGGACACCGCAATATTCTGCTGGCCGAAGGCTTTGAACGCAACGGCAACAACGCAGGCTATTATACCGGGCAAAAACTCGGCGCCCCCACCGGCGCGCACTATCTTGCGCTGCCATCCCGAGAAAGCGTTTATGTGCGCGAAATGCTGGCCGATTTGGGCATCATCGAAGGCTTCAATCAAGCCGGCAAGCCGGTCTACCGCGAAACCGATTTGGTTTACGCCCCGCAAGAGCGCTTACTTTATCAAGGCAAATGGCAGGAGCACCTGATTCCGAAAGACGATGCCGACACCCGCCGCTTTTTCGGCTTTATCCGCCAAATCAAAACCGCCCGCGGCAGCGACGGGCGCAAACTTTTCGCCATCCCCATAGTATTGTCTTCGGCAGACGAAAACTGGCGCCATCTCGACCGCCTCACTTTTGCCCAATGGCTGACACAGCAAAAATACCGCTCGCTCACGCTGCTTTGGTATCTCGATTATTGCTGCCGCGACGACTACGGGCAGGGCATCGCACAAGTTTCCGCCTTCGCCGGATTACACTATTTTGCCGCACGCGGTAATGAGGATGATGCCGTGCTCACTTGGGCCGACGGCTTGGCGCATCTTTCCGAAGCCCTGCGCACACACACCAAGCTGCAACCCTTGCCGCGTTTGCCCGATACCCCGACGATGGTATTTCCCCAACCCGTTTCATTCGATGCCTCCGCAGTGAAAATCAAAGAAACCGAACACCATGCGGAAGTTTGGCTGCGGCATAACCAAAGCGGCGAAACCCTGGCCGTGTATGCCAAGCGCGTCATCAGCGCCATGCCCTTAATGGTAGCGGCCAGAATATTGGAACAGGCGGCCGATTATGGTTTTCAGACAGGCCTGTCTGAATACGCCCCGTGGCTGGTGGCCAATTTCGTGATGCGCCGCTTCCCGCAGGAAACCGGCGGGAGCGAACTCGCTTGGGATAACGTGGTTTACGGCAGCAAAGGCTTGGGCTATGTGGTGGCGACCAACCAATTTATCCGCACCGCCAAGCCCGCAGAAACCGTGTTCACCACTTACCATGCTCTCAACCACGACACCCCGCAACGCATCCGCCAATGGCTGCTCGAAGCATCCGACCAAACCCTGCTCGACTATGCCGCAAAAGAGCTAACCGCAGCCTACGGCAAACGCGTTTTAAATCATGTAAAGCATGCCGACATCACCGTGCGCGGCCACGGCATGAGCGTGCCCCAACCCGGCTACCTCAACCGCCCGCTGCTACACGCCCTACGCAGCCACCGCTCGCGGATTGTGTTTGCCCACAGCGATTTGAGCGGCTATTCGGTATTTGAAGAAGCCGCCTACTGGGGCGTGGAAGCAGCGAAAAGCATATTGGAAATGCCTGTCTGAAAAAGTTTTAGATAGATTGATTTTTAGATATTGAAGCACACTAAGATAGATAAGAAGGCCGCCCGGAACGATATTTCAGGCGGTTTTATCGTTTTCATAGACTAACTGCCGTATCACGGCTGGTGCCGGTTAGGCTGCGCAGGCTGAATATCATTCCAGCTTGCGCAATTTATTTGAAGATTACAACAGCTTATTAAAAGATCAAAAAGACCAAGCCCCGCTCCCCGACCACTATCCCAGTGAACTGGCCAGCCTCAGCTGCCTCATCGCTTCCGGCATAAAGGTCAAAAGCGTACCCGATGTTTTTAAATGGCAAAACACATTTATGTGGTTGCAGCGAAATAGCGAATCAGATCCACAAATTCAACACTATCAATCATTTTGCTCACCCAGCTATGCAATATTGCTCCCACCGATTACCAATTTATATACCGGCTATACCAACGAATCAGGAGAAAACAGCACAGTAAAAGTAGAGGCATTATTGTTCAGCTTGCCGGACATGCGTTTCATCACAAGTGTTTTCACTTCCGTTCCCAAACCCACAGAAAACAAAATGTTCACGGTCAAATATCTAAAAATCGAACCGCAAGCTCACAGGCATGTCGCAACCGGTGAAATTATGGAGTACACCTTTGACTTCGAACCCATTGTGTTGGAAGAGAATAAATAGCTTGTTACATCCAACTGTCAACGAGTGCCCATATAACAAAGGCCGTCTGAAAATCTTATGGTAAGAATTTTCAGACGGCCTTACTGTTTCTATACATCAATTATCATATTATCGACAGTAGTGGCTGGTAGGGTGTGTGGCGCAAGCCGCGCATGCGGTTGCTGGAAAAACAAACGACACGTGCGTGCCGATGGCACACACACTACACAGGCTACGCTGGCTGTATTATAGGGATTCTTGATGTAAATCTGTAATTAGGTCTTTTGCAGAAAAATTACCAAGATTTTCTCGTCGAGTTTTGAGATTTTCTAATAAATAACCATTTATTAAATCAAATTCATCTAATAATGAATACCAATTTTTTACGTAGCACTTAAATCTATCGTCATCCGTTACCAAACCGGGCTCTAATTTATTTTTTAAAGAATTAATGCGTCCACGAATTTCAGTATCTGAACTTGATATTTTTCTACCAATAAGAATTAACTCAAAATATAAATTTTCACTACTAAACTCAGGGTGATTTTGTAGTATCCTTTTATAGTCATCTAACTGTCTTAGATGAGTATAGTTTAAAGCAATTGAGGGGCGCTTAATTTCTATAATAATACATCTAAAAAATTTTTTTCCTGTTGGCGATACAAATGGAACCTTTCGTGCTAAAAATAAATCTACTTGCCTTTGAATTCCTTCCAGTTCTTCTGCATCAAGATTTTCACCATCTAAATCCTCTTGAGTTACTTTCCTAAAAATATCTGGTACCTTATTCCTCAAAGAATAAGCATTTTTTGTAAAATTATCTTCTTCTGCCCCAATAGTTTCATAGGCATTTCCAAACAACCAGGTATTATTTTCTATAATTCCTTGAAGGTCAGGAGTTTCCAAAACTTCTTTATAATGAAGATTCATAATTTCTCTTAATTTATGAACAACATTTTCTCTACGTTGCAAAATTTCTATTGTGCTAATAATATGCTCTAGTTTAGATTTGGAAATTTGTTGCGCTAGTTTTTTAGTGTTTTCTTGATCTAAGTTTAAAACATTTTCAATAATATCAATTAATCCATCATTTTCATTTGAAATGGATAATCTATCAAGTAATTGAATAATAATTTTTTGCTGCTTCTTATTTAAATTACTGAAAATTTTAGGATCTGCCAAATATAATTCACGTACTAACTGTTTAGTGTTTTCTTTACGCCATTCTTTTTGTTCAATACTCAAAATATCTTTATAGTCGGGAAAGATACCATTCTTTTCAAATTGGGCAATTTTTTCCTCAACAATAGATTTTAGAAAATCATTGTATATTTTCCTTGTAAATTCAGTACATTCACTCTCTACTTTTTTCCATGTCTCTGACAATGGAGTGTAAATAGGTTTTTCCGATAATAAATCATTATCGTGAGTCGAGAAGTTATCAGCCCATTTTGAAATAATATATATACTGATGTAAAAGTCAGGTTTTTTATTAAAACTACTCAACTTTTTATAAACAACTTTATCGTAACTATTCAAAAGGTAAATATATGACTTCTCTGATGTAGGCTTCTTATCCCATAAAAAAAGTTTAACCTCAAATTTATGTCCATCAATTAAGATTTGATGTGTAAATAATTCATGCGAAGGCGCTTTAATTACATCAGAGCCAAGCTTTAGGGTATGTGTATCATGTAGCGCAAGGAACCAACCAAACTCAATAGACAGTTTCTCTATTAATTGTTTATTGTCTATACTAATCTTCGGAAATATTTCATTTAATTCAACACATGTTCCAGTGTTTTTATTTTTTAAAGATAGATGTTGAGTAGTATCTTGTAATTCAATCCAAGGACATTGGATAAGGTCGATACTATTAATGCTAATTCTAGCTTGCTTACCAAATTTATTCTTTGTGTACCAATCAGCCTTGTTTGCAAGCTTATGAAAAGCCAAGCGTCCTCTACCACGAGACCCATGTTGTTCAACATTGTCTTTTTTGGAAGAATCATTAAATTTACCAAAATTATCCTGAATGTTATCTATATCGATGCCAGTCCCATCGTCAAGCACTGTTACTGCCTGTAAAGCATCCAGTTCACTTCTAGTTAAAATAATATCAACATTTTTAGCTTTGGCATCGAAACCGTTCCAAGCTAGTTCAATTATAGCTTGTTCAGGCTCTGTATTTTTGAAATGATTTTGTACTCCCGAATGAGTAATTTTCGTTTCTAACTTGTTCATGAGTGTTGTCCTAGTGATTTTTAAATCTATGAGATTCTACCTTTAAAAGAGTTGTCAGTGTTTATTTGACATTCTCCCACTCCTTCAATAACCTCTTCACCGACACCGGACTCGGCGTCTTCAACTCCTGCGCAAACAGCGACACACGCAATTCCTCAATCTGCCATTTAAACATCTTCAGGCCGTCTGAAACGGGTTGGTTTTGTTTCAAAAGTGATTGTACCTTGTCTTGCCACATCTGTTCCAACTCTTGAATATCGGCTTCGCGTGCGGCATCGCGGGCGGGGTTGGTGCCACATTTTTCCATGCGCAGGGTCATGGCTTTGAGGTAGACGGGTAGGCGCGGCCATTGGCTCCAGGGGGTGCGGCCGGCGAATCCGGCGGACAGCAGGGCTTGGTTGCGTTCGCGCAGCAGGTGGGTGAGCGGGTGTTTGCCGAGTTTGCCGTTGAGTTCGGCGTAGGCGGCGGCGGTGTCTTGCAGGTAGCGGCTCATGGCTTCTTTGACGGCGGGCAGGCGGCTGCGGGCGCGTTTGATTTGTTCTTTGAAGGCTTTTTCACTGCGGGGTAGTTCGTCGTCGCCGATAAAAGCGCGGTCGCAGATGGCGGCGGTGAGGTCGTCGCGCAGGGTGTCGGCGGGGATGTGTTTGAGCAGCATGGCGGCTTGGGTGAAGCCTTGTATGCCTTTGCCTAGGTCTTTCATGTGCTCTTTGAGCTGGAGCTGCATGAGGGCAATCACGCCTTGCCGGTGGGCTTGTTCGGCGGCTTCGGGGGTGTCGAACAGGCGCAGGGCGATGGTGTTGTTTTTTTCTTTTTGCAGGCCGAGGTAGCCGGTGAGCTGTTGTTTGCCGCGGGCGAATTTGATGTTTTCAGGTAGCGTGCCGATGTCCCAGTTGGTGAGGTTGTCGCGCTCGAATTCTTGGGTGTTGTCGCGGAAGGTTACGGCGGCGGCTTGGCCGAGTGCTTGCTGGAGTTTGGCTAAATCGCGGCCGGTGGCAAGCTCTTGGCCGCCGTCGTCGATGATGCGGAGGTTGAAATAGCAGTGCTCGGGCAGTTTGAACGCACTCCATTCGTCTTGGTCGATTTGCTCGAGCAGGCGCATGTCGCCGGCGGTTTTGGCGATAAAGCGGGCAAGCTGGGGGATGATCGGCTCTTGGCGGTTGGGGTTGCTTTCTAAAAATTGTGTGATGAAGTCGGGCACGGGCACGCAGATGCGGCGGATTTGTTTGGGCAGGGCTTTGATGATGAGTTGCAGTTTTTCGCGCAACATGCCGGGCACGAGCCATTCGAGCGCGGGGGCGTGGAGGCGATTGAGCACGGTGAGCGGCAGGGTAAGGGTTACGCCGTCGAGCGGATGATGCGGCTCGAAGCGGTAGCTGAGTTTGAATTTGCCGTCGGCGTTTTTCCAATGGTGGGGGAACTGGGCTTCGGTGATGTGTGCAGCGGCGTGCTGCATAAGGTCTTCGCGGGTAAGGAACAGCAGGCGCGGGTTGTCGCGCTCGGCGGTTTTAAGCCAGCTTTGAAAGGTGCGGATGTCGGCAAGGGGCAATGGTTTTTTCAGACGGCCTGCGTGCTTGGGGCTACCTGAAAGGCCGTCTGAAACGGGGGCGGTGTTGTCGGGCTGGGGACTTACGGTTTTGGTTTTGTCGGATTCGAGAATCCGACCTACGTTTTCTGCTTCTGCACTTTCAGACAGGCCTGTGTTGTCGGGCAGGGATGCCCGACCTACCTTTTCAGACGGCTCGTAAAACTGCGGTAAATGCCGGTTGTAAAACTCAAACAAGGCTTCTTCGTCCACCAGCACGTCTTGCTTGCGCGATTTGTGTTCCAACTCACTGATTTCTTTAATCAGTTTTTTGTTGTGGATAAAAAAGGCCGTCTGAAGATTGCATTCCTGCGCCACCAGCGCGCCACGGATAAAAATTTCGCGGGCTTCTTCGGGGGCGACTTTGCCGTAGGCAACGGGGCGGCGTGGCAGCACCGTGAGACCGTAGAGTGTAACACGCTCGCTGGCGACGACTTCGCCGCGTTTCTGCTCCCAATGAGGTTCAAAATAATGGTAGCGCACAAGGTGCGGAGCTTCCTGCTCGATCCATTCGGGCTGGATGGCAGCGACATCGCGGGCATAAAGGCGGGTGGTTTCGGTGAGTTCGGCCGCCATCACCCATTTGGGTTTGGATTTGAACAGGGCGGAAGCGGGGAACAAATGAAAGTGTGAACCGCGCGCACCGGTGTAGTCGTGGCCATCGGGCGATTTCATGCCGACGTTGGCAATCAGGCCAGTCAGCAGGGCGCGGTGGATTTGCTCGTAGCCCGCTTCTTTGGCGGAGCGGATTTGGGCACGATGCTGTTTTTTATCCAGTTGTTTTTGTTTGAGTTTGGCAGATAAATCTTGGTCGCCGGTGTTTTTCCGCAAGGGACTTCCTGCGGTCGAAGACGGCAATTGCGGTTGTGCAGGAGGCCGTCTGAAAGCCTGTTCCTTAGTGGTCAAACCCATTTCCACGGCAATGTCGGCGAGCTGGTGGTGCAGTTCGCGCCACTCGCGCATCCGCAGGTGGGAAAGGAAATATTGGCGGCACCATTGCACCAGTTGTTTGTTGGACAAACCTTTGTCGCGCTCGCGCTGGAAGCTGTCCCAAATATTGAGGTAGGCGAGAAAGTCGGACTGTTTGTCGGTAAAGCGTTCGTGCGCCTTTTGAGCGGCTTCGCGGGCTTCGAGCGGCCGTTCGCGCGGGTCTTGAATCGACAGGGCGGACACGATAACCAGTATTTCCGCCATACAATCGTGCTTTTGCGCCGCCAGCAGAATACGGGCGACTTTCGGGTCGATGGGCAGCCGCGCCATTTGCTCGCCGAGCTTGGTTAGGCGGTAGCGCGGTTTGCTTGGGGAATCTGATCTCAGGCCGTCTGAAAGGTTTTCAGACGGCCTAAGTTTGTCAGTACTGTTTTTCAGGCTACCTGAAAGATTTTCGGTCTTTTTGCTTTGTCTGTCGTTCATATTGGTTTCGTCGGCCGGGCGTTGATGCCCGAGGTTTTGTTAGTCGGTTTTCCGGCCTGAATGTTGTTTTTCAGACCATTCAGGCCGTCTGAAAAAAACTCTCCGCACGTTGTTTGAGTTCGCGGTTCATTTTTTCAAATGCAGGCAGCGTGTGTTTATCCAATGAGCCTGCCATCAAACGAACCAAAATACCACTGAAATCCTCGCCGTGAACCAATCGTGTTGTATGTTCAGACAGAGCCTCCAGTCGGAAAAAATGCTCACCGTCGAATAATCCGCGTAAGGGCAGGCTGCCCAGCCAACGCAATTCTTGCGGGGCTTGACACACCAGTAGACGGGGTTTGAAACGCATAGCACGACCGCCTGCAGGCTGTATGCACACGTTCAAGCAGCTTCCCTCTGCAAGGCTGCCTGAAATTCCGGTAATAAAACTGTTCCATTGGGGAAAAGCAGCGAAGTCGGTCAGGATAGACCACACCGTTTCTATGGGTGCATTGATAACGGCTTCGGTGCAGATGTTTTTTTTCATGGTATTTGCCTTGTTCAGCTGTTTAAGTTGGGTATGAATATCCAAGATTTTATTGTTGTTTTATCAGAGGGATTTTGCGGTGGCATTTTACCGTATCCCCAAGCGAGCTGGAAATAGCCACTCCTTATTTCATTTGGAAAAGAGTATTAATGAATCACTTTTTCATTTGAAAAAATGTATAATCTACCCAGAATAAACGGCAAACGATGTAGGAGCCATGCCATGCAACGCAAGATTATTCAATCCCTCGAAAAATGGAAAAACCAACCTAAACGCAAGCCCTTGATTATTCAAGGGGCAAGACAGGTTGGCAAAACGTGGGCGATGAAGCACTTCGGTGAGCAGCATTTCGCCCAAGTTGCCTACATCAATTTTGACCACAATCCGCGCATGAAGACGCTGTTTGCGGGCGATTACGATATCAACCGCCTGCTGCTTGGTTTGAAAATCGAAAGCGGCGTGGATATTCAGGCAGAGGATACTTTGTTGATTTTTGACGAAATTCAGGAAGTGCCGCAAGCCTTGTCCTCGCTCAAATATTTTTACGAAAACGCGCCGCAGTTTTATATCGTGGCGGCAGGTTCGCTCTTGGGCGTATCGCTGCATCATCAGGCGTCGTTTCCTGTGGGCAAGGTGGATTTTCTGCCGATGTATCCGATGGATTTTCAGGAATTTCTCACCGCGCTGGGCAAACAGGATTTGCGGCAACTGCTGGAAACGCAGGATTGGCCGCTGATTGCCGCCATGAAAACGGCCTATATCGAGCTCTTGCGCCAATATTATTTTGTCGGCGGCATGCCCGAAGCGGTGCAAACATTTATTGATACGCAAAATTTCGATGCGGTTCGCCAAGTACAGCGCAATTTGCTGTTGGCGTATGAGCAGGATTTTTCCAAGCACATCAAAGACGGGCAAACCGTACAAAAAGTGCGGTCGATTTGGTCGTCCGTTCCCGAGCAGCTTGCCAAAGAAAACAAAAAATTTATCTACTCGCAACTGCAAAAAGGCGCACGAAGCAAGGATTATGAAATTGCCCTGCAATGGCTCAAAGACAGCGGTTTGGTGCATTGCGTGCCGCGCATCAAAAAACCACATCTGCCGCTTTCGGCATATCAAGACAACGCTTTTAAGCTGTATGGATTGGACGTCGGCCTGCTCGCCGCACAAAGCCATTTGGATGCCGGCGTTTTGCTGGAAGGCAGCCGTATTTTCACCGAATTCAAAGGCGCATTAACCGAGCAATATGTCTTGCAACAACTGGTTGCCAGGCAGGAAAACCCTGTGTTCTATTGGGCTGCCGAACGCGGTACGGCGGAGGTGGATTTTGTGCTGCAATGCGGGCAGTCGGTCATTCCCATTGAAGTGAAAGCGGAAGAAAATTTGAAAGCCAAAAGTTTGAAAGTGTATGTGGAACAGTTTCAGCCCGAGCAGGCGGTGCGGTTTTCCATGGCGGATTATCGGGAACAGGATTGGCTGGTGAATGTGCCGTTGTATGGAGTAGGAATTTTTAATTAATCCATTTAGCTAAAAATTCTTTAATTACTTGCTAAGGAATACTTATGTTTGAAGAAAAATTAAATATTGCTAAAAAAACCGATTCATTACCAGAGCTTAAAAATGAAGAACTAACTATTAAATCAGGGGAAACAACCATTATCATTGGAGCGAATGGTTCAGGAAAAACGAAATTAGCAGTTTATTTAGAAGAACAACTAGGAGAAAAAGCACATCGAATTTCAGCACATAGGGCGCTAAATTTAGACCCAAGTGTAGATAAAATACCTGAAAACCGAGCTAAACTAAGCCTTATGTATGGTAATTCTAGTTGGGCTAAAACAGTTGATGATAGAAAATCAGCTCGCTGGAATAATAAATTATCAACGTCACTATTAAATGATTTTAACCAACTTCTCCAATATTTATTTGCTCAGCAAAATAACCTTGCTGTTGCAAACAACCAAAAAATTAATCAAGGTATAGCAATTACAGAAAGTGAGACGAAGCTAGATAAACTAAAAAAAGTTTGGGAACTATTATTGCCACATAAAAAGCTGCATTTAACAGCAGATGATATTCAGGTTTCTTCTATAAATACAGAAAACAGCCAATACTCAGCATCAGAAATGAGTGATGGTGAACGTGCTGTATTTTACATTTTAGGCCAGGTACTCTCTGCTAATGAAAATTCAATTTTAATTTTTGATGAACCTGAATTACATATCCATAAATCAATTATTTCAAATCTATGGGATAAAGTTGAAGAGCTGCGCCCTGATTGCGCTTTTATAATGATTACACACGATATTGAATTTGCCGCAACCAGAGCAGCCAAAAAATATGTTATTCATAGCTATTACCCTGACCCTGCTTGGAATATTGCAGCCGTGCCTGATAGCGAATTTGATGAACAAACTGTTACATTAATTTTAGGTAGCCGGAAACCTATTCTTTTTGTTGAAGGAGGAAATACTAGCTTAGACATTGAAATTTATCGGCATTGCTATCCAGAATGGACAATTATTCCAAAAGGCTCCTGCAAAGATGTTATTCAAGCAGTCTCTTCCTTAGACAAGTTAAATCAAGATATGCCACTATTAAATATAAGATGTGCTGGCATAGTTGATCGTGATACAAGAGAACAGTCTGAAATAGATTCTTTAAATTCATTGAATATTAAAGTATTGGCAGTTTCTGAAATTGAAAATATTTTTAGCTTAACTTCCACAGCAAAAGAAATATTAAAATTAGAAGGATTTCGTGATGTAGAATTAGAAGGGAAATTAGCTCAGTATAAAGAAAATCTATTAGATTTTATTAAAGAAAATTTAAGAGATGATAAGCTGGATAAATTTGTAATTAAACGGATTCAAAGACATATTGATAGGTACTTAAAAAATATTAATTTATCAGCAAGTTATAGTAGTGACCAAATGAAAAATTTGCTTATTTCAGAAGTGAGAAATTTAGCAAATAACCAAATAGAACAATGGATTTCTGAAATGAAAGATGAAATTGAAACTTGTTTTAATAATGGTGACATAGATAAACTATTGGAAATCTATGAGAGCAAAGGTGGGTTATTAAATAAAACAGCCTCAATATTAAAAAGTACGAGAAAAGATGAGTTTGAGAAATGGCTAATACGACAATTAAAAAATCAAGAGAGTGAGCTTTTACAGGTTATTAAACAAAATCTACCTAGTATTTAGCTAAATGCCTGTCTGAAAATTATTTTTCAGACAGGCATTTTTAGTTTACCTGCCCGTTTTCAGACGGCCTCCTCCACCGCCCCCAGTTCCAACAACACCTGAAAGCCATCATTAATATAACGCTGGTCAGGCGCTTCGAGAAACGGAAACGCCGCCACATCGCCCAGTTTCAACGCGGCCATGCGCAGGATCACTGCTGCCAGATTGCTGCGGATGATTTCGGGGTCGGTAAAGGCGGGGCGCTCGTTGAAATCTTCTTCGCTGTACAGGCGCACGGCTACGCCGGCGGATACGCGGCCGCAGCGGCCGGAGCGTTGGCGGGCAGCGGCTTGGGAGATTTTTTCCACATGAAGCTGCTCCACTTTGGCGCGCGCGGAATAGCGTTTGACCCGTGCCAAACCGGTGTCGATCACATATTTGATGCCCGGCACGGTAAGCGAGGTTTCGGCCACGTTGGTCGCCAGCACGATGCGCCGTTTGCTGCCGCTCGGGTGGAAAATTTTGTGCTGTTCGGCGTTCGACAAGCGGGCAAACAGCGGCAGGATTTCGTCGTCACGGCGCAGTGGCGATTTGCGCAAGGCTTCGGCGGCTTCGCGGATTTCGCGCTCGCCGGGCAGAAACACCAGAATGTCGCCGCCGCCCAGCCGCGCCAGTTCGTCAGCGGCATCGACAATCGCGTCGGTCAACTCGATTTCCGCTTCGTCTTCGTCTTGCGAATGCAGCGGGCGGTAGAGAATATCGACGGGGAAGGTGCGGCCGCTCACTTCCAGCACAGGCGCGTTGTTGAAATGTTTGGAAAAGCGCTCGGCATCAATGGTGGCCGAGGTGATGATGACTTTCAAATCGGGGCGGCGCGGCAGAAGCTGTTTCAGGTAGCCGAGCAGAAAATCGATGTTGAGGCTGCGTTCGTGCGCTTCGTCGATAATAATCGTGTCGTAGGCGGTGAGGAAGCGGTCGGTTTGCGTTTCGGCGAGCAGAATACCATCGGTCATCAGCTTCACATAGGCATCGCGCGAGGTGTTGTCGTTGAAACGCACTTTGTAGCCGACGGTTTGGCCGATGTTGCTGCCCAATTCTTCGGCAATCCGCTCCGCCACCGACCGCGCCGCCAACCGCCGCGGCTGCGTGTGCCCGATCAAACCCGCCGCACCGCGCCCAAGCTCCAAGCAGATTTTCGGGAGCTGGGTGGTTTTGCCCGAACCGGTTTCGCCGCAAATAATGGTGACTTGGTTGTTTTGAATGGCGGTTTTGATGTCATTCAAACGCTCGTGTACCGGCAGCGTGCCGTCATACTGCGGCTTGGGCAGCGCGGCTTGGCGTTTTAAAAATACGTCGTGCGATTTTTGGTATTTTTTCTGCACTGCTTCGATGCCGCCGAAGCGTTTGGGGTTTTTGAAGGCGTTTTGCAGGAAATGGCGGTCGCGGGAGAGCGTTTGGGTGAAGTCGGGCTGCTGCATGGTGTGTTTGTGTGTGAGGGAATTTAAAGGTTGTGATTATAACAAAATGCCTGCCTGAAAGTTTTCAGACAGGCATTGTTGATGGCGGCGCTTATTCTTTTGAAAGGGTAGTTGTATTGGTTGGAACGGAATACAGATTCCGTTAGGGGGGCTAAGGGTGCGTAGGCAACGATTTCGATATAACCTTATCAGCCACGTTTAATATGGTAAAGATAATCGCTTTAGTACCTACATCACGTCTGAGTTTGCTTCATATGCGCTTTACGCTGAAGCTAACATGCGTCTAAATTCTACATTACCGCAGAAAGGTGTTTGCTATATGCATGTGTTACCAAGCGTCGGTACAATTTCAGATACAGTTCGTTGATGCCCCTTGTTTTATAGTTAATCAACTTAAAAATAGTACGTTTGTTATACTCGGGTTTGCCCCGAGTATCTTGAGTTCCGGTAAGTTTAGGAGATACTTGAGTCAAGCCAGAATATGACGGTATCGTTATTATGTAATTGGATTAACTATAGATGGTTTGTCTTTCAAAGCCCTAGACGTTGAATGCCTGGCGGATTCGGATTTGAAGTGCAACTTTCCATAACAGAAAAAGGCCGGTATGCGGTAGCATACGGCCTTTCCTGCAAGAAAGATTGCCAATGAGCTACACACAACTGACCCAAGACGAACGATACCACATCCAATACCTATCCCGCCACCACACCGTCACCTAAATCGCCAAATGGCTTAACCGCCATAAAAGCACCATCAGCCGCGAAATCAAACGGCACTGCCCACAAGGGCAGCAATACAGTGCCGAAAAAGCCCAACAGCAAAGCCGGCTTACCAAGCAGCGCAAAAGAAAGCCCTATAAGCTCCATTCCCGGCTGATTCAACACATCGACACCCTCATCCGCCGCAAACTCAGCCCCGAGCAAGTGTGCGCCTATTTGCACAAACACCACCAAATCACACTCCACCACAGCACCATTTACCGCTATCTGCGTCAAGACAAAAGCAACGGCGGCACTTTGCGGCAGCATCTCGGAATAGCCGGCAAATCCTACCGTAAACGCTACGGCAGTACATGGAGCAGAGGCAAAGTACCCGACCGCGTCGGCATTGAAAACCGACCCGCCATCGTCGACCAAAAATCCCGCATCGGCGACTGGGAAGCCGACACCGTCGTAGGCAAAGATCAGAAAAGCGCATTACTGACCTTGGTCGAGCGGGTTACCCGCTACACCATCATCTGCAAGTTGAAGAACTTCAAAGCCAAAGACACTGCCAACGCCGTCATCAAGGTATTGAAGGCGCATAAAGCCAGAGTCCATACCATTACCATGGATAACGGCAAAGAATTCTACCGACACATCCGAATAGCCCAAGCATTGGAGGCGGAAACCTATTTTTGCCGCCCCTACCGTTCTTGGGAGAAAGGGCTGAATGAAAATACCAACGGACTCATCCGCCAATATTTCCCCAAACAAACCGATTTCCGCAACATCAGCCATCGGGAGATACGCAGGGTTCAGGATGAACTGAACCATAGGCCAAGAAAAACACTTGGCTATGAAACGCCAAGTGTTTTATTCTTAAACCGGTTCCAACCTCTACTGTCTGAGTGTTGCACTTGAAATTCGAATCTAAGTTTGTCTGAAAACATTTTTCAGACAGGCATTTTGTGTATGTGCGGCATTAATCTGTTGTTTGGAGCCGGTTGAGCAATACATCGGCGGCGGCATCAACCAAGCGGAAAGTTTCTTCGAAATCGCCGGTATAGTAAGGATCGGGCACATGTGTGTAGCCGGATTCGGGAATCAGGTCGGTAAGTTTAACAACCCGGTCGTCGCGTAAAGGGACGATTTGTTTCAAATTGGCAAGATTGCTGTCGTCCATCACGATAAACAGGTCGAATTTATCGGCATCGGAGGGGTGCACGCGCGAGCTGACAAAATCATCGTGGGCAATGCCTTTGGCTCGCAAAACAGCGGCTGTTCCGCGGTGCATGCCTTCGCCGTCGTGGTAGCCGGAAGTGCCTGCGCTGTCGGTTTTAATCCGGTCTGCCAACCCGGCTGCTTGAATTTTGTGGCGGAACACATATTCCGCCATCGGCGAGCGGCAGATGTTGCCGAGGCACACGAATAAGATGTTTCGGGTGTGTTTCATGCGTGTTCCTAAATGTTGGCCTGTTTTAGGCTTCTTGGGAAAACAAAGGGTTGTGCCCTGCCAGTTTCAGCGCCTGTTCGTAATCGGGCAGCTCGCCGTTTTCAGGCAAAACATCATGCAGCAGGCGGATATGTTCCACTTGGCATTCAACCATCAAATCTAAAAAGTCTTGCTGGATGGTTTCGATACGGTCCATCGGGGAGAGCGGCCACGAAAATACTTGCGGTTGCAGGCCGAAGCGGTGGTCGGTGGCGCTGAAGCCGAAAACCAGTTTCCCGCCTGCTTGTGCGGCTGCCACCACGCCGACGCGCGGGCTTTGCAGGCGGATGGCGCGGATGGCATTGGCAGCAAACACATCCAAAGCCATACGCAAGCGCATGTGGCTGCCTTCGGTAAGGGCGTGCAGCGGAGTGGCGGGCGACAGAGGGTTGGTAAAGAGCGTGAGTTTCGGTTTGGCTAAATTTTCCTGCCATACCTGCATCAGCGGTAGTGCGGCTTCGCGCAGGTTGGTGCCGGGAACCGGCAAAACGGCACGGCTGCCATAGCCTAAAGCAAAAACCACATGAACCGATTGGCCAGATGGGATGGCAACGGTTTCTTCAGGGAAAGAAGCGGCCAATTCGGCGGCGGCATCGAGATTCTGCTTGGCTGCAAACCATTGGCCTGCGTTGACGGCGGAAAGGCGGGAGGCTGAAACCAAGTTCGGCAGCCAAGTGGCATGAGTCAGCGCGCGGGTGTGCGGATAGTTGGCCAAACAGGCGGCAAGCTCGATAGTGGGCGCTTTGCCGGAAATTTCCAAATCTTGGTTGCAGCCCGCAACTAACACCACGGGCAAAGCAAACCATTGGATTTCATCATCGGTTTTGGCTTGCAACACATCGTCCAGATTGTTTAATAATGCACGGTAAGTAGCAGCATCCGGCACCATGCTCATGGCTACCGACAAACCCAGGTAATGGTTTTGCTGAAACATGCCGAAAATACCTGCGCGCAGTGATTCTTCCGCCAGCTTGGTTTGTGCGCCGCTGCTCGAATGGGCAATCTGGCCGGCATAAAGCAATAAATCGTTTTTAACCGGATCGGCCGGGTAAGGGCGGGGGTCGGGAAGGGTGTGTGGGTTCATGTGTTGGCCTTTAAGGTTGGTTTGCTATGTAATCAAGCGCAGTATGGAAAGCGGCGTTGATTATATAACAGAAAGCTCGGCGGGCTGGCGTTTGTGTTTTTCAGACAGGCATTCTGCCGTTCGGATGCCTGTCTGAAAGCATTGGGTCTGTGTTGTCGTAAAATAGTTGCAATTTTCTTCATAAAACAAACGCCGATTTTTCTTATATTGCATAATGCAGGGTAAAGTTAAGCAAGCCGGTATGATGCAATAACAAGTTATTCTATAATCTTACTATTTCATAATTTTAAAAACACTATTTGGGGACTCACTATTTTGACGGTTAGCTGCCGCAAAATAATGTTCAGATTGGTTGAAGAAAATGAGTGTAGGCTTACTTCGTATTCTGGTGCAAAGCCAGGTTATTTCTAATGAACAAGCAGCGGGATTTCAAGAAGCGCTGAAACACAACAAAGATATTGCGCCCATGCTGTTCGAGGCCAACATTATTACGCCGGAAGGTCTGGCGGGCTTGTTGGCGAAACTGTTCAATTATCCTTTACTGGATTTGTCTTATTATCCCAGAAACAACGTGCTGACCGATGTTTTGTCGGAAGAAGCAATGGTGCAAAACCGCTGCCTGCCGATTTTCAGGAGGGGCAATAAGGTATTTCTGGCGGTTGCCGATCCCACGCAAATTCAAACTTATCAAAAAATCGCATTTACAGCCGGCGTAACTTTCGACTTGGTTGTGGTGCGCAGCGACCAGCTGGATTCAATACTGGAATGGCAAAACCAGCGCTCCACTTCGATTCTGAAAGAAATGAGCCTGGAGCAGGATATAGCTGCTTCCTCTCAGGCTCTTTATATTGATAACGAAGAAGCCGAAGACGGCCCGATTCCGCGCTTTATCCATAAAACTCTGTCAGATGCACTCAGCGTCGGCGCATCCGATATTCACTTTGAATTTTACGAGCAAGTCGCGCGCGTACGTTTCCGTGTGGACGGCCAATTGAGGGAAGTGGTACAGCCGCCTTTGGCTGTACGCGGCCAACTGGCTTCGCGTATTAAGGTAATGGCGCGCTTGGATATTTCGGAAAAACGCGTTCCCCAAGACGGCCGTATCCAAATCGCTTTCTCCAAACACGGCCGCCCGATTGACTTCCGTGTAAATACACTGCCTACTTTGTTTGGTGAAAAAGTGGTAATGCGTATTCTGAACTCGGATGCCAGTACCCTTAATATCGACCAATTGGGTTTTGAGCCTTTCCAAAAAGAATTGTTGCTGGAAGCTATTCACCGTCCTTACGGCATGGTGCTGGTAACGGGGCCTACGGGTTCGGGTAAAACGGTTTCGCTTTATACCTGTTTGAATATTCTGAATACCGAAAATGTTAATATTTCCACTGCAGAAGATCCGGCAGAGATTAACTTACCCGGCATCAATCAGGTAAACGTTAATGAAAAGCAAGGCCTTACGTTCGCTTCTGCATTGAAAGCATTTTTGCGGCAGGATCCGGACATCATCATGGTGGGTGAGATTCGCGATTTGGAAACAGCGGATATTGCGATTAAAGCTTCTCAAACCGGCCATATGGTTTTTTCAACGCTGCACACCAATAACGCTCCGGCAACGCTTTCCCGTTTGCTTAATATGGGCGTGGCGCCGTTCAATATTGCTAGTTCTGTAAGCCTGATTATGGCTCAACGCCTATTGCGCCGTTTGTGCAGCTGCAAAGCACCAGTGGAACGCCCGCCTGTTGAAGCATTGAAACACGCCGGCTTTACGGACGAAGATTTAGCGAAGGATTGGACGCTTTACCGCCCCGTAGGTTGTGACCGCTGCCGCGGAAAAGGCTTTAAAGGCCGTGCCGGTGTTTATGAGGTTATGCCGATTACCGAGGAAATGCAGCGTGTGATTATGGAAGGCGGTAATGAGGTTGATATTCTAGCAATGGCCTATAAAGAAGGCATGGTTGATTTGCGCCGTGCCGGTTTGTTGAAAGTTATGCAAGGCATCACTTCTTTAGAAGAAGTGTTGGCGAGCACAAATGATTAATCAAAACTTTAAACAATCATAAATATTTAAAGGTAATAATAATGGCATCAAATCAAAATACGGGTGGTCTTTTCGGTATTGGTACAAAAGACAAAGGTAGACGTTTTACGTTTGAGGGCAAAAATACGCTGACCGACCAAATCGTTCGCGGCGAAGTGGTTGCCAAAGACGAGGAAGAAGCGCGTAAGAAGCTACAGCGGCGCAGCATTAAACCTTTGCGGATCAGTAAAGTAAAGAGCACCCGTAAGAAGAAAATCACACAAGCCGACATCACGGTGTTTACCCGTCAACTGGCAACTATGATGAAAGCAGGCCTGCCTGTAATGCAGGCATTTGAGATCGTTGCCCGAGGCCACTCAAATCCTTCGATGACGCAATTGCTGATGCAGGTTCGCGGCGATGTGGAACAAGGTAGCCCGATGTCGAAGGCTTTTGCTAAACATCCTAAATATTTCGACCGTTTTTACTGCAATTTGATCGCAGCCGGTGAAACAGGCGGTGTATTGGAAAGCCTGTTGGATAAGTTGGCATTGTATAAAGAAAAAACCCAGGCCATTAAAAAGAAAGTGAAAAGTGCCTTAACTTACCCGATTGCCATCGTGGTGGTTGCTATAGCCCTGGTAATGGTGATGATGATGTTTGTATTGCCAGAATTCGGTAAAGTATACGAGGGGATGGGCGCCGAATTGCCGGGTCTGACTCAAGTCATGATGACAATTTCCAGATTCTTTGTTGAGTGGGGTTGGTTGATTATTATCTTGATGATTGCTTCCGTGATTGCTGCTGTTAAAGCAGTGCAGAATTCACCCAGCTTGCAACGCCGTGTAGATGCTTGGCTGTTGCGCATGCCTATTTTCGGTAATATTGTAAGAAAAGCAACCATTGCGCGGTGGGCGCGGACGACATCCAGCTTGTTTGCCGCGGGCGTACCTTTGGTTGAAGCGCTGGATTCGGTGGCGGGTGCTTCGGGCAATATTTTAT
This sequence comes from Neisseria canis, assembly GCF_900636765.1. Classification (NCBI taxonomy): domain Bacteria; kingdom Pseudomonadati; phylum Pseudomonadota; class Betaproteobacteria; order Neisseriales; family Neisseriaceae; genus Neisseria; species Neisseria canis. The sequence continues at coordinate 1,058,467 of NZ_LR134313.1, forward strand.
ATGAAGAAGCAACACAGGATATCCGTGCGAAAGTAAATCAGGGTATGTCGTTAACTTCAAGTATGCAAAGCACCGAGCTTTTCCCGAATATGGTGTTGCAAATGGCTTCCATTGGTGAAGAAGCAGGTTCGTTGGAAGACATGTTGAACAAAGCGGCAGAATTTTATGAAGATGAAGTAGATAATGCTGTTGCACAATTGTCTTCATTAATGGAACCCATCATTATGGTGGTTTTAGGCTCCATTATCGGTGTGATCTTGGTTGCCATGTATCTGCCCTTGTTCAATCTGGGTAATGTTGTGGGCTAATATGGTGGCTGAAATTTACGCGCCGTTTGTTGTGCCGATAGCAGTAGTGTTCGGTTTGCTGGTGGGCAGTTTTCTGAATGTTGTGATTTACCGTCTTCCGGTTATGATGGAAAAACAGTGGACACTGTTTGCTAAAGAACATCTTAACATTGGGCTGACGGCAGACGAGCAAAAGCCTTTTACTTTGGCACATCCTCCTTCACGCTGCCCAAAATGCGGGGCAGGTGTGAAGGCTTGGCAGAATATTCCGATTCTGAGTTATTTGTTGTTGAAAGGGCGATGCGGCAGTTGCCACACACGGATCAGCTTGCGCTACCCTCTGGTGGAATTGCTTACGGGAATATTGTTCGGTGTCATGGCTTACCAATACGGCTGGACATGGCTCACTTTGGGCGGCTTGGTATTTACGGCAATATTGATTGCGCTGACTTTTATTGACGCCGACACGCAATACTTGCCTGATTCTTTAACGCTGCCTCTGATTTGGCTGGGTTTGATTTATAACTTACAGGGTGATTTCGTACCTTTGCAGCAGGCGGTTTTGGGCGCAGTGGTAGGTTATATCGGTCTCTGGTTGCTTAATTATCTATTTAAAAAAATCCGCGGTATCGATGGCATGGGCGGCGGTGATTTTAAACTGTTTGCAGCACTGGGAGCATGGTTGGGTATCAGTACATTACCGGCAATTATCTTTGTGGCGGCTTTGGTGGGTTTGGTTGCGGCTATTGTGATGCGTGTGGCCAATACCCAACAGCAGATTGCATTCGGTCCAAGTTTGGCGATTGCAGGTTGGTTGGCTTTTGTTGCCAACGAACCTTTACGGAAAGGCATTGCTTGGTGGCTTAATTCTTCGGGATTGATATGACTATTTGGATCGGGTTAACCGGAGGCATCGGCAGTGGCAAATCTCAGGCTGCTGCCGAATTTTTGCATTTGGATGTGCCGTTGATTGATGCAGATGCAATCAGTAGGCAGTTAACTGCGCCGAAGGGTAAGGCTTTGCCTATTATCCGCCAAGTATTCGGAGCAAGCTTGTTTGATGAACATGCCTGTCTGAAAAGAGGAGAGTTGAGAAATTTGGTGTTTTCTTCGGAAGCCGCCAAACACAAGCTTGAAGCTTTAATGCATCCGTTGATTGCAGATGAGATAAGCCGGCAGCAATCTGTTTATTCAGACAGGCCTTATGGTGTGATAGAGCTTCCTTTGTTAGCCGAGAAACCGGTATTCCGTGTTTTAGTTGACAGAGTTCTGCTTATTGATTGCAGCCGGGAAAACCGGTTGAAGCGTGTGATGCAGCGCAGCGGGTTAGAGGAAGAAGAAGTGCGGAAGATTATGGCCGCGCAAGCCAGCGATGAGCAGCGCCGTGCAATTGCCGATGATGTTTTAAACAATATTGGAACATTGGACGAATTAAAGGCAAAAGTAGGAAGGCTGCATCGTTTTTATCAATATCTGGCGCAGGCATAACGATACTGCTTGCTTAATAGCCACAGATAGTCAAGCAACTTGCTTGCTATGTTGTTCGCGCTTTGCCTACTACCCGTACTGTTATCGACTGATGGTTTCTCCTCTGTTTATTAAAATTCCATTATCATTACTTATTATAAATAATTAAATTTTCAGTTGAATTGGAAAAGGCAATATTATGACGGAAGTATTGATGGTGAAATGCCCGACGTGTGGCGCCGAAGTGGCATGGGTTGCTGATAACCGATACCGCCCTTTTTGCAGCGAGCGTTGCAAAATGATTGATTTGGGCGCTTGGGCTAACGAAGACTTTAAAGTAGAAGCATCGGAAGAAGAAGTGTTTACCGGTCAGTTAAATTAGGGGATGTATTGGCCGATAAGCTTACTTGCCGTGCATTTTGACCGGCCTGTATCAAACTGAGTTGCTGTGCCGGAGGTGCTTGGGCTTGCGAAGGGGTGTTGAACGAAAAATAATGCCCAATGCGGGAAGTGATTGCTGTGAAACGGATGCTTTTATGCTGTATGTATGAAGTATGGGTTTTGCCGCTCTATTTGTTCTAGAGATAAACGTTTTATTCGAGCATAAATTGTAATGAAGTATAACCAACGGAATTTTCCGAATAACCGGTTGAGCCGCGCCCGCTTTGCGGCTTACTGTTTCCCATCCATCATTATATTGTTTGCGATGATGTGGTTGATGCGGGATGTATTGGAGGCCGCTTCGCATGGGCGGCAGATTCAATCTGTTTTGTCGCTCAGCACCAAAAGAACCATCACGGTATTCATCTTGGTCGGGTGCGGATTGGTTTATTATCAGCATAAGTTATTAATGAAACGCTGTAACGATGCGGGCTTGGGATGGCAGGTTGACGAGATTCTGTTCAAACTCGCTTTTGTGCTTGCAGCCACCGGCTTTTTACTCAGGCCGTTGGGTCTGCTGGTGTTGAGTGTGGTGTTTGCCCAATTTTTATATGGAATTTATTTAAGGAGCAACTGGATTGCCAATTTGAACGGCCATCCGCGCCCTAACGATAATTTTACCTTGCTGTTTGCCACGGCTTCTTATCTGATCAGTATCGGTTTGGTTTTGGTTTCAACACGATGGCTGGAAACTTGGTTTAATTTGGTATACAACGGTTTAAGAGTGTTCTTTTGGCGCATTCTTTAGAAAAGCCTGCCAGCCGAACGGTTGGGTTTGGCTGGTGCTCAAATTGAAACTTTTATTGATAGTGTCGGTGCAAACACGGTATGCCTGTCTGAAAAAGAAACAGATATAAGCTGCCTGAATATCTGACCTATTTGTTTTATTTTATATGGAACATAACCCTTCTTTCTGGCGCCGCATGGATCGCGCGCTAACGCACAAACTTTCGCAAACCCGCCGCCTCTCGCGCAAAACGATTGCTTTTTCGTTTTTGTTGATGGGGGCGGCTTTGGTGTCTTTGGTGTCATTGGTGTTTGCTAAGATGGCGGATTGGGCATTGGAGGAAAATGCCCGATTGGTGCAGCAATACCCGTGGTTTGCCTGGGCGGCTTTACCGTTGGGTTTGATGTTGATTGCTTGGCTTACCCGCCGCTATGCGCCTTACACTTCTGGCAGCGGGATTCCCCAAGTGCTGGCTTCGCTTTCGTTGCCTTATGGGGCCCAAAAAACCCGTTTGGTGCAGTTCGGGCGTACGCTTTTGAAAATCCCGTTGACTTTTTTCGGCATGCTTATCGGGGCGTCTATCGGCCGTGAAGGGCCTTCGGTTCAGGTTGGTGCGGCGGTAATGGCCGAATGGGGGCGTTGGTGCAAAAAGCGCAATCTGGCATTTAAAGGCTTGCAGGAAAACGATTTGCTGGCGGCGGGAGCGGCGGGCGGTTTGGCGGCGGCATTTAATGCGCCGCTTGCAGGGGTAGTGTTTGCGATTGAGGAGTTGGGGCGGGGTGTGATGCTCCGTTGGGAAAGGCAGATTTTTATCGGCATTCTGGCTTCGGGTTTCGTGTTGGTGGCATTGGAGGGGAATAACCCTTATTTCCGCGGATTCAGAGGGTTTGAGTTGCCCAATATGATTGTTTGGGTGCTTGGCTGTGCATTGGCGTGCGGTGTGGCGGGCGGCTTGTTTGCCCGCTTGCTTTCAAAAGGCGTGGATGCGGTAACGCCGGTGCGGATTCGCGGCTGGGTCAGAAAGCATCCTGTGATGCTTGCAGGGGTGATGGGTTTGCTTTTGGCTGCGGTGGGCACGCTTTATCAAGGCGAAACATTCGGCACGGGTTATCATCAGGCTTCGGATGCTTTGCGCGGTGTGTATGAAGCGCCGGCCGGTGTTGCGGCGGCTAAATGGGTGGCTACGGTTTTATCTTATTGGGCGGGCATTCCGGGCGGTATTTTTACGCCATGCCTCACAATCGGTGCTATGATAGGGCAGCACATTTCTGATTTATCCGGCATACAGATTGGCACGAATGTGGTGGTATTGATCTGTATGACGGCATTTTTGGCAGCCGCTACGCAATCGCCGCTCACTGCCAGCGTGGTGGTGATGGAAATGACCGGCAGCCAAAACTTGTTATTCTGGTTGCTGATAGGCTCGATTTTCGCTTCGCAAGTATCGCGCCAGTTCAGCCCCAAGCCGTTTTACCATTTGGCGGGCGCGCGTTACCGCCACCGCATTCAGGAAGCGTATGCGGCAGAACGTGCAGCCAAGTTGGCGCAAGCGGATGCTAACGATGAAAAACAACAAGGAGAAAAATAATGGCAGTCAATTTATGCGAAAAAGAGCGCGATGAGTTATTGAGCATAGACGGCGTGGGTGTTTTTGTAGGCCAGGCAGGCATTAAGAAAGCAGAACACGATGATTTGACGCTGTTTGTATTGAGCGAGAAAAACACCGTCGGCGCCGTGTTTACGCAAAACCGCTTTTGCGCCGCGCCTGTGCATATTGCCAAACAGCACCTGTTTGATGAAGACGGCGTACGCGCGCTGGTGGTCAATACCGGCAATGCCAATGCGGGCACCGGTGCACAAGGGCGCGAGCGGGCGGAAGAAATCTGCGCGGCCGTTGCCAAAAAATTGGGCTGCAAGCCCACGCAGGTGCTGCCGTTCTCCACGGGTGTGATTCTGGAGCCGCTGCCTTCCGACAAAATCATTACCGCCTTATCACGCATGAGGCCGGCCGGTTGGGCCGATGCCGCGCGTGCCATTATGACCACGGATACCATCCCCAAATCGGCCAGCCGTTCGGAAAAAGTGGGGCAAAACCACACCGTATCGGCCACCGGTATTTCCAAAGGTGCGGGCATGATTTGCCCGAACATGGCAACCATGCTCGGTTTTATCGCGTGCGATGCCAAAATCGCGCAGCCGGTGCTGCAACTGATGACGCAGGAAATCGCCGACGCCACGTTTAACAGCATTACGGTTGATGGCGACACCAGCACCAACGACAGCTTTGTGATCATCGCCACCGGCCGGTGCGGGCAGAGTGAAATCGACAACATTGCCGATCCGCGTTATGACCAGCTCAAGGCTTTGCTGCAAGATTTGGCGCTTGAATTGGCGCAGGCCATTGTGCGCGATGGCGAGGGGGCAACCAAATTTATCACCGTGGCTGTGGAGAATGCAGAGAGCCGCGAGGAAGCGCGCAAAGTGGCTTATGCCGTGGCGCATTCTCCATTGGTGAAAACGGCTTTTTCCGCCAGCGATCCGAATTTGGGCAGGCTTTTGGCAGCCATCGGCTATTCCGGTGCGGATGTGGATACAGAAAATCTGCGGATGTGGCTGGGTGATGTTTTGGTGGCGGAAAAAGGAGGCAGAGCTGCAAGCTATACCGAAGAAGACGGGCAGCGTGTGATGAACGAGCCGGAAATAACCGTGCGCATCGACTTGCGCAAAGGTTTGGAAAAGGCGGTGGTATATACCTGTGATTTAACGAAAGAATATGTGGCGATTAATGCCGACTACCGTTCTTGAGTAGATCAGTTTATATTGCAAATCAACTTTATCGGTAATGCTCAAAGTGTCGGGGTTTGCTAAAGTGAAATAAATATCGGCATCTGTAAATCACTATTTTACGGATGCCTGTCTGAAAAGATGGAAAAATGTCTTTCGGTTATTTGATCATAACTTCCGAACCCTGTTCTGTTTTAACCAAAACAAGAGGGGAAACCTTTTCTTTGATTGAAGAAAGAGCCGGCCGAAATATTTATTTCCGATTTTGCGAAAGTGGCTCCATCACGGAGCGTATTGGTGAAAAGCAGGCCGTAATCACAGAAAACGGTATGGATTTTTTCCGGCGTGTTTACCAAGTTAATCAAGGCCGATTTTATTTGCGGACACGCTATAGTTAAGTTGATTAACTATAAAAGTTTGTCTTTATCCTGAAAGAAGCCATGAAAACGTTTGGGAAAATCCGGAAAACCGAATATCGGAGTATGGATGGGGCCGGCATTCGTCGAGCGCGGATACGGCCTAAGTATTATTATGCGCGCCGACTATACGACTTATAATGAATCATTCCCGATAAGGTTTTGCTGTACAATGGATACAGATTTTGAAAAAGCATCTGTATGCGGATGAAAACGGCAGGTTGAGGATAATGACGGAATGCCTGTCTGAAAAAGATTCAGACAGGCATTTTGATAAACACAAACGGAGTAAAGAAATGGCCAATCCCTTAAAAACCAATAATACCGAATGTATTGCGGTAGATATTCAAGAGCGTTTGATGCCTGCGCTGCATGCTTCGGAAGTGATGCTGCAATCCTGCACGGTTTTGTTGAAAGGTTTGAATAAGCTCAATGTTCCGATTCAGGTAACCGAGCAGTATCCCAAAGGTTTGGGTAAGACCCTGCCGGAAATTATCGAGCTTACCCAAAATGCTCCGGTTTATGAGAAAACCCGTTTTTCCGCTTATTTGCCGGAAATCGAGAAAAAGCTGGCCAACAGGCAAGTGCAGAATGTGATACTGATTGGGGCGGAAACCCATGTGTGCATGCTGCAAACCGTGTTGGACTTAACCCGTGCAGGCATTCAGGTTTATGTGCCGTTTGAATGCACTTCTTCACGCAAGCTGCAAAACAAAGACAATGCTTTGCAACAGATGAGGGATGCGGGTGCGGTTGTGAGCAATGTGGAAAGCGTATTGTTCCAATTGCTGCAAGATGCGAAACACGAGGCGTTTAAAGAAATCTCCGGTTTGATACGTTGACCACAATGCCTGTCTGAAAAATATGGATGAAACAGTTGTGAAAACAGGGCGGGAAGTTTTGCACGACCTGCTTTCTGCGGATGGGCGGGCTCAGTGGCCGGTGTTGGTGGCATCCCCTTCAGTATTTGCGCCTTATCTTTCCTATATCGAAAAAACGCTGATTGTTTTGGTGGGTTTGCTGGTTTTGGCGGTTGCTTTGGATTATGCCGGCTTGGTTTGGTTTATCGTGTGTTTGGCTTTTATTCTGCTCAATTTATATTGGCGGGTTAAGGCGAGGGAAAAGTCGATACACCTCGGTTTATCGGAAGGCTGGCGGTTTGTTTCGGCGGAAAGAACGCTTTATCAGCTGGATAACGGCAAGTGTATTCGCGAACTTGCCGTGCAGGATGAGCATAATCTCCTGATTTATCAGTTTCAAACCAGAGCAGGAGACCGTTACTTAACATTGGAATACCGCAGGCCTTATCCGGCTCCTGAATTAACCTTGTTGCAGTTTGTGCATAGCCGGCCTGAAGATATTCCTGAGTTTCGCGCAGCGGCCCAACATTTGGCCGATTTAATGGGCATAAGTTTGGAAGATAAGTTGTGAGCTTTCTTCAGCCATAAAATATGCCGTTCCGTTGTCGTATTTCCATAATGCCTGTCTGAAAGGAATCCGCCATGCCGCGTTATACCATGATGCTTGCGGAGCAAAGCGATTTGCCTGAGATTGTTGAGATTTACAACAGCACCATTGCCGGCCGGCAGTCTACCGCCGATTTGATACCGGTTTCAACCCAAGAGCGGCAGGCGTGGTTTGATGCGCATAAAGGGCAGCGCCCGCTTTATGTGATGAAAAACGAAACGGGCGGAGTGCTCGCGTGGGGCAGTTTCAGCGATTATTATCCCCGCCCGGCTTACCATATCAGCGCGGAAATCAGCATTTATGTTCGCCACGATATGCGCGGCATCGGCGTGGGCAAGGATTTGCTGCGCTACATGCTGGAAAAAGCGCCGTCTTTGGGTATGGAAAATGTGCTGGCCGTGATTTTCGGGCATAACCATGCCAGCATCCGTTTGTTTGAATCGTTCGGTTTCAAAGAGTGGGGCAGGTTGCCCGAAGTGTGTGATTTGGACGGTAACAGGGCGGATGTGGTGATTTTGGGCAAGCGGATTAAAAGCTGAAGCGGGCGCATCATTAATCGTAAAAAGGAATATGGCATGAGCGATTCATATAAAGCTATTTTTGAAAACAACCGCAAATGGGTGGAATCCAAGCTCAGGCAAGACCCTCATTATTTCGATACGCTGGCGCGCATCCAATCGCCCGAATTCCTTTACATCGGCTGCTCCGACAGCCGCGTAACCGCCGAAGAATTGATGGGCGTGCAGCCGGGCGAAGTGTTTGTGCACCGCAATGTGGGCAATATTGTTAACCCGATTGATATGAACTCTTCGTCGGTGATCCGTTATGCCGTGCGTTATTTGAAAGTGAAACACATTATTGTGTGCGGACACTACAACTGCGGCGGCGTGGCGGCGGCAATGGAACAGCAAGACCACGGCTCGCTGAATGCCTGGCTGCGCAATATCCGCGATGTGTACCGCCTGCACCGAGACGAGCTGGATGCGATTGAAGACCAGCAGGCGCGTTATGACCGGTTGGTGGAATTGAATGTGCAGGAGCAATGCGTCAACATCATCAAAATGGCGATGATTCAGAAGCTTTATGTGAAGCAGGGTTATCCGATTGTTTACGGTTGGGTGTTTGACATCAGAACCGGGCTTTTGAAAGATTTGGAAATCGACTTTAAAGCGATTTTGAGCGACATTATGAAAATTTATAATGTGTCGGGCAGCAAGGATTTGAACTTTGACAAATCAGAAGAAGACAAGCCGGAAGAAGAATAAACGGTCATAAATACAATGCCTGTCTGAATGTTTCAGACAGGCATTTTTGTCGGTGCGGTTATAGCCAATCTACTTACATAATAACGATACCGACATACTCGGACGTACTGTTTTTAAGTTGATTAACTATAACAGATCAGCCGCTGTATTCTTCCCATAAGTCTTCCTGCAAGTTGACCGGCTTTTCGCCCTCTGCAGGAATGATACGAACATAGCTTCCGTCGCCGTTCATTTCCCATGCTTTCTGGTTGTCGGCCAAAGCAAGCGTTAAGCCTTCGCGGATTACGCGGGCTTTGAAATCGGGGTTTTCAATCGGCGTGCAGGTTTCGATGCGGCGGAAGAAGTTTCTGCCCATCCAGTCGGCGCTGGAAATATAGGTGTTTTCCGCGCCGTTGTTGTAGAAATAGTAAACGCGGGCGTGTTCGAGCTGGCGGCCGATGATGGAACGCACCCTGATGTTTTCAGACAGGCCTTTTACCTGCGGGCGCAGGGCGCAAGGACCGCGCACAATCAAGTCGATCTGCACGCCGGCTTTCGATGCTTCGTATAAAGCTTCGATTACGGTCGGCTCCAGCAAAGCATTCATCTTGGCTTTGATTGCGGCAGGTTTGCCCGCGCGGGCGTTTTGCGCTTCCTGATGGATGCTCTGCATAATCAGATTATGCAGGGTAAACGGGCTTTGATAGAGCTTTTTCAGGCGCGTTGGCTGGCCTAAGCCTGTGATTTCCATGAATAATGTGTTTACGTCGTCGGTAATGCTTTCATCGGCGGTGAGCAAACCGAAATCGGTGTAGATGCGCGATGTGCCTTGATGGTAGTTGCCTGTGCCCACGTGCGCGTAGCGTTTTAGTTTGCCTTCTTCACGGCGGATAACCAGCGCCATTTTGGCATGGACTTTATAGCCGAACACGCCGTAAACCACTTGTGCGCCGGCTTCTTCCAGCCTGCTTGCCCAGCTTACGTTATTGGCTTCGTCGAAACGCGCCATCAATTCCACCACAACGGTAACCTGTTTGCCGGCTAAAGCTGCGGTCAGCAGGGCATTGGCAAGTTCCGAATGGGTGCCGGTGCGGTAGATGGTCATTTTCATCGCCACCACATCGGGGTCGTAAGCGGCTTGGCGGATAAATTGAACCACCGGGTCGAATGATTGGTATGGATGGTGCAGCAGAATGTCTTTTTTGCGGACGGCATCGATTACCGATTCGCCTTTGGCCAGCCGTTGCGGCAGAACGGCTGATTTCGGCGGGAATTTTAAATCCGGCCTGTCAACCATGTCGGGCACGGCCATCAGGCGCACCAGATTAACCGGGCCTTCCATTTGATACAGCTCGTTTTCGGTGAGCTTGAACTGGTCGAGCAGGAACGCGCTGATGTGTTCGGGGCAGTTGTTGGCCACTTCGAGGCGCACGCCGTCGCCGTATTCGCGGTCGCGCAATTCGTCTTGAATGGCTTTGCGCAGGTTTTGCAGGTCGCTTTCATCAACCGTGAGGTCGCTGTCGCGCGTGAGGCGGTATTGGTAGCAGCCTTTGATGGTCATGCCGGGGAAGAGTTTGTGTACATATTCATGCAGAATGGATGACAAGAACACAAAGCCGCAGCGTTTGCCGCACAGGTTGTCCGGCATACGCACGATGCGCGGCAGAATGCGGGGCGCTTGTATGATGGCCATGCCTGATGCGCGGCCGAAAGCATCCGTGCCTTCCAGTTCAACTGCGAAGTTGAGCGATTTGTTGAGCGGGCGGGGGAACGGATGGGAAAGGTCGAGCCCGATGGGGGTAAGTATCGGCAGCAGCTCGCGGTCGAAATAGTCTTCAATCCATGCGCGTTGCGCCGCGCTCCATTCGCGGCGGCGGTAGAAGCTGATGCCTTCTTCGCGCAGACGGGGGAACAGCTCGTCGTTGAGGAGCTGGTATTGCTCTCGGATGATTGCACGCGCTTCTTGCGTGGTCGCGGCAATGGTTTCGGCAGGCGTGAGGCCGCTGTCGAGCAAAAGGCCGGGACGGGCTTTGTGCTCGCGCTTAAGATAAGCCATGCGCACTTCGAAAAATTCGTCGAGGTTGGAAGAAACGATACATAAATAGCGCAGCCGCTCCAACAGCGGAACGCGGGTATCCTGCGCTTGCGCCAGCACGCGGCGGTTGAAAGCCAAGAGGCTCATTTCGCGGCAAAGAATACGGTTGGATTTGGGCATGTAGATCTCCGGCATGATGTGGATGTTGTAATTTCCAAATTATAGCGTGCTTTTAATATATTGTTTTAATAATGGAAGAAGAGCGGCTGATATGTTCAATATTCATTGAGGGGGAAAGGAAGTGTTTGCCCGGTTTACAGTATGTGCGGTTGCTTTGTCGGCTGCCTGCGCGGGAGCGCAGGCGGATGGCAAAGCTTTGGAAGGGATAATGTTCAGCCGTCATGATTGGGAGCTGGCCTGCGACAACACCGGCTTTTGCCGCGCGGCGGGTTATCAGGCGGAAGAAGATTTCGAGCATCCCGTGTCTGTTTCCTTCAGCAGAAAGGCGGGCAAGCAGGCGCCCGTGCAAGGGGAAATTTTATTTTATGCTTTTGACCCGCAAGGGGAAGCGGGCAGTTTCAACGAGGCGTCTTTGCGGATCAACGGCAGGCAGACAGGTAGAGTAAAGCTGGCGGACAACGGGCAAGGCGGCAAACTTTCCGCCTGGCAAACGCGAACATTGCTGCAAGCCCTGAAACACAAAAGCCGGATTGAGTTGCGTGCCGGCAGGCAGCGCTGGCAGGTTTCGGACGCAGGCGCTGCGGCGGTGTTGCTCAAAATGGACGAATTCCAGCAGCGTGTTAACACACCTTCCGCCCTAATCCGCAAAGGCAAAAGCCGGCATGCGGTATTGCAGCCGCGCGTGAAACCGGCTATCCGCATACCTGCCGTAGCCAAAGCCGAACCGCGCGAGATTAAGGCTGAAAGCACCGAGTTTAAAAAGCTGGAGGCATTATTGCGGCAATACCCCGATCCGGAAAAAGACATGGTTGAATTCTGCAACCGGTACCAAGAAACCGGCATAACGGTGCATCTTTTGGATAAGCGGCATACCTTGCTGCAAGTGCCGTGTGTTGCCGGTGCATACCAAAGCTCCGACGCCTATTTTGTGATGAACGCCCAGATGAGCAAGGTAATACAGAAAGTCGGCGGTGGGCACGGCGGCAATGACGAAGGCTACAAAGCAGGTAGGATTTTTTCCGCATTTAAAGGCAGGGGCTTGGGAGACTGTTGGGGCTTCAGCATATGGGCATGGAACGGCAGAAAATTTGTTTTGGCGGAAGATTCGCACACAGGTATGTGCAAAGGTTTCCCCGGCGGCGCGTGGAGGTTCAGCCGCTTTACTTCAGAGATCAGCGAGGTCGAATAAACGTGTTTCCACTTGACAATGCCTGTCTGAAACCTTTTCAGACAGGCATTGTCAATGGATTTGATTGAAAAAGATTGATGCGGAGGAGGCAGATAAAAAATGGATTATCCGGCAAACAAAACACCAACCCAAAAGAAAAAGCGGCGACGTTATGTGTTGCCGGCATTGATATTTTTACTCTTGTGCATGGTGATGGCAGCGGTAGGCACTTATCTTTATGAAACCAGAGTGCCTAGCCTGTATCAACATTGGGAAGCACTGGTTGCGAAAGATCCCAAGCCGTTGTTTGTTTCCGAAGAAGAATACCGGGCAAAAAATAAAGCAGGCTATTGCTGGAAAGATAGGAAATTCTACACCCGAGAGGAATTACAGCAAAAAGCGATGGTCAGTTTTGTCAAATACCTAATGAATATCGCAGATGCCTACCGCAATGAACGAGTAAAAACAATCAATGTAAATGACGAATGGGAAACATTGCTTACTCACGGTTTTTGCCACAGTGATGACCTGAATTGCCGTGTTTGGTTTTTGCCGGTTGATTATAGCAATGCCCGCTGGGATGAAGAATTCCATTCCGGTATCCATCCTTCAGATCCATCCTTATTGGCCGTATATCAGGCAAAAGCACTCAATTCGGCGGAGGATATGGTGCAATACATGAAGCAAAACGAGAATCAAGGATTTAGCTTGGTTGGTAGGGGTTTTGGACAAGCAGTTTATGGTTCTGATTGTTGCCGCGTGATTACGGCAGAACAGATACAAAGCATACAGCATAAAGAATTGTATGGTAGCGGTACTGCAATTTTTCCGTATGAAAATCGCATTCCTATTCACATGGATATAAGAGAGCAAGGCATAGGTAATTTCTACTTCCAAACCCGTGAACTGTCTACGGGATTGGATAAAATCGCATATCAAAAAAATCACAGGCAAAAAGAAACCTATAAATCCCGGTTTACCGATATTTATTTTTTAAACAATTGCGGGGATATGTTGGATTATCCGTATTATTATTATGAAGAATCAGATTTAAATTGATTGTTATTAAGGAGATGGAACAATGGCAGCAACTTTACGCAGGATTGATGCTCTGCACCCCCACCCATGCCTGTCTGAAACCTTTTCAGACAGGCATTGTCAATGGATTTGATTAAAAAAGATTGATACGGAGGAGGCAGATAAACCATGAGTTATCGGATAAACAAAACAACACCCACTTCCCAAGAGAAGCAAAAACAGCGTCGGATTTTGATAAAAATCATGGCGGTTTTTTTATTGGTAACGGTCGGTTTAGGTTATGGTTTTTATTATGTTTTTATTGGGCCGCCGAACGACAAATACGCCTATTGGAAAAACCTGATGGCGAAAGATCCGAAACCAGAGGGCGTATCCGAAGCGGAATACCGCGAGAAAAACAGGGCGGGCTACTGCTGGCGGGATAGGAAATTTTACCGTCCGGAAGAATTGCGGCAACAGGCAATGGAAGGCTTCGTAGAAAAGCTGTTGGCTCAAGCCGAGGCATTCCAAGCGAACCGAACCACCAATCAGGGCGGCAGGGCGGAAACTGCTTCGGCCTGCGCGCGCAGTGAAACGGATTGCCGGGTTTGGTTTCTGCCTCAGGGTTATACCAATGCGCAATGGGATAAGTTGCTATTGGAAATGGAAGATCCGATCAGCGAAGAGCAGTTAAGAGCGTTCGGCGCAAAAGAAATCCAATCAAGCGCCGATTTCCGCGCTTATGTCACAAATCAGCAAGCCAAACCGTATTCCCTCAACCGGCGGGATTATAGCGACTCGGATAATTTATTCGGTGCGGATTGCTGCACGGTTTTGCCGAAAGAGCAGGTTTTGCCGCGTGTCCGTCCGGATGGATTGATCACCCATGTAGAAGACGGTCAAATTCTTCCTGAAAACCGTATTCCGGATAATATCGATATTCGTGATTACGGAGTGGGCAATTTTTATTTGGAAGCAAAGCAGCTTTTACCCGGCCCATATTTTTTTACCCTAAAGAAAAAACATTTCAAATCAAATCTTCCGAAATATTCTTTATGAACAATTGCGGGGATATTCTGTGGCAACCTTATTATTACGGTATTTGATGAACTTTATTTAAACTTTTAAGAGGAGAAAATTATGGCAACCAATCAAAAACCTTTAACCGTAGATCAAGTAACCGTGGACAGGGTGTTGTCCCGTTATTTATGGAATTCGCCCACACCGCCTAGCTGTGCGGATATGAAGAGCCGGATGAACCGGCCGAATAATTCGGATAGAGAAGCGCTGAAGATAGATGCGGTGGATTATATGAAAAACGGCGGCGCCAGATTCGCCTCTGCGGCATTAATAAAGAGCAAAAACTTACCCATGCCTGTCTGAAACCTTTTCAGACAGGCATTGTCAATAGATTTAATAAATACTATAGAAAATGCATAATTGATATGGAGAGAGAATATGCCTATTAAACCGGTAAAATTCTTGTTGGCCATGCTCATTGCGGGAGCAACCGTGTTTACGTTTGCCGCCTGTTACCATTACATTCAAAAACACTTGCATCCCAAACCTGATCGGGGGCCGATTTATTTCAGGCCGGGGCAATTGATTCCGGCGGGTTATCCGAGAGACGAATATAAGCATCCTTACCAGATAGGCAATCTGGGCGGCAAGCCGGTAAAGCTGTCGGCTTTTGTGGCTAGGTTGTTGGAATACGATGATTCCCCCGGTTGGGATCCGGAGAAGAACAGAAACTATAAACCACCGATACGCACCTATCAATCGATAATTGAATCGTTCGGTTTCGACATGCGTTATACAGACGGGTTGTTGCGGCATTTGCGTAAAGATTCGGATAGGGCATACGAACGCGAACACAATATTCCGGGTAATGCATGGGTAAGTGTTACCGTGTTGAGCGGTTCCCGTTACCCTGTTATGCCTGCAAAATATTTAAACAGGTTGGCTGCTCATGATATTCCTCCACCTCGTATTAAGTTGCAGGAAAGGCAATTTGGTTTGGAAGTGTATGTTTTACCCAAGGATGTGGATTATGGGCAAATTGCCTTAAGAAACTATAATGACAGAGATATTTTTGTGGCGAGGAATCAAGCAGGAAATATTACTTCTTATATCGTATGCTCGAATAGGAAAGTACAGCAACCCCCGTGTAGTCACTCTGTAGTGATGTTGGAGGATATGAAAATAGATCTTTCACTCAGCTATGATCGTCAAGTTTTGAAAGATTGGAAAAAAATCGAATCGGAAGCGGAAAAAGCCGTGCGCAGTTTTATTACCGAGCCGGAGGCCATTGATACGGAAACTGAGCAGGGAAACAGATTAAAAATCCATTTGAAGATGCCTGTCTGAAACGGTGTAAGCAAGCTGTTTCAGACAGGCCTATTTGATGTGTAGTTTATTAATAGGAGAATGAATGATGGCAGGAATAATTACCCAACAAGATATCAACAATTATAAAGACCAAATAAATAAGAATGGTGTGGGTGGTGCGATTTCGGTTTATCAGTCGCTGCAAAGCAAGGGCTACACCTATGCGGGCTGGGCGGGCGGTGTAGCCTCTGGTAAAACAGTTACCGGACAGGCGGCATTGAATTTTATGGCCGCTTCTTCAGGTAAAACCTTTTCAGAAAGCCAATTAAACAATATACGGATCGATATGGCGAACAGTTATTTGAATACATTGGTTAAAAATATTGAACGAGATGGAGGGAAAACTACATCAGATATTTCCTTTGAGCAAATGAGGGATTTTCATAAAAATGTTTTTAAGGATCATGGCCTCAATATCAATAATTGGACTTTGGAGCATCCGATGAGTTTGGTTGGGAAATATGCAGGCAAAAAAGCTCAGGAAAAATATTGGCAGGATCTTTCTAAAACTGAAGGCGATGGTGTGGATGCTTTATGGAATAGTCATTCACTGCAAAATATTGTTACCGATGCGGGGCAAGGGTTTATTGTGATTGATGTTGATTCAGGGAAGCCGATACCGTCTTCTGATCTGAATGCATGGTTTGAAGCCGGCCATGATCCCGAAGGTGTTAAGGTTATTCCGATTAGTGATGAGGATAAGAAAAAGCAAAGGAATGGCTGGATAATGTTGATTTGGATGATACCTTTATCGACTGGGCGCGAGAACTCATCATATCTGCGGATGATGCGGCCCAAATGGTTTCTCCGATCATTATCGATCTTAACGGTGATGGTGTGAAAACGCTCGGGCTTGGTAATAATATTCACTTTGACCATAACAAGAGCGGCTTTGCAAAACAAACAGGTTGGGTATCTAAAGAAGACGGCTTATTGGCTTTGGATATGAATGCTAACGGTATGATTGATAATGGTGGTGAACTGTTTGGCAATAATTCACTGCTTACAGACGGGAAGTTTGCAGATAATGGCTTTGAAGCGTTGAAACAATATGATTCTAACAATAATGGTTTGCTTGATGTGAAGGATGTACGTTGGCAGGAATTTAAGATTTGGCAGGATGTTGATTCCGACGGTGTGTCAGATATAGGTGAATTAAAATCTTTAGATAATGCCGGAATTATTTCTTTAAACCTGAAATATACGGAAACAAACACGGTAGATGAAAACGGTAATTCGCATAAGCAGGCTTCTTCTGCTATTTGGAAAGATGGGCACACATCTGATGCGGTAGATGTATGGTTTCAAACCGATGGAGCTCGCACAACCTATACTAAGCAATTTTCACATACAGAAGAAATCTCTAAACTGCCTGAAATTATGCCGTTCGGCCAGGTTTACAGTTTGCGTGATTCGGTATCGCAAGATAAAACCCTTTTGATTCAACTGAAAGAATATTTGGGAGAAGATAATCCTTCTGCTGAAAAACTGAATGCGTTGATATATCAATGGGCGGGAGCTACTGATGTTTTGCCTAATAGCAGAGGGGAAAATATAGATGCCCGTAAGTTGACTGTTTTAGAAAAACTTTCAGACAAATCATTTGAGCAAAGTGGTTGGGGTAGTAATCCGGGTCCGAATGCGGGCCAAGCTTTAGAAAATGAATTTGTTAAATTTTCTGAGTATGTGGCAGGCAGCATCAGGATGCAGAAAATTTATGCATCTGCTTTAGGTAGGGAAATGGTTAAAACCGATGCAAACGGTAAGATGGTAGTGGATTGGGACGGTATCAGTGGTTATATTTATCAGCAAATTCAAGCAAAAAATGCTAAAGGTGCGGCTTCAGCTATAGAAGCCGTATTAGATGCTCTTACTTTTAATCCTTCTGCTGCGGTAGAGTTTAGAAAAGAATGGGCGAGTTTTGCACGTGCTGTATTTAGCACCAAAAATATTGATGATTTGAAATTATTGGCTGAGTTAAACGGTTCTGTCGGCGATGAAGCCAACAACACGCTGGAAACGAAAGCGGCTGGTAATGTGTTGCTGGAAGGCGGTGTGTTATTTGGAGAAGGCGGCGATGATACTTTGAACGGCCGGGGCGGCAACGATGTGTTGGTTGGCGGTGAGGGCAATGATCATTTATCGGGCGGCGAAGGCTCGGATATTTATGTGTTCGGTAAAAATTTCGGCAAAGATTCGGTTAATAATCATGACACTTCAGCCGAACGCAACGATATGATTCGTTTTACCGAAGGATTGAAACAGTCTGATTTGTAAGAAACTCTAGCGTTGTTTACAGTATTTGAAAGACAATACTGCCATGAACATCCATAAAAACACCCGCCTTACCCCGCACCAACGCCAAGCCGTTTGGCGCGCCTATACGCAGGATAAAATCACCGTTACCTCACTGGCCCGGCAATACCAAGTCAGCAGGGTTACCATTTACCGCATCCTAAAGGCCGCACGGCTGCAGCTGCTCGCACCACAAAACAGCACCAACAACCGTTTCAAACAGGCCAAATACGGAATGAAGCGTTTGGCAAAAGTGGAAAAAACATCGAAGAAAAGCTCAAGAAACAGGCCAAACGCTACAACAAATCCTATCCCGGCGAAATGGTGCATTTCGACACCAAACGACTGCCTTTGTTGCAAAACCAAAAAGCAACCGCCTCGAGAGATTACCTGTTTGTCGCCATTGACGACTATTCCCGCGAACTGTATGCGGCCATTTTGCCCGACCGTACAGCGGCTAGTGCGGCCAAGTTCCTTTTGCGTGATGTGATTGACTGTTGTCCTTATACCATCGAATGTGCCTATTCGGATAACGGCATGGAATACCGTGGCAATGCGTCGCATCCGTTTGCGGTTGCCTGTGTGCAGAACAACATCAACCAGAAGTTTACCCGTATTGCCCGACCGCAGACCAACGGTAAGGCAGAACGGGTAATCCGCACCCTGATGGAAATGTGGCATGACAAAGTTCCGTTTATGGATTCGGAACACAGGCAGAAGGAATTGTGCCGTTTTGTGAATTTTTATAATACGGTTAAGCCGCATAAGGGCTTGAAGGGCGATACGCCTTTTGAGGTTTTACAGGCTTATTTTTCTCAATCTGTTGTGTAAACAACGCGAGGATTTCTTACATCGATTTTGTTTACACCCGTTCATACGATAATTTGATGATTTCCGCTAAAGACGGCAGCGGAGAAATAACGGTAAACAGTTATTTCAGCCAAGATGCTGCCGGCGGCTATCAAATTGATCAGATTCTTTTTGACGACGGTACGGTGTTGGATGTGGCGGCCGTTAAGCAGTTGGTCATCAAAGGCACCGAACAAAACGATACGCTTTACGCTTATGCGGAAGGCAACACTCTGGCCGGTTTGGGCGGCAACGATGCTTTATATGGCGGCGCCGGAGATGATTTGCTATCCGGCGGCAACGGCAACGACACGCTGCAAGGCGGGGAAGGCAACGACAAACTGCACGGCGGCAGCGGTAATGATGTGTTGAACGGCGGCAAAGGCGAAGATATTTATATCTTTGATAAAAGCTTCGGCAAAGACAGCATTCAAAACGATTATCCCGAAGAAACCGATACCATCCGCTTAACAGACGGTTGGACCCAGTCTGATTTGGTATTTACGCGCTCAAACAGCAGTTTGGTGATTACCGCCAAAGATGGCACGGGAGAAATTTCAGTAGGCAATTTCTTCCGCGTCGACGGCATAGGCGGTGCAAAAATCGTATTTGACGGCGGCGCCACTTTGAATGCCGATGTGCTTAAAGATTTGGTTACCGTCGGCAGCGAGCAGAACGACAATCTCTATGCATATGCGGAAGGCAGTAAGCTTTCCGGTTTGGGTGGTGATGATTATCTTTATGGTGCTGCCGGAGACGATACGCTGGAAGGCGGTAATGGAAACGATACGCTGGAGGGTAAAGGTGGAAACGATACCTTAATCGGCGGTATCGGCAATGATTCGCTGAATGGCGGTGAAGGAAACGACAGCTATATCTTCGGTAAAAATTTCGGCAAAGACACGATTTATAACAATGATACCGAAGGCACCGATACCATCCGCTTTGCTGATGGTTGGAAACAAGCTGATTTTGTTTTTACCCGCTCATCTAATGATTTGCATATTACGGCTAAAGATGGCACTGGTACGGTATGGGTTAATAATTACTTTAGTAAGGATGGAGATGGTGGTTATCAAGTGGAGCAGATTCTCTTCGATGATGAAAGTAAACTGGATGTAGCCGCTATAAAAGAACTGGTGATTAAAGGTACGGAACAAAACGATACTTTATATGCTTATGCAACAGGCAGTACGCTTTCGGGATTAGGCGGCAATGATACGTTAAACGGCTCTTCCGGCAAGGATAGTTTGGATGGGGGAAGTGGCTCGGATAGTCTATCAGGAGGCGACGGCAACGATGTCTTAACCGGCGGCATCGGCAATGACAGCCTGACAGGAGGCAACGGCGCTGATACTTATGTATTCAGCAAAGGGCACGGTCAGGACTCTATCAACAATTATCAGTCTGACAATAGCACGGATACCGTCCGCTTCGAAGGCATCAAATCGTCCGAAGTGAAGTTTGTTAAATCCGGCAACAACTTAATATTTTCCGGTTACAACGCTGAAGATTCTATTGAGTTACAGTCTTTCTTCAGCCAAGGCTATGATTTGGAAAATTTTGTTTTTGCCGATAAGATTGTTTCCAATCCTGATTTTTCCAAATATCCGGAAGGTGCCGCTACACAAGCGCCTACAATGGCTGTATTTGAAGGTACGCCAATAGACATTGTATAAAGTAGCTCTTTTCTATAATTAAAGGGGTATACCAAGCACTTGGTTTCGGTTTATGCCGGGATCAAGTGCTTATGTTTGAAGTAGCAAAATTAAAAGTTGCCCGGGCTGAAAACGCTTTTATAATGCCAATTTTTCAGACAGGCCTGTCTGAAAAGTTTCAGACGGCCTTATTTGCAATTCATAATATGAAATACCAAGACTTAAGAGAATTTATCAGCCGGCTTGAGGCGCAGGGGAAGCTCAAGCGCATCGGTTTGCCGGTTTCTCCCCATTTGGAAATGACCGAAATCGCCGACCGCGTGTTGCGCTCCGGCGGGCCGGCGTTATTGTTTGAAAATCCGGTGCGGCAAGACGGCTCGCGTTATGATTTTCCCGTGCTGGCCAATCTGTTCGGCACACCCGAACGGGTGGCGATGGGCATGGGTGCGGCTGATGTGTCGCAATTGCGCGAAATCGGCAAAACGCTGGCTTATCTGAAAGAACCGGAGCCGCCCAAAGGCATTAAAGACGCGTTTTCCAAACTGCCGCTGCTGAAAGATATTTGGAGCATGGCGCCGAATGTGGTGAAAAAAGCGCCGTGCCAAGAAATCGTGATTGAAGGCGACGATGTCGATTTAAGCAAACTGCCGATTCAGCATTGTTGGCCGGAAGACGTTGCGCCGTTGGTAACATGGGGGCTTACCGTTACCCGAGGCCCGCATAAAAAACGCCAGAACTTAGGCATTTACCGCCAACAGCTTATCGGCAAAAACAAGCTGATTATGCGCTGGCTGGCACACCGTGGCGGCGCGTTGGATTTTCAGGCGCATAAAAAAGCCCACCCCGGCGTGCCGTACCCCGTGGCGGTGGTGTTGGGCTGTGATCCGGCCACCATTTTGGGCGCGGTAACGCCGGTGCCGGATACCTTGAGCGAATACCAGTTTGCCGGTTTGCTGCGCGGTTCGCGTACCGAATTGGTGAAATGTATCGGCAATGATTTGCAAGTGCCTGCGCGTGCCGAAATCGTGCTCGAAGGCGTTATCCACCCCGATGAAACCGCGCTGGAAGGGCCTTACGGCGACCACACCGGCTATTACAACGAGCAGGATTGGTTTCCCGTGTTTACGGTGGAACGCATCACCATGCGCGAAAACCCGATTTACCACAGCACTTATACCGGCAAACCGCCCGACGAACCTGCCGTGCTGGGCGTGGCATTGAACGAAGTGTTCGTGCCGCTGTTGCAAAAACAGTTCCCCGAAATCGTCGATTTCTACCTGCCGCCAGAAGGCTGTTCATACCGCATGGCCGTGGTCAGCATCAAAAAGCAATATGCGGGGCACGCCAAGCGGGTGATGATGGGCTGCTGGAGCTTTTTGCGCCAGTTTATGTACACCAAATTCATTGTGGTGGTGGACGACGATGTGGACTGCCGCGACTGGAAAGAAGTGATTTGGGCGATTACCACCCGCATGGACCCCGTGCGCGATACGGTGTTGGTGGAAAACACGCCGATTGATTATCTCGACTTTGCCAGCCCCGTTTCGGGCTTGGGCGGCAAAATGGGCTTGGATGCCACCAACAAATGGCCGGGCGAAACCGACCGCGAATGGGGGCGCGTGATTGAGCGTGACAAAGCCACCGTGGCGAAAGTGGATGCTTTATGGCATGAGTTGGATTTATAGCATGGTATGCAATATGCATATATAAGCCGGTAAGATTTTATTGATGTTTAATAATAAATGCCTGTCTGAAAGTAGGTTTTCAGACAGGCATGATCTTTATTTACGGTTTCGGTTTGCTCTTTGAATATAACTGTATTGAATCGCCGTATATGTTTTTTATTTACAAAAGTCAGCTATGAAGCTGGAAAAATATAACCAACTTAAATAAAATTCGATTTAATTAAAAATGAAACTATTTAGCTGTTTATTTTTATTTCAGAAAGGTATGTTGATGAATAACAATCATAAAGATACAGAGCGCCAAGTAGTGCATGCTTCGGCGGTTGTAGCGGGAAATAGCGGGCAAGTCAATCATCGGGCGGCTGTATCAATCACCGCTCAATCACCGCTGCAAGATGGCGATGAAAGCATCAAAATCGTGCTGGATGCGGGCGAAACCCGTTTGATAAAAGGAAATGTTTTACTGAATGTTGCCAATGCCGCCAACCATCGGGCAAAGGTTTTGGATTTTACTTACGGCGGTAAAACTTACACGGCAGGCGAGTCAACCGGTAATTTTACCCTTAAGGCCGACGGCACTTATGTGCTCTATCATCAATATCAAAACAAAACACCGGGAGAGCCGGTTAACGTGGGCTATACGGTTGGAAGCGGCGGGCAGACAGACCAATCTACGCTGACAATCAACTTTGCAGATACTTATCCGGCCTATCCGGATGCGGATGAAACGGTAAATGCCAAAGGCAGCGTGAGCGGTTCGGTGTTGGAGGGCAAGCTTTATCATTTGGGCAATCCGGTGCAGGAAGTGGCAAGCTATGCGATTAACGGTATGAAATACCAAGCCGGCCAGAAAGCAGCGATTTTCGGGCTGGGCACTTTCGTGCTGAACAAAGATGGCAGCTACCATTTTTCTGTAGAAGGGCAGCGCATTGCATCGGTGAAAATGCCGAAAGTGGAATACACCGTCAACATCCTGACTGAAGAAGGCTTAAAAGCCGATAAATCAACCTTAACCATCAATCTGCCGGCAAACATTGCCGCCAACCATTATGCCGAAGCCGATGCCAAAGCCAATGTGTTTGCCAATCTCAATCAAACCCATGCTTTGGAAAGCCGTATTGAAACCGGCAATCTGCTGGATAAATATGTAGGAAACAACAAGCCTTATATTTCGGGCTTTAGCGTGCGCGGTGTGTATTATGCGGCGGGCGAAACCGTAGAAGTGAAGAATTTGGGCTTGGTTACCATCAACCGTGACGGCTCATATTTTATCAACGCCAAAGATCTGCCGAACAACCGTTGGAAAATGCCTGAAATCGCATTTACCGTGAGCAACGGTTATAAAGCATCCTCTTCGGTGCTGCGTTTGCAGATGGATGAGTTGCCCAAAGACCAAGATGAAAACCACAGGCTCGAAGGTGATGGCGGGCGGAACAATGTGTTGGAGAATGCCAATTATTTCGTAACCGGTTACAAGATTAACGGCGTGGCTTACCGAGTGGATCAAACCGCACAAATCAAAGATATCGGCAGCTTCGTGTTGAATGCGGACGGCAGTTACCATCTGGCGGCAAAAAATGCCCCGATCGGTGTGTGGCAGCTTCCCGAGATTACTTATACCGTAAGCGGTGGTAAGCGGACTAAAGCTTCCAAGTTAAGCCTGGTATTGGATAACACTTCCAAAGCAGGAGTGCTGACCGATGAAGGTGAGGTAAATGATTCCACATCGGGTAGCTACACACAAGGAAATGTGTTGGAAAATGCCAGCAACAAACTGAATGGCAAAGAAGTGGGTAATATCTTTGTAACCGGTTTTGAAGTGAATGGCTTGACTTATCAGCCGGGTGATACGGCGCATTTAAATGCTGGCTCGCTTACATTGAATGCAGATGGTTCTTACGTGTTCCGCAATCATGAACAACTTTACATTGCACCACCTGTGAAATATACAGTAAGTAATGGCGTGAAAAGTGTTGTATCCGAACTTACAATAGCTCTTCCTGATCTCGCTCATTTAGATCCTTACTCTTACCATTACTATGACAATGTATCTATTTGGTCGGGGGACAACCGCAATGGCGTAGTAGTTAAGTTGCAGGGTTATTCAACGGATTCCGGTCTGCTTGTTGGGGATGCTTATAAAATTGCTCCTGCAACTGATAGTTATGCAGAAACAGGGGTTGAAACATTGAATGATTACAGCACTTCCAATGTGTTAATTGGAGATCGGCTGAATATTGATAAGCTAACTTGGGAGTCGGGCGGCGTAACCATTAAAGGTAGTGATTTTGATAATTCGATTGATGGGATTCGTGCCTATCTGAAAACACAAAATGATTACACTTCCGAGCAGTTCAGACAGTCTTTTGATGATTCCTTTCCATTTTTTATGCGTGCAAAAACGATAGATGAAAAAGTACAAGCGATGCAGGACAGGGATGTGTTTAATTATGTGAAAACACATTATGCGGATTTAATCGACACCAATCCGCAAGGCGGCAATGATACGCTAACCGGCAGTCATGAAGACGACATCATCATCGGCAATGCAGGCAATGACACGCTTACCGGTAATCGCGGAAAAGACACTTTTGTGTTCACATTCAACAGCAACAGCGGGCATGACGTAATCACCGATTTCGTAAAAGGCTACGACAAAATCAGCTTCAGCGATGTGGTGGATATGTCCAAACTGATTTGGGAACCGGAAATCAGAACCCTGAAATTCACCGGGGTGCAGGATGGGCATGTGTATGAAAACAGTATTTATATTAAAGACGGATCCGTTGATTTGAAACTGGAAGATTTGTTGGGCACCACTGCCGCAATTTAAGTGAAAACGGAGGAAACAATGGTGAAAAAAATTGCCGCCCTATGCGGCGTTGTATGGTTGCTGGGCGCATGTAGCAATATGCAGCGCGAACACATTACCGTTCAAGGAATGCAGCCGCAAATTCTGCCGCCTTTCGGATTTATGAAGGATGCGCAAGGAGCGCCGCAGGTTGGGCAAGGCAAAGTCGGTTACCGATTTATTTTGTTGGAACCGAACACTGCTGTGATGGCTGCCAGCAAACCTTTCATGCTGGCGCATAGAAGCGGCAATTTGCCGTTTGCCAACGGCAGCGACGGCGTATATTTGGGTGTGACTGATGCCAAAGGTATGACGCCGTTGTTTTTGTTCGAAACGCAAGTGCCGGAAGAGGGCTTTGTTATGCTGGAGCGCATAGGCAAAGGCAACAGCGGCACTTGGTTGAACTTAAGCGACAACGGCAAACCGCTTATCGGTGTGTCTTATACATTGAATGTGTGCGATACCAAGCCTTATCAATACCACGGTGTAACCAACACTCGGGGGCAAACGGTTTATATAGCCGCCGATAAGGGCACTCTCGTTTATATTTCTCCTTATACGGAGGATGAAGCTGACCGGAAAGCGGTGTTGGCAAATTATTGTTCCGCAAAGAAAAGCGTATCGAGGCAAACGGTGAAAGCGACTAAGGGCCAATAAGCAGTGTTAAATTGATTTAAATCGTAAACACACAGGCAGTATTGAGAAACCGCCTGTGTGTTTTTTGGTTTGTTTTATTTTGTTTTCGCAGTAAGTAATTATTTTCATGGGTATATTCATTTGGCAATGGCTTCATGAAATTAAATAAATAAGATTACTATTTGATTTGAGTCAAGGCGATGGGGTTTTATAGGTAAATGTGTAGGGAAACTCATACAGAATTTGGCATGTATCAAGTAATCATGGGTAAAAAAATGTATGTGAATCAATAAGTGTTTTTCATCTGATTTGCATATTTTCAGAGCTGGCAAAGGATTGGCGGGTTAAGTTTATGTTGTTTGTGTTTTTTGTTTTAGTAACTTATGTTATTGTATTTTTTGGTTATTGAACTGTTTGTATGCTCTCGGGTCTGAAGGAGTATACAAAAAATATAATATAGTCACATCAATGATAAAATTAACAAAAATTATCTACATATGTGATATTTCTAAACAGTTTTTGTTGGTATAGTTACAACCTACACATTCGGTAGTTTTATTTCACCTGTTTGCGGTAGTTTTGTTTCTGATATGCCATCAAACTTGAAGAAGCAAACAAAACCATAATTCTGTAAAGAGTAAAGAAAGGAAGCAGTATGACCTATCAATACATTGATAAAAATCAAGAAATTGTTTGTGAGAAGCAGTTGCTTGATGCCGCTGGTTCCTCTGCTGATGATGTGCAGGGAGCAAGTATGTCTTGGGACATTATGGGCGGTAACGGGCCGATCAGCCAAACTTATTTTGGTGATTTCTTTCCCATGCAAGCTGCCGGTTAAATACCGTAGCTGCCAGTGTAATATAAAAAATGCCTGTCTGAACTTTCAGACAGGCATTTATGTTGTGTAAAACGGTTTAGCCGGTTAGCTGGCGGGTAATCAGCTTCTTTAGCGGAGGCAGGTTGTTACTCACACGTAATACAAGGCCGCGCAAGAGTTTAGCAGGCGCGGTTTCGTTCGTAAACAGACGCACCATGGCATTGGTGCCGTGGTAAAGGGGGCGGGTGTTGAGCTGGTGTTTGGTGTTATAGCTTTCCAGAATAGTTGAAGCGCCGATATCTTGCCCTGCTTTGGCGGCGTTGCTAATCAGTTTGCCCAGAATATCCGCGCTTTCCAAGCCGAGGTTGAAGCCGTGGGCGGTAACGGGATGCATGCCTACGGCTGCGTCGCCGATAAGGGCGGCGCGGGTGGTGCAGAATTTGTTGGCATGTACGCCGACCAGCGGGTAGGTATGGGTGGTGCCGGCCACTTCCATTTTGCCAAGTTTTCCGTTGAGCTGTTGTTCGATGTCGGCGGAAAAGGCTTCGGGTGTAAGGGAAAGTATGGAATCTGCGCGGTCGTTGTCGATGGTAATCACGCAGTTGGTCAGGTGTGCTTCAAGCGGCAAAAGGGCAAGTGTTCGGCCGTATTGAAAATATTCTACGGCGGTGTGTTCGTTGGAGTGTTCGTGCTTGAAGCGGCACACGATTACGCTGCGGCCGAAATCGTGCATATCGCACGAGATGCCGAGTTGGCGGCGGGTTTGTGAAAAGCGGCTGTCGGCGGCAACCAAAAGGCGGGCGCTTAGGGTTTGGCCGTTGTCGAGAAGAATGCGTGCTTCTTCTGCGGTGGTTTTGGCTTCTTTAACGCCTACACCGCAAATAATTTCTACGTTGTTCTGCCCGGCCACGGCTTCATAGGCGGCTTTCCGGATATTGTGGTTGGAAATCAGGTTGCCTAAGCGGTCGGTTTTTCCGCCCCGCGCTTGCGAAGGCTGGGGGAAATAAAGTTGGTAGGAAGCATCGCCGTTCCAAACTTTGGCATCTTTCAGCCGGTAGATTTCATTTTCGGGGATGCGCTGCCATATGCCGAGTTTTTCCAGAATTTCTTTGGACAAATGGGTCAATGCGATTTCCCGGCCGTCGTAAGCCGGGTTTTGGATGCTCTCAAGCGGGCTTTTTTCGATGATGGTAATGCGCAGACCGCTGTCGGCCAGGGTGCGGGCGAAGCTTAAACCGGCAGGGCCGGCGCCGACGATGATGATGTCGCTGGAGGGCGTCATGGCATGATCCTTGTGTTTCAGTAATAGGAAAAGATATATTTAAGGATAGCAAAAAGTTGCAGCGGGTGCGAATATTTAAAACGGGGAATACGGAATATGGCCGGATAGCCCGAAAGCGGTAAAGGTATTCTGATTAAAAATGCCTGTCTGAACGCATCGGTTTCTCAAAAACCTGCGAGACTTGTTTTCAGACAGGCATTGCGAACGGCATTTTTGTTATAGTATGTCTTACATTCGATGAGAAGAATGGCATTTTGAAAGGGCATAAAAATTATATGGGCACGTTTCGTTTTTCACGCGCATTCACGGAGGCGGAGCAGGATAAGCTGTTGCAGCAGATAAACGGCAGGTTTGCTTTCGAGCGCGGCGAATGGCTGGTTTTGAAACTCAACGGCCTGCCTTTGGGGTTTATCCGCGAACGCTGGTGCAAGCTGCTGGAGCGCGACTGGCAGGGCAGTGCGGGGCGTGAGGACGGCGCATTGAATCTGATTAGCCAAGATTGGTTGGCTATGGGCGATGCTTTGCAGACTATCACGCAGGGCTGGCATGCGCAGGGCGAGTTTCATGGTTGGCGCAACGAGCAATTCGATGTGTGTAACGGGCAAGGGCAGTTTTTGTTTGCGCTGGAGCGCTCTGCCTTCCGGCCTTTGGGGCTGCTCAGCCATGCGGTGCATATCAACGGCTTGGCTCGGCGCAATGGTGAAACCTGCTTTTGGATAGGGCGCAGAAGCCCTTTGAAAGCGGTAGACCCCGATAAGTTTGACAATATGGTGGGCGGAGGCATTGCCTGCGGCGAGTCGATTGAAGAAGCCATGTTGCGCGAAGGTCGGGAAGAAGCGGGGTTGGACGAACATTTGCTGGAAAACGCAGTTTGCCAAAGCCGCCTGCTCAGCTTGCGCAGCGTGCCGCGCGGGCTCCACCGCGAGTGGCTGCACATTTTCGACGTGGCGCTGCAAGAAGGTGTGCAGCCTGAAAATCAGGATGGCGAAGTAGCCGAGTTCCGCTTGATGGGCATTGACGAATTAATGGAAGCGATGGCCGCCGGTCTGTTTATGAACGATGCAATGGTGGCCACGCTGGATTGCTGCAAACGGCACGGCCTGATTGATGCGTCGCATCCGTTGGGCGGGCTTCTAACGAGTATGCAGACGGCGGTTTTGATTGAGCCGGCGCAAATATAAACAAAAAACTGTTTTCAGACAGGCATAGCTTTTCAGGATTGTGTAGAATTACGGGGTGGAATTTCCACCGATTGCTACGGGCAAACCCTGTGTTGGGTCAGTATCCTCGCCGCCTGAGCCGACTTGCCGGAAATCAGCCTTATCCGAATCCTGTCTGAAAAAGCACAGCGGTCGGCAAGCGGTTTGAAATGAACAAACAGGATTGCCGGAGCCGTTTGCGGTATGATTGCGCGACTGTAACTTTATGATTAGCCGCCGATATCGGGAAACACGGCGGCAAAACATCTATGAAACAGCCCGGGCTGTGTAGCGGCTTAAGGGCAAGCAAGGAAGCCGGATTTATGAACACTCCGTCAAAACATGCGTCTATCAGTATCAGTTTGGTTCAAGCGCGCGAAGCGCTGATGAACCAATTCCGTCCTATTTTGAATGCGGCCGGTGTAACCGACCAGCAATGGCGTATCATACGTCTGCTGGCGGAACAAGGTACGCTGGATTTCCAAGACCTCGCCGAGCAGGCCTGCATCCTGCGCCCCAGCCTTACCGGAATTTTGTCCCGCTTGGAAAAAGTGGGTTTGGTCATCCGACTGAAGCCTTTAAACGACCAACGCAGGGTGTTTTTAAAGTTGACCGGAGAGGGCGAGCGGCTTTACCACGAAACCCGTGCAAAAGTGGACGAACGTTATGACGTTATCGAAACCATGATTTCGCGTGAGAAATTGCAACAATTGCAAACCCTGCTTGGCGAACTCAAAGGCCTTGGTAAAGACAAGGCCGGGCAATCCGACGAGGGCTGATGCAGCAGACATGAGCCAGGAAGCATCTATTCCTCAGCAGGATTTCAGAAACGCCATGTCGGTGTGCGCCGCAGGCGTGCACGTGATTACCACCGACGGCGCGGCAGGGCGTTACGGCATTACCATGACGGCGGTGTCGTCGGTAACCGATACGCCGCCGACCCTGATTCTCTGTATCAACCGGCGCTCGCTGATTCTGCCGGTTTTATTGGAAAACGGCAGATTGTGCGTGAACGTGTTGGCGGCAAACCAGCAGGATGTGGCCGAGCATTTTGCCGGCATGACGAAACTGTCGCCCGAGGAGCGCTTTGAATACCATATTTGGCACCGCGGCAGCACGGGGCAGCTTCAGGTTGAAGGTGCGCTGGCGCATCTGCACGGCAAAGTGGTGCAGAACCAAACGGTCGGCACGCATGAAGTGTTTTTCGTTGAAATCGAAGAAATCCATGTGCATCAGAAAGAATTGGATAACGAACCCGCGCTGGTGTATTTCCGCCGCCAATTCGGCGGTTTGAGTTGAAACGTGCTGCTGAGACCGCATTTGCGGTCTTTTTGTTTGGACGTGGGAAAAGAGCACAATGCCTGTCTGAAAGCGGTTTTCAGACAGGCATTGTTGTGTGGTGCTCGGATTGTTTTTTGGCTTTTGCGGTATGTCGTGCGCTTTTGTTGTACGTTACAAGGCTAAGGTGGAACTTATATAGTGAATCAACTTAAAAAATAATACGCTCGTCATACTCGGGCTTGAGCCGGGTATCTCCTAAATTTACTGGAGTTTGAGATACTCGACTCAAGCCCGAGTATGACGGTATCGTTATTAAACTTAAGTAAATTGACTATATGACTGCCGCGGTGTTTGTCAAATGCTTGACCCAACATAAGTTTATTTGTCAGAACCGAAATGCAAACGGTAAATATGCGGTAGAATGGTTCAAAGTTTTGTGATGTCGGCAATCGGCGGATGCCTGTCTGAAAATAACAATACAGTAAGCCTAGCCTACCCGTTGCCGACGGTTTTAGGGAGAAAATGATGAAACATTTATTGCCACTCGGTTTAATCTTACTTCTGGCCGCCTGCGCCGTAACGCCGGAACAAAGGGCGCGACGCGCCGCAGAGCAGAAGCGCTATGAGCAGCAACTGCAAGTAGCTTTGGCAGCGCAGTGCGACAAAGACACGGCGGAGCTGATGGAGCGCAAATTCAACGGCGATACCGGCGAAACCGAGCAGGAGCGCAAAGCATTCCGCTTGAAATACATCGATAAAACCAGCGACAAACTGTTTCAATCGTGTTACCGGCTGGCATGGGAAAACCACATCAACCAGCGCCGTTTGGAGCAGGCCGAACGCTGGCGCGACCGTTACGACGACTGGTATTGGGGTCCGCGCCCTTACTGGTGGTGGTAGCCGCCGGCGGGTAGCCCATGCCTGTCTGAAAACGGCTCAACGGTTTTCAGACAGGCATGGCGAAAGCCATTTGACCGGCATCAAAAAAAAGCGGATAATCCGCAGCAATTCAAACATTTAAGGCAGCCCGAACCGGCTGCCTAAAACTATTCTAACCAAGCAGAATCCTATGAAATCACCAGAACTACTCCTTCCCGCCGGCGGCCTTGAGCGCATGCGCGCCGCGTTTGATTACGGCGCCGATGCCGTGTATGCCGGCAGCCCGCGCTACTCCCTTCGCGCACGAAACAACGAATTTGCCAAACTGCCCGTGTTGGAGCAGGGCATCAGCGAAGCACATGCGCGCGGCAAGAAATTTTTCTTAACCGTGAATACCCTGCCGCACAATTCCAAGCTGAAAACCTTTATCGCCGACATGGAGCCGCTGATTGCCATGAAGCCCGACGCGCTGATTATGGCCGACCCCGGGCTGATTATGCAGGTGCGCGAAAAATGGCCGGAAATGCCGATACACCTTTCCGTGCAAGCCAACACCACCAACTATTGGGGCGTGCAGTTTTGGCAGAAAATCGGCGTGGAGCGGATTATCCTCTCGCGCGAACTGAGCATGGAAGAAATCGCCGAAATCCGCCAAGAGTGCCCCGATATCGAATTGGAAGTGTTCGTGCACGGCGCATTGTGCATCGCCTATTCCGGCCGCTGCCTGCTTTCCGGCTATTTCAACCACCGCGACCCCAACCAAGGCACCTGCACCAACGCCTGCCGCTGGGATTATAAAGTGCACGCAGCCGAAACCGACGAAATGGGCGACAGCAAACTGCTGCAAGGCTTCGATTTCAACCGCGCGCAAGAAGAAGCCAATGCCGCTTTTGAAGGCATCAACGGCCAGCAGCGCCACCCGCTTGCCGACAAAGTGTTCCTGATTGAAGAGGCCAACCGCCCGGGCAGCCTGCTGCCGATTATGGAAGACGAACACGGCACTTATATTATGAATTCCAAAGACTTGCGCGCCATCGAGCAGATTGCCAAACTGGCCGAAATCGGCGTGGACAGCCTGAAAGTGGAAGGGCGTACCAAGTCGGTTTACTACGTTGCCCGCGTGGCGCAGGCCTACCGCAAAGCGATTGACGATGCCGTGGCCGGCAAGCCGTTTGATTACAGCCTGCTGGCCGAGCTGGAAGGGCTGGCCAACCGCGGCTACACTTCCGGCTTTTTGGAGCGCCACCAAACGCAGGATTATCAAAACTACCTCAGCGGTCATTCTTTGGCCAAGCAAAGCCAGTTTGTCGGCCAAGTGATTGAAATCGATGAAGCGGGCTGGGCGACCGTGGATGTGAAAAACCGCTTTGCCGTGGGGGATACGATTGAAATCATTCATCCGCAGGGCAATCAAACGCTGGTGCTGGAGGAGATGACGCGAAAAGGCAAAACCATAGACGTGGCGCCGGGCAACGGCATTCAGGTGAAAATCCCGCATATGCAGGGTAAGGACAATGCGTTGATTGCCCGCGTGGTGAAACCTTAATAGTTGGTTGGTGTATTTAAGAATGCCTGTCTGAAAAGCTTTTCAGACAGGCATTGTCCTATATAGTCAATCCACTTAAAAATAGTACATTCGCCATACTCGGGTCAAGCCCGAGCATGACGGTATCGTTATTAAACTTAAGTGAATTGACTATAGGCATGAAACTTAACAAACCACATATCACACACAGCCAGCCGCTGCCCTACCGGTTTTTATTAAGCTCAGTCGTTTTAAGTTTATAATTCACACCGATTTACACTAATTTACAGATATAATGCCTGTCTGAAAACCGACAAAGGATTCTGAAAATGAAAAAACTCGGCCTGTTTGGCGGCACGTTCGACCCCATACACAACGGCCATCTGCACATTGCCCGCGCGTTTGCCGACGAGCTCGGTTTGGATACTGTGGTGTTTCTGCCCGCGGGAGACCCCTACCACAAAGACACAAGCCGCACGCCGGCCAAGCACCGTATGGCGATGACCGAGCTTGCGATTGCCGATGACGAACGCTTTGCCGTGAGCGATTGCGACATTGTGCGCGAGGGCGCGACTTACACATTCGATACCGTTCAGATTTTCCGCCAGCAGTTTCCGCAAACCAAGCTTTACTGGCTGATGGGCATGGACAGTTTGTTGCAGCTGCACACTTGGAGCCGCTGGCAATCATTGGTGAAACTGGCAGACATCGCCGTGGCGGCGCGCGGCAGCGATCAGCTCAACCACGCGCCCAAAGAGCTGCACGAATGGTTGGGGCGGGCGCTGCAAGAGGGCAGCCTGCATTTGCTGAAAGCGCCGTTGAGCAACATCAGCTCTACCGAAATCCGCAAGAAAGCGCGCGCCGGCGAGAGCATGGCAGGCATGGTCGACCGCAGGGTTGAGCGCTATATCGCGCAGCACGGGCTGTATCGGGGCAGTTAAACCGCTTATAAAAAAGTATTTTCAAACCCGGCTGCGGCGGGGTGTTTTCCTAAGGAGAATTTTATGCAGGGGCGTTCTTGGGCGTTTCCATTATTGATTGCGGCCGTCGTGGCTGCAGTGGCAGTGTGGTCGGGCTGGGCGCCGTCAGACCGTGCGGTGTGGTGGGCGGAAGTGATTCCGGTGTTTGCGGTGTTCGGCTGGCTGGTATTTACCTGCCGCCGCTTCCGCTTCAGCAATCCGGCGTATTTGTTTATGAGCGGCTGGATGGTGATGCATCTGGTGGGCGCGCATTACACGTTTGCCGATGTGCCGTTTGATTGGGCAAACCGCATTTTGTCGCCGCTGTTGGGCGAAGGGCGCAACCATTTCGACAGGGTGGGGCATTACATTATCGGCTTTTATGCGTATCCGATGGCCGAATGGCTGATGCGCCGCCGCATGTGCAGCATGAAGCTGGCGTTTTTCTTCTCGCTCTTTTTCATTATGGGCGTGGCGGCGGCATATGAAATTATCGAATGGCAGTATGCCGTGATCGAAGGCGGCAACGCCGGCGTTGAATTTCTCGGCTCCCAAGGGGATATTTGGGATGCACAAAAAGACATGCTGGCCGATACTTTGGGCGCGCTAACCGCTCTGACGGTTTATCTGCTTGTGCGGCCCGATAAAAAGTTGGGGGCGGTTTGACAACCGGTCAGCTTATTTGAAGCGAGGCGGAAAAAAGCTTATGGCCAAGGCCTGCCATGCCTGTCTGAAAACACAATAAAGAGGAAAACCGATGAATATAGCCAAACAACCATTGGCTTGGCTCACAGACCAAGCGTTGTGCCTGTTCGTTTCATTCTTAACCGGCGTGCGCCCCAAATCTTCGCGCGAGCTGGATTTCAATCCGCAGCAGAAAGTTTATTATGCCAACCACGGCAGCCACGGCGATTTCGTGCTGGTGTGGATTTCCCTGCCGCGCCGTTGGCGCACGGGCACGCGCCCCGTGGCCGGCGCGGATTATTGGCTGGGCAACCGTTTCAAGCGCTTTATTATCCAAAACGTGTTCAACGCTTTGTTGATTCCGCGCAACAGCGACAATCCGCAAGCGGTTACCGAGCAGATGAGCCAAGCGCTGCATGGCGGCGATTCGCTGATTATCTTTCCCGAAGGCACCCGCAACACCGACGACAAAACGGTTCTTCTGCCTTTTAAAACCGGCATCTACCATCTGGCCAAAGCCAAACCCGATACCGAATTCGTGCCTTTATGGATTAACAATATCAGCCGTGTGCTGCCCAAAGGCAAAATCCTGCCCGTGCCGCTTTTGTGCGATGTGAACATCGGCAGCCCGTTGCGGCTGGAGAGCGGTGAAGACAAGCAGGCTTTTCTCGAGCGGACACGCAACGCCTTGCTGGCGCTTGCGCCCAAAGATGCGCAGGAAGCCGCGGCGAAACACCCAGAGAAAGGGGAAAACTGATGATGATGGTTCCGCAGGCCGGCTGGATTTTTGCCGGTGTGTTTATGGTGCTGGTGGTTGCCAGCGCAATCGGGCAATGGCTCAAACGCAAGCATGGTGCCGACAATGCCACCATCACCAATCTGAATGCGCGGATTTATGCTTGGTGGATTATGACGCTGGTGTTGCTGGCGGCATTCGTGTTCGGCAGGGCAGGCACGACCATCTTGTTTTTCCTGATTTCCTTTGCCGCGTTGCGCGAATTTATGACTTTGGTTTACCGCCGCCGCAGCGATTATTACAGCATGGCCGCCTGCTTTTATGTGTTGCTGCCCGTGCAATATTATTTTGTGTTCGACCAATGGTACGGCATGTTTTCCGTTTTTATCCCGATTTACGGGTTTCTTTTGCTGCCGATTATCGCCAGCATGAGCGGCAACACGGAAAACTTCCTCGAACGCACGGCGAAAACGCAATGGATGGCGATGATCTGCATTTTCTGCCTCTCGCATGTGCCCGCGCTCCTGTTTCTCAATCTTGACGGTTTTGCCAACCAAAACAATATCCTGCTGCTGATTTTCATGATCGGCGTGGTGCAGGCCAGCGATGTGCTGCAATATGTTTGGGGCAAGCTGGTCGGCGGCCCGAAAATCATGCCTGCGCTGTCGCCGTCCAAAACCGTGTCCGGCACAGTAGGCGGCATTGCTTCCGCCACTTTGCTGGCCGCGTTGATGGCGCCGATTACCCCGTTCACCGCCTGGCAGGCCGCTGGCATCGGCTTGGTGGTGTGTTTGATGGGCTTTTTCGGCGGTTTGGTGATGTCGGCCATCAAACGCGATCACGGTGTGAAAGACTGGGGCAATATGATTCAGGGGCACGGCGGTATGCTCGACCGTGTGGATTCCATCTGCTTTGCCGCGCCGGTGTTTTTCCATATCGTGCGCTACTTCTGGCACGGTTGAATCAGCCTTGTATTAAAAATGGGTTGATTGAAGGCTATATAAGGCAATGCCTGTCTGAAAACGGTTTTCAGACAGGCATTCTTTATGTTGCCAAGCGTTGCTGCACTCAATAACGTGCATCTTTCGGCTTGTCGCCTTTAGGCCAGTCGTTTACCTTGCCGGCGAAATCGGAGCGCGGTTGGTGGGTGAAATATTCGGCAATGTCCACTGCGTCCTGATCGTTCAACACACCTCCCTCGCCCCACATGCCGTGCATTTGCGCGCCCATCGGCATGGCGGCTTTGATAAAGGCGGCGGCTTTGTAAGTGCGTGCCATGCCTGCGCCTATGTTGAAGGATTCGTCGCCCCACAAAGGCGGGAAGGCGTAGCTGCCGGTGCCGTCGCGCTTGCCTTCGCCGTTACTGCCGTGGCAGGTGGCGCAGTGTTGGGCGTAGAGCTGTTTGCCGCGCTCGGGATTGGGCACGAGTTGGGTGTCGATAGGTACGGCGTTTACGATATCGACGCGCTGCCCTTTGGGTACATCTTGGCTCACCCATTTGATGTAGGCGAGCATGGCCTGCATAGCTTCGCTGTCTTTGGCCAGCGGTTTGCCGTTCATAGAGCGCTGGAAGCAGCCGTTGATGCGGCCGGCCAAATCAATTTCTTTGCCGGGGCGCGGCATTACGCGCGGATAACGGTTGTAAGTGTTGATATAAGGGTTGCCGCCGGGCACTTTGCCTTGCGCGATGTGGCAGCTGCTGCAGTTCATGTGGCTGCCCACATGCTCGGGCAGCAGGCGTTTGGTGTCGTTCATCAGCCGTTGGCCGAGGCGGATTTGCTCGGCATTGGGTTGTTTCTCGATATCGCTGTCAGGCAGCACAATGTATTCGCCGACTACTTTTTTACGCTCGCCCTCGCCGGTAACGACGGGGTAGCGGCCGGGTTTCTTTGCGGCTTCCGCCTGTTGGGTTGCCGGTTCGCTGCATGCGGTTAGGCCGAGTCCGAAAATGACGGCGGCCAGTATGGCGTGTTTATTCATGATGCGCTCCTGCTGAGGCTTGCGGAACAAAATTCGGTGCTTTGCCGTTGACGAAACCGCGGATTTCGGCTACTTCTTTCCGGCTCACTTCGGGCGCCTGATTGCTCCAGCCGTTGCGTACAAAATTCACCAGATCGGTAATGTCTTCATCGCTTAAATGTTTGAAAGCGGGCATGCTGAATGTCATTGCGTCATGCCGGCTGTCGGGCGTGCGGCCGCCTTCCAGCGTAACCTGAATCACCGATTGGGGGTGTTTGGAATAAACTGCGCTGTTTTGGTTTAACGCAGGGAAAATGCGTGCCACACCGTTGCCGTCGGCGCGGTGGCAGGCCATGCAGTGCTCGGCGTAGAGCAGCGCACCCCGGCTGTTGTATTTGCCGCTGCGCAGCATGGCGGTGGTGGTGTCCTGCTTCGCAGGCAGCGTGGCTTCCTGATGCGGTGCAGGCGGCAGGGTTTTCAGATAGGCAGCCATGGCCTGAATGTCTTCCGGCTTCCAGTAGCGCGTGCTGTGTTCCACCACTTCGGCCATCGCGCCGAAAGCGGCGCTGCGTTCGGTGCGGCCGCTGGCGAAAAAGTCGGCCAGCTCTTCGGTTTTCCAGGAGGCCAAACCGCGTGCATTGCCGCGCAGGCTTTTGGCGCGCCAGCCGTCAATCACGGCACCGCTGAGGAAATGCTGCCCGTCTTCGCTCAAGGCTTTTTCCTGATAAGCCACGCCGCGCGGTGTGTGGCAGGCGCCGCAGTGGCCGGGGCCTTCTACCAGATATTTGCCGCGGTTGATTTGTGCATTGTGGCGTTTGTCTGCTACAAAATCACGCTGGGGCGCAAACCATGCCTGCCAGTAAGCCAGCGGCCAGCGCCAGTTTAAAACGGGCGGGATGGTGCTGGCGGCGTTTTCCTGTTTCACGGGTTGGACGCCTTTCATGAAATAAGCATAGAGCGCCTGTATTTCGTCATCGGGCATAATGGCGTAAGACAAATAAGGCATGGCGGGATAAAGCGGCGTGCCGTCGACACGGATGCCGTGTTGCAAGGCTGCTTTAAACTGGGCATAGCTGTATGAGCCTATGCCGGTTTCTTTGTCGGGCGTGATGTTGGTGCTGTAAATCGCGCCCAGTGGCGTCTGCATCGCCAAGCCGCCTGCATAGGGTTGGCTGGAAGGCGCGGTGTGGCAGGCGAAGCAGTCGGAAAGCCTCGCTACATATTCGCCGCGCCGGATGGTTTCTTCGTTGAATTCGACGGCAGTTTGACCCGCTTCGCCTTGCTGCCGGGTAAGCCATTTACTGCCACCATAGGCTCCACCCAGCAATACAACCGCAAGCAAAACGGTTTTGCTGAACGTGTTCATGGTGTTCCTTCACTGTTTCTCTTGTTTTCAAAAGTCGTTATTGGTTTTCGGGCCGCTTTCGAACGGCTGGCCTCAATGGAAATTTATATCACGCATTTAATATATAACTTATCATCCGCTGATGCTATCCTAAACGTTTTATAAAGCCATATCGTTTGATTTAACTCAATCAAAGCTGCTAAATTTTTGTTTTTAAATTGAAAATGCCTGTCTGAAATAGTTTCAGACAGGCATGGATTGGTATCGGATTCATCCGGTTGCCGTACCGTTATAGTTAACCAACTTAACTTTTACTACGGCGTTGCTGCGCCTTGCCGTACTATCTGTACTGTCTTCGGCTTGCTGCCTTGTATTAAAAATGTGTTGATTAACTAAACGGTTGGGCGGGCGGATAAATTACCCTTTCAAGAGGCTTTCGTCGAGCGTGAGGTCTTCGTTTTTGTTCACTTCGATTTTACGCGCCAGCACGTCCCGCGCGATGTCTTGCGCTTCAAGCAGCGAGTGCATTTGGTAAGTGCCGCACTGGTATTCGTTCAGCTCGGGGATTTTGCTTTGGTCTTGCACTTGCAATACGTCCTGCATGGAAGCGAGCCATGCGTCGGCGACTTTTTGTTCGTCGGGTGTGCCGATCAGGCTCATATAAAAACCGGTGCGGCAGCCCATCGGCGAAATGTCGATGATTTCAACATCTGCGCCGTTTAAATGCTCGCGCATAAAGCCGGCAAACAGATGCTCCAGCGTGTGAATGCCTTTTTCAGACAGGATTTCCTGATTCGGCACGCAAAAGCGCAAATCGTAAACGGTGATGTCGTCGCCTTTCGGGGTGCGCATGGTTTTGGCAATCCGCACGGCAGGCGCGTGCATGCGGGTGTGATCGACTTTGAAGCTGTCCAGCAAGGGCATGGCGGGTTCCTTTTTGATGTTTGTCCAAGTACGGATGATAGCATTTTTTAGCCGCCGGCCGCAGAACGGGATGCCTGTCTGAAAAGATTACTTGCTTTCTTTAACACTTTATCGGCGCCGAAAGGCGTATACTGCTAAGCAATCAGTATCATCTGTGCATTTATTACGCGGTTTGAAAATAAAATCATTAAAATAATAATAATTCTAAAAATCCTATATAAAATAATTCAATAAAAGCTATAAATTTGATTTTTATTAGTATATTAAATTTATTTGATATAATGCCTGTCTGAAAGATTGGCAGCTTAATCTGCTCAGGCTTCCCCCTCATTCTTTAAAGCATCAAAACAGGAGAATCCGGTTATGGACGTTTCCCTGCTCAGCCGCATCCAGTTTGCGGTGAATATCAGTTTTCACATTCTTTTTCCCGTTATCAGCATCGCATTATCGTGGTTTGTGGTTTATTTCCGCTATAAAGCAGGCAAAACGGGCGACGACGGCTGGCTTCAGGCTTACCGTTTCTGGACCAAAGTGTTTGCCGTTACCTTCGCAATGGGCGTGGTTTCCGGCGTGACCATGAGTTTCCAGTTCGGCACCAACTGGCCGGGCTTTATGGAGCGCGCGGGCAATGTGGCAGGGCCGCTGCTCGGTTATGAAGTGCTGACGGCATTTTTTCTGGAAGCCGGTTTTCTCGGCATTATGCTGTTCGGGCGCGAACGTGTGAGCCAGCGCGTGCACATGACGGCTTCGATAGTGGTGGCCGTGGGCACATTGTTGTCGGCTTTTTGGATTCTCGCTTTGAATTCATGGATGCAGACGCCGCAGGGGCACTGGGTGGACGCGCAAGGCGTGATTCATGTGAAAAGCTGGCTGGACGTGATTTTCAGCCCGTCGCTGCCTTACCGCTTTTCACACAAAATCCTCGCTTCCGTATTAACTGCTTCCTTCCTGCTGGTCGGCCTGTCGGCTTGGCAGATATTGAAAAAATCGGCCAACACGGCCACGCCCAAAGTGATGAAAACCGGCTTGGCGGTTGCTGCGGTGGCGATTGTGCTGCAAATATTGGCGGGCGACGCGCACGGTTTGAACACGAAAGAATACCAGCCTGCCAAGCTGGCCGCCATCGAGGGCGTGTGGCACACTGAAAAACCGGTGCCGCTCACCCTGATCGGCTGGCCGAACGAAGCGGAACAGCGCACGGATTACGCGGTAAAAGTGCCTTATCTGGGCTCGCTGATTCTTACACACGAGTTGGACGGCGAAATCAAAGGTTTGAGCGAGTTTGCCGACAAGCCGCCCGTAGCCCCTGTGTTTTTCGGTTTCCGCGTGATGGTGGGCATGGGCGTGTTGATGCTGCTGGTCAGCTGGTACGGCTGGTTCAAGCTGCGTAAACACCGCTGGCAGCCGCACAACCTGCCGCGCTGGCTGCTTTACACGTTTGCGGGCATGACGTTTTCCGGCTGGGTGGCCACGCTGGCCGGTTGGTATGTTACCGAAATCGGCCGCCAGCCGTTTTTGGTGCAGGGTGTGCTGCGCATATCCGATGCGGTTACCCGAATTGTGCCCTCGGGCAACGTGGGGCTGACGCTGGTGATGTATCTGGTGCTTTATGCCGCTATGCTGCTTTCTTACCTGATGGTGCTCAAATATATGGCGGAGCATCCCGAGCATGAGCCGCCCGGCGTGAAACAATTGAAACAAGCGGAGCAATGATATGGACTGGAATTATTGGCTGCCTTTGATTTTTTTGGGCTTACTCGGTTTTGTGATGACCGTGTATGTGGTGTTGGACGGTTTCGATTTGGGCGTGGGCATGCTGTTGCCGCGCGCCAAAGCCGACGAGCAAAACGTGATGGTCGGCTCCATCGGCCCGTTTTGGGATGCCAACGAAACCTGGTTGGTGCTCGGTGCCGGCGTGTTGTTTATTGCTTTCCCCAAAGCCAACACCATTGTGTTGGGCAATCTTTATCTGCCCGCTACGTTTATGTTGTTCGCACTGATTGTGCGCGGCGCCGCATTCGATTTCCGCGTGAAGGCCGACGACAGCCATAAAGATTTGTGGAACATCGCCTTTATGCTCGGCTCGGCAGGCATGGCGCTCACGCAGGGCTGGATGCTGGGGCGCTATGTTACCGCGTTCGGCACGGAAATTTGGGATTACCTCTTTTCGCTCGGCATTATGGCAACCGTGCCTGCCGTTTATGTGTTGCTCGCCGCCTGCTGGCTGGTGCCGAAAACCGAAGGCGCGCTGCAAGAAAAAGCCCGCCGCTGGGCCAATCAGGCTTGGTGGCCTGTGGTGGGCTGCTTGCTCTTGATTTCGTTGGCCACGCCTTATATACGCCACAGCATTTTCGAGCGCTGGTTTACTTTGCCCAATATGCTCTGGCTTGCGCCCATTCCGATTTTGAGCGCATTCTGCCTGCTGCGCGCCAAACGTCTGCTGCAAAGCGAGGCGGTGTTGCACAGCCGCGTTTGGCAGCCTTTTGCGCTTACCATATCGGCTTTGGTGTTGTGCGCCGTCGGCTTGGGCATCAGCCTTTATCCTTATGCCGTAATCGGGCAGCTTACCGTGTGGGAAGCGGCCGCCAGCGTGCCGACTTTGGTGGTTACTCTGATTGGTGTGTGCATTACCGTGCCGTTTATTATCGGATACAGCATTTTTGCTTATTGGGCTTTCCGCGGCAAAGCCACGAATCTGACTTACGGTTAAGCGCTTGTGTATCGCCAGCAAATAAATTAGGTAGAGAAAAGTAAGCGGTTGGAAAAGTAAATGCCTGTCTGAAAAAGTTTCAGACAGGCATTGTTGATTGGGGCGCCGGGTTTATGCGTATTTCACCGTATCTGAGCCGCTGCCTTTTTGGATGAACTCGATTTTGTAGCCGTCCGGGTCTTCCACAAAGGCAATCACGGTGGTGCCGTGCTTCATCGGGCCGGCTTCGCGCACGACTTTGCCGCTTTTGGCACGCACGGCGTCGCAGGCGGCGTAGGCGTCGGGCACTTCGATGGCGATGTGGCCGTAGCCTGTGCCCAAATCATAGGCATCCGTGTCCCAATTGTGGGTCAGCTCGATAACGGTATGGTCTTTTTCGTCGCCGTAGCCGACAAAAGCCAGCGTAAATTTGCCTTCGGGGTAATCTTTTTTGCGCAGAAGCTTCATGCCCAAAACGTCTTGGTAAAAGGCAAGTGATTTTTCGAGGTTGCCCACGCGCAGCATGGTGTGCAGCATTCGCATAGTGTGTCCTTAATTTTCAAAGTGTTATTTGTTGCAGCGGAGAAACGAGCGGTAAACCCAGCCGCTGTTTGCTTTGTTTAACAGGGGTTTGTCCCATGAAATATACACCCACCCGCCCACGCTGGAAAGGTCGGATTGCACGCGCGTGCCGTTTTTCAGTTGGCCGAGGAGTTTGCCGTCGGGATCGGCGCGCACGTTAACCGGCATACCGGAAGCATCGTTAATCAAACAGGATGCGGCGTAGGCGTGCGAACATGCAAATATGGCCATACCCGCGATAATGGAAAATGCGGATTTCATGATGATTCTCTCAATTTATTAAACGACTGATGATTGTTGTGATTATAGGTTTTGAGTAAAACGGAAATTTTTATGCGTTGATGGCTGATGCCTGTCTGAAAAGAAGCAAAGGAATTGCTTCGTACCCGTAGGTGCAAGGTGTACAATCTTACCATAAATAATTGATACACATAAAAAGAGGTTAAAAATGGCTGATAATCAAACATTGCGTGCAGCTTTGGAAGCAGTTGCCGTTCCCGGCAGCGGACTGACTTTGGGCGGCTGCAAGGCGTTGGAAAAAATAGAAGAAAAGGGCGACGGTTTGCATGTGCTGCTGAAATTCGATTTTCCCGCGGCGCATGTGGTGGAGCAGGCGCTTAAAGAAAGCATTAGGCAGGCATTGGTGCGCGCAGGTTTTACGCAAGATGCACATGTGAAGATAAACATCGACATCGCCACCCACAAAGTGCAGCCCGGCGTGGCAACCATTAAAGGCGTGAAAAACATCATTGCCATTGCCTCGGGCAAGGGCGGCGTGGGCAAATCCACCACCACGGCCAACTTGGCCATCGCCATGGCCAATATGGGCGCGCGCGTCGGCGTGCTGGATGCCGATTTATACGGACCGAGTCAGCCGACCATGCTGGGCGTGACCGACGGCAAACCGGATCAAACCAATAAAAAGCTGATACCCGTGGTGGCCGACGGCGGCATTCAAGTGATGTCGATAGGTTTTCTGGTGGACACCGATCAGGCCGTGGTGTGGCGCGGACCCATGCTTTCGCAAGCATTGCAGCAGCTTTTGTTTCAAAGCGAATGGAACGATGTGGACTATCTGTTTATCGACCTGCCGCCGGGTACGGGCGATATACAGCTCACTTTGTCGCAGAAAATTCCCGTAACCGGTTCGGTGGTGGTAACCACGCCGCAGGATATTGCACTGATTGATGCGCGAAAAGCAGTAGATATGTTCCAAAAAGTCAACATCCCGATTTTCGGCGTGTTGGAAAATATGTCGGTGCATGTGTGCAGCAATTGCGGCCACAGCGAAGCCGTGTTCGGCAGCGACGGCGGCAAAATACTGGCGGAAAAACTCGGCGTGCCGCTGCTCGGCCAGCTGCCGCTGGCATTGCCGGTGCGCGAAGCAATGGACGAAGGCCGCGCCAAAGCCCTGCAGGAAAACCATGCCCAAATCGCCAAAATCTATACCGACGCTGCCTGGCAGATTGCTTTGGCCATCGCCGGAAAAGGCCGCGATTTCAGCAGCCGCTTTCCGAAAATTGTTGTGGAATAAGGTTTTGGGAATTAAGAAGGATGCCTGTCTGAAAAAGTTTCAGACAGGCATTTTTTGTGAGGCAAGATGCGGCGTTTGACAGGTAACAGGCGATACTTAAATCACTATTAACTCAGGCCGGGAACGGATTTTTTGTTTTTGTTTGCTATCTGCTGCCTTGCCTATGGCAACGAGCAGTACCGGCAGCAGGTTTTCAGATAGACCTGCAGTTTGGCGCACGGCTTCTACATCGAAACCGCTCATTGGGCAGCTCGCCCAGCCTTTCTCTTGGGCAGCCAACATCAAAGGCATCGCGGCAAGTGAGGCGCTGCGTATGGCTTCGTCGCGCCGGGCTTGCGGGTTGTTGTGAAAGGTTGCATGTGCAGAGGCAATCCAGCTTTGAGCAGTTTCGTCATCGATGATGCCTGCCTGAACGGAATCCCGTAGTTTTTCGCTTAAATCTTGATAACCTGTAAGCTTGCCGCTAATCACAATTACGGTGGCGGCCTGCATAATTTTAAGCTGGCAAAATGCGGCATGATATAGAGCCTGTTTGGCTTTTTCAGAACAAACGGCAGTGAAATGCCAGTTTTGCAGA
Organism: Neisseria canis; assembly: GCF_900636765.1. Lineage (NCBI taxonomy): Bacteria > Pseudomonadati > Pseudomonadota > Betaproteobacteria > Neisseriales > Neisseriaceae > Neisseria > Neisseria canis. The sequence continues at coordinate 1,103,034 of NZ_LR134313.1, forward strand.
TGATAAGCCGAAGGTGCATGGCAGGCTGCCGTGATGAGATACTGTAATTCAGATTCGGTGATATGGCTGTCTGAAAAACCGTAAGCGGAAACACGCTGTTGCAATAACTGGAAAAACGGGGTCATGTGGATTCCTTGTTTTTTAAAGGGGGGTGGAGCGCACGCTGCACACCGAAAATGGAGAATAAGGCCAACACCAAACCGGCTAGGGATAGCGTGTTCAGGCTTTGCTCTAAAAACAGCCAGCCCAGCAGAAATGCGGCAATCGGACTGAGCAGGCCTAAAGCGGATACCACGGCAGAGGGCAGCTTGTTGAGGCCTTGGAAAAACAAAACATAAGCCAATACCGTGCCCAACAGGCTGAGGTAGACATAGCCGCCTATATTGGCAGCACTTAAGGCAGGCAGCGGCGGCTCAAGCCATAATGCTGCGGGCAGGAGGCATAAACCGCCAAGCAGCAGCTGCCAGCCGGTAAAGGCCAACACGGAGAGGCTGAAACGCCAATGTTTCGAGAAAAAAATACCTACCGCCATCGAAGCCGCGCCGAGTAGGGCGGCAATAATGCCGATAGGGTCAAACTTTGTTGACGGCGAATAAGTCAGCAAAACAATACCCGCCACGCCTAAAACGGCTGAAATCCAGGCAGTTTTAGGTGGCCGGCTTTTGCCCACCAGCCAAACCAGCAGCAAAACCATTAGTGTTTGCGTGGAGGTGAGAATGGCGGCCAAACCACCGGGCAGGCGGTAAGCGGACACGAAAAGCATGGCTTGGAAAAAGCCGATGTTGAACACGGCCAGCAAAAAAACTTTGCCGATTTCATGCTTTTGGGGCCATTCGCGTTTCCATAAAAGCAGGAGCAAGCCGGCCGGCAGTGTGCGCAGCAAAGCAGCGGTAAAAGGCCGGTCGGGCGGTAAAAATTCAGTGGTGACCAAATAAGTCGAACCCCAGATCAGCGGCGCGAGTGCAGTGAGGAGAATGATTGGAAAGCGTGTGCTCATAAATTACCTTGATTTCAAGATAAATGGATTGTGATGGTATTTTATCTTGAAGTCAAGGTAAAATATCGGGCGTGAAATCCCAAGATGCCGTTCCGGTAATCGGAGGTTGAGCGGGATTTTTTCAGACAGGCATCAAATGCCGGGCGGAAACAGCATTCTTTAAAAGGCTTTAAAGGGTAATGATGGATACAGACACACATAATACGCAGCCTGATGCGGTGGACTTGATTGTGGCGCAGTGGCGGCGGGAAATGCCTGCGCTGGCTGCGGAAAATATGGCTTTAATCGGGCGCTTGAAACGTTGTGCCGCTTTGGTGCAACCGCAGTTGGATAGCGTGTTTGCAGAATTCGGCTTGAGCGGCGGAGGATTCGATGTGTTGGCTACTTTGCGCCGTGCGGGCAGTCCGTATACCCTCACCCCTACCGAGCTGTTTGCCTCGCTGATGGTTACCTCCGGCACCATGACCACGCGCCTGAAGAATTTGGAAGCACAAGGTTGGATTTGCCGTTTACCCAATCCTGAAGATGCGCGCAGCATGCTGGTGCAGCTTACCGACAGCGGCAAGGCTTTAATAGAAGAAGTAGTGTTCAAGCATGTGGAAAACGAGCAGAAACTGTTGGAAGATATACCGAAGGATGTACAAAAGCAGCTGAATGAAGGATTGGCGGTGCTGATGCAGGTTTGGGAAAAGCGAAAGGATAACCAGTAGATAAGCTTGGTTTATAGCAGTATGCCTGTCTGAAAAAGTTGCTACATCGTTAAAACTTTTCAGACAGGCATATTTGTTTTGGTTGGTCTTAAATGATGGGGCAAATTAAAGAAACAGTATGTCCGTCATATTCGAGGTCATGTCCGAACATGAGGTTGCTGTTACAGGGAGCCGGTTTAACGGTAACAAATTATGCAGAATACAATAATCCGGATTGGCAGTTTTTTCTTTAAACGAATTAAAAAAGCTTTTTTATTTCAGTTCTTATAAAAAGCTTGACCGATTGTTTTTTGGCTAATCATTAGACTGGAATAAAAAATTATAAAATAAATCATAAAAGTTAAAATATTCCATGAAAGTGTTAAATATATTAAAGCACAAACAATTGCTTTCGGCTATGATGGATTTTCGTTTAGCTAGTTTAAAGATTATTTGGGAGCTGCGTTATGACTGTTTCTTACAAAATTTCTCTTCCTTTGAGCGTGTTGGCGGCGGCCTTATTGTCGGCTTGTTCGCCCGCAGAACAAAAAAACGCGGCTCCGGCTGCTTCCGGTGCTTCGGCAGCGGGCGGCGCGCCTGCGGTGGGAGATAAGCGCATTGCGATTACGGCGATTGTGGAGCATCCGGCGTTGGACGCTGTGCGTAAGGGCGCGTTGGAGCAGCTCAAAGCGGAAGGCTTTGAGGAGGGGAAAAACCTGAAAGTCGATTTCCAAAGTGCGCAAGGCAATCCGGCTACGGCGGCACAGATTGCGAAGAAATTCGCCGGCGACAAGCCCGATGCGGTGTTGGCGATTGCCACACCGAGTGCGCAGGCGATGGTGGCGGCTTCCAAAGAGATTCCGATTGTGTATGCTGCGGTTACCGATCCGGTGGCGGCCAAGTTGGTGCCCGGCTGGGAAGCTTCGGGCAGCAATGTAACGGGTGTGTCGGACGATGTGCCGCTTGGGCCGCAGATTGATTTGATGAAAAAGCTGGTGCCTGAGTTGAAAAACGTGGGCTATGTGTTCAGCCCGGGCGAAGTGAATTCGACCGTGGTGTTAGACCGTTTGAAAGCAGACTTGGCCAAGCAGAATATCACGTTGACTGCCGTGCCTGCACAGCGCAGCACGGATGTGTTGACGGCGGCGCGCAGCTTGGGCCGCAAAGCCCAGCTGATCTACACTTCGCTGGATAACAATGTGGTGTCGTCTTATGAATCTATGTATAAGGCGGCAAACGAAATCAAGGTGCCGCTGGTGGCTGCTGACACGGCTTCGGTTAAGCGCGGTGCGGTGGCGGCTTTGGGCATAGACTACACGAGCTTGGGCAAGGAAACCGGCAAGATTGTGGCGCGTATTCTGAAAGGCGAAGCGGTGGGCAGCATTCCTTCGCTGCGCATGGATAAGTTTGATCTGTTTTTAAGCCCCAAACATGCGGGCGAGCAGGGCATCACGTTGCCGGAAGACTTGAAAAAACAGGCGGCTGAAATTGTTGAATAAGCATTTGTATTGAAGCAATCCCTAACCGATGCGGCACGCGGCCGGCATCGGTTTTGGGTTTTTACAATGCCTGTCTGAAAATGGTTCCGACATTTGGTGGCGGATCAGCTTAAAACAGTGCGTCCGTCAAACCGGAATATTGATGGTAGCGTTACTGTGTACGTGTATTTACCAGGGTTATAAAAAAGGAAATTCATGTCTTTACTTGCCTTGTTCGGCACATTTGAAACCGGTTTGGTTTATGCGCTGGTAGCGCTGGGTGTGCTGCTTTCTTTCCGCATTCTCGATTTTCCCGACCTTACCGCTGACGGCAGCTTTCCGCTGGGGGCATTTTCCTGCGCCGTGTGCATGGTGGCGGGCATCAACCCGCTTTTGGCGGTGGGCATAGGCTTTTTGGCCGGCGCGCTCTCCGGCGTGATTACCGCGTGGCTGCATGTAAGGCTGGGGATTTTGCAGCTGCTGGCTGGGATTATCGTGATGACGGCGCTTTATTCGGTAAACCTGCGCATAGGCGGCGCACCGAATATTCCGCTGTTGGGCAGCGGCACGGTGTTTGATTTGTTTGCCCCCTTTATCGGCAGCGGCATGTGGCAGAATTCTGCCGTGCTGTTGGGGTTTGTGCTGCTGGTGAAATTTGCGCTGGATTGGTTTTTTTCTACCGAAACAGGCTTGGCGATGCGCGCTACCGGCGCCAATCCGCGCATGGCGCGTGCGCAAGGCATCTCCACCGGCAATATGGTGCTACTCGGCATGGCGCTTTCCAACGGCCTGATTGCTATGGCTGGCGCGCTGTTTGCCCAGCTGGTGGGCGGCGCCGACGTAAGCGCGGGTTTGGGTACCATCGTGTTCGGCTTGGCGGCTGTGATTTTGGGCGAAGCTTTGCTGCCGAGTAAAAATATCTGGTTGGTTACGCTTTCCGTGATTCTCGGTTCGGTGATTTACCGCCTCTTCATTATGGTGGCCATGGGCAGCGAAACCCTTTCCGGCTTGGGGCTGCAAACGCAGGATTTGAACTTGGTAACGTCGGTGTTGGTGGTGCTGGTGTTGATGCTGCCCAAAACCAAAGCAAAGCTTCAGATGAAAAGGAAACAGTTGTCATGATGCGCGCAGAAAATTTACGCTTAACCTTCAATCCGGGCACGCCGATTGAAAACCCGGCTTTACGCGGCATGAGCTTAAACATCAAAGACGGTGAATTTGTTACCGTAATCGGCAGCAACGGCGCAGGCAAATCCACTTTCCTTAATGCCATCAGCGGCGACATTGCGGTGGATTCCGGCAGCATCCATATCGACGGTGCGGACGTAACCCGCCTGCCCGCCTACAAGCGTGCCAATCTGGTGGCGAGGGTGTTTCAAGACCCGATGGCCGGTACATGCGAAAAACTGAGCATTGAAGAAAACATGGCGTTGGCCTACAAACGCGGCTGCGGCCGCAGCTTGCGGGCGGCTTTAAACAAAGCGAACCGCGAAATTTTCCGTGAAAAGCTCTCGATTTTGAAGCTCGGTTTGGAAAACCGCCTCACCGACCGCATGGGCTTGCTTTCCGGCGGGCAAAGGCAGGCCGTGAGCTTGCTGATGGCCAGTTTGCAACCTTCCAAAATCCTGCTACTCGACGAACACACCGCCGCGCTCGACCCGAAAACCGCTGCTTTTGTGTTGGAGCTGACCGGCCAAATCATTACCGAAAACAAACTGACGGCCATGATGGTCACCCATTCCATGCAGCAGGCGCTCGACCACGGCCACCGCACGGTGATGCTGCATCAGGGCAAGGTTGTGCTGGATGTGGCGGGAGAAAAACGCCAAGGCATGGGTGTGCGCGATTTGCTGGATATGTTTGAGAAAACGCGCGGTGAAAAAGTGAGCGACGATTCGCTGCTCTTGAGCTAGTGTTTGAGTTTGGAAAAATGGGCAATGCCTGTCTGAAACGGTTTCAGACAGGCATTGCCCATTATCCGGCTGCTGACTGCCTTATTCGAATCCAGCCCGAATATGAAGATGTTGAATCAAAATCAAGCGGTTTAACTATAATAGAAAGAAAGCGCGTGCCGTTGGCGGCCGGGTTAATATGCGCGGCTCGGTTTTCAGACAGGCATAGACATGGTTGGCCGGCAAAGTGCTAATCCGGTATTAAAAAACCGTTTTCCTTTTTTCGCCGTGCGCGTTCCCGCATGGATAAAGGCTTCGCAGCGGGTTGGTTTGCGGAAGCATATTCCCGTTCGCTGCTTTGCCCGCCGATGCGGTGGCTGCCGCGGATGCCGATGTGGCTGCCTAAGTCGTTGACGGTGGTGCGGGTGTGTTTCGGGCCGCCGCCGGTTTGGGTTCGCGAAACGGAGATGCCGCTTTTAACGGTGCCGTAGAGTTCCACTTCGCTCCATGCCAAGGCAGGGAAGAGGGCGGCAGACAAAATAAACATTAATTTTTTCATGGTTGTTTGCGGATAATGTGTTGCAAGCGGTGTATTATAAAATGTATCAACGTAAACAAGCAGCATTTTTCTAAAGGAATCATATGGATATTTTAACCCGACTGCAAAATCTGCCTCCGGGCAAATTCCACTATAAATTATTGGTGCTGATTGGTTTGGGCTGGCTGTTTGATGCCATGGATACCGGCATGGTGTCGTTTGTGTTGGCTACGCTGGGCAAAGAATGGAATCTCGCACCTTCACAATTGGGCTGGATTGTCAGCGTCGGCTTTATCGGCATGGCTTTGGGTGCGGTGCTGAGCGGACGGGTGGCAGACCGTATCGGGCGCAAAAATGTGTTTATCGCCACGATGGTGGTATACAGCATTGCCACGGGCTTGTGCGCCTTCGCCTGGAACCTTGAAAGCCTGTTGTTTTTCCGTTTCTGGGTCGGGTTTGGTTTGGGCGGGCAGCTGCCGGTGGCAGTGTCGCTGGTGAGCGAATATGCACCGCCGCAAGTGCGCGGGCGTTTTATCGTGCTGCTGGAAAGTTTCTGGGGCTTGGGCTGGCTGGCGGCAGCGCTGGTGTCGTATTTCTTTATTCCGCATTACGGCTGGCAGAGTGCGTTTTTGATCGGTGCACTGCCCGTGTTTTACGCATTTTTCGTGTGGAAACTCCTGCCTGAATCGGTGCCCTATCTCATCAATAAAGGGCGGGTGCGGGAAGCGCATGAAATTGTGTGCAAACTTGAAGCGCAGGCCGGTTTGCCGGTGGTGGAAACGGCTGCGGTGGCCGAGCAGCCTTCTACCGAACCGCCGCGTTTCGTCCAGCTGTGGCAGGCGCCGTTTGCCAAGCGCACGTTGATGCTGTGGCTGATTTGGTTCGGCATCGTGTTTTCGTATTACGGCATTTTCACTTGGCTGCCGAAGCTGCTGGTGGAGCAGGGGCATACGGTGGTGAAAACCTTTGAATATGTGTTGGTGATGATTCTGGCGCAACTGCCGGGCTACTTCGCAGCGGCGGTGCTGGTGGAAAAAGTCGGCCGCAAAGCTACGTTGGCGGGTTTTCTGTTTGCCTGTGCCGTGTGTGCGTATTTCTTCGGCCACAGCGATTCGGTAACGATGATTATGTTTTGGGGCTGCTGGATGTCGTTTTTCAACTTGGGCGCGTGGGGCGTGCTCTACACTTATACGCCCGAGCTGTATCCTGTGCGTTTCCGTGCCTTCGGTTCCGGCTGGGCCGGCGCCATCGGCCGTATCGGCGGCATCGTGGCACCGATGGCGGTGGCGGCGATGATCGGCGGCGAGGGCGGCTTCGGGCGGATTTTCGTGATGTTTACGGCGGTGTTGATGGCTGTGGTGGCGGTGATTGTGGTGTTGGGCGAGGAAACCAAAGGCCGTACGCTGGAAGACATCAGCAGGCAATGATGAACTATGCCTGTCTGAAACCATTTTAAACGCGGCCCAGTGTTCGTATTCAGGAAAAAGCTATGGAGATCAGAAAACACCATTTGCAGCAGGCGGTGGAGCGGCAGATTATCAACGGGCAGCAGGCCGACGCTTTGTGGACGTTGTGGCAGCAGCAAAACAGCCATGTGCTGCAGTTCAGCTTTACCCATGTTTTGTATTATCTCGGCGGGCTGCTTGCCATCGGTGCGATGTCGCTGTTTATGACACTCGGTTGGGAAACGTTTGGCGGTTCGGCGATTGTGGTGCTGTGTTTGGCTTACGGCGCGGCAGGTATGGCGTTGACCGAATATTTCCGCAAACGCGGTCTGCACATTCCGGCCGGCATCTGCGCCACGTTTGTGGTGGTGTTGGTGCCGCTGGCGGTTTACGGCGCGCAGCAGGCATTGGGTTTCTGGCCGGATAATGAAATGGCTTACCGTGATTACCACCGCTGGATCGACTGGCGCTGGCTGATGATGGAGCTGGCCACGCTGGCGGCCGCTGCCTTGATGCTGTGGCGTTACCGCTATCCGTTTTTGGTGATGCCGGTGGCGGTTACGCTGTGGTATATGTCGATGGATATTGCCGATTGGATTATTTACGGACACGGCGGGGTTTATGATTGGGCGCTCAAGCGGCAGGTTTCGGCTTTATTCGGCGCGGCGATGATTCTGCTGGCGTTGTGGGTGGATTTCCGCAACCAAAGCGAGCGTGATTATCCGTTTTGGCTGTACCTTTTCGGGGTGATTACGTTTTGGGGCGGCCTCAGCTTTATGGAGTCCGACAGCGAATGGAACAAGTTTTGCTATTTTCTGCTTAACGTGGCCATGGTGTTTACAGGCGTGTTGATCCGCCGCCGCGTGTTTGCCGTGTTTGGCGCGTTTGGCATGTTTGGTTATTGCTGGTATCTGGCCGATAAGATTTTTCAAGACAGCTGGCTGTTTCCGATTTCGCTCACGCTGATCGGCCTGCTGATTGTGTGCATCGGTGTGTGGTGGCAGAAGAAGGAAGCGGTTTATACGCAGAAGCTGCAAAACAAAATGCCGCAAGCAGTGCGCCGTTTTTTGCAACGTAAGTTTCAATGATGAAACTATGCCTGTCTGAAAAAGCGTTCAGACAGGCATTTGATTCCGTTCTTGATCACGCCGCGGTATCCAGCGCTGTGGCGATGTCCCGATAAATATCGTCAATATCTTCAATGCCCACCGAAAAACGCAGCAGGCCTTTGCGGATGCCTAATTCCTGTTTCAATTCCGGCGGCATGCCGCTGTGGGACTGGGAATAGCTGTGGTTGACCAGGCTTTCCACGCCGCCGAGGCTGGAGGCCATTTTGACAAGCTTCATGTTTTTAACCACGCTGTTGGCCGCTTCTACACTGTCGTTTTTCAGATAAACCGAAACCACGCCGCCGAAGCCGCGCATTTGCTGCCCGGCCAGTTTGTGGTGTTCGTGGCCCGGCAGACCGGGGTAGAACACTTTTTCTATGGCAGGGTGTTGTTCCAAACGGCGTGCCAACTCCAGCGCATTGTCGCAATGCTGCTGCATACGCAGGGCGAGGGTTTTGATGCCGCGCAACACCAGCGCGCAATCCATCGGCCCCGCCACGCCGCCGGTGTTGACCATCATGCTTTGCAGCGGCTCTGCCAGCTCGGGCGTTTTGACTACCACCGCGCCCATCAACACATCGGAATGGCCGCACAGGTATTTGGTGGCGGAATGGAACACAATGTCGCAGCCCATATCGAGCGGGTTTTGCAGATAAGGCGTGGCAAAAGTGTTGTCTATGCCTACCAGTGCGTCGGCGGCTTTGGCTTTGGCGGCCAGCAGAGGAATATCCACCAGTCGCAGCAAGGGGTTGGACGGCGTTTCCAGCCAAACCAGTTTCACTTTTTCTTCGGCCAAAATGCGGTCGAGGTTTTCGGGTTGGGTGAGGTCGGCAAACACCACGTTCACGCCCCATTTGGCATAAACCTGCGTGAGCAGATCATAGCTGCCGCCGTAGATGTCGCCCACGGCTGCGATGGTGTCGCCGGGCGCGAGAAATGTGCGGAACACGCAGTCGATGCCCGCCATGCCGCTGGCAAATGCAAAGCCGTGCGAACCGTGTTCCAGAGCGGCTACGGTATCTTCCAGCACTTTGCGCGTGGGGTTGGCGAGGCGGGAATAGCGGTAGGGGATTTTTTCACCGATTTCGTGCATGGCAAACATGCTGTTTTGATAAATAGGCGGCATAATCGCGCGGTTGTGTTCGTCGCAATCATATCCGGTGTGGATGGCTTCGGTGGAGAATTGATAATCCATGATGGTGCTTCCGATGGTTGGGTAAAACGCCATTTAAACATATTTTGCACCATGTTTCGTTAAATATGATAAACCGGCATGAGAATCCGTTTTGTTTGGCCGACAACCAAGCAGGCGGTTGTTTGCAGTTATAGTTATTCTCAATGGCTATTTCTTGCTTGCAGTTATATACTTACGCCCTATATTAAGGGCGTTGCCCCGCATCAAAAGGAAAAATAACGCATGAACGCCATTATTGCAGACGTGCAAAGCAGCAAAGATTTACGCAATACGCCGATTAACCAGGTCGGCATCAAAGATTTACGCTTCCCCATCCTGCTCAACACCGCCGAAGGCGTGCAACATACTATTGCGCGCCTCACGATGACGGTTTACCTGCCCGCCGACCAAAAAGGCACACATATGTCGCGCTTTGTGGCTTTGATGGAACAGCAGACTGAAGCCTTGGGCTTCGAGCGTTTGAAAACGCTGACCGAGGAAATGGCAAAGCTGCTCGATTCGGATTCCGGCCGCATCAGCGTGTCGTTTCCCTTTTTCCGCAAAAAAACCGCGCCGGTTTCCGGCATTCAGTCGCTGCTGGATTACGATGTTACGCTGACCGGCGAAGTGAAAGGCGGCGCCTATTGCCACAGTTTGAAAGTGTTGGTGCCGGTAACCAGCTTGTGCCCCTGTTCTAAAGAAATTTCGGAATACGGCGCGCACAACCAGCGCTCGCATGTAACCGTATCGCTCCGGTGCGGCGGCGGGGAAGTGGGTATAGAAGAGGTAATCGACTGTGTGGAAGAGCAGGCTTCCTGCCAGCTTTACGGCTTGCTCAAGCGGCCGGATGAAAAATTTGTTACCGAGCGCGCTTATGAAAATCCGAAATTTGTGGAAGATATGGTGCGCGACGTAGCGGCAGCCCTGCGCTCCGACAAGCGGATTACCGGCTTTATAGTGGAGAGTGAGAATTTCGAATCGATTCACAACCATTCGGCTTATGCCTGCATTGTGTATCCTTAAAAATAAGCCAGCCTTACTTAATTTTATATAGATGCCTGTCTGAAAATAATGCTTTCAGACAGGCATTCATACCGATAAGGATTTGAAAATCTGCGGTTGCGACGTTTTACTGCCTGATTTCTTACAGTTTTGGCGGGTAATAAATTGAAATTTTCAGAAAAAATTTAACTGAATGATGGCATTTTGCTGTGTCAAACAGGATAATAGCGGTGTTTTAGTTAGAAAGTGGTTTAAAACCAAGAAACAGGCAACACAATGAAAAAAATATTGGGTTTCTTAATCGCGTTTTTTGCTTTGGCGCAAGCCGCTTATGCGGTGGACGCTTCCAAGCTGCTTCCCCCCGAGCAGGCGTTTGTGCCGCAAATAGAGGTGAGTGACAAAGGGGTGGATGTGCAGTTTGCTGTGGCCGACGGCTATTATCTCTATCAATCCAAAATCCAGGCGGAAGCCGGCGAACCCGGTTTGCTGGATCAACCGAAGTTCAGCCCGGGCAAGGAAAAAGAGGACGAATTTTTCGGCAAGCAAACGGTGTATTACCACGCCGCTCAGGTGCTTTGGCCTTATAAGCAGAAAGGTGTGCAAAATTATAAGCTCAAGCTTGCTTATCAGGGCTGCGCGGATGTGGGCGTGTGCTATCCGCCGGTTGAAAATACGTTTGAAATCAAAGGAAACGGCTTTTACCAAGTGGAAGGCCTGCCTGCGGCAAACGGCAAAGACCGCTTTTTGCAGCCCGCGGATTCCGACGGTGTGACTGCGCCGTCCAAAAGCAAAGGGGGCAGCCCTTTTAAGATTTCCCGCGAAACGCTAGGCGCCAACTTGTTGGCGTTTTTTATCGCGGGTTTGGGTTTGAGCTTTACCGCGTGTATGTATCCGCTTTTGCCGATTGTTTCGGGCATTGTGGTGGGCGATAAGCAGGCAGGCAAAGGGCGTGCGTTTGCTTTGTCTATGGTTTATGTGCAGGGCTTGGCGCTCACTTATACTGTGGTGGGTGTGATTGCGGGCTTGACCGGCTCGCTGCTGACTGTTTGGCTGCAGCAGGCATGGGTGGTGTTGGCGGCGGCAGGTGTGCTGGTGCTGCTTGCGCTTTCCATGTTCGGTTTGTTCAATATCCAGCTGCCGGCTGCGCTGCAAAGCTATTTTCAAAACCAAAGCAACAAGCTTTCCAACGGCAGATTGGCTTCTGTGTTCGGCATGGGCATGCTTTCCGCACTGATTGTCGGCCCTTGTGTGGCGCCGCCTCTGGTTGGTGCCTTGGGTTATATCGGTCAAACGGGCGACGGTGTGCTCGGCGGTTTGGCGCTGTATGGGCTGGCGTTGGGTACGGGTGCGCCGCTGATTGTGGTGGGTACGTTCGGCGGGCATGTGTTGCCGAGGGCAGGGGTGTGGATGAACGGAATCAAATATGCGTTCGGTATCATTCTGTTGGCCGCTGCTTTGTATATCGCCAGCCCGTTTTTGCCTTATCCGGTGGTGATTACGTTATACAGCCTGCTGCTGGTGATTCCTGCAGGTATGCTGTTGGCACGGGTGATGTACACGCAGGGAGCGATGCGCAAAGTGTGCGCCGTATTGGGCGGTGTGATGTTGGCAGGCGGCTTGTGGTTCGGCTTTCAAAGCTATCAAAACCAAACCACTGCGCTGCATGAGTTTTTAACGCTGCATCCGCCTGTGGAAAAAGGGCATGTGTTCGGTGAGAAGTTTACCGATATCGGTGAGCTGAAAGCGGCTATGGAGATGGCGCTGAAAGAAAAGCCCGACGAGCCTGTGCTGCTGGATTTTTACGCCGACTGGTGCGTGAGCTGTAAAGAGATGGAAGCGAGAACGCTGAATCAGCCTAAAGTGCACAAAGCCGTGGATATGAGCCGTTTTTTCCAGGCGGATGTCACCGCGAATACGCCTGAACATCAAGCGCTGCTGAAAGAATACGGTTTATACGGCCCGCCGGGTGTGTTTGTGCTTAAAGGCGACGGCAGCCGCAGCGAAGCGCTGTTGGGCTTTGTGAAGGCGGATGAGTTTATAGAATGGGTGAACAGTAACCGCTAAATGGCGAATGCCTGTCTGAAAGGTGTTTTCAGACAGGCATTGTGTTTTGGAGAGCGGGGTGAAGCAGGACGTATAGTTAATCAACTTAACTTTTACTATGGCGTTGTTGTGCCTTGGTTCAAAGAGAACGATTTTGTAAGCTGCTGAAGCGGCAACACAATTATTCCCGTACCATCTGTGCTTTTTTCGGCTTGCTGCCTTGTATTAAAAGTGTGTTGATTGGCTATATTTTTCTGAGCTAAATCGATTTATCAATATAGTCAATCCACTTATATAATTAAAGATACCGTCATACTCGGGTCAAGCCCGAGTATGAAGAGCATAGGCAGTATAGGAAACAAAATATGCCTGTCTGAAAACAAGCAACGCGTTTTCTGCGAAGCTGAAGTTTTCAGACAGGCATTATCGTATCGGACTGAATGGTTTATCGGGCTTTGGGGCTGTAACACGGCCCTTGCCCGCTGATCAGCTGCATTTGCTCCTCAATCCAATTTTCACACATGGCCGTCAGCTCATCCACTTCGGCCGCATTATAAGCAATCGGTTTGCCGATAATCATTTTGATGGTGCCGGGGTATTTGAGGAAAGAATCGCGCGGCCAGTATTCGCCGCTGTTTACCGCAACCGGCACGATGTCCATTTCCAACATTTTGGCCATGCGCGCCGCGCCCGCTTTGTATTTGCCGCGCTCGCCCGGTTTGATGCGTGTGCCTTCCGGAAAAATGGCAATCCAAAAGCCTTCTTGTTTGCGCGCTTTGCCTTGCCTGAACATATCTGCGGCCGCTTTTGAGCCTGCTTTCCGGTCGATGCCTATGGTTTTGGCAATTTTCAGACCCCAACCGAAAAAAGGGATTTTAAACAGCTCTTTTTTCGCCACATAAACGTGCAGGGGAAACACTTCCTGTAAGGCCAGCGTTTCCCAGCCGCTTTGGTGTTTGCAGCAGATAATGGAAGGCCTGTCTGAAATGTTTTCCCGCCCCTGCACTTCGTATTTTAAGCCGACAATGTTTTTCAGCGACCAAAGCAACACCTTTGCCCACGCTTTGCCGATTTGGTTGGCGCCGCGAGGGATCAGGGCGGCAGGGAGCACCAAAACAAACATGATGATGGCGCTGACACACAATATCAGCCAGTGAATTAAATTTCGGATAAGCAGCATATTGTTCCTTCTTTGGTAGCAAACGGACAATCAAACAGGCTTGATTATGCGCTTTGCTCTGATTTCATTTGCATCATATATTGTGAAAATGCCATCAAATCATCGAAAACCTGCGTTTGGTCGGGCAATTGGTCGCCTTGTTCGGACAAGGTTTTTTTGCCTTTGCCGGTGAGCACCAGAATGGGTTTGCCGCCGGCAGCCTCTATCGCCTGCAAATCGCGCAGGCTGTCGCCCACCATATAGGTTTCTTCCGGTTTGGCGTTGAAGCGGTCGATGATGTCGTTTACCATGCCGGGCTTGGGTTTGCGGCAGATGCAGTGATCTTCGGCTGTGTGCGGGCAGAACCAGATGCCGTCGATCTGCCCGCCTGCCTGCTGCACCAGGCGGTGCATTTTACTGTGCATTTCGGTCAGCTCCTGCACGGTAAAATATTTGCGTCCGATGCCCGATTGGTTGGTGGCTACGGCAATGGTGTAACCGGCTTCGGTGAGAAACGCAATCGCGTCCATACTGCCTTCAATGGGTATCCATTCGTCTACCGATTTCACAAAATCGTCGCGGTCTTGGTTAATCACGCCGTCGCGGTCGAGAATAATCAATTTCATCCGAATTGTCTTTCTGTTTGATATTGAGCTTGGGGCTGATAAGTGGCGGTTTGTCATGGATGGCCAATCAATTTAGCTTTGCTGCGGTGTTGCCGGGCCTTTAGCTTAAAAGGGAATAATTTGCTAAAGCAGTAGCACAATCAGCCGCCATATTATCTGTATTGTCTTCTACTTGCGGCCAAAATGTCTGTCTGAAAAAGCCGTTGGTTGCCGCATGGGCAATGTTTTCCGCTTCAAGGTTTTGAAAACTTATCCAAACCCGGCCATTGCTGCCGCCGGTAGGCACTGTCCCAAAACAGCCATTCCAGCTTGGCCGCCATTGTATAGGCTTCGTGCATTTTTTGCAGCGTGCAGCCGTCGCAACCTGCGGCTATTTTGTCTACGGTTTCAATCACGCGGCGCACGGACGCATTGAATTCTTCGCCCGCATAAGTGTCCACCCAGGCTTGGTAAGGGTTGCCGGGGGCGGATTTGTCGTAAATGTCTTTACCCACTTCGGCGTAAATCCAAAAGCAGGGTAACAGCGCGGCCAGCACGACGGGATAGCTTTCAGACCATGCAACAGCGAGCAGGTATGAAGTGTAATGATGGCAGGCGAGTGTGAGCGGGGTATGTTCGAACTGCTCTTTGGTAATGCCGAATTGCTGCATAAAGCCGTCATGCAGACTGCGTTCTACAACAATCGCGCCGCGCGCCGCATCGGTAAACTGCAAAATGTCGTCTGTATCATAAGCTTTTGCGCCGCACACTGCCAACGCTCTGCCGTATGCCACGAGATAGTGGGCGTCTTGAATCACATAATGGCAAAACGCGTCTTTGTCCAACGTACCTTTAGCCAATTCTTGATTAAACGGCAAATTCAAAGTGGCTTGATATAAATCTTGGTTGCGTTTCCAAGCTTCTTGGCTGAACGACATGGGCTTCTCCTTTTGAGGGAATCGGTTTATCGGATAGGGGGAAGTTGCTGGGGAGATATTTCGTCGATGTGTTCTTTAAAAAACAGCATATGGGTTTCATTGGTACTGTTTGGGTACCAGTATGCCGTATTTTCGGCATTATCCGGGTAAAAGCCGATGATTTTTTTGTTAAACCCTGAAGCGATATGAATGATTGCAGTGTCCGGGGAAATTACCCAATCAGCGTGTTTAATTAATACTGCACTATCTAAAATAGAACGGGTGCCGGTATAGATAAATACATTTTCATATTTTTCAGACAGGGGTTGCAGGCGCGCCGTTACTTCCGGGTAGGTAAGCAGTACAATTTTTTTCTCCGGCAAATATTGTTGAAAATAATGTAGAAATTCTTCTATCCGTGTTTGGTTGAACCTTCTTGAATTGGCAGCACCGAAAAAATTCACGGCCAAATAGTTTGTTAACTGATGGCGGTTTAGAAAAGCGGTAACAGCGGTTTGGTCGGTAGGCTCAGGTATGTCGTATCGTGTGTCAATATTGTTTAGACCGCATAATTGAAGAATACGTTTGTAGGTTTCCGAAGTGTGCAACAGCGGTTCATGAATGTTTAAATTAAAAATCCGGTAATCCTGTTTCAGATAGCCGATATTGTATTGGGCCGCCAAAGCGCGTAAGAGCACCAAGTCGCGGTTTCGGGTAAACACGGTGGGGTCAACGACTATTTGATATTGCCTTGCCAGCTTTTTGCCTGTGATGTAGTAACTTACTATGCTTTTGGATTTGACCAAGTAAAAGTGGTCGATATATGGGTTGTTTTGAAATAAATCTTGATTTTTTTCGGTACAAATTACACCGATTTTTATGGCCGGATTGCTTTTTTTCAGTTCGCGAAATGCAAATGAGCTGACGATATAATCACCGATTTTGCCGTCGGGCCGCAAAAACAAAACGGATTGTAGGTTTTGAGGCGTGTGCGGATGGCCAGTTTTCGGGGCACGATCCAATAAAGCTTTGCCTATCTGGATCAGCCGGGTTTGGATTGCGTGCTTAAGAGCCTTGTGCCACTTTTTGAATATTTTTTTGTCCATAGATTGATTTAATCTGAGGTTACAGGCAAGGTTATTTTAATGAAGCTTGCCAGCGCTCAAAGGCTGTTTGAAATACGCGGTTTAACAAATTTTGATTGAACTGTGTGTTTTCTGTTCGATAAAAACCGTTTTCGTCTTCAATATTCAAGACTAAAAAATAATCTTCGATAAACATGCCGTAGCCATCTTCTTCATCGTCATAATAGAAGAGGGTAAAGCGGTTGCCGGTTTCATTGAAGCAGGTTTCATCAATACCTCCGCCAAGTTGTTCCAATATAAATTGAGCACCGGATATGTTGCCGCTTTTCAATAATTCGAAATCAGGAAGCGCCGCAGCCGCAGCGCTGTTTAAATTTTGGGAAACCGCCCATGCATAATAATAGCCGATATGATGTGCCGCGTGGCTGCGTGGTAAATCGGCGGGGTAATCTTCGTTAAGATGGAAAGAAATATGGTCGTAATGCATAGTAAGCTTTCATTTTTGCTTCAGGTTTCAAAATTTATCGGCAATTCACTATAAATTTAGCATAAATATTTGATTATTATATTTTAAATCAGTATCTAATCCGGTGCAGGCAAACTGACACAGTTAATCAATTTAATTTTTGATATCAGGCAGCAAGCTGAAGACAGTAAGCCAGTACGGCAAGGTACAATAATGCCGTTGTAATAGAAGTAAATTCATTTTTTCGGTAAGCTCGGTAAGCTTATCGGAATATTGGGCTTGATATCGAATACGAAGTTTATCCAGTTACCAAAGCTGTATTTATGTTTGATCGATTGTGGTAAAGGTTGGTAGGGACGCAACATGAACGCTTTAAGTTCGTTGATATTGCTGCCGTTCCACACAAAAATATTATCGGGGTGATAAAAATCGTAGTGGACGATAGTGGGGTTGGTAGTGATGAGCTTTTTATCGTAGCCGATGGCTTCAAAGATACGCAGCGACAAGCCATAATGTTTATTGTTTAAAAAATCTACTAAAATTCCCGACCGCTGCACCATCCTCAAATTTTCGCGGTAGGATAAAGCATCGGTAAAGGCAAAATAATTCACGTCCGGCAAATCAAGCTCTTTGTGGGCTTTTAAAGGATCAGGAGCACCGATATGGAAATCTACGGGTAAACCGATTTCTTTGGCGGTATGGTAGAAAAGTCGGATATCATGAATGCGCTGTTTGGCATGAGATCCAATAAAAAACAGGCTGCCTTGCGATGTTTCTTCTTGAGGGTAGCAATCAAACCAAAAGCTGGTAATGGGAATCAGCTTTTCAGCATATTCGGGGCGCTTGCCTATATCATAAGGGTCGAAAAAAAGAAATTTGTCGAAATAGCGGATTTTATAAAATTCGTGTTCCAAAAATTCTAACGTTTCCCAATTATAGTGCACCATCAGTTTACTTTTATCACGTAAAGTCTGCATAAATGAGCTGGGAAATACGCCCGGCCAAATCATAAAGCAATAATCGGCCTGCCCTTTAATGCCGTCGAGCTGGCGCATAAAGCCCGGTAGGAAAGGTTTGAACAATTCTTCTTTTTTGTATTCGCGCCGGCGCAGCAGATTGCGGTAGTAAAGCTTTTTAATCCGTGCCCACAGGCTGGTGTAAACAAATTTGTCTTCTTCATAAACGAGCTCTACGACATCGAAGCCGTGATAACGTAAGTTGTCTGCTATGGATTGGTAAATGTTGAATATTGGCGGCATAGCCAAAATAACAGTTTTTTTATTCATGATTTGGTTCTGTTTGCGGTTGGGGCAGGCTGATGGTTTGATTAGGTTCAATGTTTAGAATATAGCGGATCCAGTTTCCGAAGCTGTATTTTTGTCGGATGGTCTCATCTATTTCATGATAAGGCGAGGCGAGAAATTCGCTCATTCCATCAAACGATTTACCGTCCCAAATATAGATATTGTCGGGATGGTAAAAATCGTATTTGGCCACTTGAGTATTGGTGGTAATCAGTTTTTTTCGGTAACCTAGTGCTTCGAATGTGCGTAAAGACAAGCCCTTATGGGTGCTTATGACAAAATCGGCTAAAACTCGGCAGCTTCGGGCGAGGTTTATATTTTCCAGGTAGGAAATACCCTCATGGAAACGTATATTGCCTACCGGATATTCTTGTTTGGCCTGTGGATTTCCGGGGCAGGCAATTTGAAAATCAAGGTGCCAGCCGGCCGTTTCTGCATGTTGGCAAAAGCGGATGATGGGTTCTTTGCGGTCTTCCCGGTGAGCGCCTAAAAAATAAATTTGATTGGATGTTTGTGTTGAAAGCTCGGGAAAATGGTCGAAATAGAAGCTGGTTGCCGGCAATACTTTTTTTTCAAAACGCTGTAAATCATCGGGATCAAATACATAAAAGCGATCGAAAAGCATCATTTGTTTGGCCGCGGCGGAGAAGCGTTCCAAACCATCCCATTGATAATTTACCATGGTTTGGCTACGGTTTTTTATTTCCCGTAAAAAGCTTTCCGGATACACGTCAGAACGGATAAATAGCGCATAATCGAATTGGGAATGGCGGGCAAGCTGGTCATTTAATTGACGGCGTTTAAGGCTAACCATAAGTTCTTTTTTTGCTTCCGAGTTGCCGAGTAGTTTTTGCCACTGTGTGAGTAGACGCGTTTTGAAATCAGGATACTGGAAAGTCAGAGAGTCTAAGGAAAAATCAATAACTTCAAATCCGTGATAACTTAATGATTGAGCGACGATTTTTGCAATACCAGCGTCGTTAATCATACCGAGTAACACGGTGGGTTTATTCATCATGTATCTTTATCCTTAACGTAATTCGGACAGCTTGTTTAAAGTCAAGCTGTCCGGTACGGTTTGCTTACTCGCTCAAAAGTGCGATATCCGCCACGGCATTCATCAAATCCGCCAGTTGTTTCAACAGATTCAGGCGGTTTTGTTTTACGGCGGCATCGTCGGCCATTACCATCACATTGTCGAAGAAAGCATCTACCTGTGGCTTCACGCTGGCTAATTCAGACAGGCCTGTCTGAAAATCTTGGGCGGCCAATGCGGCTTCGATTTTCGGTTGCAGAGCTTGCGCTGCGGAGAACAGGGCTTTTTCTTCGTCTTGCTGCAACAGGCTTTCGTTTACTGCGCCCAATTCGGCATCGGCCTTTTTGAGCAGGTTTTGCACGCGCTTGTTGGCGGCGGCAAGGGTGGCGGCTTCGGGCAGTTGTTTGAACGCGGCCACGGCTTGCAGTTTGGCGGCAAGGTCGTTTAAACGGCTGGGTTGTTTGGCCAATACGGCGGCGACGATGTCTTGCGGATGGTCGTTTTGCAGCAGCACGGCCAAACGTGCCTGCATGAAGTCGGCGACTTCAGCAACGGTGTTGTCGGCGAGTTTGCCTTGCGGGAAGCTGTTGTAGGCCGTCTGAAGCAGGTCGTTGATGTCCAAATCGTGCTGCATCAACATGCGCAAGATGCCCAGTGCGGAGCGGCGCAGGGCGTAGGGGTCTTTGTCGCCGGTGGGAATCAGGCCGATGCCCCAAATGCCGACGAGGGTTTCCAGTTTGTCGGCCAGCGCCACGGCGGTAGCGGTTGTGCTTTGCGGCAAGTCGTCGCCGGCGAAACGCGGTTGGTAATGCGCTTCGATGGCTTGGGCGATTTCTTCGCTTTCGCCGTCCAAGCGGGCGTAGTATTTGCCCATGGTGCCTTGCAGTTCGGGGAATTCGCCGACCATTTCGGTAACGAGGTCGGCTTTGGCCAAGCGGGCGGCGCGTTCGGTAACGGCAACGTCGGCGCCCAATGCTTTGGCGATGTGGCCGCTGATGCTCATCAGGCGGCTGATGCGCTCGGCTTGGTTGCCCAGTTTGTTGTGGTACACCACGTTTTCCAGTTTGGGCAGGCGGCTTTCCAAAGTGGCTTTTTGGTCTTGCTTGTAGAAAAATTCGGCATCAGACAGGCGGGCTCGCAATACGCGTTCGTTGCCGTGGATGATGTGGCTCGGGTCTTCGGCTTGCAGGTTGGAAACCAGCAGGAAGCGGTTCATCAGCTTACCGTTTTGATCGAGCAGCGGGAAGTATTTTTGGTTTTGCTGCATGGTGAGAATCAGGCATTCCTGCGGCACGGCGAGGAAGTGTTCTTCAAAACCGGCCTCCAATACCACCGGCCATTCTACCAGCGCGGTAACTTCGTCGAGCAGGGCTTCGTCGGCGGCAACCGTGGCGTTCAGACGGCCTGCCTGTTGGTTTAAGGCCGTCTGAATGGCGGCTTTGCGTTCGGCAAACGAAGGAATCACTTTTCCTTCATGGCGCATTTTTTCGGCATAGCTGTCAGCATTTGGGAATACGATGTCGCCGCTGCTCAAGAAGCGGTGGCCGAGAGTGTGGTTGCGGCTGTTCAAACCCAATACCGAAGCCGGTACGGTGTCTGCGCCGTGCATGACCACCAAACCGTGTACCGGGCGCACAAAGGTATGTGTGCTGCTGCCCCAGCGCATCACTTTCGGAATCGGCAGCTTTTTCACGGCTTGCGCCAAAATATCGCTGATTAAGGCTGCCAAAGGCTGGCCTTGTTGGGTGAATTCGTAGGCATACACATCTTGTTTGCCGTCGTTGTCGATTTTCAGACTGGCAATATCGATACCGCAAGAGCGGGCAAAGCCTTCCAGCGCTTTGGTGGGCACGCCGTCTTTCATACCCGCGGCAACGCTCGGGCCTTTTTTTACCACCAAACGGTCGGCCTGTGCAGCTTTAACGTTTTTCACTTGCACGGCCAAGCGGCGGGGCGAAGCGTAGGTGGTGTATTCGGGCGCACCTTCGATTAATTGTTCTTTTTCCAAGCCTTCGACGATAGAAGCGGCAAGGCTGTTGCCCAAGTTGTTGAGGGCTTTGGGGGGGAGCTCTTCGGTGAGGAGTTCGATTAATAAACAAGAGGAATACATTTGCAGTTAACTTTCAAATTAATTATGCTATTTTTTAAATGGCTTTATTTCTTCAACTAAAACTTTAGATATTTTCTGATTTAGAAGGTTTTGGCTTTTATTGATTAGATCTTTATACATGGTGTTTTGTTGTCCCCATAAAGTTGAAAACAGCTCTTCTTTATGGCTTACTAAAAAAGGTGAAACAATTAAACCTTTGATTCCTCCATGCGTTTCAATATAACGGTCAATCGTATTATCTGTTGTATGTTTAAGATTATCCCAGCTATAAATCTTAGAATAAGCCGATTGGTTATATATATTCAAAACGGTACTAACAAGTTGATTGATACCATAGAACTTTTCTGTTTGTGATTGAACGGTGGAAAGATATATTTCTGATTTTTCAGATAAATCTGCTATTAGACCGGAGAAAATATCCCAAGGTTCTTTGCTATTGGTCAAATCTTGTTTGATATGGTTGTATCTTTGTTCAAATTGGCTGTCGAACAATACATCATCCTCGCAAATGCTGACTTGCGGTAAGTTCAATTTTTCTGCAATCTTCATCATAAATTTGTAGCTCAGCCCACAGCCCACCCAGCCTATCTTATGACGTAATCCTGGAAATATCCAGATATTGTATTTGTTGTCGCGTTCAAAATCTTGTCTGCGCAATACCGATTCAGGCAGACTCAAACACCAAAAATCATTATTTGGTTGAATATAGTCTGCACATAAATTATAGAAAGTATCAAAATTTATCAAATCTTGAGCCAATAAAAAGCGATAAAAATAGAATTCAAATTTGCTAACTTTTTTACTTTCTGCTTGAATTTTTTGTAATTGATTATTGAATTCTGTAGGTGTTTTTAACCAATAGGAAATTTTATCTATCATAGAATCAACATCGCCTATTTCGACGAAATCAACTAAATTCTCCAATTCGGGATGCTGTGTTTGATCGCTTCCTACTTCGGAAACGATGAGTTTATTAAGCGATAAGCATTCATACAAACGAGTGGTTTCCAATAAAGCATTTTCATAATAGTGGATGTTGACAATAATTCTTGCTTTTTTCAATAAAGCATATAAATCATCTCCAAATACTTCGGAAATAACTTTTACCGAAAATTTTTCACGGAGCTTATTGAGGAACAGCTGTCTGCGTTCGCAATTGGGATCGCCGTAAAAAGCAACATCGTATTCAAATTCTTGATTGATATTGTTTTCCATTTCGGTATGCAGCATTCCTACGGGTAAATAATATAATTGGTTAAAAGGAATATCATTTTCTTGTAAGAAATGAATATTCTGAGCAGAATAATCAAAAATATACTCTGCATTTTTCAAGCGATAAAAATATTCTTTAGTAAACCATCTGTGTGAAATACTTTGTTCCATTTGAAAAGCTAAATAATGTTTAGGCAGCTTTTTAAACATTTGCGGGCAAATAACAATATGCCATTGCTTTGTATATCCCTTTTTAGGCATTTCAAAAATGATTTTTGTGGAAATATTAATTTTTTTTAAACTTTGACTAAACAATTTGGCAATGAAATATGTATGCTTTGTTGTTAAAATCACTATTTCATTGTTAAGATCCAAGGGATAATAACTTTTTTGTTGGTACGTTCTGCTTTTTAAGAAGTTTTTAACACCTCTGGTTCCTTCTGATTGATAGATCGGTTGGCATGTTTTCCATGCTTCACGGAATCCTCCTTCATCTTTCATTAATTTGCGGAAAAGATTTCTGTAACGGTTGCCGGACTTGATGGATTTTTCTAATTTAATTAGTGGCTTTAAAATTTTGATTACTAATGATTTTGTGTAAACATCATTTTTACTTTCCAAAGAAGCTAAAATTTTTTCCAAATCCTGCTTTTGGTTGATTAAATCGGAAATTAATTTTTGATTGCTTGAATTTGCATTTAGAATATTGGCTTTTTCTTCCTGTAACTGAGAAATACCTAAATCTAAGGCTTCATTTTGTTTTATTAAATCAGAAATTAATTTTTTATTATTTAAGTTGCTGTTTAAAAAACTGTTTTTTTCTTCCTGTAACTGGGAAAGACTTAAATCCATATCCTGATGTTGCCAAAATATTTGTAGCAAATCCCAATAGCTGAGCTGGTTTTGCATAAAAATAGTATTATTTTTAATATAAACCCGCTGGATATGGTCTTTTAATAAAAGTGGATTACATTGTAGTTGATGTATTAAGGATGAACCATCATCTCTCTTCCGATAACGGAAGAGTACTTCTGGAATTTGAAATACCTCCCCCCCTTCGGCCAACATTCGAATCCATAAATCCCAATCTTCATGAGTCGGTAAAGACTCATCAAATCCACCCGATAAGCGGAAGTGTGTTGCACGATGAATGGCAATGCAGGGAATTCTGTTTCCCAATAAAATACTTTTTAATCCTTCATAAGGTGGTAGTTGCCAAATTCCTGTTTGCGCTCCAAAAAATTCTGATAAGGGATAAACCAGTTTGACTTCCGGAGATTTTTCTAATATTTCTACGCTTTGGCTGATATAAGTGGGGAGAATAACATCATCAGCATCTAAAAATAAGAAATACTCCCCGTGTGCATAAGTTGCCGCAGCATTACGGGTTGCTGATAATCCTTTATTTTCTTGGTAAAAATATTTAATGTGTGATTTATTTTTCAATAAGTCAATTAAAAAGAGGGTGTCTTCTTCTGAAGAACCATCATTGACAATAATGATTTCAATATTGGGATAGGTTTGTTGTTCTACTGAATCAATGGTTTCTATAATATATTTTTGGCAGTTGTAGTATGGGATCATCACCGATACAAGCGGGAGATGGTTTGAATTATTCATGGGTAGTACCTTGGGTTCGTTATATTCTAAAAAATTAGAATTATTTTCATATGTTCAGATGCAAGCCGATTGCGAAGCCTATTCTCCTGATTTCGGCATGTTGCTTAATGCTGCATAGTAACCCTGTTTCCGTAACAATTCGCTATGTGTGCCTTCTTCTATGATATGACCATCATCCATCACAATAATACGATCCGCTTGTTCAATAGTTGTTAGGCGGTGGGCGACGATAATACTGGTACGTCCGTGCATTAAGCGTTCTAGTGCTTGCTGAACCAAGCGTTCGGATTCGTTATCTAATGCGCTCGTAGCTTCATCTAAAAGCAAAATTGGAGCATCTTTCAAAATAGCGCGTGCAATGGAAACACGTTGCCGTTGACCGCCGGAGAGTTGGCTGCCGTTGGCTCCGATAGGTTGGTGTAGTCCGTGAGGTGAGTTTTCTACCAAGTCTTGCAGATTAGCGGCTTTGAGAGCGGTCAATACTTCTTCTTCGCTTGCTTCTGGGCGGCCGTAGCGCACGTTGGCCAACAGGGTGTCGTCAAATAAAAATACGTCTTGCGATACGAGTGCGAATTGTGCACGCAAGTTCGATAGAGTCAGGTCTGCTATGTTTTCACCGTCTAAATACACTGCTCCCGCACTTGGTTCCACAAAGCGTGGTAGCAGGTTTACAACGGTGGTTTTGCCGCTGCCCGAGCGCCCCACTAAAGCTACACGTTCGCCGGGCTTAATGTCCAAATTGAAGTTGTCTAAAGCTTTTTTGCTGTCTTCACGATAACAGACATCAATGTTTTCAAATTTCAGGTGGCCTGAAACATTATGTAGGGTTTTAGTGCCGGTGTCTTTTTCAGGTGTGGTGTCTAAGAACTGGCAAACGCCGTCTGATGCCAAAAACATGGTTTGCATGGGGATGCTGATGTTGGCGAGGTTTTTGATGGGGCTGAGCATTTGCAGCATAGCCACAATAAAGGCCATAAATTCGCCAATGGTGGTGTAGCCGTTTTGGCTCTGCCACAGGGCAATGAAAATCACCACGGCTAAGGCAAGAGAGGCAATCAGCTCGCTGAAAGGTGAGCGTGCGGCGGCGGCTTGGGTAATTTTTTTGCCTAAGCGGACAATGGTGTTGTTGACTTCGGCAAAGCGTTCGGATGCTTGTTTCTGCCCGCCGAAAAGTTTGACTACACGATGCCCTTGATGAACCTCGTTAACCACGCTGTTCAGAGTACCGATGCTTTGCTGTGCGCTGAAGATAATATTTTTCAGTCGGTTACGGTAGTAGCGTGAGAGAAGCGACAACAAAGGGAACATTAGTGCAACTATCAAACTGAGCTGCCAGTTGAGATAAAGCAGCACGCACACCAAACCGATAACGATAAGGGTGTCGCGTGTGAGCGTGATAAACACGTTGCTGGCGTTACTGATGGATTGATCGGCCAGCTGAACCATGTTCATCAACACATGGCCGGAAGGTGTTTCTTGATGAAACTTTGAAGATAAGAGCAGCATTTTATTAAACATGTCGCGGCGCAGGTGGCTGATGGCCATGACTGAAACCCAAGTCATCAGATAAGTGCTGGCGAAACGGCATACACCGCGTATCAAGATTAAAATGATGAAAAATACCGGCACAATCCACACTTTTTCGGGCGTGCCCCAAATCATGTAGGTAAATTGCGCTTTCCAGTTTTGAAGAGTGGCGATGATCCCGCTAGCGGCATTGAGTTCAGGTGGTGTGGTGGGAGCTGCAAAACCCTGATTCACTAAGGGTGCGATAAAGGCGGCCAAATAGCTTTCGGTGGCGGCTACGCCGAAGATGGCAAGCAAAGCCCAAATGATACGGGCTTTGTAGGGGCGGACATATTTTAGTAGCCGCATAAAGTTATGCGAATCTTCTTTCGTAAAGAGGCCGAAGGTAAGTTTTTCTATCATAAAGTCAATGTGTTTTATCAGTAAGGCCAAACGTGGTTTTCAGACAGCCTTTATTTATGAATTTGATTGCATTGATTGTATTCGGTTTCATCACCGTAAAAACCGTCAATCAATTTGCCGGCGCGTAGGTGTTGCATATCTTTTCGTGCAACCAGCCATTCAATCAACATTTGCCGTTGCATCGGCGTGATGTTGTGCGGCGGGTGTTTGGTATGGTCGAACATGATGAAAAAGTTTTCCGCCGTACCTCCGCTTACCAGGCACATTGAGTTTGCGTGCACCCAATCTATTACGTCATTGATAAACTGTTCAAAATATGCTGCGCTTTGATATTCCGGCATCAGGCTGCCGCGCACGCTGAAAACCAGGTTTTGATATTCGCCCACATAAAATTTTTTGCGTTGGCGGGCGTTCATCTTACGGATTTTCCGTCGGCTGGGTGTGCAGTGGTAATGCGGCATAAAATTTTTAAGTTTTCAGACAGGCATTAATTGTTTTGCCTGCACGCTTCAAACCTATACCGGCTGTATTCCGGCTTTTTTTCAGAAATGATCAGGCATTGAGTGGATACGGCATGGCAGTCGCGCAAACCTGTGCCGTCGTAAACACCCTTTCTTTCCAAAACAGTCAATTTTTTCTGTACTTTTTTATCTTTATCAAACAGCCACCAAATGGCCAGACCTTCATTATCCAGCATGGTCAACCTCTCCACTTTGGTACCAAGAGCTGCTTCCATTTCTTCAGGAAAACCATATGGGGATTGTATGCATAAGGTTTCGGATTCAGGAAAAAGCTTTGCTAAAGGCACGGGCGCTGAAGCAGCTTGCGTCCACACATCACCATCAAGTTTGGGTGGAAAAAAGGCATACAAGTACAGCATTGAAATGAAAGCTAAGATACATTACTTCATCCCGCTCAACCTTTTTTCAGACAGGCATTGGAAAGCTGTTTGAATAAAGTGTTATAAAAAATTTATTTACGCAGCTTTGTTCTTAATCAGCGGGAAACCCAATTGCTCTCTGCTCTCCACAAACTTTTGCGCCACAATCCGGCTCAAAGTGCGTATGCGGCCTATGTAAGTGGCGCGTTCGGTTACGGAAATGGCGCCGCGGGCATCGAGCAGGTTAAAGGTGTGGCCGGCTTTGAGTACCATTTCGTAGGCGGGCAGTGCCAGCGAGGTGTCTTCCACTTCAAGCAAACGCTTGGCTTCGGCTTCGAAGTTGTTGAAGTTTTGCAGCAGGAGTTCGACGTTGGCGTATTCAAAATTATAGGTGGATTGTTCCACTTCGTTTTGGTGGTAAACGTCGCCGTAAGTGATGGTTTGGCCGTCGGGAGTTTTGGACCATACCAAGTCATATACGTTTTCCACGCCTTGCAGATACATGGCGAGGCGTTCGATGCCGTAGGTGATTTCGCCTAAAACGGGTGTGCAGTCGATGCCGCCGACTTGTTGGAAATAGGTAAATTGGGTCACTTCCATGCCGTTGAGCCATACTTCCCAGCCCAAACCCCAAGCGCCGAGGGTGGGGTTTTCCCAGTCGTCTTCGACAAAGCGGATATCGTGAACTTGCGGGTCGATGCCCAGTTCGCGCAGTGAATCAAGGTATTGTTCTTGAATGTCGGCCGGAGCGGGTTTTAAGGCCACCTGAAATTGGTAATAGTGTTGCAGGCGGTTGGGGTTGTCGCCGTAGCGGCCGTCTTTGGGGCGGCGGCTGGGTTGTACGTAAGCGGCATACCACGGCTCGGGGCCTAATGCGCGCAGGCAGGTGGCGGGGTGGCTGGTGCCGGCGCCGACTTCCATATCGAAGGGTTGTAAAACGGTGCAGCCGCGTTCGGCCCAGAAATTTTGCAGTTTGAAGATAATTTGTTGGAAGGTAAGCATTTTGGAATTTCACGCAAGTGATGAATAGTAAAGGCTGCATTTTAGCCTTTTGACCGGTTTCAGGCTAGCATGGCGTCAGTTTTTCGGTATAATGCGGCAAATTTTATCTATTTTGTATTTTCTGATTTTCTACAAAGGAGCTGTATGATGGCTGACAATAATGATGATCACAAAGAACAACGTATCGGTTTATGGATAGCAGGCGGCGCGGCGGCTTTGTCTGTGTTGTCGATTCTGTTTTATGCGGTTTACGGTTGGGAGAGCGGTAAAATCGAAGGTTCTCCGAAATATGGCCAAGCGGCTTCCGAAACGGTTCAGGTGGTGGCAGCTTCCGGCGCTGCTGCAAGTGAAACGGTGGTGGAAACCGTTTTGCCTGCATCTGCGGAAACTGTGGTGGTAGCGGCATCGGCTGCCAGCAGCCCGAGTGGGCAGGCTTTAGCCGAAACACCGGCCGATCCTGTTCCTGCATCGGTTGCTGCTGACAGCGCCAACGTTATCGTTGAAAACGGTATTGTCAAATTCTATTTTGCTACCGGTAAAGCCGACTTGGCCGCCAATGCAGAAGAAGCGCTTAAAGACGTGTTGGCTGGTGTGAAAGAGGGCAGAAAGGCGGTAATTTCAGGTTTTAATGACAGCACGGGCAGCGATGCGGTTAACGCGGAATTGTCGAAGCGCCGAGCTTTTGCGGTTCGCAATGCTTTGCTGGGCTTTGGTGTTCCGGAAAGCCAGATTGAATTGCGTAAACCTGAAAACACGGAAGCCGGTAAGGGCAATGATGCTGAGGCGCGTCGTGTGGAAGTGGTGTTGGAGTAATTTGGGCGCAAGCCGTTAATTAAGTAGAATGCCTGTCTGAAAAGTTTTCAGACAGGCATTTTCTGTTTGGCCGCATAGTGCATGAATCTAGAAAATAGCAGGTTCGTTACACCCAAGCCAAACTCAAAGCATGATGAAATCATGTGGAAAATTGATTGGTTTAGTTCGCCAGCCACGCTTGAATCTGCTTGGTCAGACCCGCTTCGCTCAAGCCCAATTGGTCAAGCAATAAGGCGGGGTCGCCATGCTCGGTAACGGTGTCTTCGATTGCGGCCAGCAATACGGGTTTGCAGATTTTGTGTTTTGCCAAAAGCTCTAATACTGCGCTGCCCGCACCGCCTTGCTCTGCGTTTTCTTCTGTGCAGACGAGGTAATCGTGTTCGCGGGCAAGTTGCAGAATCAATGTTTCGTCAAGCGGTTTGACAAAGCGCATATCGGCTACGGTGGCATTGATTTTTTCCGCTGCGCCTAAGGCGGGCTGCACCATACTGCCGAATGCGAGAATGGCGGTTTTTTCGCCTTGCCTGCGGATAATGCCTTTGCCCGGTGCGACGGTTTCCAGGTTTGCGGCGGGAGTGGTGCCGTTGCCGGAACCACGCGGGTAGCGCACAACGCTCGGCACATCCAATGCGTAACATGTGGAAAGCAAAAGGCGGCATTCGGCTTCGTCGCTGGGAGCGGCAATGACCATATTCGGGATGCAGCGCAGGAAGCTCAAATCGTATACGCCTGCATGGGTAGGCCCGTCGGCACCGACAATGCCGGCGCGATCCACGGCAAACATGACTGGCAGGTTTTGTAAGGCAACGTCATGCACCAATTGGTCATATGCGCGTTGTAGGAAGGTGGAGTAAATCGCCACTACGGGTTTGGCGCCTTGGCAGGCCAAACCTGCCGCAAAGGTTACGGCGTGTTGTTCGGCAATACCCACATCGAAATAGCGCTCGGGAAAGCGTTGTTCGAACTCGACCAAGCCGCTGCCTTCCCGCATGGCAGGCGTGATGGCCACCAACCTTTTATCGGCTTGGGCTTGATCTATCAGCCATTGGCCGAAAATTTGGGTATAGGTGGGTTTGGGCGGGGCAGCCGGTTTATCGGCTTCCGGCGGTGCCGGAGTTTTGCCGATGGCATGATATTTCACAGGGTCGCATTCAGCCAATTTGTAGCCGTTGCCTTTTTTGGTGATCACGTGCAAAAGCTGGGGGCCTTTTCTGCTGCGCATTTCGCGCAATACATCAACCAGTTGCTCGACATTATGGCCGTCCACCGGGCCGGTATATTCAAATCCGAAGTTTTCAAAGAGGGAAAGCGATTGTTTGATGTGGTCGCCTTCGCTGGCAATGGCTTTGATTTTGTGTTCGACTTTTTGTGCGATTTCTAAAGCGCCGGGCAATTTATCCAGCACTTTGCCGGTTTGGGTTTTAATGGTGCTTAATACGCCGTGCATATCGCGCACGACATTGCTGGCTAGGTATTTGGGAAACGCGCCTACATTCGGCGAGATAGACATTTCGTTGTCGTTCAAAATCACAAGCAGGTTGACATCCATGTCGCCTGCATTGTTTAGCGCTTCAAAGGCTTGTCCGGCGGTCATTGCACCATCGCCGATTATGGCAACGCTGCGGTTGCTCCGACCGGCCAGTTTATCGGCAACGGCCATGCCCAATGCAGCACCGATGGAGGTGGATGAATGGCCTACGCCGAAGTCGTCGTATTCGCTTTCGCTGCGTTTGGGAAAGCCGGCCAAACCGCCGTGTTGGCGCATGGTATGCATCCGGTTGCGGCGGCCGGTCAGGATTTTATGCGGATAGCTTTGATGGCCGACATCCCAAACTAGATGGTCGTCGGGTGTGTTGTACACATAATGTAGGGCGATGGAAAGCTCTACGGCGCCGAGATTGCTGGCAAAGTGACCGCCGGTTTTGCTCACGCTTTCTAACAGGAATTCGCGCAATTCGTTGGCAAGCCGGGGTAATTGCGTTTTTTCCAAACAACGCAGGTCGCTCGGCAGGTTGATGGTGTCTAGTAATGGCGTGCTGCTCATAAGGCGGTCTTTTTGATTAATGTGGTTATTCAGCGCTGATTATAGCAAGTTTTATATCAAACTGAATATGCTTTACCGATGCCTGTCTGAAAGGCTTTTTTCAGACAGGCATCTTGAATCGGAACCGAATTTTCTCATGCTATCCCCTTTAAATTGTTGCTAAAACGGAGTACATTTCCAAACTAATCAAATTTAAATCAGGACACAGCCAAAATGGAACGTTTCCCTAAATCTCATAAGCTTGATCACGTTTGCTACGACATCCGCGGACCGGTGCATAAAGAAGCCCTTCGTCTTGAAGAGGAAGGCCATAAAATCCTGAAGTTGAATATCGGCAACCCGGCACCTTTCGGTTTTGAGGCGCCCGACGAGATTTTGGTGGACGTTATCCGCAATCTGCCTTCTTCGCAAGGTTATTGCGATTCGAAAGGTCTTTATTCTGCTCGAAAAGCCATTGTTCATTATTACCAAACCAAAGGCCTGCGCGATATTACGGTTAATGATGTTTATATCGGAAACGGAGTGTCCGAATTAATCACTATGGCCATGCAGGCGCTTTTGGATGCGGGTGATGAGATCCTCATTCCTGCGCCTGATTATCCTCTTTGGACGGCGGCAGCTACTTTGGCCGGCGGCACGGTGCGCCATTATTTGTGTGATGAAGAAAATGAATGGTTTCCTGATATTGAGGATATCAAATCAAAGATTACGCCGAATACCAAAGCCATTGTTATTATCAATCCGAACAATCCTACCGGCGCGGTGTACAGCAAAGAAATCCTGCTGGAAATTGCAGAAATTGCCCGCACCCACAATCTGTTGATTTTTGCGGATGAAATTTACGACAAAATTCTGTACGACGGTGCAGTGCACCATCATATTGCCGCGCTGGCTCCCGATTTGCTGACCGTTACATTTAACGGGCTTTCCAAATCTTATCGTGTGGCCGGTTTCCGCCAAGGTTGGATGGTGCTCAATGGTCCCAAAAGGCAAGCACAAGGCTATATTGAAGGGTTGGATATGCTTGCGTCTATGCGGTTGTGCGCCACGACGCCGATGCAGCACGCTATTCAAACGGCATTGGGCGGTTATCAAAGCATCAATGATTTGGTGCTTCCCGGAGGGAGGTTGTTGGAGCAGCGGAATAAAGCTTATGAAATGTTGGTGCAAATTCCCGGCATTACATGCGTAAAACCGAAAGGAGCGATGTATCTTTTTCCGAAAATTGACACGGAAATGTATAACATTCACGATGATATGCAGTTTGTGTTTGATTTGCTTAAGCAGGAAAAAGTATTACTGGTGCAGGGCACCGGATTCAATTGGCCTAAGCCGGATCATTTCCGCGTGGTAACTTTGCCTTATGTGCATCAACTGGAAGAGGCAATGGCCAAACTTGCAAGATTCTTAAAGCATTACCACCAATAAATACTTTATAAGTTGCTTAAAGCAGCAACAACATCAGTCTCGTTCTACTTGCATTGTCTTCGGCTTGTTGCTTTGTATGAAAAACTGATTTGATTGAAAATAGTCAATGCCTGTCTGAAACTTAAGTTTCAGACAGGCATTGACTATTTTTTCATGTGTTGGACATAGTTCAACTATAAATACTTTATTTAAGCGCTGCTTCGTCTTTTATAAACGTTACACCTGCTAATTGGGATTTTAAAATAGCGTTTCTTATTGTTGACAATGCCTTTGGCCGAATGAAATTTCGGCGGTAAGCCAAAATGATACGGCGCTCAGGAGCCTTGCCTTCGAACGGTATGATGCTGAACAGCATATGATCGTTTTCTGTTAAGGCGGTTGCCGGCAATACGCTGATGCCCAAACCGCTGGCGACCATGTGGCGGATAGTATTGATAGAGCTGCCCTGCAAGGTGTTGGTCAGCCCTACAATCTTTTGGCGGGAAGCAAGCTCCGAACAGCTATCTAAAACTTGGTCGCGCATGCAGTTGCCTTCGGTAAGCAGCAATACTTGTTCTTCGGAAAGCTGGTGTGTGCTGACCGCATCCAGCTCTTCGAACGGGTGCCCTTTAGGAACGATAACAAAAAACGGTTCGTCATAAAGCGGCATGCTGACTATGCCCGGCTCATGGAAAGGTTCTGCTACGATAATGGCATCCAAATCGCCGCGTTTGAGTGACTCGGTGAGGACATTGGTGTAATTTTCATCCAGCATCAAAGGCATTTTGGGCGCAGTTTCCCGCAGGGAAACGATCAGCTTGGGCAAAAGATAAGGGGCTACGGTAAAAATCAAACCAAGTTTGAAAGCACCTTCCAATTCATTTTGCTCTTCCGTAGCCAAATGTTTGATGATTTCCGCTTCTTCAAGCACTTTGCGCGCTTGCGCGATAATGCGCTCACCTGCCTCTGTGGTGATGATTTCGCTGCTGCTGCGGTCAAACAGAGACACTGCCAGTTCTTCTTCCAGCTTTTTAATCGCGATAGAAAGTGTCGGTTGGCTGACAAAACAGCGCTGCGCGGCGCGACCGAAGTGCCGCTCTTGCGCCACAGCAACGATATAGCGTAATTCGGTCAGGGTCATTTTCAGCTTTCTTTTTTTTGGTCGGGCAGCGTGATGTTTAATTCAAGCACATCAAGCCCATTTTGTTTTTCTTGGGAAATGCGGATGTCATCCAAGGAAACATGAACGTATTTCGACAATACTTCCAGCAATTCTTTTTGCAAGGTTGGCAGGTAGTCGGGAGCTTGCTCTTTTACCCGCTCTTGTGCAATGATGATTTGCAGACGGTCGCGGGCAACTTGTGCGGTTTTGGGCTTCCTGCCAAACAGGATATCAATTAAAGCCATGTGTTAACCTCCGAACAGGCGTTTGAAGAAGCCTTTTTTCTCGGCATCCAGAAAACGCATTTCGCGGTTTTCGCCCAATAAACGGGAAATTACGTCTTTATAAGCTTGAGCGGCAACGGCATCTTGCTGGTGGATTACCGGAGAGCCGGCATTGGAAGCCTGTAATACGTTTTGCGATTCGGGAATCACGCCGATTAGCGGAATGCGCAGGATGTCTTGGATATCTTGCACGGAGAGCATCTCGCCTTTTGCAACGCGCTCCGGCGAGTAGCGGGTGATTAACAGATGCTCTTTAACGCTTTCGCCTTTTTCTGCTTTACGGCTTTTGCTGCCCAAAATGCCCAAAATGCGGTCTGAGTCGCGAACGCTGGACACTTCCGGGTTCGTGGTGATGATGGCTTCATCAGCAAAGTAAAGTGCCATCAATGCACCGGTTTCAATACCTGCCGGAGAGTCGCAGATGACATATTCGAAATCCATTTTCTCGGTAAGCTCGTTGAGCACTTTCTCTACGCCTTCTTGAGTCAGCGCGTCTTTGTCGCGTGTTTGCGAAGCGGGCAGGATAAACAGATTGTCGCAATGTTTGTCTTTAATCAATGCTTGGTTGAGTGTTGCTTCTCCTTGGATAACGTTAATTAAATCGTATACCACTCGGCGTTCGCAGCCCATGATGAGATCAAGGTTGCGCAAGCCTACGTCGAAGTCGATAACGGCGGTTTTGTGGCCGCGTAAAGCCAAACCTGTTGCGATGCTGGCGCTGGTAGTGGTTTTACCTACGCCGCCTTTACCTGAAGTTACTACAATGATTCTTGCCACGGTGTTTCCTTCTGTTGATTTGATTAATATTGATTGATTTTACCATCATCTTATTCTGCGTCGATTGCGCTGATGATTAAACGGTCTTCTTGCAGGTATACCTGCACGGATTTGTGGTTGAGATGCGGTGGCAGGTCTTGTTCGAAAGTGCGGTAGATACCAGCCACGGAAACCAGTTCGGCCTGCATCGAATGAATGAAGATTCTGGCTTTCCGGTTGCCGGCAGCGCCGGCTAATGCACGCCCCCGCATCGGGCCATAGATATGGATATTGCCGTCGGCAATGAGTTCTGCTCCTTTGCTGACCATGCCGGTTACAATCAGGTCGCCGTTTTCTGCATACACTTGCTGGCCTGACCGGATGGGCGAGGAAACGAAAACGGTGGGTTTGCTGATGACGGTTGCCTGAGGCGATTGTGAAACAGGCTCGGGCTGGGGTATCGGGGTAGGTGCTGTTTCCGAGCTTGTGGGATTGCCGATTTGGCAGAAAGGCAGCCCGTGTTTCGAGGCAATCTGGTTCCATTGTTCGTGTGGATGGCGCAGACCGGCCAGAACCAAACCATGGCTTCTAATCAGCGAAGCAATGCCGCCGACATTGAGGTCGGCGGGGTCTTCAAAGTCCTGCATGTCAAGCAGGAGCGGCATGTTGAGTTCTTTATATTGTGTCGCCCGTTGTTTTAAGGCTTGATCTAATTTTCCTAAATCGCCTGTGTGGATTTGTAGCGCGAGGGCATCAAGACGCGCAGATTTCACGTCAAAAACGGTATTCATTTTGAAATGGTTACCATAAAAAAATTTAATAGTGAGAGTTTACCTCGTAAAACAAACCTATTCAATCTGTGGCGGATAGAATGGTGTAAAAATATTCGAGCGGTAGGAAGATGTGTGAAGAAAGGTAAAATTTTGAGGCTGTTTTACAACGGGGTTTTAAACAATGCCTGTCTGAAAAAAGTTTCAGACAGGCATTGTTTGGGCGGCGGTAATGCTTTTGCCGGTGCTTCGGCAGGGAGGTTAGTTTCGTTGTTGCTGCCTGCTGTGCAATAAGGAAATCAAAATAGATGTGCCCCAGTGCGCCGAATACGACGGCAAGTGAAATGCCCACGGGTATGTGCGTCCATTTGGCAATCAACATTTTGATACCGATAAAGCTGAGTACAAAGGCTAGGCCGTAGTGGAGGAAAACGAAACGGTCTGCAATGCCGGCCAGCAGGAAATACATGGCACGCAAACCTAAGATGGCAAAGATGTTAGAGGTTAAGACGATAAAGGGATCGGTGGTGATCGCAAAAATGGCAGGAATGCTGTCAACGGCAAATACGATATCCGAGAGTTCAACCATGATTAAAACCAGTAATAGGGGAGTGGCAACCCGTTTACCGTTTTCAATGGTAAAGAATTTCTCGCCGTTTAATTTGTGGCTGACACGGATGTGCTTTTGAAGCCAAATCAGCATTTTGTTTTGCGACAGGTCTTCTTGTTCGTTATTCTCGCCGTGTTTGAGCATTTTCAGGCCGGTGTAGAGCAGGAAAGCGCCGAAGATATACAAGACCCATGAAAACTCCCTAACTAACACAGCTCCGATAAATACCATGAGTGCCCGTAAAACGATAGCGCCGAACACGCCGTAAAGCAGTACACGGTGCTGGTATTGGGGAGGAACTTTAAAGTAGCTGAAAATCATCAGAAACACGAAAAGGTTGTCAACCGCCAAAGATTTTTCAAGCACATAGCCGGTAAAGAACGCCATCACTTTTTGTGCGGCAACTGCTTGGCCGATCGACTGGTTATGGGCCAGTTCCTAATAGAGCCAGCCTGCAAAAGCGCATGAAACGGCAACCCAGATGAGCGACCATGTCAAAGCTTCTTTTACGCTGACCTTGTGTGCGCCTGCTTTTTTCAGCGACAGCATATCGATTGCAATCATGATCAAAACGGCAACTAAAAACACACCATAAAATAAGGGCGTACCCACCGATATTTGAGATTCCATTTTGTTTAGAGATTCCTGAATATTTAAGTTGAATGTGGGACAGCTGATTGTACTGCGGAGCAAGAGAATGGTGTGCAGGTATATAAACCGATGCTGCGCACGGGTTCACTTTGTTTACGTTTAGTCAAACGCTCAGCATCATAATGCCTGTCTGAAAGACGGTTTTTCAGACAGGCATTTACCAAGACAGATAAAACATAGTTTTTGCCAGCAACACAATCAGTATCATATGGCATAGGACTGCTCTGTGAATATATTTAGACCAAGCCGGAGTCAATGTGCCGCGTCTCATTTTTCTGACTGCAATGATGAAATGCACCAAAACGCTTAATGCCAAAGCAATTTTGAAAACGAGCTGTATCGAAAAGGAAGAACCAAACGGTTGCGTGAAAGCAGAAGTGTAGCGGTGAACCATGACTAATCCGGATAAAAACACGCCGATCACAACAAAAGGCATAACCCGGGTGGCGCGTCGGGAGATAGCATTTTCGACTTCTTTGCGTGTTTCGCGGGAAACCTGTTTGCTGTGAATCGCACTGAGTATCAATGTTTCAAAAAACACGCCGCCGACAAAAATAACCGCGCAGAATAAATGGACGATATGAGCAAAGGCATAGGCTGTCATAACACAATCCTGTAAAACTTTAACGATGAAAAAGTATCTCACGTTTAAGCAATGTAAGGTAGTTTACCGATTATTTTCATGTGTTGAATAATAATTTGGAATAGATAAATCATCTGCCGATTATGAATTTTTCTTAAGGAGTTTTTATGAAAAATACCCTGACTAAAGTAATTGCAGTAGCTGTAACTGCTACATTACTCTCGGCCTGCCAAGGCATGACAACCACTCAACGCAACACAGCTACCGGTGCCGTAATCGGCGGTGTTGCAGGTAACATGATTGGTAAAGATACAGGTTCTACATTGGGTGGAGCTGCATTGGGCGGAGTAATCGGAAGCCAGATTAAATAAGGGCTTTAGACCATATGTTTTAATTGAAATCCTACTGGGTTTCTAAATGGCACGATGCCTGTCTGAATGTTTCAGACAGGCATCGTTTATATCAAAAAACATTTCATTCTATTCATACGGTTCATACGGTAAACAATTCTCTTGTAAAGCTTTTTAGACTATTGCGTTGACTTGATGTTTGTTAAGCAGCTATAATTCCGCTTTTGTCGGCATGGTGTCGGCAAGTATTTAACTCAACAGGACGAGAAAATATGCCTACTATTAATCAATTGGTACGCAAAGGCCGTAAAAAGCCTGTGTACGTAAACAAAGTGCCCGCACTGGAAGCTTGCCCGCAAAAACGCGGCGTATGCACCCGTGTGTACACTACTACTCCGAAAAAACCGAACTCTGCATTGCGTAAAGTATGTAAAGTACGCCTGACTAACGGTTTTGAAGTTATTTCATACATCGGCGGTGAAGGCCACAATCTGCAAGAGCACAGCGTTGTGCTGATTCGCGGCGGTCGTGTAAAAGACTTGCCGGGTGTGCGCTATCACACAGTTCGCGGTTCTTTGGATACTGCAGGTGTTAAAGACCGTAAGCAAGCCCGTTCTAAATACGGTGCAAAACGTCCTAAGTAATTTGCTAGGATTAGTCAGGCACGTGGGCAGTCTAAAGACTGTCGAGTAAGTGAATATCCCGTTGGATATTCATGGGAAATGCCCAACTGAATAGATATTTAAGGAATTAAAATGCCAAGACGTAGAGAAGTCCCCAAGCGCGACGTATTGCCGGATCCGAAATTCGGTAGCGTTGAATTGTCTAAATTTATGAATGTTTTGATGATTGACGGTAAAAAATCAGTAGCAGAGCGTATCGTTTATGGTGCACTTGAGCAAATTGAGAAAAAAACCGGTAAGGCAGCTATCGAAGTATTCAACGAAGCCATTGCTAATGCCAAACCTATCGTGGAAGTGAAAAGCCGCCGTGTCGGTGGTGCTAACTACCAAGTTCCTGTTGAGGTGCGTCCTTCTCGCCGTTTGGCACTGGCAATGCGCTGGGTGCGTGATGCAGCCCGTAAGCGTGGTGAAAAATCAATGGACTTGCGTTTGGCGGGCGAATTGATTGATGCGGCAGAAGGCCGTGGCGGCGCGATGAAAAAACGTGAAGAAGTGCATCGCATGGCCGAAGCCAATAAAGCATTCTCTCACTTCCGCTTCTAATCCAGATTTAGAAAGGCGACCAAAATGGCTCGTAAAACCCCCATTCAACTGTATCGTAATATCGGTATTTCAGCCCATATTGATGCAGGTAAAACAACTACAACCGAACGTATTCTGTTCTATACCGGTTTAACTCATAAACTTGGTGAAGTGCATGACGGTGCTGCGACCACCGATTACATGGAGCAAGAGCAAGAACGCGGTATTACCATTACTTCTGCTGCCGTAACTTCTTACTGGAAAGGTATGGCCAGTCAGTTTAAAGAGCACCGTTTCAATATTATTGATACTCCGGGACACGTGGACTTTACCGTAGAGGTAGAGCGTTCTATGCGTGTGTTGGATGGTGCGGTAATGGTTTACTGTGCAGTAGGTGGTGTTCAGCCGCAATCTGAAACTGTATGGCGCCAAGCTAACAAATACCAAGTTCCGAGATTGGCGTTTGTTAATAAGATGGACCGTCAAGGTGCCAACTTCTTCCGCGTTGTTGAGCAAATGAAAACACGCTTGCGTGCTAACCCTGTACCTATTGTTATTCCTGTAGGTGCAGAAGATAACTTTAGTGGCGTAATTGATTTGTTCAAAATGAAATCAATTATTTGGGATGATGCTTCTCAAGGAACTAAATTTGAATATGGTGAGATTCCTGCTGATTTAGTTGCTACGGCTGAAGAGTGGCGTCAAAACATGATTGAAGCCGCTGCAGAAGCCAGCGAAGAATTGATGGACAAATATTTGGGCGGTGAAGAGTTGACTGAGGAAGAGATTATTTCCGGTTTACGTCAACGCACATTGGCAGGTGAAATTCAGCCGATGTTATGCGGCTCAGCCTTTAAGAACAAAGGCGTCCAACGTATGTTGGATGCTGTAGTAGAGCTATTGCCGTCTCCGGTAGATATTCCTCCTGTTCAAGGTGAAACACCTAATGGTGAAAAAGCCAGCCGTGAAGCCAGTGACGATGCCAAATTCTCTGCATTGGCGTTCAAAATGTTGAATGACAAATATGTAGGTCAGCTTACTTTTATCCGTGTGTATTCGGGTGTTGTGAAATCTGGTGACAACGTTATTAACTCGGTTAAAGGTACTCGTGAGCGTATTGGTCGTTTGGTGCAAATGACAGCTGCTGACCGTACTGAAATCGAAGAGGTTCGTGCCGGTGATATTGCCGCTGCTATCGGCTTGAAAGATGTAACTACCGGTGAAACTTTGTGTGCTGAAGATGCTCCTATCATTTTAGAGCGCATGGAGTTTCCTGAGCCAGTTATCCACGTTGCTGTTGAACCCAAAACCAAAGCAGACCAAGAGAAAATGGGTATTGCTCTGAACCGCTTGGCAAAAGAAGACCCTTCTTTCCGTGTGCGTACGGATGAAGAGTCTGGTCAAACCATTATTTCCGGTATGGGTGAATTGCACTTGGAGATTATTGTAGACCGTATGAAACGCGAATTTGGCGTTGATGCAAACGTTGGTGCACCTCAAGTGGCGTACCGTGAAACCATTCGTAAAGAAGTGGAATCTGAAGCCAAGCACGTTAAACAATCTGGTGGTAAGGGTCAATATGGTCACGTTGTGATTAAGATGGAACCGATGGAACCAGGTGGCGAAGGTTATGAGTTTATTGATGAAATCAAAGGTGGTGTAATTCCTCGTGAGTTTATTCCGTCTTGTGATAAAGGTATTCGTGATACATTGCCTAATGGTATCGTCGCCGGTTACCCTGTAGTAGATGTTCGTGTGCGCTTGATCTTCGGTTCTTACCATGATGTTGACTCATCTCAAATAGCTTTCGAATTGGCTGCTTCTATGGCTTTTAAAGAAGGTATGAAAAAAGCCAGTCCTGTATTGCTTGAGCCTATTATGGCTGTTGAAGTGGAAACTCCGGAGGAGTACATGGGTGACGTGATGGGTGACTTAAACCGTCGTCGTGGTATCGTATTAGGTATGGATGACGATGGTATTGGTGGTAAAAAAGTCCGGGCAGAGGTGCCTTTGGCCGAAATGTTTGGTTATTCAACTGATCTCCGTTCGGCTACTCAAGGCAGGGCTACTTACTCAATGGAATTTAAGAAGTATGCTGAAGCACCTGCTCATGTAGCTGCAGCTGTTACAGAAGCACGTAAAGGCTAAAGTATGTTGCTAGGCTGTCTAGGAAAGTATGACTGAAAATTTTCAGACAGCCTTTGTTCTTTAAAAATGATCTTTTTATGTAAAGGAATTAGCTAATGGCTAAGGAAAAATTTGAACGTAGCAAACCGCACGTAAACGTTGGCACCATCGGTCACGTTGACCATGGTAAAACCACATTGACAGCAGCACTAACCACAATTTTGGCTGAGAAATTTGGTGGTCAGGCTAAAGGCTACGACCAAATCGACAATGCTCCGGAAGAAAAAGCCCGCGGCATTACCATTAACACTTCACATGTAGAGTATGAAACTGAAACCCGCCACTATGCACACGTAGATTGCCCGGGTCACGCAGACTACGTTAAAAACATGATTACCGGTGCAGCCCAAATGGATGGTGCGATTTTGGTATGTTCTGCAGCCGACGGTCCTATGCCGCAAACTCGCGAACATATTCTGTTGGCTCGTCAGGTGGGTGTGCCTTACATTATCGTATTTATGAATAAATGCGATATGGTTGACGATGCAGAGTTGTTGGAATTGGTTGAGATGGAAATCCGTGACCTGTTGTCTAGTTACGATTTCCCGGGTGATGACTGCCCGATCGTCCAAGGTTCTGCATTGAAAGCTTTGGAAGGTGACGCAGCATACAAAGAAAAAATCTATGAACTGGCTGCAGCATTGGATAGCTATATTCCTACGCCTGAGCGCGCTGTCGACAAACCGTTCCTGTTACCGATTGAAGACGTATTTTCTATTTCTGGCCGCGGTACCGTAGTAACCGGTCGTGTTGAGCGTGGTATTATCAACGTAGGCGATGAAATTGAAATCGTAGGTTTGAAAGAAACCCAAAAAACCACTTGTACCGGTGTTGAGATGTTCCGTAAATTGTTGGATCAAGGTCAAGCTGGTGATAACGTTGGTGTCTTGCTGCGTGGTACTAAGCGTGAAGAAGTGGAGCGCGGTCAAGTATTGGCTAAACCGGGTACAATTACACCTCACACCAAATTTAAAGCTGAAGTGTATGTTTTGAGCAAAGAAGAAGGTGGTCGTCATACTCCATTCTTTGCAAACTACCGTCCTCAGTTCTACTTCCGTACAACAGATGTGACAGGTGCTGTGACTTTGGAGGAGGGTGTTGAAATGGTTATGCCTGGCGAAAATGTAGCCATCACAGTAGAATTGATTGCACCGATTGCTATGGAAGAAGGTTTGCGTTTTGCGATTCGCGAAGGTGGCCGGACTGTAGGTGCAGGTGTGGTTTCTTCTATTATTGCTTAATTTAAAAGGATATAGATAAATGGCAAATCAAAAAATCCGTATCCGTTTAAAGGCATATGATTATAGTTTGATTGATCGCTCAGCTCAGGAAATTGTAGAGACTGCTAAGCGTACAGGTGCTGTTGTAAAGGGCCCTATCCCATTACCAACAAAAATTGAACGCTTTAATATCTTAAGATCTCCTCATGTAAATAAAACTTCTCGTGAGCAATTGGAAATTAGAACCCATTTACGTTTAATGGATATTGTTGATTGGACTGATAAAACTACTGATGCGTTAATGAAGTTGGATTTGCCAGCGGGCGTAGATGTAGAAATTAAAGTACAATAAAATTATCAATTTGTTGATAAATAACAAGCTCCTGGATTATTTTAGTAATCTAGGAGTTTTTTTGACATAAGTGCAATTATTATTTGCCTCCTAAGCCCTTAACTATATACTCGATATTGTATTTGGTTGGCTACCTTGCATCAAAAATTAAGTTTGTTTGCTATGGTTTTATAGGGTAAATTTAAATTTTTAAGGAGGCAAATTTCAGTATTTCAAAAATCTAAATTTTTCCTGGAAAATAAATTGTTAATGTGGTATAGTTGAGGACTTGGCTTCTATGTCAAGTTTATTTTTAGTGAAAAAATCGATCAATCGTAATCGATTAAAGTTAATAAGGAAAAAATCATGGCTTTAGGTCTGGTTGGACGTAAAGTAGGCATGACCCGAGTATTCACTGAGCAAGGAGCTTCTATTCCGGTAACAGTGTTGGATATGTCTGCGAATCGTGTAGCTCAAGTAAAATCCAAGGAAGTTGACGGTTATACTGCTGTTCAAGTTGTTTTTGGTCAGAAAAAAGCAAATCATGTTAACAAAGCTGAAGCTGGGCATTTTGCTAAAGCAGGTGTTGAAGCTGGTCGGGGTTTGTTTGAATTTGCTTTATCTGAAGATAGTATTGGTGATTTGAAACTTGGAAGTGAGATTGCTGTTACTATGTTTTCTGAAGGTCAGTTCGTAGATGTAACAGGTACTTCTAAAGGTAAGGGTTTCTCTGGTACGATTAAGCGCCATAATTTTGGTGCTCAGCGAACTTCTCATGGTAACTCACGTTCACATCGTGTTCCTGGTTCTATTGGTATGGCTCAGGATCCTGGTCGTGTATTTCCAGGTAAGCGTATGGCTGGTCAATATGGTAATAAAAGGTCGACTGTACAAAATTTAGAAATTGTACGAGTTGATGTTGAGCGCCAATTGTTGTTGGTTAAAGGTGCTGTTCCTGGCTCGGTAAATGGTGATGTAATTGTACGTCCTAGTGTGAAAGTAGGTGCGTAATGGAATTAAAAGTAATTGACGCTAAAGGTCAAGTTTCAGGTAGTTTATCCGTGTCAGATGCTTTATTTGGTCGTGAATATAATGAAGCACTGGTTCATCAATTGGTTACAGCTTTCTTGGCAAATTCTCGTTCTGGTAATCGAGCCCAATTAACGCGTGCTGAAGTAAAACATTCTACAAAAAAACCATGGCGCCAAAAAGGTACTGGTAGAGCTCGTTCGGGTATGACTTCTTCTCCTCTATGGAGAAGTGGTGGTCGTGCTTTTCCTAATAAACCTGATGAGAATTTTACGCAAAAAGTTAATCGTAAAATGTATCGTGCCGGTATGGCTACAATCCTGTCTCAATTAGCACGAGATGAGCGCTTGTATGTAATTGAAAACTTGTCTGCTGCTACTCCCAAAACTAAAGAGTTTGCTCATAAAGTGAAGGATTTAGGAATGGAGCAAGTGCTTTTTATTACCAAACAATTGGATGAGAATATTTATCTTTCTTCTCGAAATTTACCAAATGTGCTGGTTTTGGAAGTTCAACATGTCGACCCGTACTCTCTTTTACGTTATAAGAAGGTTGTGGTTACAAAAGAAGCAGTTTTGCAACTTGAGGAGCAATGGGTATGAATCAATTACGCTTGATGAAAGTAATTTTAGCCCCTGTTGTTTCTGAAAAAAGCAATTTGTTGGCTGAAAAACGTAATCAAATGACTTTTAAAGTGTTGCCGGACGCAACTAAGCCTGAAATCAAAGCGGCAATTGAATTGTTATTTGGTGTGAAAGTGGCTTCTGTAACAACCGTTTCTAATAAAGGTAAAGTGAAACGTTTTGGTCGGACATTGGGTCGACGTAATGATACAAAAAAAGCCTATGTAAAATTAGTTTCTGGGCAGGAATTGGATTTAGAAGCTGCTGCCGCAACTGCAGATAAGGAATAAAGTTATGGCTATTGTAAAGATGAAGCCTACCTCTGCGGGTCGTCGTGGTATGGTTCGTGTGGTAATGGAAGGATTACACAAAGGTGCTCCATATGCACCTTTGGTAGAGAAAAAAAATTCTACTGCTGGACGTAATAATAATGGGCATATTACCACTCGACATAAAGGTGGCGGGCATAAGCACCATTATCGAATTGTAGATTTTAAACGCAATGATAAAGATGGTATTTCTGCAAAAGTGGAGCGCATTGAGTACGACCCAAATAGAACTGCATATATTGCATTGTTGTGTTATGTAGATGGGGAGAGGCGTTACATTATAGCACCTAGAAATATTAAAGTTGGAGACATTGTTGTTGCTGGTTCTGAAGCAACAATTAAAACGGGTAATAGTTTGCCAATTCGTAATATTCCCGTTGGTACTACAATCCATTGTATTGAAATGAAACCTGGTAAAGGTGCTCAAATAGCAAGATCTGCAGGAGCTTCGGCTGTGCTGCTGGCAAAAGAAGGAATTTATGCACAAATACGGTTACGTTCGGGAGAAGTGCGTAAAATACATATTGATTGTCGCGCAACTATTGGCGAAGTTGGCAACGAAGAGCAAAGCCTGAAGAAAATAGGTAAAGCAGGTGCTAATCGTTGGCGTGGTATTCGTCCAACTGTTAGAGGTGTTGTGATGAATCCTGTTGATCACCCTCATGGTGGCGGTGAAGGTAGGACAGGCGAAGCGCGTGAGCCTGTGAGTCCTTGGGGTACTCCTGCTAAAGGTTATAGAACGCGTAATAATAAACGTACGGATAATATGATTGTTCGTCGTCGCTATTCGAATAAAGGTTGATTAATATGGCTCGTTCTCTGAAAAAAGGTCCGTATGTAGATCTGCATCTACTTAAAAAGGTGGATGCGGCTCGTGCAAATAACGATA
This sequence comes from Neisseria canis, assembly GCF_900636765.1. Taxonomy (NCBI): domain Bacteria; kingdom Pseudomonadati; phylum Pseudomonadota; class Betaproteobacteria; order Neisseriales; family Neisseriaceae; genus Neisseria; species Neisseria canis. The sequence goes on from NZ_LR134313.1 coordinate 1,147,969, forward strand.
AACGTCCCATTAAAACTTGGTCTCGCCGTTCTACTATTTTGCCTGATTTTATTGGTTTGACTATTGCTGTTCATAACGGACGTGCTCATGTACCGGTTTTTATTAGTGACAATATGGTTGGTCATAAACTAGGTGAGTTCTCATTAACTCGTACTTTTAAAGGCCACTTGGCAGACAAAAAAGCTAAAAAGAAATAGGTGAATCATGAGAGTATCTGCACAACATAAAAATGCACGGATTTCTGCCCAAAAAGCCCGTTTGGTTGCAGGCATGGTTCGTGGTAAAAGTATCGCCGAGGCTTTAAATATATTGACATTTAGCTCTAAAAAAGGCGCTGAGTTAATTAAAAAAGTACTGGATTCAGCTATTGCAAATGCAGAGCATAATGAAAGTGCCGATATTGATGACTTGAAAGTAATTGCAATTTATATAGATAAAGCTGCATCACTTAAACGCTTTCAAGCTCGTGCAAAAGGTCGTGGCAATCGCATTGAAAAACAGACTTGTCATATCAATGTGACAGTAGGTAATTAAGGAAAAGCTATGGGACAAAAAATTCATCCAACAGGCTTTCGTTTGGCGGTAAATAAAGATTGGTCATCTAAATGGTTTGCTAAAAATAATGAGTTTGCAACAATTCTGAAGCAAGATATTGATGTTCGTAATTATTTACGTAAACGCTTAGTTGGTGCTTCTGTTGGCCGTGTAATTATTGAAAGACCGGCAAAATCTGCTCGTATAACTATTTACTCCGCTCGACCAGGTGTGGTAATTGGTAAGAAAGGTGAAGACATTGAAATCTTAAAATATGACTTGCAAAAATTATTAGGTCTTCCTGTGCATGTTAATATTGAAGAGATTCGTAAACCAGAATTGGATGCGCAAATTATTGCTGACAGCATAGCGCAACAGCTTGAGAAGCGTGTTCAGTTTCGGCGTGCAATGAAACGAGCTATGCAAAATGCAATGAGAGCTGGGGCTAAAGGTATTAAGATAATGACTTCTGGTCGTTTAAATGGTGCTGATATCGCACGTAGTGAATGGTACCGAGAGGGACGTGTTCCGTTGCATACATTAAGAGCAAATGTAGATTATGCTACTAGTGAAGCTCATACGACTTATGGTGTAATTGGTTTGAAAGTTTGGGTATATACTGGTGAAGGTCAAGAGTTAACTCAAGTCCGTTCAGATCAAGAAAATAAACGTAGAAAGGGTGGTCGAAATGCTGCAGCCAACTAGAATGAAATATCGGAAACAGCATAAAGGTCGCAACACAGGTATCGCAACAAGTGGTAATGTGGTAAGTTTTGGTGATTTTGGATTGAAGGCTGTTGGCAGGGGGCGCTTAACTGCTCGTCAAATTGAGGCAGCTCGTCGCGCAATGACTCGTCATATCAAACGCGGCGGCCGTATTTGGATTCGAGTTTTTCCTGATAAGCCTATTACTGAGAAACCAATTCAGGTTCGTATGGGTGGGGGCAAAGGTTCTGTTGAATACTATGTTGCTGAAGTTAAGCCTGGAAAAGTTTTATATGAGATGGATGGTGTAGCGGAATCTTTAGCTCGAGAAGCGTTTACTTTGGCTGCTGCAAAATTACCAATTCCAACAGTATTTGTAATTAGACAGGTAGGTAAATGATGAAAGCTAGTGAATTGAAAAGCAAATCAGTTGATCAGCTGCAAGCTGATTTACTGAATTTGTTGAAAACGCAATTTGGCATTCGAATGCAACATGCTACTGGTCAGCTGGGTAATACTAGTGAGTTGAAAAAAGTACGTCGTGATATTGCTCGAGTAAAAACCATTTTAACTGAAAAAGGTGTTGAATAATGAGCGAATTAAAAAATACCCGTACTTTACAAGGTAAAGTTGTAAGTGATAAGATGGATAAAACTGTAGTGGTATTGGTTGAGCGTAAAGTTAAGCATTCTTTGTATGGAAAGGTGATTCGTCGTTCTACCAAAATTCATGCTCATGATGAACGAAATGAATATGGGGTTGGTGATCTTGTTTTGATTGAAGAAAGTCGCCCTTTCTCAAAAACTAAATCATGGTCAGTGAAAAAACTAATAGAAAAGGCTAGAACTGTTTAATTTTATGTAAATGGTTAAAAGCGGAGCTTGCGGAAATTTTAAAAATTCTGTAAACTCCGTTATTGCTTTCAATTCTTGAAAGTTTCTCCCTTCGGGGCCCAAGACTGGTTTACTTGAACCGTTTGTTAGGTTTTAGATAATATTGTTATAGATAGATTATCTAAAAGTGGTAAATTAAGTTGGATTTATTTTTTAAGGTTAAAGAAATGATTCAAATGCAGACCATTTTGGATGTGGCTGATAATTCTGGTGCGCGTCGTGTGATGTGTATCAAGGTGTTGGGCGGATCTAAACGTCGCTATGCTAATGTTGGCGATATAATTAAAGTGGCCGTTAAAGATGCGGCACCTCGTGGCCGGGTAAAAAAAGGTGATGTATACAATGCTGTGGTTGTTCGTACTGCAAAAGGCGTTCGTCGACCTGATGGTGCATTAATTAAATTTGATAATAATGCTGCTGTTTTGTTGAATAACAAGCTTGAGCCAATGGGTACTCGAATTTTTGGCCCGGTAACTAGAGAGTTGCGTACAGAGCGATTTATGAAGATTGTTTCATTGGCTCCGGAAGTTTTATGAGAAAGGTTGGCAATGAATAAAATTATTAAAGGCGATAATGTGATTGTTATTGCTGGTAAAGATAAAGGTAAACAAGGGCAAGTTCTTCGTGTCTTAGGTGATAAACTGATAGTTTCAGGTGTTAATCAAGTAAAAAGGCATCAGAAACCTAACTTAATGCGAGGTGTCGAAGGTGGTGTTCTGATAAAAAATATGCCTTTAGCTATTTCTAATGTCGCTATTTTAAATCCTGAGACGGGCAAAGCTGATCGTGTTGGTATCAAATTGGTTGAGTTTGAGGGTAAAGTAAGGCGTGTTCGTATCTTTAAATCCAATGGTGCTGAAGTTGGTGTTTGAGGGGATAATTTGAAATGGCTCGTTTGAAAGATTATTATACAAATGTAGTTGTACCTGAGCTAATAAAGCAGTTTGGGTATAAGTCGATTATGGAAGTTCCTCGTATTGAAAAGATTACTTTAAATATGGGGGTTGGTGAGGCAGTTGCTGATAAAAAAGTGATGGAGCATGCTGTTTCAGATTTGGAGAAAATTGCTGGTCAAAAACCTGTGGTTACTTTAGCTAGAAAATCTATTGCCGGTTTTAAAATTCGTGATGGTTATCCAGTAGGATGTAAAGTAACTTTACGCCGTAACCAAATGTTTGAATTTCTTGATCGGCTAGTTACAATTGCTTTGCCGCGTGTTCGTGATTTTCGTGGTGTAAGTGGTAAATCTTTTGATGGTCGTGGTAATTATAATATGGGTGTGAGAGAGCAGATTATCTTTCCGGAAATTGAGTACGATAAAATTGATAATTTGCGTGGGTTGAATATTACAATTACTACAACTGCTAAAACTGATGATGAAGCTAAAGCATTGTTGTCTTTGTTTAAGTTTCCGTTTAAAGGATAATCATGGCTAAGAAAGCTCTAATTAATCGAGAAGCTAAACGTATTGCTTTAGCTCAAAAATATGCTGCGAAACGTTCGGCTATTTTTGCAGTAATTAATGACGCAAAAGTTACTGATGAAGAGCGTTTTGAAGCTCGTTTAAAATTACAAGCTATTCCACGTAACGCTGCTCCAGTTCGTCAACGTCGTCGTTGTGCGATTACTGGTCGTCCTCGTGGGACATTCCGTAAATTTGGCTTGGGCCGTATTAAAATCCGAGAAATCGCTATGCGTGGTGAAATTCCGGGTGTTATTAAAGCCAGCTGGTAAATAGGAGAGAATTAAAAATGAGTATGCATGATCCTATTTCCGATATGTTAACTCGTATCCGCAATGCTCAACGTGCTAATAAAGCTACTGTTTCTATGCCATCTTCCAAATTAAAATGTGCAATTGCAAAAGTTTTAGAAGAAGAAGGCTATATTGAAAAATATTCTGTTTCAAATGATTTGAAAAAAGTACTTGAAATTGAGTTGAAATATTACGCGGGTAAACCAGTTATAGAAAAAATTCAACGGATTTCAAAACCTGGGTTGCGAGTTTATAAAGGTTCTGGTGAGATTCCTATGGTTATGAATGGTTTGGGTGTAGCTATTGTTAGTACGTCCAAAGGTGTTATGACTGACCGTAAAGCCCGTGCTGTTGGAGTCGGTGGTGAATTATTGTGTGTGGTTGCTTAACTTAGGGAGAGTTTAAAGATGTCTCGCGTAGCGAAAAATCCAGTAACTGTTCCTACTGGTGTGGAAATTAAATTTGGAATAGATGCCTTAATTATTAAAGGTAAAAATGGCGAATTGTCGTTTCCTTTATGTGATGAAGTGAAAATTGAACAGAGTGCTGATCAGTTAACTTTTATTGCTGTTAATAGTAGTAAGCATTCTAGAGCAATGTCTGGCACAGCTAGGGCATTAGTTGCCAATATGGTAAAAGGTGTTTCTGAGGGGTTTGAGAAAAAACTCCAACTGATCGGTGTTGGCTATAGAGCACAAGCTCAAGGTAAAGTCTTGAATTTGTCGTTAGGCTTTTCTCATCCAGTTAATTATGAAATGCCAGAGGGTGTTACGGCACAAACGCCAACTCAAACTGAAATTGTATTAAGTGGTGCTGATAAACAAGTTGTTGGCCAGGTAGCTGCTGAAATTCGTGCATTCCGCCCACCAGAGCCCTATAAAGGTAAGGGTGTTCGTTATGTTGGCGAAGTAGTTGTGATGAAAGAAGCTAAGAAAAAATAATTGAGGTTCTATTAATGAATAAACATGCGACAAGACTTCGTCGTGCTAAAAAAACACGTGCGAGAATTGCAGATTTGAATATCGTTAGATTGTGTGTTTTCCGTACAAATAATCATATTTACGCACAAGTAATTAGTTCTAATGGTGAGCAAGTACTAGCTTCAGCCTCTACAGTGGAAGCTGATGTAAGAACACAGTTGAAATCAAGCTCGAATATTGAAGCTGCAATGCTTATTGGTAAGCGAATTGCTGAAAAAGCTAAAGCTGTTGGTATTAATTCGGTTGCTTTTGATAGATCCGGTTTCCAATACCATGGTCGAGTTAAGGCTTTAGCAGAAGCAGCTCGAGAAAATGGTCTGAGCTTCTAAAGATTTAAAAATTTTGGAGATCTGAAGATATGGCAAAACATGATACAGAAGACCGCGGTGATGGCTTGGTTGAAAAAATGGTTGCGGTTAACCGTGTAACTAAAGTAGTCAAAGGAGGTCGAATAATGGCTTTCTCTGCACTTACTGTTGTCGGTGATGGTGATGGTCGAATTGGCATGGGTAAGGGTAAATCTCGTGAAGTACCAGTTGCTGTTCAAAAAGCAATGGATCAAGCTCGCCGTTCAATGATTAAAGTTCCACTGAAAGATGGTACTATTCATCATGAAGTAATTGGCAAGCATGGCGCTACTCGGGTTTTTATGCAGCCTGCAAAAGAGGGTAGTGGGGTTAAAGCTGGTGGTCCCATGCGTTTAATTTTTGATGCAATGGGCGTTCATAATATATCAGCAAAAGTACATGGTTCAACTAATCCGTACAATATTGTTCGTGCAACCTTAGATGGTTTGTCTAAGTTGTATACTCCTGCTGAAATAGCAGCAAAACGTGGTTTGACAGTAGAAGAAATCTCTAGGTGATAATGATGAATGAGCAAAAAAAAATTAAGGTAACTTTAGTAAAAAGCCTAATTGGTACAGTTAGCTCTCATCGTAGTTGTGTCCGAGGTTTAGGGTTGCGTCATCGTCAACATACTGTTGAAGTTTTAGATACCCCAGAAAATCGCGGTATGATTAATAAAGTTAGCTACCTTTTAAAAGTGGAGTCATAAATGTTGTTAAATACTATTCAACCTGCTAAGGGTGCTACACATGCGAAACGTAGAGTTGGTCGTGGTATTGGTAGTGGTTTAGGTAAAACTTGTGGTCGTGGTCATAAAGGACAAAAAAGTAGGGCTGGTGGTTTTCATAAGGTAGGCTTTGAAGGCGGTCAGATGCCGTTACAGCGTAGATTGCCTAAACGAGGCTTTAAATCATTGATTGCAGGACTTTCAGCAGAAATCCGATTAAATGAATTGGATTTAGTTGCAGTCAAAGAAATTGACTTGTCAGTTTTAAAAAAAGCTGGATTAGTTCCTTCAAATACAATATCTGTAAAAGTGATAGCTTCGGGTGAAATCACAAATAGTATTCATTTGAAAGGAATTAGAGTAACAAAAGGTGCAAGAGCTGCTATTGAGGCTGTTGGTGGTAAGATAGAAGAATAAGGTTTAGTAAATTGGTTTATCAACAATCTAAAACAGGTTCTGTAAAGTTTAATGATTTAAAAAACAGATTGTTATTTTTACTCGGGGCGCTAATTATATATAGAATTGGTACTCATATACCTGTGCCAGGTGTTGATGCAGCTGTTCTTGCTAAAGCTTATGAGAATCAGAGTAGCGGAATACTGGGTATGCTAAATATGTTCTCCGGAGGTTCTTTGGAGAGATTTAGTATATTTGCAATTGGTATTATGCCTTATATTTCAGCGTCAATAGTAATGCAATTGGCGTCTGAAATATTACCTTCTTTGAAATCTTTGAAAAAAGAAGGGGATGCAGGTCGAAGGATTATTACCAAATATACGCGAATTGGTACTGTTTTATTGGCTACTTTACAAAGCATTGGTGTTGCAACTTTAGTTTATGGCCAAGAGAATTTAGTTGTCGTTCCTAAACTTGAGTTTTATATCTCTACTATAGTTTGCTTAGTCGGTGGAACTATGTTTCTAATGTGGCTGGGTGAGCAAATGACTGAGAGAGCAATTGGTAACGGCATTTCTTTACTAATTACTGCAGGGATCGCGGCAGGTATTCCTTCTGGAATTAAACAGTTATTTGTTTTAATGAGTAATGACTCTAGTAGCTTACTACAGGTTATTGCAATTGGATTAGGGATAGTTATTTTAGTTTATATCGTTGTGTGTTTTGAAAGTGCTTTGAGAAAAGTACCTGTTAATTACGCGAAAAGACAGATTATTGGTAACCAAAGCACACATATGCCATTTAAACTAAATATGTCGGGAGTAATTCCACCTATCTTCGCTTCTAGTCTAATTATGTTTCCTGCTACAATAGGAAGTTGGATTGGAAATAATCAAGATGAAACATGGTTGACACAATTAGTTTCCATGTTAGGACACGGGCAGCCTTTGTATTTATTATTATTTTCTTTTTTAATAATATTTTTTTGTTATTTCTATACTGCTCTTGTTTTTTCTCCTAAAGAAATGGCCGAAAATTTGAAGAAGAGTGGTGCTTTTATTCCCAATATCAGACCAGGGGAGCAGACCGCTGCTTATCTTGAAAAGCTTGTTATGCGCTTGACTTTTTTTGGTGCGCTTTACATAACAAGTATTTGCTTGTTGCCTGAACTTTTAACTTCTAAAGTTAATATTCCATTTTATTTAGGTGGTACATCTTTACTGATTCTTGTTGTTGTAACTATGGATTTTAGTGCACAGATTGCTTCTTATAAGATGACTGAAAGGTATGAGCATTTTAATATGAAGTCTTTGTCTCGTAAGTAATAAAATGGCTAAAGAAGATACTATACAAATGCAGGGCGAAATCTTAGAGACTTTGCCTAATGCTACTTTTAAAGTAAGGCTTGAAAATGATCATGTGGTTTTAGGTCATATCTCTGGAAAAATGCGTATGCATTACATACGGATTTCACCTGGGGATAAAGTAACAGTTGAACTAACTCCCTATGATTTAACTCGTGCTCGAATTGTTTTTAGAACACGATAATCTTGATGAAAGGAACTAATGATGCGCGTTCAGCCGTCTGTTAAAAAGATTTGTCGCAATTGTAAGGTTATTCGACGTAACCGAGTAGTTCGCGTAATTTGTACAGATCCTCGTCATAAACAGCGCCAAGGTTGATTTCTTGGTTTGAAGATTTTATGGTATAGTGACGAGTTTTGTCTTAAAGGAAATAAATATGGCTCGTATTGCAGGGGTTAATATCCCTAATAATTCCCACATCGTTATTGGCTTGCAAGCTATTTACGGTATTGGATCTACTCGTGCTAAATTGATTTGCGAAGCTGCTGGTGTACCTGCTAGCGCTAAAGTAAAGGATTTAGACGAAACTCAATTGGAAGCTTTACGTGAGCAGGTTGGCAAATATGAAATTGAAGGTGATTTGCGCCGTGAAGTAACAATGAGTATTAAGCGATTGATGGATATGGGATGTTATCGTGGATTCCGTCATCGTCGTGGTTTACCTTGTCGGGGTCAGCGTACTCGTACAAATGCGCGAACTCGTAAAGGTCCACGTAAAGCAATTGCAGGTAAAAAATAATTTTTTAAGGATTAATTTAGATGGCTAAAGCAAACACAGCTTCGCGTGTACGTAAGAAAGTACGTAAAACTGTGAGTGAAGGTATTGTGCATGTTCATGCATCTTTTAATAATACCATCATTACTATCACCGATCGTCAGGGCAATGCATTGTCTTGGGCTACCTCTGGCGGCGCTGGTTTTAAAGGCTCACGTAAAAGTACACCGTTTGCTGCTCAAGTAGCAGCAGAAGCAGCTGGTAAAGTTGCCCAAGAGTATGGCGTAAAAAATCTAGAAGTTCGCATTAAAGGCCCTGGTCCTGGTCGTGAATCTTCTGTGCGTGCCTTGAATGCTCTTGGTTTCAAAATTACCAGTATTACCGACGTTACTCCATTGCCTCACAATGGTTGCCGTCCGCCTAAAAAACGTCGTATTTAATTTTGGAGTGATTGAAACATGGCACGTTATACCGGCCCTAAATGTAAATTAGCTCGCCGTGAAGGCACTGATTTGTTTTTAAAGAGTGCTCGCCGCTCTTTAGAGTCTAAATGTAAAATTGATTCTGCTCCAGGTCAGCACGGTGGTAAAAAGCCTCGTCTGTCTGATTATGGTTTGCAGTTGCGCGAAAAACAAAAAATTCGTCGTATTTACGGTGTTCTAGAACGCCAATTCCGTCGTTATTTTGCTGAAGCATCTCGTAGAAAAGGTTCTACGGGTGAGTTGCTTCTACAATTGCTGGAATCTCGCTTAGATAATGTTGTTTATCGTATGGGATTTGGTTCTACCCGTGCAGAAGCACGCCAGTTGGTATCACACAAAGCAATTACTGTTAATGGACAAGTTGTTAATGTGCCTTCTTACCAAGTAAAAGCTGGTGATGTAGTTGCTGTACGTGAGAAAGCTAAAAAACAGGTTCGTATTCAAGAGGCATTGAGCTTGGCGGAGCAAATCGGTTTGCCTAGCTGGGTTTCTGTTGATTCTGCGAAGATGGAAGGCATATTTAAAAATATGCCAGAGAGATCTGAACTGTATAGCGATATTAATGAACAGCTAGTGGTAGAGTTCTACTCTAAATAACATTAGCTCAGTGAGGGACAGTTAAATGCAAAATAGCACTTCCGAATTTTTGAAACCTCGTCAAATTGATGTAGATACATTATCTGCTACCCGAGCAAAAGTATCTATGCAGCCTTTTGAACGTGGTTTCGGTCACACTTTAGGTAATGCTTTGCGCCGTATCTTACTGTCGTCCATGAATGGTTTCGCGCCTACAGAAGTTACTATTGCCGGTGTTTTGCATGAATACTCTACATTAGATGGTGTTCAGGAAGATGTTGTTGATATCTTGTTGAACATTAAAGGTATTGTATTTAAGCTTCACGGTTGTAGTGAAGTGTTATTGACTTTGAAAAAGTCTGGTGCAGGTCCAGTTCTGGCTAGTGATATTGATTTACCACATGATGTAGAGATCATTAATCCTGATCATGTGATTTGTCATTTGGCTAGCGCTGGTAGCATTGACATGGAAATCAAAGTCGAGCAAGGGCGCGGCTATCAGTCTGTCTCAGGTCGTCGTTTGGGTCGTGATGATAACAGAATTGGTTCTATTCAATTGGATGCAAGCTTTTCGCCTATTAGTCGAGTTAGTTTTGACGTAGAAGCTGCAAGGGTTGAACAACGTACGGACTTGGATCGATTAGTTTTAGATATAGAGACTAATGGTTCGTTAGATCCTGAAGAAGCAATCCGTAGTGCTGCACGCATCTTAATTGATCAAATGTCTATTTTTGCAGACTTGCAAGGTACCTCGGTAGAAGAAGTTGAGGAAAAAGCTCCTCCTATTGATCCGATTCTGCTGAGACCTGTCGATGATTTGGAATTGACGGTGCGTTCGGCTAACTGCTTAAAAGCTGAAGATATTTATTATATTGGTGATTTAATCCAGCGTACTGAAACGGAGCTGTTGAAAACTCCAAACTTAGGTCGTAAATCTTTAAATGAAATTAAAGAAGTATTGGCATCTAAGGGTTTGACGTTGGGTTCTAAACTAGAAGCTTGGCCTCCTGTTGGGTTGGAAAAGCCGTAAGTTTGAATATTAAAGGATAATGACATGCGTCATCGTAATGGTAACCGTAAATTAAACCGTACCAGCAGCCATCGTGCTGCAATGTTGCGCAATATGGCGAATTCTTTATTGTCACATGAAACAATTGTGACTACTTTGCCAAAGGCTAAAGAATTGCGCCGTGTTGTTGAACCTCTGATTACTTTGGGTAAAAAGCCTTCTTTGGCTAACCGCCGTTTAGCATTTAACCGCACACGTGATCGTGATGTTGTTGTTAAATTGTTTGACGATTTAGGTCCGCGCTTTGCTGCTCGTAATGGTGGCTATGTGCGTATCCTGAAATACGGCTTCCGCAAAGGTGATAATGCTCCTCTTGCTTTGGTTGAGTTGGTAGACAAAGCAGTAGAGGTGTCAGAGTCACTGTAAGTAAGTTTTATTCACTTAATACCGTTAGCAGTTTTAATTTGGCTTGCTAAGGGTTGAAAGGGCTGAAATCCATATTATTGGTTATGGAATTCAGTCCTTAAATGTTTTCAATGTATTATTTATGGTAAATAAACAAACCCTGTTATGGCTTGGATGTGGGGTAGTAAGTTTGTTTGCTATATCTTAAAAGTAAAGCGCAATTTTATAAGCTACTGAAGCAGTAAAAAATCGTGATGCTTGGCTGTCGCTCTGATGTCTGGTGCTTGCAGCAATTTTTAAAATTAAACAGCTATAGTAATCAACTTAACTTTTACTATGGCGTTGCTGCGCCTTAGCTTAAAGAGAACGATTTTGTAAGCTGCTAATGTATTGATTAACTATAAACCATGTTTTGTTGAAAATTATGTTTCAGACAGGGGTGGTTATGCTTGGTTGACTTATTTGGTTTGGACCAATGGGAAGAGGTAATTATTTACTCAAATCTTTTTTGACAAACAACGATTTAAATAAATTAAAATTTATACTTTCGAGAAATTCAGCTGTTTACCGCAGCAGAAGCAGACGATTTAACTCGGTAGTGTTTAATTTATCCTGCTTATGTGTTTTGATAGCTTATATTGATTAATCAGCCCCGCGATTACGGGTTTCCTGAAGGAAGTAGAACCTTGTTATGAAAAAAGTATTTATCCGTACTTTTGGTTGTCAGATGAATGAGTATGACAGCGAAAAAATGTTGTCAGTATTGGCTGAGGGTGAAGATTTAGAGCAAACTGATAATGCTGATGAAGCCGATATCATTTTGTTTAACACTTGTTCGGTGCGTGAAAAAGCGCAAGAAAAAGTGTTTTCCGATTTGGGGCGTGTGAGGCCTTTAAAAGAAAAGAATCCCAATTTGATTATCGGGGTGGGTGGGTGTGTTGCCTCTCAAGAAGGAGAGGCAATTGTCAAACGCGCCCCTTTTGTTGATGTGGTGTTCGGGCCGCAAACTTTGCATCGCTTGCCTCAAATGATTGACGAAAAGAAAGAAACCGGCAAATCTCAAGTGGATATTTCTTTTCCTGAAATTGAGAAGTTTGACCATTTGCCTCCTGCGCGTGTTGAAGGAGGTTCTGCGTTTGTTTCTATTATGGAAGGCTGTTCGAAATATTGTTCTTTTTGTGTGGTTCCTTACACACGGGGGGAAGAGTTTTCGCGCCCTTTAAACGATGTGCTAACCGAAATTGCAAATTTGGCGCAGCAAGGGGTGAAAGAGATTAATCTCTTGGGGCAGAATGTGAATGCCTATCGCGGATTGATGGATGATGGCGAAATTTGCGATTTTGCAATGCTGCTTCGGATTGTGCATGAAATTCCCGGTATTGAAAGAATGCGTTTTACCACCAGCCATCCGCGTGAATTTAACGATAGGATTATTGATTGTTATAAAGATTTACCTAAGCTGGTATCGCATTTGCACTTGCCGATTCAGAGTGGTTCCGACCGTGTGTTGAGTGCTATGAAGCGTGGTTATACGGCTTTGGAGTATAAATCGATCATCCGAAAACTGCGTGCCATCCGCCCGGATTTGTGTTTGAGCTCCGATTTCATAGTGGGGTTTCCGGGAGAAACCGAACAGGAATTCGAGCAGACTTTGAAGCTGGTAAAAGATATTGCTTTCGACTTGAGCTTTGTATTTATCTATAGCCCGCGCCCGGGCACTCCGGCGGCCAATTTGCCGGATGAGACGCCTCATGAAGAAAAAGTGCGCCGTCTTGAAGCTTTGAATGAGGTCATTGAGCAAGAAACGGCGCGCATCAATCAAACTATGCTGGGTACTGTACAGCGTTGTTTGGTTGAGGGCGTGTCTAAAAAGGATCCTGACCAGTTACAGGCGCGGACGGCAAATAACCGTGTTGTGAACTTTACCGGACATCCTTCTCTGATTAACCAGATGGTGGAATTGGAGATTACCGAAGCATTCACTTTCTCGCTGCGTGGTGAAATGGTGGCGGCTTAATGTATGAATGCCTGTCTGAAAACTTTCAGACAGGCATTCTGCATTTTTTATTAACTTCTATTTAATCCGAATGATTATGACTGACTCACAAAATAATCTGTTTGAAAAACTGTTCAAGCTTAGAGAAAACGGTACAAATGCCCGCACTGAGATATTGGCGGGTATAACCACTTTTTTAACCATGTGTTACATCGTGATTGTCAATCCGCTAACCCTGTCTAATACCGGTATGGATTTCGGCGCGGTGTTTGTGGCCACTTGCATTTCAGCGGCCATCGGGTGTTTCATTATGGGCGCGCTGGCCAATTATCCGATTGCGTTGGCTCCGGGTATGGGGCTGAATGCCTACTTTACTTATGCCGTGGTGGGCGGAATGGGGGTGCCTTGGCAGGTTGCGTTGGCAGCGGTATTTATGTCGGGCATCATTTTTATTGTGTTCAGTTTTCTGAAAGTGCGGGAGATGCTAGTTAACGCTTTGCCGATGAGCTTAAAAATGGCGATTGCAGCCGGTATCGGCATGTTTTTGGCGTTGATTGCGCTGAAAGGTGCGGGTGTGATTGTTGACCATCCGGCCACGCTGGTGGGCATGGGGCAATTCCGTATACCGTCGCCGGATAATCCTGAAGTGAAAGTGATTAACTGGCCGCCTGTTTTAGCATTGTTGGGCTTTTTTCTGGTGATTATGCTTGACCGCTTTCGTGTGAAGGGTGCGATTATTATTGCGATTTTAACGATTACGGCAATTGCGGCGGCTTTGGGTTTAACCAAGTTTGAAGGGCTGGTATCTGCGGTTCCCAGTATTGAGCCGACATTCATGCAGATGGATTTTAACGGTTTGTTTAACGGCAGCATGATTGCGGTGGTTTTCGTGTTTTTTTTGGTGGATTTATTCGACAGCACCGGTACTTTGGTCGGTGTGTCGCATCGGGCAGGGTTGTTGGTTGACGGCAAATTGCCGCGCTTGAAAAAGGCTTTGTTTGCCGATTCAACCGCTATTGTGGCCGGCGCCGCTTTGGGCACATCTTCCACCACGCCTTATATTGAAAGCGCTTCCGGTGTGGCGGCAGGCGGTAGAACCGGTTTGACGGCGGTTACCGTGGGTGTGCTGATGCTTGCATGTTTGTGGTTCTCTCCGCTGGCAAAAGCCGTGCCTGCGTTCGCTACCGCACCTGCTTTGCTTTATATCGGCGTACACATGATGCGCAGCGCAACGGAAATCGATTGGAACGATATGACCGAAGCCGCGCCCGCATTTATCACCATTATTTTTATGCCTTTCTCTTATTCTATTGCCGACGGCATCGCAATGGGCTTCATCACTTATGCCATCATCAAATTCATTTGCGGCAGAGCCAAAGAAGTTACGCCGATGGTTTGGGTGGTTGCAGTGGCTTGGGCGGCCAAATTCTGGTATTTGGGTACATAGTTTGAATTAAGGCGGTTATCTAAAAATGCCTGTCTGAAAGCAGTTTCAGACAGGCATGTTTGCTTTAATGGGCTGGGGGCTTATCAGCACACATCAACCAGCCAGCCGTATTTGTCTTCAACCACGCCGTATTGGATATCGGTAACGGCTTTGCGGATGGCGTAGCCGCGGTCTTGGCTTTGCACGGGGATTTCTTTGCCGTTGATAACGAACAAAGTTACCGGTGAAATCACTGCGGCTGTGCCGGTAAGGATGGCTTCCGCTCCGTTTTCCACGGCGGCTTTCAGCTCGTCGACGGTGAAGTTGCGCTCGCTCACGGTGTAGCCCAAATCTTTTGCTACGGTCAACACGGAATCGCGGGTAACGCCGTGCAGAAATTCATCGGTAAGTGGTTTGGTGATGATTTCGTTGCCGTTAATCAGGGCGAAGTTGGATGCGCCGGTTTCCTGCACATCGCCGTTGGGGCAGAACAAGACTTGGTTGGCACCGTATTCTTCTTTGGCTTTGAGCACCCAGGGCAGGGCTGAGGCGTAGTTGCCGCCGCATTTCACGCGGCCCATGTGCGGTGCGCAACGCATGTGTTCGGTTTCCACCAAAAGCTTCATGGGGGAACCGACTTTGAAATAGTCGCCCACGGGCGAGGCAAGGATGTAGAGCAAGGCGGTTTCGGAGGGTGTGCCGGCTTTGCCGATAACGGGGTCGGTGCCGATCAGGGTGGGGCGCAGATAGAGGGCGGCAGGTGCGTCGGGAACTTCGTCTGCCGCGCGTTTAACCAGCTCTACCAACGCGTTCAGATAGGCTTCGCTGTCGGGCACGGGCAGGTGCAGCAGGCGGGCACTTTGGCGCATGCGTTCGATGTTGGCCTGCGGGCGGAATAAAACGATGCGGCCGTTTTGCTGGCGGAAGGCTTTGAGCCCTTCAAAACATTCGCTGCCGTAGTGGATGGCGTGTGCGCCGGGGGATAAGGTGAGATCGTGTGCGGACTGCCAGCGCACGGGTTGCCATGCGCCGTTTTCATAAGCCAATACCGGCATTTCTTGGTGAAAGACGCTGCCGAATACGGCGGGAACGGTTCTGCTCATTGTTGTAACCCTTAATCGGAAATTTTCAAAACTATAAAGATACGCTTTCAGACAGGGGTTTGGCAAGGGCTTGCCCGGAATTGGGCGGCTGTGTGTAGTCGGTTGTAGCGGGGAGGAGTAGAATGCCTGTCTGAAAGGCGGTTTGATGCCTTGTGAATGTTTCGCGGCATGGTAACAATGATGCAGTTGGATTGGGAGCGGCCGGAATATTTCGGGTTTCAGAAGGCTTTGGCAATACTTCGGGCCGGTGTGCTTTCCGGAATGGTGTGTTTGGGAATAGGGATAACGGGCGGGCGGCTGCAAATGCCTGTCTGAAAGAATGATATGAAACCTTTTAGCCGTTTGTTGGGTGCTGCTGTTTTTCTGGTGGGCGTGTTTGCGTTTTTGCAGGTGTATGCGGTACAGGCGATTCTGCCTTTGCTGGTGCGGGATTTTCAGGCAACGGAAGTGCAGGCGGGCATGGCGGTGGGGGCGACCGTGCTCGGCGTGGCTTTGATGTCGCCGTTTATGGGCATGCTTTCGGATGCCGTCGGCCGCAAGGTGTTTATCGTAGGCTCGCTGTTTTTTCTGGCGCTGCCTACCGCGCTGCTGGCGGGCGTGCAGTCGATTGAGCAGATGATGGCATTCCGCTTTTTGCAGGGCGTGGCCGTGCCGGGGATTACGGTGGTGCTGATTGCCTATATCGGCGAAGAGTTTAAAACGTCAACCATGACGCGCCTGATGGCGTTTTATGTGGCGGGCACGGTGATGGGCGGCTTTATGGGGCGCTTTATGTTGGGGCATCTGAGCGAGATGACGGGCTGGCGCCCTGCGTTTTATGTGATGGCGGCGCTCACTTTGAGCAGCGCGTTTTTTGTGTGGAAGCAGCTGCCCGCATCGCGCCGCTTTGTGCCCAACCCGCATTTCAAAACAGCTTTGAACACGCTTTGGGGTCATCTGCACAACCGCTATGTGATTGCCGCCTGCCTGCTCGGCGCCTGTGTGTTGTGTTCGCTGGTGGGCTGCTTCACCTATATCAATCTGCATCTGGCCGCAGCGCCTTATCAGCTCAACAGTGCGGACTTGGCCAATCTGTTTTCCGTTTATTTAATCGGCATGGTGATAACGCCTTTGTCTGCCAAACTGATCAACCGTTTCGGCAGCGCGCGCACCATATTGATGGCGGTGGGCTTGTCTATGGCGGGCATGCTCGGCACGCTTGTGTCACCGTTGTCCGCAGTTATCGGCGCGCTGGCATTGATGTCGTCCGGCGTGTTTATCACACAGGCGGCTACCATCAGCTATATTGCGGCCAACGTGAAAGAAGGCCGCTCGCTCGCTTCCGGGCTTTACTACATGGCTTATTACGGCGGCGGCACCATCGGCGCCTGGCTGTGCGGGCTGGCTTATGCGCACAGCGGCTGGCAAGGCGTGGTGTGGGTGCTGCTGGGCGTGCAAACCGCGGCTTTGCTGATTACCTTCAAAGGCATGTTGAGGCCTGTCTGAAAACCCTTGCCGTACTTTTTCAGACAGGCATGCTCTACACGCCGGCGCAAATTAAGTTATGATGCGCCTTAAGTTTTCATCAACACGCACACTTATGCAGCCCACCATTTTCATCGCCGATCTCCACCTCTCCGACGACACGCCCGAGCTGAACCGCTTATTCTTACAAGCCTTAGAAAGCTGGCGCGGCAAAACCGGCGCGCTCTATATTCTCGGCGACTTGTTTGAAGTATGGCTGGGCGACGACATTCTCAGCGAAACCGCGCGCCAAACCGCCGCCGCTTTAAAAGCGTTCAGCCAAACCGCGCCCGTATATTTTATCTGCGGCAACCGCGATTTCCTGCTCGGCAAGCGTTACGCCGAAGCAGCAGGCATGACGCTACTGCCCGAAAACCAAATCATCGAGCTTTACGGCCAAACTTATCTGATTACCCACGGCGACGAAATGTGTACCGACGATATTTCCTACCAACGCTTCCGCCGCATCATCCGCAACCCGTGGCTGCGCAAAGCTTTGCTCTCCCTGCCGCAAAGCCGCCGCCGGAAAATCGCCGCTAAAATCCGCACCGCCAGCAAACAGAAAAAGCAGCAAATGGGTCGGACAGCGATTTCCGACGTTACCGAACAAGGCGTGCAGGCCGCCTTAAGTCGGCATCCGCAAGCACAGGCCATTATCCACGGGCACACACACAGGCCGCATGTGCACGGGCATGTGTTCAAGGGTAAAACGGTGAAGCGTTACGTGTTGCCGGATTGGCATGGTGCGCAGGGTGGGTATTTGTCGGTGTCGCCGGAGAGGGTGGAGATGGAGGTATTAGGAGAATGAATATTTTAACTGTTGGATAAAATAAAAAATGGTATGGCTATTTATGAAAAAAGGATAAATATAAATAAGAAAAATTTAATAACGATTAATATTAAATTTTAAGTTACAGTTACATGATTGATTTAGTCCTGTTAATAAATTAATATATTAACTAACTGATAAATAGCAGTTATTTTTTCATAAGCTTATAGGGATAGTATATTTTTAGGAGACTTAGAATGATTGGAACTTTGGGGAATAAAATGTATCCTTCAACATGTAGTTATGCTGCGGTTGCACACTATTTTTTTAATAGGAATATCTTATTGTTTTCTACTTTTGAGGAATGTATGACGGCATTGAAAGAAAGAAGCATTAATATAGGTGTTGTTCCTGCAGCATATCCCAAAATTAATCCTATCATTATGGATGACGATTTACAGGTTGCTGATACGTTCATGTATCGGATTCCTGATTTAGTTCTAGCTGCAAATCAGGAAAATAATATCAGGCATTTTCATCATTTATACTTTCATCCAGCAACAAAATCATTGTTTTCAAAAATTAATAGTCAATTTTCTTTTAAGGAAATAATTCCTGCTGATTCAAATACAGATGCAGCTTTAAAGGTTAAACAATCAGGACGAGAAAATAATCTGTGTATTACAAACGCATTGTGTGTTGCACAACAGGATTTAAAAGCATTACAAATTCTTAAAGAAGGGTTTGTAATGCCGTTTATTTGTTTTACACGAAAGGGGTTTTCTCCCAAATGAGTTTGTATACATTAATTTATTTCTTTGCTTCAAGCCTACTGATTGCCGCTCTGCCCGGGCCAGCGATGATGCTGGCGATACAAGGAGCGCTTAAAAGTGGCTGGCGCAAAGGTATAGAAGTTACAATAGGGATATTATTGGCTGATGCTGTGTTGTTGTTGGCTGTATGTGTAGGTTTGGGAGAGATGATGGCAGGCTCGCCCAAGCTATTGTTTATCATGGGTATTGCTGCTTCACTATATCTACTGTATTTGGGAGGCAGATCGTTATACGAAATTCGTCGTATTGTGGGTAATTTGCCGGAAAGTACAGACAATGCGGGCTGGAAAACAGGTTTTCTGATTACGGTGGTAAATCCGAAAACTATTGTTTTTCTGTTGGCATATTTTCCGCAATTTGTTAAGCCGCAAGAGCAGATACCGGAAAATGTACAGTTGATTGTGTTGTCGGTATTGTTTTTATTGGCGGTCGCGATAGTGATGACTGCTTATGTGTTTACGGCACACGCTGCAAGAAATCAGTTGTCGAAACCAGTTGTTCGTCGTTTGATATCTTTGATGTTCGGGCTGTTATTGATTTACATTGGTCTGGATGGGCTGATTGAAGTTTTCGGTTGATATATTTCTTAAGGATGCGGGCCGTCTGAACATATTTCAGGCGGCTTTTGTGTTGGTTTTATCTTTATTGAAAGAAAACCCCATTAGCCTTGTAAAACCGTTTAAAATAGCCTGCGTTTGGGCGGCTCTGCGCCGGTTTGGCCGCCTTGCTTTGAATACAAAGGAAAAATCATGAACTTCAACGACTTGTTCAACCAAAACGAATTTGCATCGCGCCACATCAGCTTTAAAGACGAAGTGGCTTTGCTGGAAGCGCTCGGCGAAAGCAGCATGGAAAGTTTTATCGACAACACCGTGCCGCAAAGCATCCGTATGCCGTCTGAACTCAACCTGCCCGAGGCCTTGAGCGAAGCCGATGCGTTGGCGAAGCTCAAAGGTGTGGCGGCGAAAAACAAGGTAAACAAAAGCTATATCGGCTTAGGCTATTACCCGACCCGCCTGCCGAATGTGATTTTGCGCAATGTGCTGGAAAACCCGGGCTGGTACACGGCTTATACGCCTTATCAGGCCGAGATTGCTCAGGGGCGTTTGCAGGCTTTGCTGAACTTCCAGCAGGTGTGCCTCGACCTCACCGGCTTCGACGTGGCGGGCGCGTCGCTGTTGGACGAAGCAACGGCGGCGGCCGAAGCGGTGGCGATGGCCAAACGGGTAAGCAAGTCGAAATCCAACCGTTTCTTTGTGGACGAGCGCGTGTATCCGCAAACTTTAGACGTGATGCAAACCCGCGCCAAATATTTCGGTTTCGAGTTGGTGGTGGGCGATTTTCAGACGGCCTCCGAAGGCGAATACTTCGGCGCGCTGTTCCAATATGTCGGCAAAGATGGCGACGTAGCGGATTTGGAAGCCGTGATAGGCCGTCTGAAAGAGCAAGGCGCGATTGTAGCGGTGGCGGCCGACGTGATGAGCTTGGTGCTGCTGAAATCGCCTGCTTCTTTGGGCGCGGACATTGCTTTGGGCAACACCCAGCGTTTCGGCGTACCGATGGGCTTCGGCGGCCCGCACGCGGCTTATTTTGCGTTTAAAGACGAATTCAAACGCTCGGCACCCGGCCGTATTATCGGCGTATCGAAAGACGCTTCGGGCAAGCCCGCGCTGCGCATGGCTTTATCGACCCGCGAGCAGCACATCCGCCGCGAAAAGGCGACTTCCAACATCTGTACCGCACAGGCCTTGCTGGCCAACTTGGCGGGCATGTACGCCGTTTACCACGGCCCCGAAGGGGTGAAACGCATTGCCAACCGCATTCACGCGCTGGCGGCGGCGTTTGCCGATGCGGTGGTTTCAGACGGCCTCAAAGTGGTGCATGAAGTGTTCTTCGACACCGTGGCCGTAGATTGCGGCGCGAAAGCCAACGAGATTTATCAAGCCGCCTTAAACGCGGGCTACAACCTGCGCCAAGTGAATGAAAACGTGTTGGCCGTGGCATTCCACGAAAAAACTTCTGCCGACGATTTTGCCAAGCTGGCGGAACTCTTCACCGGCAAAGCACAATGCCTGTCTGAAAAAGCCTCAAGCAAACTTTCAGACGGCCTGTTGAGAAAAGATGCCATCTTGCAGCACCCCGTGTTCAACAGCTACCACACTGAACACGAAATGCTGCGCTACCTGAAAAAGCTGGAAGAGCGCGACTTGGCGATGAACCGCAGCATGATTTCACTCGGCAGCTGTACCATGAAGCTGAACGCCACCAGCGAAATGCTGCCGATTACTTGGCCCGAGTTCAGCAGCATCCACCCCTTCGCCCCGCGCGACCAAGTGGCGGGCTACATGCAGATGCTTACCGATTTGCAAGACCAGCTCAAAGCCATCACCGGATTTGACGCGATTTCTATCCAGCCGAACTCCGGCGCGCAAGGCGAATACACCGGCTTGCTGTCTATCCGCCGCTATCACGAAGCCAACGGCCAGCCTAACCGCGACGTGTGCCTGATTCCCCAATCCGCGCACGGCACTAACCCCGCCACCGCGCAAATGTTGGGCATGAAAGTGGTGGTGGTGAAAACCGACGAGCAAGGCAACGTCGATATCGAAGACCTGAAAGCCAAAGCCGCCGAGCATCAACAAAACTTGGGCGCGCTGATGATTACCTATCCCTCCACCCACGGCGTGTACGAAGAAGGTATCCGCGACATCTGCACAATCATCCACGACCACGGCGGCCAAGTGTATATGGACGGCGCGAACATGAACGCCCAAATCGGCATCATGCAGCCCGCCGAAGTGGGCGCGGACGTGCTGCACATGAACCTGCACAAAACCTTCTGCATCCCGCACGGCGGCGGCGGCCCCGGTATGGGCCCCATCGGCTTGAAAGCCCATCTCGCCCCGTTTGCCCCGAGCCACACCGTATCGCCCGTTGAAGGCGCAACCGACGGCATGAGCGCGGTATCCGCCGCTCCCTACGGCTCCGCCAGCATCCTGCCGATTACTTGGATGTACATCACCATGATGGGCAAAACCGGCATGGAGCAGGCCACCCAATGGGCATTGCTGAACGCCAACTATGTCGCCAAAGAACTGAGCGCGGATTACCCGATTCTCTACACCGGCAAAAACGGCCGCGTCGCGCACGAATGTATCGTTGATCTGCGTCCGCTCAAAGCCGAAAGCGGCATCACCGAAACCGACATCGCCAAACGCCTGATGGACTACGGCTTCCACGCCCCCACCGTGTCGTTCCCCGTGGCCGGTACGCTGATGATCGAGCCGACCGAAAGCGAAAGCAAAGCCGAACTCGACCGCTTTATCGCCGCGCTGAAATCCATCAAACAAGAAGTGCTGAAAGTGCAAAACGGCATATGGCCGAAAGACGACAACCCGCTGGTGAACGCCCCGCATACTGCCGCCAACGTAACCGACAGCGAATGGACGCACCCCTACACCCGTGAAGAAGCCGTGTTCCCGCTGCCCTATGTGCGCGGAAACAAATTCTGGCCGAGCGTGAACAGGGTGGACGATGTGTACGGCGACAGGAATTTGGTCTGCTCTTGCCCGCCGATGGAAGTGTATGAAGAGTAAGCTTTAGACTGATGTGATAAGCACAAGTTGAATGCCTGTCTGAAAAAGTTTCAGACAGGCATTTTGTTTGATTGTTTAAATATGGAAGGCTCGTTAGTCAAAATAATTAACCGCTTGTCATTGACATTGTTATCAATTGTCGTGCAATATATCAGTACAAGTTTATATAAAAAAATTTTAAAGGCGAGTTGTCAAAGGAGAAACGATTATGAATCAGAAAAGCTGGATGACAGATGGTAGCGAGCGTGTTGTTTTGGTGTCAGACCCAAATCATTCGGGCAATATTTTGAATAATTTGCAACGGTCCGGCGAGTCGGTAAGCGTGCTTTCTTATCGTGTTCAAAACGGGGAAAGTATTAAAGTAGGTGCAGAACCGGTTAACGAATATGGTTATTACGACAATATCATCAAGATAGATTCGGACGGTTATTATTCGTTTGATGATTCTTATAAGAAATATCCTAAACAATATCCTTTGCGCGTGGATTATGTGTTGCAGCAAGGTAAAAACACAATCAGCTCTTTCATAGAATTTACGGATGGGAAAACTTTTTTCGGGCGTGAGAAACCGGTACCTAAATGGTATGATGCGCCGGAACATGTGGCCAGCAACCATTCTGAAAGCATTAAGGGTAATGTGCTTGATAATGTGGTGGTTTCGGAGGGTAAGAAACAAGATGTTTTTGTTGAATATTTTGGTATTCAGCCGGATTCCAAGCAGATTCCGCATGCAATAGTCAACGCGGGAGAGAAGCTGGTGTTGGCCGGAGTGGGCAGCATGCAGCTGAATCAGGACGGCTCTTATCTCTTTGTGCCGGAAAATGGTTACACAGGGCAGGTGCCCACGATCAATTATGCGGTAAAAAACAGCCGAGATAACAGTATTCAAACTTCAATGTTGGATTTATCTGTGCGTGCGGCAGAGCCCAACGATGCGGAGCGCACGGTGTTGTCCGATGGGGATGAACGCCTTGAGCTGGATTGGACAAACTGGAGAGTGAATCAATATTCAGTTAAGCTGCATACTGGAAATCTGTTGGATGCCGATGCCAATACTTTAGACGGCAAACCTACCGGCAAAGCCGAAATAGTTGATTTTACGTTGGATGGAAAAACTTATGCGGCAGGTGAAACGGCGATACATGATGATTTTGATTTAACGGTAAGGTCTGATGGTTTATATATTTTGTATCATAAGAATCAATATGATGGCCTTTGGCATAATATTCACTATACGCTAAGTAATGGGGTGCATAAGGATAAGTCTGTTTTTGAAGTATATATGTCCGGAGATTCTGACAGCATTTATGATCCGCCTTGGGATAGATATCAAGATCAATACATACCGAATCAAACAATAACGGTTAATGATACGAAATTAACAGGTTCGGTTTTTAAAGAACCCGTATATTTTTATGACGGCCTGATTTTAAGGGTGGAAAGCTATACCGTGGGCGGCATGAAATACAGAGTAGGGGAAACGGCAGCGATTTTCGGTGTGGGCACATTTACCTTAAACAAAAACGGCAGCTACACCGTTTCCATAGAAGGGCAGCGCCATACTGCATTTAAAATACCCGAAATTAAATATTCGATAGGTTGGGGCGGGCATGATATCCACTTTGGCGAAGGTGTTTTGAATGTCAATTTAAACAATAAAATCCCTGTTAACCATTATGCCGAAGCCAATGTTAAAGCAAACGGTCATGCTGATTTAACACAGACCAAGGTTTTGGAGAATTATATTGAAACCGGCAATGTGTTGGATGCTTATGGTGCAAAAGACAAACCTTATATTTCAGGCTTCAAAATAGGCGACACCTACTATGCAACCAATCAAAGCGTTGCGATTGACGGCGTGGGTGCGTTTACCCTTAACAGGGACGGAAGCTATTTTATCAATGTTACACAACTGCCCAACAGCGAACACAATTGGCAAATCCCTGATGTTGCGTTTACGGTAACCAACGGTTACAAAGCATCTTCTTCAAAATTGCATTTTCAGGCAGGCATTAAGTTGATGGAGAAAGAAAAGCCTGTTGTGGATGATGATGAAACGGTGATGTTGACAGGGCAGCAGTTGGAAGGCAGCGTGATTGAATCTCGCGAAGATGCTGCTTCGGAAGTAACCGCTTTTATTTTCGACGGAAAATCCTATCAAGCAGGACAAACTGTAGATAAGGAAGGAGTGGGTAGCTTTACCTTAAACGCAAACGGCACTTACCAATTTATTGCGGATTCTGCGCTGAAACACGACTTTGAGCTGCCTATTGTGTATAAGTTGGGTAGGGGAGGCATCAAGAGTGACGTTTCCGCTCTAACCATTAAATACGATCAAGCACACAATGCGGCATTGGCGGCCGATTTGAAAGATGTGGGAGAGTATTTGGCGCTTGATCCGTTTTGGGAAAAACAGGAAACCATTATTGTGCCCCACAAAGGCGGCTATTCGCCATTTGATGAAAACGGAATCCATGAATGGAAAGGCAATGTGTTGGCTAATGCCAGTAGCACGTTAAACGGCAAGCCGGTTGGTGAGTTGAGTGTGGTCGGTTTTACTGCCGATGGGCTTTATTATGATGCGGGTAGCACGGTTTATCTGAAGCAAGGTGTTTTCACTTTGAATGCAGACGGCAGCTTTGAATATAAAGATATTGGCTGGATTGCCGGGGATGGTGCCATTACTTATATTGTGAGCAATGGAGCAAAAACCACAGAGTCGGCCATGGAATATAGTTATTATGCCTATTGGAGGGAAGACTGGGTTACTGCTCCCCCTGATGTAGGCGAATCATCATATTATAAAGGTGAGGTTATAGCAGGTGATAATCGGAACGGCCTACCGGCAAAACTGGCTGCCAGCGACAGCCATGTGGCAGATTTGGTGGTAGGAGATGTTTATTCAAAAGAGGTTGCGACCACAGATGAACTGAATCCGGATGCTAAACCGAAGTTTATTAACAATCACGACGATATTTTTATAGGCGACCGTTTAAATATTGATAATCTGAGCTGGGATGTAGGCGGTGTAACTATAAAAGGTAGCAGCTATGAGAATTCTGTTGAAGGTTTGAGGGCTTATGTGAAAGCTGCTAAGATAGACGGTGGAGAGCATAAATATTTGAGTGAATGGGGCATGAGTGATAAGGATATTGTGGAATATGTTGCAGTTTCTTTTGTTCAGAGTAACTATGCCTCATTAATGGACACCAATCCGCAAGGAGGAGACGACACGATTATAGGCGGCAGAGGAGCTGATATCATCATTGGCAATGCAGGCAATGACACTTTAACCGGTAATTACGGAGAAGATACTTTCGTATTTATGTTCAACAGTAACAGTGGTCAAGATGTGATTACCGATTTTACAAAAGGTGCCGACAAAATCGTGTTCAGTGATGTGGTGGATACCTCCAAGTTGATTTGGGAGGCAGACATCCGCACGTTGAAATTCACTGGTGTACAAAACGGGCAAACCTACGAAAACAGCATTTATATTCAAAACGGTTCGGTTGACTTGAAACTGGAAGACTTGCTGGGCACCACTGGTTAATCCGTTCATGCCGTATGAACCATGCCTGTCTGAAAGCCGTATTCAAGGCTTTGCCGTTGTATGTTGTTAAGGTAGGGTTCGTTCCAATTTAAAAGTAAATTATCCTTAACCATGCCTGTCTGAAAACCTATATCCGGTTTTCAGACAGGCATTTTGTTTTGTCGCGGCAGGCGGTCGGTAAGCCAGGGCTGTTGAGCCGTTGCATGGGTTAGACCATTTCAGAAAGGAATAAAACAATTGTTGCGTGAAAGAAAACAATTTCGGGCGGAGTGTTAAATAGCTTAAATGCCTGTCTGAAACAACAACTTTTTCAGACAGGCATAGTCGTATGAAGAGAACAGTGTGAATGAATCTATAGTGCAAATAAGCTTATTCGGAAGTTAAGCAGTATAGAACTGGTTTCGGTGTCGACTTTTCAGCTTGCAAAACTCTTTGAGCTAAGGCACAGAATTAAGTTTGTTTGCCATAACAAATTTACCCCCACTTGAAACAGGAGAGTCTATATGAGCAATACCGATACCTTGCAAAACACAACAGTGCAACTTGCTGCTCAAAATGCGGCGGCCGAAGCCGGCAGAAAGCTGGTGGATGACAGCGAAGAGCTTCATGTGGTTTTGCCGCATGTCGATATCAAAACCGATATTCACACCGGTAATGTGTTGGACAATGCCCATTATTGGGAAGGCACGAATAAGGTTAAGGCGGAGGGTGCGTCTGTAACGGAGTTCACCTTAGACGGTAAAACTTATCAGCCGGGCGAAGTTGTGAAGGGCGGCGAATCAAGCAAGCTTAAGCATTTCACGCTGAATAAAGACGGCTCGTATGTGTTGGAAGTTGAAAACGGCGGCCAGATCAGCGGCTTGCAAATCGGCTATAAAGTTGCTGACGGCAATACTACGGTTGATTCAAATATCAACCTAAACATTGAAAGCTGGGGCGCCCATCTTGATCCTTCGGATGCCGCGGATATCATTGCCAACGACAAAGATTCGTTTTTGGATGCAGGCGAATGGGTGGACGACGCCACCGGCAAAGTGAGCGGCAATGTGCTGGAAAACACAGTAAACAAAGCCGGTAAAGAGTTAACGGTAGACGGCTTTGTAATCGACGGCATGAAATACGATGCCGGTGATGTGGCGGCTATTTTCGGTATCGGTACTTTCCAATTAAACGCAGACGGCAGCTATGAATTTTCAGTAGAAGGCCAGCGTGTGGATGCTGCCAAAATGCCGGTTGTCAGCTATATGATTAACAACGGCGAAGGTACGCAAAATGCCGTGCTTTATATTTCCATCGACCGCTGCCAGATTCCGGATGCGCCTTATGCCGAAGCCAACGACAAGGCCGATCCGATTGTGGATTTGAGTACCACGAAAGTACTGGGCGGCAGGGTGGACGGCAGCAATGTGCTGGATCAGTACGAAGGTGACGATAAACCTTATATTGCAGGCTTCCGTATCGGCAATGCCTATTATGCGGCGGGTCAAACCGTTACGGTAGAGAATCTGGGCGAGTTCACCATGAACCGCGACGGTTCTTACCGCATCAACGCCAGCGAGCTTGCGGATGAAAACGCTTGGGTGCCGAGCGTGGCTTATACCGTAACCAACGGTTATAAAGCATCTTCTTCGCTCATGCGCTTCCAGATTGATAAAGATGATCCGTCTGACGAAGATGAAAACGTAAACAGCACAGAGAAAACGGTAACCGGCCAAGTGTTGGAAAATACAAACTATACCGTAACCGAATTTACGGTAAACGACACCGCATATAAAGCCGGCGAAACCGTGCAGATCGAAGGCGTGGGCAGCTTTACTTTGAACGCCGACGGTACTTACACATTGGATGCAAGCAATGCCGCCGCCGGTGTAACCGTGCCCGAAATTGAATATACCGTGAGCAACGGCTTCAAAACCGACACTTCAAGCTTGGAGATTACACTGGGCAGCAGCGCACCCGAGCAACCCGCTCCTGAGCAACCTGCACCCGAACAACCTGCGCCGGAACAACCTGCGCCGGAACAGCCCGCTCCCGAACAGCCTGCACCGGAACAGCCTGCACCGGAACAGCCCGCTCCCGAACAGCCGGGTGGCAACGCTGCCCAAGCCGAGTTGGTTGATGAAGATGAAACGAATGGAGAAAATAACGGCAATGTGTTGGATAATGCTTCAAGCACATTAAACGGTCAGACTGTGGGTCAGTTGAGCGTAACGGGATTCACGGTTAACGGAATGAGTTATGCCGCAGGCGAGTCCGCACAATTTGATGCAGGCAGATTCACTTTGAATTCTGACGGCAGTTATAATTTTGATGCCAATGTTTCACAAACCGTTTACGACTCTCCTGAAATTACTTATACCGTAAGCAACGGTGCGAAAACCGATACTTCTACGCTGAAATTCGGCTATGACTGGGGACATCTTGAAGCAGACGGCCTCTTGCCGCTCCAACATGACTATGAAGTATTGGAAGGAGACAACCGTACAGGTGCGCCGTTTGACGCACGGGGCTTGCATTACGAAACCGATCTGATTATCGGCGACAATTATAAAGAAGCTCCTTCAACCGGCGACAAACTTGATGCGGGCAGCGTTTGGTACGGTACATCCAGTGATATTCTTGTGGGAGACCGTTTGAATATCGATTCGCTGGAATGGCAGTCCGGCACCACCACCATCAAAGGCAGCAGCTACAATGATGTGGAAGAAGGTTTGGACGACTACATGGAAACCCTCCGTCCTGGAGTGGACAGCGACGAGGCGGTGTACAACTATGTGCGCGAAAACTACGCCAAATTAATGGACACCAATCCGCAGGGCGGCGATGATGTTTTAATCGGTAGTCATAATGACGACATCCTGATCGGCAATGCAGGTAACGACACGCTTACCGGCAACGCAGGCAGCGATACTTTCGTGTTTATGATCAACAGCAACAGCGGTAAAGATACGATTACCGACTTTACCGTGGGCAAGGACAAACTCGAATTTACCGATTTAGTCGATAACAGCCAGCTGCTTTGGGATGCCGAAAGCCGCGTATTGAGCTTTACCGGCGAGCAGAATGGCCAAACCTATGAAAACAGCATCACGATCCAACATGCTTCAACCGATACGAAGCTGGAAGATCTGCTGATACCTGCCGCACCGCTTGTTTAACCGGGTAGCATGAATCAACGCCTGTCTGAAAACTTTTTCAGACAGGCATTGTCGTATCGGGAGAAACAGGATGAGTATGGCAAATAAACTTATTTTTGATACGGGGAAGAAAGCCGAAGACAGTACAGGTAGTACGGAACTGATTTTGTTGCTGCTTTGGCAGAGCTTACAAAATCGTTCTCTTTGAGCTAAGGGCAGAAACGCTGTAGCATAAATCAAGTTTATTTTTGATATAGATAAATACAGACAATTCAACAATGCCGTAATTATCTGTTTGGCATCGCCGCTCATGTTGTGGCGTAAACCGAATGCCTGTCTGAAAAGCTTTCAGACAGGCATTGATGATTCAAGCATCGGGCAAGCGGCTCATCCAGATGCCGCTGGCTAGGCAAATCACACCGGCAGCCGCGCCGATCCACCATTGTTCGGGGAAGCGGACGAACATAATTATGCAGGAAACCGTCATCATCGTCCAAGCCAGGTATTTGGCGCGGCGGGGGATGGCGCGATTGCGCTCCCAGTTTTGAATCATAGGGCCGAAGTAGCGGTGCTGATGCAGCCAGCGGTGAAGACGCGGCGAGGCGCGCGCCCAGCATACCGCAGCGAGCAAAACAAAAGGCGTGGTCGGCAACACCGGCAGAAAAATGCCGAGTATGCCCAGAGCCAAGGCAATCGCGCCGAAAAGCCAAAAAACAGAGCGGACTATCATAATCTTACCGTATGTGTGAGCGTGCCTGATGGCAGAGTATTATTTGTGTTTAACCGGGCAGGCTTGCGGAATTTCAAGCTTTTCCCAGCCTTCGTGCCCCATTTCTTCCAATAAAGCGATATTGCGGCCGAAAATCGCTTCGGCGTCGGGAAACGCTTCGGCAGCTTTGGCAATGCTGTCTTCCCTGATCAGATGCAGCGTGGGGTAGGGAGAGCGGTTGGTGTAGTTGCCGATGTCGTGTTCTTCCGTGCCTTCAAACATAAAGCCGGGGTGAAACGGTGCGATTTGGATGATGCCTTCCAAACCATTGTCGATAACCGCTTGGTCGGCAAAGTCAAGCATATCGTTAAACTGGTGGAAATCGGCGAACAATCCGGGATGAACCAGCAGGCTGGTTTCGGTTTCTTCCGGCGGCGTTTCTGCCAGAAGTTGCAGCTCGCGGTCGAGGTCTTCCAAAAATCCGTCAAGATGCTTGGCATGGCTCACGGCGATGCGCACGCGGTTTTTGGCATAGGGCGCTTTGGCAAACGGGCAGAGGTTCAGCCCGATTACGGCTTTTTCCAGCCAAATGCGGGTATGCTCGATAACGGTTTGGTCGGAAAGTGTCATAACACAATATTGCTTTATAAGAACGGGTTGCAATTATAACCATGCCTGTCTGAAAATACATAAGAAATTTTCAGACAGGCATGGTGTGGATATTTGTTGGAAAAGGCCTACAGCAACACTTTTTCAATACCGCCGTTATTGGCTTTTTCGACAAACTCGTTTTGCCAGTTGTCGCCGAGGATGTGTTTCGCCATTTCCACCACGATGTAGTCGGCGGGTATGGCGTTGTCGTCGGTGTAGCGGCTCAAACCTTGCAGGCAGGCGGGGCAGGAGGTGAGCATTTTGACCGGCTCGCCCTGCGGCAGCTGCTTGAGGTTTTTCTCGATTTCTTCCTGTTTGCGGAATTTCACTTGCGTGGCGATGTCGGGCCGTTTGACGGCAAACATGCCCGATTCGCCGCAGCAGCGGTCGCTCAACACCACTTCTTTGCCCATCAGTTCGCTGGTCATTTTGGTGGCGTTCATGGTTTTGATGGGGCTGTGGCAGGGGTCGTGGTAGAGATACTGCTGACCTGTGATGCCGTCGAGCTTGATACCTTTTTCCAATAAAAACTCATGAATATCAATGATGCGGCAGCCGGGGAAAATGTCTTCGAAACGGTATTTTTCCAGCTGGTCGTAACAAGTGCCGCAGCTTACCACCACGGTTTTGATGTCGAGGTAGTTTAAGGTGTTGGCCAAGCGGTGGAAGAGCACGCGGTTTTCGGTGGTCATCTGTTCGGCTTTGTCTTTGTTGCCGCCTGCGTCTTGCGGATAGCCGCAGCAGAGGTAACCCGGCGGCAGCACGGTTTGTACGCCGGCATGCCAGAGCATGGCTTGCGTAGCCAGTCCGACTTGGCTGAACAGCCGTTCGGAGCCGCAGCCGGGGAAGTAGAACACGGCTTCGCTGTCTTCGGAAAGCTGCGGGTTGCGGATAATCGGCACGGTTTTGTTGTCTTCGATGTTCAACCAAGCGCGGGCCGTTTTTATCGGCACATGGCGCGGCAGCGGGCGGTTGATGAAATGCACCACCTGCTCTTTAATCGGCGAACCGCCCGTGGTGGCTTTGGGGGCTTTTTTCAGGCGGCCTGCACCGATGTGGGCTTTCTTGCCCCAGTTGTAGGCCAGATTCTGCAATTTGAAACCGGCTTCCACCACGCCTTTGCGCAATACTTGGATGGTGCGCGGGTCTTTGGCGTTGAGAAAAGCCATGCCGGCGGCTACGGCGGGGTTGAATTTGCGTTTGCCGGCTTTGCGCAGATAGTTGCGGATGGCTACGGTTACGTCGCCGAAGTCGATGTTGACGGGGCAGGGCTTCACGCAGCGGTGGCACACGGTGCAGTGGTCGCCGACATCGTTCAGTTCGTCGAAATGGCGCAGCGATACGCCGCGGCGGGTTTGTTCTTCGTATAAAAAAGCTTCGGTGAGCAAGCCGACACCGAGGATTTTGTTGCGCGGGCTATAAAGAAGGTTGGCGCGCGGCACATGGGTGCTGCACACGGGTTTGCATTTGCCGCAGCGCAGGCAGTCTTTTACCGATTCGGCGATGGTGCCGAGGTCGGACTGCTCCATAATCAGCGATTCTACGCCGAGAAGCTCGAACGAAGGCGTGTAGGCGTTGCGCAAATCCGAGCCTTTCATCAGCTTGTGGCGGTT
Source organism: Neisseria canis (assembly GCF_900636765.1). NCBI lineage: Bacteria > Pseudomonadati > Pseudomonadota > Betaproteobacteria > Neisseriales > Neisseriaceae > Neisseria > Neisseria canis. Next base: position 1,179,747 of record NZ_LR134313.1, read on the forward strand.
GAAGCGGCCCTGCGGATCGACTTTGGCTTTGTAGTCCCAAAAGGGCTGCATTTCTTCGTCGGTTAAAAATTCGAGTTTGGTGATGCCGATGCCGTGTTCGCCGGAAATCACACCATTGAGGCTGCGGGCGATGTTCATGATGCGTTCCACCGCTTTGTGGGCGGTTTGCAGCATCTCGTAATCATCTGAATTGACAGGGATATTGGTGTGGACGTTGCCGTCGCCCGCGTGCATGTGCAGGGCAACGAACACACGCCCGCGCACCACGCGGCTGTGAATCTTGGCCAAACCTTCCATGATTTTGGTGTCGGCCTTACCGCTGAAAATTTCAGACAGGGGTTTCATGACGTCGGCTTTAATCGACACGCGCAGGCGGAAATCGCGGAAAGCGATAAAACTGCTTTCTTCGTCTTTGGCTTCGGGCGCGGCGTGAACGGCATGGCCGTAACGCTGTTTGTATTCGGCCAGCGGTGCATCCAGATTGGCGAGCAGCCATTCCCAACGCTCTTTAACCGATTGAACGTGTGCCAATGCGTGTTTGGCGCGTTCGCCCAGCAATTCGCTGCTGGGCAGGTCGGTGCCCATTTTATCGACGGGCAGGTTGCCTTGCAGATATTGGATTAAGGCTTCGCACAAGGCCAGTTTGTTTTTAATCGACAACTCGATATTGATGCGCTCGATGCCGTCTGAATACTCGCCCAAACGCTCCAGCGGAATCACCACGTCTTCATTGATTTTAAAGGCATTGGTGTGTTTGGCGATGGCGGCGGTGCGGCTGCGGTCGAGCCAGAAGGTTTTGCGCGCTTCGGGCGTAACGGCGATAAAGCCTTCGCCGTCGCGGGCTTGCGCCAGTTTGACGATATGCTCGGCCGCTTCGATAACGGCGACTTCATCGTCGCTCACGATGTCGGCAATCAGCACCATTTTCGGGCGGCCTTTGCCCGCCGCTTTGGTGGCATAACCAACCGCGCGCACATAACGCCAGTCGAGATGTTCCAAGCCCGCCAGCTGTACCTGTTCGTGGCCGAGCAGATAATCGCGGATTTCTACGATAGACGGCGTGGCGTTGGCAACGGTGCCGAAAAACTCCAAACAAATGGTGCGGATGTGTTTCGGCATGGTGTGCAGCACGAAGGCCACACTGGTGATGATGCCGTCGGTGCCTTCTTTTTGCACGCCGGGCAGGCCGCTGAGGAATTTGTCGGTAACGTCTTTGCCGAGGCCGACTTTGCGGAATTGGCGGCCGGGGATTTCCAGCCGTTCGGTTTTAACGATGTTGAGGCCGTCTGAATCCAAAGTATGTACGTCGAAAACGGCGGTTTCTTCGTCGTGGATTTTGCCGAAGTTGTGGCGCACACGCTCGATTTTCAGCCACTCGCCTTGCGGGTTGACCATTTTCCAGTAGGCAAGATTGTCCAGAGCAGTGCCCCACAATACGGCTTTTTTACCGCCCGCGTTCATGGCCACGTTGCCGCCCACACAGGAAGCATCGGCGGAGGTAGGGTCAACCGCGAATACTAGTTTGGAGGCGGTGGCGGTTTCCTCCACCCGCCGCGTTACCACGCCCGCGCCGCAATGGATAATCGGGTGCTTGCCTTCCAATCCGGGCAGTTCCACATATTCCACGCCGTTGTGTTTGTCGAGTTTTTCGGTGTTGATGACCGCGCTCATGGCATCCAGCGGCACCGCGCCGCCGGTATAGCCCGTGCCGCCGCCGCGCGGAATAATGGTTAAATCGAGTTCGATTAAGGCTTTCACCAAAGGTGCGACTTCGGCTTCTGTGTCGGGATTCACCACCACAAACGGATATTCCACGCGCCAGTCGGTCGCATCGGTAACGTGTACCACGCGGGCGAGGCCGTCGAACATGATGTTGTGTTTTTTGGTGATTTTGGACAAGCGCGCCAGAATCTGTTCACGCTTTCTGCGGGTGGTTTCAAAGCTTTCGTCGAAACGGTGAACCGCTGCTTCTGCCGCCTGCAACAGTTCGGACACTTGTTCGTTGTTGTCGCGGCGTTTTTGGATTTCGTTCAAACGGTGGCGCATCTCCCGTACCAGTGCGGCAAGGCGGTTGGGGTGGTCGAGCAGGTCGTCCACCAGATAGGGGTTGCGGGTAACGACCCAAATATCGCCCAATACTTCAAACAGCATCCGTGCCGAACGGCCGGTTCTGCGTTGGCCGCGCAAGTCTTGCAATACGTTCCACGCTTCCGAACCCAGCAGGCGGACGACGATTTCGCGGTCGGAATAAGATGTGTAGTTGTAGGGGATTTCGCGTATGCGTTGCTGTGTGGCTGTGGTCATGGCGGGCGGTTCCGTTTTTCGATTTATTTGCTAATTATAAATTATTGGATTTGTTTTGATAGGTGATAGTTTGATTTTTATGTCCGGCAAATGAGGGTTTGCCGTGCCCTGGTGTCGGGTGGTTTACTCGGTTTTTTATCTGTTTTTGCTGCTTGGGCAAGGTGCTGCGTGTGCTGCCGGTATCTTGGTAAAGATGCTAATGTAGTGTAATTTAAGCTTTTTTTCAATTGAAATTTATAGTGGAAGTATATGCACTATTTTCATGAAGTGGAAAATTTGTCAACAATTTTCAATATGTTGGCAATCCAATCATGGGTGCTGCCGGCTTTGTAAATCGGTGGCTATCAGTTAGAATAAACCCTGATTTGAGAGCTGGTGTTTTCAGACAGGCATTGTGTGCATCCGATACAATGCCTGTCTGAAAACACCATTCGGTGCAAAATTTGTAGATATGTAGAGAAAGCTATGAGCCAATACGTTTATTCCATGCTGCGCGTGAGCAAAGTGGTGCCGCCGCAAAAAAACATTATCAAAGACATTTCCCTATCGTTTTTCCCAGGCGCGAAAATCGGCTTGCTCGGCTTGAACGGCGCGGGCAAATCCACCGTGCTGCGCATTATGGCGGGCGTGGATAAAGAGTTCGAAGGCGAAGCCGTGCCGATGAGCGGCATCAAAATCGGCTATCTGCCGCAAGAGCCGGAACTCGACCCGGAAAAAACCGTGCGCGAAGAAGTGGAAAGCGGTTTGGGCGAAGTGGCTGCCGCACAAAAGCGTTTGGAAGAAGTGTACGCTGCCTATGCCGATCCCGATGCCGACTTTGATGCGCTGGCGGAAGAGCAGGGCCGTTTGGAAGCGATTATCGCAGCAGGTTCTTCAAGCGGCGGCGGTATGGAGCATGAATTGGAAATTGCCGCCGATGCGCTGCGCCTGCCCGAATGGGATGCCAAAATCGGCAATCTTTCCGGTGGTGAAAAACGTCGCGTGGCCTTGTGCAAGCTGTTGTTGAGCAAGCCGGATATGCTGCTTTTGGACGAGCCGACCAACCACTTGGATGCCGAATCGGTGGAGTGGCTGGAGCAGTTTTTGGTGCGCTTTCCCGGCACCGTGGTGGCCGTTACCCACGACCGTTATTTCTTGGACAACGCCGCCGAGTGGATTCTCGAGCTTGACCGCGGTCACGGTATTCCGTGGAAGGGCAATTACTCTTCTTGGCTGGAGCAGAAAGAAAAACGCTTGGAAAACGAAGCCAAAACCGAAGCCGCCCGCCTGAAAGCCATGAAGCAGGAGCTGGAATGGGTGCGTCAAAATGCCAAAGGCCGCCAAGCCAAATCCAAAGCGCGTTTGGCCCGCTTTGAAGAAATGTCCAATTATGAATACCAAAAACGCAATGAAACGCAGGAAATCTTTATTCCCGTGGCCGAGCGTTTGGGTAATGAAGTGATCGAGTTTGTGAATGTGAGCAAGTCGTTTGGCGACAAACTCTTAATCGACGATTTGAGCTTTAAAGTGCCGCCCGGCGCGATTGTCGGCATCATCGGCCCTAATGGTGCGGGTAAATCGACCCTGTTTAAAATGATTGCAGGCAAAGAGCAGCCGGACAGCGGCGAAGTGAAAATCGGCCAAACCGTGAAAATGTCGCTGATCGATCAAAGCCGCGACGGTCTGCAAAACGATAAAACCGTGTTCGACAACATCGCCGAAGGCCGCGATATTCTGCAAGTCGGCCAGTTTGAAATCCCTGCGCGCGCTTATTTGGGCCGTTTCAACTTTAAAGGCAGCGACCAAAGCAAGATTGCAGAGAACCTTTCCGGCGGCGAACGCGGCCGCCTGCATTTGGCGAAAACCCTGTTGAGCGGCGGCAACGTGCTGCTGCTGGACGAACCTTCCAATGATTTGGACGTAGAAACCCTGCGTGCGCTGGAAGATGCTTTGCTGGAATTTGCCGGCAGCGTGATGGTGATTTCGCACGACCGCTGGTTCCTCGACCGTATCGCTACCCACATTCTGGCTTGCGAAGGCGATTCGAAATGGGTGTTTTTTGACGGCAACTATCAGGAATACGAAGCCGATAAAAAACGCCGCTTGGGTGAAGAGGGTGCCAAACCGAAACGGATTCGCTATAAACCGGTAACGCGTTGATTGCGGATTCAAGAAAATGCCTGTCTGAAAGCTGGTGTAGTTTGTTTTCAGACAGGCATTGTTTTGGATGCTATGCAAAAGCAGTTACTGCTCGATGCCGTTGTTTTTCAAGATTTGTGCAATCTGCTCGCGCACTTTTTGTTGCTTGGCTTCTTCGACCAGTCTTTCTTTAATTTGGCCGAAAGGCGGTATTTCAGGGCTGCGCTCTTCTGCGGCCAGCTTAATCAGATAAAACTTATCTTTGTATTGAACCGGCTCTTTGGTGACTTCGCCACGGGTCATGTGGGAAATGATTTTGCTGATGGCAGGGTCAAGCTCTTGCGGGTGAACAAAATTGCCCGAGTGCTGGTTTTGTTCGGGATAGCGCTTGATAAGCTCATCAAAACTGAGGCCTTTGCGCAATAGTTCTTGAGCTGCTTTGGCTTCCTCAGGAGTATTGAAGGCGATTTGCTGGATTTTTACCGTTCTGGCAATTTGGTCATAAAGTTGGCGTACGTCGTTTTCGCTCACTTCGGTTTTTTGTTCCAAATATTCGGTATAAGCGCTGGCATAAACTTCGGCTTCGATATTTTTCAATTGATTTTGCAGTTCGGTATCTTTATCCAAGCCGGCTTTGATGGCCTCGTTTTTCAATACTTCCATAGTTTGCAAACGGCGGATGGCCTGGCGGCGGATTTCTTCGCCGTCGATATTGCCTTTGCGGTTCGGATCCTGCTCGGCTTGTTTTAAAAACATGGCAGCCATGCTGTCGATGCGGGCTTTATCAATCTCGGGTGCGGCAAATGTGGCGCCGGTAAGGGTTAGGGTCAGTGCGGTTAATAATACTTTTCTTTTCATAATGTTTTCAGAAAATTGGGTTAACGGGCAGGTTGGATATTGGCTTTTTGCATCAGGTTGTCTACAGCTTCGGCAATGCGCGCTTCCTGCAGATCGCTGCCGATACGGGATTTGATTTGGTCAAAAGGCGGAATGGTAATGGCGCGTTTGTCATTTACATAAAAAATGGCATAGATTCCATTATTGTCTTGAAGCGGTTGCTCTGTGTAGGCGCCTTTGCGCAGATTGTGAACGGCTTGATACATCGGCGGGTTGGCCTGTTGTAAATCTTTAAGCGGAACATAAGTGGCTACGATACCGCCGGTCTGTTTGGCTTGCGGGTCAATCGAATATTTGGTGGCAACTTCTTGGAAGCTCTTTTTCTTTTTCAATTCGCCAAGGGCTTTTTGGGCATCATTGTTATTTTGGGTAACGATTTCCCCGAGCTGCACTTCTTGTGTGCCTTTGTAATGATTGGTCAAGCGGTCGTATGCTTGTTTGATTTCAGCTTCGGTAACAGGATTTTTTTTGGCAACATTGGCAAAGTAAGCCTGATTAAGGAGGTCGGTTTCATACATTGCCCATTCTTGTTTAAATGAAGGCTGTTTGTCTGCACCGGCTTTTTTTGCAGCAGCACGAGCCTGCTCGGCTGCCTGTTTGTATTCGGTGCTTTGATCAAGCTTCAATTTCTTTGCTTCTTGGGCAATGGCGGTGCTTACAGCCAAGCGGCGGGTAATTTCATTGCGCAGTTCTTGATTGTCGGTAATTTGGCCGTTGCTTTGCTGTTTAAGGTTTTGCACAACAGCATCTACGGTGCTGCTGTCGATTTTCGTACCGTTTACGGTAACAACGGTTTGAGCCATCAGACTGCCGGAAAACACGGCCAAAAAGGCGGCAAGATAAGTTTTTTGCATGTTTATTCTTTCTATGGGGGATTTTTTTAGGAAGTTAAGAGAAATACTCGTCAGGGGTTAGTGTACGCATGCTTAAAGCATGAATGAGGCCTTCGGAAAATAAATCGTGTAAAGCTTCTTTTACCATGCGTTGTCGGTTTAGACGGGAAATTTCGTTGAATCGTTCACTAACCACGACAATTGAATAGTGTCCGCCACCTTTATTGCCCGCATGTCCGATATGTAAATGGCTATCATCTTGAAACTCAAATACTTGAGGTTTAAGAAATTCGATGCGGCTTTGAATTGCGCTTTGTATGTCCATGATTTATCGATTTATTCAAACCGGAGTCAGAGAAACTAAAACACGGCTTTAAAGGGTTTGATCAATATTTCCTCATATACGCCTGCATCCACATAAGGGTCTGACTCCGCCCAAGCTTGGGCAGCATCTAAGTCTTCGAATTTGGCAATGATTAAGCTGCCGGACACACGCTCGGGATTCTCAGGAAGAGGGGTCGGTCCTGCAGTTAGCAGATCGCCTTGGGCTTTTAATTGTTCCAAGCGGGCGAGATGGTCTGGTCTGACGGCTATTCTCGCTTCATGTACATTTTCTCCGTCGGTCGCCAGTAGCATGAAATATTGTTTAGTCATTATTGCTGATTCTCCTGAGGAAGATGACGGCTTAAATAGAAGCCTTGTGCCAATACGAAGGCGAGCATTAAGCCGGTTGAACCATACATTTTATATTGAACCCAAATAGGTTCTCTTGCAGGGGTAAAAGGGTAAGCCACAGCTAAATTAATCACACCCATAATAAAAAGGAAGCCGATCCAGATGTAGGTTAAACGGTTCCAAATAGCATCGGGCAGCGTTAATTCTTTTCCCATCAAAGCTTTAAGCCCGTTTTTTTTCATGAGGTGGCTGATGCCGATGGCGATGGCTCCGGCCCAAAAAAGCAAAGTCGGTTTCCACATAATAAATGCGCCGTTTTTAAATAGAATGGTAGCACCGCCGAAAACCACTATTAAAACAAAGCTGACTTTCTGCATGGTATCAAGTTTTTTATGCTTCATCCATGTAAAGGCAGCCTGAATAATACCGATTACCAAAGCAACTGCAGTTGCCCAAATGATATTTTGGGTAAGAGAGTAGGTAATGAAAAAGAGTATAACAGCAATCAGATCACTTAGAATTTTCATAAATCGAATCTAAAGTATGTTTTTTGATGAAGTAACGACGGACTCGTCTGTTTGAGTAACAAATAGTTATCATAACAGAGTAAAAAGGGCTTGGACATCAAGATATGTTAAGACTGTTTCGTGAGAAATTCCGTTCGGATAAATTTCTTTGTGGGGAAATCAACGTAGCGTTTAAGTTGCAATTGTCCATTGTAATCGGAGTAAAAATATCAAGTTTGCTTGGCAATGCAGCCTAATCAAATATATCATACGGAAGTTATTTTAAATTGTTGTCAAATTTTGCAGAAGTTATCAGGATGATTTCTGCATGATATATACGAAGAATCCAGCTTGGGGGGCAAGTTTTGAAAATCAACAGTCGTATAAAACTGATCGCATTATCCGTTTCTATGATTGTTTCTTTAGGTGCCGTTGCGGCGCCCGAAGCAACCGTACCGGATCTTTCTGCGAAGCAGGAAAAGAGTCATTATACTGTTCGCCAGGGAGAAACTTTGGCTCAAATTGCTGCCCGTTTCCGCCCTGCTGATGCAAGTTTGCAAGAAACGATCCGTGCATTGGTAAAAGCCAATCCTAAAGCCTTTAGAAACGGTAATATTAACTTTATCCGTGCCGGTGATGTATTGGTTATACCATCTTCACTTGAATTGTCTAAGCTGGATGGGCAGCTTGCTCTTGATAAGAAACCTGCTCCTCTTGTTGCAGATTCAGCGGCGAGCCAAGTTAAGCAGTTTCCTGCTATTGTTGCGGTAGAACCGAAACCGGTTGAACCGGTTAAGCCCATTGAAACACCTAAACCAATCGAGCCCAAACCGGTTGAAGAGAAAAAAACAGCAGAAGTAAAAACATCAGAAGGTGTTACGGTTCAACCGGTGCAAAAAACAGAAGAGGTTGTTGTGCCGAAAACCGCTTCGGCAACACAACCGCATGCAGCTTCGGCAGAAGTTGTAACAACCACAACCAAACCGGTGCAACAAGAGCAAGCTTCCAAGAAAAAATCAGAGCCTTCGTCTTCTGTCAAACAGGAGGAGGAAGAAGGTAGCTCTTCTCTTGTATGGGTAATTTTATTCGGACTTGTATTGGCAGGATTGTTTGCTTACAACAAGATAAAGAATAAAGGAAGCAAAGATATTCTTGCTGGCGGGGAAGAAAAAGAGCCGGTTAAGGAAACACAAGACACAGTTCCTGCAGCTGGCGCAGCCGCTTCTTCCGTTGCTGTTAAAGAAGATGAAGACAGTATTTTCTTTAGTGATGTGGAGCAGGCTAAGCAACCTGAGGAAGTGCCGGCAGGTGAAGTAGATATTGACTTGAGCGCGTTAGGCGATCAAGGTGGTATTGTTAGTAGCTCGGTAACCAACGATGAAGAAACCAATAAGCGTCGTGATGCCAATTGGGATGAGATTGAATCAACAGACAGTGTTTATGAAGAAGAACCTCAACCTGTAAAAGCTGTAACTGATGACATCATTGATGTGGAAGTTGCGGTAGATGATGGTATTGAGGTTGCAGAGGAGCAACATAAACATACTCCTTTAGAGTTTGATTTATCGAAAGAAGCTGCTCCTGCAGAACAGGTTGTTGAAGAAAAAGCAGATTCACTTTTGATTGAAACACCTCCTGTCTCTGAAACTGCCGAAACTGTTATTGAAAAAACAGAAACTGATTTTGAAGTACCTGCGGTAAGTGAAAAGCAGCCGGTAGAGCAAGAAGAGGCGTTTAATGTTGCAGAGCCTGTTGAAGTGATAGAATCCAAAACAGAAAGCACTCAGGTGTTCTCTGAAGCGGAATCGGAAATTGAACAGGTAGGTGTACAGGCTGAAGATGATTCATTAAGCCTCGAACAATCAGACTTGGTTGTAGAATCAAGTGATGTGGCAGCGGAAGAGGACTTCTCCAACACGCATATTACTGAAGCAGATGATGATACTGTTATTGAATGGGATAGCGTCCAATTTAGTGACACTGATGAAGAGGTAGGTTTTGTATCAGAGTCTGTCGGTATGACGGCACCGTTGGAAGCTAAATACGAATTGGCTCAAATGTATATCGAAATCGGTGATCCGGAAGCTGCACGTGAAACATTGAATGAACTGGTGGAGGAAGCTAGTGGTGATATCTTGGCTAAATCCAAAGCACTTTTGGCAGAGTTAGGTTAATGCCTGTCTGAAAATGTTTCTGAAAAGCCTGAGTTGGACTCAGGCTTTTTGTATTATGCTTTTTTTCAAACGATAAGACTTACTGAGCCTAACAATTCATTTAAGTTTGCTGCCTTGCATCAATGTGTTGGTTGACGATAGTAGAAATATTGATTTACAGAATAATTATGAATTTCGGTATTAATTATGATAAATAAGACAATTGATATTGAAGATGACCTGCAAAGGTGGGCACTTATTTTGTCTTATGACGGTGGCCGTTTTTTTGGCTGGCAAAAGCAAGCTGATGGTGTGTTAACGGTTCAGGAAGCGTTGGAAAATGCATTAAGTAGTATTGCGGGAGAACCAGTTTATGTGGTTGCTGCGGGTAGAACGGATACGGGTGTACATGCAACTGCCCAAGTGGTTCATTTTGATACATCGGCAAAACGTCCGCAACAAGCTTGGATTCGTGGCGTAAATGCGTATTTGCCGTCAGGGGTAGCAGTGCTTCGAGCGATAAAGGTAGATAGAAACTTTCATGCGCGTTTTGATGCTTCGGGGCGTCGTTATCGTTATGTTTTGCAATCTTCTGCCGTGCGTTCCCCTTTGTTGGTGGGCAGAGTGGGGTGGACGCACAATGTACTGGATATAAAGGTCATGCAAGAAGCCGTTGCCTGTTTGGTTGGTCAGCATGATTTCTCTAGCTTTAGGGCTTCGCAATGTCAGGCAAAATCTCCGGTTAAAACACTCTATAGTGCAACGTTGAGCGGCAGTGCTTCTTTAATGATGCTGGATTTGCATGGCAATGCATTTTTACATCATATGGTTAGAAATATAATGGGCGCACTTGTGTATGTGGGTAGCGGCCGGTTAACAGTGCAACAGTTTCAGCATTTAATTTCAGAAAAAAGCCGTTTGAAGGCACCGCCTACATTCATGTCGGATGGTTTATATTTAACAGGTGTGGACTATCCTGACAAATGGGGTGTGGTAACGCCCCCTATACCCAACTGGCTTTGGTAAATTGGTAAATGTTAACAAGCAGATGCCTGTCTGAATTTTTCAGACAGGCATTGTTGGTATCATGAAGTGCGACAATGTAAAATAACCTGCAACGTGATGCTGCCAAGTTATGCTTCATAAAACGATATTTACAAAAGGAATCGTGTAATGGTTACTCGTCAGGAAATCCTTGATTGGTGTGGGAACACACTTCAAGTGGCAAATTTTACGGATTATGCTCCGAACGGCCTTCAGGTGGAGGGTTGTACCAATATTGGAAAAATTGTTACTTCCGTAACCGCAAGCCTTGCAGCCATAGAATATGCCGTTGCTCAACAAGCGGATATGCTGTTGGTACACCATGGGATGTTTTGGAAGAGTGAGCCCGTAACCATTACAGGTTGGAAAAAGCAACGCATTGCAACTTTGCTGCAACACCAAATTAATCTGGTAGGTTATCACCTGCCTTTGGACGCACATCCGGAGTTGGGAAATAATGCCCAGCTTGCCAAACGGATGGGTTGGGTATTGGAAAAACAGACAGGAGAGCAAAATCTGTTAAACATCGGATGCCTGTCTGAAAAACAATCTCTAACGGTAGTTGCGGCAATGTTAGCCCATACATTGGAGCGTGAGCCTGTGGTTGTGGGTGATCATTCTAAACAAATTAAAAAGCTGGCATGGTGCACAGGCGGTGCTCAGAATTTCTTTCAACAAGCCATTGATGAGCAGGTGGACGCTTATATCACCGGTGAAATTTCCGAATCGCAATACCATTTGGCAAACGAAACAGGAGTCGCATTTATCAGCGCGGGCCACCATGCAACCGAGCGTTATGGCGTACAGGCTTTAGGTGAAGCGATTAGAGGCCGTTTTGGTGTGGAACTCTATTGCTTTGACGAACAAAACCCTGCTTAAAATCAAAGTTTACTGTAAAACTTTACGTTATTTTAAATAATGCTTTAAGTCTATAGGCAAAATCGGTTAGAATTACACAGTTTAATGGCTCGGTATTCCCAAATAATTTAGGATGACTAAATAAATGGATAACAAAGAAATCAACACAAGCCGCCGCCGCTTTTTAACGTTGGCAACAGCAGGCGCCGGCGGTGTAGCAGCAGTTGGCGTAGTAACGCCGCTTTTGGCAAGCTTCTTTCCGTCGGAAAAAGCCAAGGCAGCAGGAGCGCCTGTAGAAATCGACGTAAGTAAAATTGAAGCAGGCCAGCTTACAACTGCGGAATGGCAAGGTAAACCGATTTGGGTGGTAAACCGGACGGAGCAGCAGATTAAAGATCTGCCAACTCTTGACGGCGCGCTGACTGACCCTAACTCAAATGACGAGCAGCAACCGGAATATTGTAAAAATCCGCTGCGCTCCATTAAACCTAATATTTGGGTTTCTATCGGTATCTGTACACATCTAGGCTGCTCGCCAACCTATCGTCCCGATATCGCGCCGGCCGATTTGGGTGCAGACTGGAAAGGCGGGTTCTTCTGTCCTTGCCACGGTTCGAAATTTGATTTGGCAGGCCGTGTGTATAAAGGTGTGCCAGCACCGACCAATCTAGTTATTCCTCCTTATAAATATCTGAGCGATACCACAATCTTAGTGGGCGAAGACTAAATAAAAGGGACTCATCATGGCAAACCAAACCAATAATGAAAACAAATCATTGTTAGGCTGGGTAGACGCACGTTTCCCTTTGTCTAAAATGATGAAAGAGCACGTAACCGAGTATTACGCGCCTAAAAACTTCAACTTCTGGTATTTCTTCGGCTCATTGGCCATGCTTGTACTGGTTATCCAAATTGTCAGCGGTATTTTCCTGACAATGAACTACAAGCCGGATGGCAACCTAAATTCTTACCACATGCCTGCAGCATTTACCGCAGTAGAATACATTATGCGGGACGTTTCCGGCGGTTGGATTATCCGTTATATGCACTCTACCGGTGCCTCCATGTTTTTTGTGGTGGTTTATCTGCATATGTTCCGTGGTTTGATTTATGGCTCATTCAAAAAGCCGCGTGAATTAGTTTGGGTGTTCGGTTCTTTAATTTTCTTGGCTTTGATGGCCGAAGCTTTCATGGGCTACCTGCTTCCTTGGGGGCAAATGTCATTCTGGGGTGCGCAGGTAATTATTAACCTGTTTGCAGCCATTCCTGTAATTGGCCCGGATTTATCTACTTGGATTCGCGGCGATTTCAACGTTTCCGATGCCACACTTAACCGCTTCTTTGCATTGCATGTGATTGCCGTGCCTTTGGTTTTGGTGGGTTTGGTTGTAGCTCACTTGATTGCATTGCATGAAGTTGGTTCTAACAACCCTGATGGTGTTGAAATCAAAAAACTGAAAGACGAAAACGGCGTACCTCTTGATGGTATTCCTTTTCATCCGTATTACACAGTAAAAGATATTTTGGGTGTTGTCGTATTCCTGATCGTTTTCTGTGCGGTTATGTTCTTCGCACCCGAGGGTGGGGGATACTTCTTAGAGGCGCCTAACTTCGATCCTGCGAATCCGTTGAAAACCCCTGCGCATATTGCGCCTGTATGGTATTTCACACCATTCTATGCAATTTTGCGTGCGGTACCTTCATTTGCAGGTACGCAAGTATGGGGTGTATTGGCCATGGGTGCGGCAGTCGTGTTGATTGCTTTGTTGCCGTGGTTAGACCGCTCACCGGTAAAATCAATTCGTTACCGCGGGCCGGTTTTTAAAGTGATGCTGGTGCTGTTTATCATTTCTTTTATCGGCTTGGGTATTTTGGGCGCCAAAGTTGCGACCGATACACGAACCATTGTGTCTCAGATTCTGAGCATCATTTATTTTGCTTTCTTCTTATTAATGCCTATTTATACGAAAAAGGATAAAACTCTTCCGGTTCCGGAGCGCGTTACAATGAGTACTACACGTAATAAGTTGTTATTCTTTGTATATGTTGCGATTACCGTAGTGGGTTCATATCTCTTTGCTACTTTAATTTGATGAGGGCAGTATAAAATGAAAAAGATTTGGAAAAACTGGTTTGCTGCCCTGTTATTGGCAGCACCCATGAGTATGGCGACAGCAGCAGGTGGTGGAGATTATCCGAAGGTAGACATTAATTTAGGCGATGAAGTGGCATTGCAGCGTGGTGCACAGATTTTCACAAACTACTGCCTTTCATGCCACTCTGCTACTGGCATGCGTTTTAACCGCTTGCAAGATATCGGTTTGACTGAAGATCAAATTAAAACAAATCTTATGTTTACCACCGATAAAGTTGGTGAAGTGATGCAGTCAGCAATGGCGCCTGCCGATGCGAAAAAATGGTTTGGAGCAGAGCCGCCCGACCTGACATTGATTGCGCGTTCTAGAGGAGCCGATTATCTTTATGCCTATTTAAGAGGCTTCTATAAAGACCCGACGCGTCCTACCGGCTGGAATAACACGGTATTTGATAAAGTAGGTATGCCGCATCCTCTTTGGGAACAGCAGGGTGTTAAAGCTGTTGAACTGGATGATAAAGGGCAACCTGTGTGGGTTAAAAATGAGCATGGCGTTTCAGTGCCCAAACTTTATTGGGAAACAACCGGCCTACACAGCCGACGCACACCCGACGGCAAAGTTATTGAGAAAGAATTTGATAACTATGCTAAAGATTTGGTGACCTTTTTGGTATACATGGGTGAACCTGCTCAATTGCAACGCAAACAACTCGGCTATATTGTGATGATTTTCCTGTTTGCGGTTATGTTGCCATTGGCTTATTTCCTGAAAAAAGAATACTGGAAAGATGTACATTGATTTAGTGAAATTTTGAAATGAAAAGCGAAACTTTAAGTTTCGCTTTTTTGTTGATGGTTAGGAAACAGGGCGCAGATTTTGATTTTTTAGAACAGCTTTTTGATAAACTGATGTATTGAAACCGACACGAAAGCCTGTCTGAAAATCTTTCAGACAGGCATTCGTGTGTAAGTGGTTTAGCTATGATATTTATTTCTGCTTCGGGCGAAATGCTTTGCACACCGATTCATCGGTTTCAATAAAGCCGCCGCCGATTAAGTCGACACAATAGGGTATGGCGCTGAATAACCCGTGTACCGCAACATTGCCTGATTCGTCACGCACGCCGCCTAGTGTTTCTTCAATGGCTTTGGGGCGTCCGGGTAAGTTGACAATCAGGCATTTGCCGCGGATGCCGGCTGTTTGGCGGGATAAGATTGCGGTGGGTACATAATGCAGGCTGATTTGGCGCATTTGTTCTCCGAAGCCGGGCATCTCTTTGTCGATAACGGCAAGCGTAGCTTCCGGTGTGATGTCGCGTAGGGCGGGGCCTGTGCCGCCGGTGGTAAAGATCAAATCGCAACCGTCTTCATCGGCCATGCGCTTGAGTGTTTTTTCTATTTCCTGCCTCTCATCGGGAATCAAGGCCTCGTGAAAGCGGATGGGGTTGGTTATGGCATGCGATAGCCAATTTTTCAACGCGGGAATGCCTTCGTCGGCGTAAACGCCCCGGCTGGCGCGGTCGCTGGTGGAAATTAAACCGATTTTGATTTCAGACAGGCATGACATGGCAAACAGCCTTTCTTCGGGTTACATATTGATCAAAAGTTGGCGTATGCTCTGCATCGCGTGATGTTCTTGGTTGTTTCTAAAATCAGGCGACTCGTTTTCGCAGCCGGCTTTGCCGATAACGCCGCAAAGATGAACATAGGGTAAATCGAGTTCGCGTGCCAGTGCGGCTTCCGGCATGCCGGTCATGCCCAAAATATCGACACCGTCTTTTTTATAACGCTGCACTTCGGCGCGGGTCGGCAGACGGGGGCCTTGGATGCAGCCATATACGGCTTGATGATGAATCAGAATGTTGCGCTCTTGGGCATGGTTGAGCAAAAGTTGGCGCAGTTCGGCATCGTAGGGGTAGAAAAAGTCGATATGGGTAACTTCACAGTTTTCGCCTTCAAAAAAAGTATCGTTTCTGCCGTAGGTGTAGTCGATTAAATCGTCCGGCAAAACCAATGCACCGACGGGCAGGCCGTTGAGTGTGGAAACGGCGGATACCGAAATGATGCCGGTGATGCCGAGCGAATCCAGTGCCCAAATATTGGCGCGGTAATTGATTTCGTGCGGCGCGAGTGTATGGTTCAAGCCGTGGCGTGCGAGAAAAACGATTTCGTGGCTGCCTAATTTACCGGTAATCACGGGCGAGCTGGGCAGGCCGTATGGCGTGCGGACAATTTGACGGTGTGTGATGTGGAGTTCGGGCAGTCGGGTAAGGCCGCTGCCTCCAATGATTGCGATCATGATGTTGCCTTAATTGGATAACGAAGGTTTCGGGTATTGTAATGGATTTGGCGGTGGGATGGGAAAAGGCTGTCTGAACAGGTTTTCAGACAGCCTTTGGTGAGCTGTGAAATAGCTACGGTTATTTGAGATGTGAGCCGATAATGTGCAGCATTTGCGCCAAAATTTTAGGATTGGCGGCGACGATGTTGCCGGTTTCCAACCAAGTTTGTTCGCCCTGCATGTCGGTAATGATGGCGCCGGCTTCTTTGGCAATCAGCGCGCCGGCGGCCACATCCCAGGGTTTCAGGTTGAACTCAAAAAAGCCGTCGAAGCGGCCGCAAGCCAGTGCGCATAAATCCAGAGAGGCAGCGCCTTCCCTGCGTGCGCCTGCCGTGCGCTCCAGAAAAGCGCGCAGGATATTGAGATAATCATCCATCATGCTTTGGTCGACTACTGGGAAGCCTGTGCCGATCAGGCATTGGTTTAAGTCAACGCGGGAAGAGACGCGGATACGGCGGTCGTTTAACAGCGCGCCTTGGCCGCGGGATGCCATGTATAAATCATTGCGTTCGGGTGCGAATACCAAAGCTTCCTGAAGTTGGCCTTTATGAAGCAAAGCCATAGAAACGGCATATTGCGGATGGCCGTGCAGATAATTGGTGGTACCGTCCAGAGGGTCGATAATCCATTCGTATTCGGCTTTGGCATTGCCGTGTGCGCCAGTTTCTTCGGTGGTGATTTTATGGTGGGGATAGGCTTCTTTGAGCGTTTCAATCAGAATGCGTTCGGATTCGCGGTCGACATCGGAAACAAAATCGTTAAACGCTTTGCTGTCTATTTTGATGGCGGAAAGGTTGTTGGACGCGCGGGTCATCATGCTGCCTGCTTTACGGGCGGCTTTCAGGGCGGTGTTGAGAATCGGGTTCATCGGAGTATCCTATATAAAATATTGCGGCAAGCCGTTACAATATGGCCAATCGTCTGAAAAAACGTATGGATTGGTATAACGGCTGCAAAACGTTTAACGATTTTTAAAGAACAGAGTCAGCTTGGGAGCCAATCAAATGATATGAATGCATTAAGTTGACGGCTGAAGGCGCAGGCCTTTTGCTGCTGAACCGTATTATACGCCTGATTAGAAAAATAACCACCAAATACAATGACAAAACCAACTATTCCCGATTATTTGAACAATATCCGCATCGTGTTAACCCGCACCAGCCATCCGTCCAATATCGGATCGGCGGCGCGTGCCATGAAAACCATGGGGCTGCATCATTTGGATATTGTGGCGCCCAATTTGATGCAGACGCCGATGACGGCGCAGCCGCCGCAATTCGATGCCGCCGCCCCGCAGAATTTCATGCTGCCGGAAGAAAGCTTTGTGTTGGCTTCTGGTGCGGCGGATGTGCTGCACAACGCGCGTATTTTTGCCACTTTGGAAGAGGCGGTATCGGATACCGTGCTCAGCTGCGCGTTAACCAGCCGCAAACGCGAGTTGACCGCGCCGCTGCAAACGCCGCGCGAACTGGTGCCCGAATTGCTGCAAACGGCTGCGGCAGGGCATAAAGTGGCTTTGGTGTTCGGCAACGAAACGTTCGGTTTGAGTATTGAAGAAGTGCAATGCTGCAACCGGTTGATGACCATCAGCGGCAATCCCGATTATTTTTCACTGAATCTGGCTCAGGCCGTGCAAGTGGTGTGCTACGAAATTTTCAGCCAAGTCGGCCTGCCCATGAACCACCTTGAAGCGGAAACCCATCCGGCTACCCACGAGCAGATTGCGGGTATGGTCAAACATATGGAAAGCCTGATGAACGACATCGGGTTTTTCAACCGCCGCAACGGCGAACGCATGATGCGCCGTATGCAGAGTTTGTTTGCGCGCGCCGGAACGGAAACCGAAGATATTGATTTACTGCGCGGTTTTTTTAATACCGTAAAGAAAAACCTGAAATAAGCCATGCCTGTCTGAAAGATTTTCAGACAGGCATTACCCGATTGTAATGAAACAGAAGAACAGGCTTGATATGAAGAACCGTTTGAAGCTGCTGCTGCCGATTTTTATTCTGCATGCGATTCCCATGGCTGTGATTTGGGGTGTTACCTTATCCATGAACCTGTTTGCCCGCCCGAGTGATTACCTGATGGTCGCTTATGCGGCAGGCGGTTTTTTGACCAGCATTTACAGCCTGATTTGGTTTTATTGGAACCCGAAAGTGAACGTGCGCAATTATTGGCTGCTCAATATCGGCGCATGGCTGTTTTACAGCGTGGTGATTACAGTGGCCTTGTATAAAGGGGGCGGGAAGATGATTGCGCCGGACTTGGGCTTTTTGTTCGGCGGCATCTTTACTTTGCTTTGGCTGCCGGTGAGCTATGTGTTTTGGTTCAGGAAAGAGCGCAAAGCCATGAGTGGCGCTTGAGGGGAAGCCCGCTTTTAAGCATCATGCGGCATTGTGTGCTATTAGAAATCAAACTCCTGCAAATCCACACATTCCCTGCGCTGCCATTCGTCGAGCAGGATTTTGCGCGGGAGCGGATAAGCATTGCCGACGCGGGCTTGGGTGATTCGGTCGGGGCGGAAATGGCGGTAATCCTGCCGCAGTTCGCACCAGGCCACCATCAGCCGCGCTTCGTTGAAATAGCCCACTGCCAGCGGCCAAACAGTGCGGCGGCTGGTTTGACGGTTGGCATCTGTGTAGTCGAAAGACAGGCGGCGGTTGGTTCTCAGGGCAAACCGGATGGTTTCCAAAATAGAATGTTCTTGCTCGGAATAGCTGTTTTTGCAGGTAGGAGCGGGGTAGAGCGCTTGCCGGTTGAGTGTTTCAGACAGGCTTTGCGGGAGCGCGGCGTCTATTTTTCCCAATGCGGATTTGGCCGACTCGGCCAGCGCCCCGTCCGCATTGGCTACCACCCAGCGCATGCCCAACACCACCGCTTCGATTTCGTTTTCGTCAAACATCAAAGGCGGCAGCACAAAGCCCGCTTTCTGCAATACAAAGCCAACGCCCGCGCCGCCTTCGATTTCCGCACCTTGCGCCCGCAGCGTTTCAATATCGCGGTAAACCGTGCGCGCGCTGATTTCCAGTTGCGCCGCAAGCTGTTCGGCGGAAACGGGATAACGGCTTTGCCGCAGAAGGTGTAGGAGAATCAGCAGGCGTTCGGAGCGGGTCATCGTTTAGTTTTACTGTTTTTCCAATTCCTGCACTCGGGCAAATGCAGGGCGCGCAAGATGGCGCGACATATATTCGGTAAACTCAGGTTCGGCAGGGATGATTTGGACGTAGGCAATCAACCATTCCAGCAGGCCGCTGTAATAAATGTCCAAAGCACTGAAGCGGCTGCCGACCATATATTCCCTGCCTTGCAGATGTCGGCGCAGGGTGTTCAGGGCAGTATCCAAGTCGCCGTAGCCTATGGCTTGCCGCTGCATATCATTATTGCTGATGCCGCGCCATTTATCCATTGCGGCGTATTCCAAGTGCAGCGAAAAGCACAGCCAGCGGTAATATTGCCCGCGTTCTACCGAGCCTGCTTCGGGGATTAGGTGTGTTTCGGGAAATTGCTCGGCAAGGTAGGTCAGGATGGCGGCGGTTTCGGTAAACGTTTCGCCTTTGTGCTGAAGCGCAGGCACTTTGCCCATCGGGTTGACCGCGAGATATTCCGGCGTTTTCAAATCCGCTCCCAACGACAGGGCAACCGTGTCATAATCCGCGCCGCATTCTTCCAGCATCCAGCGGATCATGCTGCCGCGCGAAGGGTTAACGGTGTAAAGCGTGAATATTTTCATATAGTGCCTCCTTAAGTTGTGTCGACTTACAAACGGTTGTTTCAGACAGGCATTATAAAAACGGGGCGTGTCAGTTTCTGTCAGGAGCATTTAGGGGTGGCAATGCCTGTCTGAAACGCTTTCAGACAGGCATTGCCCTTTAGAATACAACAAAGCAAACAGCCCTGTCGGAGGAACAGGGCTGTTTGCACACACGATTTTTTTAGGTTCGGCTTACGGTTTAGCCGGAGCCGGAGCCGGTGCAGCCGGACGCTCGAAACCTTTAGATTTCATACAAGCATCGAAAGCGGCGCGGTCGGCAGTTTCGCCGACAGTTTGTTTACATTCCTGCAAAGCCTGCTCTACGCTGGCTTGAGGCGCTTGTTCTTTGGCCGCAGCTTTGTCTTTGCCGCCCATAGAAGAGCAGGCGCTCAGCATCAGGCCGGCAGAGATAGCGGCAATCAGCATTTTATTCATAATCATAGTCCTTCATTTGGTTTGAAATATTTAGGTTTACTTATGCGCGTAAACACTCCTGTTTCAGAGTGCGGTAAGGATTATTAGTTCTTTGTAACAATGTAAAAAATTTTAGAAAGTGCGGAGCGGGTGTGTTTAAGTGCCTGCTATTTCTGAAAAAACAGATGGAAAAACAGAATAGGTAATAAAATGAAAAGAAATGTTATGGATGTGGGTGATGCCTGTCTGAAAATATCATAAAAGCAAGAAGTTGGGCCGCGCAATTTGTATTCCTGCCGCCCGTAGGCCCAGTCACCCGCAATGTGGTCGCAACGTGGGCGGAGGCGGGCAAAGTATGTCATAATATTTTACTCTCCCCGACGCATCAGGCGCGGCTATTCTTATTCCAACGGAGAACAACGTGAATCAATTTTCTGCACTCGGCTTAGGCGGCGAAATCGTTTCCGCCCTGACCGAACAGGGCTATGAAACCCCCACCCCCATTCAGGCGGCCGCCATCCCCAAAGCATTGGCCGGTCACGACTTGCTCGCCGCAGCCCAAACCGGCACTGGAAAAACCGCCGCGTTTATGCTGCCCAGCCTCGAGCGGCTCAAACGCTACGCCACCCCCAGCACATCGCCCGCCATGCACCCCGTGCGCATGCTGGTGTTGACGCCCACGCGCGAGCTGGCAGACCAAATCGACCAAAACGTGCAGGGTTACATCAAAAACCTGCCGCTGCGCCACACCGTTTTATTCGGCGGCGTGAGTATGGACAAACAAACCGCCGAACTGCGCGCGGGCTGTGAAATCGTCGTAGCCACCGTGGGCCGCCTGCTTGACCATGTCAAACAAAAAAACATCAACTTAAACAAAGTGGAAATCGTGGTGCTCGACGAAGCCGACCGCATGCTCGACATGGGCTTTATCGACGATATCCGGACCATCATGCAGATGCTGCCCAAGCCGCGCCAAACCCTGCTGTTTTCCGCCACTTTCGCCCCGGCCATCCGCAAACTGGCCAGCGATTTCATGAACCGCCCCGAGCAAGTGGAAGTGGCCGCGCAAAACACCACCAATGCCAATGTAGAGCAGCATGTGATTGCGGTTGACACCGCCAAAAAACGCAGCCTGCTGGAGCGCCTGATTGTAGATTTGAATATGAATCAGGTGATTGTGTTCTGCAAAACCAAGCAAAGCGTCGACCAAGTTACCCGCAATCTGGTGCGCAGCGAGATTGCCGCCCAGTCTATCCACGGCGACAAATCACAGCAAACCCGCCTTGAAACCTTAAATGCCTTCAAAGAAGGCAGCCTGCGGGTGCTGGTGGCCACCGACGTGGCGGCACGCGGGCTGGATATTGCCGAGCTGCCGTTTGTGATTAACTACGAAATGCCTACTCAGCCAGAGGATTATGTGCACCGTATCGGCCGCACCGGCCGTGCAGGCGCCGACGGCGTGGCGATTTCTTTGATGGACGAAAACGAGCAGAAAATGTTTGAAGCCATCAAAGCTTTAACCGGCAACGATATTCCGCTGGAGCAGATTGAAGGTTTCGAACCGCGCTTTCTGAACCCGGCTCAGGCGGAAAGCCAAACGCAGCAGCGCCCGCCGCGCGGCGAAAAAGCCGAACGCAGTGAGCGGCAAAGCTCGGGCAGCGAAGCCCGCAGCCGCCGCAACGAAGAAAAAGATGCCGGTTCGGCATGCGGCAAAATCGCAGGGCGCAGCCGCCGAAGCCGCCGCGAACGCCAAAAGTGTGCGCTGGTGCAGCCGAACTTCGGCCTGTAACCGCGCCCGTGCATAACCAATGCCTGTCTGAAAAGCCTTTTCAGACAGGCATTGGTTTAACCGGCAGAATGTGCGGACAAATCCTTGTGTTGAAAATCCGCCTGTTCGGTCTATAATCAAATCTCCCCTGACACATAGGAGCGTTATCATGTCTTCTTACAAAAATTGGACGGAGCACACCGCCCACGTTAAAGCCACTTTTGCCGCTTTGGGCAAAGACCATCCGAAAATGCTGCAAGCGTTCATTGCACTGGATCAGGCGTCGGCCGCCGAAGCGCTGGACGAAAAAACCCGCGAACTGATTTCGCTGGCCGTTGCCATTACCACCCGCTGCGAAAGCTGCATCAGCGTGCACGCCGAAGCCGCCGCCAAAGCGGGCGCCACCGAAAGCGAAATCGCAGGTGCGTTGGCTACCGCCATCGCTATGAATGCCGGCGCAGCTTACACCTATGCGCTGCGTGCTATGGAAGCGGTTAAAGCGCAAAGCTGATTGAGCGTCATGTTGCCGATAAAGGCTGTCTGAAAATGTTCAGGCGGCCTTTTTGTTTATGCCGGATAAACTTAAAAAAGCTGATCGACTTCAGCCCTTTATTTTTCAGACAGGCATACTCATTACTCCAACCGAAAACAGTCCCGTTTCACAACCGCCAATCCGACACACTTGTCTTACATGCCGCCTTTGGGGCAAAATCCTTTTTTAAAAATCCTATTTGCATATTTGTTATGAAGCGTGCAGCTTTGCTGTTGATTTTATGTTTGTCGCTCCGATGCGTTTTCGCAGCGGACGACGACGTGCAGTCCGCTTCCGCCGACCTGCCTTACCGCCCGGCCGAGCCGGCGCAGCCTTCCGATCAAGAGCTGAAATCCGGGCTGGAAGCCGCGCTGGCCGAGCAGGATTGGCAAAACATGCCCGAATTATTGCAGCAATACCGCAGCCGCTTTCTGACCGATCAGGTGTTTGCCGATTATGTCGAGGCCCGCTGGCGCAGCAGCAAAGGGGAATACGCGCAGGCGCAGGCCTTGTTCCGCCGCGTATTGGCGCAGCGCCCGGAGTGGCAGGAAGCGCGGATGGCCAGCATTACCAATCTTTCCGCCGCGCGCGCGCAACCGCGCGCAGGCGATTTCGGCAGGCGGTTGCAGGCTTCCGATGTGTGGCAGCTTCCGATCAGCCTGAGTCAAGTTCACAATAATCAGGGCTACCGTTCGCGCAGCTCAAATGCTTCGCGTGCCGCTTATCCCCATCAAGAAAAAAACAATGATGCTTTGCGCTTCAATCTGGGCGCGGAACACGATTTCAGCCTGAAAGGCAACCACCGCCTGCGTCTCGGCCTGACCAGCGGCGGCACGCATTATTGGGATTATTACGACCGCAGCACCCATTTCGTCCGCTTGGCGGCAGGCTACCGCAGCAGCTCGGGCAAACAAAGCTGGTCGCTCACGCCCTATACCGAGCAAAGCTGGCTGGGCAGCGAGAAATACACGCTCAACACAGGCGCTTCCGCGGCGTATCACAATAAACTCAATGACAACTGGCGGGTGTCGCTTTCCGCGTCCAGCGTTAACCGCAGCTTTAACAATCCCAACCATGCAAAATATTTCGACGGCAATATCAACAGCATATCGGGTACGGCCGAATGGCGTCCCGACAGCGCATGGTTAATCAGCGCCGGCGCGGATTACCGTGCCGATCTTACGCGCAACGCAACGCGAGCTTCTGACCGAACCGTGCTGCGCACCGGTATTTCGCGCCAATTTGAAAGCGGGTTTAAGGCCGGCGCTTCTTTCCAATACGGGCGGCGCGAATTCGACCATTCCGAGCCGCTTTACGGCATCGGCCGGCGCGACAACGAATACAATGCCAGTGCGTCGATTTCATACCAGCCGCGGCGCTGGAAAGGCGTGGCGCCCAAAATCGATTACCGTTATTCCAAGGTTGACAGCAATATCGGCTCGTCATCAAAGGAAAACTCGCAATGGTTTATGAGCTTGGAAAAAAAGTTTTAAGACTTTCGTCTCTCTATATAATGCCTGTCTGAAAACCTGAATAACAACAAAGAATGAATGATGAATTACGCTTTAAACGCACTGTGGTGGTGGCTTACCGATAAGGATGTGCGCGCACTTGCCTCCATCCTCACCGCGCCTGCGTTGTGGGAAACCGGCTGCGAGCTGCCGGTGTGCAAACTGTTGGGCAGGCAGGGTTTCCGTTATCTGCTTGAATTGGACGGCAATCCTGCGCCGCTCAAGCAGCATTTGGCTGCCGAAGCGCCTTTCGGCCACCGCTTGGGGTTTTATGCAGAAAGTTTACTGGCCTTTTGGCTGGCTCATGCGCCGCACGCAAACCTGCTGGCGCGCAATTTGCCGGTTCGGGATGAATCGGGCAAACAGACTTTGGGCGCGCTGGATTATTTGGCAGAGCTGGATGATGAGGTTTATCACATTGAATTAACATGCAAATATTATGGAAGCATTCATGCGGAACCCGAAACAATGGTCGGTTTGAATGCTGCCGATAGATTGGCCGACAAAGCAGCCAAATTGCTTAAGCAGCTTGCTTTGCCAAGCAGCGGTGCGGGAAAGCGGGCGCTTGCCGAAGCAGGAATAGAAACCGGCCGATGCCGGTCGGTATCGCTGGTGAAAGGCATGGGATTTGCCGCAGAAGGGCATGGGTTTACCGCCGCTCCGTTAAACCCCTGCGGCTGGCACGGGCGATATTTTGAGCAGGACGGGCTTTTGTCTTTCGGAGAGCAGGCGGTATTTTATGTTTTGCCGCAGATGGACTTGCTCGCTCCGGCCCGCGTCGAACCCGAACAATGCTGCGGCGGCGAGGAAATCGAACCGTTGTCGGGCAGATTTGTCGCGCTGATGGAGCAACGGTCCGACGGTATGATGCACGAAATTCTGCGTATCATGAAACCGGGTCGGCCGGTAAATTGATATATGTCTGTCTGAAAAGGGTTTGCGGCAAAATGTATCGGCCGGGAGCATTACCGTTTCCATATCATTCTTAACAACACTATGATACAATTTGCGTTTTAAATTTTTGCCCGGCTTCGGCCGGCATACGGATATTGCCGGGCGGCCGGATGCCTGCCGGCTTGTTAACAAAACAAATTTAAGGGTTTACGATGAGCGTGACTGTTGAAACATTAGAAAATTTGGAACGCAAAGCCATCTTGTCGCTGGCTTGGAGCGAAGTGAATGCCGAAGTGGAAAAACGTCTGAAACAAACTGCGCGCCGTGTGCGCATCGACGGCTTCCGCCCCGGTAAAGCGCCTTTGAAAATCGTAGAGTCTATGTATGGTGCAGGCGTTCAAAACGAAGTGTTGAACGAAATGGCTCAAAAAGCATTTTATGATGCCGTGGTGGCGCAAGAATTGAAAGTGGCCGGCTACCCGCGCTTGGAAGCGGTTGAAGAGCAAGACGATAAAGATGCGCTCAAAGTAGCAGCCGTGTTTGAAGTATTCCCGGAAGTGAAAGTGGGCGATTTGTCTGCACAGGAAGTTGAAAAAGTAACAGCCAAAGTTGGCGATGAAGAAGTAGAAAAAACCGTAGACATCCTGCGCAAACAGCGTACCCGTTACAACCATGTGGAACGCGAAGCCAAAAACGACGACCGCGTGATTATCGATTTTGAAGGTAAAATCGAAGGCGTTCCGTTTGAAGGCGGCACTTCGCAAAACTATCCTTTCGTTTTGGGTTTGGGTCAAATGCTGCCTGAATTCGAAGCCGGCATCTTGGGCATGAAAGAAAACGAAGCGAAAGACGTAGAAGTAAACTTCCCTGAAGATTACCACGGTAAAGACGTAGCCGGTAAAACCGCTGTGTTTACCATCACGCTGAAAAACGTGTCTGAGCCGGTGTTGCCGGAAGTGGATGAAGAGTTTGCCAAAGCTTTGGGTATCGCCGACGGCGACGTGGCCAAAATGCGCGAAGAAGTGAAGAAAAACGTAGAACGCGAAGTAAAACGCCGCGTTGACGCGCAAACCAAAGAAGCTGTTATGGAAGCCCTTTTGGCCGCTACCGAAGGCCTGCAAGTACCGCAAGTACTGGTAAGCGAAGAAGCGAAACGCCTGGCCGAGGAAATGAAACAAAACTTCCTTAACCAAGGTATGGCTGATGCTGCCAAAATGGATCTGCCTGCCGAAATGTTTAACGAACAAGCAGAGCGCCGCGTAAAACTGGGCTTGATTTTGGCCGCACTGGTAGAAGAAAACAAACTGGAGCCGACCGAAGAGCAAATCAAAGCCATTGTGAGCGAATTTGCAGAAAGCTACGAAGACCCGCAAGAAGTGGTTGACTGGTATTTTGCCGACCAATCACGTTTGCAAGGCCCGACTTCTTTGGCTGTTGAAGCCAATGTGGTGGATTATGTGTTGGGCAAAGCAAAAGTGAGCGAGAAAGCTTTGTCGTTTGACGAAGTGATGGGCGCGCAAATTTAATCGCTGCTTCTGCAATCCAAGCCATGCAGTTATGAGCAAAGCACCGAAGTGGCAACGCTTTGGTGCTTTCCAACTTTTAAAATAAGGAGTTGTGATGATTCCCGAAATTACAGCCAATACCCTGATTCCTACCGTGATAGAACAAAGCGGCCGCGGTGAACGCGCTTTTGATATTTACTCGCGCCTGCTGAAAGAGCGCATCATTTTTTTGGTAGGTCCCGTTAATGACCACACTGCCAATTTGGTGGTGGCTCAGATGCTGTTTCTGGAAAGTGAAAATCCCGATAAAGACATTTATTTCTATATCAACTCTCCCGGCGGCTCGGTAACAGCGGGTATGTCGATTTTCGATACCATGAATTTCATTAAACCGGATGTATCCACTTTGTGCTTGGGTCAGGCAGCCAGCATGGGTGCATTTTTGCTTTCCGCAGGCGCAAAAGGCAAGCGGTTTGCTCTGCCCAACAGCCGGATTATGATTCATCAGCCGTTAATCAGCGGCGGTTTGGGAGGGCAGGCTTCCGACATTGAAATTCATGCGCGCGAATTGATTAAAATTAAAGAAAAGCTGAATCATTTTCTTGCTAAGCACACCGGTCAGCCTCTGGAAAAAATAGAACGCGATACAGACCGTGATAATTTTATGTCGGCCGATGCCGCTAAAGAATACGGTTTGGTTGACGAAGTGATAGAAACCCGGGAAGATGCCGCTAAAGCGGTGGCAAATCAATAAGGTTTAGCGGAAAACAATGCCTGTCTGAAAACTTTCAGACAGGCATTTATTTGGCCGTTTGGCGAATCAATCAGCAAATGAACTTGATATAGCCAATTCATTTGCATAACAATAACAACGTTATAGTCAATTCACCTCACTTAAGTTTAATAACGATACCGTCATACTCGGGCTTGGCCCGAGTATCTCCCGAACTTGCTAAAACTCAAGATACCCGGTCAGCCTGAGTATGGCAGGTGTGCTGTTTTTAAGCTGATTGACTATAACTGTGCCGCCCCGCGGTTGGCCAGCTCATCGGCGCGCTCGTTTTCAGGGTGCCCGGCATGGCCTTTAATCCATTGCCAAGAAACTTCGTGCTCGTCTACTAAAAGATCAAGCTCACGCCATAAGTCTTCATTTTTTACCGGTTTTTTGGCGGCGGTTTTCCAGCCGTTTTTTTTCCAGCCGTGTATCCAGCTTTCCATGCCGTTTTTAACATATTGCGAATCGGTGCAAATGATGACGCGGCAACGCCGCTTGAGTGCTTTCAAACCTTCTATAACCGCAGTCAGTTCCATACGGTTATTGGTGGTTGCCGCTTCGCCGCCGAAAAGCTCTTTTTCATGGCCGCCGTAACGCAGCAATACGCCCCAGCCGCCTGCGCCGGGGTTGCCTTTGCAAGCACCGTCTGTATAGAGGTATACGGTTTTGTCCATATATGTGTTTGGTTATTCTTCGACAGGTTCTACTGTGTAACCGTGTCGGCGGAGTTGGAGAATCAGGCCGCTGTCGTCAACCAGATGGGCGGCACCTACTGCGATGAGGGTCTTTTTATCGGGCAATATCTGTAAGAGCTTCGGCCCCCATTTTTGGTTGCGTGAAGCCAGTAAATCCTGCTCCAGCCAGTTTTTCCAAAATAGGATGCTTTCTTTGGGGAAATCGGGAATATGGTTATAGCGGCTGTAATCCGCGTTGAGGCGGAATAATTCGATGTATTTTTTATCGTAATATAACTCGGACATTTTAATCAGTATGTCGTGGCTTTCTTTTTTGTAGCGCGCTGAAAAATCTATCTGCTCAATGATGCGGGATAAGGGTAGTTTTTTGAAATGATAGGGAAGCTCCGTGTAGCGCTCCAAGCTGTCGCGTTTCACTTTGTGGCGGACTGCGGCCTTGCTGAGCAGATAGTCCACGCCGTATTCGGATTCGTAACCTTCGGGGCGGATATTCATATCCATCATCATGGCAGCCCACGGCTCGGCACTTTCGATATTTTGGGTAAAGGCGCTGAGTTTGGGTGAGTTTTTAAAGCGTTGTGTAAGTTGCTGAACCCGGTGGTCGCCGATTTTTTGGCTGAGTGGGTCGCCGTTCAAGTCAAACATTTGTTTTTGCATGGCTTGAATGTCTTTTGTAAGCGCCCGGCTGGGTTTGATGGGTAAGATCACTTCTGAAACGAATAAATCGCTTTGTTTAACAATATTGTCAAGTTTGGGCGGAAGTGTGCCGTGTTCGGCTTTGCCGATATGGAAAGTGCCAACCAGATAAGAATCGGGCTGGCCGCTTTTGCTGATTTTCCATAAACGGCTGGTGATTTCGGGCGTGTGCCAGTTAAAAGCCAAAGCTAACGCGCTACCTGCCAGTAAGGTAAAGAGTAAAGTAAGTTTTTTTAGCATATTTCGTCATGCCTGTCTGAAAGTTAAGGAAGCAGTTTTCCCGGGTTAAGAATGTTATGTGGGTCAAGTCGGGCTTTGATGGCGCGCATCAGGTTGATTTCGGCTTCGGTGCGCACTTGCGGCAGCCATTGGTTTTTGACCTGGCCGATGCCATGCTCTGCGGCAATGGTTCCTTTTAAACGGATTACATGATTGTAAACAATCGTATTGATGCTGTCTTCATATTGATAAATATCATTGCTTAAAATGTGTGGCAGGAATGTATTGTAGTGCAGGCTGCCGTCGCCGAGGTGGCCGAAAACGACAATTTGAATGTCGGGATAGGCGGTTTTTAAAGCTTCTGCGCAATATTCGACAAATTCGGCAACGTGTTTGATCGGCAGGGCAATGTCGTGTTTGATACTGGCGCCGAGTTTGCGTTGAGATGCGGAGATGTTTTCACGCAAAGTCCATAAATCAATACGCTCGGCTTCGGAGCGGGCCAATACGGCATTTTCAAAACCGTGTTCATACAGAAATTCAGCGAGAATGTCTGCCAAATCCTGATGCGGTAGGGAGTCGGCCAATTCGATTAAAACGTGCCAAGGTGCTTGTGTGGGCGCAGTGAGGCAGCTGAATTCGGAAGAGAGGTTTAACGCAAAATCACTAATCAGTTCGTAACTGATCAAACGTTCGGCAAAGCGGGCTTGAATAAGTGATAAAAGATGAATGGCAGATGCTATATCGGCAAGCCCCACCCAGGCGGTGGCCTTGCTTTTGTTCAGAGCAAAAAGTTTGAGCGTGGCACCGGTAATAATGCCTAAGGTGCCTTCGCTGCCGATAAATAAATGGCGCAAGTCGTAGCCGGTGGTGTTTTTGTGTAAAGGCGTAAGGTGCTCGACCAGCTCGCCGTCGGGCAGCACCACTTCCAAGCCGATGACCAAATCACGCATGGTGCCGTAGCGTAAAACATTGAGTCCGCCTGCATTGCAGGCAATATTGCCACCGATTTGGCAAGAGCCTTCGCTAGCCAGGCTTAATGGAAAAAACCGATCCGCTTCTTCGGCGGCCTGTTGCACATTTTTCAAAATGCAGCCGGCATCAACCGTTATGCTGTTGTCGGCAAGATTGATATCGCGTATGCGGTTGAGTTTGTTTAAATTCAGAAGTACGCCGCCATTCGGCACGGCTGCACCGCATAAGCCCGTGTTACCGCCTTGCGGAGTGACCGGAATTTTGTGTTCAAAGCAAAAGCGCATAATTGCTTGTACGCTTTCAATGCTTTGGGGCTGCACCACAATATCGGCCAAGCCGGTATAGCGGCGCCTTTGGTCTGTAAGTAACGGGGTGGTGTCGGTTATGATTTCGGAGGCATCCAGCAGGTTTGTAAGCCTGCTGAAAGGATTGCTGGCGGACATGGTGTGTTCTGAAAAATAAAACCGTCATATTAACGGAGGGATGCTTGCAAGTTCAAGCTTTTCAGACAGGCATATTCAATGAAACGCCTGTCTGAAAGCAAAAAACAGGATGCTTTAAAGCATCCTGTTTTTTTGTATTTAACGCACTGCTTATTTGGTAGCAGAAGCAACAGAAGCGGCAGCTTCTTGAACTTTAGAAGCGGCAGCGTCAACAGCAGCTTCAACTTTAGAAGCGGCAGAAGCAGCAGCAGTTTCTACTTTAGAAGCAGCGGCATCAACGTTAGAAGCGGCGGCAGAAGTAGCAGCTTGAGCTTCAGAAGCAGCTACATCGGCGGCAGAAGCAGCAGAAGCGGCAGCAGTTTCAGCTACGGAAGCAGCAGAAGCGGCAGCTTCGCTTGCTGATTGGGCAGCTGGTTTGTTATCGCAGGCAGCCAAAGCCAAAGACATCAGGGCGGCAGCAAACAAAGTTTTTTTCATTTTAATGTACCTTCTCTTATTTGATCAATTAAGGGAGTTAAAACTATCAAAAAGTTAAACATATTAAATGTCTAGCTTGATTTGATTACAAATTCATTATTGAATTTTCCATAATTATGCACGAGCGCTGATTGCAATGCAATCAGTTGGGGCACCGTGCTTAATTTTTGGGGTATGGAAACTTAGTCAGTAAGAATGTGCCAAGAGTTCCCTGTTGATGTGAAATAATTTCAGATTTACAGAATTAATACCTTTTTATTGATTTATTTCAATAGCTTATTGTGTTGTAACGATGCGTAAAATTATGTCATCATAAAATAAAAACAGCATTTTTTGTATAGTTTGTGTTGTTGATTGGCAACAAAAGTATTATAGATAACCGATTAGATAATCTTGAAGAATATGATTAATATTTAACACCATGGTTTTTTGCTGATGGTAGGTGTTGATTATGATTGAATTTATATTTGGATACTAATACGGAATATAACAAATTACTGAAAAAGCTTTGCTTGATATGACGTCGTATTTTCAGGGTGGGGTATGTTACAATGCCTGCTCAAACCTGAATTAATACCGAGGGAATATATAAAAGATGAGTATTGTGAAAGACACAGTGGTAACACTGCATTATGAAATGTTTGATGCCAATGACCAATTAATTGATAAAACCGAAGAGCCGATTGCTTATCTGCATGGCGGCTACGACGGTATTTTTCCTTTGGTGGAAGAAGCGCTGCATGAGAAAAAAGTAGGTGATACGGTAGATGTGGTTATGCAGCCGGATGAAGCATTCGGCGAACAAGATGCGCAATTGGTTCGCATTGAACACGCAGATGCGCTGCCTACGGAGCCTGAGGTGGGTATGATGTTTGAAGCGGATGATCCTGAATTTGGCGTGATTGTGTTCCGTGTTACCGATGTGGCGGACGGTAAGGTGGTGATGGACGGCAACCATCCTCTGGCCGGTATGAAAATCCGTTTTAAAGCGACGGTTGAAGATGTCCGCCCGGCTACTGCCGAGGAGATCGACCACGGTCATGTGCATGGTGAGCATGGCCATCATCATTAATTGATAAGCCGTTTAATATCAGCTTGTTGGAATGCTTCGGATTAAACGGATATTTAAGTTCGGGTAATGCCTGTCTGAAAGTTTTTAGACAGGCATTATTTGTGGTGCCGCCGATAAAAAGCCTGCCAAATCCATAGGCATTTGGCAGGTAATAGTTAGGAGTTAAGGTGTTTCGGGTAAAACCCGCTTGAAGCCTTATGCAGGGTCAAAGGCAGCTTTGAAGATGCCGATGATTTGCTGTTTGTCGGCTTGAATCGGGTTGGTAAAACCGCACACGTCTTTCAAGGCGTTGTCGGCCAACACATCGAAGTCTTCTTCTTTCACACCCAATTCTTTCAATGATTTGGGGATGCCTACGATGCCTGCCAGTTTGGTAATGGCGTCAATGACATCCAAGCCTGCGAGGTCTTTGTTGTTTTTGGCTAGGATTTCGCCGATCTCATCCAAGCGCTCTTTGGCAGCTTGCTGGTTGAAGCGCTCTACATGCGGCAACAGCAGGGCGTTGCAGACGCCGTGGGGCAGGTCGTAGAAGCCGCCCAGTTGGTGGGCCATTGCGTGTACATAGCCTAATGAGGCATTGTTAAACGCCATACCGGCCAAGAATTGGGCATAGGCCATTTGCTCGCGGGCTTCTTTGTTTTTCGGCTCGTGTACTGCGGTAGGTAAGTAGCGGGCGATGAGTTCGATGGCTTTTACTGCGCAGGCATCGGTGATTGGGGAGGCGCCGGTTGATACATAGGCTTCCACTGCGTGGGTTAATGCGTCCATACCGGTTGCGGCGGTTAGCGGCGCAGGCATGTTTTCCATCAAAGACGGGTCGTTCACCGATAGCAGGGGTGTAACGTTTTTATCGACAATGGCCATTTTCACATGGCGCGATTCGTCGGTAATGACGGCAAAGCGGGTCATCTCGGATGCCGTGCCGGCAGTGGTGTTGATGGAAATCAGAG
This sequence comes from Neisseria canis, assembly GCF_900636765.1. Lineage (NCBI taxonomy): Bacteria > Pseudomonadati > Pseudomonadota > Betaproteobacteria > Neisseriales > Neisseriaceae > Neisseria > Neisseria canis. The sequence goes on from NZ_LR134313.1 coordinate 1,212,251, forward strand.
GCAATTGCGGTTTTTTGGCTTTATTCAAGCCTTCGTAATCTTCGATTTTGCCGCCGTTTGACGCTACGATGGCAACGGCTTTGGCACAGTCGTGTGATGAACCGCCGCCCAAAGAAACGATAAATTCAGCACCTGAGCTTTTCAGCTGCTCCAAACCGGCATTTACATTGGATACGGTCGGGTTGGGCTGTGCTTTGTCGAACACGGCGTAGTCGATGCCTTTGCCTTTCAACAGGCTGCCGATTTGGTCGGCTACGCCGAGTTTGCTCAAACCTCCGTCGGTAATAATCAGGGCTTTTTTCAAGCCGAGGGCGGAGATAACGTCCATTGCTTCGTCTAAGGCGCCGGCTCCCAAAATGTTTTGTACGGGCATGAAGAATTGTGTTGCCATGGTTTTGCTCCTCGTTTAGTTTTTATGAGTTAGTCCGTTAATAATCAATGCGCTCCTTTAGCTTGCTGCTTTGCATTGATGTATTCAAAGTGCCATAAGCCGATTTAATCTGCAAGCCGATTTCTATAATGAAGGTTAAATTTGCAATTTATTTATTTTAAATAAGCGATAGTAAGCATTTTTATATCAAGAATTTGTTATTTGAAAGAGGCTTATTTCTTTGTGCAGTTGTGCTGAAACTTGTCGGTTAGGGGTGTGGATTATCAATTATGTAATTGTTTTGTTTGGTTTTGTTTTCAGACAGGCAATAAACCAATCAGCCAGTCGATATCGCTTTCCTGCATATCGGCGGTTAATGAAAAGCGCAGGCGGGCGGTGTTGCGGGGGACTGTGGGCGGGCGGATGGGCAGAACGTGGCAGCCTTGCTGTTGCAGCTCTGCTGCGAGCTGTTCGGCTTTTTGGTTGCTGCCGGTTATGTAAGGCACGACGTTGCTTTGGCTCGGCATGGGTAGGCCGCGTTGCCGGATGGCGGTTCTTAATTTGGTTGAGATGTGGTTGAGATGCTCTCGCTTTGCCTGCCAGAAAGGGAATTTTTGGAACACGAAATCCGACCATGCTGCGTTGAGCGGGGGCAAGGCGGTGCTGAAAATCAGCGGGCGCATGGTGTTGATGAGGTAGGATTTTAAAGTATCGTTGCAAATGGCGTACGCGCCGATGGAGGCGGCGGCTTTGCCGAATGTTCCAATTAAAATATCAATGCTTTTCAGACAGGCATAGTGCTCTGCCAGCCCTAAGCCGCTCGTGCCGTATACGCCGACGGCATGGGCTTCATCCAAATAAATCAATGTGTTGGGATGTCGGTTTTTAAGATTGACGAGTTCGGCAAGCGGGGCAAAGTCTCCGTCCATACTGAAAATGCTTTCGGTAACGATGATGACATGGCGGTATTGGGCGGCATGTTCGTTTAGCAGGCGGGCGAGTTGGGCGGTGTCGTTATGGCGGAAGCGTTTGTAGGGTGCGCCGGATAAGCGGATGCCGTCTATCAGGCTGGCGTGTACCAGTTTGTCGGCCAAAATCAAGGTGTGTTTGTCGGCGATGGCTGGCAGGATGCCGATATTGGCATGATAACCGCTGTTGAAGAGCAGGGCGGGGCGGCCGTAGGCTTGTTGCAGCGTGGCTTCGAGCGCTTCGTGATATTCGGAATTGCCGGCAAGCAGGCGGGATGAGGTGCTGCCGAAAGCAGGCAAATGCCTGTCTGAAAAGCGGTTGAGGAACTCGGCCTGCAATTCGGAGGATTGGCTTAAACCGAGATAATCGTTGCTGCTGCAATTGAGGCGGCACTCGGAAATGCGGGAAAGGCGGCGCAGTTGGTTTTGCGCTGCCAATTGTTCGAGCCGGGTTTGGAAATACTGCATGCTAAATCCCGTATTCCTGCTGCAATGATTTGAGCAAGCCTTCTGCCAGGCGGGCAAGCTCTTCTTGGCTGATGGTGAAAGGCGGCATGATGTAAACCAGTTTGCTAAACGGCCGTACCCACACGCCGTTGGCAACGAAGCGGGGCTGTAAAGTGTTCATGTTTACCGGCCCGTTGAGTTCGATCACGCCGATGGCGCCCAGCACGCGCACGTCGTTTACCACAGGCCACTGCGCCGCAGGTGCGAGCAAGGTTTTCAGACAGGCCTCGATGGTGTTGACGCGGTTTTGCCAATCGCTTTCGATGAGCAGGTCTATGCTTTCGGCGGCAATGGCGCAGGCCAGCGGGTTGGCCATAAAAGTGGGGCCGTGCATCAGGCAGGATGAGGCGCTTTGGCTGATGGTGTGCGCCACTTGTCGGGTGGTAACGGTGGCGGACAGTGTAAGGTAGCCGCCGGTCAGCCCTTTGCCGAGCGTGATGATGTCGGGCGTGGTGGCGGCGTGTTCGAGGGCAAACAGTTTGCCGGTGCGGCCGAAGCCGGTGGCGATTTCGTCGAATATCAGCAACACGCCGTGCTCGTCGCACAGGCGGCGCACTTGGCGCAGATATTCGGGATGATAGAAATACATGCCGCCGGCGCCTTGCACGATAGGCTCTAAAATCAGCGCGGCGATGGTGTCGGCATGTTCGGCCAGCAGGTTGTGCAAAGGCGCCATGCTTTCCGGCTGCCAGGGTTCGTGAAAACGGGTAGCGGGTTGGGGCAGGAAATATTGCACGGGCAGGCTGCTGCCGAACAGGCCGTGCATGCCGGTAACGGGATCGCACACCGACATGGCGTGCCAAGTGTCGCCGTGGTAGCCGGAGCGGACGGCGGCGAAGCGGCGTTTTTCAGACAGGCCTTTCGCCTGTTGGTATTGCAGTGCCATTTTCATGGCTACTTCTACGGCGACGGAGCCGCTGTCGGCAAAGAAAATGGTGTTCAGATTTTCCGGCAGCAGGGCAACGAGTTTTTCTGCCAGACGCGCGGCAGGTTCGTGGGTCAGCCCGCCGAACATCACATGCGACATTTTTTCCAGCTGAGCCTGCGCGGCGGCATTCAGGCGGGGATGGTTGTAGCCGTGGATGGCGGCCCACCATGACGACATGCCGTCTATCAGCTGTGTACCGTCGGCCAGCGTGAGCGTGCAGCCTTGTGCGTGTGAAACGGGATACACGGGCAGGGTGTTGGGCATGGCGGCGTAGGGGTGCCAGATGTGTTCGCGGTCTATGTGGAGCAGGTGTTCGGGTGTCATAAAAGCAAAGTCTGTATAGCAAATGCCTGTCTGAAAAATGTTTCAGACAGGCATTGGTGTTTTCGGGGCTAACGGCGCAATACCGCTTTTGCCAGATAAGACTTGATGCCGCCGGAGATGGCGTCGGCGCATTTTTCGCGGAAACTGTTGCCGGCGAGCATACTTTCTTCGGTGGGGTTGGAAATAAACGCGGTTTCCACCAGAATCGACGGAATATCCGGTGCGCGCAATACGGCGAAGTTGGCGCGGTCGACATGGCCTTTGTGCAGTTTGTTGTGTTTGCCCAGCTCGCTCAACACGCCTTCGCCAAGCGTGAGGCTGTCTTTGTTGGTTACGGTTTGGGTCATGTCAAGAATAGTGTTGTCGACGTGGCGGTTGCCCACGGTGCGCACGCCGCCGATTAAGTCGGCATTGTTCTGCGTTTGGGCGAGGAACTTGGCCGCCGCGCTGGTGGCGCCTTTGGTGCTGAGCGCATAAACGCCCGTACCGCGCGCGCTGGGGCTGGTGAAAGCATCGGCGTGAATGGAAACGAAAACGTCGGCTTTCAGTTTGCGCGCTTTGGCCACGCGCACGCCCAACGGAATGAACACATCTTCGTTGCGCGTGAGGTAGGTTTTGTAGCCCATGGAATCCAAGCGTTTTTTGGCCATACGCGCGATGGCGAGCACCACATCTTTCTCGCGCAGGCCGCTCGGGCCGATTGCGCCCGGATCCTCGCCGCCGTGCCCGGGGTCGAGCACCACAATAGCTTGGCGCTTTCTGCCTCTGGGTGGCGCGGAAGGTTCGTAATCGGCGGTATCGGGTTGCTGCACAGGCGGCGTGCCGCTGCCTGTGCCCTGATTGGTGATTTTGCCTTGCGAATAGTCTTCCAAAAGCGCCATCAAAGGGTCGCGCGCATCGGGTGCTACGGTGGGGTAGAGATCGACCACCAAGCGGTGTTTGAAGTTGGCCACCGGATTCAGGCCGAATACCTGCGGGTTGACCGCTGTTTTCAAATCAATCACCACACGCACCACGTTGGGCGAGTTCTGCCCGGCGCGGATACTGGCAATATAAGGATCGTTTCCTTGAACTTTGCTGCCCAGCCCTTGCAGTGCGCTGTTGAGCGTGACGCCGCTGATGTCGATAACCAGGCGGCGCGGGTTATCCAGCGTGAAGAATTTGTATTCGAGCCGCTGGCTGGCTTCGATGGTGAGGCGGGTATAGGCGCTGGCAGGCCAAATGCGCACGGCAATAAACTGCGGTGTAGCCTTTTTGCCCAAGGCAATCGGCGACACGCTTAAAAGCAGGCTGGCTGCTGCACCGCGAACGATTTGGCGGCGGGTTAATTTTTTTTCCATGTTTCCAAACTTTGCCGGCCGGCGGTTGTGTGGGCGGTGAGCGTGCACAGCCTGCCGGTTTCCTGATGCTCGATATTTACGGTAATGTCGGCCGCGGGTACCAATGCGCCGCCTTGCTGCGGCCACTCGATCAGGCACACGCTCGCGGCGCCGAAAAGCTCGTCCAGCCCGGCATCTTCCCACTCTTCGGGAGAGGCAAAGCGGTAGAGGTCGAAATGGTGCAGGGTGAATTTATCCAGCGGATAAGATTCGACTAAGGCGTATGTGGGGCTTTTTACCGTGCCGGTATAGCCCGCGCCGCGCAAAAGACCGCGTGTGAATGTGGTTTTCCCGGCCCCTAACCCGCCTTGCAGATAAACCACCAAAGGTGCGGCCAACGCAGGTGCGAGAGCGGCGCCAAGTGTGGCGGTGGCTGCTTCGTCGGGCAGAAAAATAGTGTGGGCTGGGGAAAACGCCATATGTAATCGGTTGAAACTTTATAAAGCGCTAATTATGCGTGAATTGGCACGCTTTGCAAACCCTTGCCGATTGCTAAATTTGATTAAAATTGCGTCGGTAAATCGGTGTACAATAACGGCTTTGATAAACCGTTTGTCTTGCTTCTTGTCTTGCTTCTGAAGAGTTTAAGGGCGAATTTATGAACACAATCAACCGGCGCCCCATCGGCGTTTTTGATTCCGGCGTGGGCGGGCTGACCGTGGTGCGCGCGCTGATGGAGCGGCTGCCGATGGAAAATATTGTTTATTTCGGCGATACCGCGCGCGTGCCGTATGGTGTGAAATCGCGAGCCACGATTGAAACGTTTACTGCGCAGATTGTCGATTTTCTGCTGCAAAACGAAGTGAAGGCATTGGTGATTGCGTGCAACACCATTGCAGCGGTAGCGGGTCAGCGCGTGCGCCAGATGGCGGGCAATATGCCGGTGCTGGACGTGATTACCGCCGGCGCGGAGACAGCGCTTGCGGTAACGAAAACCAACCGTATCGGCGTGATTGCCACCAATACTACGGTCAACAGCAATGCTTATGCCCGCGCCATTCATTCGCACAATCCGCAAACGCGTGTGCAGTCGCAGGCCTGCCCTTTGTTTGTGCCGCTGGTGGAGGAGGGGTGGCTGGATCATGAAGTTACCCGCCTGACCGCGCGCGAATATTTGAAACCGCTCTTGGCGGAAGACATTGACACGCTGGTGTTGGGCTGCACGCACTATCCGCTGCTCAAGCCGCTTTTGCGCGAGGAAGCGCCGGGCGTTACTTTAGTGGATTCGGCTTTAACCTCTGCCGAAGCGACTGCGCAGGCTTTGGCGCAAAACGGTTTGCTTCATGATAACGGCGGCATGCAGGCGGACTACCGTTTTTATGTGAGCGACATCCCTTTACGTTTCCAAACAATCGGGGAGCGTTTCCTGGGTAGAAGCTTGGAGCAATTGGAGATGGTAAGCTTGGGGTAAGCCTTTGTTTTGAAATAATGCCTGTCTGAATAATTTCAGACAGGCATTGTTGTTTGCGATGGGCTTGAGAAATGTAAAAACCGTTTAAATCCGAAAAAATAGGAACTTTTTATTCTGAAAGCATTCTTACTTTGCAAATGGCATAAGTTTTATGTTGTTTTGTCAAAAATATGTGAATTGTAACTTTCGATAAAGAAGGAAGAATTATGAAAAAATATGTTGCTATCGTTGCTGCTACTTTAGTGTCCGGTTTGGCTTTGGCTGCACCTAAAGCTGATGCGCCTGTAAAAGTAGGTTCTGCCAGTGCTCCTGTTGACGCTGCCAGCGCTCCTGTAGATGCCGCCAGCGCACCTGCTACCCTGAAGAAAAAATAAGCAGCCGTAAGGATTTGCTGAATCCGGATTCTTTTGGGAATCCGGTTTTTTATTGCCCTGCGACGGCGGAACTGTTCTGAATCGATTCACCGAAGCAGTCATAATGCCTGTCTGAAAGCCGTTTCAGACAGGCATTATTCGGTTAAAATGTGCTTATCCTGTTTCTTCATGAAAGCCAAGCGCCATGTATTCATTCTTGCAACCGTTTCTGTTTCAAATCGATGCTGAGAAAGCCCACCATTTCACGCTGGCCGCGTTGGACAAAGCCTACCAATTCGGCATACTCGGTAAGACCGAAAACCAAACCAACCCCACACGGCTGATGGGCTTAAACCTGCCCAATCCGGTGGGTTTGGCAGCCGGCTTGGATAAAAACGGCGAACACATTGACGCGCTGGCCGCATTGGGTTTCGGCTTTATCGAAATCGGCACGGTTACGCCCAAACCGCAAGAAGGCAACCCCAAACCGCGCCTGTTCCGCGTGCCGGAGCACATGGCGGTAATCAACCGGATGGGCTTTAACAATCACGGCATCGATGCCATGATACGCAATATTCAGCGCAGCAAATTCAAAGGCATTTTAGGCATCAATATCGGCAAAAACGCCGTTACCCCGATTGAACAGGCCGCCGATGACTATTTAATCTGCCTTGAAAAAGCCTATCCGCACGCAAGCTACATCACTGTAAATATTTCCTCGCCCAACACCAAAAACCTGCGTGCGCTGCAAGGGGGCGACGAATTGAGTGCGCTGCTCGAAGCCTTAAAAAACAAACAGGCTAATCTCGCGGCGCAGCATGGCAAATATATACCGTTGGCCGTGAAAATCGCTCCCGATTTGGATAAGGCACAAATCGCCGACATTGCCCATGTGGTGAAACAAGTGGAAATGGACGGCATCATCGCCACCAACACCACCATAGACAAAACGGCTTTGGGCAACCACAAGCTGGCAAACGAAGCCGGCGGCTTGAGCGGACGGCCGGTTCGGGAGAAAAGCAATGCCGTGTTGAAAGAATTGGTGGCGCAGATTGACGGCAAACTACCGGTTATCGGCGTGGGCGGCATTACGCAGGGCGGCGATGCGGCGGAGAAAATGCGGCTGGGTGCAGCCGCCGTACAGATATACAGCGGCTTGGTTTACCGCGGGCCGGAACTGGTAAAAGAATGCCTACGGGCTTGCTGTTAAACATTTGATTATATAGTTAAAACACTTAATTTTAGTAGCATTTCCGTCATACTCGGGCTTGACCCGAGTATCTTGAATTCTGCTAACTTTAGGAGATACTCGGGTCAAGCCCGAGTATGACGAACGTACTATTTTTAAGTTGATCCACTATAGAAGACAATGCCTGTCTGAAAACGGGAAACGCAGAATTCTGCGAAGCCCAAACTGTTTTCAGACAGGCATTTTTGTTTTGTTACGCCGCTTAGCTGCCCATTGTTGCTACCAATACGGCTTTGATGGTGTGCATGCGGTTTTCGGCTTGGTCGAATACGATGCTGGCTTCGCTTTCAAACACGCTTTCGGTAACTTCCACGCCGTCGAGGCCGAAGTTTTGGTAGATCCATTCGCCTACGGTGGTTTCGCGGTTATGGAAGGCGGGCAGGCAGTGCATGAATTTGACTTTGGGGTTGCCTGAGGCGGCCATCAGCTCGGGCGTAACGCGGAACGGGTTGAGCAGGGCGATGCGTTCTTTCCACACTTCTTCCGGCTCGCCCATGGATACCCAAACGTCGGTGTGGATGTAGTCGGTGCCTTTTACGGCTTCTTCGGCGCTTTCGGTAAGCAATACGCGCGCACCGCTTTGGCGGGCCAACTCGTGTGCTTTGTTAATAAGCTCTTCGGCGGGCCAAAGGTGTTTGGGGGCGCCGATGCGCACGTCCATGCCGAGCAGGGCGCCGGTAAGGAGCAGGGAGTTGCCCATGTTGGAGCGGGCATCGCCCACATAGGCGTAGGTGATTTGGTTGAGGGGTTTGTCGCTGTGTTCGCGCATGGTAAGGGTGTCGGCCAGCATTTGGGTGGGGTGGAATTCGTCGGTTAAGCCGTTGAACACGGGTACGCCGGCGTATTGTGCCAATTCTTCTACGATGGTTTGGCCAAAGCCGCGGTATTCGATGCCGTCGTACATGCGGCCGAGCACGCGGGCGGTGTCTTTCATACTTTCTTTGTGGCCGATTTGGGAGCCGCTGGGGCCGAGGTAGGTTACTTTGGCGCCTTGGTCGTAGGCGGCCACTTCAAAGGCGCAGCGGGTGCGGGTGCTGGTTTTTTCAAATATCAAAGCGATGTTTTTGCCTTGCAGCCGCTGGGTTTCGCGGCCTGCTTTTTTATCGGCTTTGAGCTGGGCGGATAAATCCAGCAGGTAGTTGATTTCTTCGCGGTTGAAATCAAGCAGTTTGAGAAAATGGCGGTTTTTCAGGTTGATGCTCATAGAATCTCGCTTTGGTATTTTTGTTGGTTGGAACAGTTTGATATGTTGAAGTGTAACGTATTTTGCCGTCAAGCCGAAAGGTTTGGCTTGACGGCAACCGTATTGCCTGTTTCAGACAGGCATCGGCATATTAAAGCGTGCGTGTTTCGGGCAGCCAAACGGGCTCTGTGTGGAGGGTTACGCCGAATGTGTCGGATACGGTTTGCCGAACATGCAGGGCGAGTTGGCGGACATCTTCTGCGGAGGCGTGGTTTTTGTTAACCAAAACCAGAGCTTGTTTATCGTGCACGGCTGCGCCGCCTATGGTGTGGCCTTTTAAGCCGCATTGGTCGATCAGCCAGCCTGCTGCGAGCTTGACCGAACCGTCGGCCTGCGGGTAGGCGGGCATATTGGGATATTGTTCAGCCAGTTTTGCGGCATGCTCTGAGGATACAACGGGGTTTTTGAAAAAACTGCCCGTATTGCCCAACACTTTCGGGTCGGGCAGTTTGGACGAACGGATGGTGCACACGGCACGGGAAACATCTATGGCTTCAGGTGAACGGCTGCCGCAGGTTCCCGCCAATACTGCGGCCAAATCGCCATAGCGTATATTGGGTGTGAATTCGGTTTTCAGTGCAAATACCACGGAAACAATCACATAGCGCCCTTTGCCCGCCTGCTTGAACAGGCTTTCCCGATAGCTGAAGCGGCAGGCGGCGTTATCCAGCTCGACAAACTGCTGCGTATCCAAATCAAAGCAGCGCACCGATTCGATAACATCTTTAACTTCCACGCCGTATGCGCCGATATTCTGTACGGGCGATGCGCCGACCGTGCCGGGAATCAGGCTCAGGTTTTCCAAGCCGCTCAAGCCCATGTCGATCGTGCGCAGCACAAAATCGTGCCACACTTCGCCCGCCTGCGCTTCGATATAGGCCGAACCATTTCCGCGCTTGATTTCGCGTATGCCCTTATTGGCCATTTTAACCACCAGGCCGGGATAGTCTTCCGTGAGCAAAATGTTGCTGCCGCCGCCCAGCCACAAAACGGTGTCGCGTTGAAATTCAGGCAGTCTGCACAATGCGGGCAGCTCTTGCGGGTCGGTTAATTCGATAAAATGGCGTGCGCGTGCGGGCAGGCCGAAAGTGTTGAAGGGTTGCAGGTCAACATGATGCTGAAGATTCATGCGCGGCTCCGTAGCGCCGTTTGTCGGCTGTGTTTTTCCAAAAGCCACACCAATACAAAAGCCGCTACGCTGAGCGAGAGTACCAATGCGGTCCAATATCCGTAAATGCCCATGCCTGCCGCGTCGGCCAAAATATAGCCGGGCAGCAGCCCCAATCCCCAGAAGGCAATGGCATGCACCACCATGGGGGCTTTGGTTACTTTATAGCCGCGCAGGGCATAAGAAGCAATACATTGCGTGAAGTCAACCAGCTGGAATACGGCGGCAAACAGCAACACTTGCGTGGCAATCGCCAACACGCCGGCATCGTTGGTGTACATGGCGGCGAGCGGGTGGCGCAGCAAGGTCAGCAACAGCAGGGTACACACCGCCAACACCGCGCCTACCGCCATAGAAACGCCCGAGATATAGCGCGCGCGCTGCTTTTGCAGCTTGCCCAAAGCATAGCCTACGCGCACGGTGGCCGCGGCGCCTACTGCCTGAGGAATCATATAAATCACGCTGGTCAAGCTGATAACCACTTGTTGCGCAGCCACATAATCTTCGCCGAATTTGGCAATCAGAAACACGATAAATGAAAACAGGCTCACTTCCAAAAAGAAAGACAAGCCGATCGGCCAGCCCAGCTTCCAGATTTGTTTTAACACAGCCCAATCCGGTTTGGAAAAGCCGCCGCTCAAGCCGAACGGTTGGAAATAGGCGTTTTTTTTCACATAAAGCCACAAGGCAAGCGCGTTGAACCAAAACACCAAAGCCGAAGCCAAGCCGCAGCCGGCGCCGCCCAGCTCGGGCATGCCGAATTTGCCGTACACAAACATATAATTGAGCGGAATATTCAGAAACAGCGCCGCCCAGCTCACACACATAATCGGCTTGGGGCGGTTCAGGCTGGAAGCATAAGCGTGCAGCGAACGGTGCAGCATGGCGGCGGGCATGGCGAGCGCCACGAAAAAAAGGTATTGCGCCAACATGCTTTCCACGTTTGCCGATAAGGTGAGATACCACATAAACGGCTTGATCACAGCCAGCAGCAGCACCATGCCGGCCAAGCCGAGAAACAGGCCGAACCACAGGCCCTGCCTGCCGGTTTCGCCCACTTCGGTATGCCTGCCGGCACCGAACAGCTGGGAGAGGATGGGATTGAGCGCGTTCATCACGCCCATGAAGGTAATGAAGACGGTAACGAAAGCGGAGCTGCCCAAAGCCACGGCGGCCAAGTCGTCTTTACCGGCGGCGCCTGCCATCACGGTGTCGACAAAGCCCACGCCCACCGCAGCAACTTGCGCCAGCATCATGGGCAATGCCAGCGCAATCAGCAATCGGGTTTCTTTTTTGAACACCGCCGGAGAGTGGCGGTTGATGTCTAACAACATAAATACTCCGCTTCAAAACTTTTCAGACAGGCATTAATGCCTGTCTGAAAAGTTTTTAAGGATGCTTATCTGGTAACCACAAGCATATACAGCATTTCATCCACAAATAATTGGGCGATTTCTTTGTCTTCAAAATAATTGAGCGGCAGCTCCCATCTGACCGGCCGGTCATCTTCACCCTTGAGTTCTACTACCAGCTTGCCGATGGTGCGGTAGTATTTCGGGTTTTCCACATAAGCGTCGAGAATCTGCTTCCAGGGCATGTCTTGCTGCACATAACACCGCTCGTCGTCGTTTTCTTTATAGTCGTAAATCGCCGCGCTGTATGCGTCGTAATAAAGCCAGCGTATGCCGATTTCATCCATCATCACCAAAAGGCGCAGGCTGTCCGCTTTGGCGCGGTGTTTGCGAGAGGAGCGCCAAGTGATGTAGGAAAAATAGAGTAACACCGAGAGCAGGGCAAACAGCATGTATTTCTGCGCATGGCCGCCGCCTGCCAAAAGGTTGAGGCCGATCAGCACCCACATCAGGCCGAAACCGACCGTAACCATGCCGGATACAATCACGGCAGTGTTTTGGCGGTGGGTGAGCGGGTAAATTTTCGGCGACATAAAACAGTAAAACAATAAAAACGCACTATCTTACCTGATAACAGTGCGTGTTAAGTGAAATTTTTGATAAAAGGCATGGCTGTTAAACAGCCGTTTGGCGATAATGCTTGTCTGAAACCGCTTCCGTTTCGTGCAGGCATTATAAACAGTTTTATACCGAATTAATAAATTAAATCATACGCCGGATTTGATTAAACTCAAAAGCCGCTACAATGATGCGGCTTCTAAAATATATCGGCAGCAAACCATGAGCGAACCTATCACCCTGTTATCCCTTTTTATCATCGGTTTTTTCGGCGGCGGCCATTGTGTGGGCATGTGCGGCTCGCTTTCTTCGGCATTTGCACTTCAGCTGCCGCCGCACATCAACCGCTTTTGGCTGATAGTGCTGCTCAATCTCGGGCGGATAAGCAGCTATATCGTGATTGGCGTGTTGGTGGGCGCGCTCGGCCAAATCGGCGCTTCGCTCGACCAAACCCGCGTGCTGCAAAACGGTTTGCTGATTGCCGCCAATGTGTTGCTTTTGTTTTTAGGGCTTTATCTTGCAGGGATTTCCGGCGCAGCGAGGAAAGTTGAAAACTTGGGCCGCCCGATTTGGCGGCGGCTGAATCCGGTGTTGAATAAGCTTTTGCCCATCAAAAGCGTTCCGGCCTGTTTCGGTGTCGGGCTTTTGTGGGGTTGGCTGCCTTGCGGATTGGTTTACAGCGCTTCGCTTTATGCTTTGGGCAGCGGCAGCGCGGCCAAAGGCGGGCTGTATATGCTGGCATTTGCGCTCGGCACCCTGCCGAACCTGCTGGCTATGGGCTGGTTTGCCGCCCAGTTGAAAGGTGTTTTGCAGAAACGCAGCATCCGCTTGATAACCGGCCTGCTGGTTGCCGCTTGGGCGGCTTGGCAATTGGTGAAGTTTTTTATGCCTGTCTGAAAAACTGCTTTGGTTCTGTTGAAACGTTTTCAGACAGGCATGTTGATCGGGCGGCGAAATTGCGATTTACTGCTTGGCATTTTGCCGCAAACCCAATATAATTCTGTTTCTTTATGGCGGGTCTCCCTGCATGGTAATTTGGAGCAACGGGTCAGGAGCGGAAGCTAGCAGCCCACTCTGAGGAATCAGTGCCAGGGGTTTGGCTCGCCACCCTCATTTAGGCGCCGGTAAGTTTTGACTTGCCGGCGTTTTATTATGGTTGTGTTGCTATGGTAGTTTAAGAGCATAGGGCAAGGTGGGAAGAACAGCTTAGATTAAAAAATCAAATGTTCTGAAGCATGGGTTGGCTTATGGTGAATCAACTTAAAAATAGTACACTCGTCATACTCGGGCTTGTCCCGAATATCTTGAGTTCCGATAAGTTTGGGAGATACTCGGGTTAAGCCCGAGTATGACGGTATCGTTGTTAAACTTAAGTGAATTGACTATCTAGGCTTCACGCCGTAATACGATGTAAAAGCATTAAACAATGCCTGTCTGAAACGGCTTTCAGACAGGCATTGTTGTATTAAGCAGGCAATGCTCTATCATGATTCTTTTTCTTGTTGCACTTGCTGTTCTTGCTGTTGCTGGCGTTGTTCTTCGTAGATGGCCATTTGCGCCAAGACTGAGCCTTCGGGGGCTTCCGAAGTTTCGCCGTGCTCCCAGGGGGAGTTGTCGGGCAGCTCTTCGATGTGGATGGTGCGCAGCGAGTAGTCGGGCTGGTAATGCAGGTCGTATTTGGCGGCTTTGATGATGGAGGCCATCATCAGCGACATGATAATCAGCAGCGGCGCGCCGGCGAAGATCGAAGCGGTTTGCAGGGTGGACAGGCCGCCGAGAAACATCAGTGCGGCAGGCATAAAGCAGAGTGAAAACGCCCAAAAGAGGCGGTTCCAGCGGTGAGGTTCGCCGTCGACTTCATGTTGCACCACGGAAGCGAGGATGTAGGAAATCGAGTCGAATGTGGTGGCGGTAAACAAAATTGCCAAAAACACAAAGGTGGCTGTTACGATTTTGGCCATCGGCAAAGTGCCTAACACGGCGAAGATGGCGGCGTTGGCGCTTTGGTTGTTGAGTATTGCCACCACATCCATGGCGCCGCTCAATTGCAGATACATGGCGTAGTTGCCCAATACGATGAAAAACACCGCGCAACCGAGCGAGCCGAAAAAGATGGAGCCGGCCGTCATCTGGCGGATGGTGCGGCCGCGTGAAATTTTGGCGATGAAAAGGCCGATGGTCGGCGCGTAAACCAGCCACCATGCCCAATAGAATACAGTCCAGTCTTTCGGAAAGTTGGTTTGTTTGAAGCCGTGGCTGTCGAATTCGCCGAAAGCTTCCGTCCAAGTCATCATCGGTACGATGTTGGAAATGGAGCGTCCGATGGATTCGATGCCGGTGTTGAGGATAAACACGGTGGGGCCGCAAACCAATACGAAAACGATAAAGCCGAGAGCCAAATAGAAATTGATATTGGAAAGTTTTTGAATACCCTGCTTCATGCCTTGATAAGCGCTGTATGCAAAAATCATGGTGGTAACCAGCAGGATGGCCAGCTGCATGTGAATGGAGTTGGGCGTGCCGAGCAAGGTGTGCAGCCCTTCGGTAATCATGGGTGAGGCGAGGCCGAGCGTGGTGGCGCCGCCGCCTATCATACCGAACACGAAAAACACATCAACCAGTTTGCCCCAGTTGCTGCGGGCCAGGCGTTCGCCCAATAGCGGCATCATGCTGTGGCTTACTTTTAACACAGGCGAATTGCGCACATGGCTGAAATAGGCGATGCCGATGGCGGGCACCATATAAATCGCCCAAGCGACCGGACCCCAGTGGAAAATACCGTAGGAAGACGCCCAGCGCACGGCATCGGGGGATTTGGGTTCGATGCCGAAAGGCGGGCCTTGATAGTAATACGCCCATTCGAGGATGCCCCAATAAAGGATACTGGCACCGATGCCGCCGCAAAACATCATGGCGGCCCAAGAGCCGGTTTTGTATTCCACATCTTCTTCCGGCCGCCCCAGCTTGATATTGCCGATGTCGGAGCAGATGATATAAATCACGAATATCACGGAAATAATGCCGAAAGCCAGATAGGCAAAGCCCAGCTTGTCGGTAACGAAACGCTTGGTCTGCGCCACCCATGCCGCACCTTCTTCGGGAAAGGCGATTAAAGGCAGAGTTACGCTGAGAAGGATAAGCAACACGCCGAAAAACGTGAATTTGTCTATGCGGGTGTCCGGCTGGTCGGATTTAATCGGGGAGGGGGCTTCCGATGCGTCCCTGAATGATGTTGCTTTGTGTGGTTTGGGTGCGGGGGATTTGGCGGTCAATGTCTGCTCCTTTCATTTGTAGTGCATAACCGGTTCAAGCCGGCATGGTTGTTTTTAGTGAGTGACCTTTGGTCGCAATGACAGCAAATACAGATAAAAGCGTTAAGCGCTTTTTTATATTTGGTAAACATCATTATAACATATTTGCAAATATTTGATTTTAATAAAAAACTTTAATTTTGGCAGTTAAGGGGGAAATCGGGCGGTCAGGGCCAAAGCGAGGTTTGCCGGCCGTCGGGTTCCAGATGGCTCACGCCCAGCCCGATAAGGCGGTAGGTGGTGTGGTTGGAGAGGGGGAGGCGGGTTGAAATCTGTTGCGCGGCCTGCAAAAGCGCGGCGGTGTCGGGCAGGGGTGAGGAAAACGTTTGGGAACGGGTGATGATGCGGAAATCGGCGGTTTTCAGCTTGAGCGTTACGCTGCGGAAAGCCGCTTTTTTACGCGCTGCCTGCTGCTGCAAATCTTCCGCCAGTTGCGGCAAATGCAGCAGGATTTGGTTGAGCGGCAAATCTTCGGGCAGCGTGATTTCGGTGGAAATCTGCACGCGTTCGCGGCTGGGTTTGACTGTGCGGTTGTCTATGCCGCGCGCCAAGTCATAGAGGCGGTAGCCCCATTTGCCGAACAAATTGGCCAATTCGCCGCGTTCGAAACGCAGCAGGTCGCCCACTGTATTGATGCCTAAAGACTGCATTTTGAGGCGGGTTACTTTGCCCACGCCGGGGATTTTTTCCGGTGGCAGGGTGTGTAAAAATTCTGCCACTTTTTCCGGCGGCAACACAAACTGTCCGTTCGGTTTGCGCCAATCGGAAGCGATTTTGGCGAGGAATTTGTTTGGCGCCACGCCTGCCGAAGCGGTAAGCCCGGTTTGCCGGAAAATTTCGGCGCGTATGGTTTTGGCAACTTGACTGGCGTAAGGGATATTCTGAAAATTCCGGGTTACGTCGAGGTAGGCTTCGTCGAGCGACAAAGGTTCGATTAAATCGGTGTGTTGCCGGAAAATAGCGTGAACTTGTTGCGAAATCTCGCGGTAAAGCGGGAAATTCGGCGGAATGTACACGGCTTGCGGGCAGAGCCTTTTGGCGGTGGCAACCGACATGGCGGAGTGCAAACCGAAGCGGCGGGCTTCATAAGACGCAGCGCAAATCACCGAGCGCGGCCCCTCCCAAGCCACAACCACGGGCAGCCCTTTCAGATGCGGCTGCTCGCGCAGTTCTACCGAGGCATAGAACGCGTCCATATCAATATGGATGATTTTGCGTGGGTTCATAATCGCTACCAATGCCTGTCTGAAACATGCTTAACGAAGCTTGAAAGGCTTTTCGAGGTTTTCAGACAGGCATTGCCGGTGCAGTGTTGCCAATCACGGATAGCCGTTTATACGGTAGTGTAACTGTACCGTTTATCACGGCAAACACTTCTTCGCCGTCGTTGATGTGCCATGTCGGGCTTAGCTTTTCAGACAGGGGTTGGCTAATGCCAGCAATTCTGCCAGCCGGGTCACAATCGCTGCCGCTGCCTGATTTTTATCGGTTTCGGGAAACGCGGTTTCGCCTGCGTCGTCGATAATGGTAATCCGGTTGACCGCTTTGCCCATCGCCACGGCCACGTCGTTGGCCACCAGCATGGGGATGTTTTTGCGCAAACGTTTGGCGCGGGCGTGTTCGATAATGTTTTCGCTCTCGGCGGCAAAGCCCACGCAGAAAGGCGGCCTGTCGAGCTTGGCAACGGATGCGAGGATGTCGGGGTTTTCGGCCAGCTCGATGACGGGTGGTTTGCCGCTTTCTTTTTTCAATTTTTGCGTGCTGCTGTTTTTGACTTTGTAGTCGGCCACGGCGGCCACCGAGATAAACACGTCTTGCTGCTTCACCTGCTTCATCACGGCCTGATACATGGCTTCGGCGCTTATGGCCTGTTCCGCATGCGCCAAGCCTGCGGGAATGCCTGCCTGAACCTGCCCGTACACGAGCGAAACTTCGGCTCCGGCGGCGCGGCAGGCGCGGGCGATTGCCATGCCCATTTGGCCGCTGGAAATATTGGTGATGCCGCGCACGGGGTCGATGGCTTCAAAAGTGGCACCCGCGGTAATCAGCACTTTTTTGCCTTGCAGGGATTTTTCGGCCCACAAATCGGGCAGCAGCTCGGCCAGCTCGGCCGCTTCGGGCATGCGCCCCACGCCGGTTTCGCCGCAGGCTTGTTCGCCGGATACGGGCTGGAACACGGTGATGCCGTCGCTCTGCAGGCGGGCGATGTTGCGCCGGTTGGCGGGGTTGAACCACATTTCCACATTCATGGCGGGCGCCACGGCCAGCGGGCATTTGCGCGCGGCGGCAAGGTTGGTGAGCAGGTTGTCGGCAATGCCGTTGGCGATTTTGGCGATGGTGTTGGCGCTGGCGGGCGCAATCAGAAAAATATCCGCTTCGCGGGTGAGGTTGATATGCGCCATGCCGTTGCCGCCCGATTCCCCGTTGTGCGTTTCCGATAAAACGGGATTGCCGCTGAGCGCTTGGAACGTGAGCGGCGATACGAATTCCGCCGCTGTGCGGCTCATGGCAACGGTAACGCGGTGGCTTTGCTTTTTCAGCAGGCGCACAAGTTCGCAGGATTTATAGGCGGCGATGCCGCCGCTGATGCCGAGAAGGATGTGTTTGCTCATGGATTGTGTCGGGTGAAATGAAAAAGGCCTGTCTGAAAGGGTTTCAGACAGGCCTTAAATATAGCATGAATCGCTTGATGCCCGCGGCTCTTTGTGCGGCATTATGCTGAGGCGGTAAATTGCGTGCAGGTTGTGTGAGGCGTATGATGGCTGCAACTGAATGTTGTATGGCAAATCAAGTTGCTTAACTGGAGAACATGCCTGTCTGAAAACAAGCCGTATGTGGTTTGCGAAGTGAAAAGGTTTCAGACAGGCATCATCATTGCAGCGAACCACAACATCATGAACATCAAAATGTTGGGGTTCGTATTTCGCTCTAACCGCCAAGCTACGGTTAATACGGTTTTATGATGATTTGGCCATGGCGGAAAAGCGGTGGCTTTTCAGGTAGCCTTGATCTAAAAATTGCCCAGAATGTCGGCAATCTGCGCCCGCAGCCAGCACAGGGCCGGGTCGTGCGCGTTGCGCGGGTGCCAGATCTGGCCGAACACGAAAGGCGGGATCGGCAGTGGCGGCTCGAAGCGGCGCAGGCCGGGAGTTTGCGTCTCGGGCGGCAGGCTGCGACGGGCGATGGTCAGGATGAATTCCGTGCCGGGCAAAAGCTCGGCGGCCACGCGCCAATGCGGCAGGCTGACGGCGATGCGGCGGCGCAAATGCCGCTGTTGCAGGGCGCGTTCGATTTCACCCTCCATGCCCGGGCGCATGGCCACCGCCACGTGCGGGCGTGTCAGCCAGGCTTGCAGAGACAAGGTGCCGCCCGGCGGCAGGCTGGCGGCATCGGCCACGCTGACGAAGCGTTCTTCAAACAGCGGCTCGTGCTGCACCTGTGCGGGCGGTTGCGGGAAAACGCCCAGCGCCAGATCGGTTTGGCCATCGGCAACGGCGGCCAGCATGGCCTCGCGGCTGCCTTGGCTGATGCCCAGCGTGATGTGCGGGGCGTGTTCGCGCAGTCGCCGCAGCAGGGCGGGCAGCAGCAGCGTGGCCGTGTAATCGGACATGGCCAGGCGGAAATGCCGCCGGCTGTGCGCGGGCGTGAATGGCTCCGGCATCACCACCTGCTGCAAGCCGGCCAGCGCCTGTTGCAGCGGTTGCTGCAAGGCCTGCGCCTTGGCACTGGGGCGCAGCGTATTGCCTTCGCGCACCAAAAGCGGGTCGTCGAACAGCTCGCGCAGCCGCGCTAGGGCATGGCTGACGGCGGGCTGGCTTTTATGCAAACGCGCGGCAGCGCGGCTGATGTGCCGCTCCTGCAATAGCACGTGCAGGGTCAGCAGCAGGTTGAGGTCGATGCGGCTCAGATTATTCATGGCAAGAATACCCAATATTCAAAAATAGAATTTCCATAAACTCAAAGAATAATGAATCATGCCGCCTGAGCGAAATATTTTCAATAGGAGGCGATATGCAACCCCTGTTTTTATTGGCCGCTTTTTCAATCGGCATGGCGGTACCGTTTCAGGCCGGTGCCAATGCCTTGCTTGGTCGAACCCTGGGGCATCCCTTGTGGGCGACTTTGGTGTCGCTGCTGGTCAGTTTGTTGTGCGTGCTGCCCTTGTTGCTGTGGTTTCGCGTGCCCGCCGCCAAATTCTCGGCAGTGTCCGCGCTGCCGTGGTGGGCATGGTCGGGCGGGCTTTTGGGGGCGGCCTTCGTAACCGGCGCATTGTTGCTGGTGCCGCGCATCGGCGCGGCGCCGTTCATGCTGTGCGTGGTGGCCGGGCAGGTGTTGATTTCGGTCGCCATCGACCATTTCGGTCTGATGGGCTTGCCGGTGAAAGCGGCCAATCCGGGGCGCATCGGCGGAGTGGCGCTGGTGCTGCTCGGCGCGGCCTGGCTGCAATGGGCCGGGCGAGGCGAAGGTTGAATCCACGGAGTGTGGATGCCCTCTGCGCACGCGGTTTGCGCTCAATTTCGCCGCGTGCGTGTGTGCTTGCGTCCGCACAACCTACGGGCGTGGCAAACCGTTTGCCCTATCGAATGGAGGACTTATGCAAGCGATAAAACCATTATTGGCACACCCCGATGTTTCGTTTTCTCCACTGGAGCAAGGGATTGAAGTGAACAACCCGGCCACGGGCGAAACGCTGGCCTATGTGCGCAAAACCGATAAAGCCGCGCTCAGCGCTTTGATTGAACGCGCCGCGGCGGCGCAAAAAGTTTGGGCGGCCAAAACCGCATTGGAGCGCGCCGATATTTTGTGGCAATGGTACGGTTTGATTAAAAGCAATCGAGAAAACCTCGCCCGCCTGATGACGATGGAGCAGGGCAAAAGCCTCACGGAAGCGCGCGGCGAAATCGATTATGCGGCGGGCTTTATCCGCTGGTTTGCCGAAGAAGCGCGCCGCATCGACGGCGATGTGCTGACCAGTGTGAAACCCACGCAGAAGCTGCTGGTGATCCGCCAACCGATCGGCGTGGCCGCCGCAATCACACCCTGGAATTTTCCCGCAGCCATGATTACCCGCAAAGCGGCTCCGGCTTTGGCGGTGGGTTGCGCGATGTTGGTTAAGCCGGCAAGCCTCACGCCTTTGAGCGCGTATGCGTTGGCGGTGTTGGCATACAAAGCAGGCATTCCGCGCGATTTGCTGGCGGTGGTGAGCGGCAGCGCGGGCGAAATCAGCCAAACGTTCGCCGAAAATGAAACCGTGCGCAAAATCAGCTTTACCGGTTCGACCGAAACCGGTGTCAAAATCTTTGCCGCGAGTGCACCGCAGATTAAAAAACTCAGCTTGGAGCTGGGCGGCAATGCGCCGTTTATCGTGTTTGATGACGCCGATTTGGATAAAGCCGTGGAAGGCGTGTTGGCCAGCAAGTTCCGCAACAGCGGCCAAACCTGCGTCTGCACCAACCGCGTGTATGTGCATGCCTCGGTTTATGATGCGTTCTGCAACAAGCTGGCCGCGCGCATGGCTGCGTTCAAATTGGGCAACGGTTTGGAAGAGGGCGTGAACCAGGGGCCTTTGATTGATGAAAAAGCGGTTGCCAAAGTGGAAGAGCATATCGAAGACGCGCTGGCCAAAGGCGCGGAATGTTTGGTCGGCGGCAAACGCAGCAGCTTGGGCGGCACTTTTTTCGAGCCGACCTTGTTGTGCGGCGTTCACGCCGGTATGAAAGTGGCCTCGGAAGAAACCTTCGGCCCGCTGTGCCCTGTGTTCCGGTTTGAAACCGAAGAAGAAGCCGTGGCTGCCGCCAACAACACCGAATTCGGCTTGGCCGCTTATTTCTACACGGAAAACGCCGCCCGCCAATGGCGCGTGGGCGAAGCCTTGGAATATGGCATGGTGGGCGTGAACACAGGCTTGATCAGCAACGAAGTTGCCCCGTTCGGCGGCGTAAAATCAAGTGGCTTGGGGCGCGAGGGCAGCAAATACGGAGCAGACGAATATTTGGAATTGAAATATCTTTGTATCGATGTGGCCGGGTAATAATAAATGCCTGTCTGAAAAAGTTTCAGACAGGCATTCTTGTGTTTTCCGGATTGACCGCTTTAATTGGTTAGGCATTTCTGTTTGTCTATCGCCTGACCCACGCTTACGCCGTATTGGTAATTGGGGTTTTTGGCATTGCCGGGCAAACGCTGGTTCACTTCGGCATGAGCCAGATAATCGGCCAGAATTTCTTTTTCTTCATCAGTTAACATGCTCAATTTACCGGCATGCTTTTGAATATCTTCTTTGCTGTTCAATACGACATTTTTAGGATCGCCAAAGAATAAAGTAAGTAGTTTGCGCATTTTATTTACCGTAGTTGTAGGATAACCTTAAAACACAGGCATTACCTTTAAAATTTTAAAGAACGAGCCTGTTTTTGTGTTGTTGTGAAGCTGACGTTGATGCAGCCATATTATAGATATTCGGTTAAAAAATCAACTAAACGGTATTTTTATTTTAGTTAAGCTGATTCAAGCAGGCTTAAAAATTTGGCTAAATTGATATTTCTATGAGCTTAGCCGAGTGTTGTCTGATTTGTAGGGTGTTGGAAAAATGCCGGATAGAATCAATAGCGCGGCACCGACGGATCAACCGTTTGCGACCATTCGTCAATACCGCCTTTCAGATTATACAGTTTGTCAAAACCGGCCTCGGCCAGATACATGGCGCAATGCAGGCTGCGTATGCCGTGGTGGCAGTAAAGCACGATGGGTTTGTCGTCGGGCAATTCATTGTGGCGCAAAGGAATCATGTTCATCGGAATGTGCACATGATTCGGCAGACTGCAAAAAGCCACTTCTTCATCTTCGCGAACATCCAATAAAACCGCGTCAGGATGCTTGGAGAGAAAAGCTTTTAGTTCAATGGGGGAGAGTTGGACAATATCGTTCATAATCGGGTGGATGTGTTAAGTGTGGCGTTATTCCTGCCGGGTTATGCAAACCCGCTATAAAAACAAGCTGCTTATTCAAGCAGCTTGCGGGAATGACAGACTTTTAAAAATGAAATTTCGAAGGCTTGGCAACGGTAGGCGCCTGAAGGCCTGCAACCGAAGTGTCAAATAAAGTAACCGAAGTATATTCATCACCGTTGCGCGTGATTTGCAGCGCGTGTTGAACTGGCGAGCCGCCTGTAATGATGACCAAACGGCCGCCGTCTTTCAATTGGCTTTTCAACACTTCAGGCACATCCGGAACGCTGCCGCCGACATAAATCGCATCGAAAGGCGCGCCGCCCACTTGCCCGGCCAAGCCGTCGCCGTTTTGATAAATAATGTTGGTCAGCCCCACTTTATCCAAAGCAGCTTTGGCCAATGTTTGTTGCGCCGCATCCATATCAATCGACACCACTTGCCCGGCAAGCGTGGCCAAAAGCGCAGTGGCATAGCCCGAACCGGTACCGATTTCCAATACGTTATCGGTTTTCTTCAGAGCAAGCCCCTGGATCAGGCGGGCAACGATTCGCGGCTCCAGCATTTTGCCTCCGTTGGGCAGAGGCAGGCACACGTCGGCATAGGCGTAAGGCTTTTGCTCTTCGGTAACGAATTCTTCGCGCGGAATGGCATCCAGGGCATCCAAAACATCAAAGTCCAGCACGTCCCACGGACGGATTTGCTGTTCTACCATATTGAAACGTGCTTTTTGAAAGTCCATTGATTTACTCCATTGATTTTATAGTGTGAATAGTGGTTTGGCGCTGATTATAATGCTTTTGCCTTCGTTTTAACAACAATGCCTGTCTGAAAAGACGGGTGCGCAAAATAAACGGCAAACTGCTTTTTCAGACAGGCATTTAGATTATGTTGCCGAAAAATGCCGGCTGCCGATTAAAAGGCAGATTTTTTGCAGAAACTCAGCATCCGTTTGGTCGAACTGGCCGGTGGTTTCGGAATCGACATCCAACACCGCCGCAACCTTCCCGCCTTGACCGAAAACAGGCACAACGATTTCCGATTGGGAAAGCGAGGAGCAGGCAATATGATCAGGATGTTGGTTAACATCGGACACAATCACCGTTTGCGCTTGCGCCAAGCTCTGCCCGCACACCCCGCGGCCATAAGCGA
This sequence comes from Neisseria canis, assembly GCF_900636765.1. Lineage (NCBI taxonomy): Bacteria > Pseudomonadati > Pseudomonadota > Betaproteobacteria > Neisseriales > Neisseriaceae > Neisseria > Neisseria canis. Next base: position 1,235,531 of record NZ_LR134313.1, read on the forward strand.
TACGGGTACATGCCGGCGGGCCCTGAAAAGGGCCGAGCACCAAGCCGCCATCTTGTTCAACCAAATAAAAGCCGACCCAGAGCCAGCCGAACGAGCTTTTCAACACAGCCGTGATGTTGGCCAAATTGGCAATCAAATTAGGTTCACCGTCAATCAAAGCTTCGATTTGCGGTAAAATTTCCCGATACATTTCAGATTTATCGGATGATGAGAAAGTGATTTCGTGCATATCTGATTTTCGTTTTGGTATGGATTCGAATATTTTAAACGGGTTGCCGGTTGAAACCGTGATCTTGCTGAAACACCGTTTCAGCCTTTCGCCGTCTTTTCGCTACCGAAAAAGCAGGCACAGCGCGGCAAACCGAAAACCGGATTACTATATCATGTCGAGTTACAGCCTGCTACAAAACTTCAAGACGCTACAAATAATTTGCGGTACAATTCGCCAAAGTCGGCAATGCCTGTCTGAAAAACAGATAAGAAAGGAAGCAAACCATGTGGGATAAAAAATGGGTGATCGGCAATTGGAAGATGAACGGCCAGTTGCAGAATAATAATGCATTGGTTCACAAACTGCGCTCTTTACCCAAAATGGAGAAAGTATGTATCGGCATATCTCCGCCCACCGTATATCTTTCCCAAGTGCATAACGCCGTAAATATCGTGCTCGAAAACAAAATCCATACCTGCGCGCAGGATGTCAGCCGATTTAACGGCAGCGGTGCCTACACAGGGGAAGTGTCCGCCGAAATGATGAAAGATGTGGGCGTTGACATCGTATTGATCGGCCATTCCGAGCGCAGCCTCTATTTCAACGAAAAAAACGATGTGCAGCGCCATAAAATCGAAAACGTGCTCAATGTGGGCCTAACCCCGCTTTTATGCGTGGGCGAAAGCCTGAAAGAGCGTGAAGACGGTCGGGAGAAAGAAGCGGTGGCCTATCAGCTTTCCGTATTCAAGGGGCTGAAAACCAAACATTTTGCCGTAGCCTATGAGCCCGTGTGGGCAATCGGAACCGGCAAAGTGGCCACAAAAGAACAAATTGCAGATATGCACGATTTCATTTACAACGAAATCTTGTCATTGTGCGGAGAAGATGCTAATATCCGCATTCTTTACGGCGGCAGTGTAAACGATAAAAACGCAGCTGAAATTTTTACCGTTCCGCATGTGGACGGTGCTTTGGTAGGCGGCGCATCACTTAAATACGAATCGTTTACCGCGATTATCCAAGCCGCCCAAGATGCTTGAAGAACATTTATGGAAACCATTAAAACCGTTATTTGGTTATTGAATATTTTTGCTTCGATTACCGTGATTATCTTGGTGCTGATGCAGCAAGGTAAAGGCGCAGATGCAGGTGCCACATTCGGAGGAAGCGGTAGCGCGCAGGGCGTTTTCGGTTCGGCCGGCAGCGCAAATTTCTTAAGCCGCGCCACAGCCATTGCCGCAACGGTTTTTTTTGCCAGCTGCCTTAGCTTGGTATACATTAACACCCATGTTCCGAAACACGGAATAGACTTCAGTACGGTGCAGCAGCAAAACGCACCGGCACAAACGGAACACAATACAAAAATCCCGACCAAACCGGCTTCGGGTGCACAGTAAAAATCATTATGCCGACATGGTGAAATTGGTAGACACGCCATCTTGAGGGGGTGGTGACCTTAGGTCGTATGAGTTCAAGTCTCATTGTCGGCACCATCAAAAGAAAACAGCCCAATTTTCGGGCTGTTTTTTTACGTCTAATACCGTCTAACGCCATAAACCAAGATTCAAGCATAGCAAGGCTTTCAGACCGATTAAGGGTGTTTTCAGACGGCCTTAATTATCCGATACAGTAAAATCCCGTCCAATTGAATAAACCAAAAAACGGGGGTATATTTAGGGGTATCTGAAAAACACCCCTAAAAAAATACCCCCAAATGCCGCTAAATGACCGCCAAATAAGGAATGCCAAGCCCGCTGCCAAGCCATACAAACTAGCAGATGGCAAGGGCATGTTTTTACAGGTTACACCAGCGGGCGGGAAGTTATGGCGGCTGAAATACCGCATAGACGGCAAAGAAAAATTACTTTCAATCGGCAAATATCCCACCGTTTCTTTAAGCGAAGCCCGAGAAGCCGCCGAAAATGCCCGCCGCCTGATTGCAACAGGGCAAGACCCCAGCGCAGCCAAGCAACAGGCCAAGCAAGAGCGGCAGGCTGCCCTACTGAATACCTTTGAAGCAATAACGCGCCGATGGCATAGCGAGAATCTGCACCGTTGGAAGCCTGACAATGCCGCCCGCATTCTCAATCACTTTTCAAAAGACGTTTTCCCGTATATCGGCGGGCAACAGATAGACGGCATAGCCGTATCAGACGTGAAAGCCGTAATTGAGCGTATAGCCGCCCGCAATGCAACGGCCACCGCAGAGAAAATCAGACAATGGATAGCAGCCGTTTACGGCTATGCCGCCATGTTGGAAATAACCGACCGTAACCCTGCCGCCCCATTGCGTGGCTTTTTGGCCAAAGCGGAAACCCGCCATTTACCCGCTTTGCCTCGTGAAGAACTGGCCGAGTTTTACCGCCGCTTGATATTGGCCGATATTGACCCGCAGAACCGTATAGCCGTAATGCTGGTTATGCTGGTGTTCATAAGAAGCACCGAATTACGCGGCGGGCAATGGAGTGAGATAGACTGGCAGGCAAAAACATGGACTATCCCCGCCGAGCGAATGAAGCTACCCCGCGCCCATGTGATACCGCTTTCAGATTGGGCGCTGGAATTATTGCAAGAGCTACACGGCCACACAGGGCAAACGCCTTATCTATTCCCTAGCCGCACAAAAACGGCAGGCTTTATCAGCGAAGCTACCTTAAACCGCATTATTGAGCGGCTAGGTTACAAAGGAACGGCCACGCCGCACGGTTTCCGTAGCTTGGCAAGCAGTATATTAAACGAACAGAACTTTAACCCCGATGCCATAGAACGGCAGCTTGCCCATGTGCCGAAAGATAAAATCCGCGCCGCCTACAATCGGGCGGAATACTGGCCGCATAGGGTAGAAATGATGCAATGGTATTCAGATTATTTGCGTGAGCGTTGCAACCAAGCCCGCACCATGATTGAAACAGATAGCCAAGAATAGGTTGTTTTAAGAACGCATAACACCAGCCCGCCGCTGGTGTTTTTTTATGCCGTTATACGATATTGGATTGTTTTAGATGATACTAAGTAGTAACATAGAAACAAATGCAAGAGAAAGGAGTTGAATCATGGCAGCCATTATGACGAGCAGGGAATTTAACCAAAACACCAGCCGGGCAATGCGCGAAGCAGACAATGCACCGTTGATGATAACCAACAGGGGCAAGCCCTCGTTTGTACTGTTGAGCTATGCCGAATATCAAAAGCTGGCAGGCAAACCCCAAAGCGCACTTGATGTATTGATGGCTATAGAATGCCCCGATGCGGCCGATATAGAACTTGAAGTACCACCGAGAAGCCAAGCACAACGCCGCAAAGTGGATTTTGGGGAGTAACCGTGTATTTACTGGACACCAACATAATCAGCGAAATGCGGAAAATAAAACGGGGCACCGCAGATAAAGGTTTGACTGCATGGCTTGCCGATACCGGCAGCGGCATTTTCTACACCAGCCCCGTTGTTGTTATGGAGCTTGAGCGGGGCGTATTACGCATGGAGCGCAAAGACCAAACACAAGGGCAGGTATTGCGGGCATGGCATACCGCTGTAATGCAGGAACTGTTCGATAAGCGCATTTTACCGATAGACGAAACCACCGCTGCCATTTGCGCCCGATTGCATACCTCCGATCCGGCACCTGAAAACGACGCATGGATAGCGGCAGCGGCCATACAGCACCGCTTGATACTGGTAACGCGTAATACCGCCGATTTTGAGCATACCGGCGTGAAATTGTTTAACCCGTTTGAAGTGGTTTGAAAAATTTACAGTCTTGGCCCGCATCGTGATTGATACGGAGCAAAAGGCTCTCTGCAAAGTTACCGATAGGAGCAATTACATTGATTGATAAATCAGATTATGTGGATTTTTTAGACTGTTTGGATAGGGTAAACAGAGCGGCAAGGATCAGTTTCCATGAAAGGAATGATTCTAAAAAGCTTGAGACAGAAGAAACTCTTTTTGCTGCATTTTTGGAGGAGGCTGAAGAATTTGATGAATACTGGAAAGAGATAGCGGAAAGTAAGATTTTCAAATACTACACAGATTTACCACACTTTAAAATCTACCGCAAAAAGGCGGTCAAGTTTTGGAAAACAGCGAAACAAATCAGATTTAAAACACTTGAAGAATTTGCAAGGGATATTGTTCAAAGATGGTTTGAAAATCCTGAATATTTATCAAGTGAGAAATGGTTTTTTGCGAATATGGCAGAATGTTATTGTTTAGATGGAATGCCTGCCCAAACCGTTTTAAATACAGTTTTAGTTATGGCACAAAATGAGTTTGAACCGACTGTTACAACAGCAGAAGCAAAGAAAGCCGCTGAATATCTTAAAAAGCATCAATCAGAAATATTAAAACAGCGGGATATATTAGATCGCTATTTGAAACAGCAAGGATTTACCGGCAACTCCGTATCTTCGAGGAGCATGCTTAAAAAATACTACCTTAAGCAGGAGGAAAGAGCGAGAAAAGCAGAGTATCTAATTGAGCCTGATTTGCTGAACACTGTATTGAAACAGCATGATACAAAAACTATTGCCGCCAAACGAGTTGCGGGTAGTTTGTTTATGCTTGATAAGTTTGTTAAATATAATCCGCCTGTTTCCGCTATCACGGAATTATCAAATCTGATAAGCCAAGAATTAATCTCAGATGATACAGTTAGCAGACATGTTAAATCATTGAGAGCTATCCGTAACAGTTTGAAAAAATAACCGCAAAATTTACTCTTTTTGATACAGAATATGCGGAGCAGCTCTACACAATAAAAGTGGTAAAGATGCCCTGCAAAATTCTATGATAAAACAGTAATCTTTGCCGATACACCCGCCCCATGAGGGCGGTATCTTTTTGCCATATTCCAATCACGCCTTATCAGGCAGAAAGAGATTGATTTATGGCAACCATCTTACGCCAGCACGAAGTAACCAAACGTCTTGGCATTTCATCAAGCACGCTTTGGTATCGTCTCGACCCCAAAAACCGCCGCCACGACCCCGATATGCCCCGCCCGTTTAAGTTATCCGGCAGCGGTAATGCAATCGGCTGGCTGGAAAGCGAAATAGACGACTATATCGCCAAACAAGCGGCTAAACGTATCTAAAGGGGACAAGCGATGAAAAAAGAAACCGCCCAAAATACACAAGGCATTTCAGACGGCAGCATCCCTACAAAAACAGGCCGACATTATGCACCGTTTGCCCCTGATTCACAATGCGGCGAAATCCTAAGCCATATCCGAACCTACGGCAGCATCACGAGCTATCAGGCCGCGCAGATGGGCATTATGGGCTTTAACGCGCGTATCAAGGATTTACGCGATGCCGGTTATCCCGTTATCTGCACCATGCAACCGCATATCAACAAACGCGGCAGAACCGTTAAACGCGGTATCTACACGCTAGCCATAGGGAAAGGGGCGGCATGATGAAACCGATCACACTCGACTATCAAGGCTTGCCCATTCATGCCACCCGCGAAGCATGGTTTAACGCTACTGAAATAGCTGAATACCACGGTAAGCGGCTTGATAACTTTTTTGGCCTGAAACGCACGCAGAAATATATTCAAACCATAGCCAAACAGAAAGTTTCAAATCCCTTAGATCGCAGGGATTTAAAAACACCATTCAACCCTGCCGACTATCCCGAATTGATACAGACCAAACGCGGGCGGTATAACGGCGGAACATGGCTGCACCCTGATTTAATGGTGTGTTTCGCCCGCTTTATTAGTCTTGAGACCGCATAGCGACGCAGGATAACCATGATGAATTACACAAATAACTTACCTTACAGCAAATTAATGGTTCAAGCCCAAGCCAACATTAAGAACCTGAAACCAAACCAACTAACGCAAGCTAAAGAGCTATTGGCTTTAATGAAAGCTGAAAGCAACGGCGCCACCAGTCTGTATAAAGCTGTTTTAGAAGCGGCTAAAGCCGGTGTGGAACCGACCCTTGTGTTACAGCAAGCCCGTATCGCGATTCAACAACATCAGGCCGATATTCAAGCATTAAGCCACGCTATTGCACGGCAGGATTCAGTAACAGAACGCAGGGGATAAACTGTTTTTTATATCGTTCGGAAACCTTAAGCGTATAAAAAGCGGCGCAGCGCTTGACAAACCGAGACCGGAGAATCACAATGCAGATTCTCTCTCAAAAACATAGCCCAAATCAGCAGGGTAAACGCTGATTTTTTCACGCCAAAATTTCACATTGAGCGGCCACATTTTCAGATGGCCTATCAAGTCAAGTTATGGCGGTGTCGGTAAGCAGCAATGCCCCGGCTGGTGACTATGTACCAGAGAGAGCACCGCCCCCTAATGGGATTCTCAAACTCTCAACAAACATAGGAGCATTCAAAATGCAAAACATTCAAACCGCGCAACAAGCGCAAAACACCCAACAGCAAACTATCGCCGTTTCCCGCGAACTGGTATGCAATAGTGCCGATTCATTGTGGGCTTTATACCGCATTTCAGAAGCAGCCGAAACAATCGCCCTAACCATCAAAGAGCTTTCCCAAAGCAATACCCTAATTGCGGCACAAGCCGATTTACTGCTTCAGATCAATGAAGAAATCCAAGCACATCACAGCCCAAAATCATACAGCTATCAGCTTTGGGAGCTTGTAGAAGAAGCAGACGCGGCAACAAGCAAATAACCCCCTTTGCTATTCCCCCGGCTTTGCCCCATGCGGGCAAGGCGGGGTTGTTGCAACCTTACGTTTTCAGACAGGCATAGCTAAAACTGCCTGAAACCGCACATTTAGGGAGAGAAGTTATGAAGCCCGATTTAAACACTATCCGATCTGCCGCACATGGCCGCTGGCCTGAAATCCATGCAGCGCTTGGTGTGCCTGCCGAGCTACTTAACACCCGTAAACACCAGCCTTGCCCCTATTGCGGCGGCAAAGACCGTTACCGCTATACCGACTATCAAGGCACGGGCGCGTTTATCTGCAACCAATGCACCCCCGACGGCGGCAGCGGCTTTGATTTATTGATGCTGGTGTTTGGTTACGACTTTGCCACCGCAGCCAACGAAACCGCCGCTTTATTGGGCTTTTCAGACGGCCAAGCAGGGCAACACCAGTCCCGCGCCTCGTTGCCGCCTGCCAAGCCTGCCACCCCGCCGAAAGACAAACAGGCCGCCTTACTTGCCCTATGGCACGAAGCGCAGCCCATCAACAGCCAAGACCCAGCCGCGCAATATCTGCAAGGGCGGGGCATACCTGATACCGCTTTTCAGACGGCCTCAAATATCCGCTATCACGCAGCCTTACCCCTATGGGCAACCGACACCGACGGCCAAACGGCCAAGCCGCTGTTAATCGGCCATTTCCCCGCCATGCTGGCCGCTGTAACCACCGCCGACGGCCAATTACAGGGCTTGCATAAAACCTACCTTAATGCGGTTTATACCAAGCCATACGGCGATAACGGCAACCATATCCCCGCCTTTACCAAACTGAATATCCACCACCCGCAGACAGGCGAGCCGTTGCCCGCCAAAAAGATGCAATCCCGCTTACCCGATGCCCTGAAAGGCGCAGCGGTACACCTTTTCCCGCCTGATACACAAGGCCGCCTGATTGTGGCCGAGGGCATAGAAACCGCCTTTGCCGCCCGCGCCCTTTTCGGCCTGCCAGCCGTTGCCGCCTTATCTGCTTACGGCATGGCTTCGTTTGTATGGCTGTCTGAAACACAGGAACTGTTTATTTGCGCCGACAACGACGACAACCGCACGGGCATGAAAGCCGCCCACAGCTTGGCAGTAAGAGCCATCAAAGCGGGTATCAAGGCGCGGATATGGCAGCCCGAAACAGCAGGCTTTGACGCTTTAGACGAACTGAACTGCCGCCAAGACGAACAGACCGCCCCGCCGTAAACCGCCGTATTTGCGTTTTCAGCCCGTTTCCCTTTCAGACGGCCTTACCTCTTACCTAAGCGGATAACGCCCCAAACAGCGAAGATTTACCCGCCTGCCGTCTGAAATACACCAGCAAACCAAAAGGGCAGCCGATACAGGCCGCCCAAAACAGGAAAAATCAGGAATACCATCATGAAAAACGAAACTATACACGACAACACCGCCGACACCAGCCCCGAAACCATTCAGGCCACCGCCCTTGCCGAGTTTGAACAAGCAGAATTACGCCCGCATTTCCAATGTACCAAAAACGGCGTTTTCTACATTGCCGTAGAAACCGACAAGCACGGCGAAGTTCACGAAAAACCCCCGCTGAAACTGGCCGACCCAATCGAGCTTATCGGGCGCGGCACCGACGAAACGGGCAGCCATTACCGCATTATCCGCTGGCGCGATGCCGTAACCCGCAAAGCCCGCATAGAAGCCCTGCCGATGGCCGAAATCGGCAACAACTGGCAACGCCTGCAATCACACGGCATTACCGTTATGGCAAGCCGCAGAAAACGCGAATTACTGGCCGATTATCTGCAAACCGACGGCAGCAACGAACGCTACACCGTAACCAACCGCGCGGGCTGGTGTGCCGACAATACAGCCTATATCCTGCCCAACGGCGAAGCCATAACCGCCAAAAAACAGCCCGCCAAAGTGATTTATAACGGCGACAAATCACAGGCCGACAGCTACACCGAAAGCGGCAGCCTTGAAGACTGGCAGCAAGGCATAGCCCGCTATATGGCAGGCAACAGCCGCCTATGCTTGGCAATCGGCACAGCCCTAGCCGCCCCGCTTGCCCGCCTGTTGAATATCGAAGCAGGGGGATTCCACCTTTTCGGCGATTCACGCGACGGTAAATCAACCGCCGCCAAAGCCGCACTATCTGTATGGGGCAATCCTGAAACGCTTATGCTGACATGGACAGGCACAGGCTTAGGCTTTACCAACACCGCCGCCGCCCGCAATGACGGCCTATTGGTATTAGACGAAATCGGCCAAGCCAACGCAAAAGCCGTAGCACAAACCGCCTATTCCGTGATTAACGGCGTTTCCAAAGTACAGGGCGCAAAAGACGGCGGCAACCGAGAATTAAGCCGCTGGCGCATTTTCATGCTTTCCACCGGCGAAAAGCCCCTAAACAGCTTTCTGAAAACGGCAGGCGTAGAATGGAACGCAGGCCAAGCCGCCCGCCTGCCCGATATTCCCAGCGACGCAGGCAAAGGCTTCGGCATTTACGATACCCTGCACGGCCACGAAAAAGGCGCAGCCTTAAGCGAAGCCATTACCGCCCACGCCGCCCGATACCACGGCACAGCAGGCCGCGCCCTTATCCGCCTGCTATTGGAAGACCCTAAAGCTATCGACGAAGCCCGCGCCACAATGGCCGACTTTATGGCCATGTTGCCCGATACCGACGGCCAAAGCCGCACCGTTGCCTTACGCTTTGCCATAACCGCCGCCGCGCTGGAACTGTCCGCCAAACACGGCATTACAGGCTTAGGCACAGGGGTAGGCATGATAGGCATCAAGCAATGTTTCGACGCATGGCACAGCCGTACAGGCACGGGCAAGTATGAAGACAGCCAAATCATCAAACAGGCCATAGACTTTATGCAACTTTACGCAGAATCCATGCGCTTTGTGGATTGGAACAGCGAATTTACCAATCAAGACCACGCAGGCTACCGCCGCCGCGCCGAGCAAGAGAATGACGATGAATTTTGGATAATCCCCGCCGTATTTGAAAGTGAAATATCGAAAGGTTTTGAGCCGAACAAAGCTTGTAATGTACTTCACGCTATAGAATGGTTGAAACGCAATGAAACGGCAGGCCGCTGGAAATTTCAACGCTTTGGTAAAGGGCGGTTTTATGTATTGGTAGGCATAGAGCCACCAAACCAAGAAGAACAATAGGCCGTCTGAAAATCTTTAAGCTTCCCGGGCAGAAACCCACTTTTCTGAATTTTTAGAGTCCATAAAAAAGCAAAGTCTGAAAATCTTTAAGGTTTACCGACAGACAACCAACCCGACACCAGCCCGCGCCGCTGGTGTTTTTTCATGCCTGAAACTAGCTAAGCGTTGTAATGTTTCCTATTGGGAAACAATAGCCATCAAAAACGCCTTATTGTTTCATAAAAAAATTTTTGCTATACGGAATAACCAAAAATTAGCGGTTATAGCGGTTATTACAATTAAAAACAGCCTGAAAGCCTTTATTTATAAGTATTTTAAGCATAACCACTTACATAAATTAACGCGGTTATGAGTGGTTATGAGTGGTTATTTCTTTATATTTATAGACTTATAGTGTTAAGAAGCAAGGCATAACCGCTGATACCCGGTCTGTTTTCATGCAGTGGTTATGATTTAACCTTTTAATATCAGAATGTTAAGTAATTTATAACCGCATAACCGCCATAACCGCTATGTTTTGCATATATAGCAATGTTTTTTAGAGTGTTTTAGAGTGATAGATACGTTGCTGAATGGAGGGTAAACCCCGCTGTTACTGGTGTTTTGAACGGGGTAATTTAATGACACATATCAGGTTTGTGTAGATCAATTTGCAAATTTTGCACATGCAAAACAGCCGATACCTTGCCCGACTACCCATGTAAAACATGAAGCAAACACAATAAATTGCAAGACCTTTAAAACGCAATCTGGAGCGAAAATGGGCGGGTTTCGGAGCATTTTAAAAACACAGACACCGGTCAAACGCCAAAATAGCAGATTCACCGCCATAAATTTCAGAACCTTTTAACAGCCAAAAAACCTTTCTTACATGGGGTTGTATTTCAAAATGAAAAAAGTCCAATAAAATCAAAGATAGATTTAAAGAACCACTCGAACGACTTTCCTGCCTCGCCCAATTTTGCTATTCAAGTAAAATCAAATACTTGTAAAAAAACGCGACGGCTAAGCTTAAACAGGAAAAGTGGAATTTAATGACACATTGGCTGCCTGAAAAACATCAAAAAATTTGTTATACTCAATCTAGCAAAACCTCATACCCCAAAGCTGCCAAAAAACCACAAAACCAGCCGAAAAACGCTTTGACTTTTGCAAGATGGGGGTATATTTGGGGGTATTTATCAAATATTGAAATAAAATATATAATAAAATCAAAAATTTAAATGGTAGATTCAAGTCTCATTGTCCACCATCAAAAGAAAACAGCCTAATTTTCGGGCTGTTTTTTTATGCCTGTTATAATCCGATAACATACATTGTGAAATCACATGCAACAGAGAGAAGGTATTTGAATGCTCAAAATTTTATGGATCATTGTGATACTGGTGGTTGGCGTGCTGCTTACTGCTTTGATCACTTATAAAAGCCTGCCTGAAAATGTTGGGCGCAAAGAGTCGATACGTTTGCCGGTGAATCCCGAAGGTAATATGGCCAAGCATTTGGTTCGTGAGGTGACGGCGCACAAGGGGGAGAGTGGTTTGTATCCTTTGGCTGGCGGGCGTGATGCTTTTGCTGCGCGCCTGGCTTTGGCCGAGAACGCACAGTATTCGATAGATGTGCAGTATTACATATGGCACGATGATGTTTCCGGCCGTTTGTTGATGCAGAGCTTGAAAAAGGCGGCCGACCGCGGGGTGCGTGTGCGGATGTTGTTGGATGACAATACTATGGCGGGTATGGACGGCCTGCTTGCGGCTTTAAACAGCCATCCGAATATTGAAGTGCGCCTGTTTAACCCTTTTATGCAGCGCGGTTTCCGCCCTTTGGGATTTCTGAGTGATTTTTTTCGTTTGAACCGCCGTATGCACAATAAATCGTTTACTGCCGACAGTGTGGTCAGCATTGTGGGCGGCCGCAATATCGGTGATGAATATTTTGATGTGGGCAGCGGGGTGCTGTTTGCGGATTTGGATGTTGCTGCGGTGGGTAAGGCTGCCGAGGATGTTTCGGAAGACTTCGACCGCTATTGGGCGGACATGGCGGCTTATCCTTTGGAAACGATTACGGGCAAGATTCAGGAGGCGGATTTGGATACCGTGCCTTCCGGCGATCCTGTTACCCAGGCCTATCTGAAAACATTGGCGGAATCTGATTTTGCGGGGCATTTACGCGGGGGCAATTTGCCGTTGGTGTGGGCGAAAACGCAGTTGATCAGCGACGATCCGGCCAAGGTGCACAATAAGGCGCTGGCGAAGGATACGGTGATGGCGAAGATTGCTCCGATTATGGCAGGCGCGGAGAAAGAATTGTTGATTGTTTCGCCTTATTTTGTGCCCGGAAAACGGGGCACGGCTCTGCTCAACGGTGTGGCTGAAAAAGGCGGCAATGTGGCGGTGTTGACCAATTCGTTGGCGGCAAATGATGTGGCGGTGGTTCATTCGGGCTACGCCAAGTATCGGAAAGACTTGCTCAAAGGCGGCGTGGCGCTTTATGAATTGAAGGCGGATGCTACTGTCCGGCCGAAAAGCAACCACTTTTTAGGCAGCAGCAGCGGGGCGAGTTTGCATGCGAAAACGTTTTCCGTGGACGGGCAGTATTTGTTTGTCGGTTCGTTCAATATGGATCCGCGCTCGGCGATTTTGAATACGGAAATGGGCTTGATGGTTGACAATGAAGAATTGGCGGCGCAATTGGGCAAAGGTTTGAAGGCCGGAAAGCATCAATACACCTATATGGTTGAGGCGGGTGATAAAGGCGGCCTGCAATGGCGTACTGGGGAAAACGGGCGGGAAGTGGTTTATAACGACGAACCGCACAGCACATGGGTGCAGCGGGCGACTGTTTGGGTTGCGTCAAAATTGCCGATTGAATGGCTGCTTTGATTGGGGATGCAGATGAATGCCTGTCTGAAAACTTTTTCAGACAGGCATTTGGTTTGTTGGGGGTATTGATCAGCGCTTCACAGGCTGTGTGCCGACTACGGTTTCCACCCAGCCGTTTTCACGGACTTGGGTTTGGCTGCTGATGCGCGGTGTGGTGCCTTCCGGAGTATCCACTTGAACGGGCAGGTTGGGCTGCGGGGCGGGTTCGATGCGCTCGATTAAGCCGTCGGGGCGGGTGGTAACGGTGGGTTGCGAGCCTTTGGGCGGCTCGGGCTGGTAGCGCTTGCTGTCTATCATTGTGGGGATGCCGGGTTGGCGGGGAATTCCGACCACGGAAATTTCTACGCGGCGGTTGGGCATATTGCATTCGTCGCGGCGGGCTTTGTTTTTGGCGAAGCGCTCGTTACAATCGTCTACAACCAGATTGCTGCTGCCGCGGCCTTCGGTTTGAATCAGCTTGGCAGGTACGCCGCTGCTTTCCAACACACGCGCCACGGCTTGCGCGCGTGCCTGCGAGAGGGCGCGGTTGGCTTCGGCATTGCCGATGGGGTCGGTATAACCGCTTACATGAATGCTGCGTACATAAGGCAGGTTGTTGACGATTTCTCCGGCAATGCTTTGGGTTTGCGCGGTGCCTTTTACGGAGATGTCGGATTTGTTGAAATCAAACAGGGAGGCGGCATCCAGCGTGAATTTTTTCAGCTCCTTCGGCTCTTGTTGAACAACCGGTTGCGGCTCTTGGTATTTAATCGGCACATATTCCCAAGCATGCGGCATTTTGTGGTCGAAAGTTTGTACGTGGGAATACTGACAAGCAGCCAAAAACAGCAAAGAGGCAGAAAGGGCAAGGGCTTTTTTGTTCATCGACACACTCCTGAATGAAAACGTTGAGATTCAATATTCGAGTTAAGCCGTCCGTGATGTTTGGAAAAGTTTAATATCTTGAATTTTCAAGGAAAGTAAAGTTTGTGCAGGTATATTTGGGTTTGTGTAAACATTTCTTATAGGGTTATCATACCCGAAAACGCTCAAATGATGTAGCCGCAAAACATATTTGCTTCATTTGCTTGGCTGCTTGGTCGTGAAATTCAAACCGTTTGTATTTTTTTATTGACATGCTGGTAATGCCTGTCTGAAAGGGCATATTGTGAAACTGAAACAATTTTTAAAACAAGCTTCTTCCGTGTTAAACCGTTTGGATGCGGTGTTGCCGCCGGAAACGAAAGAGCCGGATTGGCATGCGCTGGCCTACCGCTGGCAGAGCGTCGGCAAGAAAGGCGTGCTCGAGAGCCTGCCGAATCCGCACACTTTTCCTTTGAGCAGGTTGGCGGCGGTGGAGGGGCAAACGGCGAAACTGGTGCGCAATACGGAGCAGTTTCTAAGCGGCCGCCCCGCCAACAATGTGCTGATGACGGGTGCACGCGGCACAGGCAAGTCTTCGTTGGTAAAAGCTTTGCTGCACGAATATTCGGAGCAAGGGCTGCGCCTGATTGAAGTGGACAAAACCGATTTGGCCACGCTGCCTGCGCTGCTCGCGATTTTGCAGCATAGGCCGGAGAAGTTTATTGTGTTTTGCGACGATTTGTCGTTTGAAGACGGCGAACACGCTTATAAAGCCCTGAAAACCGCGCTCGACGGCGGCTTGTCGCTGCGCTGCGAAAATGTTTTGGTGTATGCCACATCCAACCGCCGCCACCTGATGCCGGAATATATGGATGAAAACACAGGCGGTGAAATCGGCGCGCGTGGCGAAATCCACCCGAAAGAAGCGGTAGAAGAAAAAGTATCGCTTTCCGACCGTTTCGGCTTGTGGCTGAGTTTTTACCCTTTCAGCCAAAACGAATATTTGCAGGCAGTGGAAAACTGGTTGCAGGCGTTTAACCTGCCTTTTGATGAAACCGCCCGCCATGCCGCGCTTTTATGGGCGCAAACCCGCGGCAGCCGCTCCGGCCGTACCGCTTGGCAATTTGTGTGCGACTGGGCGGGCAGGTTGCCCGGGCAGCGGGTACCGGATTGAGATTGGATTGTTTGGCCGGCCCCGGAGGCAATGTTCAGAAGTGTAAAAGCCGGGCCGGATTATAAGAATTCAGACAGGCATTCCGTCTAACCAAACAGCATCAACCTCTCAATTGACTGATTAAGGAGTATATCCAAGATGGAACCGCGGTTTAAACATGCTAAAAATTTTGCATTGCTGGCCGCTTCCGCCGCCACGGCTTTTGCATTGATCTGGCACTTGCCGCAGGCAGGCGCGGAGCGGGTAACGGAAAAACAGGTGGCCGCTTTATCCGTGTTGCACGATACGGCGGGAAAATCTGCGGCCAATTACATTCAGGCAGGCAAGCCTACTTTGGTGAAGTTTTGGGCGAGCTGGTGTCCGCTGTGCCTGTCTGAATTGGAGCCGACCGAAGCATGGGTAAAAGACCCGCGTTTTAAAAAGGCTAATTTGGTTACCGTCGCATCTCCCGGCTATCTCGGCGAAAAAGCCGCCGGCGATTTCGAAACATGGTATAAAGGCTTGAACTACCCCGCATTGCCGGTGCTGTCCGATCCCGGCGGCAAGCTGGCGCAAAGCCTGAATATCGGCGTTTACCCCTCTTGGGCACTATTGGATAAAAACGGCAAAGTCGCCCGCATCATCAAAGGGCGCATCAACGAAGCGCAGGCTTTGGCACTTCTGGAGAACCCAGAAGCCGATTTGGGCAAACTGCAAAACACATTTTACAAATCAGAGAAAAAGGAATCCGTAGCGATGAATACCCGAACCATTTATCTGGCCGGCGGCTGCTTCTGGGGCCTGGAAGCCTATTTCCAACGCATCAACGGCGTGGTTGACGCCGTATCCGGCTATGCCAACGGCAAAACCGACAGCAAACCATCTTACGAAGACGTGGTTTACCGCAACACCGGCCACGCCGAAACCGTGAAAGTTACCTACGATGCCGACAAGCTGAGTTTGGACGATATTTTGCAATACTATTTCCGCGTGGTTGACCCGACCAGCCTCAACAAACAAGGCAACGACACCGGCACGCAATACCGTACCGGCGTGTATTACACCGATGCGGCCGAGCAGAAAACCATTGCCGCCGCGCTGGCAAAAGAGCAGAAAAAATACGGCAAACCGCTGGTGGTGGAAAATCTGCCTTTGGCTCAGTTTCACGAGGCCGAGGAATACCATCAGGATTATCTGCTGAAAAACCCCAACGGCTATTGCCACATCGACATCCGCAAAGCCGATGAGCCGTTGCCCGGAAAAAGGGCGCCTGCCGATAAAAAAGGCTTCGATGCCGCAGCTTACCGCAAGCCCAGCGACAACGAGCTGAAAAGCAAGCTGACCGCCGAGCAATACCGCGTTACCCAGCAAAGCGGCACGGAATACGCTTTCAGCCACGAATACGACCACCTCTTCGCGCCGGGCATTTATGTGGATGTTGTCAGCGGCGAGCCTCTGTTCAGCTCCGCCGACAAATACAACTCGGGCTGCGGCTGGCCGAGCTTTACCCGCCCGATTGAAGCCGCCGCGGTAACCGAACATGAAGACAACAGCTACAACATGCAGCGTGTAGAAGTGCGCAGCCGCGCTGCCGATTCACACTTGGGCCACGTTTTCCCCGACGGCCCGAAAGACAAAGGCGGCTTGCGCTACTGCATCAACGGCGCCAGCCTGCGTTTTGTGCCTGTGGATAAAATGGACGCCGAAGGCTACGGGCATTTGAAAGCTTTGGTGAAATAAGGAAGAGGGGATAGCAATGCCTGTCTGAAAAAGTTTTCAGACAGGCATTTTGCTGGATATATAGCCAATCCGTTTAGATAACAACAACGTCATACTCGGGCTTGACCCGAGTATGACGAGAGCGGGCTTTTCTGATGTCGGATAGAAATGCCGCCCGACTATCGCATTGCGTGTTTAAAAAACAAACATGCCTGTCTGAAACGAGCAAAGCAAGTTTTCAGACAGGCATGTTTTATCAAACGGGCTTCAGCTGCGTTTGGGGTCGTTCGGGCGCAGTTGGGCGGCCAGTTTGTCGAGGATGCCGTTGATGAACTTGTGGCTGTCGGTGCCGCCGAAAGTTTTGGTAACTTCGATGGCTTCGTTGATGATGACCGGATACGGCGTTTCGGGCATGACCGAAAGTTCGTGGCAGGCCATCAGCAATACGGCGCGCTCAACGGGGTTGACGTCTTTTTCGTCGCGGTCGAGCAGCGGGCGGATAATCTGCATGTATTCGCTTTGCTTGTTGGCTGCGCCGAAAAAGAGGGCGGTAAACAAAGCGTCGTCTGCTTTGGCGAAATCCTGGCTTTCGCGGATGTTTTTGGCGGTTTCGGGTGCGCCGGCTTGGTTGAGCGCGGCTTGGTAGAGTGCCTGCACGGCAAACTCGCGGGCGCGGCGGCGTGGGGTTTTCATGGGTTTTCCTTCTTAAAATTCGATTTTTTGCGGGCGGGCGCTTGCGGTTTCAACCGAATGTTCAGTCGTCTTGTTCGGAAAGCAGCAAGTTGACCAGGTTGCCGCATTCCACGGCGACAATGGCGGCATCGGTGGCTTTTTCCACAATGCGCGCGTGCGCCTGCTCGTCGTTTTCGGTGGTGAGGATGGCGTTGGCAATCGGGATGTTGTAGTCCAAACCGACGCGGGTTACGGCGGCGCCGGATTCGTTGGCGACCAGCTCGAAATGGTAGGTTTCGCCGCGGATGATGGCGCCGATGGCAATCAGGGCGTCAAAGCGTTGAGAGCTGGCGAGGTTCATCAGCACAATCGGCACTTCCAATGCGCCGGGCACGGTGACGAGGGTGATGTTGTCGGGCGACACGCCGAGCTCTTGCAGCTTTTTCACGGCCACGTCAACCATGGCGCTGCCCACTTCGTTGGTGAAGCGCGCCTGCACGATGCCGATGCGCAGGTCTTTGCCGTTGAGGTTCGGTTGGATGATATTCATTGTTTTTCCTTGTCGTTTAACGGGAGTCGGGTGTTTCAGACAGGCATTCGGTCGGTATGCCTGTCTGAAAAAAGTTTATTCTTGGGGTTGCCAATCGGCGGCGGGTAGGAAACGGCCTGTTTCGTCGGCCTCCCATGCGCCTGCGGTTTCTTGCAGTATCGGCAGCAGGGCGGGGCAGCGGTCGGTGATTTCGTTGATGCCGCATACGGTGAAGTTGTCGGGATTGTCGGTGTATTCGTCGGTTTCGTTGCCGCTGAAAAAGCGCCAGCCGCTGTCGTGTTCAAACACGGGGGCTTCGCGGTAGGCAAAGCCGACCGGCTGTTTTTCTTCAGTGATGGCTTTGCTGGCAACGCAGCGTTCGAGTGCGGCGGAAAGGGCGTTGGCGAATTTGTTCATGCGCGTTGGGGAAATGGTGCTGAAAAGGGCTTGATTTTATCATGCTTTGAGCGGTTTCGGCTTGAGCGAGCCCAGATAAATCGCCAACATGGTTAACGCGGCGCCGCTCCATTGCAGGCCGTTGATGGTTTTGCCGAGAAAGAAATAATCAATGAAAAGTGCGGCTACGGGTTCGCTCAAGAACAGCAAACCGGTCAGCGCAAGCGGCAGCAGCGGCACGGCATAGGCAATCAGCCCCCATGCGAAACACTGCATCACCGCACCGTAAATCAAAACCAAGCCGATATCCCGTGGGGTGGCTGGAAAGAGTGAATCGGTATTGAATATCAGCGCGGGCGGCAACGCTGCCGCCATACCGCCCAAGCTTACCAGCATCATTAAGGCAAATAGCGGCGTGGGCTCGGTTTCGTGGGTTTTGCGCACATAAACCATAGATGCCGCCAGCATGGCACCCGATAAAATGCCGCTGATAAAGCCCCAGGCGGCATTGTGGTTGCGGCTGAATTCGGGGCTGCCGATCAAGGCTACGCCGGTTATGGCGATAAACAGGCTGGCCAGCTGCAGTCTGCTTTGTTTTTCGCCAAACCGGAAAAAGCCGATGGCGGCCAAAAAGAAAATCTGCAGGCTGTTGAGCAGGGTGGAAATGCCGGGGCCGACGGCATAAACGCTTTCATGCCAAAGCGAGAGGTCTATGCCGAAAAACGCACCGGCAACCAGCCCGCAGCACAGGCCTTTTTTCGATTGGGGTAGCCGTTGCCCGAATCTGCGGGCGAGCAGCGAGAAAATGATGCCGGCGATGCAGAGCCGCCAAAATGCGACGGCGTAAGCACCCACGGGCACGGTTGCAACAATCACGCTGCCCATGCCGAATACGATGCTGCCTACAATCAAGCCGGGTGCGGCGTATTTCTGCATATTCATAGCGAAAAACAAAAGTAATTTTTTGAAAAAAAATGCCGGTATAAGTAAAATAGAGCCGGTCGGTAAGCTTTTAGGGAATGCCTGTCTGAAAAAGCGTTCAGACAGGCATGGCCGAAAGCTAACATATCCGGCATAAATAAGCCACGACCGGGAAAGCGGTTCAAACACAACGTATGCGTCATACCCGCATCAGGCCCTGCACAATATATTTGGGAAACTTAAGGAAAAATCATGACAATCCGTACCAAAATCTGCGGGTTTACCCGCCCGGAAGATGCACGCGCGGCAGCCGAGCTGGGCGCGGATGCGGTGGGTCTGGTGTTTTTTGAGGGCAGCAAGCGGCATGTTTCGATTGAACAGGCGCAGCAGATTGTGTGCGTGCTGCCGCCGTTTGTGAGCGTGGTGGCCTTGTTTGTGAACGAAACGGAAGCGCGCATCCGCCAAATTTTGGCTGAAGTGCCGATAGACATGATTCAGTTTCACGGCGATGAACCTGCCGAATTCTGCCGCTTGTTTGACCGCCCTTATCTGAAAGCCGTCCGCGTGCGCAATGCCGATGATATTGCGGTCGCGGCCGCAGCTTACCCCGATGCGCGCGCCGTGCTGTTTGACGCACACATCGCAGGTGAATACGGCGGCACGGGGCACAGCTTTGATTGGAAGATGCTGCCGGCCGGATTGGGCGGACATTGGATACTTTCCGGCGGCCTCAATCCTGAAAATATCAGCCGGGCGCTGCGTATCACAGGCGCTCGGGCGGTGGATGTGTCCAGCGGGGTCGAAAGCGCGCCGGGGATTAAATCGCGTGAAAAAATGGCGGCTTTCTTAGAGGCGGTGCGGTCGGAAGTTGCTTGAAAACGGCCGATAGAATATACGGAAAGCGTTGATTGAAAGGGGGGACGGGTTGATTTGCGGGCATAAGCAATGCGACCCGACAGAAACTGTGGAAAGCAAAGCGTACTTACACAATCTATGCCTTTTGTCCAACTAAAAGGAAAAACGGGAAACACAATAAAATAAAACAGGATAACAATAATGACTGAATACCAAACACGCAAAAGTTTAAACGTGCCTTACAGCGACAGCATCTTTAAAGAATTCTACATGGAGGAATTGGAAAAAAACCCGCTCTACCGCCATCTGCTCACCGCCATGCAGGCGGAGCCGCAGTGGCCGCAGGAAACATGGCGGGAAGCGTTGGGCGATCTGCATGATTACGAGTCGGCCTGCTTTCAAAAAGCGTTTGCCCGCATGCAGGAGATTTGCGGGGCGGAAAGCGACAGCTCGGTTAAGCTGAACGAATTTGTTTTTTACCGCAGCATGTTTTGATGCGTTCAGACAGGCCTGTCTGAATATCGTTTGCCGCTTTGGCTCGGCCCGGTTCGGCGGAAGAATGCCCGGCATAAACTGCGTTTCCTTTATAATGCAGCCTGCGTTTTTTATAATACGCTGATAATTGATTGTTTACTGATTTAGGAGATACTTGGATGGAAAAATACCAATTTCCAGATAATCAAGGATTTTTTGGAGAGCATGGTGGTATGTATGTTTCAGAAACTCTGCTTACTGCTATGAAAAAATTAGCTCAGGCATACCAGGAGGCCAAAAACGATCCCGCATTTTGGGAAGCGTTCCGCTCCGATTTGAAACATTATGTCGGCCGCCCCAGCCCCGTTTACCACGCACAACGCCTGTCTGAAAAGCTCGGCGGGGCGCAAATCTGGCTTAAGCGCGAAGACCTTAACCACACCGGCGCGCATAAAGTGAACAACACCATCGGTCAGGCGCTGCTGGCCAAGCGCATGGGCAAAAAACGCGTGATTGCCGAAACCGGCGCGGGGCAGCACGGCGTGGCGAGTGCCACCGTGGCTGCACGTTTCGGCATGGAATGCCATGTTTATATGGGCGCGGACGACATCCAACGCCAAGCGCCGAACGTGTTCCGCATGAAGCTGTTGGGGGCGAACGTGGTGAGTGTGGACAGCGGTTCGCGCACGTTGAAAGACGCCATGAACGAAGCCATGCGCGAGTGGGTGGCGCGGGTGGACGACACGTTCTACATCATCGGCACCGCCGCCGGCCCCGCGCCTTATCCCGAAATGGTGCGCGATTTCCAATGCGTGATCGGCAACGAAGCCAAAGAGCAGATGCTCGAAGCCATAGGCCGCCAGCCCGATGTGGCCGTGGCCTGCGTGGGCGGCGGTTCCAATGCCATCGGCTTGTTCCACCCCTATATCGGCGAAGAAAACGTGCGCCTGGTCGGCGTGGAAGCGGGCGGTAAAGGCGTGGACACAGACGAACATGCCGCGCCGATTACCAGCAAAGCCCCGATCGGCGTGCTGCACGGTTTCCGCAGCTACCTGATGCAGGACGAGCACGGCCAAGTGGTCGGCACCCATTCGGTATCCGCCGGTTTGGACTACCCGGGTATCGGCCCAGAGCACAGCCATTTGGCCGACATCGGCCGCGTTGAATACTATGCCGCCAACGACGATGCCGCACTGGAAGCCTTTGATTTGCTGTGCCGATACGAAGGCATTATCCCCGCGCTGGAAAGCAGCCACGCGCTGGCGTGGGCGGTGGCCGAAGCGCCGAAGATGGGCAAAGACCAAGTGATACTGGTGAATTTGTCCGGCCGCGGCGATAAGGATATTAATACGGTGGCAAGGCTGAAAGGAATTGAGCTTTAATGAAATGCCCGTCTGAAAAAGTTTTCAGATAGATATTTGTATAATCTGAATTGTTTTATTCTTATGCTCGGTTTTAAACCGAGTTTTTTATTTTTTCATTTATGAAAGGTATATATAGTCAATCAACTTAAAATAGTACGCTCACCATAATCAGGCTTGATTCCAATATTTCCTAATACTTACCAGAGCTCAAGAGCCTGAGTCAAGCCGTCATATTACGAAATTATGATAGACAATAAGTTTGTTTACATACTTTGAAGATTTTTTATTTATTTTTTATTTTTAGAAAAGAAATTGGAAATTTAGTGTTTTTGTTTATTGATATTTTATGTTATTATAATGTATATTAATATTAATCTTGGTTAACTTTTAATTACAAGGAGGAGTTGTTAAAATGGATAGCAATAGTTCATTATACGAAACTGCATTAAGAAACGTTGAGAATATGAAGAGCAAGTGTATTTCGGACAAGGAAATTTTGAAGAAGCAGAACTTCGTTGTCTCGGAATTAGAGATTGATAAAACCTTGCCATTAACACCCATTGAAAGTGGATTTGTCAAAAATTCTGAAATACCAATTACAGCAATTAATCTATTAAGTTACATTTGTGCGTTAGAGCTATATCCTGTGGTGTATCAGGGTGAGAATGAAGGTCAGTTAATACGACATGTTGTACCTAGACTTGGTTTAGAAAAACAAATTAGCTCATATGGTTCTTCAATGGATTTCTTTCCACACGTTGATAATCCGGATCTGAAGCTTAGGAATGAAAAATCTAGTAACTATCTAAAAACGCCAGTGCCAGATACTCTTTCTTTATTATGTTTAAGACAGAATAAAGAAGTTGCTACTAGTATTTTATTACTGGATACTGTTTTAGCAGAGTTTAATGTAGAGGAAAAGAAACTTTTAGAAGAACCGGAGTTTACTATTAATAGACCTGCTTCCTTTACGAAAGGAAGTTCTAATAATCAAGTTCCTTTATTAGTAAAAGATAATAATGGTTTATATTTATCGCGTTTCGATTTTCATAATGTTAGTACAAAGAATCCTGTTCATTCAGAAATACTAGAAAAATTTAAAAAAATTAGTCTTAATCCTGATATTTGGATTTCTTTGTATTTAGAACCTGGACAAATAGTTACTTTTGATAATCAAAGAGTTTTACATACTAGAAATGGGTTTCAACCAAAATTTGATGGTTATGATAGATGGCTTTTAAGGGTTTTTGGTCTATTTACAAAATGCGCATATGAGACTTTATTATCTCCTAATAAATGTTTACATCATCTGCGTACAAATTAAAAATTGAATAGTTTGTAGGAGAATGTAATGGAAAATATATTTGTGGATGGTAGTATTCTTTCTGAATATTTTTATTTAGGTATTTTTCTTTTAATACTAGTTTCTTTGATAGCTGGTTACGTTGATGCAATTGCGGGAGGTGCAGGTTTAATTTTAATTCCTACATTTTTAATGATTGGCTTACCTCCTCAGACTGCATTGGCGCAGGAAAAATTGGTTAGTACGGTAGGTACGCTTGCAGCTATTAAAAATTTTATGAGGAGTAGCTCAATTATTTGGAAAATAGCACCTGTGGGTATAATTGCAGCATTGATAGGAGCGTTTATTGGAGCAAAAATAATTCTTGTACTACCGGAAGACATTATTAATTACATTATTTTAGCTTTTTTACCTATTGGATTACTTGCTACTTTATTTAAAGGAGTATTACTAAAAAAAAATAATGAAACAACTAAAATTAAAGAATCTGCCATAGCCGTGTTTTTTACTTGTTTAATAGTAGGTTTTTATGACGGTTTTTTTGGGCCTGGGACGGGTAGCATTTTCATTATTGCGCTATTCGTTATTAATAAGTTATCACTTCTTCAAGCGTCAGCTACGTCAAAAATTTTCAATTTTGCATCTAATATAGGTGCTTTTGTAGCATTCTTATTTGCAGGCAAGATGGCAATAGTAATTGGTATACCTATGATCATAGCAAATCTAATTGGAAATCATTTTGGTAGTTTGCATGCAATCAATTCTGATGGTGAAATTATTCGAAAGGTGTTAATAGTAACAGTATTGTTAATTATTTGTTCTATGATATATAAAGTAATTTTTAGTTGGTAAGAAGCTTATTATCATGTAATAAATTAGGGTAACAAAAATGCCTGTCTGAAACTTTTTTCAGACAGGCATTGTGTTTGCGGCAGGGCTATTCCAATGCGTCGTTTAACCTTTGTTCAATTGCATCGGCATCAAACGATTTGGCAATCAGCTCGAAGCGGCTGTCGCGACGCCATGAAACTTGGTTGGCGCCCCATTGCCCGTCAACCCAGTTGAGCCAAACCCAAGTGCCGAGCACGCGGAACACGCCTTTGGCGCGCACGAGGCCTTCGGTCATTTTGGGCAGGTCGTTGAAAAAGTGAGTGAGTTTTTCGCCGTCGAAATCGCGGTCGGCGGGGAAGGTGAAGCCTTGCGATTGCAAGCCCATGGTGTTGTCGGGCAGGGCTTTGACGCGGTAGCGTGATTTTTCGACCACGGGGATGTCGAGCCAGGCGATGTCCATTTGCGCGTTTTGCACTTCAGCCACTTTGGCTTTGGGCGGAAACAGTTTGGCCGCCTGCTCGCGGAATGCGGCCATCTGTTCGGGCGTGCACAGGTCGGTTTTGCTGGCGACCAGCACGTCGCACACGCCGATTTGGTCTTTGTAAAGCGCCTGTCTGGCGTAATCGGGGTCGGTAAACTGGCGCGGGTCAACCACGGTAAACACGGCGCCGATGTCGAGCATTTGGTCGAAAGGCGGGGTTTTGAGTTCGTCGATAACGGTGGCGGCGTGTGCGAGGCCGCTGGCTTCAATCAGTATGCGGTCGGGTTTGTTGCCGGTAACCATGCGGTTGATGGTGTTGCCCATTTGCGGGCCGGCCACACAGCAGAGGCATCCGCCGGCAATTTCTGCCACAGGGATGCCGTTGTCGCTCAACACGGCACCGTCGATGCCGATTTCGCCGAATTCGTTAACCAGAATCACCCATTTTTCATCAGGATTTTTTTGTGCCATCAGGCTTTTGAGGGCGGTGGTTTTGCCGGTGCCGAGAAAGCCCGAAATCAGGTGGACTTTGGCTTTTTTTATTGTTGACATTGTTTGCATATTCCTGTGAGTACAACATGTTCTTCTTTTACGGCAAAGCCGTTGGCGGCCACGGCTTTTTGCAGCGCCGTCCATTCTTTGCTGAGCGATTGTTCGTCAACCGCGCCGCATTCGGTGCAAACCAGAATGAATGCGCTGTGGTGCAGGTCGGCCGAGCTTTCGTGGCAACGGCTGCTGCATTCGTGTTGCGCATGGCTGCATAAAACGTAGCCGTTGACGGCGGCCACTTTGTGCAGCACGCCTTGCTCCACCCAGAAATCGAGCGCGCGGTAGGCGGTGGGCGGAGCCACGGGTGTGTCGCTTTGCTGCTGCATCAGCGACAAAACGGTGTAGGCTTTAATCACGCCGCTTTGCTGCAAAACCAAGTCGAGCACCTGCTCGCGCAGCGCGGTAACTTGGGCGCCGGTTTCGCGGCAGCGGTCGAGGATTTTTTGTTTGTGGTTCATTCCGTAAGCTTTCTGCAGGCCTGAAAAATCATGAATGGCGGTGTTTCATTATAACCGAATGCCTGTCTGAAAGGTATGTTCAGACAGGCATTCAACAGGAGCGGGGCATTAGCCGCGGGTAACGGGCAGCGGGCCGAATGCCTGCGCCACGGGCATGATTTCGATGGTGTTCACGTTCATGTGCTTCGGGTTGTTGTAGAGCCAGAGGGCGGTGTCGGCTATGTCTTGCGGGCTGATATATTGCACGTTTTCGTAGAGTTTTTGTGCGCGCTCGTCATCGCCTTTGAAGCGGACGTTGGAAAATTCGGTGCCGCCGCACAAGCCCGGCTCGATATTGCTCACGCGCACGCCCCTGCCTT
The DNA here is from genome assembly GCF_900636765.1 of Neisseria canis. Taxonomy (NCBI): domain Bacteria; kingdom Pseudomonadati; phylum Pseudomonadota; class Betaproteobacteria; order Neisseriales; family Neisseriaceae; genus Neisseria; species Neisseria canis. The sequence goes on from NZ_LR134313.1 coordinate 1,261,367, forward strand.
GCAGATCGGCGCGCAGGTTGAGGGAAAACTGGCGCACAAACGCTTTGGTGGCGCCGTAAACATTGCCGCCGGGATAGGGGTAGGTGCCGGCGACGGAGCCGATATTGATGATGTAACCGTCTTTGCGCGCCACCATTTGCGGCAGCACTTGGCGGGTAAGGTAGGTCAGGCCGATAACATTGGTTTGAATCATGGTCTGCCAGTCGTTGAAATCGGCTTCGGGGGCGAAGTCCAAACCCAGCGCCAAGCCGGCATTGTTGATAAGGCAGTCGATTTGGGCAAAATCTTCGGGCAGGCTTTGCAGGGCGGCATCAATGGAGACGTTGTCGGCCATATCCATTTGCAGCGGATGGAAACCCGCGCCCAATGCTTTTTGCAAATCTTGCAGCTTATCCAAACGCCGCGCCGCGCCGATGACTTTGAAGCCCGCACGAACAAAGGTTTCGCACATCGCTTTGCCGAAACCGGCCGATGCGCCGGTGATTAAAACAGCCATGATTTTCTCCTTTTCTTAAGGTGTTTTCGGGTATTATACGCAAGCTGAAAAATATTCTAAGTATTTATGTTAAAGGAACGCGAAATGAATTTCAAATTATTACCTGCATTAGCCGCCGGTGTTTTCTTGTTGGCCGGTTGCGGCGGCAGCGGGGAGGGCGTAGGCGCGAAAGGGCCGGTTTCGGAATCGCGTACCGCCGCGTTTAAAAGCATGATGCCTGAATATCTGAGCATGGGTAAAGTGGTGAAAGGCGAGGAAGAGTTTGATGCGGCAAAATTCCAGGCAAACGCTGCCGCTTTTGCGCAAAATGCGCGAAAGCCTTTCGAGCATTTCCAAAACGACCCCGAAGGCAACGGTTACACGCTGCCGACAGTGTGGCAGAAACCCGCCGAATTCAAAGCGGAAGAGGAAAAATTCATTGCTGCAGTAGATGAGCTGAACGCGAAAGCGCAAAGCGGCGATTTTGAAGCCATTAAAGCGGCCTATGCCAAAACGGGGGAAAGCTGCAAATCCTGCCACAGCGTGTTTAGAAGCAATTGATACGATGCCTGTCTGAAAGCTTTTCAGACAGGCATTTTTACTGCTGTTAAAATCAAAATGCCTTTTAAGTAAAAAGGAGAAAACACATGAAGAACATCCGTGATTATTCCCTTTTGCTGCTGGGTTTGGCCGCATGGCCGGTGTGTGCCGACGTGGCGGACGCAGTTGAAGAGGATACTTGGATAGACCGCCAGCGCGGCTCGGTGCAGAGCGGCATACGCGGCTTGGCGCACAATATGGACGATTGGTTCGGCACGCCCGATCCCAACCGACCGGCCACTGCCAATCTGCGGGTGATGCTGGATACGGAATGGAACAAATACGACGATTTTTCCGTAAAGCCCCGTGTGCGCGGGCGCGTGCGGCTGCCGGTTTTGGAGCGGCGCCTGAATGTGATTTTCGGCGATGATTCGCTGGATGACGAGCCGCAGCAAAACGCCCATGTTTACAGCGAGCAGCCGCGCCACAACGAAAAAGCGTTTGACCGCCGCCAAAGCCGTGATGAAAACTCGTCGCTGGCTTTACGTTGGTCGGATTTGACCAAGCGCTTGGGCGTGGAAACGGATTTTGATTTGGGCGTGCGCTCTGGCGACGACATTTACGCACGCGCCAAGTTGGGCAAAGAATGGGTGCTCAATCCCGAGCTGGATACCCGCGTCGAACAAATCTACCGCTACGGGCTGGACAGCAAACATCATGTGCGCAGCAACTGGGAAATCCGCCACGGCGGGGAAAACAAACCTTTCATCGCCAACCAAATGCATGTGCAGTACGAACATGATCGCGAAGAGCTTTGGACTTGGGGCAACAGCCTCTACCGCCAGCATGATTTGGCAGGCATGATGAAGCGCTTGAACTACGGTGTGTACGCTGGCGGCGATATTGAAAAACGCAAAGTCAAGCTAAATAGTTACGGCCCGTTCGCAGGCTGGCGCCAGCCGGTGTGGAAAGACTGGCTGTTTATGCAGACCGAGGTTAATTATTTGAACGATAAGAAACACAGCCGTAACCACCATGTGGGCGCGCTGCTGCGGTTTGAGGCTTTGTTTTAGCGGCGTATAAAAATGGCAAACTTGTCATATCCGTATATAGTAAAAAACTTAATTTTAGTAGCATTTCCGTCATACTCGGGCTTGACCCGAGTATCCTGAGTTGCGCTGACTTTAGGAGATACTCGGGTCAAGCCCGAGTATGACGAACGTACTATTTTTAATTCATCCACTATATATACTTGCCCCGGGTATGACGGTGTTGTTATTTTTGAAGTTGGTAGGCTGTTACGATATTAATGCCTGTCTGAAAGCAGTTTTTCAGACAGGCATATTCAAGTGGGCAGGGTTAGCGTTTGGTGCCGCTGAGGCAGGCCCAGCCGTTGTCGGTTTGTGCGGGGGCGATGTCGAACCATTGGCTGTAAATGTCGCTCATTTCTGCTACTTGTTCTTCCAAAATGCCGGATAACACGATGCGTCCGCCTGTTTTGGTGCGCGAAGCCAGCATGTCGCCGAGCATACGCAGCGGGTTGGCAAGGATGTTGGCAATCACGATATCGAAGCTGCCTTCTGGCAACTCGTCGGGCAGGTAAAATGCGGCGGTGGTTTGGTTTTGGGCGGCGTTTTCTTTGCTGGCGAGGATGGCTTGGTCGTCAATGTCCACGCCGGTTGCGCTGCCTGCGCCGAGCTTGAGGGCGGCAATGGCCAAAATGCCGGAGCCGCAGCCGTAATCCAAAACGGATTCACCACCTTGCAGATTGGTGTCCAGCCATTGCAGGCAAAGGCGGGTGGTGGGGTGGCTGCCGGTGCCGAATGCGAGACCGGGGTCGAGCTGGAGGTTGACGGCGCCGGCATCCGGTGCTGCGTGCCATGAGGGGGTAATCCACAGGCGGTCGGAAATTTTGATAGGGTCGAACTGGGATTGTGTGAGGCGCACCCAGTCTTGCTCGGGCAGCAGTTCGGATTCGTATGCGGGCGGCTCGATTTTTACGTCTTGTGCGGCGGCGGCGAGTATTTCCGATACCTTGTCTTGCTCTTGAAACAGGGCGATGATTTTGCTGCGTTGCCAGATTTGGCCGGTGGGCATGCCGGGTTCGCCGAAAATGGCTTCTTCCTGTTCGGTGTCTGCGTAGGCGTCTTCAATCGCGGTGGAAAGCGCGCCGTGTTCCATCAGGGCGTCGGAAAGGGTTTCGGCTATGCGCTCGTGTACGAAAATGGTGATTTGTCGGTATGCCATGAGATGTGTCCGGGGGTGTTTATGTTGCCTGTATTTTAACCTATATGGTTGTGAAACTTAATATCCCGAAGCGCCGGTCGTTAAACAATCTGATTCATAACTGTTTGCTGTGGTTTTGAGCCTGTGGTGTTTGCAGGCACCGGCTCCGGGTGGTTTTCAGACAGGCATTGGGTTATTTGCAGCGGTACCAGATGCGTTTTCTCCAAGTGGGCTTGGGGGTGTGGTCGAGAAATAGTTCGACCAGCTTGCCGTTTTTCAGCTCTAAGCTGATATTGCGGCGGAACACGCGTTCCGTATTGAGCAGGTCGCCGTTTTCGTCGGTGTCGAAACCGGATTGGGTGTAGCGCGCCGTGCCTTTGATGAGGGTGGGGGTGCGGCGGGTGTAGCTCAGGCGGTCGACTTCTTCGCCGGCTTCCCAATAGCCGTATGTCATGGTGTTTTTGCGGACGGTTAAGGTAACGGCGGTGTCGATGTCGGGCATCTTGCAATATTCGCGGGCTTTTTTGGCGGTGGGTTTGCCTTCCCAGTTGGTCACCCATTGGCCGCGGAGTGCGGCGGGAATATCTTGGGCATGGGCGGCGGCACCGGCCAGTGATAAGAATGTGCAGAAAAGTAATGTAAGTGAGCGGTTCATAGTGTGTTTCCGTGGTTTCAGACAGGCATATATTGTGATGGTTTTGGGTGCGGATGCCTGTCTGAAAAATATGAAGCCCGCCTAAGCGGGCTTAGGCGGGTTGGGTTTTTAGGATTTTTTGCCTTTGTGTTCGGCCATCCATTGCTCGAGGTAATGGATGCTGACGCCGCCTTTTTGGAAGCCTGCGTCCATAAACAGGTCTCGGTGCAGGGCGGTGTTGGTTTTGATGCCGGTGATGGCCAGTTCGTCCAATGCAACCAGCATTTTGGCGATGGCTTGCTCGCGGGTTTTACCCAACACGCAAACTTTACCGATCAGGCTGTCATAATTGGGCGGAATGCGGTAGCCCTGATAAATGTGGCTGTCGATGCGCACGCCCAAACCGCCGGGCAGGTGGCAGCTTTCAATCAGGCCGGGGCTGGGGATGAATGTGTACGGATCTTCCGCATTGATACGGCATTCAAAGGCATGGCCTTTGATTTGAACGTCTTTCTGCGTGTACTGCAAAGGCATGCCGGCGGCGATGCGCAGCTGCTCCTGCACGATGTCGATGCCGGTTACCAGCTCGGTTACAGGGTGCTCAACCTGCACGCGGGTATTCATTTCGATAAAGAAAAATTCGCCGTCTTCATATAGGAATTCAAACGTACCTGCGCCGCGGTAGCCGATGCGTTTACATGCGGCCACGCATGCCTCGCCGATTTTCTTGCGTTCTTTTTCGGTAATGCCGGGAGCAGGTGCTTCTTCAATCACTTTTTGGTGGCGGCGCTGCATGGAGCAGTCGCGCTCGCCCAAGTAAATGGCATTGCCGTGTTCGTCGGCCAAAACCTGAATTTCAACGTGGCGCGGTTTTTGCAGATAGCGCTCCATGTAAACCATGGGGTTGCCGAATGCTGCGCCGGCTTCGGTACGGGTCATTTCCACGGATTTGAGCAGGTCTTCTTTTTTCTCGACCACGCGCATACCGCGCCCGCCGCCGCCGCCAGAGGCTTTGATGATAACGGGGAAGCCCACTTTGTCGGCGATTTTCAGGATTTCCTGATCGTTATCCGGCAAGGCGCCGTCGGAGCCGGGCACGCAAGGCACGCCTGCTTCGATCATGGCGTGTTTGGCAGACACTTTGTCGCCCATCAAACGGATGGTTTCGGGGCGCGGGCCGATAAAGGTGAAGCCCGAGCGTTCCACTTGTTCGGCGAAACGGTCGTTTTCGGCCAAAAAGCCGTAACCCGGGTGGATGCCGTCGGCACCGGTTACTTCGGCCGCAGAAATCAGGGCGGGGATATTCAGATAGCTTTGAGGGGAAGGTGCGGGGCCGATGCAGACGGATTCGTCGGCCAGTTTGACATGCAGGCTGTCTTTATCGGCTTCGGAATGCACGGCTACGGTGGAGATGCCCAGTTCGCGGCAGGCGCGCAATACACGCAATGCGATTTCACCGCGGTTGGCAATCAATACTTTTTTCAGCATGAATAGTTCCTTCGGAAGATAGGTATTTGCACGGGCAAATAGATATGCTGTGAGAATGTTTCAGACAGGCATGATGCCTGTCTGAAAAGAATCTTATTCGATAATAAATAATGGTTCGCCATATTCTACGGGCTGGCCGTTTTCAACCAGAATGGCTTTGATTACGCCGGATTTTTCGGCTTCGATTTCGTTCATCAGCTTCATGGCTTCAATGATACAGAGTGTGTCGCCTTCTTTCACGCTTTGGCCCACTTCTACGAAAGCCGGGGAAGAAGGGCTGGGGGCGCGGTAGAACGTGCCGACCATAGGCGATTTTTGTGCGTTTGCGGCATTGGCGGCAGGAGCGGGTGCGGCGGCTGCCGGAGCTGCAGCGGGCGCAGGAGCGGCAGGCGCTGCGGCGGGAATATGGTGGACAGGCGCTGCGTAAACAGGTTGTGCAGCGGTAGAGCGGGTAATGCGAACTTTTTCTTCGCCTTCGGTTACTTCAATTTCGGCGATACCTGACTCTTCAACTAAATCAATTAGTTTTTTCAGTTTGCGTAAGTCCATTTTTTATCCTTAGATCGTAATAGATAGGGTTTGCTGTTGCTTGGAGAAAGCAGCAGTGAGAAATTTTGAACGGTAGGTTTTTGATATAACCGGTTGTTTGATTAAAAATCTATTTTCTATATTTTGCTGTTAAATGTCCAGCAAAATATAGAAAAAGCCATATATTTTCTGTGAAAAAGCATTTTCGTTGCAATTTTATTCATTTTTTGAAAGAGTGCGGAAAGCTGCTCAGATTGTTGTTAAACGGTATAGGCGCGTGGTTTCCAGGCTTCTGGCAAAAGCGAGCGGATCATGCTGGTTTTTCGCTTTATTGTGGCCGGGTTGGGTGCAGATTGTGCCGGCAATCTGCAAACCGGCATTGCCGATGATTTGAGCCAATTCATCCTGGCCGCGCAAACCCAAATGCTCGGCCAGGTCGGACATAATCAGCCAAGCTTCGCCCGATTCGTTTAGATGCTCTGCAACGCCGTTTAAAAAACCTTTCAGCATGGCGCTTTCGGAGTCGTAGAGGGCGGTTTCTACGGCGGATGTGGGTTTGGCCGGCAGCCAGGGCGGGTTGCATACGATTAAATCGGCTTTGCCGGGCGGGAATAAATCGGTTTGCTGTAAAACCACTTTTTCAGACAGGCCTAATCGTTTGAAGTTGGCATGTGCGCAAGCGATGGCGCGCGGGTTGGTGTCGGTGGCGGTAACGGCCGGAATGCCGCGTCGGGCGAGCAAAGCGGCAATCACGCCGCTGCCGGTGCCGATGTCGAAAGCGGTTCGGCAGTTTGGCGGCAGAGGGGCTTGGGCGATTAAGTCGAGATATTCGCCGCGGAGAGGGGAAAATACACCGAACGGAACGTGAATGTGCGCACCCAATGCGGCAATGTCCACACCTTTTTTATGCCATTCATGGGCGCCGATAAAGCCGAGCAATTGATTGAGCGGAAGCAGGAAAGGGCGGGTGTTTTCTTCGCCGTACACTTCCAAAAGTGCGGCGTGTATGTCGGGTGCGCGTGGCAGTTTGAGCGTGAAGCCGGGCTGGACCTCGACCGCCAGCATATTGATCAAGCGCGCCTGCTGCGCCTGCTGCATGCGGTGTGTGTGGAAGATTTCCGCCGGGTGCTTGGATTGGTTTGCGGCTTTGGCGGCGGGTTTGCGCAGGCGTTTTTTGATGGCGGCCAGCACTTGTTTGGCATTGTGGAAATCGCCCTGCCAAAGCGTGGCGGTGTTGGCATAAGCACGCTTTAATACGGCATCTGCGCTGCATTCTTGAACGCTGACAATGGCTTGCGGCGCTTTTTGCGTGCTTTCCGTGCGCCATTCGATAGCAGACGCTTGTGGATTGGGTGGGGTTGCGGGGTGTGGCATGGGGCGGCTCTGAAAAGAGATGGAAAGAGTATATCTCAATGAAGGCAGCATGCGAAAGAAAGTTGGCAGGTTTGTTGTTGTTTCATTGCGGTATGCCTGTTTGAAAAATATTGGACAATATGTATAAAAATTTTATCTGAAAACATGGAATTTTATAAAAATCAAACAAAGTGATTGCTGTTTTGTCTAATTTGCGTATAATCGGCAACAACAAACCAAGATGATATTAGACAGGTATAACCATGCAGCTGGACATCGACCGACTAATCGCCTATTTCGGCGGCGTGAACGCGCTGGCTGAGGCCTTAAAAAAACACGATCCCGACAATGCGGCCAGCACCGCCGCAATCTATAAATGGCGCACACGCGGTTCGATGCCGCTCAATCAGCTGCAAAAGCTGAGCGCGCTGGCCGAAGCACAAGGCCGACCGCTTGATTTGAATGCATTTATGAACCAACAAACCACACTGGAGAAACCCGCTATGCCAACCAATAACCGCATCATTATTTTCGATACCACACTGCGCGACGGCGAGCAGTCGCCCGGCGCTGCCATGACCAAAGAGGAAAAACTGCGTGTCGCGCGCCAACTTGAAAAATTGGGTGTGGACGTGATTGAGGCGGGTTTTGCGGCAGCCAGCCCTGGCGATTTTGAAGCCGTTAACGAAATCGCCAAAACGCTCACACGCGCGACCGTGTGTACGCTGGCGCGTGCGGTGGAGAACGATATCCGCAAAGCGGGCGAAGCCATCGCACCGGCGCAAAACCGCCGTATCCACACATTTATCGCCACCAGCCCGATCCATATGGAATACAAGCTGAAGATGAAGCCGCAAAAAGTGATTGAAGCTGCGGTAAAAGCCGTGAAAATCGCCAGAGAATACACGGATGACGTTGAATTTTCGTGCGAAGACGCATTGCGCTCAGAAATTGATTTTCTGGCAGAAATCTGCGGCGCGGTAATTGAGGCGGGTGCCACCACCATCAATATCCCCGACACCGTCGGCTATTCCGTGCCGCACAAAACCGAAGCCTTTTTCCGCGAATTGATTGCGAAAACACCGGGCGGCGACAAAGTGGTGTGGTCGGCACATTGTCATAATGATTTGGGCTTGGCCGTTGCCAACTCACTGGCAGCCGTATTGGGCGGTGCACGCCAAGTGGAATGTACCGTAAACGGTTTGGGCGAGCGCGCAGGCAATGCTTCGATTGAAGAAATCGTGATGGCACTGAAAACCCGCCATGATGTGTTCGGCTTTGAAACCGGTATCGACACCACTCAAATTGTGCCTGCATCGAAACTGGTTTCCACCATTACCGGTTACCCCGTGCAGCCGAATAAAGCGATTGTGGGCGCCAATGCTTTTGCTCATGAATCGGGCATCCACCAAGACGGCGTGTTGAAGCACCGCGAAACCTACGAAATTATGTCGGCCGAGTCCGTAGGCTGGGCAGCCAACCGTTTGAGCTTGGGCAAACTTTCCGGCCGCAATGCGTTTAAAACCAAGTTGGCCGATTTGGGTATCCAACTTGAAAGCGAAGAAGCTTTGAATGCTGCGTTTGCCCGCTTTAAAGAGCTGGCCGACAAAAAACGCGAAATTTTCGATGAAGATTTACACGCACTGGTGTCGGACGAATTGGCGGGCATGGCGGAAAGCTACAAATTCATTTCGCAACGCATCTCAACCGAAACCGGCGAAGAGCCGCGTGCCGAAATCACGTTTAGCGTAAAAGGCGAGGAAAAACATGCTTCCGCTACCGGTTCCGGCCCGGTTGACGCAATTTTCAAAGCGATTGAAAGCATCGTTCAAAGTGGCGCGAGTTTACAGCTTTATTCTGTGAATGCGGTAACGCAAGGCACGGAAAGCCAAGGCGAAACCGCCGTGCGCCTCGCACGCGGCACCCGCGTTGCCAACGGACAAGGCTCCGATACCGATGTGTTGGTGGCAACCGCCAAAGCGTATCTTTCCGCTTTGAGTAAACTGGAAAGTGCCGAACGGATTAAAGCGCAAGGTGTGATTTAAATTTTAAGTGTGTTGAGTAACAATGCCTGTCTGAAAAGTGTTCAGACAGGCATTGTTTATGTGGAGCGGGACTTTGTGTCGGTGGTTGTTTTTTACATTGAGAGTGTAAGTTAAAAAAATTTATTTTTGGGAAGAAGAAGGTTGCCTGGAATAATTTCAGGCAACCTTTCGTACGTTTAAAAATGCGTTTATCTTTATGATTTTTATATTAAATATTAGAAGAAGAATTATTAATACATTGATTTAAAAAATAACTGTTTTGTTAATTACTATTAAATTTATATCAATTGATTGTTTATTTTTGTAAAAAATGGTTTTAGAAAATAGCGTGTCAATCATCTGTGTTCTTGATAGTTTAAGCATTTGGAATTTTTTCTGTCTGAGGAATATTTGTTAATAAAAGTTACCTGTCTGAAAAAGGGAAACTTCCCTACTTGGAAACTGACTAATTAGTACAGAGCATAAAACATTAAGTAAAAATAAAATATGATAAAAATATAGCGTAATTTTTTCATACGTTAGATTATTAGAATTGTTTTGTTTTAATATTAATAAATGGTTCCAATGCAGATTAACAGCTGGGAGGCAGAAGTGAAAAGAGTTTATCTGTTGCTGTGTATGCTGGCGATACCGCTTACCGCTTCAGCTTTCGGTGTTGGCGGATTGAGTGATATTTTGACTGGGAAATCCAGAGCCAATATTGCAGTCGGTGTATTAGACAACAGTTCCATAGATGCAGAGGCGGAAGCTTCAAATGGTGGTAGTGCTTCGGCTGGTGGAGTAATCGCTGATCAGAATACTAAGAACAAAGCTGTCCGTACTAATGTGTCGGCAGGAATATTGAGAAATACTGATATTAAAGCCCGGGCAAAAGCCAATGGACGTAACAGTAAAGCTTTAGCCGGCGGCATTATAGCGGGAACCGAATAAAAGTTGTTTGTATTGTGGTTTTTGTTTTTTAAGAATTAAATGGTTCGGGACGAGCCCGGCTGTTTATAGCAGGCAATAGTAAACCCCCTTTAAGTTACTGTTGCATGTTCGTTAAAGCGGAAAACAACATGTTCCGTTAATCCTTGAATCTATATTAGGAGTTTAGTCATGAAAAAAGTTTCTGCATTGTTTTTGGCACTGATGGTTTCTGTAGGTGCTCAGGCTGATGGTCTTGGTGATGCAGTTAATGCGGTAAGCAAAGCTTTGGATAAAAATGTTTCTGTCAATGCCGGTGTGGGTGTTGTAAATGATAAAGCTGAAATTGATGCTGAAGCAGAAGCTAAAAGCGGAGGTTTGGCTAATGCCGGTGGTGTAGTAGCGAGCCAAAAAGTAGGTCAAGGCTTCGTTGCTGTGAACGCAGGTGTAGGCGTATTTAACGGCGGAAAAGTTAAAGCTAAAGCTACTTCAACAGGTAAGGGTAGTGTAGCCAATGCTGGTGGCGTGGTAGCTTCACAACACTAAATATTTAGGCTTTGCCTGAATTTTGATGATGGTAGGTTATGCCCTATACCATTGAAATGACAAGCGTGGGCATGAGCCCACGCTTCAGATATTTTCGGCTTATTTAATAAATCCATACAGGAGTGTGGCTGATGAATAATAGAGTAATGCTATTTGCATTTTGCTTGGCTGCCATGCATGCCGGTGCCAATCCTATAACTGACTTTATCGAAAATGAGTCGCTTAAATGGGTTAACAAGGTGGACGGTAATGTCGCTACAGGGAAATTGGATAACAGCAGTATTAATGCTACGGCTATTGCCGATGGAGACAATTCTTATGCAGTGGCAGGTGGTGTAATCAGCCATAACAGTAATAAAGGCATTAAAAACGGCAAAAAAAGAGCGGAAGTCAAGCTTGAAGGTGCTCGGATAAATGCTCATGCAGAGGCTTCAAACGGAAACAAGGCATTTGCCGGTGCTTATGTGAATAAATAAATATTCCAATAATGCTGAAAGGCAAAATTGTGTGCTTGAGTAAAGCGGAACAGTTTTCAACTTTAAAACAGGAGTTTTAAGACATGTCTAAACGTCAATTAGCGCTTGCTTTAAGCGGCGTATTTTTGGCAGCGTCTGTTTCCCATGCAGCGCCGAATTCCATTACTGATAAAGGTTCGGTTTCTGAAAGAAAGTCGGTTTCCGAAAATAAAGGAGCGTTGAAACAAGAGAAAATCGAGGTACGCAATTTGCAGGGTGGTAAGCTGATTCAAAGTGGTAATAAAGTGATTTTGCAGGGCGGCACCATTGTCGGTAAAGCTGGTGACAAAGAACCTTTGATTCAGATTGAAAACCCACTCAACAAGCAAGTTATCATCCGCGATACCCGTATTATTACTGATGGTATAACCCAATCGGCCAAAGGGGATAGTGCTGGAATTGTAGTGATTGAAAACGGAAATAAAAAAGGCAATTCGAAAGTAAAAATGCAGAATGTGCGTGTTACTTCGCGTAACAGCAATATTCAAGCTACTGCAATTGCCTCCAACGGTGGCAAAGCGTGTGCAGGTGTGGTATGTACCGGCTTTGACGATGACGACGAAAGCAACATTATTGTTGATGTTAAAGGACGCAATACATTCAAGGCGATTGCAAAATGATAACTTCAATAAAAACAAAAATGAAAATGGCTGCTTTGCTGTCAGCCACATTATTTGCAGGGGCGTGTTCGACACTTGATTTGAAATATACGCGTAATTACTACAATAGCGAAAGTAAACGTGCCAAAGTACAGGCTATTGCTGAACAGCGCTCCCAGCAGATTAGTGATCATCAAACTTTTTACGGTAAAAAGTTGGAATGTTTACGTGATATACATGCCAACTTTTTCGACACTGTCCGCCAAACTGCGCTTCAGTCCGGCGTAACGACTGGTAACGGCTATTTCCGCATGGCGGTGGCGCCGTTCAGGGATAAGACAGGTAAGGTTTTTGATGCCAATTCCACGGCCATTTCGGATATGGTTATGGATGCGGTATCACATTTCCGCCATTTTGATTTGGTGGAAACGCCATTGTTTCCCGATACCTTGGTAGAATCGCGTAATAATTTTCTGCACCCGAATTACATACTGCCTGATGGTATTGTGCAAAATTTTTCCTCTACCATGACTTCGTTGCAGCATGTACCGACGGGGGTAAACTTTCCTTCCAATTATTATATTGCCGGCGCATTAACTCAGTATGACGAAGAGGGGGTGTTACCTAACAATCATAATATCGGTATCGATATTCACCAATACCAGTATTCGCGCGATGTTCAGGCGATTACGGTAACGGTAAATATGCGCCTGATCGATTCTTGGACTGGTACGGTAATGCGTGTGAACGGTACCAACGAGTTGGCTACGGTAAGTTTGACCAACACGTTTTATGCTATGAAAAACACGCAAAACTTCTTCCGTTTGATAGGCCCAAAAGATTACGGTATAGATTATACGGCTAAGGTAGCCGATCCGAAAATGGCGGCCGTGAAAGAGATGGTTGATAAGGGTGTGTACCAATTGCTGGATAAATTCCTCAAACCCTATAAAACAAGTGACCAAAGTTGTTAGGGAGTCGGCTTATGTTTAACAAAATAAAAACAACCTCGTTGTTAATCGGCGTGCTATCTGTTGCTGCACCGGTATCCGCAGAAATTTTCATCGTTAATACCCCCAATCCCAATATCGGTGGGGCGGCAGCTCAGGGCAGCCAACAGCAGCAGGCAGGGCAGCTTCAAATGCCACAGGTGTCGCTGTCTAATGTTGATCCGAACAGAATCAAGCTGTTACAGAGCTATAAGTATGCCGAGCGCGCGCCTGTGGTAAACGGACATCAGCGGAACTTGCAAATGATGTCCATGCAAATTGCCGGATGGATGCAGCACGGCGCGGCAGAGCAAAGTGTAGCGAAGGCGCGTGAGCTTTTGAAGCAGACGGATTCTGAAATACAGCAATCTATGGCCGCTTTGGAACCCGGGCTTGAGCTGCCCGAATTGCAGCAGCTTTATAATGCCGAGCAACAAAATGCCCGTACTGTTCGGGACTTGAGTAAAAAATTGGAAAAAGTGCGCATTACTGCACGAATGGGCAGTTCTGTGCCCGGCAACTCTGCGCAGCCGGCGGTTTCTGTTCAGCAGGATATAGCAACCGAACCTGCCTCTGCACCCCAATCACAATAGAATTTTGCTTTGCTAAAATGCCTGTCTGAACAGTTTTCAGACAGGCATTGTCTGTTTTCAGTGCTTGGGAGGTTAGGTATGTTAAAATACCCGCCTCAAAATTTTTCGAAGTAAAAGGATTTTTATATGGCAGGCCACAGTAAATGGGCGAATATCCAGCATAAAAAAGCGCGCCAGGATGCGAAGCGCGGCAAGATTTTCACGCGATTGATTAAAGAAATTACCGTTGCCGCGCGCTTGGGCGGCGGCGATCCTGCTTCCAACCCGCGCCTGCGTTTGGCGATGGACAAGGCTTGGGATGCGAATATGCCGAAAGATAATGTGCAGCGTGCGATTGACAAGGGCACGGGCAATGTGGAAGGCGCGGATTATGTGGAACTGCGCTATGAAGGCTACGGCATCGGCGGTGCGGCTTTGATGGTGGATTGTCTGACCGATAATAAAACACGCACGGTGGCCGATGTGCGCCATGCGTTCAATAAAAACGGCGGCAATTTGGGCACTGACGGCTGCGTGGCGTTTCAATTCGAGCATCAGGGCTATTTGGTGTTTACCGATGCGGATGAAGATGCGCTGATGGAAGCGGCTTTGGAAGCGGGCGCGGAAGATGTGATTGTGGATGACGAAGGCGTGATCGAAGTGATTACGGCGCCGGCAGACTGGGCGCAAGTGAAAGCCACGTTGGAAGAAGCCGGTTTTAAATCGGAAGACGGCGATGTGACCATGCGCGCGCAAAACGATACAGTGCTCATGGGCGAAGATGCCGAGAAAATGCAGAAGCTGATTGATGCGCTGGAAGATTTGGACGACGTGCAAAACGTGTACACCTCCGCCGTGTTGCAGTTTGATGCGTAAAGATAATATCGGATAGTGTGAACGGCTGCGCTGTGAAGGCTTACTTAACCGGCGCGGCTGTTTCTTTTTCAGACAGGCATAATATGTCGGAACTCATTGATTTAATGAAGCATGAGGCGCCGGGCGTGGTGGGCGAAACGCTGGATTTTTTGCTGTATGAATGCAGCGTGGAAGATGCGCCCGCAGCGCAAGAGGTGGCGCAATGGCGCGATATTTTGCATGCGCGCGGCGGTAAATTTGTGCGGCTGGCGGGTATCTGCCAAACTTGGTTGGACGAAGAATGCTGAAAAACATACCTTTCAATAAATATACGGTGTTTGCGCTGGTGTGGTTTGCCGTGTGCTGGTTCGGCATTTTGAAGGAAAGCTCGGGCTCGGCGCCGCCGTTTCCCCATTTTGATAAAGCCGCCCACTGCGGCATGTTTTTTGCGCTCATTTGGCTGATGGCACGCAGCTTTTTGGAAGCGCGCCGCCGCCCGCCTTACGCGACGCTGTTGGTGTTTGCGCTGGTGTTTGCGCTAAGCAGCGAGCTGGCGCAGTTTTGGTTTACCCAAACCCGTTCGGCGGAATGGGCGGACGGTTTGGCCGATATGTTGGGTACGGGTTTGGCTTTGTCGCTGGCGCGCAATGTGGCGGCGATAAAAGGTGTCGGTTAAGGTTTTATTTATCCAAGTGAACATTATGCCTGTCTGAAAATGATTTTTCAGACAGGCATTCTTTATGGCGGCTGCTCTTGCCAGATTGGATTTGGGTGTGGGGAACATACTGTTTTAAGTGGTTTGGTTATATGCTGAAGATGTTTTCAGACAGGCATATGCCTGTCTGAAAACATCCGTGCGTATGCAGCCGCCCGCCATATGGGGCGGGCAAATGGGTTATAATCTGAATTGATTAAGGAAGTTATCTGAAATAGATACAGGTGTTGGATGCCTGTTTGAATAAACAGTCGAGGATTATTATGGAATACCCTCAGCAAGATCAAGCAGTAAGCGGCCGCGGCCGTTTGCGTCAGAACAGTATTTATCTGCTGCCCAATTCTTTTACCATTGCGGCTTTGTTTTCTGCTTTTTTTGCGATTACGCAGGCGATGCACGAGCATTATGAAACGGCGGCGATTGCGGTGTTTGTGTCTATGCTGCTCGACGGTATGGACGGTCGTGTGGCGCGGTGGACCAACAGCCAAAGCGCGTTTGGGGAGCAGCTCGACAGTTTGGCCGATATGGTGAGCTTCGGTGTGGCGCCGGCGCTGATTGCTTATAAGTGGCAGCTGTTTAATTTCGGCAAAGTCGGTTATTCGGTGGCGTTTATTTATTGTGCATGTGCTGCGCTGCGTTTGGCTTTGTTCAACACGATGATCGGTAAAGTGGATAAGCGCTGGTTTATCGGCATCCCCAGCCCGACGGCTGCTGCGCTGGTTATCGGCTTGGTTTGGGTTAATCATAATTATGGCGAAATCGGCGGTGTGGAATGGTTTGCGCTGCTGCTCACTTTGTTTGCCGGCTTGTCGATGGTGGTGCAGATTCCGTTTTGGAGCTTTAAAGAGCTGAATGTGCGCCGCAAGGTGCCGTTTGTGGCGATTATTGCGGCAATGCTGGTGCTGCCTTTGGTGGCGCTCGGGCCTTCGCTGGTGATTTTTCTGTTTTTCTTGGGATACAGTTTGTCGGGCTATGTGATGTATTTCTGGCGCAGAATCAAGAAAAAAAGAAAGCTGGTTTGATCATCGGATGGTTTTGAGGTTTGTGGCAAGATAAGGTTTCAGACAGGCATATGCCTGTCTGAAAAGCAAGAGAGGATGGCTGTGGAAATTATTGTGATGCTGGCTTTGGTCG
This sequence comes from Neisseria canis, assembly GCF_900636765.1. Lineage (NCBI taxonomy): Bacteria > Pseudomonadati > Pseudomonadota > Betaproteobacteria > Neisseriales > Neisseriaceae > Neisseria > Neisseria canis. The sequence goes on from NZ_LR134313.1 coordinate 1,277,487, forward strand.
GCTCGTTTGCGGGGTTTGTCGCCGGTTTGCTGGGCATCGGCGGCGGTATGATTATCGTGCCGGTGGTGCTTTGGGCGATGCAGATGCAGGGGGCGGGCGACACGGCGTACACGCAGCATATCGCTATCGGCACGTCGTTTGCCGTGATGGTGTTCACCTCGTTTTCCAGCATGATGTCGCAGCATAAAAAAGGCGGCGTGAATTGGGCGATATTCAGAAGCATGGCGCCGGGCATGATTGCCGGTGTGGTGGCGGGTTCGCTGTTGGCCAAATACTTGCCGAAAGAAGGTTTGCAGATTTTCTTTGTGGTGTTTGCCACGGTTCTTGCCGTGCGTGCTTTGATGAATGTGAAACCCAAGCCGAGCCGCCAGCTGCCGGGCAGGGGCAGTTTGTTTGGTATGGGCGGTGTGTTCGGCGTGTTTTCCAGCTGGATCGGTATCGGCGGCGGATCGCTTTCCGTGCCGTATATGGTGTTTTGCAATGTACCGATGCATCAGGCGGTCGGCACTTCGGCTGCGCTCGGCTGGCCGATTGCGCTGACCGGTGCGCTTACTTATCTGGCTGCCGGTTGGAATGTGGCCGGCCTGCCTTCCGGCGCAGTCGGTTTTGTGTATTGGCCTGCCGCGGTGGTGTTGGCGGCGGCTACCTTGATTTTTGCGCCTATCGGTGTGAAAGCCTCCCACAAACTGCCTGCCGAAAAGTTGAAAATGGCGTTCGGCGTATTACTTTTGGTGATTGCTGCGCGTATGCTGTGGCAAGTGATTAACTAGACAACGGAGAAAAATCGTGACTGCAACCCAACTCATTCAAAGGCTTACGGAAATTGTAGGCCAGCCGCACATCATTACCGACCCCGCCAAAACCGAGCCTTACCGGCAAGGTTACCGCTTTGGCGAAGGCAAAGCGTTGGCGGTGGTGCGTCCGGGCACATTGTTGGAGCAATGGCAAGTGCTGAAAGCTTGTGTGGAGGCAGACGTGATTGTGCTCACCCAAGCGGCAAACACCGGCTTGACCGGCGGCTCTACGCCCGACGGCAACGATTACGACCGCGATATTGTGATTGTAAACACCATGCGCATGAACATAATCCGGCCCATTAACCAAAACGAACAGGTTGTCTGCCTGCCCGGCGCCACTTTGAACCAGCTCGAATTGCTGCTGAAGCCTTTGGGCAGGGAGCCGCATTCGGTGATTGGTTCTTCATGTATCGGCGCATCTGTGTTGGGCGGGGTGTGCAACAATTCGGGCGGCGCACTGGTGCAGCGCGGCCCCGCTTATACCGAAATGGCATTGTTTGCCCAGTTGAACGAAGCGGGCGAGTTGCAATTAATCAACCATTTAGGCATTGATTTGGGCGAAACGCCCGAAGAAATACTCACCAATCTGCAAGGCCATCATTACCAGCAAAAAGACATCATCCGCGATGCCGGAAAAGGGCACGACCATGCTTATTGCAACCATGTCCGCCAAGTGGACGAACCGACTGCCGCCCGCTTCAACGCCGATCCTGCGCGGCATTACGAAGCTTCGGGCTGCGCAGGTAAGCTGATGGTGTTTGCCGTGAGGCTGGATACGTTCCCGTTGGAAAAACATACGGCTGTTTTCTATATAGGCACCAACGACATCAACGAATTAACCGATATCCGCCGCACCATTTTGGGCGGATTCAAAAGCCTGCCGGTGTCAGGCGAATACATTCACCGGGATGCTTTCGACATCGCAGCCGTGTACGGCAAAGACACGTTTTGGGTAATTAAAAAATTCGGCACCCATAATCTGCCCAAACTTTTTGATTACAAAGCAAAAGTTGACCGGTTCGGCAAAAAGCTGAGTTTTCTGCCCAAGCATTTTTCCGATAAGGCTTTGCAAGAAATCAGCAAATTTTTGCCGGAGCATCTGCCGCAATCTTTGCGCGACTACCGAAACCGCTTCGAACACCATTTGATTTTGAAAATGGGCGGCGAAGGCGTGGAAGAAGCACGCGTGTTTTTGAAAAACTATTTTGCCGAAAAATCGGGCGATTATTTCGAATGCAGCCCGGAAGAAACCCAAGCCGCCATGCTGCACCGATTTGCCGTTGCATCCGCTGCGGTGCGCTACCGTGCCGTGCATGATAAAGAAGTGGAAGATATTGTGGCGCTGGATATTGCTCTGCGGCGCGACGACCGCGATTGGTTCGAACGCCTGCCTGAAGAAATCAACAGTAAAATCAGCCACAAGCTTTATTACGGCCATTTTATGTGTCATGTGTTCCATCAAGACTATATCGTGAAAAAAGGCCACGATTGCATGGAGCTTGAGCATGAAATGCTGCACCTTTTGGATGAGCGTGGCGCGCAATATCCGGCCGAGCATAACGTCGGCCACCTTTATGAAGCCAAGCCGGCCTTAAAACAGTTTTACCGCAAACTTGACCCGACCAACAGTTTTAATCCGGGAATAGGCAAAACATCGAAAAAGAAACATTGGGCTTGATGCGCGTAGAAAAACGCAATGCCTGTCTGAAAAGTATTAAACAACCTAAGCTTTTCAGACAGGCATTCTTTTGGATAAAAAAAGCGTACTCATTTTGAGTACGCTTAAAATTGGGAGAGAGTGTACAAAAATTAAGAAATAAACCAACTGCTGTTGCAGTTTGTTTCATAAGCTCTCTGTTTAAGAGGTCTTATGAAACGCATCGAGAGGAATTGATGCGCAGGCAAATAAATTGCTTACTTTTTCAGGCCAAGCTGGATTTCGCCGCCTTTGCTGAATTTGATTTCTTTAACAACGCTGAATTCTTGCGCTTCGCCGTTTACGAAAGCAGGGCGGAGGGTTTGGCTGCCCATCCATGCGATTGCTTGGTTGTCGATGCTTGAGTTGCCGCTGGTGCGGGTAACGCGGACATCTTTTACGGAACCGTCTGTATTGATGGTGAGGCGCACAGCCAATTTGCCGTCAACTTTTGCTTGGGCAGCGTTCACTTCTTGGGCTTTTTGGAAGAATTGCAGGCTTTGTGCAGAAGCTGCTTGGGCAGTCAACAGAGCAGCAGAAATAGCAATAGAAGAAACGATGGTGCGGATAGACATGATAAAACTCCTAGCGTAATGTGTTAAATATATTTGTTGGCATAAAATGCCAAAATAAAGTTTAAAAAATTTTTGACCACTTGTTTGTTTGAGGTCTGTTTTGTTTTTCGATGAGTGAATTTTGCCAAATATAATTCTTTTTTTCAACAGAATTAAAATGTCAAAACAAATTTCCCTATTGAATAAATAAGCGGATAAAAGGTTATTTTAATCTTGAAGGGATATCAAAGTTGTCTTGATTGTGCCATGATGATTAAATATTAAGCTGATTTATTATTTTTTATCTATACAAATCAAATAGATATTTTATTAATTTGTTCTTATTTATTTGGTCTTTCATGTGAAAAATTATGATTTTTTCATAATTAAAATACCAAATATCTTTTTTATGTGCCGACTGTTTGAAAAAATTTTGTTGCGTTTATACAAATCTTAAGAAAGTAAGTCTGTTGTTTTACGTTAATATTGATTATTTTTTAAGCATTTCTTCTTATGAAAGCCGCAGGGTTGATCGGATTGTTTATCTTTCTTATGGTTACTGACTTTAAAATATTCATATAGAGTTAGTTTGGAATATAATTTCATTTTTGATTTGTTTGGGCAAAGTTGATAAAAGAAAGACAATGGTTTCTGTAATAAAACTAGATTTTGTTTGAGGATGTGTAATTAAATATTTTCAGACAGGCTATTTATTCTTAAGCTAATCAATGCTATTTTCTTTACGGTATGCATGTTTTCTTCGTGCACTTTACTTTAAATGAGAAAAACAATTCAGGAGAACAAAATGACCTATCAATACACTCAAGCAGCTGACTTGAAAGTTGACAATCATCTCTACCGTTTCATTGTTGAAGAAATCCTTCCCAAGCAAACCAAACACACGCCGGAAACGTTTTGGCAAGCGCTTTCCGGTTTGGTGCACAAATATGCGCCGAGAAACCGCGAGTTGTTGGCCAAGCGGGATGAAATACAGTTGAAGCTGGACGAATGGCACAAAGCCAACCCTGGCCCGGCTCGCGATGAGGCGGCCTATCAGGCGTTTTTGCGTGAAATCGGTTATCTGGTTGATGCGTCGGCTTCTTTTAAAATTGCCACTCAAAATGTTGACCGTGAAATTGCCGAGCAGGCCGGCCCGCAATTGGTGGTGCCGATTAATAATGCGCGCTATGCATTGAATGCTGCCAATGCACGCTGGGGCAGCCTGTATGATGCGCTTTACGGTACCAATGCGATTGATCAAACCGGCGATTTGGCGCCGGGCAAAGGCTACAATCCGAAGCGCGGTGATGCGGTTATTGCATTTGCGCGCAAGGTATTGGATGAAAGCCTGCCTTTGGCCAAAGGCAGCCATAAAGATGTGCTGGCTTACAGCGTAGACGGCGGACAACTGAAAGCGAAATTGAAAGACGGCAGCGAAAGCGGCTTGAAGCAGCCTGAATGGTTTAAAGGTTATAACGGCAATCCGCAAGCGCCTTCTTCTTTACTGTTTCTGCACAACGGCCTGCATATCGATATTCTGATTGATAAAGACAGCCCTATCGGCAGCCAAGATCCCGCCGGTATTAAAGATATTGTGATGGAAGCGGCTTTATCCACCATTATGGACTGCGAAGACTCGGTGGCAGCGGTTGACGGCGAAGATAAAACTTTGGTTTACCGCAACTGGCTGGGTTTGATGAACGGTACTTTGGTGGAAGAAGTTGAGAAAAACGGTAAAACCTTTACCCGCAAGCTCAACCCCGACCGCGAATATACTGCGCCCGACGGTTCTTCTTTTAAGCTGCCCGGCCGTTCTATGCTGTTTATCCGCAATGTGGGCCATTTGATGACGACACCTGCGGTGTTGGATAAAGACGGCAACGAGATTCCCGAAGGCATCCTTGACGGTGTGATGACGGCAATGATTGCGCCTTTCGATTTGAACCGCAGCGAAAACACCAACAGCCGCTCTGGCTCGGTGTATATCGTTAAACCGAAAATGCACGGGTCGGAAGAAGTGGCGTTTGCCAACGAATTGTTCGGCGCATTTGAAGATTTGGCCGGTTTGCCGCGCAATACTCTGAAAATGGGTGTGATGGACGAAGAGCGCCGCACTTCTGCCAATCTGGCAGCCTGTATCGAAGCGGCAAAAGAGCGCTTGGTGTTCATTAACACAGGCTTCCTCGACCGCACCGGTGATGAAATGCATACTTCCATGCATGCCGGCGCGATGGTTCGCAAAGGCGATATGAAGTCTACCGATTGGATTAAGGCTTACGAGCATAACAATGTTCAGCAAGGTTTGGCCTGCGGCCTGCCGGGCAAAGCGCAAATCGGTAAAGGCATGTGGGCGATGCCCGATTTGATGGCGGAAATGCTGGAACAGAAAATCGGCCATCCGAAATCTGGCGCAACGACTGCTTGGGTTCCGTCGCCGACAGCGGCCACGCTGCACGCGTTACACTATCATCAAGTGAACGTGTTTGATGTGCAGCGGGCTTTCCAAGCGCAAGACGATAAAAAAGTCCTGTCTGAAATCCTCACGATTCCGGTGGCTGAAAATACCGGCTGGTCGGCTGAAGAGAAACAGCAAGAGCTGGATAACAACTGCCAAGGTATCTTGGGCTATGTGGTTCGTTGGGTAGAGCAGGGCGTAGGTTGCTCGAAAGTACCCGATATCCATAACGTAGGCCTGATGGAAGACCGTGCGACTTTGCGCATTTCCAGCCAGCATATTGCCAACTGGTTGCTGCACGGCGTGGTAAGCAAAGAGCAAGTGCGCGAAACTTTGGAGCGCATGGCTGCCGTAGTGGATAAGCAAAACGAAGGCGATGCGGCATACACGCCGATGGTCGGCCGTTTCGACAGCTCGCCCGCTTTCTTGGCGGCCTGCGATCTGGTGTTTAAAGGCACGGAGCAGCCCAACGGTTATACCGAGCCGCTGCTGCACCACTGGCGCCGCGTGGCCAAAGGCAACTAGCCTTTAAGCCGCGAGCATGAGCCATGCCTGTCTGAAAAAGTTTTAACCCGGTTAAACCTGCTTTCAGACAGGCATTTCAGTTATAATCTACCGTAAACGGGGCATGTGCCCCGTATTTCCATTATAGATTGAGAAGATATGGCCACTTATTCCCTATTCATTACCTGCCCGCGGGGCTTGGAACCTGTATTGCAAACCGAGCTGGAAACACAAGGCTGCTCCGACATTCGGGCAACGGACGGGGGCGTGGCATGCAAAGGCGGCTTGGAACAAGTTTACCGCGTGAACCTGCACTCGCGCACCGCCAGCCGTGTGCTGCTGAGGCTGACCAAAGGCAGCTTCCGCAGCGAGCAGGATATTTACACTTTGGCGCGCAACATCCAATGGGATAACTGGTTTGATGTGCACAATACGTTTAAAGTCAAAGTGGAAGGCAAACGCGCACGGGTAAAAAGCCTGGATTTTACGGGGCTGAAAATCAAAGATGCTTTGTGCGACAGCTTCCGCGGGCAAACAGGCAGCAGACCCAGCGTGGATAAACACCGCCCGGATGTGCGCGTTCACGCATTCATTGATGAAAACAATATTCAGATTTTTATCGATACCAGCGGCGAAGCGCTGTTTAAACGCGGATACAGGCAAGATGCAGGCGATGCGCCGCTGCGGGAAAATCTGGCGGCCGGATTGCTGATGCTGGCGGGGTACGACGGTACGCAGCCTTTCCAAGACCCGTTTTGCGGCAGCGGAACGATTGCCGTGGAGGCTGCTTGGATTGCGATACACCGTGCGCCCGGTTTGATGCGCCGCTTTGGTTTTGAGCAATTTAAAAATTTCGACCGTGCTTTGTGGGTTCAAACCAAACAGGCGGCGCACGATGCAGAAATAGCGCACGCACCGGCACCTATCGGCGGCAGCGATAATGACCGCCACATGATACGCACGGCTCAAGCCAATGCGCGCGCGGCAGAAGTGGATGCTTTCATACAGTTTTCAGTGAGCGATGCGCAGGATGTGCGCCCCAACGGCGCTGCCGGCATGATGCTTTCCAACCCGCCTTACGGCGTGCGCCTGGCCGAAGTGGAAGCCTTGCATGCGCTTTATCCGCAGCTCGGCGCATGGTTGAAGCTGCATTATGCCGGCTGGCTTGTCGGCATGTTTACCGGCGACCGAGATATGCCCAA